>CAWGFS010000001.1:0-151644 GCA_963821915.1 uncultured Verrucomicrobiae bacterium
CGCGTTCGCTTTGATCCGCGTAGGCGATGGAGAAGTCAGCGATGGCCTGGTCGAACTTGTCGCTATTGCCGAGGTATCCGCTGATCGTTGCCGGCTCACCGCAGCGGGCGTGCGCACGGGCGAGGGTCCATCCGCATAACTCGGCGTACTGCGTCATCGTCGTGGGATCGAACATCTCGACGAGCATCTTGATCTTCGTGTCCCTGAGCTGTCGGACGTAAAGTTGTCGTCCATCCGGGCCGACCGTCCAGCCCAGGAACAGGTCGCTGGCCGATTGCATCAGCCGGCAGCCGTTGACAATTCGCTGGCCGTGGTTGGGATAGATACTCTGTCCAGCGTAGGCCTCCAGGACAGAGGGGCCGGCTTCTTTAATCTGAAGGAAAAGCGGATCCTTTTCGCCGGCCAGGAGCAGCACAATGCCACACCAGGTGCCCACACTTCCGACACCGACAACCTTGATCGCGACGTCGCACAGCTCGTAATGATCGAGGAGCAGTTGGCGATCTTCCTGCATCGTTGCGCGGTAGCTGGCGAAGGCTGTTTTTACGCCCTCGAAAAACTTCTCATGCTCGTGCTCTCGCCAATGATAGATCAGGGGAGGGTTATCTTTGATCTTTGGCAAGCGGTCCACAACCTCTGCCAGTTTCGGGAAATCATGCTCAGCCACACTGCGTGAGCGCGCTTCGGTCAAACGTTTCCGTATACGCGCACGAGTTTGCTTGTCCCGGACCTTGAGGATCAGGTCTTCCATGTCGATGTGCGCGTGCCAGATATCCAGGACCTTCATCTCACTGAGCTCGGCCATTCGCTGGCGATACGATCGAACGCACGCGACCGCGGCCTCCCGCGCGCGCTTTTCGCTGAAGCCGTTGTTGCGACAGGCGAGAACAAAGCTGGCCGCCAGGCGCTTCACGTCCCATTCCCAAGGGGCGGGCAGCGTTTCATCCAGGTCGTTGATGTCGAAGATGACCCGTCGCTCCGGGGTGGCGAACGCGCCGAAGTTGGAAAGATGACAATCGCCGCAGGCCTGCACGCGCAATCCGGTTGCGGGCGTGCTGGCGAGATCGTTCGCCATACTTAGGGCTGCGCCACGGTAGAAAGTGAATGGTGTCTGAATCATCCGGCCGTGCCGGACGGGGATCAGCCGCGGGATGCGTCCCTTGTCCGATTGCTCCACGAGCGCCACGGGATCCGCCCGGTTGTTTGGTGGCTTCCAATCCGCGTGAGATTCGCGCGGACATTTGTCGCGCAGAGCCTTGCCCATCGCACGCAGTTCGGGCAGCGACGGACGGGAGAGAAGCGATCGAGTCGAGTCGGCCGTGGAGGATCGCGACTCGGATTTGGATGGTTCATGAATCCCGGATACGTTCTGCGAGGTAACTTCAACCGGAGGTAGCAGAGTAATAGAGCCTTCAAATTTCATCTCCGCCGTTTCCGTTTGCTCGTGTCGGAATAGTCTCATTGCTTCTGTTAGTTCCGATGATCGTCTCGCTGGTGAAGTCGCGGGTTGGGGGACAGCCCGCTCTCCTCGTAAAAATCAGCCCCGGTTAACGGGCTGTGCCGGTCTACTGAATCGGTTCGAACTTGAACTTCTGCCCGCCGACCGCGGCTGCCACCATCGCTCCGGCCTTGGGCAGCGTGAACACCGCCACGCCTTGTTCATACTTGGCGTTCGCCGCCACACCCGATGCGACGACCGATGCCTTTGCGGCGGCGCTCATCTTGTACTCGGACGCCTTGAAAGACTCGAGGGCCGCGTTCGTCTCGAAGAAGATGACTTCGGAGAACTTTCCGCCGCCGGCCTGCGCCCCGATACTGACTTCGGTCATTGTTACCTTGCCTACTACGCTGCCTCTATGGTAGACCAGCCCGTCGCCGCGCTGACCCCCGATGATAAATCCGCCTTCGCCGACGGAAGGCAGGACTGCATAGCCGGCCGAATTCTCGAAGAACCGGGTCAGGCCAGGATCTGCCAGCTTGAAGTTCTGAATGGCTTGCCCAGCCGCGGCTTTCAAGTCTCCGGCGCGGGCAGTGACGGTTACGGCTAGCGCCAGCGCGAACAGGGCAGCCACTTTGGTGATGTTAAGTATTGGTTTCATGTTCTTGTGTTTGTTTGTCGTTTTGTTTTTCGAAAGGTTTGTTCGCTGGTGAATTCGCGGGTCGGTGAGGGAAAAACTGAAATTACGAAAGCTGAAAGCTGAAATCAGAGCAACCGGTTGAATAACGATGCGACATTTCAGTGTTTCAGTCTTTACCGTTTCAGTTTTGTTCAACGGCCCGCGTGTTTCACAACCGAACCTATTAACTAGTCGCCCCCACCTACGGTTTGCACGACCTTGTGAATATCCATCAAAGGCAAGGGGTTCCCCGGAACCTGAAGATTCGGTTGCATGTCGTTCGAAGCTCCGCCTGGGAAGCGTTTGATGCTCGGATAATCCACAAGGGATTTGTCAAACTCCATCAGCGGGACATACATCAGCGATAGGATCCAGCCGTTGTCATAGCCGGCATAGCGACCCGGCGAGGTGGTTGGCATGCGTGTGCTCACCGCCCCGTTAAAGGTCATGTCGTATTTCTCATACGGATCCATCGTGAGATTGTAGACCGAGCCGATGCCGCCGAGATCCTGTTTTGGGCCAAGCCAGGTGTCTTTGGCCGTATAGAGATATTTCCAGGCGATGTGGAGATCGGGATTCTCGGGATCGCCGCCGATATCGGCGCGCATGCCGCCAAAGCTTTCGCCATCCATATAGATCCACCCGGCGCGCGCTGAATGCGGGGACTTGCCCATGATATAAGCACTGTTATCAATGCTGTCGAAATAGATGGGCTTCCCGTCGTTGTCTTTCCATGCGCCATGGGGCGGCGGGGTGAGCCCGACCATGGTGGCCAGCGTTGACCAGCAGTCGATGTGCGACATCATCTCGCCGTAATGCGCGCCGGCCGGAATTTTGCCGGGAGCCCACATGATACCGGGCACGCGGAAACCGCCTTCGAACGACTGAACCTTTTTCGCCGCGGAACGGCGTCACGCCCGCGTCCGGCCACGCATCCTGCCACGCGCCATTGTCGGCGGTGATAATGACGATGGTATTGGGCGCCGCTTCCCGAATTGCCGCCATGACCTTGCCGATGTTGTCGTCCAGTTCCATCTGGGCATCCGAGTAGTTGCCGAGGTGTGATTTGCCGATGAACGCCTGGGCCGGAATGTTCGGATTGTGCATCTTCATGAAGTTGACATCCATGAAGAATGGCTTGTCCCCATTGGCGTGCGCCTTGATGTATTCCACCGCCGAAGCGGCCTGCCGCACGTCGAATTCATGGAGGTAATCGTAGTCAATGCGCGCGACCTTTTTTGCCGGCTGGCCGGCGACGCCTTCCCACTCGTAGAGGTTCACGACCTTCTGATACATCTCCCAATACTCCTTGTTGAATTTCGGGAACCACGGATGAGCGAACCATGAGGTGTCGTCATAGGTATAGACGCCCGGATAATAGGCGGCGAATTCCTTCATTTCGTCGAAGCCATGCTCAATCGGGTAGAACTTGGGCTGATCGCCCAGATGCCACTTGCCGGAAAAATAGGTCGAGTAGCCGTTCTTCTGGAAGAACTCGGCGATGGTCGGCGTGGATTTCGTCAGGCCGTTCGGGTCGCCCGGAGCTACGACGACCGAGAGGGCGGAGCGGATCGGATAACGACCGGTCATGAACGAAGAGCGGCCCGCCGTGCAGCTCGCCTGACCATACCAGTTCGTGAAGACAGCTCCTTCACTGGCGATCTTATCAATGTTCGGAGTCGGATGGCCAAGGTTTGGGCCACCACCGTAACAGCCGAAGTCGCCCCAGCCGGTGTCGTCGGTCATGAGCATGACGATGTTTGGTTTCTTGTCCGCGGCCTGAACCGAAGCGGACACGCATAAGATCGCTGCCGACGCGGTCAGCAGCGATAAGACGTGAGTAGTTAGGTTTCGTTTCATTTCAGTTTCCTTCTTGTTTATCTCTGCACTGTTTGTTCCAGGGAGGCTTAGTCGCTTGTGAATTCGCGGGTCGCCTCGTGAAAGACGGCCCGCGCGTTTCACAACCGAACCTATGAATTGGCTGCAACGATAAGAGATCGGTATTTCCAGACGAACAGGCGGCCCGTTTTCGAGCCGCCCGCCGTCGTTATCAATCCCAGGCTGGCGATCGGTTATTGGCTCGGATGCTGCGCGTCCATCTCCTTCACCTTCTGGAGTATGTTGGAGAGGTTGTAACTCGCTGCCTCCTGGAGCGGCGGGAACTCAGCGTAAGACATGAGTTCCTTCATCCACATGAGCTGGCCGATGGGCAGGAGGTTCCAGTCGTACAGGTACGCCGTGCTCGGGGAGGCGAGGACACCGCCGTACCCCGTCACGCTCTTCGTACCGTCCCCCCAGGCCTGTTCGAACGGATCGCGCGCGATGTTGTCGATCTGAGTCCAGGCGTACGTCTCAGGGGCTTCGATCGACCGGACGCCGGTCGCGCCCATCATGGTGTAGTAGAACTTCCAGTTCTTGTAGCGCACCGCCGATGGGATGGAGCCCTGGTAGTAGAAGAAGTAATCGCGATTGCTCTGCGTCTTGCCCTGGAGGTAAGAGAGCTGGTTGATACCGGCGAGCTTGGTCTTTTTGATGCCCTCGTACTTGCCCGCCATGATCTGCTTGTTGAGCTCATCCCCCTTCGGGCCGCCGGCGATTTCCACGAACGTGGGCAGCCAGTCATACAGGGCGAAGATACCGTTGAAGATCGTGCCCGGCTTGATCACGCCTGGCCAGCGTATGACGGCTGGAACGCGCATGCCGCCTTCCCACGTCGTCATCTTGGTGCCTTTGAACGGGGTGACGCCCCCATCCGGGTAGGTTTGAGTCTCGGCACCGTTGTCGGTGGTGAAAACGACGATGGTGTTGTCGAGTTGGCCCATGTCCTCGAGCTTCTTCAGCACGAGGCCGATGTTGTCGTCCAACTGCTTCATGCCTGCTTCGTTGGGGCCCCAGTCCTTGCCGCCCTTGGTGCCCAGCATGTCCAGATACTTCTGCGACAGCATGGTCGTGATGTGCATGCGGGCCGGGTTGTACCAGACGAAGAACGGCTTGTTCGTCGTTTTGGGATCGTTTCGATCGAGAAAGTCGATCACGTGCGAGGAAATCTCTTCATCTACCGTCTTCGAGCGCTCCAACGTCAGCGGACCCTCATCCTTGCCCTTCTGGTTCTTGGCCGTGCCGTCGGAGGACTTCATCCAGAGGACTGGGCGCGGCGGCGTCAGGCAATTGGCGGTCTTCGGGTCAACTTCGCCCGGGGGGTTCGGAACTCCGGGAATCGGAATCGTTCTGCACGGCGGCACAACGCCCTGTTCGGTGGGGGTCTTGTTGATATCCGGGAAGCTGACCTGCTCCATTGCGTCCAGGTGATAGAGATAACCCCAGAATTCCTGGAAGCCGTGCGCCGTCGGCAGGGAATCCGGATTGTCGCCCAGATGGTTCTTGCCGAACTGGCCGGTGGTGTATCCCAAATTGTAGAGGAACCTGGCGAGCGTCGGCGTGCCGGGGCGCAGATACGAAATCGCGCCCGGCAACTGCGGCATGAGCATGCCCGCGCGCATGGGGGTCATGCCCGTGAAGAAGGCCGTGCGTCCGGCGGTGCAGCTCGACTCCGCGTAGGCGGTCATGAAGATCCCGCCTTCGTTGGCAATCCGGTCAATGTTTGGTGTTTCCCCCACCATCAGGCCGCGGTGATAGCAACTCGGCTGCATCCAGCCGATGTCATCGCCCATGATGAAGAGGATATTAGGTTTCTTGTCTTGCGCCTGAACCGATCCGGCTGCGCCGAGGAGCGCGCCTGTGAGCTGCCAGCAGCGATAAGCTGCTACGAATTAACGTTCGCCTTTTCATTTTTCCTTTCGTTGTGTGGTTTGGTTTTCGGATCGCGCTGAAAATTTACGGGCGCTTTCACGGTTCATCGTCTCCGATTATGGCCGCCTTGCCTATGGGACTTTAGTCCTAGGTATTTTCCGTATCTGCCGAGGTCGCAAAACGGCCTTTTTCGTCGGCACGTGGATTAGTCTTTGTGTGCGCCTTCCGACAGTTTCGTCATTGCGTCATCGAGCGAGAAGCTGCCGCCTTTCTGGCTCGGCGGGAATTCCCTGAACGAGGCGAGGAATTGCCCGACGTATTGCTGCGCCGGGACCAAAACGAAGGCGTGATCGACCCGCCACTTCCCGTAACTAATGCTTTCGTGGTCGGCGATCTCGAACGGATCAGAGCGCAGATTGAACAGCTTGGGGAAGCGCAGCGGCACGAAGGGATCCTGCCAGACATCCAGACCGATCGCGCGCTGTTCGGCAAAGACGATTTTGTATTGCTCGTAACGCAATCCGACGAGTGAGCCGTCGTCGTTGAAGTAGAAGAACTCCTTGCGCGGGTCGGGCGCTTTGCCGGCCAGCGTGTCGGTGATGTTGTAGCCGTCGAGATGAACCTTGAAGGTCTTGTCGCCGACTTTCATTCCTTTGAGTAACTGCTCCTTCACGTCGGGCACGCCGGCGGCCGCGAGGAGCGTGGGCAGCATGTCTTCGTGCGAGAAGATGTCGTTGAAGACGGTGCCGGGTTTGATGACGCCGGGCCAGCGGATGGCGCAGGGCACGCGGTAGGCGCCTTCCCAGTTACTGGCTTTTTCGTTGCGGAAGGGGGAGGTGCCGCCATCCGGCCAGGAGAACTTCTCCGCCCCGTTGTCGGTGGAATACATGACGATGGTGTTCTCGTCGAGGCCGAGTTCCTTCAGCTTGTCGAGTAAAAGGCCGACGTCGTGATCGTGCTCCAGCATGCCGTCGGGATAAACACCCAGACCAGTCTTGCCCTCCCATTGCGGCGAAAGGTGCGTCCAGATGTGCATGCGGGTGGCATTCCACCAGAGGAAGAACGGCTTGTCGCCCTTCTTCGCGTCGGTCATGAAACGCAGCGCCTCGTTGGTGAACTCATCGTCCACCGTTTCCATGCGCTTGATCGTCAATGGACCGGTCAGCTCGATTTTTTGCGTGCCGTCCGGGTTAGCCCAGGTGTGAAGGACGCCGCGGGTGCCGTACTTCTTGATCATCTCCGGATCCTTGAAGTAGTCGGGATTCTCCGGTTCTTCCTCGGCGTTGAGGTGGTAGAGCGAGCCGTAGAACTCGCCGAAGCCGTGCGCCGTGGGCAGATGTTCGTCGCGGTCGCCGAGGTGGTTCTTGCCGAACTGTCCTGTGATGTAGCCCTGGGCCTTGAGCAATTCGGCAATGGTGACATCGCGCGCCTGCAATCCTTCCTTCGCGCCCGGCAGTCCGACCTTGAGCAGGCCGGTGCGGAAACCCGACTGGCCGGTGATGAAGCACGAGCGGCCGGCGGTGCAGCTTTGCTGGCCGTACCAGTCGGTGAACAATCCGCCTTCCTTGGCGATGCGGTCGATGTTCGGCGTCTTGTAACCCATCATGCCCTGGTTGTAGGCGCTGAGATTCCAATACCCGATGTCGTCGCCCCAAAGGATGAGAATGTTGGGCTTCTTGCCTCCTGCGCCGGAGCTGGGCGTAGGCGAGTCGGCCGCCTGACTATTGTCGCCGATCACTATTCCGGTTAACGCTAAGGCTGCGATCAGCGAGATATTTAATCGTATCCAATGATTTGTTCTCATGCTGTTGTCTTATTGGTTGTGGTTCGTTTGACGAGCAATGATTAGACGGTGCCGGTTGGGTTCACGGCTGTTGTACGGGACCGATGAGTGGCGTGCGGACCGGTTTGGCGAGACCATAGAACACCACCACGCCCTGGCCGGCACCGAGAGTGGACAGAGGTTCGGGAGCACGATCCAGCGCGGCGTCGATGTTTTGCCAGTTGTTATCAACCCAAACATTCCCGGCCGGGTCGATGTCGATATCAATAAGCATCTGCATGCCACCACCCACGTAGCCGCCGGGCGGTGAAATCGCGTCGCCCATCTTCTTGCCGGGCGGCCAGGCCTTGGGATTTGCGCCGCATAACTGCACAATCCCCGCCGTTGCCGGGCCAAAGCTCGCGACCCAGACATTATCGTCGCCATCTACGGCGGCCGACCACGGGCCAACTAAACCGTGACCACTGATCGGCGAGCAAGGCGCTTCCTTGCCGTCGGGCTGGAGCACGGTAACGCAGCCGCCTTCTGGGGCGGTGCGAAGATCGGACAAGGCCCGCGTCAGGATGGGGTCGGGATTGCCTCCCTTTGATGCTACCTCAATCGCTTGTCCCATGATGGCCTTGCCTTTATCTGAGGTGCCAAAGCGGCACGTGATCCAAACGTTACCCTTGCTGTCAACGGCGAGTCCACTCGGGCTATAGCCCGTCTTGAAAGTTTCGACCTTGTCCGGACTTGGATTCGACGCGGGGAAGCGGCACACCCAATCGCCGATGGCATTCCCGACCCAAATGCGGTCTTGCTGGTCAATCACGAGATGGAACGGCCCGGAGAGCTTGCCGGGGTTTTCTTTGGGGTTGCCGGTCTTGTTGACAAACAACAATTCGCCCTTGGAAGGATCGCCCTTCGGAAAGTGAGCAATCTGGCTGTGCTGCAGGTCGAGCGCCCAGATATCGCCGCTGGGGGTGGCGATAATTCCCTGCATCAATCCCAGCTTGCCACCGAAGGTCCAGCCTTCCGACGGCGAGAGCGGTTTGCCGTTCTTGTCCAACTTCGCGATCGCCTTGCTGCCATAGCAGGTGACCCAGCAATTGTCCTGGGCGTCAAGCGTCATGCCGAAGCCGACACCTTCGACACCGCCGCCGGTAAAGCCCGTGGTCATCGGCGACAGCGGCTTGCCATTCGGCGCGAACTTGGAGACGTTGCCATCCCATAACGAATCCTGGTTTTGCGCCCCGACCAGCCAGTTGTTCCCCGTCCAAACATTCCCCTCGCTGTCCACCTGCATTTTGCCTGCGGCACTGTAACCGCCGCCGGTGAACTTGAGCGGAAAGATCCAGGCGCTCGGAGCCCAGCTCAAGTAAGGCATGAACGGAGTTGGCCGCAGGTTCTTGCCCTTCGGGACGGGATAGAATTCATCCAGCAAGGCGAAGACCTTCTCCGGCTGATGCCACGGGTAACGAGTAATGTTCTCAATCGCCGCCAATGTGTCCGTCGGGACGCCGCCGGTCGGGGACGTGGCGGCGGCGAAGAACTTACTGCGCGCGTCTGGTTGCACCTGCGTGATAGCTCCAGCCATCAGGCTGGCCAGCGTGGCGAAGTTAGCCATGGTGGGGGTCTGCGCGCTGTTAAGCGCGTCCTGAATGGTCGCTCCGTATCCGCCCGTTTCAAGGTCGACAAAGTTGGGCACATTGCCGGCCGCGATGCGCAGCCCGAGCGGTTTGCCGCTCAGGGTTTCGCCCTGAAGAAACTGCGCGCATGTCGCCGCGGACGCCACGGTCGTGAATTCGTTGACGGTGACTTTCTTCGGCGGCGTAGTTCCAAGAACCGCCAGCAGCGCGATGGCGTCATTCGAGCCTTTGGACGCTGCGGTCTGCGTCGCGCCGCCTTTGGCGATGACGTAAAGGACGCTCTCTTTAGGTGCCTGTTTAGAGCTTAGTTTGAACATGCCATCGTCGCCGGCCTTTCCTTGGGCTAACTGCACTGGCGCGCCGGTGCTCGCCGCGTAAAGCGTCACGGTTGATCCGGCAATTGGCTTGCCCGCTCCCTGCACGTTGCCAGTAAGCTCAGCGGCTATTACACAAACTTTCGTTGATAGGATTGCGCTTGCCGCAACAAGAACGGCCAGGCTGTGTTTGATGAGTTTATGTTTCATGGCTTTCAAACTCTCTAGTTCGTTGTTTTTGTTCGCTTGGCTTGTTCCGCGCCCGTGCCGGAGCACTGAAGACGACCGCCAGCCCGACGGACGACATAAGAAGCGCTGATTTTGAGATTCGTTTTATTGTTACGCCTTTTTGCCTTCGCTGGTGAATTCGCGGGTCGCCTCGTGAGAGACGGCCCGCGCGTTTCACAACCGAACCGATGAAGTAGTTGCGGCTCATGAGAGCCTTCAACTTGACTACTGGGCGTGGTGCTCTTGGATCATCTTGTCGATCTGGGCCTTCACCGCGCTTAGGTTGAACGAGGCCGGATCCTGCATTGGTGGGTAGTCGACCGCCGTCATGGCGAGTTTGGTAACTTCCTGCTGGACCATGACGAACCGCCAGAATTCACGGGCATAGAAGTCATTCATGTAACCTCCTCCAAGGTCGTTCAGGCTCTGCCCGCCGATGGACGGCGTCCGCTCAAACGGATCCTGGCGGATGTTGTACATGACGGGCATGTCGGTCGTGACTTTCGGCCCCGGCCAGCCTGCTGGCTGGAGATAGAACTGGAACTTGAAGTCATCAATGCGGATGGCGCCGAGGTGAGGCCCACCGAAGTAGAACAGCTCGTGGCGGGCGGTAGGTCCTTTGCCTTCCAGCAAAGCCATCTGATTGTAACCGTCGAGGTGGTTCTTGTAGGTCCGGTCGCCGAGCTTCACGCCCTTGAGAAGTTGATTGGTGATGTCGGGATTCCCGGCGGCGGCCATTAAGGTCGGGAACCAATCGAGCCCGGAGAAGATGCCATTCTCCACAGCACCCGGCTTGATGTGGCCCGGCCAGCGCACGATGCACGGCACGCGAAAGCCGCCTTCGTAGACGGTGCCCTTGGTGGCCTTAAACGGTGTCATGCCACCATCCGGCCACGTGAACACTTCCGCCCCGTTGTCGGTGGAGAAGATCACTATGGTGTTATCGGCTTCGCCGATGTCGTCGAGGTGTTTCAGAAGCGTGCCGATATTGTCATCCATATCCGCCATGCCAGCCTCTTCCAGACCATAGTTGGTCTTGTTGTTCTGCATTTCGTTGTACTTCTTGGAAAGGAAGGTCCAGACGTGCATGCGAGTAGTGTTATGCCAAACGAAGAATGGCTTGCCGTCTTTCTTGGCTTTGTCCATGAAGTCGCTCGAAGCCTTGACCAGCACCGGGTCGAAGGTGGTCATGTCATACTTCGCCTTAAGGAATGGGAGATCATGCATGTTTGGCACGTTGGACATGTCCGGAAAGGGCGGGAGCGGACCTTCATTTACGACCTTCTGTTTGCCGACCTTGCCCCAACGCGGCTCCACCGTGGCGTCGTCCGTATCCGTCGCCCAGCAATGGACAAGACTGCGCGGTCCATACTTGTTGTAGAACGCCTCGTCGACCGGGAATGAAAACCAATATGGGTCCGACATCGCGTCGAGGTGGTAGAGGTAGCCGAAGAACTCGTCGAAGCCGTGGACCGTCGGCAGGAACTTATTCAAGTCACCGAGATGGTTCTTGCCGAACTGCCCCGTCGCATAACCTTGTGCCTTGAGCGCAGTGGCGAGGGTGCAGGCTTGCGCCGGCATGCCCACGTCGGCGCCCGCCTGGCCCACGGTCGTGAGACCGGTGCGGAGCGGAATTTCGCCCGTAATGAAGTTTGCGCGACCGGCCGTGCAACTGGCTTCGGCATAGTAGTCGGTAAACCGCATGCCTTCGGAGGCCAGCTTGTCGAGATTCGGCGTCTTGCCGGACATGATGCCCTGGTGATAGGCGCCGACGTTAAACCATCCCACGTCATCGCCCATGATGAAGAGGATGTTGGGCTTCTTGTCTGCAGCCGGCGATGAGGCCACGCCGAAAAAGGCCAGCACAAGGGCCGGCATAATACGTCTTAGTTTCATGATCTGACTTTCTGTTGGTTTTGTCTTGCTACACTCTTCGTCGGAGGAAATCTGTCTTCGCTCGTGAATTCGCGGGCCGCCTCGTGAGAGACGGCCCGCGCGTTTCACAACCGAACCGATGAAGTGGTTGCTTGCCTTTTCTGCTTTCGCTGGTGAAGTCACGGGCCGCCTCGCGGGAGGCGGCCCGTGTGTTTCACGATCGAAAGATTGCCCTGATCAACTCAGCGCCATCCCCATCCGCCATATCCGCCCCAGCCGCCCCAGGCGCCCCAATTCATGGTCGCCATCTGGTTCATCTGCGCGGCTTCCAGGTTCTGATTACTCAGGTGCTGGGCCAGACGAAGCTGTTGGTAAGCTTGATACTGTGAGGCTCCACCAACATAGGCCTGGTTGTGCGCCACGTCCGGCAGAACGTAGTATCGGTGCCCTTTGTAGTCGACCGGCGTCACTTGGCCCGCCGGGAGCTGGTTGAGGATGGTCTGCTGCTGCGCATTTGCCGGCGTGATGACTTTGAATCCGGCGGCAACGGCCAGGTTCTCTTTTTCGTGAGTCTCACTGGCGCAACTCACTGCGAACGCGCCAAGCGCGATCACGGCGAGAAACTTCAGTGTGGTTATTGTCTGTCTCATCTCATTGGTTCTTTCTAGGTTTTCGGTTGTGTTAGTTCTGGGTTTTTGTCGGGAAAGTGTTCGAGCGTCTCTGGGTGGCTCGCCGCCACCCTTCAATCGAACCTGTGCGCTCATTTCATGATCGAAGGAATCCGGCCTGACGGATAGGTCATCCTGGTTGGCCGCTGGCGGGTCAGCTCAGCGCCACCCCCAGCCACCATACCCGTACCAACCGCCCCAACCGCCCCAATTCATGGTCGCCATCTGGTTCATCTGCGCGGCTTCCAGGTTCTGATTACTCAGGTGCTGGGCCAGACGGAGCTGTTGATAGGCTTGATACTGTTCGGCTCCACCAACGTAGGCCTGGTTGTTCTTCGCGTCTGGCAGGACGTAGTAGGTCTTACCCTTGTAGTGGACCGGCGTCACTTTGTCCGGCGGCAGCTGTGCGAGGAGGGCCTGATGCTCCGCAGTTTTCGGCGTGATGATTTTGAAGCCGGCGGCAATGGCCAGGTTCTGTTTTTCGTGAGTGTCACTGGCGCAGCTCACCGCGAATACGCCAAGCGCGATCACGGCGAGAAACTTCAGTGTGGTTAGTGTCTGTCTCATCTCATTGGTTCTTTCTAGGTTTTCGGTTGTGCTGGTTCTGGGTCTTAATGGGAGAAAAGGATTGTCGCCGGCCTTTCGAATTTGTGGATTGTTTCGTTTCCAGAAGCAATACAAAAGCCGTTCCGTGAATTTCCAGGTTCGTTGGTTCCGCCAGAGAATTGACCGCCGGACCGAGCGAAGCATCAATACGATAACCTTGCGTGCCGGTCACGGTCTCGTCGGGGCTGCGGGGTCGAGTTTTTTGCATCTGTTCCAAGAATCGGTTTTCTCCAAATCCTCCGTCCTGCGTGGGTTCCGTAACGAGGATTCAAAAGAGAGACTTGGCCAGATTCCATGGCGTTGCCTATGGGACTTTAGTCCCATATCGCGACGGGGGATGGCGCTCGAGCCATTGAATTCTGAAATTTAGTGCGAACAGCTCAAATTTTCGCAGGCCAAGATACGGTGGAACGACCAATTCCCAATGGCGACACCGAAGTGGATCGTCATCCCGAGCGCAGTCGAGAGACCCCGAAAAGCAACCTTGCACGTCGCGCCGCGGGATTTGAAAGCCCGGCCTCACTCGCTTCGTGAGCTGTGTTACGGCTCGACTCCGCTGCGCTCCGCTCGGAATGACGAACCCTGAGGACTTCGTCATTCTCATCGATCCCCCTCGGGTCTCAGGGGGAGCCTCCAGGTACCACTAGTGCGCCGGGCCCTCGCGGCTGGCGTAATAGGCCGTCACTTCGGCCTGACTGAGTGCGCCATCGTGATTCGTGTCCGCTTCCCGCATGATTTCATTCACGACACCGCTGCGCGCGCCCATAGGCGATCGCTTCCTGCATCGTCACGATCCCATCGTTGTTTGCGTCACGCTTCTTGAAATCCGCGCTGCGCGTGGGATCGCCGCCGATCCATTCCTCCAACGTCATACGGCCGTCATGGTTCGCATCGCGCGCAACAAAAACCCGGATGACAAGAAAATCGCTCGCTTCGTCGCGGGACAACTTTCCGTCGTGATTCGCGTCGGCCGGGCTGAAGGCGTCGGCTCCAGTGGGGGCAGCAGTTTGTGGTGGCGGCGTGATTCCATTCGCCGGAAAGGCAAAGAGGGCGACAGCCGCGAGGAGAAGGATGACGCCTCCAGGGTGGCGGATCAACGAGCGACAATTGCGTGCGAAAATTTGGATGATTGGTCTCATGAGATTGGTTTGCTTCGGCTCTTTATACGAAAAGTAAAGTCGCAATCAATCCCGCAATTCCAAAATGCGGCGCACCTCCGCGATGGCCTGGGGATTGTGGGGCGAGCTATGGTTCGATGGAACGATCAGCTCCGATTGCGCGCCGTCGAGATGCGAACTCCAATAGGCCACGACGCCGTCGCTGCTCTGCGGGGTGTCGCCGTGCCCGCGGTCGCCGATGATGGAATAATAGGGGATGCCCGGCGTGATCGGGAGTTTGTTCACTTCGACGACAAACCGGTTCTTTGGAGAAAGCGTATCGATGCTGTTGGGGAATCGTTTAATGGGTGTCGCCCCCGGGCCGGTTGCCGCGGCGGAGATTACCGTGATCGGAATGGTCGCGACCATCAGCGGCATTCTCACGAGGCTTGCGCCAATGCGACCGATCCAGTTTACTCGCCAGATCGCTTCCGCGATGCGGCGTGGACATGAAGATGACGCGTTGCACATCGGTTCGATGATTAAAAATAAGCGACTCTTCAAGGATCTGGCGCTCCCGGCCATAAATGGGTGTTTGCGCGGGCGGTTTCCCGAAATAGTCCAGCCAAAGCTTGTCGCCGGCATCGGTAATCATGAGACGGCTGATCATCCCGCCCATGCTGTGACCAATGAGCACGATGCGTTTGTGATGGGGGAAGGCGCGCGCGATCCCATCCAGTTCCTGACGAAAAAGCGCCGCCGAGTAGGGGTAGGGGTAACCGCTCGGATAACTGTAAACCCAGAACTGATAGCGCCGGCGAATCTCGGGATCGGCCCGCAGGGTGTTGATCATCGGCGCCCAACTCGCGGGCGTGTCCTGCAAGCCATGAACAAAAATCACCGGGGTACGATTGGGATCGTAAGGTTGCAGTCGCGTGAGCCGCGCGGTGTCAGCATATTTGTCCGGACGCAGAAGCCGGACGAGTCCGAGCTTGTCCGGGCGCTCAGTGACCAGGCCGACCGCGAGCGGCGCGGAAAAATCGGCCGCGAGGGGCAGGGTATGTCCATCCAATGTGACCTTGTCTGTCGTCGAATGGCACCATAAACTCGATCTGCGCCCCATGATTGTGGAAGCGAATGATCGCAGTAGCCGCCGCATAAAGACGCTGCGATGTGTAACTCTTACGGAAGTCAGTTTTTTCCTCGCGTCCGATTGCAACGACGGGCGCGCCGACGCCTGGAACCGTGATGCGCTTTTCAAAGTAGGTTCCTCCGATGACGATCGAATCAGCTGGAATAATCTTGTAGTTAGCGGGATTGCGATCGGCACCGCGATGTCGAGCGGTCGTTAGGAGATATTCTCCATCTGGTGATGGCACCGGAAGCGGCTTGGTCCATGGATCGAGTGGAGTGCGTTCAATGACTTCGATGCAGCGCGCAACCGCGAAGTTGTAAAGATCGCGCGCCGCTCTGTCTGTCGGATGCCGATCCAACTCATCGTAGGCCGAGTGGGCCGAGGCGAGATAACCGCCGAGCGCCCGCAACGGATCGGAGCGCTCCAGCTTTTCTGCGCCTTCCAGTTGGCGATCGGCGGCATTCAGCTCGCTTCCCTGGGTTCCGACGGGCGCGAAATGCGGGGTTGTTTGCTTGACGGTCGCGATTTGCGCGCAGCCACTCAGGATGAGGACCGCGGCAATTGGCCTGGTTATGCGGATCAGATTCCGCCAAATGAATGCTTGAGGGTAACGGCTAGCTGCCATGTGTCGCATGTCGGCAGTTGAAATTCTCTTTTGCGCACTAATTCCTCAGCTTCTGCACCGTGCTAATTAAGGAGACGCACAGTCGCGGAAAAGTTGAGAATCTCAACCGGCTACGCGATTTGCCGATGGAATCGACCTGTTATTATTGTTAGAACGTGAGGGCTTCAACCGGAACGCCGAGCCATTTTGCGGCCGCGGCGCGTTTCCGTAAACAAAGCCACCTCAAGCGGCGAATAATCGGTCAGCATCGCGTGTAATTTGGCGTAATGGGTCGTCGCCGGACTCGTAACCCAAAAGGCGGATTTAACGGGTGGATGCCGAGCATAGACAAGACGACGGTGCAGCGCGACATGAAAAACGAACTTGAAGTTGAGATCCACCGCGTCGAGGACAGTTGTGTCGCAGAATCGGTTGAAGGGCGCGCTGGCTCTCGCTTCCGCAGCGTCGATAAAAGCCACCATTTCGCTCACAATGGACTCGTCCAGAATCCCATGCGGTTGCCAAAGCAGGAGAGCCAGGTCTTTGCGGAAAGATACGTGAGCAGGAAGTCTCATGTCGTTCGCATGAATCCAGTGTCGCGACTTTAGTTCGCTCTCATTGATTCAATCCAACTATGCAGGCCGCGGCCCGTTGCCGATCGTGTTGTCGGTGATGCTTCGCATTGCTATCCCTTGAAGTGATACAGAACACTACTTCTTCGCGGTCTGCTCGGACGGATTGATCAGGTTGAAGACGAGGGCGGCGACCACGGCCGCGCCGAAATTCGCCACGAGATAAATCCAGATGTTGCTCCAGCTCGCAAGGCCGAGGATGGAAATCCCGACTGCCACCGCGGGATTGAATGCTCCACCGGAAATGTCGCCGACGGCAAAGGCGCCCGTCATGACCGTCATTCCAATCGCCAGGCCGTAGAAGGAATTGCCCGAGGTATCCTCGGCCGTGGCCGAGTTGAGCACCACATAGACGAGCGCAAAGGTAAAGAGAAACTCCGCCACCAACGCCGGTCCGATCTTTAGAACCCCCGGGGTTATGACGACCCCGGCGCGGAGAAACTTCACGGTCGCGGCGGCCGCCGCCGCGGCGAGGAGCTGCGAAATCATGTAGGGCATCGCGTCGGCTACCTTGACTTTGCCGCGAATCAGGACCCCGAGCGTCACGGCCGGATTGTAATGCCCGCCCGAGATGTGACCGCCGGCGTAGACCATCACCATGAGCGCGGCGCCGATCGCGAGCGGCGCAATCACCCCCGGAATGGCGCCGACCACTGTGCAACCGATGGTCAGAACGAGGAAGAAGGTGCCGATAAATTCTGCGATGTATTTGTTCATAATTTAGAGGTGCTGATGGTGTCGTTGTTCCTAGCCTGGTTGCAACATCAAAATGATCTTTGCGGATGGAGCCTCCGGCTGCCAGTTGGACTTTGGTCCCACGTCTGGAACAATCTCGCAGCGAATCACCGCTGCATGGTTTTTCAACGGCAATTAGAGGTAGCCCGGCACGGCTACACGATCAAAATGAATGCCGACCTTCGCATTCTCCATTTGTTCAGTTTGGCGATTCCGTGTTTAGCATTGGGAATGCCTCCTTCAGCTTCTTCTCGGCTTTGATGCCGCGAAGGGTCTCTTCCAGGACATTCGCCGGATTAAACGACGGCGGGAACGAGCGTGGCGGAAACTCCTTGAACGTCGCGACGAACTTAAAGACGTCGTCCATCATGCCGTAGGCAGCTCCCGACGTGGTTGATCTGCCAGTCCCAGAAGGTATTGGAGGTGATGTCCGCACGCTCGTAGGGATCCTGCATCAGGTTGAAGATCTTTTGCAGGCGCAGAGTGGTGAAGGGCTCGGCCCAAACACCCATCGTTCCTTCCTTGCGCTGCTCCGAGAAGACGTACTTGTAGTCGCCTTGTCGCATCGCGACGAGCAAGCCGTCATCGTCGGAGTAGAAAAACCTGTCGCGCGCGCTCTTCACTCCGTTGTTGTTCGCCGCGCTGCCAGTCACCGTTGTCAGGAATTTCGACTGGTCGTAGCCGTCGAGGTGCACCTTGTAGGTGTGACCGTTGGCGGCATAGCCCTTGAGGCATTTGCCGATGATATCCGGCTCGCCCGCGAAGGCGCAGAGCGTCGGGATCCAATCGTTATGGCTCATCAACTCGTTAGTCACGGTGTCCGGCTTGATATGGCCCGGCCAGCGGACGAGGCACGGCACGCGAAAGGCGCCCTCCCAGTTGGTGTTCTTTTCGGAGCGGAACGGCGTCATCGCGCCGTCCGGCCAGGTGTTCATATGCGGGCCGTTGTCGCTGCTGTAAACGACGATCGTGTTGTCGGCGATGCCCATGTCGTCCAGCGCCTTGAGCAGAGTGCCGACGGTATCGTCGTGCTCGATCATGCCATCGATATATTCGCTGTCGCCGTGCTTATAGCGGCCTCGATGCTCGGGCCTGACGTGCGTGCGCAGATGCATGCGGGTTGCGTTGAACCAGCAGAAGAACGGCTTGCTCCGCAGCGTGCTCACGCTTCATGAAGTCGATCGCCGCGGCGGAGGTCTCGTCGTCGATCGTCTCCATCCGCTTCTTCGTCAGCGGGCCGGTGTCCTCGATCGTCTGCTTGCCGATTTTGCCGAAGCGCGGATCGACCGTGGGATCGTCCTTGTCGGTGGCTTTGCACTTGAGCACGCCACGCGGGCCGAACTTCTTGAAATATTCCGGGTCCTTCGGATAGTCGGGCAACTCGGGTTCTTCCTCGGCATTGAGGTGATAAAGATTGCCGAAGAATTCATCGAAGCCGTTGACCGTGGGCAGCGACTCATTGCGGTCGCCGACGTGATTCTTTCCGAATTGTCCGGTGGCGTATCCAAGGCTCTTGAGCAGACCGCCGACGGAAGGATCCAGCTGACTCATGCCCATGGGTGCACCAGGGAAACCGACTTTGGACAGTCCGGTGCGGATGATGTGCTGACCGGTGAGAAAAGCCGACCGACCCGCGGTGCACGATTGCTCGCCATAATATTGGAGGAAACGAATGCCCTCCTTGCCGATGCGGTCGATGTTAGGCGTTTCGTACCCCATCAGGCCGCTGCTGTAGGCGCTGATGTTGGCGATCCCGATGTCGTCGCCCCAGATGACGAGGATGTTCGGTTTCTTCGCGTCCGCCGCGAAGACTGTCGCGCCCGATAATGCGCAGATGGCGAAGGTGAGCACAAGACTGACGGGTCTTATTTTCATATGGTTTTGATGCGATTTGTCTAAATGGGTTGCTAGAATTATTAACGGTGCAGCGATTGCTGACGTTAGGATGTTAGCGGCAGGAACATTTTCGTCTAGAGAGCGAAGCTGTTCCTAATTTAGATCTCTTGGTCAGCGAGGCACCGCTGTCCGCGTTCGCCTGAAGCTTCTGGTCGGCGGATTTCACGCAACGAAAACCAAGATGATTGGTGCCAGTGTTGACTTCCCCTTTGCCGCGGGTGCCGACGATGTAGCGAGAACAATACTGGTCGTTACAAAGAAACGAGCCGCCGCGGTGGACGCGTTTTTTCTCGTTAGGCTCAGCCGGATCGAACGGGGTATCTGGGCCTTGTGGGTTGTTTGTTACGCCGCCCTTGTCCGCCAGCGTCTGGTAATAGTCAGGGCGATACCAGTCGCTGCACCATTGCCAGACGTTGCCCGACATGTCGTAGAGGCCATACCCGTTAGGCGGAAATTTCGCCACCGGCGCAAGACCGACGAAGCCATCCCCGCCTTGATCCTTGACCGGGAACGTTCCCTGGTAAGTGTTGGCCATCCATTTGCCGTCGGGCCTGAAGTCGTCGCCCCAGACATAGGTTTTCCCTTGCAGACCTCCGCGGGCTGCGAATTCAAACTCGGCCTCGGTGGGCAACCGCTTGCCCGCCCATTTCGCATAAGCTTCCGCATCCGGAAAGGCGACCTGCACGACCGGGTAATTGCCCTTGCCTTCGATGTTGCTTTCCGGACCGGTTGGATGTCGCCAGTTCGCTCCTTTGATGTAATCCCACCATTGAAAGTGATTATTCAGCGGGACCTCGTGATCCGGTGGTGTGAAGACGACCGAACCGGCGACCAGATTTTCCGGCGGCGCATCCGGGTATTCCTCCTGCGTCGGTTTGCGCTCCGCGATGGTGACGTAACCGGTCGCTGTGACAAACTTTTCGAACTCAGCGTTCGTCACGACCGTCTTGTCCATCCAGAAGCCGTCCACGCGCACAGGATGAATCGGCTCCGCGTCATTCGAGGCCATCGGCATTTCGTGGCTGCCGTGGCCGTTCACCACCGCCCCCATCTTGAATTCGCCGCCCGGTATCCAGACCATTCCGGCCGGGGCTTTTGGAGGTTCGCCCGCAAGCGCACTAACTCCCGCGGCAAGCGCGAGCGTGACGCCGGCAATCGATAATCTAGGTAAGCGGAACATGGCGTTGCCGTTGAAGGTAATTCATCATCCTCGACTCGCCGCTGCCAGCCCTTCGGAGGAAGCGCGCTTCCACGCATCCGGGTGATCCATTACACTGCACTAGCTTGCGGCGCAGAGCGTCACTCTTGTTCGTCGTTTTGTTCGTCTTGCGTGTCGTCCTGCCAATCGTCGTCGGTCCTATGCCAGGTTTTGTCGGGATTGAAGAGTTCCATCTCCTTAAAGGTCTTCAGGGTATCAGGTCCCAGATCCTTCTGGTAAACAACCCCGCTCTGGTTGACGATGAACGTCTGCACTCCCGTAACCCGGTAATCAGCCGGCGCCGCGGCGAGCGCAAATCCGCCAATCATCATTCCCTTCACGACAAAGTCCATTTGTCCCATGGGAGCCGCGGGACCTTGTCCCTTCAGAACCTTGAAATAGTAACCGTGATACGGTTGGCTCTTATCGGTATAGCCCTGCTCCAGGGCCTTGGCGACATCCTCTCCGACCGGGCCTCCCCAGGTTCCATCGGCATTTTTCCAGGCCAAACCGTCCTGCTTGCCAGGCGTGCTAATGATGCGCTGCGCGTATTGGTTCACGGTTGAACCATCGTGCTTGTCGGCCGCATAGTCTTCCTGGGCTTCGACGTAGCCGCGGCAAATGTTGAGAACGTCCAGCTCGTTCGCGCCGATACGTCTGAGCAGTATCTCTTCGCGGCCGGCCTTGGCATCGAAATACCATTTACCGCTCCGCTTGACGATTGGAATAGGCAGCGGCCAATCATCATTGCCGACCGAGAGAGTAGCGCGTTTTGAGTTCTTTGGATCGACCTCGATCGCACTCTTCTCGTGCGCCATCTCGGCAAATTTGGTGGCGCGGTTCTTGTCCTGAACGGTATCTTCGGTAGCAACGAGATCCGCGCTCCCAGGACCCAGGATGGCCTCCAAGGCCGGCACATCAAAGGTTTCGGCCGCCTGGACGAGAGCATCGCCAGCTTCTTTTGCCGTCTCGAATCCCTTTTGCTCTCCCTCTGGCGCCGCTAGCAGGGCAGGGGCTAGAGAGCAGAAACCAAGAATGGCACCGGCGAGAAGTGGAAGTTTCATGGAAATGACAATGGTAGATTTTGATTTCATTGGTTTACCTCCGACCTCCACCGCCACGGCGACCGCCACCGCCACCGCCGCCCATGCTGCGGGAACCCCGGCTATGGCTGGCAGAAGCTGAGCTCCTATTCATACCGCCAGAAGAACTGCTGAATGCACTCCTATTACTCGGAACTGGGACTTCTGGAAACCTGGCGGTTACCCATCTGGTTGGCGCCGGTGGACGGGCGAGTCGCTGGCCTGGAGCTAGCACCTCCACCGCTAGGCCGATTGGCGGTTCCGCCGCCAGGCCGATTGGCCGTTCCGCCGCCAGGTCGATTGGCAGTTCCAGCCCCGGGACGATTGGCCGTTCCGCCGCCAGGCCGATTGGCATTTCCAGTCCCGGGCCGTTGGCATTTCCGCCGCCAGGTCGATTGGCATTTCCAGCCGCCAGGCCGATTGGCTGTTCCGCCGCCAGGTCGATTGGCATTTCCGGCCCCGGGACGATTGCCATTCGCGCCACCAGGCCGGTTGGCCGCGCCAGGCCGATTGCTTGCGCCTCCATACTTGTTTGCCGTCTGTCTGTTTGGATAAGGCGCACCGCCGCGATGTTGGGGGTTGTGCTGCCAGTTGCTGTTGTTGCCGATCTTGTTGTTGACGTTGTTTTTGTTGTAATGGTTTACGTATTTGTTGTTTACGTTGACGTTGACGTTATTGTTACCCCAGCCGCAACCGTAGCCCCAGCCCCCGTTTCCCCAGATTGCTCCGACCGCGACTCCAACGCCAAAGGAAAGAGCCGCCCCAGCCGCGTAAGCTCCGTAGGGTGGATAGTAAATCGATGGATAAGGATAGGCGGGCTGGCCGTAAACTACGGTTGGGTTGTAGGACGGGACGTAAACCACGTCGGGGTTGGATGGCTGAATGACGACAACGCTCTTGCCCTCCACCTGCTGAGTTTGGACCGTTTGTTGCTCGCTGGTTTTGAGAGTTCCCGCGCCCTCGGCCTTTGTGCGCATGCGCTGGACCGCGTCCATCACGTCGGATTCCTGCGAGAGGAAGGCGTCTCCCAACTGCGAGGTCCAAGCGATATTATCGCCCAACTGCTTGACCACGTCGGGCACTATCGCCATGGACTGGATGCTGGGGTCCCAAGGCTGTTTTTCCACTGCATCGGCCAGCGCCTTGTCCTTTAAATTCGCGATTGTTTCCCAACCACTGTTGGAGTTGAACGATCTCGAGAGGATAGGTGGAAGCGACCAGCGTCTGGCTCAAAAGCGGGTCTGGATAAAGGGCGATCGGTGCGACCAATGAATCCAATTGATCATTCGGAATCTTGGGAGCCTGTTCTCCGGGCAACGCAGGCTGAGGTGCGGTCTCCTGCGCCAACGCCACAGAATAGGTGGGTGAGAGCAGCGCGACCGATAAAACGGCCATCAAACAATGAAATGACCGGCTGCCCAGTCCGGGTCGAGAGGCTTTTTGTTTCATGTTTTTTTCTTTCGTTTTCAAGCAACTGCGAGCGTTAACAGATTCGAGGCGATGAATTGCCGATGCAACTTCAATTTCCCCGCTGCTCACCGAGCCGCGGTAGAGTTGATCGATAATCGCTTTTGCCATTCCTGCTCGTTCTCGTCCTGATCTTCGGTTGTCTTTTGAGGGACGAAGACGACCACGATTTTATTCAGTATTTGTGCGCCATTGCCCTTTGCGGAAGGTTACCTACCCGATCGGGAGTTCCATGCCTTCGCGGGCCAGCACCGTGTTGGGGAACCGTTCTTGACACAACTTTTCGATGCGCAAGAAGAAAGTCGTCGTCGTGCTCGGGGTCATGATGCGTGAGGGCCAGGCTTTTTACGCCAGCCATTTCAGCAACTTGCATGGCTTGATCAAAGCTGCTGTGTCCCCAGCCGCGCCGTTTCTGTAGTTCCTCGGCCGTGTATTGCGCGTCATGGACCAACAAGTCAGCGCCGCGCGCCAGCTCCACCAGCCGCTGATCGATCTGCTCGCCATGCTCAACGTCCGTGCAAACGACGAGCACCTGGCCATTGCGTTCGATCCGGAAACTATACGCGCCACCGGGATGGTTGTGCTTTTGGGCGGTGACCAAGGTTTGCACATTGTTGATGCCGGTGAAGTGCTTGCTGGCATCGGCGATTTGCAGGAACTCGAAATCGGCTCCCATTTGTTCCAATTGTACCGGGAAGTATTCCGCCTGCATCTGGACCTCGAAGATCTCCCGCAGATGGCCAACGGGCTGATCCCGGCCCAGCGTGAGGAACGTGATTTTCTGACCGGAATCATAGGCCGGGGCAAAGAAGGGAAAGCCCTGGATGTGATCCCAGTGAAAGTGCGTAAGCGCGATCACAATTTGTTCCTGCTTGTGCCCGATGGCGCGGAGGTCGCGCCCTAGATTTCGCAGTCCCGTGCCGGCATCAATGATGACGACGCGGTTGGTATCGGTAAAGGTGATTTGCAGACAGGTGGTGTTACCGCCGAATTGCTGGAAACCGGCATCACAGATGGGAATGGAGCCGCGCGTGCCGTAAAATTTGAGCTTCATAAGGTCGTAGCAGATTCGTTATCTCCAGCGCCCGCAGTCCTGAGGCCGCATATGGCAACGACAAAGGTGGGTTTGGTTTTTCATGGAGTTTGATTCAAGAAATCGTGGTAACGGTCGCCTGTAACTTATCGCTTGAGACGCCCGCGGCTCTGGACCGGAGAAACCTTGTTTGCCTCAGCGTCGCTGGAAGCGCTCATGCTGCCGCTTCGCTCTGCGCTCTTTCCATGCGCCACGGGCAGGCGAACAACGATGCGAGCGCCGCGGTCTGGGAGGTTCTCGGCCGCAATCGTGCCGCCGTGTGCTTCGACGATCGATCGAACTATGGTTAGGCCCATTCCCATGCCTTGCTGTTTGGTGGAAAAGAAATGATCGAAAATCTTATCCGGCCGGTCTTTCGGCAGTCCTACTCCAAAATCGCGGACGCTCACCTCGACGATGTCGCCCTTGTCTGAACGTGTGCTGATAATGATGCGGCGTCCGGTCGGCGGCAGACTTTCCACTGCATCAAGCGCGTTAATGATCAAATTAAGCAGAACCTGCTGGATCTGAACAAGAGCGGCTTCTACTTCGGGGAGTCGGGGATCGAGCTCGGTCGTGATGATGCTTTCCCGCAACAAGACGTCCGAACTGACTAATCGCACCGTGTCAGCGATCACCGCATTAAGGTTGAGGAAGGTGCGCTGTACATTCGTATCCTTGCGCACCAAACTTCGGATCCCACGAATCACTTCGCCGGCGCGCTGACTGTCGGCTACCATGTCCTGTAACAATTGTGCCAGCAGCGCAGGGTCGATGTTGCCACGTTCGAGAAAACGGCGGGCGGCCGAGGCGTTGTTTGCAATGGCTGTGAGTGGTTGATTCAGTTCATGGGCGAATGACGCCGTCATTTCGCCCATCAAGGCGACGCGGTTGCGATGAGCCATCTCTTCGCGTTGCAAGCTGCAATTGCAGATTGGCCTGTTTTTGCGCGCTGACATCAAGAGTGACACCTATCGTCTCGAGAAGATTTCCGTGCTCGTCCGGTAAACACCGCCCACGCATGATGACCCAGCGCCTCATTCCATAGGGTAGGACGATGCGGTGCTCGCTCTCGAAAGTTCCGTTCGAGGCGCAGGCCTGATCATAGGCCGCCTTTACTACTGGACGTTCGTCCGGATGAATGCGTGAAAGAATCAGGTCGCAGGTGATCGGCTGGTCGGGATCCGAAACCATAGATCACGCGTCCCTTTTCGCTCATCCAGGCGGTGTTCCGCTCCGGATACAGGACCCAAAAGGCCAGATCGGCCGACTCTGCGGCGAGACTTATGCGCGCTTCGCGCTCGCGCAGTGTCTCCTGTTGCTGCTGGCGTTCGATGGCAATGCCAGCAATGTGGGTGGCGATTTCAGTCAACCGCGTTTCCTCGGGCCGCGGTCCTCGCTTTTCCTGGCGATACATCGCGAACGAACCCAGGACCTCACCTTTCGCCGACAGAATTGGAGTTGACCAGCAGGCGCACAGTCCGCAAATCTCCGCCAGAGCGCGATAATCAGCCCAGAGCGGATCGGTCAACACATCGGTTACCACCACCGGCCGGCGGGTATACATGGCGGTACCGCAGGAACCGTTACGTGGTCCAATCGCGGCGCCATTAACCTCTTTGACATACGTTTCGGGCAAATTTGGTGCTGCGCCGTGACGAACGCGTTTGCCGTCACGATCCAAAAGGAGGATGGAGCAGCGCAGTCCTTCGGCCTGATCTTCCATGAGAAGAACAAGGCTGGTCAGGACTTCCGCCAACGATGCGTCGGCCGCGATCATCTCCAGCACCCGGCTTTGTCCGGCTCGAAGGAGTTCCTCTTCTTTGATTTGAGTGATATCGCGACAAACAATCACCCCGCCCAACAACTTGCCCTCCGGATCTCGCAAGGGACGGCCGCTAACCCGGGCCCAAAGCCCGCGAGGCGTCTTTGCGTTGCGAACGAACATCTCAACGTCGTTTACCTCTTCACCCCGAATTGATAGCGTCAGCGGCAGTTGGTCGTTCGGGAAAAGGGTCACCGTGTCCGGCAGGTAAAGGCCGTAGCGATGCGACCAATCGCCCGAGCCCGTGCGGGTCGCATCCATTGCAAACATGCGCTCGGCCATCGGGTTGAAGAGGAGAAATTTACCCTCGGTGTCAGCAACGATGACAGCGTCCCCCATGTTGGACAGAATCGATTGGAGGATTTCGTTGGTGTGCGCGAGCTCTTCGGCCGCGTGTTTCCGTTCCATCACCATATCCAATTGGGCTGCGACGGCCGTGATCACTTTGACCAACTGCTCGTTCGCAGTGCGCGATTCATGCATGAAGAATTCGATTACCGCGATGACGTGATCGCCCGACAGAATGGGAATTCCCACTCCGGTCCTCAGTCCGACGGTTCTGGCCGCTTCCATTCGCGGGAAATTGGGATCATTCCTGACATCCTCCACCCACGCTGGCTTCTGCAACGCCCACACGCGGCCAGGAAGTCCAACCCCCCGGACGAAATTACATTCTTCGGACGCGGCTCGGAACGTTCCAAATTCGTCTCTTCGTCATACCAGACCGGACCGCATTCCAGAACAGTTCCATCATGACTTGGCACCCAGGCTTGTCCAAAGGCCCATCCCGTCTTCTCGCAAACGCGATGAAGCACGACCTCCAGCGCGCAGGCAAGGTCGCTGGCCGCGGCCACTTCCATCGTGATATTCTCCAGCAAATTAAGCTGCTCCTCACTTTGCGTCCGTGTTAGCCCGGCATTTTGAGGTGAATCAGCCATTTTCTCGATTCTCTACGCGGTAACGTTTCGTCAGTCACTCATCACGATGATTCGGACGCCGCTTCGACCCGGTCCCAGCCGCAACGATCAGGCAAACCATAGCATCGAGCAAGATATTAGGCTCTTGCGTAGGCGTTTGGCATCTTCGGCCGGCCAACCGGTAAGGGACAAGCTCATCGGTCCGCTTTCGATTCCAATCACTCGTTAGGCGGAACACGCAGGGTGTGCGAAATATCGAAGCGCGCTGAATCGCGGCAACGAGCGACCGCGGCCCCGGAATTCAGCTGAGTAATTCCGGTGGAACTTTTCCGCCGTTCTCTGCCAACTTCTTGAGCACTTCCTTGTGGAGCCAGACGTTCATCGAAGCGGAATCATTCATGTCTCCAGTGTAATGGAGTTCGGTCGCCAGCTCTTTGCGCGCGCTCAAGCTGCTGTCCATTCCAACCAGCTTCATCAGATCGACGATCGAGCGCTTCCAGTCCAATTTTTCGGAGTTCTTGGCGGCCAATCCGCTCCATCACCGCAGCGATATCTACGATCGGTGGCGCCGGCTTTGGAGCGCTGGGCATGGGCGCCGCCGCAGGAGCCGGCGCGGCGGTAGCGGTGGGCTGAGTCGCTACAGTTGGTTGGGCCGCTGGCGCACCGGCAGCAGCAGGCGCCGTCGCGACAGCGGTGGCGGGTGCGTGACTAAAGATTTTTGATATTAGATTGCTGAGTAGTCCCATGGGTTTGTCTCTCTATTTTGTTTCGTTGGTGTTATGACTGGTCTTTTCGCGGGAAACGCCGGTTAGGTGTTTCCTTTCCTTTGATTGCTTAAGAGTTTGGCCGCAGCCATCGTCAGAGCGCCCATCACAACGGGATTGCCCATCGCTTTCACAAACCACGGTTTTTCTTCGACGGTCTTTTGCATAAGTTCCGGATGTTCTTTCCGAGCGTAATTCATGACCCGGGCTGCATCGTCTTCGCTCATCTGGTTGGGGTCGGTCGAACCAAGGCCCAGCATCTTGGCGATCCCGGCGAGTCCACCCGCAGCGGCGAGTGGACCAGCGTTCATGGCGCCTGCAGTGGGGGCTCCGGCGCCGCCACCTAGTGCGCTCAGCAAGCCGTCGAGCAGTCCAGCTCTTTCCTCCGGCGGCGCCTGCGCCACCGCATTCTTCGCGGCATCCTGAAACTGATCATCGGGGAGCTGTCCGAGATATTGGGTCGCTGCCTGTGATAGGTGCGATTATCAAAATTGGGAGTCGTCGGGGTGCGTCGACACAAAGCGGTCGTGAAACCTGCCTCGCATCCGCGTCGTCCACGGTGCCTCCGCTCGCAAAACGTCTCATGAAGTCGTCAACAGTGTCTGGCATAGTTTTTGTCTTTCAGGTTTGGGTTTTAGAGGAAAGGTCATTGTGCCGGAACGTAAGTCATCGCGCGCGTGCGAGCATCGAGATGGGCAGTGCCGATTTTTTGCGGTGGATTGGACGGGGCATAGGCCAGCACGGTCAAATCCTGATTGGGAAATTCCCGCGCCATCTGTTCGAGCATGGTCCGCATGAGATCGGGTATTTTTTGCATCTCGACGCTCCGATCGAGAATGAGACCGAGCTCGTTCTGTTCATTAATCAGAGCGCGATCGATGGTTCGTTGCTGGGGATCGGCCTCACGAATGCGGTTTAAGAATGCCATTTGCCGTTGCTTAAGATCCTGCGTGCTCTCCGGCTGCGCCGCGCGATCTTGTTCCGTCAAAGGGGCGCTTGCTGGAGGCGACGCATCGCACGATGCCAAGAGGAGCAGACATCCCAGGATCAACGAACTGCTCCAGCAGGGCGTTCATTATGCCGAGCCTACGGAGGTGCCTTGCGCCTCCGTCTATTGGACCTTGGTCTTACTTCAACTCCTGAGCCTGAGCGAGAGCGTCGTGCACCGCAGCGAGAAATTTTTCATCGTTGAATGGCTTGATGAAGAAAGCCACCGGGCCGATCTGCATCGCCGTCGCGCGGGCCGCCAGATCGTCACGCGCCGTGATGACGATAACCCGGGTCTGCGGTGACAGCGCGCATAACCGGGCCAGGACTTCGAGCCCTGTTACCTTTTCCATCCAGATGTCGAGCACCACGACCGGAACGTAGCAGGCGGCGACATGGGCGAGGAAATCTTCCGGTTTGTTGAACGCGCGCACCGCCAGGCCATCGGAGGCGAGCAAATACTGCATCGATCTGAGGACGGATGGATCGTCATCCACCAGACAGACTTCCCCAGTTTGGCCGGACTCGTTCATGCCGCCTGGCTTTGTGGTTTGCGCATCGCGGACAGGCGAAAGTGATTCAACGTGCGCTCGAGTCCATGACGGCTATCGGCAGACGCCATCGCAGGTTCAAATCTGCTCGCGCGGAAGGATTCTTCGATCTCTTTTTGCGATTTCACTGTTTTGCGCGTGACGACAAGGCCTGACGGACTGCACCGAGAAACTCTTCGTCGTCGAAAGGTTTGATAAAGAACGCGGTTGCTCCGAATTCCATCGCGGTCTGTTTCGCACCGGGATCTTTCCGCCCCGTCATAACGATGACGCGTGTCCGAGGCGACAGCTTCGCCAGCTTGGCCTGCACTTCCAAGCCTGTCATTTTCTCCATCCAAATGTCGAGGATGACGAGTGGGACCGAAAGCGTTTTTATCTGCTCAAGAAAACTCTCCGGGTCGTTGAAGGAGCGGACCCCTAATCCATCGGAGGCGAGCAAGCGGCCGATCGATTTGAGAACGGCAGCGTCGTCATCGACGAGGCAAACAATTTTACCAGAAGTCGTTTCGTCGGGCGTCATGTAATCCGCGCGTTTTGTCGATATTGGCGTCCCAACGCGACAACACACAGACTAAGCTCTGTGGGCTTGTTGAATAGTGGACCTTAGTCCTATGCCTAGTCGTCCGGGCCGCGATTCCCGTCATTGTCGGGCAACCTAACTCTGCTCAAGTCCGCATTTGTTTGCAGGGGCACCGCCCGGCCGTTGCCCGCCGGCGCGCTGGCAGACTTCGGACATCACGGTCCGCTACGACGCGGGAACACTGCCGAGGTCAGGCGCTCACCGAGCAGGCCTGGCAGTTACTGCGTACTCCAACATTTTCTCTCGGCGAGATCGAGTGATTATCACGGGTAATTGGCGACGATTTTGTTCACGGCTTCCGTAATCGCGTTGGCGTTTCTTTCTGCGCTCCCGACGGCTGCCTGGCCAGAACCGCGATAAACAACCGTGTGCGTTCTGCGATCGACAAAATCAATCACCAAAGTGCCCTCAGTATAGGTCTGCACTCCTGCGTTCAGCGCCACGGTTCCCATCCGGTAGCCTCCATAGGCGGAAGGGATACACGGTGTATCCACCTCCCGGCATGACGTTCAGCTTCTCTCGGGTATAGACGGTGGGCACGATGTAGAGATCAGAACCGCTCCCTGATCTCTTTCAGACCCTTGGCCGCAAGACTGGAACGGAGCGCCGATTGCAACGCTGCGCTGCCGGTCGCGCTCAACCCGATCGAGGCGGTGTCGATCGCGTAGGTGTGATACTTGCCAAACGTCGCCGTGGGATCGGCAGCGGTATTCACCGTGACCGGTGTCGTCGTGTCGCAGGCCGCCAGGATACAGAGGATGGTCAGGCTTGTGAGGTAATAAAGAAGTTTGGATATGGATTTCATTTTGTTTTGTTGTCGAAAACAAAGACTGAAAGGCTCTTGTGGCGCTGGCTATGGGACTTTGGTCCCATAGGCCCTCGGCGCCGGCGCCAAACCAAGTCCTGCGACCTAAGCTGAAACCCGGGCTTTGTGCCGAAGCGAAGGGATGGCCGGCGCGATTCCCGCACGCTGCGTGAGACGGACCAGATCAGGAACGGAAATGGCCCCGAGCTTCTGCATGGCCCGGCCGCGATGGACTTTAATCGTCTTTTCCGCCGTCTGCAGCTCGGCTGCGATCTGTTTGTTGAGCAGACCGGTAATGACGAAGCGGAGAACCTCAAACTCACGCGGTGTCAGTTTATTAATGCGCTCGCGCGCCTCGCGTCGTTCCGCCCGCTTACGCAGGTAATCCTCGCTCCGGCCCAGAGCGCGCTGCACCGCGCCAAGCAATTCTTCGTCGTCGAAAGGTTTGATGAGAAAATCCACCGCACCCTTCCTCATGGCCTGCTTGCAGGTCGGCACGTCACCATGGCCGGTGAGGAAAATAATCTGCTCACCGGCTCCGCGAGGCTCGAGCGCTTCCTGCAATCCGAGGCCGTTCAGCCCAGGCATCCGGACATCGAGAACGAGGCAGCTCGGGCCGTCGAAGACCTCTCGCGCGAGATAGTCTTCGGCGGAGGCAAAGATTTCCGCGCTGTATCCCGCAGACTTGAAGAGGCGCTGCACCGACCGGCCGCACTGACTGGTCGTCGTCCACAATGCAGACCAATTCCGGAGTCATGCTCATGTGCTCTGCATGATCTCACATTTCTGCATTATGGGCAGAGTAAAGAAAAATTGGGCGCCTGTCTCGGCGTTCGCCGCACTCAACTTTCCTCCATGTGCCTCCACGATCGAGCGGACAATCGTGAGCCCCATTCCCATCCCGCCCGGTTTGGTGGAATAGAAATGCGTAAAGATCTTGTCGGGATCGTCTCGGGGCAGCCCTCGACCGAAATCGCGCACACCGGTAATGATTGAATCGTCCGAGCATTGGGTCGACACAACAATCCGCCGTTCGGCCATCGGCGTTGTCTGCATCGCTTCCAGAGCATTCATGAGCAGATTCAAAAGGATCTGCTGTAACTGAATCGGATCGGCTTTGATCAGAGGAACAGTCGAAGCGAGTCGAGTTTCGATCGATGCAGCCCGACCGAGCAAATCGGAATGCAGCAGACGCAAGACTTCCCGGATCGTCTCATTTATGTCAACCGCGCGCCGTTCGCCCTCGTTCTTCCGGACGAAGTTGTGGATTCCCTGAATAACGGCGCCGGCCCGGCGGGCATCGGTCACCACATCGACCAGCAACTCGTCCAGCATGCCCGGTTCCAATGAACCCTGCCGGAGAAATCTCCTGCCCGCGGCAGCGTTGCTGGCGATGGCGGTGAGCGGTTGATTCAGCTCATGCGCGAGCGAAGCCGTCAACTCACCCATTAACGCCACCCGGCTCATGCGCGCCATCTCGAGCCGTTGCAGACGAAGTTCGAGATTGGCTTTCATTTGCGCGGTCACGTCGATCGCCACGCAGATGAGTTCGGCCACTTCTTCACTCGCGTTGCGCAGATAACGGCCCCGTGCATTGAGCCAGCGCGTCTCGCCGTCGGGCCGGAGCAGCCGGTATTCAATCTCGAAGGACTCTGATGTGGCGCGCGCCTGCTCGATCGCGTTGTAGACCTCCTCTCGATCCTCGGGATGTACCCGCGCGAAAAAGAGTTCGCGCGTCAGCGGTTCGTTAGGCGCAAGACCGAAGATCGCGCGTCCCTGGTCGCTCATCCACGATTCGTGTCGCTCAAGGTCGATCGTCCAGAGTGCGAGATTTGCCGATTCGGCGGCGAGGCTGATCCGTGCGTCGCGTTCGCGTATTGTCCTTTCCGCTGCCTTGCGCTGCGTGATATCCCGATGGCTGATGACCGCACCACCCGCTTCGCTGCGCAATGGCAGGACCAATATTTCAAACCAGAGAGAGCCGGCAGGCGTGACGCAAGGGTATTCGCATTGAAACTCGATCCTTTCACCGGATAGGACGGTTTCGATGCCCTCCAGCACGGAAACGACCGAAAGATCTCCCGCGCTCGCCGCGCGCCGGCACACCTCCAGGTAGTTTGCGCCGACATCGATTCCGGGCGTTGGAGCACCCTCCAACTCGATGCGACTTTCGCCACGCCTCGTTGCTCGTGATAATGCAGCCGGATCGATCCAGGATGGTCACGAGACTGGTCAGCGAATCGATGATCCCGCGGTTCAGCGCGTCGCTCTCGCGCAACGTTTCCTCCACCGTCGCACGCTCCTCGATGACGGCTGCGAGAAACATTATTGGAAGCGACAAGACAATCAGAAACATCTGGACAGAGCGTGCCATTTGCCCGGGCGAGCCGTCAGAAAACGGGCCATGACCATGGGCCGCGCTCCAGATGGCGGATAGCGCGACGATCCAGATCGCGGTGCTGGCGCCGCACGCGCCGAAACGCACGGCCGCCCAAAGCAAGAAAGGCAAAGGAAGAAGGAGCAGAGCCGAATCGCTCTCCGGGCCCAGCTTGTAAAAGCTAACAGCGCTGACTAGAACGAGACCCAGCAAAAGAAGAACGCCTTCGAGTTCAGGCTTCCGATTCGCCTTCCGCAATGACGCCAGGCCGCCCGCGGCCCACGTCACGACGAAAGGCGTGACGACGAGAACGGCCAGAACATTTGAATTGAAGCGAATTTGCCAGAGCTGCCAATAGCTGTCGCCTCCCCATTGATTCCAGCGCACGAATGCCGCATCCAGGAAGGAAGAGAAAAAGGGACCGCAGATCGCGGCGCAGAGGCAAAAAATGCCGGCTTCGCGCAGATTGACGAAACGCAACGGTCCACGGAGGAAATAGCGCGTCAGGCTCGCGCCGATCAATGCTTCAAAGCAGTTGCTGATGAACCAGCACAGAATCATCGAGGTCGGCACATTGCTCTGCCATTGAGCCGCGCAATGCGCCGGGAAAGCGGCGACGAGGACCAGCCACCAGATACGGGGGGGTGTGAGCAACAGCGCGGCCAGCAAAATAGAGTTCGGGGGCCAGAGGACCGAAACCGGGTGCGGTTGGAAGGTCAGCGAAAATCCGATCCTTGCGCCAAGGTAGTAGCCGGCAAAAACGAGCAGGCAGATCGTGATCGGTTGCCGGCCGAAACTGGAGCGCCAATTCGCTCTCTGGAAAGGAGGCGATGCGAGTTTCGTGGCTTCCATCAGGGTCGACGCGCTTTTCATGAGCTGTATGAGCGTTCACCTCAGCGAAGCGCCTGGCGCCTTCGAGAGACAGCAGGAGATCGCACGGTTCGACTTTTCCACAGTATCGTCGTTAATAGGCTGATCGCCCGACGGGGAAAAGCTTTATTTTCGACGGGCGCAAGGGGATGGGTGGGCCTGTCGACTCCAATCATCCCGAGCGCGGTTAGGGAGCTGGCAAGCTGTTCGCGGCCTAGGACGACTGCGCCCGACTACTTCGATACTTGAGGTGGGTCGCGGAATCAATCCTGGGACGGTGAAGGACTGGGTGTGAGAGAATCGGCCGCATTCTTACGGCGGGTCGCGATTTCCTCGAGGAGCTGCTTTTCCTCCGGAAAGATGGGGCCGTTGCGGGCCAGAGCGATGTATTTGTTGGCCGCGTCGAGTTGGTTTTCGTCGTCGTACGAGAAGTGCGGCGTAGACGGCGGCGTGCGGATCGTTGAGCTGGTCGGGCGGAAGTGTTTCCAGGATCTTGATGCCTTCTGCCGTTCGGCCGATGCCGTAGAGGGCGAAGGCGTAGGTGACCGCGGCCGCGGGGTCGTTAGGCGCTTTTTCGTAGGCTTGCTTCGCGAGGGCGCGGCTGGCGGCGGCGTTGTGATCGAGGAGCAGGGCGAAACGCGCAGCATTGGCGGCCAGCCCGACCTCTTCGGGCGAGCTTTCGTGTAGCCGCTCCGCGGTGAGACGAAGATTCGGCAAATCGTTTGTCTCGCGATAAAGCGTGTAGAGGGCGTCGAGCGCTTCGCGCCGCGCGGATGGAACTTTTGCCACATTTAGCCAGAGCTGCTCGGCTTCCGGCGTGAGGTTCCAGGTCGAAGCGAGACGCGCCAGGGCCAGCTTGTGTTCCGGCTGCGCTGCGGCAGCGGCGGCCGCCGAGTTCCAAAGCGCGTCGAACTCGGCTTCCGACTCGGCGGTTCGACGCGACCGACGGACGGCATACGCCTGGTAGGCGAGGCGCAGATAGTCGTCATCGCCCCACGAGCCGCTTCGGCTCCAGCGCTTCAGGCGGGACCAGTTTTTTGTTCGAGCCAGCGCTTCCGCGACCGCGATGGCGACGGGTGGCCGATTCGTCCGGTCGACCGGTAGCTTTTCGCTCCACTTCAAGGCTGCAATCGCCAGACCGTTCTTGTTCATCCAGCTGAGGAGCTGCGCGAGGTCGTGGCCTTCGCGGGCGGCGACCGGTTTTACCTTGTCGAGCAAAGCGTCGAATTTTTTTGGATCCAGTTTTCGATAAAGCTCGAGGCAAAGAAGGTAATCGGCGAAGGTGACCTGTGGACTCATTTGCAATGCCTGCGCGAGTTCGTTAGCCGCGTCGGTTTGATTTTGGCGAAGCGCGTTGTCGAGCAAAGCGCGCAGAGCCTCGGTGCGGAACTGCGGGACTTTGCTCAAGCGCTCGAGCTGGTTGTGGGCGGCGGCGCTCTTCTCCGGATCGGGGGACAGGATCTGCAACACCGCGAGATTGAATTGGTAAACGTCGTTCGTCGGCTCTTGTGCGACGGCGGCGGCAAAATGGCGCTCTTCCTCCGCGACGTTGCCCTGCGCGCGGGAAAGCCAGCCGGCGACGATATGGTAGGCGGCTTTCTCGCGATCCTCCGGCGCAACCCGCTCGAGTGCGGCGCGAGCGACATCGAACTGGCCGAAACGCAAGGCGGCGGACGCCAGGTTCAGTTCGCTTTCGAGGCCGGGATCGAGCCGTGCGATCTGCGCGCGCCAGACCACCGTCTCGGGGCGATTTTGTTTTTCGGTTGTCTCGGCGAGGATGCGGGCGGCAACGAGGGACTTCGGATCGATGGCGAGTGCCTTGCGCGCGCTGACCTCGGCTTCATTCAGGTTGTTATGATCGAGACGATCCTTAGCCTCGGTGAGCAGACGCGCTTTGTGCCAGCGGTTCCAGCCTTTGCGGACCGAAGCGAATCCGAAGAGGCCGACGCCAAAACCAAGGACGACGAAGAGTGAGATGACCAGACCGCTTCGGACCTGAAAACTATGCCGCCATGAACGCCGGCTGCGGCGTTTGCGACGGATCGCGCTTGGGCTTGGCAGACATCGTCTCGTTCCCTAGATTGCCCCGGGCCGCTTGGCAACCAGGCTGGGGGTTAAGCCGTGGCTACCTATTGCGCCACCTCAGATTCTCGCGCGGCCTCTACCACCGGCACGGATTCGATATTATCCATCACTTCCTCGCGCAGGCGCGGACCCCAGACGTAGCGCGCGAGCAGCACTTTGAGCGTCGCGGTGAGCGGGATGGCGAGCAACGGACCGAGCAGGCCGCCAATGAGCAAACCCCAGATGAAAATGGAGACGATCACCGTCATCGGATGCAAACCGACGGAGTTGCCGACGATGCGCGGGGCATAGAAAAGACCTTCGAGATTTTGCACTCCGATAAAAATGATCGTGACCCAAAACGGATGCCACCAGTCGCCCCACTGCGCGGCCGCGATGATGACGGCCGGGATCCAGCAAATGACGATGCCGAGGTAGGGGATCATCGTTAGGGGGATAACGATCAACCCGATGAGCGGTGCGAAATTCAGGCCATAGATCGTTAGGGCGGTGCCGATCAGGACGCCGTCGACCACGCAAACAAGAAGCTGGCCGCGAAAGTAGGCGATGACGTAGCTGTTGATTTGCGAAAGAGTGGTCGCGACTTCGTCTTTGAAGCGGGGAATTGCGGAGCGGCAGATATTCGCGCCAGCGGCGCTGGATCGCCGGGCGTTCCTTGAGCAGAAAGAAAGAATAGATCGGCACCATCACCAGGCTAAGGAGAAATCCGGTGACGCCGAGGAAGCCGCCAATGCTGGTCTTGAACAGTAACCAAAGCTTGGCAATGAGATCGGGCAGTTGTTTCTCGATCGCGGGCAATTGCTTTTGCACCCAATCCTGGATTCGCTGCCGATCGGCGGAGGTCAGTTTGGCCGGTGCGGGACGCAATCACTTCGCCGCTGGCGGACGGCGGGCTGGGCGCGGCCCTGGGTGTGGCGCTTGGCGCGGGAACCGGCGTCGGTCCCGCGAGGAGCCAGTTAATGAGACCGGTCGCGCTTCCTTCGGAACTCAGACCGAATGTGTGTTCGTAGCGATAGATCAGATCGACGACGCGGTCGCGCGTCTGCTCGGTAAAAGCGGGTAATTTTCGGGCCAGGCTCGCGCTTTGCACGGAAATGAGAGGCACGATCCAGGCGCAGAGCGCGACGATGCCGAGAAAGGCGATCGCGAAAATCGTCAGCACTGCCTTGGTCCTTCCAAAGCCGCGCGCCGCCAGATGGGTTACGACCGGGTCGAGCAGGTAAGCCAGGATGGCCGCGATCGCGACCGGGATAAGGATGGGCTGGAGGAACGCGATCAAATTTGCGCTGAGATAGACGACGGTACCGACAATGAGAAAGAGCACGACAACAAAGAACGCGGTGAGCGAGGCCCACATCATCTTGCGCTGCCAGGGCGTCGGATATTTCTTCATTTGATCGGAGTCGCACCGGCCGGTTCGCCTTTGCTCAACCTGGTTTTCGCGTCCGCAATCTTCCCCGCCAGCCTTTTGTTATCCGGATCAAGCGCGAGCGACTTCTGCCAATACTCCAGAGCCTTGGCCGTTTGCTTCACCATCGAATAGGTATCACCGATGTGTTCGAAGACGGTGGGATCTTCTTCCTTGAGCTCCGCCGCCGCGCTGAGCAGCTCGGCGAGCGCCTGTTCGTATTTTCCCTGGCGATAATGGAGCCAGCCGAGGCTGTCGAGATAGGCGCCGTTTTCGGGTTCGGCCGCGAGAGCACGTTTGATGTAGTCTTCGGCTTCGTCGAGGTGGATGTTTTGGTCGGCCCACATGAAGCCGAGATAGTTGTAGGCCTGGGCCGCGTCCGCCGGGTCGAGTTCGATCGCTCGTTTGAAAAGCTCGGCGGCTTTATCGTAGAGCCCGGCCCGTTCCGCGGCGGCTCCGTACTCGAAAAAGAAGCGGTCGTTGAGCATCTCCTGGCCCCCGGCTTCGCTCTCATGCAAGGCTTCCTCGAAGGTGGTCACCGCCTCCTGGCTGTGCTTTGCCTCCCGCAGGGCGACGGCGAGGAGATACGTAATCTGCGGTGCGTTTGGAAAATGGCGGCGCGCCTCCTGCATCACGCGCACCGCGCGGTCGTTCTCGCGAAGCCGGGTGAGAAGCAGCTCAGCCAGGTGGACGTAGTTGTCCGGCTGCGCGGGGTTGATGAGCAGACTTTGTTCGAAGCTGGCCGCCGCCTTGGAATACTCGGCTTTGGCTTCCTCCGTCTTGTCCGCCTGCGCCAGCGCCTTGGCATCCTCCTCGAGGACGCGTCCGAGAAGCTCGTAAGGCTGATATTTTTCCGGGTGCTGCTGAATGATTTCCTGAAGCATCTCGATCGCCTTGCCGCGCTGGTTGGTCAGCATGAAGCCGGTGGCCAGTTTCTCGCGCGCGTTGGAATCGTTAGGCTGAAGTTCCAGGACGCGAAGATAGAGCGGGATCGCTTCCTGTATTTGCTGCGAGGCGGCGAAATAATCAGCGGCCGCGGTCAAAACCGATGCGTCACCCGGGGCGAGCGCGAGCGCTTTGTGAAAGACGGCATTGACCTTCTCCAGCTCTTCCGCCTTGGGGTTCTTGTCCGGTTGCGCGATGAGCGCGAGGTAAAGCTTGCCCAGTTGAGTCCAGAAAGAGGGGGCGTTGGTTTCGACCTTCGCCGCGCGGTCGAGCGTTTGCAGCGCGCCTTTGCGATTGCCGGCCGCCAGTTGCACCTCGGCGAGGCGTTGATAACCTTCAATCTCGTTAGGCGCGAGCGTCACCGCCTGCTCCGCATAACGAATCGCCGGCTCCATTTTCTTGAGATACTTGGCGTAGATGTAGGCCAGTTGGAGATAAGGGCCGGGTTCCTTCGGCTCGGCCTTGACCGCATCCTTCAGGATGTCGATCGCGCGCGGGTAATCGCCCTGCTGCGTGAGCAAAAACGCAACCCGCGTGGCGAGATCGATCTCGCCCGGATCGATGTTCAGCACCCTCTCGAACGCCTCGAGCGCCTTCTCGCTTTCCCCATTCTCCTGCAAGTCGAGTGCCTCGATGTAATCGAGCAGCGCCCGCACCTTGCGCTCGCCCTCGGGTTTCAGGGCGAGGTCCTTGGGCGCATGCAAAATGAGCGCGTCATCCTGGCCGGAGCTTTTCGGCAGCGCCGAGTGCGGGGAGGGGGAAGGGCGGCTCTCGTCCGATGGCCGCGCGGCAGCGACCGACAGACAGAGGCAGCAGCTAGCGGCGATCCACCAATGAGGAAGAAGGAGGGGGCGCAGCCGGCGTGTCATTGAGCGAATGGTAATGGCGGGGCAGAGTTGGTGCAAACCGTGCCCTGTCGCCTTTTCCGTCGTCTGGTAAGGTTGAGACCTAAATTGACTATGACTCTATTTCCCGTGTCCGAATCGGGGTATTGCACCATCCGATCCGGAGTCAGCCAGCCGTGCCAGTCATTCTGGTAAAATCAATCCGGGAGCGGACGGCAGCAGCGCGCGGTAACTCGCCACGTATTCGGCTTTGTGATTCTCCCATAGACGCCGGTTGACGTGCCGCATCGCCAGACCCAGTAGCGGCGACATGGTCCTGGAATGTCAAGTTGGTAGAGCGGGATTCTTCGTTTCGCATCGAGGATGATCGCCGCGTCAGAGTCATAGCTGCTGCCAGGCCGGTCTCGGAACCGCCGGAAGGGACTTTGAGTCGAGGGTCAGCGTAGGTTCGCAACGACATAAAACCTTCAAAGAAATCGAGTCCCAAAAGAGACCGCAATTTCTGAGTCTTTCGGGTTAACTCCAACCGAGCCTCTGATTCGCTTCAATGGTTGAGGATGGCTTGGGCTCGGGTACGGGGCCAACTGCACGACGAGCGTGTCGAAATAAAACAACTCGATGCCGTAGCTGTCGATCGGACTCTTCTTTGCAACCAACCCGGCAACTGAGACTTCGCACGGATTCGGTCCCAACCCTGGGATGGCCATTCCAGCGGAGTTGATCGCACCGAATTACGACTTGTAACGCAGGCGCTTCTTGTGGCGGTTTTCTTTCATCCGCTTGCGGCGCTTGTGTTTGGAGATTTTTGCTTTTCGTCGTTTTTTCAGCGAGCCCATAGGGAAGATTTCAATCTGCGGATTTCGGAGTGCCGAAGATCAGCATCTGAAACCAAAACGTGACCGAATCCAGTCACGAGCAGCGAAGGTAAATTGAATGGTGCGCTTGGCAACTCATTTCGCGTCGCCTAACGCGATGCGCAGTTCCGCGACGTGTTCGGTCGGTTTTACCTTGCGCAGGATCTTGGCGATCCGGCCACGAGCATCGATGATGAAAGTCGTCCGCTCGGCGCCCATGTATTTCCTGCCGTACATGCTTTTCTCGACCCAGACGCCATAGGCGTTGACGATTTTTTTCTCGCGGATCCGAGAGCAGCGGAAAGGGGAGATCATACTTCGCGATGAACTTTTCGTGGCTCGCGGTGGAATCGATGCTCACGCCGAAAATCTCCGCGCGCCCGTCGAACTCGCTCCAGGCGTCGCGCAATCCGCAGGCTTGCGCGGTGCATCCCGGCGTGTCGTCTTTCGGATAGAAATAGAGGACGACCGGGCGGCCGCGGAAATCCTCCAGCCTAACGACCTGGCCGGTTCCATATTTTCCACCGACGGCGGTGGCGGTGAAGCCGGGCGCGGGATCGCCGGCATTTGGTTGCGCAGGTTCAGCGGTCATTGTCTCAAAGAGGATAATCAGCACCCCGACCGCGCACAACAAGGCGCCCATCACGCCGGCTTCATATTTTTCAAAGGAGCGCAGTTTGACCTGTTCGATTCCGGTGAGGGCGAGGCCAGTGAAGGCGACCATGCCGGCGATCGTCGCCACGGTCAGAATGATCGTGAGCAAGGCGAACCCATGCCAGCCGTAACGAACGCCGGAGACGTAGACCGGCACAAACGCCTCGCAGGGCGAGAACGTAAGGAGGGCCAGAAGGCTGGAGATGGCGGCGAGATCGGATTTCGAAAACGACATCCGGTTCTCCGGCGTGGCTGTGCGCATGGTCATGCGAATGCCCTGTCGTGCCCAAGATGAAGGTGAGTGTGTGGATGCCCGGTCAGCTGGCGGATGATGTAGAAAAGCCCAAAAGAGATGAGCGCTCCACCGGCGATCCACGGGAAGAGCGCTCCAATCCGATCGCTCAGCGCGATCCCAAGCCAGGCCACAATCAGGCCGAGAGTCGCGGTAAAACAGGCGTGTCCGGTCGCCGCCATCGCGGTAATAATGAGCGTCTTTGAACGGTTCCAACGTTGCGCCCGGGCGGTGAGCACGAAGGGCAGCCAATGCGTCGGAATCGCCGCGTGAAAAAACGCGATCCCAAAACCGGTAATGGCGATCGTGGTGAGAACGGAGTTGTTCATCAATTTGGACCAGGGATAAACACGGATTTAGGCAGATGAATAAGCCGGTCTTCGATCCGTTTGGGAAACGCGTGCTTCGCTCCGTGCGGTATCCGTTTCCATCAGTGGATTAATAAACCACGCTCCACCGCGATGAAGAACGTCGGGCTGGTGGGATTTGAACCCACGGCCTCTGCGTCCCGAACGCAGCGCTCTACCAAGCTGAGCCACAGCCCGAATTTTCTCGCGACGCATCCGCCCGTCACCGGACCGGTCGTCGCGCAGCGCCCCTACTTCGCGCACTTCGCTCGCGCTGGCAAGTGATTCAAGTCGCAGAGAGAAAATCCGTTGACAATCCAACTGCGGCACGCATTATCCGAATCCGCTTGCGGCGACGATGCTTGCTTCGATTTCCACCTCTTCAGCCCTAACGAATGGCGCGCCGACGATCCTGCAATTCCCGTCGGAACCAAGTCGTACCGCCCGTTCCTTGAGAAATATGACCGCTCAACTCCTGCAAGAAGCAGCCAAAGTGATTCCGAACCAGCAACTGCTGATCAACGTCGTTTCCAAGCGCGTGCGGCAACTCGGCATCGGTCATCGCCCACTCGTCGAAGCCACTCCCAAATCCTCCCTCACCGATATTGCTCTGAAGGAAATCATCGCCGGCAAGCTCACCTACGAAGAGCTGAAAGACGCGCCCGCCGAGGCGTAATTGCGTCTCGCGCGCCGGTCCGCGCCGACCATGCCCGCTGAGACCGATTCTCAATCGCAAGGCGCTCCGCGATTTTCACATCCTCGAGCGCTACGAGGCCGGGGTCGAACTGAAAGGCAGCGAGGTCAAATCGATCCGCGCCGGCAAAGCCAATATCGGCGACGCCTTCGCCCGGATCGAAAAAGGCGAAGCCTTTCTCTACGGCGCCGACATCCAGCCCTACGAGCGCGCGAGCCACGAAGTGCCCGCACCGAAGCGCGTGCGCAAGCTCCTCCTCCACCGCCGCGAGATCGACAAACTTTATGGCCTGACGAACATCGCGGGCCGGACGCTCGTCATCCTGAAGCTCTATTGGAAAAACGGGCGAATCAAAGCCGAGATCGGAGTGGCGCAGGGCAAGGAGGCGCGCGACAAACGGCTCGACTTGAAAAAGCGAGCGACCGACCGAGAGACGGCGCGGGAAGTGGCGCGCTTCAATCGCAAGCACGGGTGAAAGGAACTCGTGGACTGTTAAATCGAGAATCGTGAATCGGGTGACAACGCGCCGAGTGCACGTCGCGCTTGCTTTCCCACGATTCACGATTCACGAGTCACGTTCCGAACCCATGTCTCCACTCTTCGTCATCTTCCTCACCGTCTTCATCGACATGGTGGGGTTCGGCATCGTCATCCCGGTGCTTCCGCTTTACGCGGAGCATTTCCACGCCACACCCGATCGAGATTGGCTGGCTCACCGGCATTTATTCCGGGATGCAGATTATCTTTATGCCGATCCTCGGCCGGCTTTCCGATCGCTTCGGCCGGCGCCCGGTGCTGATCGTTAGTCTGGCCGGCACCGCGCTCGGATTTCTCATCATGGGCTGGGCGATCGTCGCTCCCGCTGCTTGTTCGCCGCGCGCATCATCGACGGCGCGACCGGCGGCAACATCTCGACCGCGCAGGCTTACATCGCCGACATCAGCACCCCGGAAAATCGCTCGCGTTCGATGGGCGTGATCGGTGCGGCCTTTGGCCTCGGGTTCACCTTTGGTCCGATGATCGGTGGAATCATGAGCCGCATCTCCTATGGTGCGCCTTTTTATTTCGCCGCGGCGCTCGCCGCCGTGAACGTCGTCCTTCTCTACTTCATCCTGCCGGAAAGTCTTTCCCCGGAGTACCGCTCGCAACCGCACGAGCGGACCCGTCTGGCGGAAGTTTTTCAGCACGGCCACGCCCGCATGTTTGGCACGATCGTCGCGACCTATTTTTTCACGATCACCGGTTTCGCCATCATGACGACGCTCTTCGCTCTCTTTACCGAAAAGCATTTCGGCTTCGACGCGCGCAAGACCGGTTACCTGTTTGGATTTATCGGGATCATCAGCGTCATCCTGCAGGGCGGATTGATCGGACGACTCATCAAGATCTTCGGCGAAACTACGCTCGCTCGCACCGGTCTGCTCCTGCTGGCCGTCGCACTCGCGCTCCTGCCGCTGGTGCCCACGCTGCCGATGTTGCTCGCTCGTCTGCGCGGCGCTCGCGATCGCCAACGGTCTCGTGAACCCGACGCTCAATGGACTCGCCTCGCAGATGATCGATCGCAGCTGGCAGGGACGCGCGCTCGGACTTATGCAATCGGCCGGGAGCGTCGGTCGGCTCGTTGGTCCGCTGCTCGGCGGTTGGCTGCTCATGTTTGATCTCGACCAGCCGCTCACTCGTTATGCGCGCACGCCGTTCTTCGCCAGCGCGGCGATTCTGCTGGTGGCGTTTGCACTCGCCTTCAGCGTCCGCAAACCGATCGCCGACAAGATTCCGACGCCACGTCCCGTCGAAGCGGATGCTTAGCCGCGGATCCTCGCGGCGCGGATGCTCGGAACGCCGGACGCTATGAACGTTCTCGATTCCCTTTGCTGTTAGAGTTCCGGAATGAAGCGCTCCTCTCTTACTCACCCTCGGCGGAATCGGCCTTGCGACCTGGGCCGATCTCGCGTCTGTCGCGCAGCGATTTTTCTTTCGCCGGCAAAGTCCGTCCTCATCACGGGCGGCTCGCGCGGACTCGGCTTTGCCATTGCCCGGCAAGATTGCGGCGGAGGGCGGACGCGTTGCGCTCCTCGCGCGGGACGAAGACGAATTGGCGCGCGCCTGCCAGAAGCTGCGCAAACTCGGAGGCGAGGCCCTCGCCGTGCCCTGCGATCTGCTCGATCGCGGACAATCGTTAGGCGCGATCGAGACGGTCGTCGATCACTTCGGCGCGCTTGATGTTTTGATCAATAACGCCGGCATCATCGAAGTCGGCCCGCTCGAGAACATGCGGCGCCACGATTTTGAGAAATCGATGCAGCTCCATTTTTGGGCGCCGTTCAATTTGATCCGGCAAGTCATTCCGCACATGCGCCGCGCCGGCGGCGGTCGCATCGTCAACATCTCGTCGATCGGCGGGAAAGTGGCCGTGCCCCATCTCGCGCCCTACAGCGCGAGCAAGTTCGCGCTCGTCGGTCTCTCCGATGCCTTCCGCGCCGAGCTCGCGCGCGACGGGATTCGCATCACGACCGTTACTCCCGGGATGATGCGCACTGGCTCGCAGGTCAATGCCACCTTCAAAGGCGATCACGGCGCCGAGTTCACCTGGTTTTCTCTCTCGACCGCGCTTCCCTTTGCCGCGGTCGATGCCGATCGCGCCGCGGAAAAAATCGTCGCCGCCTGCCGGCGCGGCCAGTCCTCCCTCATCATCGGTCTGCCCGCGCGGGTCGCGATCATCGGCAACGCCATTCTGCCCAGCCTGACGGGCGAGATCATGAAACTGGTCAACCGGCTTCTGCCCGGACCGGTCGGCGTGGAAGGTGACGAATTGAAATCCGGGCGCGAGGCGCAGACGGAGCAGCGGGTTCCCGGTTGGCTGACTCGTTTGGGCGATGCGGCGATCGCCCGCAAAAACGAGACGTGATTCGCCGCGGTGCGAGCGAAGCGCCTTTTCGTTAGTCTCGACTTGCCGGATTCGGTCGCGGAGTTGCTCGTTAGGCTGAATCCGCAGCGTTCCCGGTGTCCGCTGGCTCGCCGCGGATCAGGTTCATCTCACGCTGGCCTTTCTCGGTAATGTTGCCGCCGAGGCAGAGGAGAAATTGCGCGCCAATCTTCGCGCGATTCAGTTTACCTCCTTCTTCCTGCCGCTGCACGGACTGGGAAGCTTTCCGGCGAGGGGCCGGCCGAAGATCATTTGGATAGGCGTGGGGCGCGGACATCCCCATCTCTTTCAACTGCACAAACGAGTCACAGACGCCGCGCTGGCCGCCGGCATCGAGGCGGATCTCCGGCCGTGGCATCCGCACATCACCCTGGCGCGTTGCCAGAACGTTTCCGCCCAAGCACTCCGTCCCTTTCTTCACTCGAAGGACGAATTCGATGGCGGCTTCGTTCCGATCGATTGCTTCTACTTGAAATCGAGCCATCTCTTGCCGAGCGGTTCAACCTATCACACCGAGCTAACGATTAAAGCGAAGGCTGTAGCGCCCTAAGGAACAAAGGTCAGAGCAAGATCGCTACCGTCGCCTCCGCTGTAACTCGCCTGAAGTTACTCCCCCAATCGTTACAACCTGGCCTTCCGCGAGATCGCTAAACGCGCCAGCGATCGGATTCGCGCTGGTATTATTGATCAGAGTAAGAACCAGTGTTTCGCTGCAAGACATCTAGGTTTAACAGTTCTTAGCTGCGGCTCGAGAGCGGTGCGGCCACACTCTCGAGCGAACGGCGCTCCGCGCGCACGCCGAGCCAGGCTTCGGTCAGACCGCCGATGATCATGAGCACTGCGCCGACGAGATAGCCGACGAGTAAGGCAGTCTTCGAGCCGGTGCCGATCATCCACCCGAAAGAGAATCGGCGCGCCGACCCCGCCGGCGAGCGTTCCGACCGCGTAAAAGATCGCGATCGCGAACGCGCGGATTTCGAGCGGGAAGATTTCGCTCACCGTCAGATAGGCCGAGCTGGCCGCAGCGGAGGCGATAAAGAAGATCACCATCCAGGCGATCGTCTGGGTTTGCGCGGTCAACAATCCGGCGTGGAAAAGCCAGCCAGTAATGGCGAGGAGCAGGCCGGAGATGATGTAGGTCGCGGTGATCATCGGCTTGCGACCGATTGTGTCGAAGAGATGTCCGATGACGAGCGGGCCGAGCACATTGCCGAGCGCAAACGGGAGCAAGTAAAGTCCCGCTTTTTCGGCTGGAACATCATAGAAGCGCATCAGGACAAGCGGATAGGTGAAAAAGATCGCGTTGTAGAAGAAATGCCTGGGTAAGCATGAGGACGAAACCGAGGACTGAGCGGCGTCGATGTTCGTGCACGATCGCATTCCAGATCTGGCGCCAGGGGTATGGGTGCGAGTGCGAATGCGCGTCGGTGATTCGTTGTGCGGCGGAAGAGTATGGACGCCGACCTTGCTTTCCATCTCGTCGACAATCCGCTCGCTTCTTCTTCGCGGCCGTGAATCATGAGCCAACGCGGACTTTCCGGGATCCACTGGCGGAAAAACATCACGAGCAAACCGAGCACGGCGCCGATCCCAAAGGCGAAGCGCCAGCCTAACGACACCGGAAGATAGCGCGGATCGAGCAGCCAAAGGGTCGCGCCCGCCCCCAGAGCCGCGCCGATCCAGTAAGAGCCGTTGATCATGAGATCGACCCGGCCGCGAACCCGCGCCGGAATAAGCTCGTCGATGGCGGAGTTGATCGCGGCGTACTCACCGCCAATGCCCGCTCCGGTTAGGGCCCGGAAAAAGGCGTAACTGGCAAAATTCCAGGAGATCGCCGTGGCCGCCGTCGCGACCAGATAGACCGCCACCGTGACAAAGAAGAGCCGTTTACGGCCGAGACGATCGGTGGCGTAGCCAAACACCAGTGCACCCACAACAGCGCCAATCAGGTAGAAGGTGGCGGTCGCTCCAACCTGGGCATCGCTCAAGTGGAGTGTCGCACGATGCGTGAGGATGGCGCCGACCGATCCGGCGAGCGTGACCTCCAGCCCATCGAGAATCCAGGTCGCGCCGAGCGCGATCACGATGAGCCAATGATGCCGGCTCCACGGCAACCGATCGAGCCGCGCCGGCACGTAGGATTCAATCCATTGGCCGGCCATTAATCGTTAGGGCGTCGAGTCGCGATCACGCTTTCACTCTAGCGGCAATTCTGGAATGTCGAACCCGATCGACGTTCGTGCAGATTGCCGGTCGGAAAGCACAGCTCCGGCAGGACGCCACTTGCAATCTCCGCCCGCGATCCCTATATCGGCGCGATGCATTCGCTTCTTCGCTTTCCTTGTCTCTGCGCTCTCTCGCTTCTTCGTTTTCACCAATTCGTTAGGCGCGCAAACGCCTGCTCCATCACCCACATCAACGCAGCCGATCGCGCTCAAGGCCGCGCGTCTCTTCGACGGCAAATCGAAAACGCTCGTGCCTAACGGCGTGGTCGTGATCGAAGGCAACACCATTACCGCCGCCGGGAGCAACGTTCCCATCCCGGACGATGCCCAGATCATCGATCTCGGCGACGCCACCCTTTCGCCCGGATTCATGGACGCGCACACCCACCTGACCTTCGACTTTTCCGGCAACTACAACGAGCGGCGCCTCCGCATGCTGGACGAAAACATCTCCCAGCTCGCGCTCGAAATGATCCCGAACGCCAAAGCCACGATCGAAGCCGGCTTCACCAGCGTGCGCGATGTCGGGAGCGGCTTCCCCAATTCGCACGATTTCCCCGATGTCTCGCTCCGCAACGCAATCAACAAAGGCGTCATTCCGGGTCCGCGCATGCTCGTGGCGACGCACGGCATCGGCGCGACCGGCGGCCATTTCGACGACACGAACGGATTTCGCGACATGCTTTTCGGCGCCGAACCGGATTGGACCGACGGAATCGCAGACGGGCCCGATGCGATTAGGAAAGCGGTCCGGTTCGAAGTAAAAAACGGCGCCGATGTGATTAAGGCCGCCGTCTCGGGCGGCGTCCTCTCGTTAGCCGATGAGGTCGATGTGCCGCAGTTCGATCCGGCGGAAATGGCCGCGCTGGTCGATGAAACGCATCGGCTGCGGAAAAAAGTCGCGGTCCATTGTCACGGTGACGCGGCGGCGAGGGAAGCGATCAACGCCGGCGTCGACTCGATCGAGCACGGCTCGTTCATGAAACCCGATACGCTCCAGCTTGATGAAGCAAAAAGGGACCTATCTCACGCCGACCTTGATGGCCTCGGAGTGGGTCATGGGCAAGATCGGCCAATACCCGCCCGCGATTCAGGCCAAGGCGAAAGCGGCGACCGATGCGCGCTCGGAGATGTTTCGCAACGCGTTGAAGATCGGAGTGAAGATTTCCTTCGGGACCGATGCGGCCGTCTTTCCGCACGGGATGAACGCGAAGGAATTCGCGCTCATGGTCGGACTTGGGATGAAACCGATCGACGCGCTGCTCAGCGCGACCTCGGTCGACGCGGAGCTTTTCGGCGTCGCGAACAAACTCGGCACCCTCGAAAAAGGAAAGCTCGCCGACGTGATTGCCATGCCGGGCGACCCGACCGCCGATATCACCGCGACCGAGCGCGTCTTCTTTGTCATGAAAGACGGCAAGATCGTGAAGAATGAGGTGAAGCCCTGAAGGAGAGCATCGCAGACGGTGGATCGCTAAAGTTATGCGGACTGACCAGTCTCGAATGCTCGATGCACGAATCTCGCACCGAAATTGACAGTCGCCGGCCTTGACCTTCAGGATGGCGATAGATGAGATTCGAAAATCAAGTCGCAGTCGTGACCGGAGCAGGGCGGGGGATCGGTCATGCCATCGCCGTGCGTTTGGCGAACGAAGGAGCCCGGGTCGCCTCCGTCAGTCGGAGCGAGGCGAATGCACAGACGGACCGCCGACGAGATCAACGCTAGCCATGCCGACGCCGCCAAAGCCTATGCGGTCGATGTCGCTGACCACGCCGCCGTCCAGCAAACCGGCGGCCCGCATTCTCGAGGACTTCGGCCGCGTCGATATTCTGATCAACAACGCCGGCGTGACGCGCGACGGACTGAGCATGCGCATGTCGATCGAGGATTGGGAAACGGTCATCGACACAAATTTGAAAGGCGCCTTCAGTTTCACCCAGGCGGTGATGCGCTCCATGATCAAGCAGCGCAGCGGGCGCATCATTAACATCAGTTCGATCGCCGGCCTAACGGGCAATGCCGGGCAGGCGAACTACGCGGCAAGCAAGGCCGGCCTGATTGGCCTGACGAAAACGCTGGCGCGCGAGCTGGCCAGCCGCGGGATCACGGTCAACGCCGTCGCGCCCGGGTTCATCGTGACCGACATGACGGACGTTCTTTCCGACCAGATCAAAGAAGCCATCCTGCCCAGGATTCCGTTAGGCAAATTCGGCGAAGGTGAAGATATCGCGGCCGCGGTCGCCTTCCTCGCCGCACCGGAGGCGAAATACATTACCGGCCAGGTCCTGACCGTGGACGGCGGGATGGTGATGTAAGCGCAAGCGCTCGCCACCCGGACTCGGCGGCAAGAAAGTATTGTCATCCTGAGCGGAGCGAAGGACCTCCCGGGTACGACACGCTCCCGTCGACTGCGAGATCCCTCGCTCCGCTCGGGATGACAGTTACGGGGCGATACAGCGTGTCTCACGCGGAGCCGCTGGTAGCACCAAATCTGCTCCTCCGTGGGAGACGATAGTGAAAACAATTTCCGTCATCGCCCTCGTGGCGATTGCCTGGTTCGTCTACGCGCGCATCAACGCTCCCATTACCTATCCACCCGGTGTGCTGATCGCGGCGGAGCCGCAGCAAACCGCAACTACGCCTGACGACAGCGCTTTCGATGAGGGTAAATTCCATTTCCAGCCGCTTGCTCATTTCGCGCTCGATGCGCGCGTCCTGCACCAGAAAGATTTATCGTTATGATCGCGGGGCCGCGCTCGTGCCGGTCGATCTCGCGGTCGGCTGGGGACCGATGTCGGACCAGGCCGTCCTCGATCAACTCGAGATCAGCCAGAGTGCCCGCTTTTTCTGGTATCAATATCAGCACCAACCACCCATCCCGCGCGAGGAGATCGTGTCTCACGCCACCAACCTGCATCTCATTCCCTCGAACAAAGCGGTGGCTGCCCAGTGCAAATCCCTCCGGACCGGCGAGCTGATTCATCTTTCCGGCCTGCTCGTCGAAGCCACCGGCCCGGAGATTGGCACGTGGCGCAGCTCACTCAGCCGGACCGATTCCGGTAACGGCGCCTGCGAGCTGGTCTGGGTCGAGGAGTTGGAACAAATAAAACCATAGTGTCCCGCTGTGCCGCTTGGCATGGCTGCCTCGCGGCTCGACCGAGGCTCGCCTACGCCTTGCCTGGCACGCATCGTCGTTAGGCGAAGCCGGTTGCACCGATTGGCTTCTCGTTTGATGGTGAAACCATGAGCACCGAAAAAGCGACCTTTGGCGCCGGATGTTTTTGGGGAGTCGAGGCCGTATTTCGGCAGATCAACGGAGTGAAAGACGCCGTCGTAGGCTACGCGGGAGGAAAGACGGAAAATCCTACCTATGAAGATGTTTGCAGCGATGAAACGGGCCATGCGGAAGTAGTCGAAGTGACTCTTTGATCCCGTCGGAAGTTTCCTACGAGGAGTTGCTCGACGTCTTCTGGCGCAACCATGATCCTACCACGCGCAATCGTCAGGGCCCCGACGTTGGTTCGCAATACCGCTCGGTTGTTTTCTATCACTCGCCCGAACAAAAAGCCGCCGCTGAAGCCAAACTGGCCGAACTCGAAAAGAGCGGACGTTTTCGGCGACCGATCGTCACGCAGATCGAGCCCGCACCAACGTTCTATCGCGCGGAAGAATATCATCAGCAGTATCTCGCGAAGCACGGACGCACGCATTGTGCGATCTGATTGCGACGGTCGCATTGGTCGCATAGGTCCTACGGGACAAACGGGACACGTTTAGGCGCATGAACCGGGAAATCATCCGCACACCCAACCTGACCGCGGACGCGGCTGCCTTCATCCTGCGTCAGGCGCGCCAGGCGCTGGCTGAACGCGGCGAATTTCGCATGGCGCTTTCTGGCGGAAACACGCCGCGGCCCATCTACACGGAGTTTGGACGGATGGCGCACGATCTGCCGTGGGAGCGCGTCCGTTTCACTTTTGGCGATGAACGCTGCGTGGCGCCGGATGACCCTGCGAGCAACTATCGGATGGCGCGTGAATCATTGTTCGATCCCTATGCCATTCCGGAAAAATCGATCCTGCGGATGCGGGGCGAGATCGAGCCGCAGCTCGCGGCGCAGGAATACGAGGATGCGCTCGCGCTCCTCGCAACGCAGCACGGCGAAACGATTTACCGGCACGATCTGCTCCTCCTGGGGATGGGCGCAGACGGGCATACCGCGTCGCTCTTTCCGGGCACCGCGGCGCTCGACGAGCAGGTCCGGCGAGTGGTGGCGAACTTTGTCCCGAATCTCAAGTCGTGGCGCCTAACGATGACCTTTCCGCTCCTTAATCAATCGCGGCAGGTCTTGTTTCTCGTCAAGAGCGACAAGGATCCCAGGCTCCTGGAACGCGTCCTGGCCGGCGACGCAGAGTTTCCCGCCAGCCGGGTCAATCCGCCTAATGGTCAGCTGAGCTGGATGATCGGCGAAGAGCCCTAACGAAGTGTCAAAGGCGCGCACCATTCTCGTTACCGGCTCGGCCGGGTTAATCGGTTCGGAAACGGTCAGGCGTTTTGCCGGGGATGGCTGTGCGGTCGTGGGAATCGACAACGACATGCGGAAACGATTTTTCGGCGAGGAAGCGTCGACTCGGAAAACGCGCGATGAACTGCTGGCGAGTGTGCCCGCCTATCAACATCACGAAATCGACATCCGCGATGCGGCGGCGGTGAACGAAGTTTTCAAAACGCACGGACGTGGCCTGCGGGCGATCGTGCACACCGCCGCGCAACCATCGCACGATTGGGCGGCGCGCGATCCCGAGATGGATTTTACGGTTAACGCCAACGGCACGCTCAACCTGCTCGAAGCAGCGCGAAACTTCTGTCCGGAAACGCCGTTTGTTTTTACCTCGACGAACAAGGTCTACGGCGACACACCGAATCGCCTGCCGCTGCGCGAATTGCCGCTGCGTTGGGAGATCGAGCCCGGCTCACGAATACGAGCCCGGCATCTCCGAAAACATGAGCATCGACCAGACGAAGCATTCGCTCTTTGGCGCATCGAAGGTCGCGGCCGACGTGCTGGTGCAGGAATACGGCCGCTACTTTGGAATGCCGACCGTTTGCTTTCGCGGCGGTTGCCTAACGGGTCCGGCGCATGCCGGCACGGAGCTGCACGGGTTTCTCTCCTATCTCATGAAGTGCGCGGTGAGCGGCACGGCCCTATCGCGTCTTCGGCTACAAGGGCAAACAGGTGCGCGACAACATTCACAGTTTCGACCTGGTCGAGGCTTTTGCCGCGTTCGTTAGGGCGCCACGCGTCGGGGAGGTCTACAACATCGGCGGGAGCCGTCATTGCAATTGCTCGATGCTCGAAGCGATCGCGCTCTGCGAAGAAATCAGCGGCCGGAAATTGTCCTGGGAATACGTCGAGGACAACCGCATCGGCGACCACATCTGGTGGATCAGTGACGTGCGCAAGTTCCGCGAGCATTACCCGGAGTGGAACTTTCGCTACGGGTTGCAGGAAATTCTCGAGGAGATTCACGCGGCAATGCGGCTGATCAACACGCTTCGCCCCGCGAAGTCATCGATCCTCGGCATCGCGGAGCGGGACGCAATCGTCGCACTTGCGGGCGAAAAGAACGCCGCTGTTTTGCTGTAGCGACGCAGACGCCTGCGTGACGACGCGGCGAAAAGCGACGACTCAGTACTGCTCGCCTTCGTCTTCCGGAGCGGTCACGACGCGATCGGGAATCGCCCAGACATTCACCATGACTGCGATCCAGTAGATCGGGAGGAGAAAAAATCCGAAGCCCGCCGTCGCCGTCGCGATCAGGAGCGCGAGACCGAAAGCCATCGGCGTGCCGAAAAATATCAGGAGCAGGCCGATCAACCGATAGCCCTTGTAGATGTGTCCGAGTCCCGGGACGATGCTCAGCATCACCGCGACCATGTCGCTGGCCTGACCTTCCGCGGTTTCAAGGAGCCCGGTCGCCGCGGTCGGCGCGGCGAACGTTTGTGCAGGTTTTTCTATTGCGGGTGCGTCTGTGTATTCCAAAGCAATTCCTCCGCTGGCTATCGTCACCAGCAGGCGCGCCTTCGTCAAGGACGATGCGACGAAGAAATCAGGCCTCGATTTTTGCACTTCAATTTTGCGCAGAAGCTGCAAAATAGCGGAATGCCCTCGCTGACTGAGATGGTTCGCTACGCCGATGAGGCTTTGCGCGTCACCGAGATCGAAGATTATCCGAACGCTCTCAACGGCCTGCAGATCGAGAACTCCGGCGAGGTGACCAAAATCGGTGCGGCAGTCGATGCCTCAGGGCATACGATGCAGATGGCGGTCGAGCGTGAGGTTGATTTGCTCGTGGTCCATCACGGGTTGTTCTGGCCCGGGTTGCAGCGGGTCACGGGCCCGCATTATCGCGCGTTGAAGCTGGCGCTGGCGCATAATCTCGCGCTCTACAGCGCGCATCTGCCGCTCGATTTGCACCCGAAGATCGGCAACAACGTCCTTCTGGCCGCGGCGCTTGGTTTCGAGAAAACGGAGCCGTTTCTCGAAATGAAGGGTGAACCGATTGGACTGCAAGGTGGAAGCCACGCTGCGGCGCGACGAGCTGATCACGAAGCTTGAGGAGTCGTTAGGCGGACCGGTCCGCTGCGTCGGGACCGGCCCGATGGAAACCAAAGTCATCGGTATCGTGACTGGCGGCGCCGGCGGCGAGATTTACGCCGCGGCGCGGGAGGGAATCGACACCTACATCACGGGCGAAGCGCCGCACTGGGCGGCGGTCGCGGCCGAGGAACTGGGCATCAATCTTTTCCTTGGCGGCCATTACGCGACCGAGACTTTCGGAGTCAAGGCGCTCGCCGCGGAACTATCCGGGCAGTTCGAGATGCCGTGGGAATTTCTCGATCATCCCACCGGGTTATGAGACAAACACTGAGGAGGACAGCGGATCCTTCGTTGCCCGCCGATCGTTATCAGATTCGCCATGATCTCTGGAGGATGAATGGCCCCTGAACCTGAGAACAATCTTCGGCTCGAGATCGGGCATGTCTTGTTCATCGATCTGGTCGGTTATTCCAAGCTCCTGATCGAGGAGCAGCAGGAGCGGCTGGGTCAATTGACCGAGATCGTGCTGGCGACAGGCGCAGGTGCGCGAAGGCGTCGAACGAGCAACTCGTTAGGCTGCCGACCGGCGATGGGATGGCGTTGGTCTTTCGCAACAGTGCGGAGGAACCGGCGCAATGTGCGCTCGAGATTGCGCAAGCGCTAAGGCGCACCCGGAGATTGCGGTGCGGATGGGAATCCACAGCGGCCGGTGAGCGAAGTGACCGATGTGAACGGGCGCAGCAACATCGCCGGCGCCGGCATCAACCTGGCGCAGCGGGTGATGGATTGCGGCGATGCCGGTCACATTCTTCTTTCGCAACGGGTGGCGGATGATCTCGCGCAATACCGGCAATGGTCGCCGCGCCTGCACGATCTGGGTGAGTGCGAAGTGAAACACGGGGTCCGCGTTCACGTTGTAAATCTCTTCACGGAGGAGTTGGGCAACCCGGCCGTGCCGGAAAAGCTCAAAAAACGACGCAAAAGCAAACCGCGCCCCGCCGTTTCCAGCCGACGCGTTCCGCCGCCGAAGTCGCGCTGGCCGCTGGCCGTGGCCGCGGTTGTGCTCGCCGTCGTGCTTATCGCCGGCTCCAGTTTTTTTGGCATCGACCGTTGGCCACCTCAGCGAGCCGCCTCCAGTCAGCGTCGCGTCTCCTTCGCCAACTCCGGCAGCGCGGGAGATCCCGACGGTTTCGGAAAAAAGCATCGCGGTGCTGCCCTTCGAGAATCTCAGCGCCAACCAGGAAAACGCTTCTTCGCCGATGGCGTGCAGGACGAGATCCTGACCGATCTCGCAAAGGTGGCCGACCTGAAAGTGATCAGTCGCACGAGCGTGATCAACTATCGCCAGACCACCGGGCGCAACCTAGGCCAGATCGGACAGGAGCTTGGAGTGGCACACGTGCTGGAAGGTAGCGTGCAGCGCGCCGGGAATCGGGTGCGGGTGAATGCACAGTTGGTTGACACGCGAACCGACGCCCATCTCTGGGCGCAGACTTATGATCGCGATCTCGCAGATGTCTTTGCGATTCAGAGCGAGATCGCGACCGCCATTGCCGATCAGCTTCAGGCGAAACTTTCCCCGCGTGAAAAAGCGGCAATCGAGCAAGTCCCAACGGCCAACGTGGCGGCTTTCGATCTTTATATTCGCGCGAAGACACTGAATTTTTCAACCAGCTTCAACGCCGCCAACCAACCATCTCTGTTGCAAGCGGCTGACCTGCTGAATCAGGCGGTGGCACGAGATCCGTCCTTCCTCGAAGCCTACTGCCAGCTCGCTTATGCGCACGATGCCCTCTATTTTCTTGGGTACGATCACCACGGCGGAGCGGCTGGCGTTGGCTGAGGCCGCGCTAAAGGCTGCCTTTCGATTGCAGCCGGATTCGGGAGAAGCACACCTCGCGCGCGCCCGACACCTTTACTGGGGCTACCTCGACTACGAAGGCGCTCTGGCGGAGCTTGAAATCGCGCGTCGACACCTTGCCTAACGACCCTCGCATATTTTGAGTTGACGGGATATATCCAGCGGAGGCAAGGGCATCTGGAGGAGGGTTTGCAGAACCTTCAACGGGCTCTTGAGCTTGATCCGCGCAACCTCACTCACCGCTTCAGCAAACCGCGCTCACTTATAACAGGATGCGCCGCTACAGCGATATGGCTGCGACACTCGATCGCGCTCTCGCGATCACACCGAACGACAGTCCAGACACAGGTCGCGCGCGCCATGGTGGATTTGGAGTGGAAAGCGGATACGCGTCCGCTGCATAAGGCGATCGAGTCCGTTCGAACGAGAAACCCGGAGCACTTCAGAGCGTGGCCGATAATTGGGTGCTCTGCGCGCTGGCTGAGCGGGATCCCGCTGCCGCCAAAGCGGCGTTAGCGGCGCTTGACGGCGGTGTCTTTGGCAATGACGCACAGCAATTCTCCAACGGCTTCGGCGCCGGACTGGTCGCGCGCATGACGAACGCACGAGGACAAAGCGCACGCGGCTTTCACCGCCGCGCGGACGGAGCAGGAGAAGGTTGTCCAGGCGCAGCCCGGCTACGGCCCGGCGATTTGTGTCCAGGGCGTGATCGACGCCGGGCTGGGACGAAAAGAAGACGCGCTGCGCGAAGGGCGGCGCGCGCTCGAGCTTCTGCCGGTGGCGAAGGATTCCATTAACGGCGCGCAAGTGATCGGGTGCTTCGCTATGATTGCGGCGTGGGTGGGAGAGAAAGATCTCGCGTGTGAACAATTGGAGACCAACATTCGGCTCCACAATTACGGTCTTACCAGTTACGGCCAGTTGAAGTTGAGTCCTTTTTGGGATCCACTCCGCGGCGATCCGCGCTTCGAAAAGATCGTCAGCGACCTGGCGCCGAACGACGCCCAACCGTGACGCCTGGCATAACAGTCGCTTTGCAAGGGTTCTGAGAGCTTTTCGTTAGGTATTTTGATGTTCACGACAGTCGCGATTTTTCTTCTTCTTTTGCTTGGTCTTGTTCTGATCCTGCTGCCGCTCAATCGCCTGAGAGAACTGCGTCGGACGATCGACGCATTGACCGAGCGAATCGCTGCGCTCGAGCGAAAATCGCAGGGCAGCGAGACTCCGGCAGCATCTGAAAGGACTGCGATTCCGCCGTCGCCGCGTTGCGGCGCCGCAGAGGGACTCGCCGACGCGAGTCCCAGACGAGCGGAAGCTCGTTCCTCCGGCTGCGAGCATTCCGCCGCCGCTTCCGCCACCGTTACCGCCAGCTCCTCCGCCGGCAACGTCGTTCAATTGGGAAGCGTTCATGGGAGTGAAGTTGTTCGCCTGGCTGGGCGGGCTCGCTCTTTTTCTCGGCGTCGTTTTCATGGTCAAATACTCCTTCGAGAACAATCTGATCACGCCACTCGGCCGGATCGTGATCGGCGGAACGGTCGGCCTGGCTTTGGTCGCCACGGGTTGGTGGCTGGCGCGCGGTCGCTACCGGGTCACGGCCCAGAGTCTTTGCGCCACCGGCATCGTCATCCTCTACGCCGATCTTTTTGCGGCGCATTCCTTTTACGGGCTCATTTCCCTAACGACGGCGTTTTTCGCCATGTCCGCGGTCACGCTCTTTTCGTTTCTCCTCGCGGTGAATCTCGAGCGCGCAGGTCATCGTCATTCTCGGATTGTTAGGCGGTTTTCTCACCCCGGCGCTGCTGCCGAGCGGAGCGGACAACGCGCCCGCGCTCTTTCTCTACATCGCGTTGCTCGATCTGGGGGTGGCGGCGGTCGCACTGCGCAAGCGCTGGCATTATCTGGTTCTGCTCGCGGCCGTCGGGACGGCCCTGACTCAACTCGGCTGGGCCGCGCAATTTTTCGACGCGACGAAAGGTGGTCGCGCCTTCTGGATCTTCCTCGGTTTTGAGGCGCTCTTTCTCGCGATTCTTCTTTCTTGGAGCGATCAGGCTGGGCAAGCGACGATGCGAAGCAACGCGATGCCAGGCAGCCAAAGCAGGAACGCAGGAGAAGACCGCAGAAGGCTGGACTACTGCTGCCGCCGTTGTCGCCGGGGTCACGGCTCTGGGATTTTCGCTTCTGGCTCTCGGCCATTCCAACGCTCGCCCGCCAGCCGCTCTTTTTCTTCGGCTTTGTTTTTCTGGCGGACGCCGGTTTGCTCGCCTTGCCGGTGATCGGCCGGGCGCATCGCGGGATCGCGCTCGGGGCCGGCGGCCTCACGTTCATTCTCGTGGCGGAATGGATCGGATTGTTTGCCCACCATGCGCCGCTCAGCGCGGCGCTGACCGCGATCGTGATTTTCGCGCTTCTGCACGCCGCGACCGTTCCCGCGTCGGCCTGGCGTCCGGGCGTTCTGCCCTTCACCGCCGCCGGCACGGTGACGCCATTTCTGCTCCTGGCTCCTTTTGATCGAGCAGGTGTCGGCTCTGGAATCCGACTCCGGTTTTCGTCGTCGCTCTCATTCTCACCGGGATTCTGCTGGCTGCCGCGATTGTGAAGCGCGCGGACTGGTTTGCGCTCTCCGCACTGCTTGGCGCGGGCCTGGTGGAATGACCTGGCAGGCCGTGCGGTTCTCGAACGAACAGGCGATCCCCACGCTCGTTTGCTACGGACTCTTTCTGATCTTCTTCGTCGCCTTTCCATTCTGCTCCGCGCGAGAAGGAGAAGACGTGGTCGTGGGCGATCAGTGCGCTCGCGCAGGTTCTCCAATTCTGGCTCATCTACCGCGCCATCACGCTCGCCTTCCCTAACGAATGGATGGGGTTGCTGCCGGCCATCTTTGTTCTCCCGGGCGCAATCGGCGTGTGGGCGCTGTTGAAACTTTACCGGGCCGATCCCGCGAGCGGCGATGCGCGGCTTGCCTGGCAGGGTGGGGCGCTCCTGCTTTTCGTTAGTCTGATTTTTCCGCTCCAATTTGAGCGCGAGTGGATCACGCTCGGATGGGCCTTGGAAGGGCTTGCTCTCCTTTGGCTCTTCCATCGAGTGCCGCATCGCGGTCTGCGCCTGGTCGCAGTCGCTCCTGCTTTGCACCGCGTTCGTTAGGCTGGCGCTCAATCCCGCGGTCTTCGAGTATCACAAACGCTCCGACCCGCCGAATCTGGAACTGGTATCTTTACGCCTACGGGAGTGACGAGCTTCTGCCTGCTCGCGGGCGCGCGGATTTTTGGGACGCCCGCGGGAGACTTCCGCCGAGCGCGCGGCGCCGCCGCTCCTCAGTTCGTTAGGCGTGATTCTCGTTTTCCTCCTTCTTGAATATCGAGATCGCCGATTATTTCTCGGTTGGCCCGACGCTTACCTTTTCCTTCTCCGGCAATTTTGCCCGCGACATGACGTATTCCATCGCCTGGGCGCTCTTCGCGCTCGGGCTCATCCTGGTTGGAATGCGGATCAAGCAGCGCGCCGCTCGTTATGCCGGCGTCGCGCTGCTCGGCGTAACGCTGGCCAAACTGTTTTTGCACGACCTGAGCGATCTCGACGAGCTTTACCGGATCGGCGCTTTCGTGGGCGTGGCACTGATCCTGATCGCGGCCTCTTTCATCTACCAGCGTTTCCTCGCTCCGGAGCGCGCCTGAGTCTCGCCCTGACACAGGAGCGATGTCTGGCGAATAAGCTCGCACTTTCTGCTTTCACAAATCGCGGGCCGCTGTTCTTTCTTGCCCATGTCGGCGACCGGAAGGGAAACGAGTCAGCACCAAAGCGACGAGCGTCGTCGGTCTTGCCGTGCTTTGCAGCCGCGTGCTCGGGTTGATTCGCGAAATGGTGATCGCCGCGCTCTTCGGCGCGTCGCGCAACATGGACGCGTTCCTGACCGCCTTCCGCGCGCCCAACATGTTGCGCGATTTGTTTGCCGAGGGCGCGCTCTCGACCGCGTTCGTCACGACATTCTCACGACGCATCGCGACGGAAGGGGATCAATCGGCCTGGCGACTGGCGAGCAAGGTCGCGACCCTGACCCTTGTTTTCATGAGCGCGATAACGCTCCTCGGGATTCTTTTTGCGCCGTTCGTCATCGGAATTCTCGCACCCGGCTTCCCCGCGGAAAAAGCCGCCCTCACGATCCTGCTCACGCGGATCATGTTTCCGTTCATCCTCCTCGTTTCGCTCGCCGCGCTCGTCATGGGAATGCTGAACGCGAAGAATGTTTTCGGTGTTCCGGCGATGGCTTCGAGCTTCTTCAATATCGGCTCGATCGTCGGCGGCGTGGCGTTGTGCTACTGGCTTGACCCGCAACCGGACTGGCGGCATCCGCATTTCGGCGAACGCGGACTGGTCGGGCTCGCGCTCGGGACTCTGCTCGGCGGTCTCTTGCAGTTGCTTGTCCAGGTTCCCTCCGCCTCGCGCACCGGTTTTCGTTTCCGGTTCGACTTCGACTGGCGCGATCCCGGCGTGCGCACCATCCTGGCCTTGATGGGGCCGGCCACGATCGCGGCCAGCGCGGTGCAGGTGAACGTGGCTGTGAACAGCGGCTTCGCCTCGACGTTAGGCAACGGTCCAATCACCTGGCTCAACATCGCCTTTCGCCTCATGCAACTTCCGCTCGGCGTTTTCGGCGTCGCGGTCGCGACCGTCACGTTGCCGCTCGTTTCGCGCAGTGCCGCGATCGGCAATACGCAGGAATTTCGCGGTGCGCTCGCGCACGCCATGCGGCTGGTCATGCTTCTCACGATTCCGTCTGCGATTGGGTTGATCATTCTCGCCGAGCCAATCATCAGGCTGATTTATCAACATGGACGTTTCACCGCGGCGGCCACGGTTCAGACTGCCGCCGCCTTGCGTTTCTATGCGATCGGGCTGGCCGGTTACGCGGGGGTGAAAGTGCTCGCGCCGGCATTTTACGCGCTCGATAAACGCCACCTGCCGATGGTCGTTAGTCTGATCTCGATCGGGGTAAACTTCGCACTCAACTGGCTCTTCACCTTTCATCTCGGGCTCGGCCATCGCGGGCTCGCGCTTTCCACCAGCTTCGTGGCGATAACCAATTTCCTTCTCCTCTACGCCATGATGCGCCGTCACACCGGCCGGCTCGAGACGGGCACGATGCTGGCGACGTTAGGCAAGATTTTTGTCGCCGGCGCGGTGCTGGCCGCGGTTTGTTTGGTCTCTCAGCGATTCCTTTTGCCGTCGCCTGCTCATGCGTCGCAATGGAAATTGATCGTGGAGATGCTGTTCACAATTGCCGTCGGGGCCGGATCGTTCTTTGGCACCGCCTACTTGCTGAGAGTCGCGGAAGTCCATGACGTGGTCACCCTCGTGCGCCGGAAACTGAAGCTTTAGCGGCATGCCGGAACCTTCCTCGTGCTCCTGCTCGTGATCGTAATCCGAATCGCTGATCCATCCCCTCAGTGCGAGCAGCGAGCAGGAGCGCGACGGGATTAGACGCGAGCGCTCGATCGAGATCGGCGATCAGATCGTCGGGATGTTCGAGCCCGATGGAGAGACGGAGCAGCGTCTCGGGCGTGCGCGTGTCCGGACCTTCGATCGATTGTCGATGCTCGATCAAGCTTTCCACCCCGCCGAGGCTGGTTGCGCGGGTGAAAATCCTGGTGCGGTTCGGCAGCGCCATCGCCGCCGCACGATCGCCTTTGATTTCGAAGGAAACCATCGCGCCAAACAACTTCATCTGTCGTTGGGCGAGGTCGTGCTGCGGATGCGAGGCGAGCCCAGGATAATGCACCCGCGCGACACGCGGATGCGAATCAAGAAACGCCGCCACCCGCCGCGCGTTTTCGCATTGCGCGTGCATCCGGCAGGGCAGCGTCTGAATACCGCGATGCACCAGCCAGCAATCGAACGGAGCGGGCACCGCGCCGCCGACCGACTGGATCTCGCGCAGACTCTGAAAAAATTCGTCATCCTGCTGCGCGATCAATCGCGCCGCCGAGCACGTCGCTATGGCCGCCAAAATATTTTGTGGTCGAATGCATGACCAGATCCGCGCCGAGGGCGAATGGTCGCTGAATGATAGGCGACCAGGTGTTGTCGCAAACCAGAAGCGCGCCGGCCCGATGCGCGATCTCGGCCACCGCCGCAATGTCGGTCAGTTTCAGCGTCGGATTGGATGGTGTCTCAACCCAGACGAGCTTCGTGTTTCGCGCGGACCGCCTTTTCGAGCGCGACGAGATCGGTCATATCAACGAAATCGACGGCCAGTTGCCAACGTCCGAAGATGCTACCCAAGAGGCGCAGGATGCCGTGGTAGGCTTCGAGCGGCGCGATTACGTGATCGTTAGGCGAGAGCGTCTGGAAGACGGCCATTGCGGCCGCCACGCCGGAGGCAAAGGCCGCCGCGACCGCACCGCCCTCGACCGCGGCGAGCGCCTGTTCGAGCGCCGCGCGATTCGGATTATCGGAGCGTGTGTAATTGAAGCCGGTCGGAAAACTTCCATCCGTGGCTCGTTCAAAAGTCGTCGAAAGATGAATCGGCGGCGCGACCGCGCCGGTTGCGGGATCAATCTCGCGGCCAGCGTGCACCGCGATCGTTTCCGGATGCAGTTCAGGATCGAGCTCGTCATGTTTGCTCGCGGAGATTAAGGCAGCGCGCCCGGGCTGCCAATCGTTCTCCTCGTCGTCTTCGTTCCCGCCCTCGAAAAACAAACAGGGAATCGAGGACGAGGACGATTACGAGACAGCCAACGGCAAAACCGACAATCGGCAACCTACCGGCGCCGGCGTTGTCCGCGATTTGCATTTGACGGCCCACAGGTTGCGGCGGAAAAACCAACAGCACCAACCGCCGGCCTGCTCTAACGTGTCGGCTCCGCCTTTATGATATACGACGACGAAGTCTTTCAGATGGCGTGTGACCAGTTTCAGGTCATCGCCGATTACCTGAACATCGACAAGAACGATCGCGACCGGCTCATGTATCCGAAGCGCGCGATGGCCGTTACTCTTCCGGTGCACATGGATGATGGCAGCACGAAAACCTTCCAGGGCTACCGGGTGCAGCATCACCTCACGCTCGGCCCGACCAAGGGCGGGACGCGTTTTGCGCCGAATCTCTCGATGGGTGAAACCGCGGCGCTCGCGATGTGGATGAGCTGGAAATGCGCGCTTAATAATTTGCCCTACGGCGGAGCGAAGGGTGGCGTCGCCTGCGACCCGACCAAGCTTTCTCACAAAGAGCTCGAAGCCGTCTCGCGCCGTTACATGCAGGAAATGATCCCGTTCGTCGGCCCAAAGACCGACATCATGGGTCCGGACATGGGGACGAACGAACAGGTGATGGCCTGGTTTATGGATACCTATTCGGTTTACCAGGGCTATTCGGTGAACGAAATCGTCACCGGTAAACCGGTCGCGATCGGTGGCACGGAAGGCCGGCGCGAGTCGACCGGACGCGGCGTCGTCTACCTCATCGAACGCGCGATGGACATGCTGAAGATGGATCCGGAAAAATCGACCGCGATCGTCCAGGGCTTTGGCAACGTCGGCTCGGTCGCCGCGCTTTCGTTAGGCTTAAAGACCGGTGTAAAAGTGGTTGGGATCAGCGATCACACGGTCGCGCTCTACAATCCCAAGGGCATCGACGTGAAGGCCGCCGACCTCCACGTTCAGAAAAAAGGCAACCTGCGCGCCTTTGATCAGGGCGATCGGGTTGACCCGAATGAACTGCTCGAGATGCCGTGCGACGTTCTCGCGCCGTGCGCAATCGATCGCGTGATCACGGAAAAGAACGCTGACAAGATCAAGTGCCGCATCCTGGCCGAGGGCGCCAACGGGCCGACCAGCCCGGAAGCCGACCTGCACCTGAACAAGCGCTGGGACGAGGTTTTCGTTATCCCAGACATTCTTTGCAATGCGGGTGGCGTGATTGTTTCCTACTTCGAGTGGGTGCAAGGCCTGCAAGCCTTCATGTGGAGCGAGACGGAAGTGACCGACAAACTCTTCCGCATCCTCGAGCATTCCTTTGTCCAGGTCATCCGGCGGGCGAAAAGGGACAAAGTCTCACATCGCACCGCGGCGATGGCGATCGGCGTCGAGCGAGTCATGCACGCCAAGCACATTCGCGGATTATTTCCCTGATCGCTTGGTCGCGACGAAGCAAGATCAACGGGCTCCGGTAGGCGAGACTCCGCCGAGGATCGGAACTTTACCCTCGGAAAACGCTGTTCCATGATTGCAGCGAATGAAGTTCTCGCACTGCGAAGAAGTTCGTAACGAGCGCTTGCTCGACATCCTGACGGACGAAGACCGCGGCCTGCGCATCATCGTCTCGCGCCTCGGTGCCGAACTCGTTAGTCTGGCCCGGCGCGATGCGAATGGGAGTTGGACCGGTTTTCTTTATCGCGACAACGAGATCGACAAACCGGCGAGCGGGTGGGGGAATCACGCTACCGTCATGGGCTACTTCCTGCACCGGTTGAAGGATGAGCACAGTCTCTACCGCGGACGCGAGATCCGAGGTGGCACCCACAGTTTCCTGCGCCACAAGCTGTTTGCGGATGTGAGCGCGGACCTTGGTGCCGGCGAGGGCGCGTCGCTCACCTACCGCATCTCGCCTAACGAAATCGCGCCGGAGGAATATCCGCTCAAAGTTTCGCTCGCGCTCACCTATACCTTGCGCGGCGAAGAGTTGGCGGTGCGTTTCCGTTTCCAAAATCACGAGCCCGAACTTACCGCGCATCTCGAATTCGGGTTGCATCCCGGCTTTGCCGCCACCAGCTTCGACACCTTCCAATTCGAGATGCCAGCTGGCCGCTACCGTCGCTGGTTCTCACCTGGAAATTATCTAACCGGAGATACCGCTACGATCGATCATGCCGGTGGCGAGATGCCCTTCGATCGCTCAGCTCTCCCAGGCTCCTATATTCTGGAATTCGTTGACGTGCCGGATCGTACCTTCGTCTACCGCGATCCACCAAGCGGTCGGCGTGTCACCCTCGATTGCGCCGAGGTCCCGTACCTCACTCTGTGGTCAGATGGCGGTCCCTTTCTCTGCATCGAGCCGTGTTGGGGTCTCACCGATCGCCATGAACAGCGCGCTTTCGAAGACAAGGACGGCATCCAGCAAATCGCTCCAGGCGGTGAGTTGATCGCCGGTTTCACGATCCGGGCAGAGCACGACCGCTAATTTTTTGTCGTTGCTTCCAGTGCGATTCGGGCGGCCGCCGTCCGCGTCTCACAGCCGGATTAACCAAATTACGCGGAGCCGTCCCAGCAGGAGTGGTGTCCGATCCTTAGAGGGGCCGCTTCCGTCGCGTCTCGCGCGGCGCAGGAGTTTCGGCCACTGGCATGAGCTCAAAAGTACGAAACAGCGGCGCCAGGTCGATCACTGCATTAGCTGCTGATTTCAGAAGGCTGCCGAGATTCTGCGTCACTGAGGCCACCTCCACCCGAATTCCGCGCCGACGCAGCTTCGTCGCGAGATAGGCGAAATCTGCATCACCGGTTACGAGAATGACTACATCCGGCTCCGTCTCGACTGATAGCTCTAGCGCGTCGATCGCCATCATCACATCCACATTTGCCTTATAATGGCCTTCTTCAGCCGGCGCCCCATCCTTGGTCACCACCATAAACCCATTGGAGCGCAACCAATAAACAAACTTGTTCTTCTTGTCCCGCTCGTCCTGCCAGAGTGGGATCGCTGGTGGTAGCCCCGCATACACCACCATCTCGATCAGGTCGCGCCCGGATTCCGGCCCGGCGAGAAACTCGCGCAGCCTTAACCAATCGAGCCCGCGACCCGCGGTCCGTACCGAACTTCCGACATTTGATTCGTCCACCAGCACCAAAAGCCTGGCACGCCGCGGACCCTCTGGAACTCTCTTTCGCATCGCAATGCGGATATCACAGAGTGACCTGACGCGCCAGTTTCGCGCTTGGCTGGTTTTGTCGCCGAGAAAAAGTGAGCGTAGGAACTGAGACGGAGGGGCGGGTCAATAGAATTCGCCTCCTCTAAAACACGTTGGTCGCGTTCGAACGCCTGAACTCTTTTAGCCGGATCGACGGTCGGATCCAAACTATGCCGAGACCCCAATCTGTTTGCGCAGCATGAACACCGATTAACCCCGACAGCGAAGATCTTCATTTTCCATTCTGGCCAATCTCGTGTCCATATTTAAACTATTGATTATCAGTTAAATCAATTTGTTTATCTGTTCATTACGGACTTCACTGATAGGTGCGACGCGAAAAGAAAATCTGTCGTTTATCGGCCTGGACATCGGTACGGACGTTGCTCCGTTTGTAGGGAGATGAGCGCACCCTTTAGGATCCTGGCGGTCGATAACGAACCGTCCGTGGCTGTTTCCCTAAAGTATGTCTTTGCAAAGCCGCGCTATGAAGTCTCCAGCGCGGAAAGCGGCCCGGCCGCGCTTGCGATGCTCGACGCCCCTTCGAACCTCTATGATCTAATTATCGTCGATCAAAAAATGCCAAACCTCACCGGCGTGGAATTGGTCGATGCGATTAGAAAGCGGGGAATTCCCGGCAATATCATTGTCTTGTCAGCCCAGATTTCACCGGAAATCCGCGAAGCCTACGAGCGGCTGAACGTGCAAGCGATTTTCCCAAAGCCATTTGATCTGAACGAACTGCGCACAGCCGTAGATCACCTCGCCGCCTGACTGAATAGGTTCCAAAACCATTCGGTAATTTGGTTTTCGGCTGGAATGACCGGGGAATCGGAACTCACGAGCCAGAATTAGACCCCTGAATAAGATCGGAACGCCAGCAGAGGCTCCGTATGGACGTAAACGGGTGCCCATTGTCCGCTTTGATGCACGGTGCAAAGTATTGGCGAAAATGATTGGGAGATTCGCCATCGATCCGGAGCGCACCTGTTACACGATCTGGACCGTATGGGCTGTGTCGTGGTTTCTGGCTGCCGGCTGGTCGAGCCGCGCTCAGTCACGGGCGAGTCTCGCACAGCAGCTCCCGTATCGTTTATTGACCATCAGCGGTTTCATTTTGCTTTTCGCCGTTCGGACTAATCGGTATCATGGGCCGTTGCGGATCTGGACGCTTCCGATCAGCGCGGGCTGGGCGATGGTTTTGCTTTGTGCGATGGGCTTTGGCTTCGCCTGGTGGGCGCGACTCCATCTAGGTCAGCTCTGGTCCGCCTTTGTGACTCGCAAGGCGGATCACCGGATTGTCGATACCGGGCCTTATGCGCATCGTGCGCCATCCGATCTATACCGGGATTATCGTGGCGGCGATCGCGCTGGCGCTCGTCAAAGGAACGCTGATAGCGTTTGCCGGCGCATTGCTGGCCGCGTTTGGCTTCTGGGTAAAGGCGCGACTGGAAGAAGGCTTCTTGCGCGAACAGCTAGGAGCAGAGGCCTACGATTCCTATCGCCGCCGCGTGCCGATGCTTGTGCCATTCGGCCCGACTTAGGAGGTGCTTCCAGTTTCAGACTTACAAACAGATCGGGCTCCGGCAGACGTTTTGAACTCTTCGCGACTAACAATAGAAACTCAAGGAGGCGGGTTCCTGACGATATTAACAGCTTCCGAATTTCATGACTTAGACCTTCAAATTTGCGAAAGGAGCCTTCGTTAACGAATACCTTTGCGAGAAGGGAGTTGAAGCTGCCGAACGGACAGGGCTCTCCAGGAACGCTTTTCAAAAGTGGTGCACCACGTCAGGAAGATACCTGCTGCAGTTCGCGGTGCTGGCGACGCGGTGATTGTTGAGAGGTGTCCAAGTGTGTCACTCTGTTCTCCGACGTTGCTTTTTCATTTATGAGCAAATCGTTTGAAAGCTCGCGCGCGGCAGAACCTGTCGGCGCGTTCCCGCACGCCAGGAGGGTGGGCGATCTCCTGTTCCTTTCCGGGATTGGGCCCCGTGTGCGCGGGAGCAAGGAAATCCCTGGAGTGACGCTCGACGCAGAGCGCAACATCGTGAGTTACGACATCGAAAAACAGTGCCACGCCGTTTTCGAAAACGTGCGGCTTGTTCTGGAAGACGCTGGCGCGACTTGGAACGACATCGTGGATGTCACCGTCTTTTTAACCAACATGAAGAAGGACTTCGCGATCTTTAACCGCATTTATCCGGAATACTTCGCCGGGCCGGGCAAACCGAATCCGACCCGGACGACCGTCGAGGTGGGTGCGTTACCGACCCCGATTGCGATCGAGCTCAAGGTAATCGCGGTTTGTAGCCGGAGGCGTGAGCCCGGTCCAGCTCCCGGCCCGCGGCCATCGGGGCGCAAGGCCCCTCCCACATTGGGTCAGCCATGTAATCGCGAACGTTGCGTCGGAAGCGAGTCGCAAGACTTCCGGGCGCTCTTTCAGCCGCAGCGCAAGCTCCTCGGCAAGATTGTTCTTCCAGGGATCGAGTCCGCGAGAGCCGCTGCGTGCCGCTCGTAGGCCATCTCATCCGAAAAAACTGAGAACCAGACAAAGACATTCGCCGCTTCGCGCACGGGCAACGCCGGAAAGCTGTTCGGATGCGTTTCGGTCACGAAATACGCGATAACGGACGCGCCAGATTTGGTCAGTTCCGATTGAATCGCGCGTTCGAAGAAATCCACCAGGTCGTTTTCGGTTCCGTCCTTAAGATGGTAAATCGTGGCCACCACCAATCCTCGTGGATTATCCGTCGCTCCCGGCGTTTGACGTTCGGCGTTATCGAGCGAAAACCCGGAGGCCGGTCGCGCCGGACGCAAGAGCAGGACGTTGTCGGAGTCGATCATCGTCTCGTTGGCTGCTTCGCGATGGGCCTTCCAAACCGGTCCGCCATAAAAATCGTGCAAGGCTTGCGCGCGCGTCGTCATGTCGGCGAAAGCCGCGCAGCCAGACGAAGCGATTCGGATCATCCAAGTCGCGAAACTGTCCGACAAGCGTCATGCCGAGGGCTTCCTGGCTTTCGACAAATTCCCGTTCGAAAAGCTCGATCAGCACGTCGCGCATGCCCGGTCTCAGGGTGTATTGGCGAAGCTCCAGGACAGGACAACAGGTGGGCGTGCTCATGACAGTTTCCAAAATTCCATCGTCCGATTTGGCGAGACATGCAATTCGTTAGGTAGACTTGTCGGTCAACTCTTGTAGTAGCGTTCGAAGTGGCGCGCCATCTCGACGGGCATTCCAAACTACTGGTTGGAACGTTTTACATCGCCACCGGCATGCCGAAAAAATCACACTCCAAACCAGACTGCGAGGCGAGCAGATCTGCGGCTTCGGACGAGAGCAACGGTTGAAATCGCCATGAGGCCGACTTAAACGATGCCTTGACGACGTGAGGACGCACCCCTTTCGCATTATCGCCGCCGACCACACCGGCATCACCGTCGCGAACCTTGAACGTTCGCTCGCTTTCTGGCGGGATGTGCTCGGGTTCCAGCTCTCTCATCGACCGCATCAGACCGGTGAGCTCGCCAGTGAAATCACCGGCGTGCCGGGCGCGGAAATCTCGATCGCGGTGCTGAAAGGTTACGGACACAAGATCGAGTTGCTCGAGTATCTCGCGCCGTCAGATCGAAAGCGGGTCGCGCTCAGGCCCTGCGATGTCGGTTCCGTCCACGTCGCTTTTACGGTCGACGATCTTGATGCGGTGCTGGCGACAATTGCCGCCTCGGGATGGAAAGCCGCCGGTCAACCGCAGACCTTGATCGCGGGACCAAACGCCGGGAAACGGGTCGTCTACGTGCGCGATCCCGACGGCACTACGATCGAATTCATGCAACCGCCGCCTGACAAGGGTTGATCGTTCGCAGATGCACGCGGACTTTCCTGTGTTTGGATGCTTTCCTATATTGAAAGCCCGGCCGTTGCAAAGCATCTGTTACGGCCTGATTCAGTCATCATGGTTTCCAGGTCATGAGCGGTAACCCGCTGACTTCAGAAGCGTCACGTTAGCTCGTCTGCTTAGCCACTCACAAAAATTCACCATGTCAGATTCCTTCTCCGCCGACGAAGATTTTGCCCGGCAACAGGATCGCGAGGATTCGCTCCGCCTCTTCCGCGATCGGTTTCACATTCCGGCCGGCGCCGATGGCCAGCCGCTCATTTACTTTGTCGGCAATTCGTTAGGCTTGATGCCGAAAGCGACGCGGAAAATCGTCGAGCAGGAGCTGAGCGACTGGGCGCAGTTGGGCGTGGACGGACACTTCGATGCCGCGACACCCTGGTATTCCTACCACGAGACCCTGCGCGAACCCGTCGCGCGGCTGGTGGGCGCGCAGCCTAACGAAGTAGTTTGCATGAACAGCCTGACGGTAAACCTCCATCTCCTGATGGCGACCTTCTATCGGCCGACCAAGGCCCGTCGCAAGATCCTGATGGAAGACCCAGCCTTCCCTTCCGACACCTACGCGATCAAGTCACAGATTGCGCATCACGGCTTCGACCCTGCCGAGGCGCTCCTGCTCGCGCGGCCGCGGAAAGGGGAATACGCGATTCGGCAGGAAGACATCGAATCGTTACTCGAAAAACACGGCGATGAGATCGCGCTCGTTCTTTTCGCCGGAGTAAATTTTTTCACCGGCCAGCTCTTCGATATCGCGAGAACCACGGCTCTGGCCCAGAAACGCGGTTGCATCGTCGGGATCGATCTCGCACATGCGGCCGGCAATGTCCCGCTCGCGCTGCACGATTGGAACGTCGACTTCGCCGTCTGGTGTTCCTACAAATATCTCAACTCCGGGCCTGGCGCGGTCGCCGGCGCGTTCGTCCACGAGCGGCACGCGACCAACCGCGACCTTCCGCGTCTCGCCGGATGGTGGGGGAACGACCCGGCAACGCGCTTTCGCATGCAGCTCGAGCCGGAATTCCTGCCGGTGGCGTCGGCCGACTCCTGGCAGTTGAGCAATCCCCCCATCCTTGCAATGGCGCCGCTCCGTACCTCGTTTGCAATCTTCGATGAAGCCGGCGGCATGGCCGCACTCCGGGCGAAATCACTCCAACTCACAGGTTACCTCGAATTCCTGCTCGACCGCGCGCCATCCCAGCTTTTCACCGTCATCACTCCGCGTCAGCCTAACGAACATGGCGCGCAACTCTCGATTCTCGTCCACGAACATCCGAAAGAGTTATTTAAGAAACTCGAGGCCGCGGGCGTGAAAAGCGATTTCCGCGAGCCGAACGTCATCCGCGTGGCGCCGACGCCGCTCTACAACACTTTTCATGAGGTCTGGCGCTTCGCCCGGATTCTAAGCGAGCATCACTGATTTGGCCGGCCTTCGCCAGTTTCCGGATGTGCACTCGCGCGGATTACTTTGGTCCGTCAAGCAAGGAGCAGCTCAGCCGGATAACTCCTGGACGCAGGAAATCAGCCCTTTGATCGGGAAGGGCTTGACCAGAAACTTCACCTCGTTTTCCACGAGAAAGGACCGGAGCATCGGGTCGGTCGCGTAGCCAGTGATGAAAATGAAACGATCCGAGACCGCCGGCCGCAGCTCTCGCGCTTTCAGATAAAACTCGTCACCACGCAGCTTGGGCATCTTCAAATCGCAAATGACCGCATCGTATTCGTGCGCCGTCACCTTGAGGATCGCCTCCTCACCGTCGAAGGCGACATCGACCAGGAAATTCGCGTCCGCCAGGATCCACTGCAGGGCCGAGGCGAGCTGCTGGTCGTCATCCACCACGAGAATGGCTTTCAATTCAGACGCGTTGTCGCCGGGCTTGTTCGACTCTGGTTCGGGCTGCGGTTTCATGGCGATTCACGGATTATTTCAGCAGCGATGATGCCATTGAAACGCAGGCGGGCGAATCACTCGCTCACCCGGTCGAAAATGGCTCTCCGGAGCGGTTTTACCCTTAGCGACTGGAGAACGAGCAATGCTTGCCGCTTTGCAGTGTCGGGCGGCTCTAATGCTGCGTCGCGATACCTTCCCGGCTTTTCCGTCTATCTCGGATTTCCCTCGATTCAGGGTTCCTGATTAGTTCATTCTTGATCGTGCCAAAGTTTGTTCTTGTCGGTAGTGGCCTCGCGGGAGGCTTGCTCGCCACCTTCCTCGGCCGGCGCGGCATTGAGATTGATCTCTACGAACGCCGGGCCGACCCGCGCGCGGGCAACACCGTTGGCGGCCGCTCGATTAATCTCGCCCTCTCCACCCGCGGCATTCATGCCCTCCAGCAGCTCGGCCTCGCCGATGAAGTCCTCCAGCACGCCATCCCGATGCGCGGGCCGCATGATCCATGACAAATCCGGCGCGCTCCATTTCTCTCCCTACGATCGCGACCCGAATAAGTGCATCAACTCGATCGGCCGCGGCGCCCTCAACACCGTCGTCATCGAGGCGGCCCAGCGTTATCCGAATGTGCGAGGTAAAATTCAATCACCGCTGTACCGACGTCGACCTCGACGCGCCTTCGGCTCAACTTCTCAACCTCTCAACTGTCTCAACCGCTCGAAGCATCGCGCCGACGCGATCATCGGTGTCGATGGCGCCTTTTCTTCGGTGCGTCGCTCCATGCAGCGTCTCGACCGTTTCGAATACAGCCAGAGCTATCTGCGCCCACGGTTATAAGGAGCTTACGATCCCGCCTGCGACCAACGGCGCCTGGCAGATGGAGAAAAACGCCCTTCACATCTGGCCGCGCAAGAGTTTCATGATGATTGCGCTGCCGAACCCAGACGGCTCCTTTACCTGCACCCTTTTCTGGGAATTCGACGGCCCGCGCAGCTTCGCCACCACCGTCGACGACGACGATGTGCGGCGCTTCTTCGACGATGAATTTCCCGATGCCGTTCCGCTCATGCCCGCGCTGTTCGACGACTTCCGGGAGAATCCCACCGGCTCACTCGTTACCATCCGTTGCGCGCCCTGGCATTACGACGACAAGGTTGCGCTCGTCGGCGACGCGGCTCACGCCGTCGTCCCGTTCTACGGGCAGGGGATGAACGCCGCCTTCGAAGATTGCGTTGTCTTCGACGAATGCCTGGCCGAGTTCCCTAACGATCGTAAGCGTGCCTTTGCCGAATATTTTTTCCGGCGCAAGGAAAACGCCGACGCCCTCGCCGACCTCGCGGTGCACAATTTTATAGAGATGCGCGACAAGACTGCCTCGCGCACCTTCCGGGCAAAAAAGAAACTCGACCACACCCTCGAAGGCCTGCTCCCCGGCCTCTACCTCCCGCTCTACACCATGGTCTCATTCACCCGCATTCCCTATGCGGAGGCGGCCCGTCGCGCACGTCGTCAGGACTTCATCGTTTACGCGAGCCTGATCGTCCTGGCGGTCCTCTTTCTGGTATTCTTCACGGGATTAGTCCGGACGCTGACCGACTAGCCCGGCTCCGGCGCTTCCGCCGGCTACCAGTTAGGAAATGCTTTTCCTAAGATCCTAAGGAATCAAACGATCGATTCCTGCCCCGTTCAGACCGGCTTAATGTTCTGGTTCATGCGAAAGAAATTCGTCGGATCGTATTTCTTCTTCAGTTCCACCAGCCGGTTGTAGACCGGACCGTAGGCAAACGCGACGCGATCGGTCTCGTCTTCGGTGAGGAAGTTGATGTAGGCGCCGCCGCTGGCGAACGGTTGTGACTTGGCGAAGAATTCGCGCGCCCAGGCAATACAGCGCTCGTCCTCGGCGGCCGACTCCCAGCGACCGTGCACGTTCATGACGTAGTTGGCGTCCCGGCTCGAATAGGCCATCGCATCAGCCGCGACGCGCGCCGTCTGGCCGCCGATCGAGCCGACAAAGATCTCGCAATGGGGCGACGGCAGCTTGGCGGCGTATTCGATGATGGCGTCGATCGCGCCATCGCTCAGCTTCGAGAAGTTGTGCGACTTCCAGTAGTTGCGCGCACCCCGCGCCAGCAGCGGATCAAAGGCCTGCTGCCAGGCGACATACGGCTGCACGCCGACGTGTTCGCCGTGCGCCGTGCCGAACCCTCGCAGCGGCTCAATCAGTTTCTCGCCCTCAGCGGGATCGCCCGCATAACACAAGGCGAGCACGACGATCTCTTTCCCGTGGACGTCCGCCGGCAGGAAAGGCAACGGAGGCGCCTTGCGCGTAACCATCCAGACGTTGAGTTCGTCCGGCATCGTCTCGGTGAAACGGGCGAACTGCGTGATCACAGACTTCGCCTGGTCGAACGGAAAGACGATGAGCCCGCTCAGTACATTCGGCCCAACGGGATGGAGCTGGAACTCGAAGCTGGTGACGATGCCGAAGTTCCCACCGCCACCACGCAGCCCCCAGAAAAGATCGGCGTTTTCCGTTTCGCTGGCGCGCACCTGTTTGCCATCCGCCAGGACGACATTCGCGGACAGCAGGTTGTCGATGGTCATGCCGTACTTCCGGCTCAGCCAGCCAAAGCCGCCACCAAGCGTCAGGCCGGCCACGCCGGTGGTTGAGTTGATGCCCAAAGGCGTCGCGAGACCGTGTGCTTGCGCGGCCGCGTCGAAGTCGGCGAGGATGCAACCAGGATCGACCGTCGCCCGGCGGGCATTCGGGTCGACCTGGACGTTCTTCATCAGCGAGAGGTCGATCATCAAACCGTCGTCGCAGACGGCATTGCCCGCGATGTTGTGTCCGCCTCCTCGGATCGAGACGAGCAGGTCGTTCTGGCGCGCGAACTTGACGGCCTGCACGACATCTTCGGGCGACGCGCAGCGGGCGATCAGCGCAGGCCTGCGGTCGATCATGGCGTTCCAGATCTCTCGCACCTCATCGTAGCTCGCGTCCCCGGGAAGAACTATGTCTCCCCGGAAATGAGCTTTGAATTCGTCCATCTTTGCTCTTTCAAACTGCTTCATGCTTGGCTCCTTTTCTTTGTCAGTGTGACGTGTCAGCAGGCTGCTCATACTATTGCGCTTAATGCCTCGACGTCGAGCCGCTCTTGTCACGGCCGTGATCGCTTCTCGCCGCCGCGAATGACTTCCCAGCGGTGAAATTCCGATTTCTTGCCGCTTCCGGTGCCGAGTTTATAGTGACTTCGCATGCCGGCCGACTCCTTCGTTCACCTCCATCTGCACACCGAATATTCGCTTCTCGATGGCGCGGTGCGGATGAAGGAACTGATGAAGAAAGCGGCCGGAATGAAAATGCCGGCGGTCGCGATTACCGACCACGGCAACCTGCACGGAGCGATTGAATTCTACCAGGCCGCGACCGACGCCGGCATCAAGCCGATCATCGGGGTGGAGGCCTACATGGCGCCGGGATCAATCAAAGATCGCCCGAATTCTCAACGCGATGCCGCTTATCATTTTACTCTCCTGGCTCGCGACGAGACGGGTTACCGCAATCTCGTCAAGCTGATGTCGATCGCTCATCTCGAGGGCATGCATTACAAGCCGCGGATCGACAAGGAACTGCTCGCCGCGCACTCCGCGGGTTTGATCGGGATGAGCGCCTGTCTCAAGGGCGAGATCAACATGGCCATCCAGGCCGATCAGCTCGATAAGGCGCGGGCGAGCGCAGCGACTTTTCGCGATATTTTTGGAGCGGAAAATTTCTTTCTCGAGATGCACGATCACGGCCTCGAGGCGCAGCGAAAATGCAACCGCGTCCTGCCGAAGATCGGGCAGGAATTTGGGCTCGGACTTGTCGCAGCAAACGACGTGCATTTTCTCGAGCGCAGCCACCACGAAGCGCACGACGTCATGATCTGCATCGGCACCGGCAAGATGGTGCATGACGAAAAGCGGATGCGCTACGTCCCGGAACTTTATTTCAAAAGCGCCGACGAAATGCGCGCGCTCTTTCCGGAACATCCGGAGGCGATTTCGAATACCATCGCGATCGCCGAGCGTTGCAATCTCAAGCTGGAATTCGGGACCTCGAAGTTTCCCGAGTACGAGGCGCCTGCAGGCAAGACGCGCCGCCAATATTTGCGGGAACTTTGCGACGAAGGATTACGCAAGCGTTTCGGCGAGCGAGCAGCGACGGACGAAGAGCTTCGTGCCCGCTTGAACAAGGAACTCGACGTCCTCGAGAAGACCGGCTTCGTCAGTTATTTCCTGATTGTTTGGGATTTCATTCATTTCGCAAAGCAGCACGGCATCCCAGTCGGCCCGGGGCGTGGGTCTGCGGCCGGCTCGCTCGCCGCCTATGTGCTCGAGATTACCGACATCGACCCGCTGCAGTTCGGCTTGCTCTTCGAGCGCTTCCTCAATCCCGAGCGCGTTTCACCGCCCGATATCGACATCGATTTTTGCGAAGCGCGCCGCGGCGAGGTCCTCGAATACGTACGACAGAAATACGGTGAGCGCCGCGTCTCGCAGATCATCACCTTCGGAAAACTGAAAGCGAAAAGCGTGGTGCGCGACGTCGGCCGCGTGATGGGCTTGAGCTACAGCGATTGTGACCGGATCGCAAAGATGATCCCTAACGAGTTGAATATCACTCTCGCCGCCGCCGCGGAAAAAACGCCGGATCTGAAGAAGGCGATCGAGACCGAACCGGCGACGCGCCAGCTCTGGGAATACGCCGGTTTGCTCGAAGGTCTCTCGCGCAACGCCGGCGTCCACGCCGCCGGCGTCGTGATCGGCGATCGCGATCTCTCGGAATACGTCCCGCTCTGCCGCGACTCGAAGGGCAACGACGTCGTGACGCAATACCCGATGAACCCGTTGAACGATCTCGGCCTGCTCAAGATGGATTTTCTCGGGTTGAAGACGCTGACCGTGATCGAGGACACGATCGCGCTCATCCACCAGCGCGAACCGGAATTTTTGCTCAAGGACATCCCTCTCGATGATCCGGCCAGTTTTGCGCTCTTCAACCGCGGCGAAACGATCGGCCTTTTCCAAATGGAATCGGGCGGCATGACTAGCGTCTCGAAGCAGATGGACGTGCAAAAGCTCGACGACATCATGGCTCTGATCGCTCTCTACCGCCCCGGCCCGATGGATCTGATTGGCGATTACATCAAACGCAAGAAGGGCCTAACGAAGATCAAATACGAACACCCGCTGCTCGAGGAAATCTGTTCCGATACCTACGGGGTTATGATTTACCAGGAGCAGGTGATGGCGGCGGCCAACCGGCTCGCCGGTTACTCGTTAGGCCAGTCCGATCTGCTCCGGCGGGCGATGGGCAAAAAGGACAAGGCAAAGATGGCGAAGGAACGCGCCAATTTCATCGACGGCTGCGCGAAGACCAACAAGATTCCGGAGAAAAAGGCGAACGCGATTTTCGATTTGCTGGAAAAATTCGCCGGTTATGGATTTAACAAAAGCCACAGCGCGGCCTACGGTCTCATCAGCTACCAGACGGCTTATCTCAAGGCGAATTATCCGGTCGAATTCATGGCCGGTTTGTTAAGCAACGAGATCAACAACACCGACAAGATTTCGGTCTTCGTCGGCGAGTGCAAACGAATGGGCATTCCGATTCTGCCGCCGGACATGAATCGGAGCAGTTTGAAATTCACGCCGGAGATATCTGAAACGTGGGAGGGGCCTGTGCGCCCCGATGGCATCGGCGAGGATCGCGGCGCAAAGGCCGCTCCCACATTGAGAGATCGCGCTCCCAGATTGAACGCCATCCGTTACGGACTCGCCGCGATTAAGAACGTCGGCGAAGGCGCGATGGCCTCCGCGATCGCGGAACGTGAGCGGAGAGGGGACTTCACGTCGCTGGAAGATTTTTGCAGTCGTCTCGATTCTCGAATCGCAAACAGAAAAATCATCGAGAGCCTGGTTAAGGCCGGGGCCTTTGACTTCCTCCAACGCAGGCGCGCCGAGCTGTTCGCCTGCATCGAGGAGACACTGGCGGCCTCCGCCGCCTCGCACCGCGATCGGGCGGCTGGGCAGGTCTCGCTTTTCGGCGATTTGCCGCCGGCGCCGATTGCACGCGCGGCGCACACCTACACGCCGTGGACCGATCGCGAGACGTTGTCGTTCGAAAAGGAATTACTCGGTTTCTACGTCACCGGTCATCCGCTCGATGCTTACGCGTCGCTTCTGGGGAGCGGAAAATATCAGGCCATCGCGTCGTTAGGCGAGTTGTCCGATCGCGCCACCTTCACGATCGCGGGCGCGATCTCGCAAGTGGACCGCAAGTTTACCAAGAAAGAGGGCAAACCGTTCGCGGTTGTCTTTCTCGAAGACCTGACCGGCACGCTCGAGGTTGTGCTTTGGAACGAGACCTACGTCACCGTGGCGCACGCTCTCGAACCCGGCAGCGTCATCGCGATCCGGGGCACGATCGACAAGCGCGACGACACTATCCGCGCGACGGCGCAAAAGGTAAAAGTGCTTACGCCGGAAACCGCGGGTGCCGTCCCGAACAAAACCACGAACGGATCGGAAACCAACGGCACGGCACGCGTGCGAGAGGACACGCCGATTACCTTGCGCTTTGCGGCGGGGATCGGGGCGGACGAGTTGCGAACCGTGCGCCAGATCCTTGCTTCCTCGCCGGGATTACAGCCGGTCACGCTCATGCTGACGAGTGACGCCGGCGCAACGGTGCGAATCGAGGCCGGGGATTCATGCCGGATCGAACTCACGCCGAGCGTGGAGCAACAGCTGACGCCGTGGCTCTGGCGTTAGAACAGTGGGGACGCTGACTCGGGCCTAGCCCGGCGTTTTCTCGGAAGGCTTGATCTTTGCGCACTCGGTTTTGAGTTGCGCATATTGCTCAGGCGAGAGGATGCCTTTCGCGGTTTGCATGAAGTTCTCCAGGCTCTCCTCCGTGCAGCCTGCCTTTTGGCACTCCGCCTGAGCCGCGTCGAGTTTCGACTTCTGCTCCGGCGAGAGATTCATCTGGGCGAAGGCTTTCGAGCAATTCATTTTGCCATCGGCGGACTTGCCGGCGCAGCAGGCACCGCCGGCAAAAGCAGAACTGGCCGCGAGAAGCGCGGAGGCAATCAAGGCGAAGGTTATTTTTATCATGCGCATGCAATCGCACGGCCGCGCTTGAATTCAACCGTCTATCGCGAGACCGCGATCGCGCAGAGCCTGCGCGAAAATTCGTTTTCGCATTGTTTTGAATCGGCTCGCCGTGCCCGACGACGATCTGTTCGAAGTCCCACTCCAACATCTTTTTCATCGAAAGCGCAAACGCCTCCCGGTCGCGAATCATCAACCGAAAGAAGGCGCTAATCCCAGACAACCGCGGCAGACGCATGATGTGCCGGGCAAAGAACCGGGGCCAGCCACGCGAATCCGCGGGGAAATGGAAAAGCAAGTCGGCCAGCACGAGCGTGCGCGATGCACGATGAAAAAGTGCGTGTTCGTTGATTTTCCGCAGACCTTCGATCTTGAGCACTTCAATCTCGCCGGCCCAGTCGGATGGCGGCGGGTACAGCGGCGGGTCGGAACTCCGCTGAGTTTTGCAAAACCGTCCGGGGCCAGATACGGAATGTCAGGGAAAACTGCGCGAACCCGCCGTGCGAATGTGTCGTGCATCAGCGTCGCCTCGACCAGCCAGGACGGAACCCCGAAGCGGCGAATCGCCGCGACATCCTCCGCCGTAAACGGCGCGCTCGAATGAATGACGACGCGCCCGTCGGCCAGCCGCAGCAGAGTAACGCAGCGGCGGAAATCGATGCCAAACGCGCGCAGCGGATACTGCATGACCGCGACGCCTGGGGCGATCTCCCGCCACTCCATGCGTCACCTTGCTTCGAAGACCAGTTTCCCCTGTCGCTCGTCGACCCGGATCGTCTGGCCCTCGTGGAATTTTCCTTCGAGGATCTGGAGACTGAGCGGATCGAGAATCTCTTTCTGGATCGCGCGTTTCAGTGGCCGCGCGCCGTAAACTGGATCGTAGCCTTCGCGCGCAATCCGCGCCCTGGCGGCATCGGTCAACTCGAGCCTGATCTTTTGGTTCTCAAGCCGTTTCGTTAGGCGGCGCAGTTGAATCTCGACGATCTTTTTCAGTTCCTCCTCATTCAGCCGGTCAAAGATAATGATCTCGTCAACGCGATTCAAAAATTCCGGCCGGAAATGCTGACGCAACGCTTCCAGCACAAGCCGTGACCGGCCTTCGCTCGAGGCTTCCTCGGTGATGAACTGCGAGCCGATGTTCGAGGTCATGATGATGACCGTGTTCTTGAAATCGACCGTCCGCCCCTGGCCATCGGTGATCCGCCCGTCGTCGAGCACCTGGAGGAGCACGTTGAAAACGTCGTGGTGCGCTTTCTCGATCTCGTCGAAGAGAACCACGGAATACGGCTTTCGCCGGACGGCTTCGCTCAGCTGTCCGCCTTCTTCGTAGCCGACGTAACCGGGCGGCGCGCCGATCAAACGCGCGACGGTGTGTTTCTCCATGTATTCGCTCATGTCGATGCGGATCATGGCGTTCTCGTCGTCGAAGAGGAACTCGGCGAGCGCGCGTGACAGCTCGGTTTTTCCCACTCCGGTCGGGCCGAGGAAAATGAACGAACCGATCGGGCGGTTCTCGTCCTGCAAGCCGGCGCGTGCGCGCCGCACGGCATTCGAAACGGCGACGATCGCTTCGTGCTGACCGATGACTCGCTGCATCAGGCGCTCTTCCATTTTCACCAGTTTCTCGCGCTCGCCCTCCTGCAAGCGCGAGACCGGGATGTGCGTCCAGCTCGAGACCACCTCCGCGATGTCTTCCTCGGTCACTTCTTCGCGCAGCAATTGCGGTTTGCCGCCCTCGGTCTCTTTCGCGGTCAACTCGGCCAGCTTGCGTTCCAGCTCCGGGATGCGGCCATATTGCAGCTCACTCGCTTTGGCCAATTCACCGCGACGCTGGGCCCGTTCCAGCTCGGTCCGGGCGGCGTCGAGCTGCTCTTTTAGTTTTCGTTGTTCGTCGAGCAGGCCCTTTTCTTTTTGCCACTCGGCCTTCAAGGCTCCGGATTTCTCTTTTAATCCGGCCAGCTCCCTTTCCAATTTCGTCAGGCGCTCTTTGCTCGCGCGATCCTTTTCCTTCTTCAGTGCCTGGCGTTCCATCTCGAGCTGCATGACCTCGCGCTCGATCACGTCGATCTCCGTCGGCATCGAATCGAGCTCGATCTTCAGGCGCGAGGCCGCCTCGTCGACCAGATCGACCGCTTTGTCGGGCAGAAATCGATCGCTGATGTAGCGATGCGAAAGGACCGCGGCCGCGACCAGCGCGGCATCCCGGATGCGCACCCCGTGATGCACTTCATAGCGCTCCTTCAGTCCGCGCAGAATCGCGATCGTGTCCTCGACCGTCGGCTCATCCACCATCACCGGCTGGAAACGGCGCTCCAGCGCCGCGTCCTTCTCGATGTACTTGCGATACTCGTTCAGCGTCGTCGCGCCGATCGTGCGCAGCTCGCCCCGCGCCAGTTGCGGCTTGAGCAAATTTGAGGCGTCAACCGAGCCTTCGGCCGCGCCCGCGCCGACGATCGTGTGCAGCTCGTCGATGAACAGGATGATCTGGCCTTCCGAATCGGTCACTTCTTTCAGAAACGCCTTGAGCCGGTCCTCGAATTCGCCTCGGAATTTTGCGCCCGCGACCATCGAGCCGATGTCCATCGCGATGAGTTTCTTGTTTTTGAGCGACTCCGGCACGTCGCCGGAAATAATCCGGCGCGCGAGACCTTCCACGATCGCGGTCTTGCCGACCCCGGGCTCGCCGATCAAGACCGGATTGTTTTTCGTCCGTCGCGAAAGGACCTGCATCACCCGCCGGATTTCGTTATCCCGCCCGATGACGGGATCGATCTTGCCCCGCCGCGCCAGCTCTGTCAGGTCGCGTCCGTATTTTTCCAGGGTCTGATATTTCCCCTCGGGATTTTGATCGGTCACGCGCTGCGACCCTCGCACCTGCTGGAGCGCCTGCATCAATTTGTCGCGCGTTACGCCGAGATCCTTCAGCGCCCGCGCCGCGGGCGTGTTCGCGTTCGTTAGGGCGAGAAGATAGTGCTCTGCGCTGACGAATTCGTCCTTCAGTTTCGCCATCTCTTTTTCCGCGCCGTCGAGTACGCTGCGGAGGTCATTCCCAATCCGTTGATCGACATTCCCACCGGTTATCCGGGGCAGCTTCTGGAGCGCGCTGCGCAACTGCTCTTTCAGCGACTCCGTCGGCACGCCCATCTTCTCGAGCAGAGGACGGGTGATGCCTTCGGCCTGATCGAGCAGCGCGAGGAGAAAATGCTCGTTCGTGATCTCCTGCTGGTTGAACTCCGAGGCCACATCCTGCGAGGCCTGGACCGCCTCCTGCATTTTCTGCGTGAACTTGTCGATGCGCATGGGTTCAACCTATGGAACGCCGTTCGCCTCGCAATCAGGCGCAACCTTTTCCGTTGCCGTCGACCTCGAATTGTTTCGGCCATGTTCAATAGGCAGGGCCGGGGCGCGCCGGTGTGGTTTTTTCTGCAGGCCCGTTCGTTCATGCAAGGGATTCCTCGGCTTCACCCAGTATGATTGCCGCGCCAAAAAGGGCGTTGCAATTCTTGCGCTTCGGGAGAAGGGATGGGCTTCTGGCTTTATGGCGAAAAAAATGTCCGCTCCCGCTCTCGTCAGTGTGGTGATGGGGAGCGCCTCGGATTGGGAAACGATGCAGCATTGCGTGGCGCTGCTCGATCGGTTCGGGGTGCCTAACGAGCATCGGATCGTCTCCGCGCATCGGACGCCGGACCTGATGGCGAAGTTCGCGCGCGAAGCCGCCGAGCGCGGGGTGCAGGTGATCATCGCGGGCGCGGGCGGCGCCGCCCATCTGCCCGGCATGATCGCCGCGCAAACCTGGCTGCCGGTGCTCGGCGTGCCGGTCGAGTCGCGCGCATTGAAGGGGCTCGACTCGCTGCTTTCGATTGCGCAAATGCCGGCCGGGGTCGCGGTCGGAACTCTCGCCATCGGCGTCGCGGGAGCGAAGAACGCTGCTCTTCTTGCCGCCAGTATCATTGGATTGCATGACGCCAAGGTTCGCACGGCCGTGGAGAAGTTTCGGCGCCGCCAGACGAAAGACGTTCTCGGCCAGAAGTTGCCATGACCGAGCGGAAAACGCTGCTGCCCGGGGCGACGATTGGGGTGATGGGCGGCGGCCAGCTGGGCCGCATGTTTGCCAGTCGCGGCGCGCCGGATGGGATATCGCGTCCACACCTTTTCGCCGGAGAAGAATGGCCCGGCCGCGCAGTTTTCCGATTGGGCCACGGTGGCGAGCTACGATGACGAAGCGGCCGTCACTGGCTTCGCTCGCGCGATCGACGTGCTCACCTTCGAGTTTGAGAATATTCCCGCCACCACGATTGAATGGGCGACGCGCGAGCAACTCGTCAGGCCGCGCGGCGAAGTCCTGCTCATCGCGCAAAATCGTTTGCGGGAAAAAGAGTTCCTCGCCGGAGCCGGGTTTCCTGTCGCGCCGTTTCGTCGCGTCACGAGCGCGGCTGACCTGACGAGCGCGCTGGAAACGATCGGCCGTCCGTCGATTCTTGAAGGGCGCGGCCTTTGGCTACGACGGGAAAGGACAGCAACGGATCGATCCGGAGACGGACCTCAACACGATCTGGTCCGCGCGGGAGGATGCAGAGTGCGTTCTGGAGCGCGTGATCGATTTCGAGAAGGAAATCTCGGTCATCGTCGCGCGTGGACCGGACGGCAAGACGGCGGTCTTTCCTGTTTGCGAAAATATTCACCGGCATCACATCCTCGATCTCACGCTCGCCCCGGCGCGCGTCTCGGACCGCGTTGCCGGAGCGGCTCGCGAACTCGCCTGCGAGGTGGCCAAGAGCCTCGATCTCGTCGGACTTCTCGCAGTCGAGATGTTTTTGCAGAGCGACGGCGAACTGATCATCAACGAGCTCGCCCCGCGCCCGCACAATTCCGGGCATTGGACGATCGAGGGCTGCGTCACGAGCCAGTTTGAACAGCAGGTGCGCGCCGTTTGCGGCCTGCCGTTAGGCGAGACCGATTCGTTGCGCCCGGCGGCGATGGTGAACCTGCTGGGCGACATCTGGAGCCGGGGCGAGCCGGACTGGGCCGCCGCGCTGGCCGAGCCCAACGTGCATTTGCATCTTTACGGCAAGCACGAACCGCGACCTGGTCGCAAAATGGGACACCTGACCGCGCTTGCCGAAACGGTCGAGGCCGCCGCAGCCAACGCACAACGCGCGCGGGAGCGCCTGCAGTCAGGATGACCACCCAAATCGGAGCGACACACTCGCCTGGCGATCGCAGGCAGACAGTGGCGCGGGCGGTCGATCTGCTGCGAGCGGGCGAAGTCGTCGCCCTGCCGACCGAGACGGTCTACGGCCTGGCGGCGGACGCCCTTTCCGCCGAAGCGGTGGTAAAGATTTTCGAGACAAAAAAGCGCCCGCATTTCGATCCGTTGATCGTGCACTTGCCAGAGCTGGCCTGGCTGGAAAGGGTGGCGGTAATCGATGAAAAAGAACGGCCGCTGATTGAGCGTTTGATCGCGAAATTCTGGCCCGGCCCCCTGACGATTGTTCTCCCGCGCCGGGAAATCGTGCCGCCGATCGTGACCGCGGGCCTTGAAACGGTTGCGGTTCGAATAAGCGCGAATCCGCTTTTCGCAGAGGTGGTGCGCGCCTTCGGCCAACCGCTCGCGGCGCCGAGCGCCAATCGCTTCGGACGTATCAGCCCGACCGCGGCGGGTCATGTGATGGAGGAATTGTCGGGACGCATCCCGTTCATTGTTGACGGTGGTGCCACTGAACACGGCATCGAATCGACCGTGATCGCGGCGCGCGAAGGCGGCATCGAAGTGCTGCGCGCGGGACCGATCGCAAAAGAAGAGCTCGCGGAATTTGCCGAGGTCAGCATGCGCGCCTCCGGCCGGACGGAAGCGCCGGGACAATTGCCGTCGCATTATCGTCCACAAACGCCACTCACGATTACGGACGAGATTTCGAAGATCGCCGTGCCAAAAGGAAAACGTTACGGCGCGTTGCTTTGGAGTGACGCGCCATTTTCAGAGACGTTCGTCGAATCCCGTCGCCTGAGCACAACCGGAAATCTGCGCGAGGCGGCGACCAATCTCTTTCGCCAGCTGCGCGAGCTCGATCACGCGGGCCTTGATTGCATCGTGGCCGAGGCGCTGCCCGAGGAAGGTTTGGGCGTGGCGATCATGGATCGATTGCGGCGAGCCGCACATGCCGCAGAGATTCGTTAGCCGCGAAGCCCCGCGCTGTCGGTGCCTTGTTGCGTCGTTAGGCAATGGGCAATTCCGGCCGACGGTCGAAGAAGCGACGGAGCGCTTCCCTCCAAAGAAACGCGCGATTCTAACCCTGGTGCGCGAGGCAGGCGCGAATAAATCCGCTGAACAGCGGGTGCGGCTTGTTCGGCTTGCTCTGGAATTCCGGATGATACTGGCAGGCGAGGAAAAACGGGTGATCGCGCAGCTCGATCAATTCCGCGAGCGCGCCGTCGGGCGAAGTGCCGCTGATGAGGAAGCCTTTTTCCTCCATCTGCTCGCGATACTTCATGTTGAACTCGTAGCGGTGCCGATGGCGCTCGAGCACTTCGTCGTGTCCGTAAATCCTTTCCGCGAGCGTGCCGTCGAACGATCTTGGTCGGCCAGGTGCCGAGGCGCATGCTGCCGCCTTTTTTTCGGATCTTGCGCTGCTCATCGAGCAGGCAGATGACCGGCTCAGCCGATTCCTGATCGAACTCGCTGCTGTTGGCGGCGGCGATGCCGCAGACGTTGCGCGCGAACTCAATCGTCGCCACCTGCATCCCGAGACAAAGCCCGAGATAGGGGACATTGTTTTCGCGCGCGATATTGCGCCGCGCGGATTTTTCCCTCGACGCCGCGTTCGCCGAAGCCGCCGGGAATGAGAACGCCGGCGACATCCGCGAGCTGACCGTCAACGCCATGCTCGAGCGATTCCGCGTCGATCAGGCGCAGATCGATCCCGCAATCGTGGCTCGCGGCGGCGTGGGTGAGCGATTCGTAAATGCTCTTGTAGGCGTCCTGCAGGTCGATGTATTTGCCGACGACCGCGATCTTGACCTGCTTCTTCGGGTTGATGACGCGACTAACGAACTTGCGCCAGTCGCTCAGATCGGGCGGCGGCGCGTCGATCTGCAGCAGCTGGCAGACGAGTTCGTCGAGCCCTTCCTCGTGCAGCATGAGCGGCATCTCGTAGATGGTGTGCGGCACGTCGCGCGCCTCGATGACCGCGTTCGGGCGCGACGTTGCAAAACATGGAAAGCTTTTGCCGGACGTCGGCGTCGAGCGGACGCTCGGTGCGGCAAATCAGGACCTGCGGCTGGAGACCGATCTCGCGCAGCTTGGCGATGCTTTGCTGCGTCGGCTTGGTCTTCAATTCGCCCGCCGCCCTGATGTAGGGCACGAGCGTGACGTGCATGTCGACGACGTTCTGCGCGCCGACTTCGAGGATGAATTGGCGGATCGCCTCGAGAAACGGCAGACCTTCGATGTCGCCGGTCGTGCCGCCGATTTCGGTGATGACGACGTCGACCTTTTCCGGATCGGCGACCTGCCGGATGCGCGCCTTGATCTCGTCGGTGACGTGCGGAATCACCTGCACGGTCTTGCCGAGATAATCGCCGCGGCGCTCCTTCAGGATGACGCTCTCGTAGACCTGTCCGCTGGTCAGGTTGTTGTTCCGCGAGAGGACGCAATTGGTGAAGCGCTCGTAGTGGCCGAGGTCGAGGTCGGTCTCGGCGCCGTCGTTCAGGACGTAGACTTCGCCGTGTTGAAACGGGTTCATCGTCCCGGGATCGACGTTCAGATAGGGATCGAACTTTTGCAGGAGGACGCGCTGGCCGCGCAGTTCGAGCAGCGTGCCGAGCGAGGCCGCCGCGAGGCCTTTGCCTAACGAACTAACCACACCACCGGTAACAAAAATATATTTCATCGGGAACGAGCCTGGCGCGGTCGCCGTGACGGGGCGAGCAGCTGGCGCTCGATCGCCCGGGCATCGTCCGGCGTATCCACCCCGGGCGAGCCGCTTTCGGTGACGACCACGTGAATGTTTACGCCATTCTCCAGCGCGCGCAATTGCTCGAGGGCTTCCGCCTTCTCCAGCGGCGACGGCTTCCAGCGGACGAAGCGCAGGAGCAGTTCGCGGCGATAACCGTAGATGCCCTGGTGGCGGAAGTATTGCGACCGGAGCGGCTGCGTCGCGCGCAAACGGGATCGGGCAGCGCGAGAAATAGAGCGCGCGCTTCTGGCGATCGAGGACCACTTTCACCTGGTGCGGCGACTGCGCGTCGGCCGGGTTCTCGAACGGATGAACCGCGGTGATCATCTCGATCTTCGGATCGCGCTGCATTTTCCTCGCAAGTTGGTTGATCAGCTTCGGATCGACCAACGGTTCGTCGCCCTGGATATTGATGATGTGCGAGACGCCGCGCAGTTTCGCCGCGACTTCCGCGATGCGGTCGGTCCCGCTGGCGTGACGCGGATTCGTCAGGCTAACTTCCGCGCCCCAGGCGAAAGCCGCTTCCGCGATGCGCATGTCGTCGGTCGCGATGATCACAGAGTCGAGTGCCTTCGCGCGCCGGCACTGCTCCCAGACGTGCCGGAGCAACGGCTTGCCCGCGATCGCATGCAGCGGCTTACCCGGGAAGCGGGTCGAACCCCATCGGGCCGGGATGATGCCGACGATTCTCGCCATGGGAGCTTGATAAGACGTCGCGGCACGCGAGTCACAACCTTTTTGGATGGGCACCGCGCTGTCGGTGCCTCGCGGAAGCAACGCCGCGCGTCCCTCCGGGGCCTGCGGCTGGTTTCAGCTCTGCGCTAGAATGATATCGGCCGCGGCGCGCAAATCTTCCGCGATCCAGTCTGGTTCGGCCTGTGTTTCATTCGCCCCGTAGCCAGTCTTGACCAGAATCGTGCGCACGCCGGCGTTGCGTCCGCATTCGATGTCGATCGCCTTGTCGCCGATTAAGAACGAGCGGGCGAGATCGATGTCGTGATCGCGTTCCGCTTCGAAGACCATCCCGGGTGCAGGTTTGCGACGGTCGGTCGCGAGATCCGGTCGATCGGGGCAAAAATAAACGGCGTCGAAGGTTGCCGGCAGAATCGCGCGAGCCACTTCCGCTTCGACCAAACGGTATTGTGCCTCCGTGAAATAACCGCGCCCAATGCCGGCCTGGTTGGAGATGACGATGAGTTTGTAGCCGGCCGCTTTCAGCCTCAGGAGCGCCGCCGGGACGCCCGGGAAAATTTCCACCAGCTTCGGATCGGAACAGTAATTGACTTCGCGCATCAGCGTTCCGTCGCGATCGAGAAAGATCGCCGGGGCCGAGTTCGTTAGGCGCGGTTGTCATTCTCGAAGCTGGCGAGCAACTCCTCCGGCGTGACCGTCGCCGTGCCCAGCTTGGCCACGACCACCGCGCTGGCGTGGTTGGCGATTTCCGCCGCCTCGACCGGCGAAGCCTCGCAACAGAGCGCGAGGGTGAAAAGCGCGATCGCGGTGTCGCCGGCGCCGGAGACATCGAAGACCTGGCGCGCTTTGGTCGGAATGTGATGCGGCGGCTGGTCGCGCTCGAGCAGCATCATGCCTTGCTCGCCTAACGTGATCAGGAGCATCTGCGAGTCCCACGTCGCGAGCAGTTTCGCGCCCGCCTCGAGCAGGGCCGCGTCTTCCATCAGCCGGATCCATCGGATCGGTCACCGGAAATCCAGCGGCGAGCAACGCTTCGCTCCGGTTCGGTTTGACCGCGGTGACCTTGCCCCAGTCAACCCGTGGTGCGGATTTGGATCCGCGGTCACAATCTTGCCGGCCGCATTGAGATCGGCGGAAATCTGCCTGACGAGTTCGGCGCCAAGAAAACCTTTGCCGTAATCCTCAAAAATGAAGGCGTCGAGCTCCGGCAGAATTTTGCGCAGACCGGCGGTCACCTGCGCGACCTGTTTCTCTGCCGGTCCGCGGATTTCTTCGCGATCGACTCGCACGACCTGCTGGTGCCGCGCGACAATCCGCGTTTTCACAATCGTCCGGAAATCCGGGATCCTCGAGCACGAGTTCGGTCTCGATTTTTTGCGCGCGCAGGAGATCGAGAAGTTGCCGGCCGCTGCCGTCCGTGCCGACCGTGCCGATGACCGAGACGCCGTCAATAAACTCGCGCAGATTGCGCGCGACATTGGCCGCGCCGCCGGGATAAAAGGTTTCGCCGGTCACCTCGACCACCGGCACGGGCGCCTCGGGCGAGATGCGGCCGACCTTGCCCCAGACGAATTCGTCGAGCATCAGGTCGCCGGCGACGGCGATGCGCTTACCGGCGGCCCGGGCGAGGATTTCCCGGAGACGTTCGAGCTTCATAAAGAGAGATCCCAGAATAATCCGTTAGGATGCCACCGCCGAAATGGTTTGCTCCGATTCGAGAAAACTGGATCGTATCGCGGTTTGTGCCGCGGCAGCGCTTCTGCATAAAGTGCCCAACTAATCCTGAATACCTTCTCGAAATCAATAGTCGAAGCTGCGGATGAGACCTTTTATTAACCTGATATTACTCGCTGGCTGCACCGTGTCCTTCCTGCCGATGGGGGCCGCTGCGGCCGAACCGCCGCGCAAGATCGACGTCAAACGCCTTTCGAAAAACATCGACGACGTGGTGGTGCCTTTGCCTAACGAAATCTTCGCGGCGCTGAACAAGCTCGACAGTGTGAACTGGAAGGAATTCGTGCGCACGAACAAGGGGACGAATTTCACCGAGCGTCCGCGCATCGCCTTGTTCCTCGGGACGGTCATCGCCGACGGCTTCATCGCGGTGCAGGCGGAGGACGCGCCGAGCGTGAAGGAGATCGGGCAGCGCGTCGTGAGTCTGGCCAAAGGCATCGGGGTGGGGAACTCGATCGTGCCGCATGCCAAGGCGATCACCGAAGCGGCCGACCAGCGCAACTGGCCGGCCGTGCGCCAGGAACTCGATCGCACCCAGAACAGCGTGCAGCAGGCGATGAACGAAGTGCACGACGAGAAGCTTTCCCAGCTCGTTAGTCTCGGCGGCTGGCTGCGCGGCACCGAGGTCCTGACTTCGGTGGTGAACCGCCATTTTTCGGAGGACGGCGCCGAGTTGCTGCATCAGCCGGATCTGCTCGACTATTTCCAGCGCAAGCTCGCCACCATGCCGGAGTTCAATATTCCGGTCATTGCCGAGATCAAAAGTTCATTGCAGGAAGTGAAACCGTTGATCGAGACGGACGACCCGATTTCGCCGGCCTCGGTGAAAAAGATTAATGAAATCACATCGAGCCTCGATGCCGCGATTGTGACTCGCAACCCGTGATTGCCTCCGCGATGCGTCCACCGATTTCCACTGCCCGTCGCACCGCCCTTCTCATTGGTCGCGCTGCTCGTCCTGCAGGTCGCGGCCTCCCGCGCCTCGGTCGATGACGCACAATCGTTCGCGCTCCAAGCGGCCGAGCCGTACGTCAAGCAAGGCTATCAGGTGCGCGAAGATTATTGGGGCGGCGACCTCGGGGTGGGGGAGAAAAAAGCGGTCCGGCAACAGCTTTTCAAAGGCAACGACTACTGGTTCTGGATGGGCACCGAAGTGGAGCAGGCCAAGGTTTCGGTGCACATTTATGACGCCGACGGCCGGCTGTGCGAGCAACCCGACAGCTGGCAGAAAGGGTCACTTCGCCGCTGCGCACCTGATCCCAAAGACGACGGGCAGTTATTTCGTCATCGTGGCCGTGGAGAGCTCGCCGGAAGAGCGGACCCACTGGGCGCTGGTTTACGGGTTTCGGTAGGAACCGCCGCTGCCTGGAATCGCTAGGGCGAGACCACCTCTTTGCCATCTCGAGTCCCTCCCTAAGGTTTGACACTCTTCCGGCCGAAGTCGTATTCTCGCGGCTGATGACGTTCCGGCCGCGAGATGACTGAAACGCGCACGCTGCAGTTTGAGAATGCGCGGGCCGTGCAGTCGCTCTACGCCAACGATCTGAAATTGATCAAGAATCTCGAGGAATCGCTCGGCGTGAAAGTAACGACTCGTGAAGGCTGGATCAAAGTGGAAGGCGAACCGGCACAGGTCGCGAAAGCCGAGCAGGTCTTCACTCAACTGGAAAACGCGCGGCAGCGCGGCGTCGAGATCCAGCGGCACGAATTCAACTACGCCCTCAATTCGGTGAACGAAGCCCGCGCCGACAATCTGGATGACCTTGTCGTGACCAAGATCGTGACCTCGGCCCGCAAACCGGCGATCGTCGCCCGCACCCTTGGCCAGCGCAACTATCTCGAGGCGATCCAGAAACATGACGTCGTCTTTGGCATCGGCCCGGCGGGCACGGGGAAGACATATCTCGCCGTCGCGATGGCGGTTTCTGCCCTGAAGAAGGAGCAGGTCGACCGCATCATTCTGACCCGGCCGGCGGTGGAGGCGGGCGAGGCGCTTGGATTCTTGCCCGGCGATTTACAGCAAAAGATCACCCCGTATCTGCGGCCCGCTTTACGATGCGCTGCACGACATGCTCGAGCCGGAAGAACTGGAACGTTACGTCGCGCGCGAGACGATCGAGATTGCGCCGCTCGCCTACATGCGCGGCCGCACGCTGAGCAACGCGTTCGTCATTCTCGATGAAGCGCAGAACACCACGACCGAGCAAATGTTCATGCTCCTGACCCGAATCGGCCCGCGCTCGAAGTGCGTCGTGACCGGTGACGGCACCCAGATCGATCTGCCGCCGAACAAACGCTCTGGCTTGCTCGAGGCGCTGCAGGCGCTCAAGAATGTGCCCGGGATCGGGTTCGTTTATTTCAACGACAAAGACGTCGTTAGGCACGAGCTTGTTCGCGCGATCATCAACGCCTACCAGCAACACCGTTCGCCGGCCAATACCGGCGGCTCCGTTCGGAAGTAACGCATGTTCAAATTCCTGCACAGAACAAGCCTCGTGAAGCGCGGGCTCGCCTCGGGCAAGACCCGGCGACGTCGCGCCTCCAACGAGATGCTGCGCAATCTCGAGCATGCGCCCTGGATGAGGGTCACGATCTTCGTCGCCTTCGTCGCCGGGCTCGCGCTCCTTATTTTTAGCGGACAGCAACCGGAGCCGACCCGCAGCTTTGTCTTCGCGCTCCTCTTCGTCGCCACCGCGGTGGCGCAGCTCTGGATCAATCAGCCAAAAACGTTTCTGCGGAATTCGCGCGTCTTTCTCGTCTTCGGCATCATCTACCTCCAGCTTGCGGCGACGAAGATCCTGCTCGTTCTCTGCAACAGCGGCGTCTTCACGTTCCTCAAACCCGAGACCGCCTGGCTGATCGCGCCCTACGCCTTTGCACCGCTCGTCCTCTGCGTCCTGCTCGGTCGCAACCACGGCCTCTACGGCACTGTGTTCGTTAGTCTCTTTAGCAGCATTTTGGTGAACAGGATTGATGCGCCGATGCTCTTCATCGGTTTGGTCAGCGGGTTCACCGCCGTCCTGCTCACCCAAACCGTCCGCCGCCGCAGCCGGCTCATCCGGGCCGGGCTTTGCGTCGGCCTCGCCATCTGGCTGCTCTCGCTCACCTTCGGGCTAATCGGTCCGTTCAACCTCTTCGATCCCGCCGCGACCAATTGGTCGATGATCGGTATCCAGAGCGCGTTCGCCATCGGCAACGGCATCGTGACTGCCATGCTTGTCGGCGGCGCCCTGCCGATCCTCGAACAGCTCTTCCAGATCACGACCGACATTTCCTGGCTCGAAGCGTCCGACTTGAATCATCCGCTCCTGCGCCGGATGACCATTGAAGCGCCCGGCACCTATCATCACAGCCTTGTGGTCGCGAACCTCGCCGAGTCCGCCGCCGAAGCAATCGGCGCCAACGCCACTCTTTGCCGCGTCTGTTCTTACTTCCACGATATCGGCAAGCTGGTGAAACCGGATTATTTCACCGAGAACATGAACTTCGAGCGCAATCCGCACGACGACCTCGCCCCGACGATGAGCGCGCTCATCATCATCGCCCACGTAAAGGAAGGCGTTGATCTCGCACTCAAGCACGGACTTAACCAGCAGGTCATCGATGTCATCCAGCAGCATCACGGCACTTCGCTTGTCTATCTACTTCTACAAGCGCGCCTTGCAGCAGCACGAGGACGCCCGGGCTGGCGGCAAGATCATGAAGATGCGCGAGGAAGACATCCCGGAAGTGTCGGAGGAAAGTTTCCGTTACAGCGGACCGAAACCGCAAACGCGTGAGAGCGCCATCATCAGTCTGGCTGACATGGTGGAAAGCGCTTCGCGCTCGCTCGAAAAGCCGACCCCGCAAAAGATCGAGCAACTCGTGAACGACCTGATCGACCAACGCCTGGCCGATCACCAACTGGACGAGTGCGACCTTACCTTGCGCCAGTTGAAGACCATCGCCGAGCGTTTCCGTTTTACCTTGATGAACATGCTCCACACCCGCATCGCCTACCCGAAGGAAGGCAAAGCCGCCGCCACGCGAGACGACGGTGCGCGGCCTGACGTGATGGCGGCGACCAAGCGCCCGGCCTCCGCGCCCCCGGTCTCGGCCGCCTGACGAGTGGACAATTTCGCGATCGAGCGAGTGCGCAAGTACGGAGCGCAGATCGCCATCGTCTTCGGCTCGGGGACTTAGCTCGTTAGTCCAGGGTCCGGCGGCGAGTCTTCGCTTCGCCATTTCGCGACCTTCCTCGCCAGGCCATGACTGGCCACCAAGCCCGAGGGCCCAATCTTGGTGGAGCGAGACTCTGTCGAGCTTGGGATCACGGGGGGCTGCAGATTGGCGGCCTTCCCCGGCTCGACAGAGTCTCGCCCTACCAAGACGGTTGTGGCACTACCGTGAAGATGAGATCGCTCCTATTTCCGATATCGATCAGCTTGCGCCGAAGGCTCCAAATCTCGAGAGTTTAGTCTGAAAGCTAGAGCCTCTGGGAGTATCTGCTCAACGGAACACGGCAGAGCGCGGTGGCTTCGAATGCAAAAGGCCGATCAGAGATGGCGCAAGGCGGCGCCCAGAGATCGTCAGCGATCCTTTTTGCCAGAGACTCCCAATCGATCGTCACCAGATCGACTGTGACATCAGATAACTTGGTAGAGAGCACACTCACAGGGCCATCAACCAAAGCCAGGCGGCACCGCTCTGACAGACGGCTGAGCGCCTCTGGCGCCCCAACCGCCAGCGAAGAAGCCGCCGAGTTTAAGATCACGACCCCAAAGTTGCGCCCTTTAGCGAGAGAATCCAGGAAATGCCTCGGGCTCTGCGAACCAAGACTGACGGACTTTATGCCAACATCCAACTCCTCCAGTATCCGGCCGATCCTTTCCTCCGCTATTGGTGATCGCGTCGGCCCAATCGCCACTTTGACCTGGTTGAGCCCTTCGCTTTTCCATTCCCTGACGATTTTGATCAGAGCAGGCTCACGGCTGATCTCGTACTGAAAGCACGCGCGGGAAAATCCGCCGTCATTCACCCCGACGATGGGCAGCCCAATGTCATGCAGACGTGGAAGGACTTCGCGGAGAAGCTTCGGCGGGCGATACCAGATGACTTTATCGGGATGACATTCCTTTAGCCGGTCGACGAGACCGCTGCCAGTTTCCGCCCCCTCGTAGAACGTCTCTGCAGCAGCCAGGTCATGTCCGCGCAATTCCCGGCCCATCGTAATAACAAAGGTTCGATAGTCCTGATGGGTTACGAAGCGCGAAAGTGAGGCGGCGATCGCTACGATACCCTTCACTCTGGCATTCCGCGTCCCGTTTAATCCTTCTAAGAGCGTTCCCGAACCACGGATAGGCCGGAGAATTCCTTCCCGCTCCAGTTGCCTGTAGATTCCCGCGCCGAGCGAGAGGGGAATCCGAAACCTCTGTACCACTTCTCTCAAAGAGTGAAACAATTGAGGCTCCGCCGCCTGACTGGCCTTTGCCGCCTTGCGCAAGAGGGCCAAGAGGATCTCGGTTTTGTTATCCGTGGCGCGGAAAAGGGGCCTTTTCGGGAGGGGTGGAATTCTGCGGGTTATTTTTTTTCGAGACACTGGGGGTAGGGGGCTGCCATCTGAGGCAATTGGGTTCTCAATCTGTTTTATTCTGTTCTCAAAGTGTCTGTCTAGCATCAAATAACGCAGCCGGGCTAAAGATCCGGCATGAAATTCTCCCCTCTGCTTACCGGGCTGGCAGTTCTTGCCAGCGTCACGTTCTTTCCCGTTTCGCTCTCGTTTGCGCAGACGGCACAGGTCGATCCACAACAGCTCGGCCAATCCGGCGATGGGCCGGTCGCAGTGGTCTCGTTTTCCGACGGTCGCTGGCTGGCCGCGACTGCCGAACGCGGCCTTTCGTCTCTGATCGGTCTTCAGCCAAACGATCAGGTTACTTTGGAGCTTAGCTTTCCCCAGGATTTTGCCGGGCGGCCGATTGGAGCCGAATCGTTGGATGGCGGAACCCTTTCGTCGAGCCAGCGGACGGCCACCCTGAACGCGGATGGCGTTCTGAGTTTGACCTTCGCGGCGGGTGTCCAGCCGGGTCTCCACCGCATCGCTCTTCGTGCCGGCGGCACGGTCTCGATCCTCCGCTTCTGGGTAATTGATCCCGCCAATCCCAGTTCACACCCCGCGCTCCTCTCGCCTTCCCGCTAGAGCTGCCTCTCTCCCGATTCATCACTTTCCACACCACAAAAAACGAAACTCATCACGACCCCCTCCATGAATACTAAATCAGCTACGTTTGCCGTCTTCGGTCTTTGTCTGCTTCCCCTCGCCAGACTCCACGCCCAGGCCGATGATAATCCAACCGGCCCGGCCGGGATCTTCAATGGTAATATCACCACTGGCTGTTCTTACGACCCCTTTACCGGCAATGCCATGCGGGTTGTTACCGACATTGTCGCATCCGGCGCCGTCGGCGATCATCCGCTGGCCTTTACCCGGATCGCCAATACCCGCAACAGCCCGCGTAATGCGGGTTTCGCTTTCGCGGGACAGTGGCGGCATAATTATTCGTGGAAGCTCACGGACGAACCGATCATCTATACCGTGTCGAACACGCCGCCAACCTCATACACCATTGAGTATCCCGATGGGCGTGTCATCACCTTTGAAGCGGCGCCAAACGGCTCACCAGCCAAAAACGCCGGAGAAACGTTCTTTCGCGGCCCGCGCGGAATCTCTGAGCGTTTCCAACAGCTTAACCTGACGACCAACCTCGCCTACTTGATCATGGTCGACGGAAGCAAGGTCGAGTTCAAGGCCACCCAGTATTACACCGGCAGCTATTACTATCGGAGGTATGTCGCCCAAGCCGTTATCGACCGCTATGGCCTCAGGACGAGCCTCGCCTATAATGCGGATGGCACGCTCAACACGATCACGGAACCGGCCGGGCGATACCTTCAATTATTTTACACCGACAAACCGAACGGCATCTACTCCGATCATGTCATCGACCATGTTTCCGGGAGCGACGGCCGAGTCGTCCATTACTCCTATCTCAATGCTGCCTTTCCGCCGGGAACGACGACTTACAACTATCTTAGCACCGTTTCATATTATTCAGATTCGAGCATCGGCAACGCCACCTACACTTACAAGGCGCCAAACACGCCCGATGCCTTTGGTGCCTATAACGGAACCCCCATGCTCGCGACTTTCGACGATTCCATGTATGCGGGACCGATGAAAAAGCTCACCTACGCCTACGTTCCCAATGGCACCGGCGTCGTTTACGGCCAACTGCAAAGCGAAAAGCGGGACGCGACCACCACCGTCTCGACCATCGCGGCCGGCGGCAACGGAATCGATTTGACCCGCACCGAGACGCGCGGCGACGGCCCTAGCCGAATTTTTACGTATAGGACCTGGCCCTACGTCGGTCACATCCTCTTCGGCTACACAGGGTTTGTCACCACGGAACTAGGCAGGATCGCTTGGCTACGACAGCAGTAACTACCTAACCTATTTTAGTGACGGCAATGGACACGCTACCACGATGGTTCGTGAACCGATAACGGGACGCATCACTTCCCTCACGCACCCGCCAGATATCAACGGAATCCAGTCGAGCGTTTCCTATGTTTACACGGATCCACTCAATCCCTATTACTTGGCGAATACCAAGGATGAACTGCTCCACCAAACTACCTATACCCGGGATTCACTTCATCGCATTACGCGGATCGATTATCCCGACACCGCCTACGAAACGTTTTCCAATTACAACGTATTTAATCAGGCCTTAAGCCATCGCCTGACCAGTGGTGGCACGGAATATTACAGTTACGACACGCGGGGGTTGAAGCAAACGTGGCAGAACGCTGTGAATCTCGCCACCAACGTCACCCACTATTACTACGACAACCTTGACCAGGTGTCCGGAATACAGGATCCGCTTGGGTTTCAAACGGATTTTCTACATAATCTGCGCGGAGAGGTAACCACCATCACCCATCCGCCAGAAGCCGTTACCGGTCTTCGCTACACGGTCGTAAATTCTTACAATCCATACGGATCGCTCGTGAGCGTGACAGACGAGTTGAACCACAAGACGATTTACGACCGTGACGATTATCAGCGGGTGACAAAAGTAACAAATCCGTTGAATCAATTTACGACAAACAGTTATTTGCCTTGGAGTAAGACGAGCAGCTACCTAACCACCTCGGATTTTGTTTTTGCCACGACTTCGCCGAGCTTGAAAAAGGTTTACAATTACTGTGACAACGAATTTCGTAAGACGCAAGTCACGCAGGCCCCCGGCACCAGTGATCAGTCTATTAGTTATTTCACCTACGACGGTGCGGGGAACCAAAAGACTGCGAAGGACCCTCGCGGGAATCAGACCACGTTCAACTACGATCAGCGCGATCGCCTCACTAGCGTCTTGCGCCCGCTGGCACAAACGAGCACCTACGCTTACGACCAGGCGAGCAACAAGATCAAGGAGACCCGCCCTGATTTGAAGTTCCGCACCTGGGACACCTTCGACAACCGGAACCGGGTCAAGCACATGACCGGATTTCTCGGCGACGGAACGAGTTACCTCTATGATTTCGCCGGCAACATGACACAGATGACGGACTCGAAGGGCGCCATTTACGGCTTCGGCTACGATTATCTCAATCGCAAGACGAGCGCCACTTATCCGGTCGACGCGGGCAACGTGGCGCGCATCGAGACCTGGTCCTACGACGAGGCCGGGAACCTGGCTCAGTACAAAAATCCAAACGACCAGATCCAGCAATTCACCTACGACAACCGAAACCGGCAGATCGAATCCGCGTGGCAGCCCGGATTCCCGGATATCACCACGGCTTACGACGCCGCCAGCCGGGTCACTAGTGTGGCGACCGCCGATGGCACCACCGTTGGCTTCGGTTACGACAACGCCAATCGGCAGATTTCGGAAGATCAAACCTTGAGCCGGTTTCCCGCTGCGGCACATCGCCATGACGGTGGATGTGGACGGCAATCGGGCGAGCATTTCGCTGGCGGGCGTTTACACGCTCTATTATCAATACACCCAGCGCCAGCAGATGTCGCTTGTCAGCACATCGACCGCCGCTTATTATGGCTTTAGCTATGACCTGAATGGAAACATGACCAAGCAACAGGACCAGGTTCAGGGGCTCGATTCGACCAACTTTACCTACGATGCGCTCGATCGGGTGACGTTGTGCTACCCAGACTGGTGCGAACGATGTGAGCTTCGCGACCAGCCATTACGATTACGATCTGAACAACAACATCCAGGACACCTATCGGGACGAACAGGCGGGGAAAGGGGAACGCTTCGGCTACGACTACGCCAACCAACTGAGCAGCGCGGTCTACAATGCGGACAATGTGCAGACGCCGAACCCGACCAATTACGATCGGAGCTGTCAGCTACACCTGCGATGCACTTAACCGGACGAGCATGAATGACAATGGTGCGGTAACGAGTTACACGCCAAATGGCTTAAACCAGCTCACGGCAGTGACCGGCATGGCGTCGACTTACGACCAGAACTTCAACCAGAAGAAGATCAACGGCTGGGTATACACATACGATGCCGCCCGGCGGATAGGCGACGCGACCAACAGCACGACCGGCCATTCGATCCAGTTCAGCTACGACGGGCTGAACCGGTGTGTGAAACGGGTGACCGACGGGGTGACCAGCCTCATCACCTACGACGGCTGGAAACCGATCGCGGAATGGGACACGGACGGGACGAGAACGGCCTGGAACATGTATGGCCCGGGCCCGGACCAGATTCTGATGCGCTATCGGGCTTCCGACGCGAGCTACCTGCACTATCACGCCGATCAGTTTGGGAGCGTAAAGTTTTTGCTCAACAGCGCGAACACCGGGATCGAGAAATACACCTACGACGCCTTCGGCGCCCCGAAGATCACCGATTGGGCGGGCAATGTGCGCACCGACAGCGCCTACGGCAACCGTTTCATGTTCACCGGCCGCGAATACCTTTCAACGATCGGCATCTACGATTATCGCAACCGGATGTACTCGCCCCTCTTGGGGCGGTTTTTGCAAAACGATCCGCTGGGATTCGATGCCGGCGATAATAATCTGTATCGATATTGCGGCAATAATCCCACTAATGCGAGCGACCCTGATGGTACAGATGCCATCGCGCAACATGACGGCGGGTATATCTATGTTCTTCGGTCGGGGTTAAATCCAAAAATTTTGGCTGGGAATGGAGGGAATTGGATTTACAATTCCGAGGCGCGATTCACGCAGCAATGCGCCACTGGCGGTCAATTTTTGGCGGGTGGATTTGTGCATGGAGCGATTCACGATGTTCCCTCCACGGGAACATGGCGTCAGGGCCTCGCCGTCGGGGCGGACACCCGGTGGGGCACGCTCATTGCAACGGGGTGGAACTCGGACGGAAGCTACCCACAAGCGGTGGAATAACCATACTTGATATTCGGAGGTTCACCGACGGCGCTACGGCATTCTTAGTCCCTCACATCGGCAGACTATCAAGCGAAATACCCTGGTTCTCCGACCAATCATGTCGGCATATTCCTAGGGTATGCCGACGGCAAAATTACGATTCTCGACCAATCGACCGGTCAGGCTCTGACTATCGAAGGGAAGGATGCTGCTGGGTGGAACGTTGTCAAAGTGCCTAACTCGAAGGATGGCCCATATGAAGATGCATCCACTCGAGTCCTACATGAAAGCCACGCGATCTCCAGCGGGACTTGCCGCGATCCAACGCTATGGAGCGGCCACGGCAAGACTCATTTACGGTAGCATTAATGGGCTTGCCTTTGCCGGATCCATTGATGGTTTCCAAACATGGAACGGTCTGGTGGTCTGCCAATCGGTGGAACTTCACCGAGATCTTACCAACTTGTTTTCGTTGCGAACTCGCGGCGGTCGGTTGTTCGACTCTTTCTTCCCTCAAGCACCACTGCAGAAGCAACCGCCGCTTCCGGAAGAACGGCAGGCCAGCACATTCCCGCGCATCGTGAGATATGACCCGCACCTCGTTCCGAAATGCGAAACCCTGGGCAATGTTTGCCCTAGCGGATATTGCTGTCACCCAGCCTGTGCGTCTAAATACGAGTTAATCCGGGCATCGATTCCGACGGCTTCGGGTAGTTCTGGTTGCTACGGGTGGACCTTGACGCTCCAAATGGATGGAGAACGCCTGGCCCAGCGAAGGATAGTATTGCTTTTCGACCAGCTAATTGTCCACTCCCTGATTGTCCCATTCTTAGCGCTGCGCTTTATGTAAGTGATCCTTATGATCCGGTGCTAACGCAAGCTGGATCTGCGAAGAATTGGTGGAAAAAAATAGATCCGACAGTGGCTGTGAAGAACGTAGGTTCAATTGACACAGACGCACACGTGGAACCTTAACGGTTTATGAGTTTTCTTCGTCGAGATGTCGAGGAACAGTTGGTCGTGTATATCAGTTCATAATCACGAGACTGTCGCAGTAACGTTGAAGGGCGTTCCGAATGGAGATTTCCAGCTCTACCTGGAGGCGTTAAAGCAGGTAGCTGCAAGTATCTGATTTCGCACTTAGCTGGAGGGGAGCGGGAGCTAGAAGCGTCGGGGGGAACAAGCGGTAGCCGAACCGATCGCTTGCGCGCCCGAGATTCATTGTGGTTAATGCAACTGACTCGTCCCAACGCAGCCCGCGAAGCGGGCGAGGCCGGCTTGCAAATGCGTCCCTCTAGGCTAGATCGGCCCGCGGGCACGGGGCTCGCGGTCTTTCGCGGTGGCGGTGCTCGGTTGGGTGACGAAGGGGCCGCCTTCCATGGGCGCGGCGGAGGTGAAGGCGACATCCGGCATGTCGCTCGGCAGTCCTTCGAGCGGGAATTCTTTGCGCAAGGGGAAATACGGGTAGCCCTCCCACATGAGGATGCGGCGCAAATCGGGGTGGTTGTTGAAACGCAGACCCATCATGTCCCAAATCTCGCGTTCGTGCCAGTTGGCCGTCGGCCAGAGGTCGGAGACAGTGTCGACGGTCGGGTCTTCTTCGGAGACGCGCAGTTTGAGCCGCAGATGAATCGACAGGGTCATCGAGTAAAGCTCATAGACGACTTCGAAGCGGGGCTCGGTGCCAAAGTTATCGACGCTCGAGATATCGAGCAGATAATCAAAGAGTTCGTCTTTGCAGAGCTTCGCGACTTCTCGGATGTCGGCCCGGTCGATCAGAAAAGTGGTCTCGCCGCGGAATTCGATCCGTTCTCGAATCTTCGTCCCGAGGCGCGCGCCTAACGAGTTTAGGAGTTCAGCGCCGGTCATTGGGAAGTGATGAGTGACGCGTGACGAGGGCGTTAGACCAAGGCTTCGAGTTTGTCGACGAGGCCACGTTTTTGGGCGGTGAAGGAATGTTCGCCGGCGATCTTCTCCTGCAGTTTCATAAGGCCGTCGATGAGAGCTTCGGGACGGGGCGGGCAACCGGAAACATAGACATCGACGGGCAGGAGCTGGTCGATGCCCTGCAGCACAGCGTAGGAACGGTACATCCCGCCGCTCGAGGCGCAGGCGCCCATCGCGATGACCCATTTCGGCTCGGGCATCTGATCGTAGATGCGCTTGACGGCCAGGGCCATTTTGTAGGTGACGGTGCCGGCGACAATCATGACGTCGCATTGACGGGGCGAAAAGCGCATGACCTCGGCGCCAAAGCGGGCGATGTCAAAGCGGGCGGAAGCGGTGGCCATAAGCTCGATCGCGCAACAGGCCAGGCCCATCGGCATTGGCCAAAGGGAGTTCTTGCGCATCCAGTTCATCGCCGCATCGAGCCGGGTGAAAATGACGTTGCCTTCGATCTTGGAATCGTAGGCGGCAGGAACTGTTTGCGAATCCTTTTGAACAGGCAATGCGTTCATCCCGCAGACAAACTAAGGGGCGGCTGCGCTTGCGCAACTGCAGACGCTGGAAAGCCCGGCCGTCGCTTAGCGTCCGTTACCGGGGCAGAGCCGTAAGGGGCGCGAACAGCCGCGCTATCCAACGTCTATAGTTGCACGTCCTGGAATTCGCAGCCGAGTCGGCTTGCGGAGATAACGTCGCGCACCGTTCGTCCCAGCTCTGCCGCCTCGTAGGGCTTCACAATGACACCACGGAAACCCAGGTCTTCGTAGCGGCAAAGCGTGGCGTCCATCGCGTAACCGCTGGAGACGATCGCAGTCACCATCGGATCGATCTCGATCAACGCTTTCAGCGCTTCTTTCCCGCCGATCCCACCGGGCAACGTCAGATCGAGGATGACGAGATCGAAACGTTGTCCACAGATCAGCGCTTCGCGGTAAAGCTCGATCCCCTGTGACGCCGTCTCAGCACCGACGACTTCGTAACCGAAACGGCTGAGAGCAAATTCGGCCAGCGCGCGGATTCCTTCCTCATCGTCCACGACGAGGATGCGGCCGGTGCCGTTGATCGGTTCGTCCGAGGTCGGCGCCGTCTTGACCGGCACGGTCTCTTGCCGGGTAGCAGGCAGATAGACGGTGAAGGTGGAGCCGCAATCCTGCGCCGATTCGACCGTGATGAGGCCGCTATGATTCCTAACAATCGAGTACGTGGTCGCGAGACCGAGACCGTTGCCACTTGGCTTGGTTGTGAAGTAGGGATCGAAAATCCGCTTCAGGCATTGTTCCGGGATGCCAACGCCTTCATCGCGCACCCGAATCCGGATGTAATCCCCGGGGACCAGATCGGGAATCGACGGCGCTGTCTCCGGTGCGCAGGGAAAATTGTCGCAATCAACGTGGAGCGTGCCGCCGTCAGGCATGGCTTGTTCGGCGTTGACGACCAGGTTCGCGATCACCTGGCTGATCTGACCGGGATCGAATTCCGTTGACCAGAGGTTAGGCGCGATGGCAACCACGCTGCGGCTCTGCGAGCCGCGAAGCGAGAAGCTGACGGTTTCCTCGATGAGACTGGCGATGCAAGCGGCCTTTTTGATTGGTGCACCTCCGCGGGAAAAAGTAAGGAGCTGGTGGGCGAGGTCGCGAGCGCGGAGCGAGGCATTCTTGGCGTCGTCGAGCCGGTCACTCATTTCGTCTTTAGGCGGAAGTGAAAGTCAGTTAATAAGATTGTCATAAGTCAATTGCGGACGATTTCACGTATTTTTAGGATACGCTTTCTCTGCTGTGAGGCTATCGCCAAGGGCGTCGTTCAGGTCCTTGCTGTGCTGGAGGAAAAGGTCCCGAAGCCGCGCAGAGTTTTTCGGGTAAGCGCCATCTCTAGTTAACAGATGGCTGCGATGCGCATTCTCGAGTGCCGCGATGTCGTTTTCGACCACGCTGCTCAGCCTTTTGACTTCGATAGTGTGTGCGCGCAGCGCGTCTCGGTGCCGATGGCGAAACGTGAAGACCACGCAGGTAACTGCGAGCACGATGATCACCAGAACGCCAACCGCCGTGCCGATGAGAAGCTTGAGATGAAAAAGCTCCGGACTGAAGAGCCACTCGATTCTGCGACGAAAGAAGCCGCGCTTTTTTCCCGAGACAATCCTGGTTCCGGCAGGAGTTGATACGGGAAGCATATCGGCCGTATCCAAAGCAATTTTTCTGCCATTGGACGGGGTCGATTTCTCACTCCAAACGGGATTCTAATAGCGCACGCGGACGAGCGTGAGTCCGTCGGCCGGCGCGACCAGCCGGGATTCCGCCGGAGCCCCGTTGAGCAAGCTGGCCCGTACCTCTGCGATGCTGGTCTTATTCAGACCGCAACGAACGATCGCGCCCACCATCAGTCGCACCATTTTGTAGAGGAACCCGTCGCCGTCGAACTCGATCGTCGTGCTGCTTGAAGTCCGCTGCACCCGAACGCGACGGAGTGTCCGGACCGTTGATTCCACCGGATGCCCGCGATTGGCGGCGAAGCCGGCGAAGTCGTGTTTGCCCACAAACTCTCGTGCACACGCTCGGAGTGATTTGTCATTGAGCGCGCCGGTCACGTGCCAGGCGCGGCCGAGTTCGAAGGGCGAAAGAACCGCGGTCGTGGCGATGCGGTAACGATAGACCTTTCCGCGAGCCGAGAAGCGGGCATGGAAAGCGGGCGAGACAAATTCGCACCGCAGGATGCGAATTTGCGGCGGAAGTGACGCGTTCAAGGCCGACGCCAGGACGCCAGGCTCGAGCCTGGTTGGTGGGAGATCAACGTGGGCGCACTGGCCGAGCGCATGGACGCCGGCATCAGTCCGGCCCGCACCGTGCACTCGGATTTGTTCTCCGGTGACCTGGACAAATGCAGCCTCGATCCGATCCTGGATGGAGTCGCCGCGCGCCTGACTCTGCCAGCCGCAGAAGCTCGTGCCGTCGTAGGCGACGATCAATTTTAGCCGGCGCCCGGACACGGCGCGCGGCGTCCGCTTGTCGTTAGGCAAAGAGGCTCCGGCTCGAGGCCGCCCTGGTTGGACAGCAGGCTGTCGAGGTAACTTTGCAGAAGCATCTGTGCCGCCACCTGGTCGATATAGCCGCGGCTTTCCCGGACCGATTTTCCTGCTTCACGCAGCGCACGCTGCGCCGCCACAGTCGAGAGGCGCTCGTCCCATGTCCGGACTTCGCACTCGACTTTCGCCCTCAGTTTGTCCGCGAAACCGCTCGCTTCGTCAGCCGACGTGCCCACGCTCCCGTTCATGTGCCGCGGAAGGCCGACGACGATGAGTTCGACGTTTTTCTCCGAAACAAGCGCCGCGATTCGCGCCACCGGATCGGTCACCTTCGCCACCACTATCGTCTCGGTCGGATGGGCCAGCATCTGCAGCTCATCGGAAAGTGCGACGCCGATCCGCGCGCTTCCGTAATCGATTCCCATGATTCGTTTCATTTCGTTAGGCAATTCTTCGTTCACTGTAAATTCGACGGAAGCTTGCCCACCAGGTTCTTGATCTTCTCGACGTCGTGCCGGCTGCAAACGAGGATGGCGTCGTCGGTCCGAATGACGATAAGATTGTGCACCCCGAGGAGCGCAATCTTGGCCGGATTTTCGCTGAAAACGATGTTGTTGCTCGCATGCAACGTCGTGAGGTCGCAGTTGGCGGCGTTGGAATTTTCGTCTTTCGGCAGATACGATGCGACCGCGCGCCAGCCGCCGACATCGTCCCAATCGAAACTCGCTTCCACCATCAGGACGCGATCGGCTTTTTCCATGATCGCGTAGTCAAAAGAGATGACCGGCAACCCGGCGAAGCGACTGCTCAACGCGTGCTCCCAGTTCCCGGTCGCCCGGATTTGCGAAATGAAATCCGCCAGCTCCGGCGCGTGGCGATTGAATTCGCTCAGCACTGTCGGCACCGACCAGACAAACATCCCGGCGTTCCAGCGGAAATTATCCTTCCGGACGAAGCTGTCGGCCAATTCGGCGTTCGGTTTTTCGCGAAAACGAACGACCCGAAAAACGTCGTTAGGCGTGGAGCCTCCTTTCAAGGGCGCGGGCGCGCCTTGTTCGATGTAGCCAAATCCCGGGCAGGCCCAGGTTGGCTTGATGCCAATCGTGACCAGCGCACCGGTCTCCTCCGCGGCGCGCGTCGCCGTCTGCATCGTCTTTTGGAATGCAGCCCGATCGTTGATCACATGATCCGCCGGCAGCACCATCATCGTCGCGCGATGATCGCGCGCAGCGACCCAGGCTGTGGCGAGGGCCACGGCCGCAGCCGTGTCGCGCTTCGCCGGCTCGGCCACGAATGTTCTCCGGCGGCAAGTCGGGAAGCAATTCTCGCACGGCGGCTTCCTGGTCGACGTTGGTCAGGACCAGGATCCGTTCGTCCGGCACCAACCCCGCCAAGACGATCGATTGTTTCTTCGAGCAGCGTCTTGTCCGAGACCAGTTTCAACAATTGTTTGGGGCGTGCGCGCCGGCTCAGTGGCCAGAAACGCTCGCCGCTTCCGCCGGCCAGGATGAGCGCGTAAGGCGGATTGGTCATTGGGAAAGGTATGTTTGCGAAACGGTTCAAACGTTTTTCCCGTTTCCTTTTTTCGGTGCGGGAAGTATAAGGTTAGGCGATGTCAATTTCGTTATCCATTCCAAAAACGGCGGATGCGCTGCCGTTGGACGGATTGCTGACCCTGACCCGGGCCGCCTTTGGCCTCGGGGTCGGTCTGCTCATGGCTGAACGTCTCAATCGCCCTGCGCGGCAAGCCACGGCGATCGCTCTCGTCTCGGTCGGGACCCTCGCGGTAATTCCACTGCTCGTGAAGATGGCGTTGGAACGGATCAACCGGCCCGAATCCGAACGCGGCATGCGACGGCGCCTGCGCTCGATCCGCGGCGATTCGGGCTACGGGGCCGAGCACGACATTTATTAGGCTTTTTGATTCGGGTGTAGCGGCGGGCGTGTCGCCCGCAAAACCTTCGCGGCAAACCAACTCTCTCGCGGCCGGCCCGGCCGCCCCTCTACAGTTCCCGCGCTTGATCGCCGGGCTTCGCCGAAGTAAGTCCACCGGATGATTTCACGCGCCGACTCCGCCGCCCGCAGCGCCCTTCGCGAGAGGTGCGAAGCAATCCTTCGCGAAGAGGAAATTCTGCGCGAAGGCGGGGGCAAGGTCGGCCAGGACCGGCAACGCAAGATGGGGCGTCTCCCGGCGCGCGAGCGGATCCAACACCTGCTCGATCGTGGCTCGGACTTTTTCGAACTCGGCTTGTGGGCCGCCTACAAAATGTATGAGCAATGGGGCAGCGTTCCGGCCGCCGGCGCTGTCGTGGGCATCGGCCAGGTCGCCGGCATTCCGTGCATGATCATCGCCAACGATGCGACCGTGAAAGCAGGCGCCTTTTTTCCCCAGACCGCCAAGAAGCTCATCCGTGCGCAGCGCATCGCCTTTGAGTGCGCACTGCCGATCATTTATCTGGTCGATTCCTCCGGCGTTTTCCTCCCGATGCAGGACGAAATTTTTCCCGACGAGGACGACTTCGGCCGGATCTTTCGCAACAACTCCGTCATCTCCGCCGCGGGCATCCCGCAGTTCGCCGCGATCATGGGCAACTGCGTTGCCGGGGGCGCCTATCTGCCGGTGCTTTGCGACAAGGTGCTCATGACCGAAGGCAGCGGCCTCTATCTCGCCGGACCGTCGCTGGTCAAAGCGGCCATCGGCCAGATCGTCGAAGCCGAGGAGTTGGGCGGCGCGCAGATGCACGCGGAGGTCAGCGGCACGGTCGACTTTTACGAGAAGGATGACCCGGCCTGTCTGAAGCGACTCCGTTCGCTCGTCGCGCATTTGCCGGAAGCCGAAGCGGCGAAACAAGATGGCGCAGCGAAAAAGGCGACCGCGCCTGCCAGGAATCCAGACGCAGTTTACGACCTGATCAGCCTCGACGGCCAAAAGCAGTACGACGCCCGCGACCTGCTCGCCTCGATTATCGACGCGGATTCGCTCGATGAATACAAGGCCGACTACGGAAAGACGCTCGTCACCGCCTACGCGCGTATCGGCGGACATTCGGTCGGGATCGTGGCCAATCAACGCCACCAGGTCCGCACGAAGAAGGCGGGCATTCAGATGGGCGGCGTCATCTACTCGGACAGCGCCGACAAAGCCGCGCGCTTTGTCATGGATTGCAATCAAACCGGATTGCCGATCATTTTTTTCCAGGACGTGACCGGCTTCATGGTCGGGCGCGATGCGGAACAAAGCGGCATCATTCGCAGCGGCGCGAAGCTGGTCAACGCGGTCAGCAATTCGATCGTGCCCAAGATCACGGTCGTGGTCGGCGGTTCATTTGGCGCGGGCAACTATGCGCTCTGCGGCAAGGCTTATGATCCGCGCTTCATTCTCGCCTGGCCGAATGCCCGCTATGCCGTGATGGGCGCGGCCCAGGCCTCCGACACCGTCTTCTCCGTTCTCGCGCGCTCCCGCGAGCGGGGCGACAAGAAAGGCGACGCCGGAAGAACTCGAGCAATTGCGCGCCAAGGTGAAGGAGACCTACGAAGAGCAGACCGACATCCGATACGGCGCGGCCCGCGGCTGGCTCGATGCGATCATTCAGCCGCACGAGACGCGCGATGTCCTCGTGCGATTGTTAGGCTACGTCGCCCGGCCGATGCCGCAGGCGCGCTTTCACATGGGCGTGGTGCAAACTTGAGTGGACATGCGGAAGCATGTTCCTCCGGAGGGATTCGTTTTTCGCCCGTTCAGGTTCCCGGCACCTCCCCGAACTGCTGGCCGATTTGCTCGTTTAGTCGCGCGACTTCATTGAGATCGTCTGCGACGGGCGATCGCACCCAGCGCTGCGCGATGGCGTGAATCACTTCCTCCGTCGGGATGTTTCCCACCAACTTGATCCTGGGCAAAAGGGCAGCCGCCAAGCCCACCGAGCGCGGCATCGAAACGCCGGCAGCCGGCATCGTAAGGCGGCCAGCACTTTCGCCGCCGCTTCGGCGCGGGTGCTGTGCAGGTGGACTCCGATCTCCTGGTTGCCAGCTCCGTCGATCACTGCGGTCACGACCTTTCTGATCAAATCCGCGTCGGCGATGCCGACCGTATCCGCCAGAGAAATCGAGCCGACTTCGAGCGCGGCGATCCCTCGCACCGCTTCGACCAGGCGCTCGATGCTCCAAAGGTCCTGATACGGATTTCCGAAGGCCATCGAAATGTAAACGACCATCTTGAGACCGCTGGCCTCGGCCTGCTCGCGAATCCTGGTCAGGGTCGCGAGATTTTCTTCCAGCGACTGATTTTGATTTCGCCGCAGAAACGTTTCCGAAATCGAGCAAGGGAAACCGAGGGTCGTGACCGCTCCGGTCGCGATCGCGCGCTCCGCGCCTTTTTCATTCACAACAATACCGATGATCTCGACGTCGTTAGGCGGAGCCAACTGGGTGAGAACCGCTTCGCTGTCGGCCATCTGCGGCACCGCTTTGGGAGACACAAAACTAACCGCGTCGAGATGGGTGAAGCCCGCTTCGATCAACGCTCGAAGGTATTGCACTTTTCGCTCGGTCGGAATCTGCTCCGGCAAACCCTGCCAGGCGTCGCGCGGACATTCGATCAACTTCACAATTTGTTCCTTCATACCGGCCGGGTAACTTGGTCGAGAGAGCGCCTCTTTCCAAAATAGAAATTCATTCACCATGCCTAACGTCCTTGTTGAAGAGAAGGATCGCACCACGATCGTCACCCTGAACCGGCCCGAACGGCGCAATGCCCTAACGATCGAGCTGATGAGCGAGTTGGCGGACGCGCTCGACAAAACCAGCGCCGATCCGCAAAAGCGCGTTCTCATCCTGCGCGGCGCGGGCAAGGCATTCTGTGCCGGACTTGATCTGCAGGAAACCACCGTGGTCGAAAAAGCGCATCGCTCCGCGGAAATGGTGGCGAAGACCCTGCTCGCGATCAGCCAGACGCGTCTGATCACGATCGCGCAAGTCCACGGCGCGGCGGTAGCCGGCGGCGCAGGACTGATGTCGGCCTGTGATTTCGTCGTCGCGGCGCAGCGAACGAAGATCGGCTACCCGGAGACGAAGCGCGGACTGGTCGCCGGCCTGGTCATGACCTTCCTCCGGCGGCAACTGCGCGAGCGCGATATTCGCGAGCTGCTTTTCACCGGCGACCTGATCAGCGCCGAGCGCGCACATGAAATCGGACTCGTCAATCGAGTCGTCTCGCCTAACGAACTGGAAAACGAGACGCAAAAAATTGTGGCCGCGGTTCTGCAAAACGCGCCGGCGGCACTCGCCAGCACGAAACGACTGATCGAGGAATTGTGGTCGTCATCCGTAAAAGAGGACTTGGAAACCGCATTGCGGCATCACATGGAAGCGCGCGAGTCGGCCGAAGCCAAAGAAGGAATCGCAGCCTTCCTCGAAAAACGTCCACCGAACTGGACATGAAGCATCTGGTTCTGCTGCTCGTTCTTACCCTTGTCCTTCTTCCCCGTTCCAACGGCGAGCCCTCCGAACCGGCGGACACAATTTTTCTCAATGGCAACGTTTACACCGTAAACGACGCCCAACCGCAGGCCGAAGCGATTGCCATCAAAGGCGACCGCATTCTCTTCGTCGGCTCGACCGACGACGCGAAGAAATATTCCGGTCCGGCCACGCGCACGACCGATCTCAGAGGCAAAACGGTCGTGCCCGGTCTGACCGACTCGCATTATCACATCCTCGAAGTTGGCGAACGTCTGACCCACTTGAATCTCGAGAGCGCATCCAGCTTGGAAATGTTTCTCGCCAAGGTCAAAGAACAGGCCGAGGAGGCCGGCCCTGGCCGATGGATCACCGGCCGCGGCTGGATCGAGACCTTCTGGACGCCGCCCGTTTTTCCAACCCGCGAGGAGCTGGACAAAGTCGCGCCGGTCAATCCGGTCTTTCTCGAGCGGGCCGACGGTCACGGCGCGGTCGCCAACAGCAAGGCGCTGAAGATTGCCGGAATCGAGGCGAAAACGCCCAATCCATTTGGGGGAGAAATCTTGCGCGACAAGAAAACCGGCGAACCGCTCGGCATGTTACTCGACAACGCGATGGAGTTGGTCGCGAAGAAAGTCCCGCCTCCCACACCGGAGGAAAACGAGAGAGCTCTTTTGCTTGGCGCGCAACGCTCGCTCGCTCTCGGCTGGTGCGAGATCCAAAACGCCGGAAGCCATCTGCCCGAGGTGGAGTTGATGAGAAAACTTTACGCCGAAGGGAAATTGAAGCTGCGCATTTACAACGCGGCGTATGGGCCCGGTGAAGCTGCCGCCCGCCTGTTGAAAGACGGGCCCATTCTCAACGACTACGATCACCATTTTACGATGCGGACGATCAAGGTCGTCTTCGACGGATCACTCGGCTCGCGCAGCGCGGCGCTCTTGAAGCCATATTCAGATGCCGATACCTCCGGCTTCCTCACCGAAAAGGAGGACGACCTGCGCCCGATGCTGCTGGAAGCCCTGCGCCGCGGCGTCCAGGTCGAGACGCATGCGATCGGCGACCGCGCCAATCGCACCATCCTTGATCTCTACGAGGAGGCGTTCAAAGCCGTCTCGCCTAACGACCGCAAGGTGAAGGAACCGCGCTGGAGGGTCGAGCACGCTCAGATTCTCAGCCCGTCGGACATCCCGCGCTTTGCGAAGCTAGGCGTGATCGCCTCGATGCAGCCATCGCACGCGATCAGCGATCTTTTCTTTGCGCCGCGCCGTCTCGGCAAAGAGCGGTTGGCCGGCGCCTACGCCTGGCAGAGCTTGCTCAAGACCGGCGCGATCATCGCGGCGGGCTCCGATGCGCCGGTCGAGCGCGGTGAGCCGATGATTGAGTTCTACGCCGCGGTCGCACGCAAGAGTCAAAATGGATTCAGCAGCCCAGATTGGCATCCGGAGCAGGCCGTGACGCGCGAGCAGGCTCTCAAAATGCTGACGCGCTGGCCCGCCTACGCCGCCTTTGAGGAGAAGGACAAAGGTTCAATCGAAGCGGGCAAACTGGCCGACCTGACGATTCTCTCGGATGACATCATGAAAATCCCCGCGCCCAACATTCTGCGCACCCGCTGTCTCATGACTGTGGTGGGCGGCGAGATTGTTTACGATTCCGGACGAAATCGGAACGCCGTGATGCGTTGTAGACGTTTCGGACCGCGAAGCGCCGGCCGGGCTTTCCAAAGTCTGCGGTTGTCCGCCTTGCACTAGAGTAGCAAGACATGCACGGTTTTTTTCGGGAACTCAAAGACCGGCGGGTTTACCGCGTCGCGTTGGCCTATGGCGTCGTCGCGTCTGGTCTGGTCCAGATCGGCGGCACGATTCTGCCCATCTTTGCTGCACCACCCTGGGTCCAGCAGGTCTTCGTCGTCCTGGTTGCGGTCGGGTTTCCTTTCGCTCTCGTCCTCGCCTGGGCCTTCGACATCACGAGCTCCGGGATTCAACGCACCCCGAACATCAGCGGGCTGCGCGTCTCGCATCCACGCCAGGTCTGGACGCTCGCCGGGGTGGGGACGGCGATCGCGGCGCTCGCCCTTGGCGCCTATTGGTTTTGGCACCCGTGGCGCAATCCCAGCCTAACGAATCATCCAGTGCCGGAAAAGAGCATCGCGGTTCTGCCTTTCGAAAACCTGAGCACGGAAAAGGAAAACGCTTTCTTCGCCGACGGCGTGCAGGACCAAATTCTGACCGACCTGGCGAAGGTGGCAGACCTGAAAGTGATCGGCCACACCAGCGTGCAGCAATACAAGGGCGACCCCGAACGCGATCGATCAAAAATCGGTGAGCAGCTCGGAGTTGCTTATCTTCTCGAAGGATCCGTCCAGCGCTCGGAGCGTCGATTGCGCATCATCGCGCACCTGATCGATGCGCGAAGCAACGCGCAACTCTGGGCCGAGACATACGATCGCGAACTGGCCGATGTCTTCACGATCCAAAGCGAAATCGCGCAGGAGATTGTTCGCCAGTTGCAGGCGACCATTTCGCCCCAGGAAAAGGCCCTAATCGAAGAGCGACCGACCAAAGACCTGGCGGCCTACGACCTTTATTTGCAGGCGAAGGAGCTGGTCGACAGCTATACCAACGCCCCGGATCCAAAGGCCTCGTTCTTAAAGGCGATCCGACTGCTTGACGAGGCGACCGTGCGCGATCCCGGTTTCGTCCTCGCCTATTGTTACGCCGCCCGCGCTCACGACCTGCTCTATTTTCTCGACCTCGATCCAACCCCGGCGCGCGCGGTTCGGGGGCAGATCGCTGCCGAGACGGCGCTGCGCCTCGCGCCCGACTCGGCCGAGGCACATCTCACGATGGCAGACTATTATTTTCGTTGCCAACGCGACTACCATCGGGCCGAGAAAGAGCTCGCGCTCGCCCGGCCGGCGATGCCGAACAGCATTCCTTTTCTTACCCTCTCCGGATACCTGCACCGGCGCGAAGGCCGTTGGGAGGAGGGCAAACGCGATTTTATCCGCGCGGTTGACCTCGATCCGCGGAACATCAATGCGAGCAACCTGCTGGCCGATACCTACGTTCTCCTGCGACAGTTCGACGAGGCGATAGCCGTTTCCGACCGAAGCATCGCCGCCGGGCTCGACCTTCCGATCACGCATCTGCGGCGCGAATTCATCCGTTTCGCCGCGACCGGCGATCCTGAAATTCTCGAACGCGCCCTCGCCCAAGCGCCGCCTGAGATCGATGTCGGCGGCGGCGAAACGCCGGTCCGCATTTTCGTCGCGCTTGTTAGGCAGGACAACGCGGCGGCGGCGCGGACGCTGGCGGCGTCGCCCCGCGATACTTTCCAGGAGGTCGATTTCAGCTTCTATTATCCACGCGCCTGGTACGAGGCGATCATCGCGCGCGCGGCCGGTGATGAGGAGAAAGCCCGCGCCGCCTTTGCCGCGACCCGCAAAATTCTGGAGCAGCGCCTAACGATCAAGCCCGACGACCCCCGCACGATTGCCGTGCTCGCCCAGGTGGACGCGGGTCTCGGGCAAAAGGAAGCGGCGATCGCGGAAGGACAGCGTGCGGTCGAGTTGATGCCGCTCAGCCGCGATGCCTACGACGGCATGTTGGTGCTGCAGGGTCTGGCGCAGGTTTACACCTGGACCGGCGAAAGGGAAAAGGCGCTCGAGTTGGTGCGCCAGCTGATGAGCATCCCGGGCTATCTGACCTATGGATATCTGAAGGTCGATCCGAGCTGGGATCCGCTGCGGAGCGATCCGCGCTTCGAACAATTTGTCGCCTCGCTCGCGCCCGCAAAAAACAGTGAATAGCGCCCGCACCACTGCAAGACGCGCAGGCTACCACCGGTTACATCACAGACCGCGGATTCTTCGGTTTAGCAGCAGCGGCAACTGCGCGGCTTCGGGCAAATCAAGCGGCGCGAAGCGGACTCCGACCCCCAGCAGACGCACACTCTTGCCGGTGCGGGCGAACGCTTCCGCGAGCAGCGAGCGATAATCGCCTAACGACGGCGCCAGCCCGGCCCGTTCCACCGTCGTGCGGGTGAAGTCGGCGAACTTCAGTTTCACGAAGATTTTCGTCACCGTGCGGGAAGTTTCCTTCTGCGCGAGATCCGCCATCAGCTCCGCGAATAGCTCTTCCAGCTTTTCCTCGCAGGCGGCGAGCGTCTCGAGATCGGTGGCAAAGGTTTCCTCGTTGCTGAGCGATTTGCGTTCGCGATGCGGCTCGACCGGCCGCTCGTCGATTCCGCGGCAGAGATCGTAGAGCTCGGCGCCAAATTTGCCGAAAATGTCGAGCAACTGCACACGGTTGAAGCGCTGCAGCTCGCCGCAGGTCGTGATCCCGCGTTGTTGCAACTTCTGCTCGGTCACGGCCCCAATGCCCCAGATCTTGCGCACCGGCAGCGCCGCCATGAATTCCGACACTTCGTTAGGCGCGACTTCGCATTGTCCGTTAGGCTTGTTCAGCTCGCTCGCGATCTTGGCCACGAGCTTGTTCGGCCCAATCCCGGCCGAGGCGGTTAGCTTCGTCTTCCGAAAGATGAGATTGCGGATCACCTGCGCGAGCGCGCCCGGCGCGCCCGGATGCGCGCTGACATCGAGATACGCTTCATCGAGCGAGAGCGGCTCGACCAACGGCGTGAAGCGATGGAGGATTGCGCGGATCACGGCCGCTTCCCGCCGATAAACATCGAAGCGCGTTGGCAGAACGATCAATTTCGGGCAACGCTGCAGCGCCATGAAAGTTGGCATGGCGGAGCGGACGCCGAACTTTCGCGCTTCGTAGTTGCAGGTCGTGAGCACGCCACGTCGATCGCGTGCGCCGCCCACTCCGACAGGTTTTCCGCGCAGTTCCGGCCGATCGCGCACTTCGATCGCGGCGTAGAAACAATCCATGTCGAGATGGATGATGCTGCGCGCTTGGGCCGGCTGGTTCACCTCACTAGGCAACGCCGGACCCGGTTTCGCGCAAGCGCGCACGACCCCGGTAGGGCTGAAGCCCGATTATGGAGAAGATGAGTGACGCGGCGCACGGAGACGAAATCGATACATACCTGAAAGATCACTACGCCGGCGGGATCGGTGCTTTGGAGTTGATCGAGCACTCGATCGAGGACGCACGCGGGCACGCCGTTGGCCGCTTTTTTCGCGGAGTTGCACGACGACATCAAAGCGGACCACGATCAACTGCACAAGCTAATGACCGCTCTCGGCGTCGCAGATAGCGACGCGCGCAACGCCGGCGCGTGGCTGGCGGAGAAATTCAGTCGCGCGAAACTTGGCTTCTCCGGTGGTGACGGTTCCGGCCTGCGCCTGCTTCAGACCCTGGAGAGTCTCGCTCTCGGAATCACTGGAAAGCGGTTACTCTGGCGCGCCCTGCACGCCGTCCGGCAGTCTTCGCCAGCCCTCCAGCAGACGGACTTCGAGCACCTGGAGCAGCGCGCCATCGAGCAGTCGAATCGAGTCGAAATCAAGCGGCTCGAAACGGCACACGCTGTCCTTCGATAAAGAGTGAGATTGATCGCGGCAATTCTGCTGGCAGCGATCATGCATGGCGAACGCGGAACAAACCCGCGCGGCGGATGGAGGCAAGACGCTTCGTTATGCGGTCATCGGCGACTCCTATTCAATCGGCGAGGGAGCGACGGAGCGCCAATCGTGGCCCGCACTTCTGGCACGTCACCTAACGAGCCGTGTTCGACCGGTGGAACTTGTTTCGAATCCCGCGCGTACCGGCTGGACGACGCAGGATGCGATCGAGCGCGAATTGCCCGCCTTCCGGGCGGCCAGGCCGGACTTCGCGACGCTTATGATCGGAGTGAACGACTGGGTGCAGGCGGTGGATGGAGCGACTTTCCGGAGGCGGCTGGGGCATTTGCTGGATGAAATGCTAAAAATCCTGCCTAACGAGAAGCGACTGCTCGTGATCAACATTCCCGACTTTTCTGTCACGCCCGACGGTCCTAAGTATGCACACGGCCGCGATATCCGGGCCGGCCTGGCGAATTTCAATCGCATCATTGCGGACGAAGCGCAGAAGCGCCGCGTGCGCGTGGTGGATATCTTCCCACTCAGCCAAAAGATGCATCGCCATCCGGAATTGATCGCGGCCGACGGTCTGCATCCCTCTGCGAAAACCTACGCACGTTGGGAAGAGCTGATTTTTCCCGCGGCCCGTGAGCTGTTGGAGAAATAGATCGATCGCGCGGATGAATTCAGGAAACCGCGGCCGCCGCTGGAATCGCAAAACCCTCGATCAATTCCTTGATCTCGTGGACGAAGTTGGCCGCGCCGGCGCCGTTCACCACGCGGTGATCGAAGGTGAGTGAAAGAGTAATCACTTCCACGCTCTGCGCCTTCTTTCCGTTAGGCGAAAGTTCATAGTGCGCGGAGCCGACGAAGAGCGTCCCGACCGATGGCGGGACCACAATCGGCGCCGCCGCCCGGACGCCGAACGCGCCGAGACTGCTGATGACAATCGGCGCGTTCATCGCGTCGACCCGTCCGCCGCGCGTGGCCTCGACCGTCTCGTTGTAGCGCCTGACGAAGTCCGGCCAGGCGAGCGTGTTCGCTTCCGTGATGACGGCGGTCGCCAGTCGATCGCCTTCCATCGCAACCGCCACACCGAGATCGAAATTCTTCGTTCTCGAGGATCCGATCATCTTCCAGCATCAGGCTGCGGAAAGCCGCATGTTTTTCCATCGCGCGCACTACCGCCCACGCGACCATGACCGAGGGTGAAGGCGCATTCTTTCCGTCGCTCTTCTTCGCCGCTTCGCGCGCATCGCGAATCGCATCCCAACGGGCGTCGATCTGCAGGTTCGCCGGAACGACGCGGCCGAGTTTGCGCGTGATCGTCGCCGAGAGCGCGGGCTCGCGCGAAATCCCTCGTTTGATTTCAGCGACTGGAGTGACGGCGGCGGATTCTTCGTCGGGCGAGACTTCTGCTGCGGCCTCCATCTGATCCGCGAGATCATCGCCTGCGCCTTCCGTCAGAATGGTGCCGAGCTCCTGACCGATCTCGACCGTCGCATCGAGCTCCGTTTTCCATTCGCCCATCGTGCCCGCAAACGACGATTCGATCGGATAAACCGCCTTGTCGGTTTCGACTTCGCAAAGTGCGTCATCAAGCTCGATGCGGTCGCCCGGTTTTTTCAACAGAGCGACCACTTTGGCCGAACGAATGCCTTCGCCCATGATCGGCACAACGATCTTTTGGACGCGTTTCGCGCTCCGATGTTGCAGCCGGGGTCGCGTGACCCCGGTTGGAACGGCGTTTCGGCATCGCTGTGGGAGCAGTCTTCGATCGGCCGGAATCGGCGCCCCCGCCTACAGCGCGTTCTCTCCGCACGGAAACCGAACGTTCGATCGCCCTAACGATTCGCTCCACATCGGGCAGCGCCGCGTATTCATAGATCGGGTTGTAGCCGATCATGACGTTGCCTTTGCTGACCAAAATCGGCGGGCTGATCATCGCGTCCCAGAGCTCCGCCTGGCCGGTGACGTGCGAAATGATCATCTGTCCGACGCTGCAATTCTCGGTGTCCTCCTGCACGACGACGAGCCGGCCGGTCTTGCGCACCGATTCCTCGATCGTCTCGCGGTCCCACGGCGCGATCGAGCGGAGATCGATCAACTCGACGCTCGCCCTGTCGCCCAGTTTCCCGAGCGCTTCGATCGATTTCTCCATCGTGTTGCCCCACGCGACCACCGTCACGTCGGAGCCCGGGCGATGGACGCGCGCTTTGCCTAACGACACCGCGCGAATCGGCTCTGGCCGACTCGTGTTCCGCCCAAAGAAGATGTTTCGGGATGAGAACAAAGGTCGGATCTTCGCAATGCATCGCGGTCCAGAGCAAGCCCGGCGGCGTCCTCCGGGTTGCTCGGGATGGCGACGTTGATCCCGGGATAATGGGCGAGGGGAGCTTCGTTCGCCTGGCTATGCCAGAGACTGCCGCCGGGCAGGTAGGCGCCATAGGGCGCGTAGATCACGAGCGGACAGGTCCAGGTGCCGAACGAGCGCCAGCGCAGGTTGCAGAGATTCGTCACGACCTGGTTCCAGGCCGGCCCGATGAAGTCGATGAACTGCAATTCGAAGACCGGCCGCTTGCCGTAGGAGGCCAGGCCGCAGGCGACGCCCATGATGGTCGATTCCGCGAGCGGCGAATTGAAAACCTGCTTCGGGAATTCGGTCGAGAGTTTCTGGGTGAGACGGAAGACGCCGCCCTTCGGATCTTCGACGTCCTCGCCAAAGATGATGCGCCGCGAGTCTTTCGTCAGGCCAGCGCGCAACGTCTGGTTCACGACATCGCCGATGCGGTATTTGCCGGCGGGCAGCACTTCGTCGTCGAGCTGCGGGAGTTTGCCGGTCACTTCCAGTTCCAGTTCGTCGGCCGACGGATCCTGGTCGCGTTCCGCCTCGATGAATTCCTGCCGGATGCGCTCTTTGATCTCCTGGTCGAGCTTTGCGTAATCCTCCTCCGTGATCACTCCGTCGGCGATCAGGCAGTCCTTCCACTTCGTTAGGGGATCGCCCTCCGCCAGATTTTCGATCTCCTCCGCGCTGCGATAAAGCTTGTGATCATCCGAGCTGGTGTGACTGGAGAGCCGCTCCATGTTGACCCAGAAAAAGACCGGTCCCTTGCCCGCGCGGAGATGCGCGATCGCTTCCTGCCCGGCTTGGTAGACCACCCCAACGTCCGCCCCATCGATCTGCCTCCAGTCGTTAGGCTGAAGGACATCGATCGCGAGCGGGTTGATCTCCCGCGTCGGGCTGCTGATCCCGTAGGCGTTGTCCTCGACGATGAAAAGCACCGGCAACTGCTTCTCTTTCGCAAAGCAGACCGCCTCGAAAAAATCGCCCTGGCGCGTCGCGGCGTCGCCGACCGTCGCAATGACGAAGTTCGGTTTGGCGTCGAGCTTGATGCCCCAGGCGATGCCGCAGGCGGGGAGGAGTTGCGCGCCGGTCGGGGTCGGGACGCTCCAGATGTTGCGCGTCGGCGTAGCTGTAGTGCGACGGCATTTGCCGGCCGTGGCTTTGCCCTTTGCGCTTCGCGAAATAATCGAGCGCCAGCTCGCGCGAAGTCACGCCGCGGCCGAGGACGAGGGCGCGATCGCGATAATACCCGCAGATGTAATCACCCGGCTCGGTCGCAAACGAAATCGCCGCGAGCGCTTCGTGCCCCATGCCCGAAACGTGGAAATGGCCCTTGCCCTGGCGATTGAGATTCTGTTCCCGCAGATCGCCGTGCCGGCTTTCGAGCAGAATGGTGAGGAGACGAAGTTTTTCTTTTTTGCTCAGAGCCATCGGAAATTGAGAGTCGTTAGTTTGAGAGTTGAGAGACGAGAAAAGAATCCGCATCCAACCGCACTCTCAACTCTCAACTCTCAACTCTCAACCTCCGTGATCGTCCTTAGAAATGAGACGGAAAATCGAGGACGAAAACGAGAGGGCAGGCCGACAATGGACCAAACGTTGCCTGGAACAACCGACATCGCTCTGCGCTTGCCACCGCCGCACCAATCTGCCAAGAAATACGCCGGTGCTCCTCACGTTGGGTGGCGCATTTTTCGCCTGGCTGCCATCGCCGGGTGTCTTCATGCTCACTGGATAGTTTCCAACCTTCTAACCGTTGCCCCAGCTGTTGGCGCGTTACCTTATGACTCACGTTTTTACATCACTAAAATCGTTCATCCCGCCACCACGCGCGTTCGCGCTTAAGCCGCACTTGTAATAGTCGCGACCCGAAATCCATGGAGCCGATAATTGACCACATACAGATACCCGTCAAAGGCATGGGCATCGCTGAGCCGTTCTACGACAAGCTCTTTCCGCTCTTGGGATTTGACATCCAGAACAAGGGCAGCGCCGTAATAGATGAGCATCAGTTTCATGTCGTGGAGTACAAGCATCCACAGCTGGCGTTTGCCATCACCTCACCACGACCCGCTTTCGCGGCCGACACGATCAATCGCAGGAAACCAGGAGCGCTGCATCATCTTGCATTTAGGGCAGAATCTCGCGCCGACGTTGACCGGCTTTATTCTGAATTGAAGAAAATAGGAGCCACGATCGTGAGTCCTCCACGGGAATATCCTGGGTACACCCCGCCGGGTTACTATGCGCTCTTTTTCAAGGATCTGGAGGGTATTAGGTACGAGATTGTGTGCACTAATCACGACGAACTTAGGACGTGAATAGGCGATGCGATGCAGATGCAGTTACAGGCCGTTTCCGGCGATCGCCGAGTTTGGTGGTTAGGCCTATGTCCGACTCAAGAAAATTTCTCGTTTCGATCATGTTTGCTGCTTGCGCCGAGCGTTGTGCTGGCGGGCGCTGGTTCTGATCTGATCGGTTCCTTCGTACATGAAAGGCGGTTCCGATCGGGATGCTGTTGCCATTTCCGTTACGGTGGAAGCGGGAGCAGACGGCAAGTTTTCGCTTTCTTAATGGCGGCCCACCCGGATGCCCATGGAGCTGCGCCCGACGGGGACGGCGAGGGACGCATCGATCGCGACGGAGTCTTGCGTTTCACCTACGAGGATAGCTTTTTCAATAAAGGCACCGGCACGTTTCGACGCACCAAGAAGGGCTACCTGCTTTCGATTCAGATTGACCATGTCGAAGATTCTCGCTGCCTTGTGTTTTACGGGGAGCATACCTTTCAGCGCGAGTCCACGGAAGAAACCTCCGGCGAAGCCGACTAGAGCTGAGCGTGTCGATGCGCTTCAATGCGTATATAGCCCGAAGTCGCAGCGACCCTACGTGCGAAAGCTGCTATCGGACACCTTTGCACGATGCGCGTTGTTCGTCGCCGTTGTTTGCTTTGCCGGAGCGCGCAGTCGGTTGTTGTTCCGCTCCGCGAGTTGACGTCCGCGCATGACGGGCTCACGTCGTAGGCGTGTCGACCGATGATGCGCCTCACGGCGCGCTGCCGCTCCGCCTCGGCTTTCTTCGCCGGCTGAAATGGTGGGTTTGGTTTACCGAGGTCATCCGCCCAAGCGATCTGCAGGTCACGCTTGGCTGGGCCGGAGCTGATCGGGTTCGGCGGTGCGCTCACTTCGATCGGTTTTCGCTATCTGACCAGTGAGCTGCATAAGCTGATGACGGGAAGCACGACGCCCGGGTTGGTGGAAAGTTTCATGGGGCTCTCGTGGTGGCACCGCCTAACGATCCCCGCGGTCGGCGGATTGCTCGCGGGATTGGTGCTCTATTTCGGAATGCGCTGGCGCGGTGGGGTGACCACGGCCGATTACATGGAGGCGGTGGTGCTGGGCGACGGAAAGATCTCGACCCGGCGCAGCCTCGTGAAATGTCTCTCGGCGATGTTTACGATCGCTTCGGGCGGATCGATCGGGCGCGAGGGTCCGCTCGTCCAGCTATCCGTCGCTCGTGGCTTCGATCGCGGGGCGATTGCGCCATTGGTCGACCCCGCGATTGCGCTTGCTCGTCGGTTGCGGCGCGGCGGCAGGAATCGCGTCGGCCTATAATGCCCCGATCGCCGGGGCGCTCTTCGTCGCGGAAATCGTCCTCGGCTCGGTCGCGATGGAAATTTTCGGGCCGCTCGTTTTCGCGTCGGTTATCGCGACCCTGACGGTGCGCGGTTTCATCGGGAGCGATCCGATCTACGCGATTCCGCATTTCCAGTTGAACTCGAACTGGGAGATCGTCCCGTATATTTTGCTCGGGCTTTTCGCGGGGTTGGTCGCACCGTGGTTTCTGCGGCTGCTTGATGCGAGCGAGCGTCTCGCGGGGCGCATCCGGGCCCCGGTTTTTCTGAAAATGCTGGTCGGCGGATTGATCGTGGGAGCGCTCGCGGTGTTTCATCCGGAAGTCTGCGGGAACGGCTACAGCGCGGTGAACACGATCCTGGCCGGGAATTGGGCGTGGCAAATCGTGGCGGTGATTCTCCTCAGCAAAGTGCTGGCGACGGCCGCGACCTTTGGCTCCGGCGCGGTCGGCGGTGTCTTTACTCCGACCCTTTTCGTCGGGGCGAGCCTCGGGTATTTGTTTGGCATCGCGGCGGCCCACGGGCCGTTTGGCCTGACGATCAACCCGAGCGCCTTCGCCCTCGTCGGGATGGGAGCGTTTCTCGCCGCGACGACGCACGCGCCGATCATGGCCATCATCATGATCTTCGAGTTGACGCTCGATTATCAAATCATCCTGCCGCTCATGCTGGCCTGCGTGGTCGGCTATTATACCTCGGTCAGCTTCGAGAAACGCTCGATCTATAGCGAGGCCTTGCAGCGCAAAGGGGCAGGGGATTACCGACAGCAACTTGCCGAACTGCATGTCCGCGATCTGATGAAACCCGATCCGCTGACCGTGTCGCCGACGGCGCGCTTTGCCGAGATCGGGCAGAAGTTTATCGCGAATCGATTCAACTATCTTTACGTGACGGAGGATGGTCGCTTTGTCGGTGCGATTTCGTTGCACGACATCAAGAATTATCTCAATGCGCCGGAGTTGGCGGAGCTGGTGATCGCGGGGGACATCCTGCGGGAGGATATTCCGATCATTCATCCGACTGCGTCATTGAACGAAGCCCTCGATCGTTTCGCGCGGCACCAGGGGGAACGCCTGCCGGTCGTGACCGACCAGGGAACGCAGCGCCTGGTTGGAAGTCTCGCGAAAACGGATGTGATTCTCGCCCTCGCCGGAAGCGGAGGTCGCGGCGGGCCTGATCCGGCAGCTCTAACCTGACCATGCCTAACGAATCAGGCAAGCGGACGGGGCAGGGGAGTGATCGATCGCTACCGGGCCTATTTGCCGGTCTCGGCGGCGACGCCGGTGGTGTCGTTAGGCGAAGGCGGCACGCCACTGATTTATTCGCCGCGCCTGAGCGAAAAGGTGGGACGCGGGTGCGAGGTCTTCGTGAAATACGAAGGCATGAATCCGACCGGTTCGTTCAAGGATCGCGGGATGACTGTAGCTGTCTCGAAAGCGCTGGAGCGCGGCGCGAGAACGCTCATTTGCGCATCGACCGGCAACACTTCCGCCTCCGCCGCCGCCTACGCCGCCCGCGCCGGGATGCGTTGCGCGGTGGTCCTGCCCGCGGGCAAGATCGCGAGCGGGAAGATGGCGCAGGCGTTCGCTTACGGAGCGCGCATCGTGGCGATCGAGGGAAATTTCGATCAAGCGCTCGAGATCGTTAGGGCGCTTGGCGAACGGGAGGATTTCGCGGTGGTGAACTCGATCAATCCCGACCGGATCGCCGGACAGAAGACAGCCGCGTTCGAAATCGTGGATGAATTGGGCGACGCGCCGGACCTGCATCTGTTGCCGGTCGGCAACGCCGGCAACATCACCGCTTATTGGTCGGGATATGAGGAATTTCGCGCGGCTGGAAAGGCGACGCGAAGTCCGCGGATGATTGGTTTTCAAGCAGAAGGCGCGGCGCCGATTTTCCGGGACGAAATTGTTGTCAGACCGGAGACGGTGGCGACGGCCATCCGAATCGGCAATCCGGCGAGCTGGGCCGAGGCGAATTGCGCCATCAAGGAATCGGGCGGCACGATCGATATCGTGAGTGACGAGGAAATCCTGGACGCGCAACGCTGGCTGGCGAGCGCGGAAGGCATTTTCGTCGAGCCCGCGAGCGCAGCTCCGATTGCCGGCTTGCTGCGCGCGTGCGACTTGAAAAATGCAGCGCGCTTTAACGCATCGGCGATCCCGGAGGGATGCCGAATCGTTTGTACGGTGACCGGTCACGGGCTGAAGGATCCCGGCGTGATTGCGACTACATCCCACGCCGCGGTCGAGCCTAACGAATCCGCCGTTCGACGCGCGCTGGAGAAGCGCTGGAGTTGACACTCTCGCCAGAATGGAGAAAACGGAGGGCGTGGCCACGACGTCGGATCGGGGCAGTTGATTCAAGGCCATCGCCCTCCTGGTCTTGCCAGATAGTCGCACCTCCGGTTTCGAAAATAAGATCCAATGGAATTCAACGCGGTTGACTTTTTCCAAACCCTCGGCGTTACCTTCGCGGCGTTGTTCCCAATTGTGAACCCGGTGGGCGATGCCCCGATCTTTTTCGGCCTCACTCGAAACTACCCCCAATCCGCGCAGAAGGTCCTGGCGCGCAAGATCGCGGCCTACGGCTTCGCGCTTCTCCTGATCTCGGCGCTCTTCGGCAGCGAAATTCTGGCCTTCTTCGGCATCTCTCTTTTCGTCGTGCAGATCGCAGGTGGTTTGGTCGTTGCGGCGACGGGTTGGAATCTCCTCAATCAGCCAGAGGATGATTCTTCGGCAAAACACGCGCCCGAAACCCTCCAGGACGCCCTCGATCATGCCTTCTTTCCTCTGACGCTTCCGCTCACTGTGGGGCCGGGCAGTATCTCCGTCGCAATCACGCTTGGAGCTCACCTCAGATATCAGGCCGGCCCGGGCTTTGCCCACGGCTATCCTCGCCACTTTATTGCGGCCGCGACCGGGATGTTTCTCATCTGCCTGCTGGTAGTGGTGTGCTACGGCAATGCCGCACGGCTCGTCCGGATGCTCGGCAAGTCCGGGACCAATATTCTAACCCGTCTCTCCGCGTTTATCCTTTTGGCCATCGGCGTCCAAATCCTTTGGAACGGCCTGAGTATCGGCATACCCCAGATGCTTGCCCGGACGGTCGCGCACTAGCGCCTTGTGTCAGAAGAAGCGAGACCGGCACGGAAGATCCTGGACATGCGGAAGCCTGTCTCTCCGGAGGGACGCGCTTCCGGTCTCTCGTTATGCCTAACGAGTCAGACGTTTTGCCTGCGATCGATGCGAAGCGGAGTTGACACCGCCCGCAGAATGGAGAAAACGGGGCGGCGCGCTTCATCATGGGTTTGATTGTTCAAAAATACGGCGGCACCTCAGTCGGCAGCGCGGAACGCATCCGGCGGGTGGCGGAGCGTTTGCTCGCGACGAAAAAGGCGGGCCACGACGTGGTCGCGGTCATTTCGGCGATGGCGGGAGTGACCGATGGCCTGATCAAACTGGCACGCGAGCTGGCGCCCCAGCCTAACGAGCGCGAGATGGATGCGCTCCTCGCGACCGGCGAACAGGGCGCGAGCGCGCTGACGGCGCTGGCGGTGAACGCGCTCGGCGGCAAAGCGGTCTCGCTCAGCGGCGCGGCGGCCGGGATCGTGACCGACGGCGTGCACACGAAAGCGAAAATCTCGCACATTTCGCCGCGGCAAATCAACGAGCTGCTGGCCGAGGATTACATCGTGATCGTGGCCGGCTTCCAGGGCCAGAGTCCGCAGGGCGCGATCACGACGTTGGGCCGGGGCGGCTCGGATTTGACCGCGATCGCGCTCGCCGCGGCCTTGAAGGCGGACGATTGCCAGATCTTCACCGACGTCGATGGCGTGCATACGTGCGATCCGCGGGTTGTGCCCGACGCGAGCAAGATCGACGAAATCGCCTACGACGAACTGCTCGAGATGGCGGGCGCCGGTTCCAAGGTGATGCAGTCGCGCGCGGTCGAGTTCGCGAAAAAATTTGGCGTCGGATTTGAAGTCCGCTCGAGCCTGAAGGATCGAGCCGGGAACTCGGGCCAAAGCGGAGACGACCAACATGGAGGACGTCGTGGTGCGCTCCGTCAGCCTCGAGCGCAACCAGGCAAAGGTGACAATTCGCGACGTGCCGGATCGACCAGGTTGCGCGGGAAAAATCTTCTCGGTCATCTCGGCCGCGAACGTGAGCGTCGACATGATCGTGCAGAACGCCTCGAGCACGGGGACGACGGACGTGTCTTTCACCTTGCACAAGGACGATCTCGTCGCTCGCCGAAAAAATGCTCGCCTCGCTCGTGCCGGAGATTGGCGCGTCGGCCATGACGGCGACGACCGGGGTGGCGAAGCTGAGCGTCGTAGGAATCGGGATGCGATCGCACGCCGGGGTCGCATCGCGACTCTTTGCCTGTCTCGGGGAGGCCGGGGTGAACATCCAGCTGATTTCAACCTCGGAGATCAAGATCGCGGTGGTGATTGACGAAGGGGAACTCGATCGCGCCGCGCAGGCAACGCATGCCGCCTTCGGGCTGGCGCAGCCGCGTCCGGCCCGCAGGTTAGGTGGTAATAGGTGAACCTCGAAGTGCGTAGGCGCGTCCTATTCGGAGGGACATGCTTCCGCATGTCCAGGATAGATCAAGACGCGGCCGTAACGAACTCGGACAAATAGCGCCAACGCTAACGTTGCCGCACGGGCAGTACGTAGAATTCCGCAATACTGCTGATCCGCATTTTCCAGCCGAAGATCCGCTTTGAAAATCGCCACGGCCGGGTGGTCCGCCTAGCCCGCCGTAGTGTTCGTCCTTGTTCGCGACCTTCCATGCTGTGCCGTCTTCCAGGCGAATGACGTCGCCGGTACCAATCCCGTTATAGATCGCCATCGATCCGGCTCACGACGAGTTGCATCTTTGTCTTTGCTCTCGCGCGCGGACGGCTTTCTTCTCCGCTCTTGACCGCTTTCTCGCGATAACCCTGCAGCCAGCCATTCAACTTGGCCAACTCGGCGGGGGTCAACTTTTCCAGGCCGGCGGCTTTGAATTCACTTGGGGTCATTTGCTGCTCGATCCCGGCTCCTTCGTCTTGCGCCAGGCTTGAGGGGAGACAGCCTAACGAGAAGCCGAGAGCGATCGCCAGGCCGAGAAAAGTCGCAGAAATTCCTTTTGTTTTCATGAGAGAATGAGCGTGCGGGAAGTGCCGCAGCGTAACAAGTCGAAATGTCCGGTCAAGCGGGAGAGCCCGACGTGCCGCAGCGCCAAGAGGTCTTGGTCAATCGTAATCGCCCTCATCTTCCATTTTCCCGTTTTCGAAGGAAACGAGGACGGGGACAACCCCACACAGCACCAATTCGCGAAGATTTTCGTGATGCCTCACAGCTCTTTTCGCATGCGGACGTGTTTAATGACGGAGAATATCGTTTCGCCCGGCCCGACGACGACGAATCCGTGTCGGACATAGAATCCCTGGACATCGTCACGGGCGTTGAGAACGATGGATGTCGCGCCCGCGGCACGAGCCCGGCGTTCGCATTCCCGCAGGACGAGGCTTCCCAGGCCATGACCTTGGGCCTGCGGATCGACCGCCATAAAACGCACCTGGGCTTCCGCGGGAGTGTTGAAATGCAGGCGACCGACGGCGAGAGCGCTCGAATCGGGGCCGACGATCATGAAATGCTCGCTGTCGTCCTCGCGATCATCTTTCTCGGAGCCGCGGGGTTGATTCCACGGCGCGCGCAAGACGCGCCACCGCAGATCGAAATAATTCTCCCATTCGCCCGGAGTTCGCGGCGACGCGGGGCGATTTGGTGACGTTTTCGGTCATCCCTGCGACTATCCCCACGGGGAACCCGATGGGGAAGCGAATTTATGAGGTCCGCCGCAAGACACTTCGCAGATCAATAACATCAGACAATGTATGTCATATAAAATAGCGTGATGTTAAGGTGCCTATGACAAGGCATGTGATGTGGAATCGCGGTTGAGCTGTCCCGGCTGAGATGGAACTCTTGGTCGCTCCGACGGAAGCTCGGGAGCCGATGCCATTCCTTACCGGTTGCAGAACTTCGTACCGCGCTACTCCTATTTAGATGACGATCTCGAAATGCATCAAAATGTTCCAGAACGTCCTCCCGCTCACGCTGAGCGTCGCCCTCTCCGTCTCCATCGCCTCGCACCGCAAATGCGCAGACCGCCACGCCCTCGCCCTTTATCCCAGAAGTAGAGGCTTGGGCGATGCTCTTCCAGATGATGGGACGCATCCATGCCGCAGTTGAAAAACGCGATTCCACTTTGCTCGACCCGGAAGGTCCATTCGCCGGCACCGCGATCCCTTCATTACTTGCGGAATTCACCAAAGCGCCCAGCCCGAAAAACAATGCCTTGAGCATGCAATGGATGGATTACCTGCGAACCCTTAACGCGATGCATGCCGCCGCCGATTTAGGACTGTATGAGAAGGCTGATCCGTTAATGAAGGCGACCGACGAGAAGTTCCAGCAACTCCAGGAAACGGCCCGCCCGGAACTGCTCAAGGCCGCACATCAGTTGGCGGAACGCTTTACCTGCCCGATGCATCCCGATGTGATTGGCAGAAAGGATGAGCCCTGTCCGAAATGCGGGATGGCACTGGACCAGGAGGTGGTCATTCTGCCCGTCCGTATGGCCAATGGGAACTTCACCGGGCAGCACACCATCATTGCGACGATCAGCACGGATGCTCCGCTCGTCGTCGGCAAGCCCGCCTCCGGGGTGCTGCGTCTGCGACGCTCTACGGGGGATCCCGTGACGCTCGATCAGCTGATCGAAACGCATACGCGAAAGATTCATCTCCTGATCGTGGATGGGAGTCTCACCGATTATCATCACGAGCATCCGCAGCCGACGGATGCGCCCGGCGATTATGCTTTCGGGTTTTCGCCAACAAAACCTGGCTCCTACTATGCGTGGGCCGATGTCCGCCCGCTGCCGCTCGGGCTCCAGGAATACGACAAGAGCATCATCACTGGGACGGGTAACTCAGAATCTGTTGCCGACAAGCAAACCCGCCTTGTCGCGGATTCGGAGGGATATCATTTCCAACTTACTCTGGAAAAACGGGCAATAAAATCCCGCGAGCCAACCGGCGCCAAGCTGAGGGTGACGCGCAACGGAAAAGACTTTAACCAGCTAGAACCGGTAATGGGCGCATTTGCCCATTTGGTGGGTTTCAATGAAGACGCCGAAACGGTTCTCCACATGCATCCGACTGGCCCGGCGTTGTCGCAGGACAGCGATCGCGGTGGGCCCGTGCTCGATTTCAAGATCTATGCGCCCAAGGCTGGGTTTACGCGACTCTTCGCTCAGGTACAAATCAACGGCCGGCAAGTTTTTGCGCCGTTCAATATCCAGGTGTTACCGTAGCGCGAGGGAAGCAAAATGACGGCGCCCGCTCTCTCTAGCTTCGCGGGGAGACTTGTCCAACTTTGCGACTTCTAGACTTCCAACCAAGGCACGAGTTTTGGCGCTCTCCACCACTATTCCGTGCATACGGTTCGTCACCTGCGTCTTTCATCAGTTTTTCCTGTGAACCCGGAACATTATTTCCAGTATGGACCCTAAATCGGCTGCCTATCATGCTGAAACGAAGCAACGCCCGGCCTTTGGCATCGCGCCTCGTCGTAGATTTTTTTCGTCTCGACATAATGTAGCAATTTCGAACAATGGTCCTAAACCGCCGACAAAAATGAAATGAATCTGATAACCAAAGCCATCACCCTTCTAATTTCGGTCGTTGCTGTTAATGCACCTTCGGCGGCGAGCGCAGCCAGCCCCACAACGCTTCGCACGCACGACCACCTGCAAAATGCCGTCGTCCTTTACGACAGCGCGAAAACTCCCGCGGTCCCGAACCGGATAGCGGCGCAAAGCATCGCCGCTTCGCGGATGCCGGCCGACAAGATCTGCAACCTCGAATCAGGCGTCGAGTACGGCGATCCGGCGCCGCGCACTGGAGGCGGCACGCTCGGCACGGTCGCGCCCTTCTTCGACACCACCATGAACTCATCCGGCCGCGTCGCCTTCGGTTCGCCGGTCAATGGATCGTCACGTAATCAAGGCTTCTTCGTCTTCAATCCGGACAGCACGGTGAGCGCGGTCGCCATCGGCTGCGGCGATTTCGGCGGCGGCGGAGATACCACCTCGCTTTGCGGCGATCCTTCACCGATTGGAGGAAAGATCAGCGGGTTATTTTTCTTCACGCCATCGATCAACGACGTCGGTGATGTCGTTTTTATCAGCGACGTGAACGGCGGCAGCGCGCGCCGGGCGTTGTTTGTCTATCACGCCGCCACGCGCACACTCGAGAAGGTCGCGGCGCCCGGCGATCCTTCGCCCATCGGTGGAGTGTTCGACTCGGTCAGTCCGGGCACCATCAGCAACAGCGGAAAGGTCTTCTTCCTCGCCCTGCCAACGCCCGGTTCTTTCGATAGCGACCTCTTTATGTGGGAAAACGGCCTGGTAACCAAAGTGGCGGCCACAGGCGACCCGGCGCCCGGCGGTGGTACCTACTCCATTATCGGCTCGCAAAGTGTCGGCTTCGTCGACGGCACTACGATGCCGATCGGCCCGCTGCCCGACATCAACGACTCCGATCAGATAACCTTTCGCGCCATCGTCGGCGGAGGCATTACCGATCGCGGTATCATCGTCCGCACAAATGGTGTCGACCAGTGGTACGTCAAAGTGCCCGATCCTACACCGATCGGCGGCACCTACTTGAGCATGGAAGCCCCGTCCATCAATAACGCCGGCCAGGTCTCCTTCTTCGCCGATTATCATCCCACCCCGACCACCACAAACTCCGGCTGGTTCGCCGGCGCGCCCGGTCATTGGCGCAAAGTGCTCGTCTTCGGCGATTCGGTCGATGGCGGCGAAGTCTTCGGCCTCGCGGTGTCCAACAATCCCGAGCATGAGATCGACGCTGCCGGCAATGTTTTCCTTTGGGCGAATCTAGACAGCAACCAGACCGAGGACCGTCTCCTTCTTAATTTAACCGACGGCGGTCTGCTTGTGGTCGCGCGAAATGGTGACCCGACGCCGATCGGCGGGACCTTTAACGGATTGACCCCCTGGCCCACCATAAACAAGGAGAACGGCGGCATATTTGGCGCCTACACGCCGGGCGCACAGAATGGTGTCCTTAACGCCTACTTCACCTTCGAGCGTTGCCCGGATGACATTGTGCTCCAAGCGCGCGTGAAGGCGCAGGGAACCAAACACCAAGTGCAACTGCAATGGAGCCCGGCTGATGGCGGGGACATAAACATATTGCGAAATAGTGCTGTTGTTGCGACAACGCCCGACGACGGAAAAGCCAACACCAATCTCGGAACCCATACGGGAACATTCACCTACCAAGTCTGTGAAACGGACTCAGGCGATTGCTCCAATGAAGTCACCGTCGTGGTCCCGTAGTCGTCCCATCCGACTCCTAGAAGGCAGTTAGAAACTCAGAACCAAAGGGCATTCGGCGAAGGCGTCGGATGCCCTTTGTGCTTGCGCAACTACATCAGCGACATCGAAAATTGTTGTCGAAGGGATAACGAGAAAGGCTGGGAGCGGCTCTTACTCTGCGAGATCGAAGCCGCGATCGCTGATGTTTTTGCCGAGCGCGCCCACACGGATCGCAGGACCGACGCCGAAGAGGCCACCCTGCTCGCGGAGGGGCGCGTGGGTCGCGCGCGAAGCGCCCGGCGTCGAACCCGCTTTTGCGACTGCCGAGGCTAAAGCCGCAGCGATTGAGTATGCGCGCAATCGCGCCGGGGCGGCGCGGGCGAGGTTCACGTATACAGCGACGACGACTCAACCATCGAGCGCAGCATCATCATCAACGGTCGCGCCAATATCCTCAAGTCGGCGTCGATTAAGAGAAGATCAGCGTGGAACACTATGTTCACAGACCTAACCGCCGCCGTGCCACGCAGTTATGGAACGTCGGAAAAACCAACCACTTGGCCGAGATTGTTGGTTACACAACCAATGCGGCCGAGGCGTTCCACGCTACCACCTGGGCCACCAATACCAGCGCGCCGCAGGATCTCGGGACGTTGCCCGGCGGCACCAATAGCTACGCCCGCGGGATAGAGAACCGAACCTATAAAGAGATTCAGGCCTGCAACAATAAAGAAACCGGCATCTCTCGTGAAGAATATCCTTGACGCCAGAACCCTCCGAAAAGTAGAATTGCGAAATTAAGAGGCCGCAAACACCCCTTAAAACGATTCACCCAGCAAGGAGACACTTTATGCAACCCAGACGTTCGTTGATTTACATTCTCGCGGCGCTAATCACGCTCCCGCTTTTCGGATCTGTTGCCTCTGCCGCAACGATCGATATCCTTCAGACGTTCGATTATCCTGGGTCGGGCGTAACCGCAACTCTGCCACAGAAGATTAGCGATCAGACAGACCTCGTTGGCACTCTAATTACGGCCGACGGGACAGCGAGGGCCTTTATTTACAAGCCGCTCAGCCGAAAGTTCAGCCCCCTGCTCATTCCGCCTTTTGCTAACAAAGCCTCTACTCAAGGCCGGGGCATTGACTTCAGGCGGCACGTCGTCGGCGAGTACCTGAACGCAAAGCGATGGCACCTCTCACGGTTATTTGATGACCCACCCCAATTGTACACCAACCCCAACGCCAACGCCAACCCCAACACCTTCTTCGACCCAAACCGCGATAGCTACGCCCATGGCAATTGCAATGGCGAGTGCAGGCGAGTTATCCTTTGGGAGCGATCCCGCAGTGCAACCGCGTTGCCCTCTCGAGTTTTTTCAATTCGACCTCAACGACGCCTTGGATACGATCCCATTGGGAATTAACAATTTGGGCGATCTTGTTGGTACTGCCAATTTCAGTGACGGTACCCAGCCGGCCTTCATTAGCGTGGAGCAAGTTGTAACAATGTTTGCCGTGCCAGACGCAACCGCGACGTTTGCTTACCAAGTAAATGACTCAAGTGAGATCATAGGCTCATACATCGATTCCAATGAGATGACACACGGGTACACGCGCGATAGCGCCGGCGTCCTGACCTATCCAATCGACGTGCCTGGTGCGACCGAAACGTCTCTGCTTGGCAATAATGCTTCGAATTGGGGAGTCGGCAGATACACAGATACCTCAGGCGTGACTCATGGCTTGTTCTACGTCACGCCCGATGATATCGTGACCTATGATTATCCAGACGCGACCGCGACCTACACCTCGCTCAACGGGATTAACAAGGACGGATTGGTCTGTGGCTATTACACCGACGCCGCCGGAGCTTAGCCACGGATTTGTGGCGAAGGGTGAACCTTACGGGTAGCGGTAAACCCAACACTGACAAGCGGAAGGCACCGGTGAATCCCGCCTACGCCTTGCCTCAGGTGTCAGGGATCGCCATGCCCGCCTTGTAATGGGAAATCCGCCGTAACCACGGTTCCAAGCCTGAAAACTCGCATCACGTGGTTTCGGTGTTGCTGCCAACCGCATGGATGGGACGCTTTCGATCTAAATACTGGAATAGGCCCTGCTAATAGTTTTCCGTCCAGCCGCCCGGATCGAAAATAGCGCCGAGCCAAGCGGGGTCTGAGTTCGCGTTCGCGCCGATTCCAACTCACACGCGATCTGGCTAACTTGGGCTGCGTGTGCGTTGACGGCAGCCTGAAATACCTTTGCTGCGCACTCGTAAAGCGAGATATCAAAGGAGTTTTTCTCTGCAATCAAATCGAGAGTCGATCGAGGAATATCGACTTTCCTTGGCCGCGTGCGAGTCACGTTGAAGCTCGAATAGCGTTGCAGTTTCCAACCGAAGCGCAGCTTCATCAGCGCGAGGCTTTCTTCGAAACGCTCGGAAAGACCGACCACACTGAAATACCTGAGCAGGTTCTCCTTGGCTGTTTCACAGATCTCCGCCGTACAAGGCTTGTTATACTCAGCTCCGGCAAGAATCTTACATTGGACGTTCTCTCTTCGCGAGCGTCTAACGTAATCCTCGAGGCTCCAATTCCCAAATTTCAACCTCCAGTAGAGCGGGTGCAGCTTGTAGCTGCGCATGAAGTAAAAGGCCGAAAGCACGCGGTCGACAGGCTCGCGCAGGACCGTAATATAAGTCGCCGGCTGGGGAAGGATCGCGTGAAGGCCAAACAACATATGGCCTTTGAAGATGCGTATTTTCCCAAGTCGTTTCGTTGATAGGCGCTGCAAATGCGCCCATGATCGTCTGAAGAAAACCGGATCGATTGAGTAGATCTCGAAGAGAGGATATTCCAATTCAATCAGCCGATTAAGGGTGGACCCGGCCGCCTTTGGAACGTGGAGAAAGATAACCGCCTCTTCAGCAGGGGCTCGAGTCATTCGTCCCTCCTCTATCCAGCGGCCGCGATGGATCCAAACGATCATTCGGAACGGACGCGAGACTTCTCCAGGCCACTCGATATTGTGATGTCATATTGCAGATACGATCTTGTTCAATAAGAACCTTGAGGAGCTGATGCTTGATCGGCAAGAACGTTTCAATATTCCGGGCCTCGGAATAGCATGCAGAGTCGCCAGGCCTTCTCTAACTGCGTCCTCGTTTTTGCGCAGGCTTTGTTCAAACAGCTTCTTCCCGAACTCATAGAGCTCAACATCCAGTCGGTTATGCTCTCTTATGAGATCGACTAACTTTGGTTCGACCATCGGGCGGGTCTTCGCGACCTTATGATTCTCATAAGCCGAGATTGCCCAGCCAAATGTTTTCGAGATGAGGATCAAGCTCTCCTCGAACCTTTCACAAATTCCAACGACGCTGAACGACTTTGTAAGATTCTCTTTCGCCATGTCCAGTAATCGCTCATCGGCGATTGCGGTATCCTTAACTCCGGCAATGAACCTGCACTGAGTGTTATTGCGATCAGGGAATAGTCGGATGCAGTCTTCTACTCCCAGTCCCTCTCTTTTCAATTTCCGGTGCAGCGGATTAAGCGGCCGGCGCAGAACAAAATAATAAGAGGAGAGAAGCCTGGCCACCGGTTCGCGGAGCATGGTGATATAAGTAGCGCCCTGCGGTAGGAATTCATGAATGCCGTAGAACAAATGTCCGCGCACCACCTGCAACCGGCGACGGCGCGCCTCGGGAAGTCGTTTGAATCGTTCCGCGGTCGCCCTGATCCGATGGGGATCCATCGTGAAAATCGCAAAAGGGCTGTATTGCCACTCGATAATCCGGTTAAGGGTCGTTCCCGCGGTTTTGGGAATGTGAAGAAAAATCAGCGCCTCGCGATCTACCGCGGCAGAACGATCGCGGCGTGCGTTCGCTCGTTTTTCGCGGCTCACTTTACCGCGGCATCCGACGGGACGGTCTCAAAGATCTCGCCCAGCCGACCGCTCTCGTGTATCGCCTGGATGACGTTGTGCGTATGACCCGGCTGTGGGCAAAGCTCTACGCCAGGTAAATCCTGGATATGTTCGGCGTAGGTGCGGTCTCTGACGTTCCCGTCGCAATAGAATATCTTGTAACGGGTTCGGCCATTGTGCTTCGCCAGAAGCTTCGCCAGATCGCGGTGCTGCTCGGTGATGCGCCAGACCTCCTTGCTCCCGCCGAACCTCTTCAGATCGTCAAGGTTGATCAGCGTCACCGGTGCGAATGCATACACGACGTCCACCTGGAGATAGTGGCCGAACAGGATCGCTGCGTAACCGCCGGACGACGGCCCGGAACAGTATGTCTGCCGGACATGAGGTAACTCTTCACGGCATCTCCGGAGGCGCGCGATGATGGCGTCAACGTCCGTGATCTCCGCGTTCAACCCTGCCTGGTAAAAAAAGCGGTAATAATCCTTGAGCAGAACCAGATTGGTCCGGAGCAATCCGGTCTCGCGCAGGACCGTCAAAGGCTGAATTCCCAGCCCACCCGCCATCCCGTGGAAGACGTAATACAGCTGGCTCGAGTTCTCTCGCCCCCATACGATCAGGGCGCCATCCGGATTCTCTTCGATCTCCCGTTGCAGTTGCCGGTTGTAGCGTCTGCGCGCGATACCTCGTCGGCACGAGCTGGAAGAGGAGGCTTCTGATGGTAGTCGTCGTAGGAGGGAAATAGTCATCGACCCCGTTCATGTCGCTGCGACGGAACAGGAGGCTTTTGATGCTACTCATCCTAGGAACCCGAATGTGCCGGCACCGCCGGCCGCAAGGAACCGCGGGCCTTGCTTTGCAGGCGCTCGCGCATCGATTGGCCCGAAGCGCGCACGTAACCGCTGGATTGCATCTGGGTAGCCAGCAGCTTCTCGTCACCATGTTTTTCAAGTGCGAGCAGTTCCAGCGTGCGCGTATGGAAAGTCTCGTCCATGTGACGGAGCACCCAGGCGACGGCATCGGTGACATTGTGGGCCTCCATGATCCGCAGCAGCTCACCGTCGGTCAATTCCTTGCGATTTCGATCGATCAGGCGGATCACATCCCCGAACTTCATCAGACCGACGTCAGTCCCGAAATCGACGAATTTCTGCAGCCACGCCTCGCGGAACAAGTGGAGCACGGTGAAGAGGAATTGATAGATGGGACGGAAACAGGGCAGGCTCACCCCGGGCATGCCGGGAACGGGCTGCTCGACACGGTCCTCAAGCGCTTCCTCGACCGGGACGTCAAAGGGACTCTTTGTCCAGGTCAAGCTGTTGGCGACATCGATGTTGATTGTCCGAGTCCCAGGCTGATCGACGGTCGCGCGCAAGCTTAGGCAAGTGGTCGCGGTTCAGGCGGCTGCTGATTTCTTCGCGGCGGGCGATCCTTCGCCCATTCGAAGAACGGACGGAAGCCGAGCTCCTGCATCACACTCATCACCGCTTCGCGGTCTCGCGGCGCGATCATGAAATCGATGTCATTCATGTGTCTCGTGCCGAGGCCGCCGTAGAGCGTCGATTCGAACGTCATGCCTTTGGTGACCACAAAGTGAATACCGCGGCCGGCGAGCGCCTTGCGCCACGCGGACCGTCTCGCGTCGAAATACCTCGATCTGGCAGCGATTCCACTCCAAGGCTGATTCCAAGTGCATGTAGATGCTCGTCGGGACATCGAATCGAAGGCCGGCCGAGATGATGTGGTGGGCCAGCATTGGAAGCATTTTGTGCCGCAGCGCCTGCTCCAGCAGCTCACCCCAATTCAAGGTGTCCGCCAACAGAAGGTCGCGAACCATCTGCCGCTCCGAGTCATCGACGATGCCCCGGGCCAGCAGCTCCAGGATCGTCCACTCGGGTCCTAATGATTGGTCGGGCAATGGTCTGGTCATGACGCTTGGCGCTCTCGGAGCAGTCTGGACCGCTTCTTTCAGCTTTCCAGCGGTCCGGAAGGTACCTTCAACGAGCATTTCGTCGGGAAAACGAATGTCAAACGTCTTCTCCATGTCGAGGAGCACAGCGACCGCAGTCATCGAATCCAGACCGAGTTGCACGAGTTCTACGTCGTAGTTGATGGCGTTCGGCTTCGCCGAACGGAGGTGTCGGCGCAGGCCCTCCTCGAATTGAGTGGTTATGTCGTCCATATATTTATCATTGGGTTCAATCCAGGTTCACTTCACAGGTCAGGTCCGAATACGCTCGTGCCCCGTGCGCAGGCGATGCACCGCAACGACCGAGGTCCCCCGGCAACACACCTCCGCAGGAGGTTGCAGGCCGGTAAAGGCGACTAGACTGGCGGTAAGACCGTAGGCGCCGACGTTCGGTATGGCCACAATGTCGCCCGGTTTCAAAGGTGGAACCGATGCCTCGCGCGCGACGTAGTCCAGCGCGTAATCCGTCGGACCCACCACGTCGGCGGATTGGAGTGCTTCGCCGTCAGGCCCCGCGAGCGGCTCGATCGAGGCGACAGCGCGATAAATCCGTCCCAGGCCTGCCATTCCACCCAGATGAATCATTCCGGTATCGAGGATGATGTGGGTCTTGCTCCATTCGCAGACTTTCACGTCGAGCACGGTCGAGAGCAGAGTCCCGCAAGAAGCTACGAGATAGCGTCCGGACTCGAACCAAAGCTGCGCATCAGCAGTTAACCTGCGCTGCGCATTCACACGCTGTAGTTTTTCCCGCAAAGCGGAGATATCCATGGGAGCATCCGAGGTTCCAAATGGCCATGGGAACCCGCCGCCAAGATCGAGCAGGCGCAGAGGTACCCCGGCCTGAGCGATTTGTTCGGCGAGATGGATTGCATGTTCGAAAGTGCCTGCCAGCTTGTCGGCGCTCTGGATTTGACCCCCCGAATAGATATGAATCCCAGCCAATTCGGCGCCTCGCAATGCGCGCGACCCGGGCGGCCCCGCCATTGAGCAATTCCGCCGGATCCGCGCCGAAGTGGCTTTGCATCGCGCCGACGCCAACGCTTCCCGCTCGGTGCGCCTGAAACCTGAAGTCGCAACAGAGCGTTCGCAGGCTTCTTTGTTTCTCGAGCGACGCCGGCCAGGCGTTCCAAGTCATACCACGAGTCGCATGAGAAATGAGTCACGCCGGCAAGCAACATCTCGCGAACGAGCGGAGCAGTCTTGCCCGGCCCGGAGCAAAGGATTTGATCAGGCGCGAAACCAGCTTCGAGCACGACCTTCAGTTCCAGCGGCGATGCAATTTCGACGCGGCAACCGGCTGTTCGCAAAGCGGCGCACAACTCTGGAATCGGGTTCGCCTTTACCGAGTACAACACCTGCGCGGACTTCGGAAGCAGTTCGAAGAGCGCCTTAGCTTGACGCTCGGCTTCGTCGAGATCGTAGACGTAGAGGGGCGAGCCGTATCGCTCGAGAAGTTCCCGGCCGAAACTAGGTGCGATCATGATGGTCCTCCATTGAAGATAAGGCGGCGAGCTTTTCCAGAGATAACCGGCGGGCCAGGACGCGATCCACTTTTCCTCCACTGCCGGTCGCGGGGAATGCCTCCAAGTGGACGAACCAGCGAGGCACCATGTGATGAGGCATCCCAACGCGAAAATGATCGGTCAGTGCATCGGATGCGAGCGGAGTTCGGTCCGTGGTGGTATAGACCACCGCAATGTCCTGCCCGATTTCGGGATTGTCGATGCCGAAGGCCACGGCGTCGAACAGGCCGCTCGAATCGACGCGCGTGCTCTTCAATTTCCGTCGGACTGACTCGGAAGCCGTGCGTCTTTATCATCGAGTCCATTCGCGCCGAGGAAGTAGAGGTAACCCTTCCTCGTCTCGCCGCACGAGGTCGCCGGAAAAAACGACCGTTTCGCCAGGGAAACGATCAATCTGCCGGAATCGTTCCGCTGTGGCTTCGGGCGCGTTCCAATATCCCTTGGCTACGCAGCCACCGCGGTGGACAAGCTGGCCAGGAACACCCGGCGCGCAATCGCGTCCCTGCTCATCCAAGACGTAGAGCTCGACTTCGGGAATCGCTTTGCCGATCGAAGTCGGCCGGGCGGCGAGTTGGTCGGGCGGCAGCCACGATGACCGAAAAGCTTCGGTCAATCCGTACATGAGCACGATATCAGTGCCTGGGAACGTCTTCTGGAGTTGGTCAAGCATCCTCGCAGTTACAGGTCCGCCCGTTGTGCTCACGTAGCGCAGCGCCGAGAAATCCAGATCAGCGTCAGGACCCGGAAGCTGCGGATCAAACATACGACTGATGATGACCGGCATCAGTGGCAGGGCCGTAATCCGCTTGCGCGGCGAGCAGCCGAAACAAGATCGCGAGGAAAAATCAGATCGTGCAGGTAGAGCGACGATCCCGTATAGAGGGTCTGCCAAAGCTGGTTCAGGCCGTGGTCGAAATTCAGCGAGAGCACACCGGCAATCCGATCGGTCGCTTTCGTCCCGAGATAGCTCGCCACGATCCGGGCGCCGTCGGCCAGGTTCCGGTGCGATATGACGATGCCCTTGGGTCTGCCGGTGGATCCTGACGAGTAGATGATCGCAGCAGTGTCGTCGGGCTTGCTCCGGAAGAAAGACGTGAGCGTCCTGACATTCCCGCCGAAGCTCCTCGAGCGAGGGGATCTCTTCGTTCGGCCGGACCATGCCCGATCACAATGCGCCCATGCGCTGCGTCACGGAGTTCCGCAATGCGGGTAGAGTCCGTGATCAGGAGTTTCATATCGCAGTCGTCGACCATGTGTCCGATCTGCTCGGCGTGGAGCACGGGATGGATAGGAACAAAGATCGCGTTGGCCCAAAGCACCCCCAGGATCGCAACGACCTGATCGAGCGTCTTCTGCATGCAGATGCCGACGCGGTCACCCGGTCGAGACTCCCAGCGAGGCGAGGGCCTGCGCGGCCGCCGCGGCCTCAGCGTGGAGTTGCCGGAACGTTAGCGATTCGCTCCCGCTGAAAACAGCGGCCTTGTCGGGGAAAGCCGACAGCGTTTGCTCGAATTGTGCGGGTATCGTTGTCAACTGTCTGACCGCGATGAATGGGGCAGAAGAGACTTTCTCTCATAATATCCGTTTACCGGTCAAGAAAAAACTCGTCATTTGCCCGTGTCGCATGGTGTTGGTCGATTGTCAGTTTGCATGGAGCCGCCCCCCTCAATCCTCGCCACGGGGCACCACCAAGAACACCTGATCCACGGCCTAACGGTTTCGGAAAGGATCTTGACCACGGCGGCGGTCGGGATTGCGATCGGTCTCGGCCAGACCGGGATTGCGCTGATCACGGCTGTTCTCACCATCCTGGTCTCCGCCGTCCTTGCTGCCTTGGATCGTTAGATCGAAAAGCGCTGCGGTCATAGGTGAATAGTCCGCTAACGAAACAAGCCTGCGCAGCCGGGCTTGACTGGCGGCTGTCACGTCAGAGATGGGCGATTTAGATTTCGGAACGAGCCGGAAGGCCAGAACGGGCTATAGTCATCGGAATGATCGCATGAGTCGCAAATGTTGTTTTGGATCCGCACAAGAACGTTGCGCGTGGCTCTGGGTTGCCGCATAATCGCGATCCGAAATCGGCCATGGCAACACTTCTTAGTCACACGCAGTACATTGAGGTGCTCGGCGCGCGGCGCAGCCGATCCGGGCCTGCTCGGCGGCAAAGGAGCGTCTCTCTGCCGCCTCGTGAGTCTCGGACATCGCGTTCCACCCGGTTTTGTCATCACGCGCGACGCTTTTCAAAGCGCTCTCGAAGAGATGGGGCTCGCTTCCGCGCTCGACACGCTCGACTCGCTGCTCGCCGGCTCCAAAGACACGATTGCAACTGGCGAACAGATTCGTCAGAGCATTCTTTCCCGCCGGATTCCCTCGCGAATACTCGAGCCGATCATGGCAAACGGTCGACGCCTTACGGACTCTGGGAGCAGCCTTGCGAAGGCGTGATCATTCGGTCTTCTGCCACCATTGAGGACGGCAGCGCTCATTCCTTCGCCGGCATTTTTGAATCGATACCGATCAGCACTCCGGAAGAATTTGAACCGACGGTTCGGGAGATTTGGGCATCCGTTTTTTCGCCGCGCGCCCTCACCTATTTCCGGGAGATTGGGGTTCAGGAGGTGCCGGCGATGGCGGTCGTCGTCCAACGTTTCCTGCGCGCCGAGCGCTCGGGAGTCATGTTCACGCGCTTTGCCGGGCCTGATGGAAGGCCGAGCATTCTCGTCGAGCACGTCGAGGGAGATTGCGAAAAGCTGGTCAAGGGTGAAGTGACGCCCGACAGGCTTTGGCTGAACGAGGCGGAAGATGTCCCGGAATCGCTCGAAGGACCACTTCGACCTGTCCATGCCCGTGCGTTGGCGCAGGTCGCCAAACAACTGGAGGAAAGTTTCGGTGCGCCGCAAGACGTCGAGTGGGTCATCTACGACGATGCGCTCCACATCGTCCAATCCAGGCCGATCACTGCCGCATTCTCCGACGACGCGAGTGCCGGAGCCGGAATCGTCCGTCACCGCTGCCGCCATCCTCACCGGAGTGCCGGCCAGCTCCGGCACAGGATCGGGGCCCGTCCACCTCGTGTTCAACATCGAACAAGCGCTTCAGCTCCAGTCCGGATCGGTGCTCGTAACGCCGATGACAAATCCCGACATGGTGGTCGCGATGCGAAACTCGGCGGCCATCGTGACGGACGTCGGCGGGATTATTTGTCACGCCGGGATCGTGTCGCGCGAACTCGGTCTGCCTTGCGTCGTCGGAACCGAAACGGCGACGACGACGCTGGTGGGCGGAGAGCTTATCACCGTGAATGGATCGACTGGCCGCATCTATCGAGGCCGCATCGAAACGGAAGGTGGGGCGAAGTCATTGGGGCCGGTGCAGTGGTCGGACATCTGGTCCGCATGGACGGAGGCCACAAAGGAGAGACCCGATCTCGTGCCAATCGTCTCTACCGCGGAGGCATTGAAAGCGATGCCTTCCGGTGTCACGAGCGTTGTCCTCGTGCCCGACCTTGACCTGAGAACAAACACGCAAGGTCTGTGGAACGACCTCGAAGCGCTGCCAGCCGATGCTCGCAAGGCCGCACTCGACAACTACATCACGGAGGTTGCCGGGATCGTTTCGGAACGGGCGAACTCGAAGTTATACTTATTCTCGTTAGGCAGCTTGCCTCGTCACGAACTCGGCGAGGCGATCGCGCGAATAGCGAACCCGGCCGTCGCGCTTTACGACAATGACCGCGCCGCTTTTCCGTTGGTCTTCGATCCGGGAGTAGCCTGGCCGGACGGATCCGCCGCTGTTCCGCTCGGCTACGCGAGCGCCATACGCACTGGCGCAGCAACGACGCGGCAAAAAATCGGCGGAATGGACGAAGCGGAATCCGCGGCGCTCGACACGATCAAATTCTTCGGCCACAAACCCGGGACCAAGATCACGACCATGCCTGCACCCGAGTCCCGGGCGACGTGGTGGGCCCTGCTTCCGGAGTACGCGCGCTTCCACCAGGAATTTGCAACGGCGGCGACGACGGGGGAGTTCGAGTGGCTGGAAGTGCGTCCCGAGCTTGTCATCTCTGCGCTTTTGAAGTCTCTGGTTCAGCCCGGCTTCGAGATGGTCCCGCGTGTTCTCGGGTTTCGAAACGTTCCACCGCTCCACATCAAGTGGGTGAAATGCCGCTACCACTTTCGCTCCGACACTTTTGCTCTGGTCTGGCAATCCATTGTCCGCGCGACCTGGAACGAAGCGTTCATGGCTGAGTTGATGCGCCAGGTTCGTGCTTCCTACGATCGGCTGGCTGAAGTTCTCATTCTATTTCCCACAACTGACGCGGAGTTGAACGCGATCTCCGGAGATCAAATGGTCGCATTGATCACGTCCTGGTGGCCTCGCTGGGTAGAGTTCTTCGCGCTCTGCTGGTTTATTCAGGCCCAGGGAGACGACATTCTGTTCCCTTTCATCGACGAGACGGTGAATCACAATCTGAGTTATGTCGGCTCGCCTCCCGCCGATCGGAGTGTGGCCCGGTCCCGCTGATTTCATCGCGCCGACTACTCCCGTTCTGAGCGGCGCCTACATGGCCGACGTCGCGAGGCTGCGCGAAGCGCTGCTCGCGGCCGGGCTTCGCACGAGAGAAGAGGCCGAGTCCGCTCTGGATGCCGGACAACATCCCGCCATTGCGCAGAACCTGGCCGAGCACCTCCGGAAATGGCACTGGATGCGCGACCGCGACCTGCTCTTCGAACCATGGGATACACGCGGCCGTGTCATCGAGACGGCGCTCAAAACCGAGCCGCATGCGGTCATGCCTTACGAACTCAATCTGCAGCGCAATATCCTCGCGCTGAGCTTCCATTTCGATTTGGCCCACAGCAGCGGCCGCGCGCTTGGACTGAATCACGCCGCACGTTTCCTCCACGACCTGAATGTCGAAAGGGAGAATCACCATGTCCTCTGGCTGAAGTATTCGTATCCGCTGCGACAGCTTGCGGTCGAGATCGAGCGGCGCTTGATCGCATCCGGCAGCCTCGATAAGGGCGACGTCTTCTTCCTGCAAGCTCCGGAGCTCATTGAAGCCGCGAGGAACCTCCCGGCTCCGTTGCCACCGGATCTCGTCTCGAAGGTGAAAAACCGGCGGAGAGGTTACCTCATCGAAGCCCGGCTTATCGGCTCGGATGCGGAGCCGGCGGTACCTGAAGATGATTACTACTGATGCCGTCACAATCCAAGTTCCTGGTTATCGAAGGTTGTAACGGCGTCGGCAAGAGCACGATCGCGGAATATCTGTGCGCCCGCGTCGGCGCTTCATCGTTTCACTACCCGCCCGAGTTCGTGAGCTTTCGCCGCGACGTGCATCTGGATGAGTGCTGTGGCGCCGCTTCCGCGGCTTGTCTACTATTTGGCGGCAACATTACATCTGTCGGACCTCGTGCGCGCTCAACTCACACAGAGTCATGTCATCTGCGATCGTTATCTGGCAAGTCCCCTTTCGCTGATGATCGGCGAATCGGCGATCGAAGAGACGGAGGCTCGCCACCTGACGGAACCGTTCGAATCGTACCTGTGCATGCCCGATCTGACTCTCCTGCTGACCGCGGAGCACGCCGTGGTCAGTGCAAGGATTCACAACCGTTCGCTCAAGTCAGGCATGCTCACGCCGATGGCGCGAAGGATGGTCGAATCGGAAGAGTTTTTTCGTAAGAGGGAAAATGCTTGTCGCCGGTTGGCGATGAGACTAGGCCCCGTCGCTGGAGCTGGATACGACGAACCTCTCGCTCGAAGAGATGTGCAACTCCGCCTGGTCGTTGTTAGCGCCCAAACTTAACTGGTAGCGACAGGCGACTCACACATGCTTCTCAGGACACCAGTTTGGATCGCATGTTAGATGTCTTGCGTTGGAGCGCGTCTTGACCGCGCTCCGCTGGCTCCGCGACAGAGCCCGGCGATTGCTGCGGCAGTTCCGCTGTCTCCGGGTGCAGAGAAGACCGACGCGGGGACTCGCATGGTACACCGGATCTCTACCAGAGGCTCGGCGACCGCGCGCTGCAATCCGGTCAGCCCGGGGAACGGATGCCAGAGTTAATCCTCCATGACATCGAAGGCAATCATCAGCAACTCAGCCGCTGCTGGGAGAAACAACCGGCGCTGCTCGTGACGATGTCGCTAAGTTGCGGTCGGAGCCGGCGACATGCCCGGGACCTGCGACGGCTGTCGCGGCGCTTTAAACGAGGATATCAACACGGTGATTATCTACATTGTCGAAGCGCACCCGATTGATGTGCCTTCACCTTATGCAGACAGGATATGGCTGACCCCCAAGAACGAGGTAGCCGGTATCCACTGTGCTCAGCCCCAAACCCTTGAAGCGCGCATCGAACTGGCGCACCAACTAAGGCGCCGTTATCGCTTGTCCACTTCCATGCTGATCGACGCTCTGGATGACCGCGCCTGGCGCGCGTTCGGCAGCGCCCCAAACGTCGCGATACTGGTCGGTCCCGACGGCCGAATCGCCGTCAAGCAAGGCTGGTTCGAGCCACAGGAAATGGCACGCGCGATCACGGCGCTCTTGAAAAACTCGGCCTGATCACGGTCCCGACGTACCGAATAGTCACAGTCATGGGTGAGAAGAACCAAGGTTTGGGCTGCGAGTGTCTTTCTGAAAGAACTCGAGTAACATGGTGGCCACTTTCAACGCACCCTGCGCGGAGGGGTGGACGCCGTCCGGCTCAAAATCGCTGCGCTCCCAGATCAGGCCGTCGCTGCGCGGCGTCAGACCATCGGCCCACAGGTAAGGACCCCATGAAACCCAGGGTAGCGACTTGTCGAGCACTCGGATTGTTGATGCGCTCCTCGATCAACCACTTGACCGCGAATCCGGATTCATACGCGATGGGTTCCGGACTCAAGTCCGATTTCCGAATACCCGCCATAGGTTCGGCTGGAGACGTATACAAGTTTCAGCTGCGGAAACTTCGTCGCTGAGAATTCCCACGATCGAGCGCAACGTCCGCTGCAGAAGCTGAGCATTTTCCGGAAAATCGCGAGGCTCATGGGCGAGGGCAGTCTTGAGCCATACGACCTGAACCTGTGCAGCGGATACCTCGCAGCGTTGAAGCTGGCGGTCCACGTGCATCCAATAGTCGCCGAATGGGACGGCAATCTCTGTTGCGGCCGCTCCATTCCGAGCCGCATCGATCATCACCAGGCTGGGGTTTTTGCGCGCGTCAGCGTCGGCCAACCGGATGAACTCCGAAAACTCGTGAGACGCGTTGGACATGCCGATGGAGAGCATGACGATTTTTCCGGAGCGTCGACGGTTTGCCGTCTCTGTCCACCGGTTGCACTGTCGCGCCAAGCGCCACTCCGGCCTTCTCGTAAGCGGAGGGGGGTGAGTTTTTTCCATTCGGGTAGAGACCGCCCGCAAAGCCGAGATACTTTGCTGATCCAAGATCGGTGAGAGGAGTCACGCGATCAATCGACATGCCTCTCGATCACCTTGCCGGTGTAACCGTCCACGTCCAACAATTCACCGTCTTGAAAGAGACTGCGGGCGTCTCGAATGCCCACCGCGGCAGGTATGCCGCATTCGCGAGCGAGCGTGGTTGCGTGCTGAAGAATCGCGCCTTCCTCGACGACGAGTCCGGCGACTCGCGGGAGCAACGGCGCAAGATGTGGATGGAGGATGCGGATAACAAGAATAGCAACCTGCCGGAACGGCCATAATATCTTCGGCGTTGCGTATAACGTACGCCTTCCCGCTGGCACGTCCCGGCGCGGCGCCCAAGCCCGAGTAGACTGTCGTTGAGTTTTCCGCGCTCATGAACTCCCCAGCATCGTTGCGAGCCGGCTCGGATCGACGCCGTGCAATGACAAGTAATCGGTGTTTTCCATGTAACGATGACGGCGCGTGTGAATCACCGCTGGATCGGCGATTCCCGCAGTCAGTTCGCGAATGTCGAGAAATAACAGATCCGCTAGCTTGGAACGACGGGATTTTCTGGCGATATCCCGCCGCCAGCTGCTGCAGGAGCGGGATCATGCCGACATAAAACGCGCGGCGCACATACCAGGTCTCCCGTTCCAGAAAATCCAGCCAAAACCCAAGGACACGCCTGAGGGCAGCGATTTTCGTTGGCACATCGACGAGTGGACCGAGCGACTGCGGGTCTTTTGGCGAAAGACAAACGCCGGCGAACTTGTTCTGCATCGACCTCATCGAAGGCCGAGTGGAGCAACCGGACGACATAATTCGGATCTTCATACCCGGGCGAGTCCCATGCCAGCGGACCGAAACCTGTTTGACGATTGCAGAACTCACTAACGAGCTGAAAGACTTCCGGCGACACGCGAGGCCACTCGCGTTGCAATCGTTGCGGGGTGTAGTTGAGGGCGCAGCAAGCCTGATACAACGCGAACGTGTTTTGCATGAGTTCGGCGCCGGCACTCTTCTCGGGAAAAGGCGGCGGCTCAACATCTCCGGCATCCGCGAGAGCGCGCAAGAGGACATCCGGGACAAATTTGCTCAAGATTCCATAGGCCAACACAAGGGCCATTCTATTCGCGAGATCTTCGGACAATTTCCTGGCCGCGCCGTCAAGCGAAGCGGCTACACGCGCGGCATTCTCGCTCGCATCAACCAAGGCATCGCAGGCGGCGACGTGCGTCGTGTGCATGAGTTCGAGAGTTTCCGGCGTGAACCACGAGGGTAAGGCTTTAGTCAGCGCGGCGACCTGCGATCGATCCAAAAAGAGGTCGCCGTTTTCATCCAGCCGCGCTGGAAAATCCAGCTCGGACGATAGACCGGGCAAACCAATCGTCGTCGCGGCCCGGGCTGCCTGACCGAACAGCGAACGCTGCAACGGCAAGCCGACGATATGCCGGCGATATGGCTGCGCGGATCTTGCGGCCGCCTGCGCCATGTTGCCGACTTGCTTGACTTCCATCAGAGCATCGCCGAGTTCTTTCGCGGTCAGCCGCGGGAAAGCGCCACGGAGGGCGGCTCTTCGCCCTTCCGGTCCGAGCGCCGACATTCCAAGGCGGTCCGCGTCCTGCGGGTCATAAGCAACGAGATGAATGGAAATCGGCTCAATGACCGCTCCGGGAAATTTCAACATCAGCGTAACGGTCTCCGCGCCGGCGGCCAGCATCTCGTCGGGAACGCCAAACTGGTAAACGCCAGGCAACAATTTGCTGTCGATTTCAACAAAGCTTCCGGCTCGATGTTCGCCCAGCTTCCCTTCGACGAGAGGTATCCGCTGCACCTGGGCTTCTCCTTCGCGAATGTAGGCGGCGCTGGAGTCCGGAGTCTGTGAGCTCAAACCCGTCTTGCCCGAACGCATGTCAGTCGCGTCGAGGGCGTAGACGAGCAGTATCTTCGACGTGGTTCCTTTCTTCAGTGCATAGGACATATATTTTACGATTCTTTCTCCGCGTTTAGCTTTGCCTTTAGTTCTTTCTCGGCTTGCTCGCCCAACTCCAGTTCCATTTCCGTAAACCGAGGTAATGCCTGCCGAAGAAATTCATGGCGCTTGTGACCGGCCAGGCTCCACACGCCGATACGCTCCGCGTCCTGGGGATCGTATGCGACGAGGTTAATTTCGACCGGCTTGATCACCGTGTCGGGAAAACGAATCAACAGAACAGCGCGCGCAGAACCTTCGGCAATCATTTCATCCGGCGCGCCGAATTGATACAACCCCGGCAGCAACTCGGGATCGACTTCAGCCAGGGCGCCCGATCCCCATTCGCCGACGCGACCTTGTACGATCGGGACTTGGCGGGCCGCCGATTCCCCCTCTCGAATGTAGGCTGCACTGGCGGCGGAAAGATTTCTGGCGAGCCCCGTCTTGCCGGACGTGCTCTCTGCCGACGTGGCATAAACAAGGAGCAGCTTGGACTTTGTTCCAGCTTTCATCGTGTAAGTGTGCTGTACCGGCATGACGTTCCTCCTATGAATGTAACTCCGAATGTTTGGTCTCGATAAACTTAATCAACGCTCGCAGCGTTTGAAAATTTTCCTGCATGAGGTCGGTATCCTCGACCTTGATATCGAAGCGCGATTCGACGAAAACGATCAACGGCCACAGGCTCATCGAGTCAATGACTCCGCCTTCGGAGTCGAGCAGGGGTTGGTCCAGTGTCGGCATTGGCTGCCCAGTCTTCGCAACGACCTCTCTGCTGATGTAGTCAGTCAATACTTCAGGCACATTCATGAGCCACTCTCTTGTTTCGGCCCTGTTCATTAATGGACCGCATCGCCAGAAGACCGGGTAAAGGAGTTTCCTCGTACACCCTGCCGGCGAACATATGGATGACGTCTTCCGGATATCGATGGTGCGCGAGCATGGAAAATGCATAGGGATGTTCCCAAAATGCATCGATAAGTTCCTGAACGTTGTCCTGACCACGATCACACAGTCGCTGGTAGTCCGCAAATGGGTTCGGTTGCTCTCTCTTTGAGTCAGCGAAAAATGATGCGATCGAAGAGGCGGCATACTCGGCTTCTTTCATCGCGAAAAAGACTCCAAAGGAAAAGACCGGATCAATGAAGCGATGGGAATCGCCCACGCAGAGAAATCCCTTTCCGGTGAAATTCAAGATACGATACGAGTAGTTGGAAATACCGCGCACCTCCTCGACAAATTCAATTTGCGGAAGCCGACGCGTCAGTTCCGGGTTCAGCTGGTGAAGCTCGCGCAACAGGAACTGATGTTTGCTCTCATTTTTCGCGCGGTAGTAATCGGCGGGCACCACGACGCCAACGCTGACGACTTGGTCGTCGAGCGGAATGAACCAGGCCCAATGATGTTTTTCGCGATAAAAGATCAGCGTATTCCCGCTCGCCGCACCAGGGTCGCGGATCGCTCCGGCGACCTGCGAGAAAATCGCCACCTGCCGATCGTAATTGCCGCGAACTTTTTCGCCAATCATTCCGGCATTGGAAAGGAAAGTAGTCTGCCCTGAAGCATCGACCAATACTTCCGATGCGATGTCCTCGACCGTGCCGCCGTTTGTCCGGACCCGCACTCCGCGAACCGCGTCGCCGTTCAAAAGCGGCGCGACGGCCTCTGCTTGCATCACCGAGACACCGCGCGCTGCGGCCTCCGTGAAAAGCATGTGGTCAAAATCACTCCGCCGCACCGACCATGTATGCGTATCGAAAAGGCCCGACTCCGGATGCCATCCTTTGACGGGAACCCAGAAGGCATTTTTGCCTCGCGGCCCATAGACCGTGACGCCGTACTTCACCGGATGCCGGCGCGCAGTCATTTCTTCCTCGAGCCCGAGAGCTCGCAGGCAATTACCGCACTCGCCGGTGAGGGATTCGCCGATATGGTAACGAGGCGATTGTGTCTTTCTCGATCAACGTTACGCGCAGGCCGGTTTGAGCGAGGAACATGGCGGCGGCGCTTCCGCCGGGACCGCCACCAATAATCGCGACATCGGTTTTCATCCAACCCCTGCTAAGAACAACTCCCGGACGCGATTGGAGGCGTTTGAAGTTTCTTGAGACATTGTTGCGGTACCAGGATGGTTTTTGTCAATTAAAAATCTGAAAAGTGCGTGGTCCCGCCATGCGCCTGGATGGGGTGCCGGGCGAGAAATTCGGGCTCGAAAAGTTCCTCCAAGACACGACCGTCCATATCATCTGGCATAGGTTGGCCCATTAGGTGCAGGATCGTGGGCGCCATATCGATCAGCCGGGCGCCTTCGACCTCAATTCCCTTCCGGAAAGGCTTGCCGTGGGCAATCAGAATACCGTCACGGCGATGCGTCCCCCCCCATTCCGCGGTCGTTGGAGGTTTGCGCTCGATGATTTCGACCGGCGGTTGCCCTGTATCCTGGGGAAGACTTGGGCTGGTGGAAAAAAGGCTGGTGTCCCACCAATCGAGGATCAGATCAGGGGCTTCATCGCGGTAAGGGCCGTGAAAGATTTCATCCCTACGGAAGACGCGCTTTACGATGGCTTCGCCGGTTCGTGGGTCTCGGAGCTCGCCGAGCTTGCGCGTGATCAAGTTCAGTAATGAGTCATATTCGCCGTCATCAACGATGCCCGCCGGCTTAACTCCCCTGCGGTTGATCCGGACGCCTGGGGGTGAAGCGAGCACTTCGCTGCAGAAGGCCTTGGTCCTTGTCCAGTCGATGTTCGAGTACGAGGTGACACTGGTTTCGAAGCGTTTCCGTAAAGTGGGCAAGACGCTTGCGAGCTTAATTTTCTGCCGGGAGCTGAGGGAGCTGCGCAAGAGATCGTAAGACCAGCGGAGGAAACCGTTCCCGATCTTGGGAAGCGAAGAGTCTTTCGTCTCAATATAGTGGAGAAGGCCGAGCTGGGCGAGGAAGCGGTTGAGATACAAGACGCGATCGGAGGTGGGGCCTCCGCCATGATCAGAAACGACAAAGACGGAAGTGTCAGGCGAGACCTTCTCCACCATCCGGGCGACCGCGCTGTCAAGCCATTGGTAGACGCGAAAAACAGCGTCGCCGAACTCCTGGACAGCGCTTGGATCATGATAGTGATGGGTCGGATCCATGTATTGCCAGAAATGATGCTGGACCGTGTCGATCGACATGAATGTGAACATCATCACGTCGGCCGGATGCTTCTCGATCAGATAAAGGCTGCCGCGAAGCCACTGGTCGTCGAGGTTTTTCATGTCGTCGAGAACCTGACGGCGGCGGGGATTGGTGGACATGAAGCCGAGGTATCGGACGTCGAGGCGAAATCTTCCAAGGCAGCCTTCCAGTTCGCTGCGCAGCGCGGGCGGATAGACAAAGGGACTGTTCTCGGAGGGTGTACCCATGCCGGAGATTTGAAAGCCATCGAGGTGTTCCGGCGGGTAGGTGAAGGGAACGTTCATGGTTCCCACGGTGTAGCCGGCCTCGTTAAGCATCCGCCAAATCGTCTTTGTGCGGCGGGAGCCGGCATTCAGGTAACGCTGGGAATACGTCCCCGGCTCTGTTTCCAGGAAGTCAAAGATGCCGTGCTTCCCCGGATTTTTTCCTGTCATGAAAGAGGTCCACGCCGGCGGAGTAATCGGCGGCACGATTGAGGCGAGCCGTCCCGACGCGCCTGTACCCATCAGGCGTGCGATGTTCGGAAGCTTACCCTCCGCGACCCAAGGATTAATCAGGTCAAGGGTCGCGGCATCAAGGCCGACAATGAGGAGCTTGACGTCTTTCATTCGACTAGCAGGCAAGCGCTTGCAAGGTAGGCGCGACAGACGAGGACGGAGCGCCCTTCGGAATTTCGTTAAATTCTGTAGGCGCGCTCGCGAGCCCACTGCAGGCCGGTTTCCTCCTTCGGCATTGCATCCATGTCGGGGCGCACGAGCCCAACCAAGCCGTCGAGGCTTTAAGTTCCTTCGCGATCGGCTCGGAGGTCCGCTGTTCGTGCGTCGACCACTCGGGGTGCTGATGCGCATCCTTGTAAATCGCGAAGAGCGACGGCAACTCGCTTTTGGCGATGCTTTCCGGAGTCTCCTCAGCGAAAAGCGAAGCTGCACAAAAGATTGCCGCTAGGACTAAGGCACAAATCTTCATCTGGCACTTATACCGGGCGCAGCCGGTGACGCCAAGGATAGGTTCCGACTGCGATTCTGAAGATCACCGGCGCGATTCTGTTTCTGGTCGGAATCAATCGGCCGCAGGCGGCGATCTTCGGCGACTTGATGGTTGCGGTCCTGACGGCGGCGGCGGTCTTCACTCATTTTCGAGTGAAGAATCCGCCCCTCAAGTTGCTGTTGTCGGCCTCTTCTTCTTGCCTTTGGCTGCCGCACAGTTGGAACTTGAGACCGTGGCGCCGCGCGACGGTTGCGTCCTTTTAGGTTGACGGACCCGCTGGACGTGGCGGACGTGCGTAGGGTTATAGGCCGTGGATTACTTCCAAGTATCACCTTTGCAAAGAGTGTCAGTTATCGATATAGCGCGTCGACCAAGCGAA
>CAWGFS010000002.1:0-305272 GCA_963821915.1 uncultured Verrucomicrobiae bacterium
CGAGATGAGCCTCATCCCCGGGTTCCTGCTCATCAAAGTCTGGGGTGGCGTGAATCGCGATCGCGCCGCGACGAAATTTTTTCTCTACACTTTTCTCGGGAGCATCGCGATGTTGCTCTCGTTTCTCGGCATTTATTTCGTTAGGGGAACTTTCGATTTTGCGGCGCTCGCGGCATTCGGCAAAGAGGGATTACTCCCGGGAAATATTGTCTGGCTAGCGTTCGCCGGCGTCTTCGTCGGGCTTGCGGTCAAGGTGCCGCTTTTTCCATTTCACACCTGGCTGCCGGACGCTTACGAATCGGCGCCGACCGGCGCCTCGATGGTCCTGACCGGCGTGCTCTCGAAAATGGGCGTTTATGGTTTCGTGCGCCTGCTCCTGCCGCTTTTCCCTAACGAAATCAGAATCGCCGGGCCGTGGCTGCTCGGACTGGCGGTTTGCTCGATCGTCTTCACGTCGCTCGCGGCCTGGGCGCAGTCGGATCTAAAACGAATGGTCGCCTACCTTTCGATCAATCATCTCGGCTACTGCATGCTTGGACTTTTTGCCGTGACCGCGACCACTGCGGTCCCGCCCGCCGAAGGGCAGGCCGCCCTGAGCGGAGTCTTCCTGCAGATCTTCAACCATGGCATCACAGCTGCGGCGCTCTTCTACTTTGTCGGGTTGCTCGAGCAGCGGCGCGGCGCGCGCGGGCTGAATGATTTCGGCGGATTGATGCAACGCACGCCGCTTCTTTGCGGCTGGATGAGCGTGGCCATGTTTTCGTCGTTAGGTTTGCCTGGTCTTAACGGGTTCATCGGCGAATTTTTGATCTTCAAAGGTTCCTTCGCGCTCGCGGCGGGCTACACCGCGGTGGCCGTGCTCGGCCTGCTTATCACCGCGATTGTTTTCATGCGCGCGATGCAGGCGCTCTTTAGCGGACCGCTGGCGGAAAGCTGCGGCCAGCTTGCCCGATCTTCGTCTCGGCGAAAGGTGGATCGTCATTCCAATCACTCTGCTCATGTTCGCGATCGGCCTCTACCCGCAGTTCGTTCTCAACATTTTCAACACCACCGTCGTGCAAATGGCGCGTTTGTTAGGCTGAATCCGATGAAAAAGGATATCGTTCCAATTAGGCACGTTGCCCGACGGATTTCTTACCTTCGTGGACAGAAGGTCATCCTGGATCGCGATCGAGCGCTGGAGGCCAATCGAGAATTGGCGCAGCGATCTTCGAACGTCGAAACGCGAGTCGGGCAACATGGCGACGAGATCGCGATCATTGAGGCCGCCCGTCATTTGATTCTGGCGCGCGATAAAACGCAGCGGGAAATTAGATTTCACGTACCCGCGAGACCGCCGCGCGACGGAACAGGCGAGCGCCGATGATCGCTTCGACGATTTACGTCACATTTGCCGGGCGCCGTCTTGCTGCTTGTTTTGCCGCGAGTTTTGGCGCGTTGGATTGCCCTCGCCACCGCTCTGGGCGGATTCGCGATCAGTCTCGCCGCGTTTTTTGCGCGTACCGTCGACTTCGCGCATTTCAGCACGATCATCAGCGTGCCGTGGGTGCCGACGCTTGGGATGAATTACCATCTCGCCGTCGACGGCATCAGTCTCACGATGACCTTGGTGACCGGGCTGACCGCGGTCTCCGCTATTCTTTTTTCCTGGAAGGTGGAGGAGCGGCCTAACGAATTTTTTTTCTGGCTACTCTTTGTCGTCGCCGGTTCCTACGGCGTCTTCCTCAGCGCGGATCTCTTTCTCTTCTTTGTTTTCTACGAGCTGGTGATCGTCCCGAAATATTTCCTCATCGCGATCTGGGGGTCGACCAACAAGGAATACGGCGCGATGAAGTTGACGCTTTATTCCTTCTTCGGCGGCGCGCTCGTTTTCATCGGGATCCTTGCCGTTTACGCATCTGCCGGGTCCCTCGATCTCCAACAGCTGGCGCACTTTCCATTCACTCCCCAGCTGCAAACCTGGGTCTTCCCGATTTTGTTTCTCGGGTTCGCGGTGCTCGCGGGCATCTGGCCGTTGCACACCTGGGCGCCGACCGGCCACGTCGCCGCGCCGACCGCCGGTTCGATGCTGCTCGCCGGCATCGTGATGAAGCTCGGCGCCTACGGCGCGCTGCGCGTCGCGCTCAATCTCTTTCCGTTAGGTTTCGAGGTTTGGAGCAAATGGATCGCGGTTCTCGCGGTCGTCGGGATCGTCTACGCGGCGGCGGTCGCGCTGCGCCAGAGCGATCTCAAGTTCGTTATCGGTTATTCGAGCGTGAGCCACATGGGTTTCATTCTGCTCGGTTTGGCGGCGGGCAATCTCCTCGGTGTTTCCGGAGCGGTCCTGCAAATGTTTTCGCACGGCGTGATCGGTGCGCTGCTCTTCGCGCTCGCCGGCGCGGTCTATTATCGGACGCATACGCGCAATTTGAACGACCTCTCTGGCATGGCTCTCAATCGCACGATGCCGTTCCTGGCGTTCGCGTTTGTTATCGCCGCCGCTGCCTCGATGGGCATTCCCGGATTCAGCGGTTTCGCCGCGGAAATCACGATCCTCCTCGGTGTGTGGAAGGCGTTCCCGACGGCGGTCTGGATCACCGGACTTGGTATGGTGCTGGTCGCGGCATTCACGTTGCGCGCCATGAAGAAATCGTTCTTCGGCGACGATCGTTATTCCGCGCTGCGGATGCAGGAAGGCCACCGCCTACCGGTCGCTGCCGAATGGAATGACTCGCGTGCCGTCGTGGCACCTGCCACTCTGGCGGAGAAATTGGGCGCCAGTCTCCTGATTTTCGCGACCCTTGCGGTCGGACTTTATCCCCAACTGCTCCTCGATCGGATCATGCCGGCGGTGGAAACGATGCGGTTCTTGCGACCATGAGCTATCTCGAACTGCTCAAGCTGGCCGCGCCGGAGGCGATCGTGCTCGTCGCGGCCCTGGTCGTTCTTACGATCGGACTTGTCAGCGGTCGGCGCGGCGTAGGGGCGAGCGTGTCGGTCGCAGGCCCGGGGAATGCGGGCGACACGCTTTTGCGGGCGACACGCGGCCGCTACATCGGGGCGTTTGTTCGTTCGTGGCCGCAATTGGCCTGGTGTTCGCCGCCGGCGCAGTCCTGCAACTGCCGTCGCACGCGACACTCTTCCACGGCATGCTTGTCATCTCGCCGCTCAATTCCCTTTTCAAGATCATCTGCCTGACGCTGGCGTTTTTCACCGTGTTCCTCGCGCGCGGCGAGCATGCGCTGCCAAACAAAGGCGAATATCTCGCGATGATTTTGCTCGCCACGATCGGGCTGCTATTGCTCGTCGGGAGCGAAGAACTGCTCATGATTTTCATCGGGCTCGAGCTGACCGGTCTCTCGCTTTACGTCATGACCGCATTCGACAAGGAGCATCGGTCGTCATCCGAGGCGGGGCTGAAATATTTCCTTTTTGGCAGCCTGGCGAGCGCCTTCACGCTTTTCGGTCTCAGCTTCATCTATGGCCTGACGGGAACAACCACGCTCGCCTCGATCGCCCAGCGCCTTGCCGCCGCGCCAATCGAACCGCTGCTCGCGGCCGGCATCGTCATGACGCTGATTGGTTTCGCCTTCAAGATCGCCGCCGCGCCATTTCACCTTTGGGCGCCCGACGTGTATCAGGGCGCGCCGGTTTCGACCGCCGCATTCATCGCCTCGGGATCGAAGGTCGCGTCCTTCGTCGTGTTGGGAAAAATCGTGCTTATTGGCTTTGGCCCGGTGCCTGGCAGCGCCAATTGGCACGCCATGGCCGGCGGTTGGACGCCTATCCTCGCAGTCCTGGCGGCACTTTCGATTCTCATCGGCAACCTCGTCGCGCTTGCGCAAAAGAACGTGCGCCGACTACTCGCCTATTCTGCCGTCGCACACGCCGGTTACACCTTGCTCGGACTGGTCGCCGCCGGTCGCGCTGGTTTTTCGGCCACGCTCTTCTACACCACGATTTATGGGATCACGCTTGTCGGCGCCTTTGGCGTCGTTGCACTCGTTAGGCGCGAGACCGGTGGCGATGATCTCTCCGATTTTGCCGGTCTGCGCACGCGCTCGCCGCTCCTTGCCGGTTGCATGGCGATCTTCATGCTTTCGCTCGCCGGCTTGCCGCCGCTCGCCGGATTCTTCGGCAAGTTCTACCTTTTCAGTGCCGCGTTTCGCGCTGGCGACAATCACGGCCTGCTTTGGCTCGTCGTTCTCGCTCTTTTTGGCAGCCTGATCTCGCTTTACTATTACCTGATCGTCCTCAAGGCGATCTTCGTCGATGAATCGAAGAGCGGCGTCTTTCGCCTTCCACCCTGATTATTTGCAACGGATGGCGCTCACGGTGCTGGCGGGAACGGTTCTCTTCCTCGGCCTCATGCCAGAGACGCTGCTGGCGCGCATTCTTGCTTCGGTTACCTGATTCATTCGCCGGGTCAGACTGTGATTACGAAACTGTAGCCGGATTCGCTTGACCTGCGGTGGCCGGCTGCAAACAATCGCCGCATGAAGACGCTCAAGAATGCATTTGTAACAATCGCCGCCGTGCTCTCGACGGCGCTTATCACTCCGACGTTTGCCGAGGAAGCGAAGGCAAAGGATGCCACCGCGTCGCCCCAGATGAGCGACGCCGAGATGATGGCGAAAATGATCGAACTATCGAAGCTGAACGAAAATCACAAGCTGCTCGCGACAATTGGCTGGCACCTGGACCTACACGGTCAAAATGTGGATGGCGCCTGACGCGCCCCCGATGGAGTCGAAGGGAAGCGCAGTCCGCAAACCGATCATGGAAGGCCGCTACTTCGTCGCCAATTTCACCGGTGAAATGAAAATGCCCGGTGAGGACGGCAAAATGAAGAACTTCGAATTCAAAGGCATGTCGATCGAAGGCTACGATAACGTGCAGCAGAAATTCGTTTCGACCTGGTGCGATAACATGGGCACCGGGATCATGACGTCCGACCGGCACCTATGATCCCACCACGAAGACCTTCACCTACAACTCCGAAATGGAGATGATGCCGGGGATGAAAACCAATGTCCGCGAAGTGATCAAGGTCGTCGATGCCGATCATCACAACTTCGAGTGGTACGAGGATCGCGGCGGCCAGGAAGTGAAGACGATGGAGATCAACTACACGCGCAAGAAATAAGCGGCCGCGTGCTCAGCGTGCAAACGGTCCGCAAATGACCATCTCTCGACGTAAATTTGCGCAATTGTTAGGCGCCAGCGCGGCTGCCGCGGTGGCCAGGCCGGCGCTTTCCCTGGCCAAGACCGTGGCGGCTGATTCGCCGTCGCAGGGCGCGGCCACGGCCGTTGTCCGCTTAAGCTCGAACGAGAATCCATACGGGCCCTCGCCCAAAGCACTCAAAGCGATGAGTGATGCATTTGGGCTGGCCTGTCGTTATCCCGATGAGCGCGCAGAGGTGCTGGTGGAATCGCTTGCGCAGACTCAACGGCGTCGCAAGCGATGAGATCCTGCTCGGCGACGGCTCGGGCGAGATTCTCAAGTTATGCGCCGACGTTTACACAGGGCCGCTCACGAATGAAAGGAACACCGTGGGACGCGGCACTCTCGTGGTCGCCGATCCGACCTTTGAGGCCATCCTTTATCACGCGAAACTCAACGACGCCGAGATCGTGAAGATTCCGCTCACGCCGAGTTTCAGCCATGACCTGCCGAAGATGATGGCCGCGGCGAAGAAAGGTCTGGTTTACATCTGCAATCCTAACAATCCCACCGCCAGCATTTCGGCGAAGAACGAAGTGCGCGAATTCATCGAGAAGGCTCCCGCTGACACGATGATCCTGGTCGACGAGGCTTACTACCATTACGCCGACAGTCCCTGATTACGAGAGCATGATCCCGCTGGTCAAGGATCATCCCAACCTGATCGTGACGCGCACTTTCTCAAAAATCTATGGCATGGCCGGCCTGCGTTGCGGTTACTGCGTCGCTCAATCCCATACGATAGAGCGCCTGCGTGAGCGGCAATCCTGGGACAGCATCAACCTCATGGCTCTGGCCGCGGCGACGGCGAGCCTCGAGGATCCCGATCAGGTGACGAAAGGGCGCCGGCTCAACGCAGAAACAAGAGCGTTCACCACCGGCGAACTCGAGAAGATGGGCTTCCAGACGATCCCGTCGCAGGCGAACTTTATCATGATCGATGTGAAACGTCCGGTCGTGCCGCTGATCGCGACGCTGAAGTCTCGCAAAGTTCAGGTCGGTCGATTATTCCGCCCCATGCCGAACCATTTGCGAGTCACGATCGGCAAGAAGTCCGAGATGGAAGCGTTCCTGGCTGCCTTCCGCGAGGTCACCGCCCCCGCTCCAACCTAGCTGGCGCACGACGTCGGCCAATCGTTTCGTACCATCTGCCTTATCGTCGGGCGAAGAGCCGGTGCGGTACGGCGATCGCGTTTCCTGGCTCCCAACGAAATGGGTTAGGCGGCGTGGCGACGCAAGCCAGCGCGGGTGCGCAATTGGGCGAGGCGCACCTTGACGGCGTTACACCGCAGCCGTTCGCGGACGGCTTCGGCTTCGGGGAGCGACTGTGCCTCGTAAGGAGAACGTGCCGGCCGGAGCCAACCTTCCGCCAACTCGTTCGCCGCCCAGGCGCGGCGTAGATGTGACTCTGTTGTATTAGCTTCGGCTTCACGCAGTAGAAGGTCGCGCGCAGCCAGATAGGCGTGAATCTCGCTGGAGGCAGCGCCGGTTGCGTTAGGGGCTGGCGATTTGCGCATGGTCTTTTGGGAATTCATCGCAGGTTGATGGAGCGGGAGAGTCGCTTGCATGCCGGTTTGGAAGCAGATCTCGTGCTCACAGACGAGGTTCTTTGAAGCAGACTTTTTCGAGAGATTGTCCTGCGCGCGAAGGATCTCGAATCCGAAACGGTAGAATCCCGAAGCCGGAACGGCGCGCCATTCTCCTTGACCTGTGAAAGAAATCGAACCAGCTCCGGTTTAGACGGTTATGAATTTATGTCACGGGTGGTATGCGCTCTGCATATGTCTCCGCGTTGAAGTCTCCATTGTCTATCTATTTTCGATGAGCATTTTTCTGCGACTGGCCAGCATTATCCTTCTTTACTCAGCGCTCGTCTGTGAAGCGGCGGAGACGGCGGCCGGTCGATGGGAAGGCTCGATTCAAATTCCGGGCAGCGAATTTCCCCTGATCGTCGATCTTGACCAAGTTGCCGGAAAGGACTTGGGCGGGGTCGATCATTATCCCGGGCCTCGGGGTGAAAGGCGCACCGCTGACGGATCTTTCGGTTGGCGATTCCGGGATTTCGTTCACGATCAAAGCCGCGCTCGCCAGCGAGCGAACCGGGCAGGCAAAGTTCAAAGGACGCGTGACCAGCGCGGGCCAATTGACAGGAGATTTTCTGCAGGCTGGCAATACGGCGCCCTGCGTCTTGCAAAAGACTGGGCCGCCTCAGGTGGAGTTGCCGCGCAAGAGTACCGCGATCAGCCAGGAACTCGAGGGCGAATGGAAAGGCGACTACGAAATGGATGGCTACCCGCGCCATGTCACTCTGACGCTGACCAATCACAAGCCCGACGGCGCGAGCGCACAGCTCGTCATCGTCGGCAAACAAACCAATAATGCCCCGGTCGAGCTGGTCACGGAGGAGAGCGGTTTCCTCACGATCAAATCACCTGAATTCGGGATCACCTACGAAGGCCGGTTTCGGAAAGAGGCCGGCGAGATCAACGGAACGTTTACCCTCGGTCCCTTTCGAGTTGCCGCTCGTCTTGCGGCGCGCATCTGCCAACGCTCGATGAAAATCTTCCGCTTCATCGTCGCGCTGCTCGCTTTCTTGGCCAGCGGAGTTTGCCAGGCGCAATCGATGTTCCGCGGTAATCCAGCGCATACCGGCGTCTATGCGGGCCCGGCGCCGCGCCAGTTTCATCGGATCAAATGGAAGTTTCCTACCGGCGATCGGATCGTCTCATCGCCAGTCTGGAGCGACGGTGTCGATCTATTTTGGCGGCGACGACGGCAACATCTACGCCGTCGCTGCCGAGACCGGGCGCCAAATTTGGAAACAGGCCACGGGCGGGCCGTCGCCGTCGACTCCGGCGGTGATCGATGGAACGCTCTACGTGGTTAGCTACGACGGGAAACTGTATGCGCTCAATTCCCGCACCGGCGCGGTCCGATGGAAGTTCGCGACGGGTGGTGAGCGGCGTTTCGAAGCGAAGGGCATGAATGGGTTGCAACCGAAGAACCAGACGATCGCTGATCCGTTCGATGTTTTTCTCTCGAGCCCGGTGGTGGCACAGGGCGCGGTCTACTTCGGGAGCGGCGACGGAAATCTCTATGCGGTCGATGCGGCTTCTGGCGAGCTTACGGTGGAAATTTCAAACCGGCGATGTCGTGCACGCTTCGCCGGCTTTTGCCGATGGCGTTCTCTACTTTGGAAGTTGGGACAGTTATTTTTACGCCGTCGAGGCCGCAACCGGGAAAGAGAAATGGCGTTTTCATGGTGGCGAAGATCCGGTGCTTCACAATCAGGTCGGCTTTCAATCGTCGCCCGCCGTGGCGAATGGCGTCGTCTACACCGGTTGTCGCGATGCGCAGCTCCACGCCCTCGATGCCGCGACCGGGAAGGAAAAATGGCATTTCGACAACGCGCTCAGCTGGGTCATCAGTTCGCCCGCCGTAAGCGACGGCAGGGTCTTCTTTGCCACGTCGGACTCGAGTCTTTATCACGTCGTCGACGCCCTCACTGGCAAGCCCATCCTGCACCAGCAAGACAAGGCCTACATGTTTTCGTCGCCGGCGATCGCCGGCGATGTTGTTTTCATTGGCGTCCTTAACGGAACTCTTCAGGCCCGCGATCTCAAAACTGGCGAAGTGCTTTGGGATTTCCAAACCGAAACGTCAAAACAAAACAAGGGCTGGGTCCTGACGGCCGACCGCCGCTTCAACGACCCCCTGCTCTACCATTCGATTTGGCGGGAAGCTCCCATCGTCGCGACCGATCGACAGTTTGGGATCGGCGCGATTTTCTCTTCGCCTCTCGTCGTGGATGGCGTGGTCTACTTTGGAAGCACGGATGGCTACCTCTATGCGCTCGAATAGTTTCATTTTGCTGAATCCAAACGCCTGTGCGGCGTCATCTAACCATGACGACGCGGCCTGCCATAGGCCATTGGGCCTCGACTTTCTTCGCCAAACCATCAACCTATTAACTGCCATGTTCTTTGAATCATTCTTTCAGGATCTCCGCATCGGTCTTCGCATGCTGGTGAAGGACAAAACGTTCTTCATTCTCGCCGTCACCGTGCTCGCTCTCGGCATCTGCGGCGTCACAACGCAATTCACGATGGTCAACGCGATCATGCTGCGCGGCTTTTCCTTTCCACATCCGGAGCAATTGATGAACGTCGGCCTGATCGATCCCCAGGCGTCGGACCAGAACAACAACTTCGGCAACGGCAATATTCCTTCGTCGCAGGATTACGAGGACTTGCGCGCGGGCCAGAAATCGTTCGCGCTGATGAGCGCGTATCTCAACGGCTCGACGATCAACGTCACCTACAAGAAGACTCCGCAGCGCTACACCGGCGGTTATGTGACGGAGGATTTCTTCAAGATCATCGACGTGAAACCGATCCTCGGTCGCGACTTCACGGCGGAGGATAACAAGCCGGGAGCGGAGAAGGTGACGATCCTCGGCAACGAAATCTGGAAACGCGATTTCAATGGCGACCCGCATATCGTTGGCCAGGCGGTCCGGATCAATGGCAAAGCCGCCACCATTATCGGCGTCATGCCGCCGAATTTTAAGTTCCCGCAAAACGAAGAGCTTTGGGTGCCGCTTTACAACGAATTTCCGCTCAAGCCGCGCGGCGATCCCGCCGGCATCGGTCCTTCGATCATGGGTCGGCTCAAGCCGGGTGTTACCCACGACCAGGTCAACGCCGAGTTCGTCAGGCTCGCGAAACGGATCGCGAAGGACAATCCGAAGACCAACGAGCATCTCATTTCCGCCAGCGTGCAGCCACTCCTCAAGACGTTCACCGGCCAGCAACTGACGCCAGATCATGTACGCGATGCTCGGCGCTGTCATCGTCGTCCTCCTGATCGCGTGCGTGAACGTGATGAACATGCAGTTCGGCCGGGCCGCCTTGCGCGCGCGGGAACTGGCGATTCGCGGCGCGCTCGGGGCGACCCGCTGGCGCATCGTTAGGCAAATGCTGACCGAAAGTTTCCTCATCGCGCTCCTCGGCGCCGTCGTCGGGGTGGCGCTGGCCTATTGGGCGGTGGATCTCCTCGCCCAAATCACGAGCACGCCGCAATTCCAGTTGCCCTATTGGATCGTCTTCACGATCGACGCCAAAGTCCTTGGCTTCACTCTCGGCGCGGTCCTGCTCGCGACATTTGTCTCGGGATTGGTGCCCGCCCTGCTCGCAGCGCGCGGGAACGCTTCCGAGATGATGAAGGAAGGCGGTCGCGGCAACAGCAGCCGCCTCGTCAACGTCATCACCCGCGATCCTCGTGGTCGGCCAGATTGCGATGACGGCCGCGCTTCTGATCGCCTCGGCCTTGCAAGTTCGCTCGATCCGCAACCAGGTGAAACTGGATTACGGCTACGACGACAAGGGCGTCTTACGCCGCGCGCATGGGTCTCTTCGAAGGCGATTATCCGAACGGAAGATTCGCGCCGGCAGTTTTTCCAACGCGCCGTGCGCGCGCTTCGCACCAATCCGGCATTCGATGGTGCGGCGATGAGCGATCGTTTCCGCATGACCTTCGGCTAACTTCGGCCAGTACGAAGTGGACGGTCAAGACTTACGCGACCGATCGCGACCGGCCGAAAGGCAACTCCGAAGCGGTCTCGGACGGCTACTTCACTACGCTGGGTTTGAAGATTCTCGAGGGTCGCGATTTCACCCTTCGAAGATAGCGATGCGAAACAACCGGTGGCGATCGTGAACGCCAGCTTTGCGCGCAAATATTGGGGCAACAAGAGCCCGCTCGGGCATCAGGTCCGTATGTTCAATCCTGCGCAGCCGCAACCGTGGCGCACCATCGTCGGCGTTGTCCCCGACACGCTGATGCAGGGGCCGTTCAATCGGGAGGCGCGATAGCGGCGGATTCTATGTGCCGCTGCTCGGGGCGAGTCCGGCGCCGCAATTCTGCACCATCGTTGTGCGTCCACACGCCGGACAATCGGCGGAGAATCTCGGGCCCGCGCTGAGCAAGGCCGTCGCGCAGCTCGATTCGAATCTGCCGGTCTATTTCCCCGGGACGCCGGCGCGTTCGCACGCCGAAGTTCTTGAGCGGACCTCGGCTGGTGGCCCAGCTCTTCAGCATCTTCGGCGTGGTCGCTTTTGTTCTTTCGGCCGTCGGTCTCTACGGCGTGATGAGTTTCTCGGTCAATCAACGGACGCAGGAGTTCGGGATTCGCATGGCGTTGGGCGCGGATGCGGCACGGATCTTCAAGATGGTGATGAGCCAGGGTGCGTGGCAGTTGGTCATCGGGCTTGTGCTTGGGATCGGTTTCGCCGCGCTCTTTCTCGGCGTCATCGCGGCCGGCGCCTTGCAGAACATCCTCTTCAAAGTGAACGCGCTCGATCCATTCATCTACACCACGGTCGCCGCGCTTCTCACCGCGGTCGCGGCCGCTTCGTGCTTCGTTCCGGCGCGGCGCGCGACTCGCGTGAATCCGATGGTTGCCTTGCGCGCGGAGTAGTTGCAGGCACCGCCCTCAGGGCGGCGCGGGTTTGCGCACGGTCAGGGCGAGAGGCTCTGCGCGATCATTGTTTCTCCGCGCTTCGCCGATGCGAAGCGTCTACTGAGCTTTTTTGTTTGAACCTCAAGACAGGTCAGCGAAAGAAACGAATGTTGAACGGTTCATTGTGAAGATCGCCGCCGCCCAAATCGCCTGCACACTTGGCGATCTCGCCGCGAACACTCGCAAGCTGCGCGACTTCGCCGAACGCGCGAAAACCGCAGGTGCGGAGCTGGTCGTCTTTCCGGAAATGGCGGACACCGGCTACGCCATGCCGGTCATCCGCGAGCAGGCGAGGCCATGGAGCGAGGGCGCGGTGCCCGAGCTGCAAGAGATCGCGCGCACACTTTCGCTCGCGATCATCAGCGGCGTTTCCGAGAAAGAGGGCGATGCCATCTTCAACTCGCAGGTCGTGATCGATTCCGTCGGCGCCATCATGGCGAAATATCGAAAGACACATCTCTTCGCGCCCGCGCCGATCGAAGAGGACAAATGCTGCACGCCGGGCGATGCGCTGGCCAGCTTCGACTTCGGGCCGCTGCGATTTGGCCTAACGATCTGTTACGATCTGCGATTCCCTGAAATTTATCGCATGCTCGCCGTCGACGAGGGCGCGAATGTTTTTGCCATTTCCTCGGCCTGGCCGTTTCCCCGAGTCGAACATCAGCGCGTTTTGGCCACCGCACGCGCGATCGAAAACCAGAGCTATGTCATTCTCGCGAACCGCGTCGGCAAAGATGATGGCGTGCCCTTTTGCGGTTCATCGGCGGTAATCGATCCATATGGCGTGGTGGTGGCGGCGGCCTCGGCCGATCGCGAGGAGCTAATCATCGCGGAAGTCTCGTGCGAAGTGCTCGAGACGGTTCGGCAGCGCATGGCGGTCTTCAGCTCATCGGCGATCCGATCTTTACGACCGGCGGCGCGCCTGACGGAGAACCGCACTTCCGCGCGGACTCGCCGCGGCGAGTCGCTGCCGTCCGTGGCGTTAAGAATCTTGGAAAGCCGCCCGGGTTCAGGCAGAGTTTCAGCATGCCTGAGGGAAAGCTCGCGCGCGGCGGTCTTCGTAGCGTGGCGTTGTTCTGCGCCTCGCTCGCCGTCCTCTTCGCGTTGTTGACTTTCATTGGCTGGATTTCCGGTCTGCAACTCCTGGCCAGCGTGCGCGCTCGCTACATCCCGATGGCGCCGAGCACGGCCCTCTGTTTTTCACTCCTTGGGATCGGAATTGTTCTGCATTTGGAGCGGCCCGCCAGGCGCTGGGTTCCTCGCCTGCTGGCAGCCGTCGTTCTGATCATGGCGGTTGCAAAATTGGTGGAATTCCTGAGCGACCTGCACTTCGGCATCGATGCCTGGTTCGTGCGGAATCCGGAAATGTTCGGGGAGGTGCCGACCGGCCGGATGGCGCCGATGACAGCGCTGGATTTTGTCTTCATCGCTCTCGGTCTGATTGCCCTAACGAGGCCGGGAGTCGCGAAATGGGCGGGCGCTCTGGGCGCGCTGGCGACAATTATCAGCGCGGTCGTGCTGGTCGGTTATTGGTACGGCACGCCTCTGCTCTACGGTGGCACCATCATTCCGGTCGCGCTCTCGACCGCCTGGGGATTTTTCCTTTGCGGCATCGCGATTGTCGCTGCGGCCGGCGCGGACGAGTGGCCCTTGAGAAGCTTTCTCGGCGACTCCACGCGCGCCGTGCTGCTTCGTGCCTTTGTTCCGGTCATCATTGCCGCAGCGCTCCTCAATGGCTGGATCGGCGCCACACTTCTGAAACAAATGCGCACCAATCCGGCGGTGATTTCCGCACTCGGCGCACTCGTTTTTGCGGCTTTGATCACCGCGATCGTCTCGCAGGTCTCACGTGTCGTCGGCGGACGCATCGACCGGGCGGAAACGGCGCGCAATCGCGCGCAAGCGGAATTGCTCGCGCTCAATGCACAACTCGAGGAGCGCGTGCAGGAGCGGACTCGGGAGCTGCGCGAAAAAAATCAGCAGATGGAAGAGGAACTGCAGATGGCGCGCGAACTTCAAGTCGCTTTGTTGCCGCAACAGTTTCCCACTGTCCCGGCCGGCGCGACCGACCAGGAGAGCGCTTTGCGTTTTCTCAGCTTGTACTTTCCCACCGGCGACGTGAGCGGCGATTTCTTCAGCGTTTTCCCAGTGGGCCAAAAAGCGGCCGGCGTTCTGATTTGCGACGTGATGGGACACGGCGTGCGTTCCGCGCTCATCACCGGGATGATCCGCGGGCTCGTGGAAGAACATGCGCGCCTCGCGGCCGACCCCGGAGAGTTGCTCACCCGCATCAACCGCGCTCTCACGATGATTCTCAAACAGGCGGGCACGACGATGTTCGCGACCTGTTTTTATGTCGTCGCCGATGTCCAACGTGGGGAGTTGCGTTTCGCCAACGCCGGCCACCCGAGTGCGCTTCACGTCAGGCGCAGCGGAGCCTCCGCCGAAAAGCTCGATGGCCAGGACGCGCGTGGCCCGGCCATGGGAATTTTTTCCTCTGCGACCTACACGACTTCAACCCGATCGATCGCGAAGGGTGACCTGGTCATGCTCTTCACCGACGGGCTTTTCGAGGTCGAGGATGCCACCGGAGCGTACTTCGATGAGGAGAAGCTGCGGACGACCGTTAGCCGTCATGCGGCGCTTGCGCCGGAGGAATTTTTCGACCGGGTCCTGGCCGACATTCGCAAATATTCGCAACGCGACACTTTTGCGGACGACGTCTGCGTTGTCGGGATGCAGATCCGACACACCGAGTAAAACGGCCGGCGTGAAATCAGAACCAAGGCGGATCAAGGTCAACGACCGGATGCAGCGCGGTTATGAGTATCTCTTGACGAAACCCACTGGAAAGGATTTTGCCCCGGGTTTCAAACCGGAGCTGACCCCGAAACAAATGCTCCGGCTCGGAGTTTTTGGCGGCAAATACATGACAGACTGTAAGGCGGAATTCCCTAACGACTGGTTTGCCAAGGCCAGGCTCTGTTCCGAGCGTCACGCTCCGGAGCTCAATTTCTTCGGCGTCAATGCCTCTCAGCCGCTCTCGGTCTGGCGCCGGAAAGGGTGGATTTACCCGCAAGATCCGCGCGGCTGGTTCCAGTGGTATTGCCGTTACTATCTCGGGCGGCGTTGTCCCGATGACCAGCGCCAGATCAAGCGCTGGCGCGCCGTTCGCCGGCATATCGCGCAGTTAAGGAAGAACTGCCGACGCGGCGATTTGACGTGTCGCCCGAAGCAGCGCCAGGCGTTGCTTCACTGGGCCTATGATTCGCGCAAGATTTGATGATCGTTAGGTCGAGCTGCAGGTTCAGGCGGCGCCCAGGCTCGCGCAATAAGTCGCATACATCGCTTCGCTCACTTCCACGAGCCGCTCCTGGATCGCGATCAGATACTCGTGCAGCCCGAACTCGAAGATCTCTGCCGATCGTCACGTAATCGACCTCGGAGCGCAGCCGGCCTGAGAGCCGTTCCGCCTCGTTCGCGTAGCGGCTTTCGTCGACCCCGGAAATGCGATGCAGCGCCGCATCGAGCGAGTCGACGCAGTAACGAATCGAGCGCGGGAATTCCTGATGGGCGATGAGAAATTCCGCGACCTTCCACGGCGCCACCTGGCTGACGTAAAGTTTGCAGTAGGCCTCGAGTGCGCTGCACGATTTCAGCACCGCCATCCACTGAATCGTGTCGATGTTGCCGCCCACGCTCTCGCCCGAGGGGAGCAGGATGTGGTACTTCACATCGAGAATGCGCGAGGTGCAATCGGCCCGCTCGAGCAGCGTCCCGATGCGAATGAATTCCCAGCCTTCGCCGTGGGTCATCGTCGCCTCGGTGATGCCCTGGAAGAGATGCGAGCCATTCACGACCCGCTTGAAGAACTCATGCGGACTGGAGGCCAGCAGCTTCCGCGCGTCGTCGCTCTGCACGAAAAGATAGAGCCGGTTAATCTGTTCCCACATCTCGCTGGAAATCTGCTCGCGCGTCGTCCGAGCATTCTCGCGCGCCAGGGTGAGGCAGGAGAAAATCGAATTCGGGTTTTTCTTTTGCAGAGTCAGGAACTCCGTGACGGAGCGTTCGTCGGCCATCTCGTAGAGCGAATCGAAGAGGTCGGTCTCTTCGAGCGAAGCGATCACCGGCGCCCAGTGTTGCATCGCCTCGGCCTCACCGCCGAGATCGAGGAGCAACTGCAAATTGACATCGAGAATGCGGGCGTCATTCTCCGCCCGCTCGATGTAGCGGCTCATCCAGTAGAGGGAATCGGCAACGCGGCTCAGCATAAGTTAGAACGGGCGATTAGTAGGTAGAGGTGCTGAGGGAAAATTTACTGTCGTACTTCCTCGTCCTCTGCTCTCTCGCTTCACGCCTCCTCTTCATCCACCACCCAGGTGTCCTTGCTTCCGCCACCCTGCGAGGAATTGACCACGAGCGAACCCGCGCGCAGCGCCACTCTCGTTAGGCCACCGGGAATGATGGTCACTTTTTCGCCGTCCAAAATGTAGGGCCGCAAATCGACGTGCCGGCCCTGCATCGAATCCTCGCAAAAAGAAGGCGAGCGCGAGAGGGCCACGATCGGTTGCGCGATGTAGTTGCGCGGATCCTGTTTGATTCGTTCCGCGAAATCTTCCCGCTCCGCCGCCGATGCCTGCGAGCCGATCAGCATCCCGTAGCCGCCGCTCTCATTCGCGGCTTTCACGACCAGCTCCGGCAGGTGTTCGAGGATGTACTCAAGATCGTTAGGCTGGGAGGCCAGGTAAGTCGGCACATTTTCCAGGATCGGATCTTCCCCGAGATAATAGCGAATCATCTTCGGGACAAAATGATAGACCACCTTGTCGTCCGCCACGCCGGTCCCGATCGAGTTCGCCAGACTGACAGACCCGCGACGGTAGGCATCAACCAGCCCCGGAACCCCAAGGCCGGAATCCTTGCGGAAAACGCGCGGATCGAGGAAGTCATCGTTGATTCGCCGGTAAATCACATCGACCCGCTTCAGTCCTTTGGTCGTGCGCATGAAAACGCAGCCATCCTGCACGACCAGGTCGCGGCCTTCGACAATCTCGATACCCATCGAGCGGGCGAGGAACGAGTGCTCGTAATAGGCCGAGTTGTAAACCCCGGCGTAAGCAGGACGACCGTGGGTTCCTCCGCCGCCGGCGGCGCGATGTAGCGCAGAGCATTGAGCAGCTCCTGAGCGTAATCTTCCACTGGCCGCACCCGATATTCGGAGAAAAGAGTCGGGAAAATCCGCTTCATCGCCTGGCGATTTTCGAGCACGTAGGAGACACCCGAAGGACAGCGCGCATTATCTTCGAGCACGAGATAATTGCCCTCGCGATCGCGAATCAGATCGGTGCCGCAAATGTGAATGTAGATATTCCGCGGCACATCGAAGTGCATGAACTCCGGCCGAAAATGCACCGCCTCCCAGACGATCTGCTTCGGGATCACACCGTCGCGCAGGATGCTTTGCCCGTGATAGATGTCGTGCAGGAAAAGATTGAGCGCGGTGATGCGCTGGATCAGGCCGCGCTCGATCAGGTCCCATTCGCGCGCTGGGATGATGCGCGGGACCAGGTCGAAGGGAAAAATCCGCTCCGTTCCCTGGTCGTCGTTGTAGACCGTGAAGGTGACGCCCTGACGGAGAAAACTGGCCGCGGCCAGGTCGCGCTTCCGCTCAAAATCCGCCGCACCCATTTCCTTGAAGCTCGCGAGCAACCTGCTGTAATGAGGGCGCGCCACGCCCGGCGCGGAAAACATCTCGTCGAAAAAATCGTCGACCTTGTATTGGGAAAAAAGGTCGGTCATTGGAATATTCATTTTGTCAGTGCACCAGAGCCACGCAATGAAAAATGGGCCGGCTGCGAGCGCGCACGAAGATGCCTGCGCGCGGGTGGCGGCGCGTTTTGGCGAACGCTGGCTGCGCATCTATGCGCGGCGAAAATTGCGCAGCGATCCAATTTTTCCTGCCGCTTTCGAGTTGCTTCGAGAATCGAGCGAGCCGCTCCTCGATGTCGGCTGCGGGGTTGGCTTGCTGGCTTTCTATTTGCGCGAGCGAAATTTTCTCCCGCCGATCAGCGGCCTCGACCGTGACGGCCGTAAAATCGAGCGCGCCAACGCGGTGACGAGGGGCGTTTATCGACGATCTCGATTTCATCGAACAGGATGTCTGCGATCCGATTGCACAAACTGGCAACATCGTCCTTTTCGATCTCCTGCATTACCTTTGCCCTAACGAACAGGCGCGCCTTCTTGAGCGGCTCGCGGCGCGCGTCGCGCCCGGCGGCCTGCTCGTCATTCGCGATTGTCCGCGCGACGGCAACGCTCGTTTCTGGCTAACGCATCTGGCGGAACGCTTCGCCCAGACGACGACCTGGAACATGAGAGCGCCGCTCCATTTTCCGACTCGCGAGAAAATCTTTGCCGCTTTCGACGCAGGAGCGATTCTCCCACACCGTCGCCCCGCTCTGGGGGCGCACGCCGTTCAACAATCACCTCTTCATTTTCCGCCGGCGCGCGGCCGCAGCTGTTCCGGTCGAGGCAGGATGCAACGGTAATTCGAATTCGTTAGGGCGGTGAGCGTGCGCTCGAGACAGCGCGGATGAAAATCGGGGTCGGTCGCGGTTCGGTGCCCTTCGTGGAGCAGGAGGATGGCGCCCGGCCTGACCCGGCGCATGATGCGCTTCGCGACGGCATCCGGATCACGGCTCACTGTGTCGAGTCCGCGCACCGTCCACCCGATTAGCCGCAGGTTGCGCCGGGCGAGCGCCGGATGAACGAAGAAGTTTTTCATCCCGGCGGGCGAACGAAAATTGCCCGTCTCGATGCCGCATTGATCGATTTCCGCCTCGATCCGCGTCCGCGGCGAGACACCAAAACGTCGCGCTCGGATGCCTGGCGGTGTGGTTCGCGATCTCGTGACCGGCGGCGCGGATCGCTTCCAATTCCGCTGCGAATCTCGCCGCGCGTTCGCCGATCACGAAAAAGGTCGCTCGCGCTTCGAAGCGGCGCAGAATTTCCAGGAGACGCGGCGTGTCCACCGGGTCCGGCCCGTCGTCGATCGTGAGCCAGACTTCGCGCTGCGTGGTCTCGAAATGGGTCACGACCGGGCCCCACCACTGGCAGTTCGCGACCAGCGTTGGGAAGAGGATCAGCAGGTGGGAGGCGAAAAGCACGCCGAGCGCGAGGAACGGCCGAAACGCGACCAGGGCGAGAAAAAAGAGCGCCGCGAACAGGGCGAAGCCAAGGATCAATCGCCGGCCTGGCTCAGGGTTCATGCAGGAATCTGCAGGAGGAGAATGGAGATCAGGTTGAGGAACAAGAGTCCGAGCCAGAAAATGCCTAACGATCTCATCCAGCCGCTTTCGTCCCGCACGAGGAGGAGGGCCAACAGCGTGGTGAGCGACATGATGACGAAATGTTGAAATGGGTTGTTCGTCATCGCGGAGTAGAGCCCGAGCCGGCGCAGCAAGGCGATCATGAGCGAGTTCACGTAATAGAGAAGGAGAAACGCCGACCCAGACCGCGAACGGTAGGAGGAGCAGAACGAGCAACTGCGCGAACGCTGGCCTAACGACGGGAAGAAGCGCGCGCGCCACGAAAACGCAGCTGATCCCAAAGACCAGAATACCCAGGCCATAGGCTTCCCAGCGACTGAGTTCCGCGCGACGCGACCTGGCGCCCGCCGAGACGCGCGATCAGCCGCGGCAAGGCAAAGGCGTATCCAATCTCGCGTCCGCTTGGGCTACCGCCGTCCTTCATCGCTTCGGAAAAATCGGGACTAACGAAAACCATTGCGACCAATGGACGGCAATTACGCTCTCCAGGGTCCGGCACCAGGCCTGCATCGCTTCCTCGATCGCACTGGCCCGGTCGCGTTCCGTGCGAACGGCAAAAGATCGGTTCGCGGGCGATGATCTTGTAGCGGTGAAACGAGGTGCGCACGATGAAGAGCGGGAAGATCGGCACCTGCGCAACGAAGGCGAGCATGAAAGGACCGTCCGGCAGCCTGACGATTTCGCCGAAGAGTCTCGCTTCGCGCTGCGACACGTTCGCGACCGCGCGATCGCCCTGGATGGAAATGATTTCGCCCTGCGCGGATGGCATTGAGCAGCTCGAAGGGGAGCGCCATGTTCGAAGTGTTGTAGGCGATCTTGACCGCGCCTCCTCCGGCGCGCTCGAGCGACTCGTCGAGATGCTGCGCCGTTTGCCCATCGGCCTCCGGCGCGCGGACCATCCGGATGTCGCGCTGGAACCGCTGCGCGAAAACGGCCGCCCCCAGATCGTAGTTTCCCATGTGAGCGGTCAGCAGAATCGCGCCGTGGGCGGCCGCGAGTTGATCGAGAAACTCCCCGCCCTCCACTTCGTAGGCGAACTCGGTCTTCGCCAGTTTGTGATCCGCGGCGTCGGAAATCGTCCAGGCAAAGTTGTAAAGTGTGAGCCAGGCCCGGCCGAGATTGAGCAGGGGGCTGGATCCCGGCCGCACGACGCGCAGGTTGCTCAGGATGGCGCGTCGCGCCGGCGCGGCGAGGAAGAAAAAGAAGATCGTCCAGAAGAAGATCATGACCGGGCGGAGGTAGAACGGAACGTTCGTTAGGCCAAAATCGAGATAGTGCCGCCAGACGATGCCGCGCACTGCGAAACGATGAAACCAGCGGCGAAAATTGGTCATGAGGCAGCGCAACCTTCCAGCTTGCGGGATGCGACGTGCAAGCCGGAAGCTTGCGCTACAGGCTTCGGCGGCGGCCGTCGCCGGTGCTGCGACGGTTCGTTTCCGGCCCGCGAAGAGGAAACGCAGATTGAGCAGCTCCGCCTTCCACCAGCGGAAGAGTCCTTTGCGGATTAATTTCTGGAGGCGAAAATCGGGCACGAAGCCGTCGTAGAGTTCACGCCAACCGGCGTTGTTGCCTGCCGCAGGCGCCGTGCGCGATGCGGTTTTTGGCCAGCGCGCTCAGCCGCCGGTTGTAGAACTTCATCATCGCGGCAAAAAGCCGGCCCGGTCGTGCCCTCGAAAGGCAGTTCGAGAAATGCCCGTTCCGGGTGCGCATAAACCGGCCTAACGAGCCCGACAAAATAAGTCCCGACATCGAGAAGCAGCGCGGCCGACATCAGGTCGGCTTCGCCCATGTAGAAGTATTTGTCCTTGTAGAGCGTCTCGAACCAAAAGCGATAAGTCGTCGCGAACTGCTCGTTGTAATAGCGTCGCAGCTCCGCGACATCTTCGCCCGCCGAGCGCGCGGATCACGAGATCGCTCACGACCGAAGTCGTGTAGGCGCAAAGATCGAGCCCCGGGCTGTAGAGCGGATCGATGAAACCGGCCGCGTCACCGGCGATCGCCCAGCCGTCGCCGCAGACTTGCGCGCTGTGATACGGCAGAGCCGAATAGGCCCGCGCGTCGTGCTCGACGATTTTCGCGTCGCGGAAAATTTCGCGGCCGACCGGATGCGTCAGGATGTGATCGGTACAACCGCTCGCCGAGACTCGCGCCCTCCGGGAGAGTGAAGAGACGGTTGTCGTAGACGAGCCCGGCGCTGAAATCGCCGCCCTTGAGCGGAATGATCCAGCACCACCAACCCTGGCCCATGAGGTGGTTTGTCGCCCAGGCCGCGGCCGGTGCGCGAGGCCGCGGCGTAATCCGGAAATCTCTCCCGCCACTCGTAGCTGTCCCAATCCTTCACGCCGGTAAAACGCGCCCAGACCGCGTTGATCGGATGCTCGGTATTCTGGCGAAAATGGCCGAGTTTGCGGGCGAGAAACGCCGCCCGGCCGCTCGCGTCCACCACCCAGCGGCAGCGCACCTCGCGCTCCTCGCCCTCGACATTTACGCCTAACGACTGACCCTTCGCCCCCTCGAGATCGCAGCGCGATGACTTTGGCCGGCTTCCAGACTTCGCACCCGGCCTCCGCCGCGAGCTCGAGCAGATGCGCGTCGAGTTTCGCCCGATCGACCTGAAAGGTGGGCAGCCGCGCCTGATAACGCGCGCCAATCTCCACGCAGTCGTCGAACGGCTGATCCGGGCCGGTTGGCAAACCAAAGCCGCAGACCTTGCTTCGCCAGCTGCTCGTGGCCGAGGTAACTCGTTAGGCCGAGGATCTTGGTCAGAAAACAGCTGCTCACCTCGGTGGTCGATTCGCCCACCTTGCGATCGAAGACGGTCGCTTTTTCGATGATCAGAATGCGCGTATCGGGACGCCGCCGTTTGATCAGGAGCGCCGTGGCCGCGCCGGAAAAAGCGCCGCCGACGATCGCGACATCGAACTCCGGAATCATTGCAGGAGGATGATGGACTGCCGCCAAAGTAAACGCAATGATGCTCCCGCCGATGATCTTTACCAATGGCCGGCTGATTTTTCCCGAGCGGATTGCGGACGGGCTTTCGCTCCGCGTGGAGGCGGGAAAGATCGTCGCGTTGGGCCGCGAAATTCCGATCGACGGCGAAGAGGTCATCGACCTCGCGGGGAATTTTCTCGCGCCCGGTTTCATCGATCTGCATGTGCACGGGGCGGTCGGCCGGGACACGATGGAAGGAACGCACGGAGGCCTTTCGCGCGATCTGCGATTATCACGCCGGCGGCGGCACGACCTCGCTGCTTCTCACCACCGTGACCGCGCCGATCGACGAGATCGTCGCGGGTCGTCAGGCAATCGACACCGCGAGTGGGACGATCCCGCAACTGCGCGGCGCGCATGTCGAAGGGCCCTTTATTTCGCCGCGAGAAACGGGGCGCCAAGCGGCGGAATTCATCCTCGAGCCGCGCGCGGAGATCTGGTTACGCAACTTCTTCGGGACTCGCCGGCCATCCAACGGGTCACACTCGCGCCGGAGATTGCCGGGCGCGCTCGATCTGATCGCTCGCCTAACGAGTCACGGAATTGCCAGCAGCGGCGGGCACAGCGACGCCTGGGAGGAGGAGGCGCGCGCGGCTTTCGAGCGCGGCATGCGCCAGGTCACTCACACTTTTAACTGCATGTCGTCGATGCGCCGCCGGGACGGCGAGCGGGTCGCCGGCCTGCTCGAGTTTGCGCTCAGCGAGCCGGAGATTTTTTGCGAGCTGATCGCTGATGGTCATCACGTTTCGGCACGACGCTGATGCGGATGCTTTATCGGGCCAAAGGCGCCGCCGGAATCTGTCTGGTGACGGACGCGATCGCCGGGCGCCGGTTTGCCTAACGAGAGCCGGTTTTCGCTTGGCGGGGACGGATTGTCGTGGTGCGCGACGGCGCCTGCTGGCTGGCGGATGGTTCAGCGCTGGCCGGGAGCGCGGCGCGCATGATCGATCTCGTTAGGCAAATGGTGCATGAGGTTCGGGTACCCGTTCACGAAGCGGTCCGGATGGCGACGGAAACGCCGGCGCGGGCGATGGGATGGAAAAGCAAAGGGCATGCTGGCGGTTGGAATGGACGCCGATCTGGTCGTCCTCTCGCCGGAGCTGGAAGTGCTGCAGACTTTTGCCAGCGGCGAGCGATCTCGCACTGCATCCCGCGTGCGTAACGCGAAGGACCTCGCAGTTGCAAGTCCGCGTCCGAAGCGATCGGAGCTCGCGATAGCATTAGAGATGCGCTCGCCGGGAGGGCCGGCTCGGTCTTTATCAAATCCGAACCCGGACGCCACTACCGCGCGTAGCGGGCGTTCCTCCTCACAACTGCGAGCGAAACGGCAGCATCAACTCACTCGGTCATCCGTTCCCAGAGCGAGCGATTCCTGAATTGTTCGAGCGTGTATTCGCGTTGAACGCTTCAGATCGCTCTCGAACATCGCCTCCATCCGCCTGCCAAACTCCGCGATCGTAGACCGCGAGGTCGAGCTCCTCATTAATCTCCGACGAGCGCGGATCGAGATTCGATGAGCCGATGAGCGAAAACATCCCGTCGATCACCATCGCCTTGGTGTGGATCATCGTCGGCTGGTATTCGAAAATCTTCACTCCGCCCTCGAGCAGCCGGCCGTAGGCGGAGCGGCCGGCGCTTTTCGTGAGGGGCTGATCGTTATGCCGGCCCGGCACGATGAAGCGCACATCGACACCGCGCTGCACCGCTTTGACGAGCAACTCGACCTGGTCGTCGCTCGGCGTGCAATAGGCGTTGGTAATCCAGATGCGCTTTTCGGCGGCGGCGAAGGAGATCGCCTGGGTCAACGGCACCGGCGCCATCGAGAAGGAATGCGAAGCGATCACCTGCGCCCGCATCTCGCCGGCGGGTGCGAGCGCGGGAAATTGATCCGCGCCGCTGAGGGTTTCGCCGAAAGTCTTGATCCAGTGTTCCTCGAACGCGTTCTGCAGCTCGCTCACGAGCGGGCCTTCGACCCGCACCTGCACGTCGCGCCAATGTTTCGGGTCCTGCGCGTGGCCGGACCACTGGTCAGCGAACCCAACCCCGCCGGTGAAACCGACTTGCCGTCGACCACGAGGACGCGGCGATGCGAGCGGCGATTGCGTGCGATCGATCCGCCACGAAAGCAGCGGATGATAGTAGGCGAACTTGCAGCCGGCTTCCTTCATCATGCGGACGTCGGAGTTGTTCAGCTTCCAACCGGAACCGATGCCGTCGAGCAGGACGCGCACTTCGACGCCGGCCCGGGCGCGTTCGATCAGCGCATCGCGAAAAGCCCAGCCCGACTTCGTCAGAATAAACAATGTAAGCCTGGAAGTTGATCGTCTTCTTCGCGCCGCGAATCGCGGCCAGCATGGCGGAAAATAGGCGTCGCCATCCTGGAGCAGCTCGATCTTGTTCCCGGCGAGCGGGACCGGATCGTAGAGGGCGAGCGCGGAGCCAAAGAACTCCGGATCACTCACGCCGAAGGTGTGTTCGAGGTGATACTCGATGACGTGGCGGCGAATGAAGAAGATGCAGAAGACCGCGACGAGACCCGAGAAACGCGATCGCGATCGCGACCCACTCCATGATCTTCAAGTTCCCAGCCATGGCTCGATTCTCCTTTCTTTCGTGCTCGCGCCATGGGCGGAGCTTAGCGGGTGAACGGGCGTCGTCGATCCGGGCAAAGCCGCCGATCCGTGTTGCGGCTAAAGAACGGCAGCGTGCCAGCATGCTGTAATCCGTAGCGGCCACGCCGCGCCGATTTGCCGTGCGAAGGGCGCGCGAGCGGTTAGTTCCATCGCCCGCGCGGATGTGCCGCGCGCCTGCCTACCGATGCCGTCCAACGCCAGCTCCTGCAACCACCGATCCGCCGGATAACGTCGTGCCAATGCCCGCGCCTGACGAAGCGCCGCCCACGCCCGACTTTTCCGATCCGAAAAATTTCATCAATCGCGAGCTGAGCTGGCTCGAGTTCAATCGCCGCGTTCTTGAAGAAGCGCAGGATCCAACCCAGCCGCTGCTCGAGCGGGTCAAGTTTCTCGGGATCGTGAGCTCGAATCTCGACGAGTTTTTCGAGATTCGCGTCGCCGGCATCAAGCAACAGATCGCGAGCGAGACGAGCGATGTCGGACCGGACGGGATGAGCCCGACCGAGATTTTCGAAGCCATCCAGCGCGTCGTGCACGAGATGGTGGCGCAACAATATGCGCTTTGGAACAAAGAGATCGAGCCGCTCCTGCGCGAGAACAATATCCACCTTCGCCACATCGGTGAACTGAGCGCGAAGCGCGCGGCCTGGGCGCGGCGTTATTTTCAGCAGGAAGTTTTTCCGATGCTCACCCCGCTGGCGGTCGACGCGAGTCATCCGTTTCCGCAGCTCTTGAACAAGAGCCACAATCTTCTCGTTAGGGCGCGGGCCAAAAAGGGCGGCGAACCGATGCACGCCATCGTGCAGGTGCCGCGCGCCGTCTCGCGCCTGATCCATCATGCCGCGCGGCGACAAGGGCGACGACAGTTGGAATTACATCTACCTCGCCTCGCTCATCAAACAGCACGTGGCCGATCTTTTCCCCGGCCTCATGCTCGACGGCGTGCACGCCTTTCGCGTCACGCGGAACAGCGATCTCTACGTCGACGAGGAGGAAGCGGAGAATCTCCTCCGCAGCATCGAGCAGGAGCTGCGGCGTTCGAGCCGGGGCAACGCCGTCCGCCTGGAAGTGGAAGCGGATTGCCCTAACGACTTCTCCGATTTGCTCCTCGAATTTTTCCAGCTGACCGAGGCCGATCTTTACAAGCTCGATGGCCCGCTCTCGATGACGCATCTCGCGCCCCTGGTCGCGAACGACGCTTTCGCCAAGTTGAAGGACCGCGTCTTTCAGCCGGCGCGCGATCCGGCGCTGCCGCCGCACGCCGACATTTTCGAAGCGATGCGCAAGCAGGACATTCTGCTCCATCATCCCTACGAAAGTTACGACCCGGTGGTCGAATTGGTGGAAAGCGCGGCGACCGATCCGCTCGTTCTCGCGATCAAGATCACGCTTTATCGGACGAGCGGCGATTCGCCGATCGTCGAGGCGCTGATCGACGCGGCGAGCAACGGCAAACAGGTCACCGCGCTGGTCGAATTACGGGCGCGCTTCGACGAAGCGGCCAACATCCAGTGGGCGCGCCGCCTGGAGGAAGCGGGCGCCCATGTCGTCTACGGCGTGGTCGGATTGAAGACCCATTGCAAGGCGCTTCTGATCGTTCGGCGCGATCCCGACCGGCTGCGCCAATACGTCCATCTCGGCACCGGCAACTATCATCCGCGAACCGCGCGCATTTACACCGACTTCAGCCTCTTCACGACCGCGCCGGAGCTGACCGAGGAAGTCGCGATCGTCTTCAACACCCTGACCGGACTGGCCGGTTATCCCGGCTTGAAAAAATTGCTCGTCGCGCCGTTCGACCTGCACAACCGGCTGATCAGCCTGATCGAGCGCGAGCGCGATCACGCCGCGGCGGGCAAGCCGGCCCGGATCGTCGCCAAGCTCAATTCGCTCGTCGATCAGGGAGTGATCGAGAAACTCTACGAAGCTTCCTGCGCCGGAGTGAAAATCGATCTCATCGTCCGCGGCATCTGCTGCCTGCGGCCGAAGATTCCCGGGCTGAGCGAAAACATTCGCGTGATCAGTATCGTCGGGCGTTTTCTCGAGCACAGCCGGATTTATTATTTTGGCAACGGCGGCAAACCGGATCTCTACCTGGCGAGCGCCGATTGGATGCCGCGGAATTTCTATCGCCGGGTCGAGATCGCGTTTCCGATCGAGTCGCCGCCGTTGCGCGACGAGATCATCAATGAAGTGCTGCCCCGTTTCCTGACCGATTACGGCAAGGCGCGTGAGCTGCAGGCGGACGGAAGCTATGTGCGTCTGAAACCGGAGGAGGGCGCGCCGCGTTCGCAGGCGCAGCTGCAATTCCGCGAGCATTCGCGCCGCCAGGCGAAAAAGCTGGCCGAGAAACAGCGCGCCGCCAAAATGCGCTTGTCGCCGATCGAGACTCTGCCTAACGAACGCGCATGAAGAAAATCCTCGTCGTCGACGTCGGTGGCTCGAACGTCAAGATGATGATTTCAGCCGGAGGAAAAGCGACGGAAGTTTGAGTCCGGCCCGAAGCTCACGCCGGAGGAGGCGGTCAAGCAGATCAAGAATGCGACGAGCGATTGGAGCTTTCGACGCGGTCTCGATCGGATTTCCCGCGCCGGTGCGGGACGGCAAAATCATGACGGACCCGAAACATCTGGGCAAGAACTGGGCCGGATTCGATTTCGCGAAAGCGCTCGGGAAACCGGTGCGGATGATCAACGACGCCGCGCTCCAGGCGCTCGGCAGTTATCGCGGCAAAGGGCGCATGCTTTTTCTCGGCCTCGGGACCGGGCTCGGGTCCGCGCTCGTCTGGCCGGATCACGTCCTTCCGCTCGAGCTGGGCGATCTGCCTTACGTGGATGACGGGATCATCGAGGACCAGCTCGGCGACGAAGGTCTGCAGGAGCTGGGCAAGAAGACCTGGGAACGCGAAACGGTGCGCGCGATCAAGCTGTTGAAGCAGGCCTTCATCGCCGATTACGTCGTGCTCGGGGGCGGCAACGCCAAGGTGATCGAGAACCTGCCCGACGGCGTCGAACTCGGCCACAACCGCAACGCTTATCCCGGCGGCTGCCGGCTCTGGGAAACCAATCCGGAAAGCAAGCGCCCGCGCTGGCGCATCATCTAGGGCTCGTTAGGCTGCGTTTCGACCATGCGGGAATATCAGGATCTCCTGCGGCTCGTCCTGGAGAAAGGGAAGACCGCGGAGCGATCGGACTGGAACGGGTACGCTTTCGGTTTTCGGCGCCCAGGCCCGCTTCGATTTGCGCGACAGCTTCCCGCTCCTCACGACGAAAAAGCTGCATCTCAAATCGATCATTCACGAGCTGCTCTGGTTTTTGCGCGGCGACACGAACGTCGGCTACCTCCAGGAGCAGGGAGTCACGATCTGGAATGAATGGGCCGACGAGCAGGGTGATCTCGGCCGGGTTTACGGCGCGCAATGGCGCGACTGGCGCGGGCCTGACGACGAGCGAATCGACCAGATCGACCGCGTGATCGAGCAGATCAAGACGAAGCCCGACAGCCGCCGGCTCATCGTCACGGCATGGAACCCGGCGGAGGTCGACACGATGGCGTTGCCGCCGTGCCACGCGCTCTTCCAGTTCCACGTCCAGGATGGCGCACTCAGTTGCCAGCTTTATCAACGGAGCGCGGATCTTTTTCTCGGCGTGCCCTTCAACATCGCGAGCTACGCGCTCCTCACCACGGATGGTCGCGCAGGTTTGCGGCCTAACGAGTGGCGAATTCATTCACACCTTTGGCGATCTGCATCTTTACCGGAATCATCTCGAGCAGGCGCGCGAGCAGCTGGCGCGAGATCCGCGCCCGCTTCCGCGGATGGAATTGAATCCTGCGGTGAAGAACATTCACGATTTCCGGTTCGAAGATTTCACACTGGTCGGCTACGACCCGCATCCCGCGATCAAGGCGCCGATCGCGGTCTAGGATTCTGGACGTCGCCTCTCCCGCCAACGGAGAGCACTTTGCGTGAGGCGACGGCAGGCTTTGGGCCGCCGTCGTGACGCGAAGCGAGTGAGGAAACTTGCGTCACCGTTCGGACTCGATTTGTTTGTTTCTTGATGAAGCGCGCCATCCTGCCTTTCTGCGTCGCGGCAATCACTGCGGCCTCCACCTTTGCGCAGACGCCGGACACATCGATCGAGATCGACCTGCAGGAACAAACCGCCTATCTGATTCGCAATGGCCGCGCGGTGCTTTCGACTCCGATTTCATCCGGGCGTTACGGTCATCTTACCGATGTCGGCTCTTTCAAGGTGATGGAAAAAGAGCGCAACCATTTCTCCACTCTTTACGGTCGAATCGAAGATGCGCGTGGCAACACCATCGTAGCCGACGCGGACTCGGACATGCCTGTGCCGCGCGGCGGGAGGTTTGTCCCCGCGCCGATGCGCTATTTCGTCCGCTTCAACAATGCGACCGGAATGCACGCGGGCTATTTGCCTGGCTATCCCGCCTCGCACGGCTGTGTCCGTTTGCCCGAAGAGAAAGCAATCGCGATCTTCAACGCGGTCGACGTCGGAACACCGGTGACCGTTTTCGGGCGCACGCCGCGCGGCCGGGAGATGCGTGAAGCGCGTTTGCAGCGGAGGACCCGGGCAACTGCCTGGCCTAACGATCCGCGCACCTTCTATCCCGCTCCCTGGTGGGTGCGCTGAGCACATTTCAATTTGCGAGCCTCCATTGTCCCCGATACGGTCGCGCAACCGTAATGGACTTCGCGGAACTGAAACGGCTCTACGACCAGCCGCTCTTCGATCTCATCTCGCAGAGTCGCGCCGCCCATCTGCAGCATTGGCGGGGCGAGCAGGTGCAGCGCTGCAGCCTGCTCTCGATCAAGACCGGCGGGTGCAGCGAGGATTGCGCCTATTGCGCGCAAAGCGCGCATTACTCCACCGGGGTCGAGCGCGAGGACTTGATGCCGGTCGATGAAATCATGAGCGCGGCGAAACGGGCGCGGGCCCAGGGCGCGACGCGATTTTGCATGGGCGCGGCGTGGCGCGGGGTGCGCGACGGACACGCGAAGTTTGAGCAGGTGCTCGACACGATCCGCGAGGTGAGCCAGCTCGGGATGGAGGTGTGCGTGACCCTGGGCCAGATCGGGCCTGACGAAGCGCGCAAGCTGAAGGACGCAGGCGTGACCGCTTACAATCACAACATCGATACCTCGCCGGAGTTTTACCCGGAGATCGTCAGCACCCACACTTTCAGCGATCGCCTGACAACCATCGCGGCGGTGCAGGCCAGCGGGATGTCGGTCTGTTGCGGCGGGATCGTCGGCATGGGCGAGACCGCCGGCGACCGGCTGCGCATGCTCGAGGTCCTGAGTACCTTCGATCCTCCGCCGGAGAGCGTGCCGATCAACTGCCTGATGGCGATGCCCGGCACGCCGCTGGCGCGAGCAAGCCGCCGATCGATATTTTCGAGCTCGTCAGGCTGATCGCGGTGACCCGGATCGCGCTTCCAAAGGCGCGAGTGCGCCTCGCCGCCGGGCGCACCCGACTGACGCGCGAAGGCCAGGCGCTCTGCTTTTTCGCCGGGGCGAACTCGATTTTCTACGGCGACAAGCTGCTGACCGCGGCCAATCCTGCCGTCGATGCGGACCTCAAGCTCCTGCATCAACTCGGATTGAAAATCGAGCCTAACGAAGGACCAGCGCGCGCCGCGGCTTCGTTGCCTTCCTGAATGAAGTGAAGGACCTCGGGATTTGTCGGTCGTCGCTTACGCGCCGTTTAGTGCCTGTCTTCTCCGTGAACTCTGTGTCCTTCCGGGTGGAAAATCGTCGAGCGTTTATGCTGCGGCAACCCGAGTCATCAACTCGCCGTAAAGCGCCTCGTAGCGCTCCGCGGCCAGCGCCCAGGAGAAATCGAGCGCCACGGCGCGTTGCATCAGGCGCTCCCATTCCGCGTGATCGTCAAAGACTTCCCGGGCGCGCTTGATCGCGTCCCAGAGCGGCTCGCTCCCGTAGACGTAGAAGAGGAAGCCGTAACCGGAGTCGGTCGAGGGATCGTAATCGACGATGATTTGCTCGACCCCGCGGGTGGCGCGCGCGATCGGGAGCACGCCGTATTTCAGACTGTGCATCGCGCTGAAGGCGCCCGGTTCCACCCGCGAGGGGATGAGCGCAATGTCGCTCCCGCCCTCGATCAGATGCGCGAGCGTCTTCGTCGTAATCGTGCCGATAGGCGAGGCGCGTCGGGATATTTGCGCGCCGCGATGGCGAGCGCAGTCTCGTAAGCCGGGTCGCCTTTGCCGAGAATGACGAGGCGCACGTCGTCGGCCAGGAGGCGGTCAAGCACCGGCATGAGAATGTCGAAGCCTTTCGCGCCGACCAGGCGCGTGACCATTCCAAAGACCGGACCGCGTGGCGCCGGGGCGAGCTCGAGCCGATCAAGCAGCGCGTCGCGTGAGGCGGCTTTCAGCTCGAGCTTGTCCGAGCCGTAACGGACGGGAAGGAACTTGTCGGTCTCCGGATTCCAGCGCCGGTAATCCGCCCCACCGAGAATCCCGAAAGCCGATGAGCGTGTTCGCGCAGGACGATATCGAGGCCTTCGCCTAACGACTGGGTCTGGATTTGGTGGGCGTAGGGTTCGCTCGAGACCACGATCCGGTCGGCGAAAAGGATGCCGCCTTTGAGCAGATTGAGCCGGCCGAAAAACTCGACTCCGCGTCAGCTCGAAATAGCGGCCCGGCAGATTCGTCAGGGCAAAATCCCAGCTGTCGAAATTGCCCTGGTCAGCGAGGTGATGAATCGAAAGCACGGTCGCGAACGGCAGTCCCTGCGTCGCGCACCAGCACCGGAACGAGCGCCGCGGTCCAATCGTGGCAGTGAAGAATCTCCGGCGCTCGGCGTCATCCGTCGGGCGATCTCGACCGCGGCTTTGCTGAAGAAGATGAAGCGCGCGGCGTTGTCGGAATAGGGCTCGCCCTTTTCTGCGTAGAGCCCCGGGCGATCGAAGAATTCGTCGCAGCGGACGAAGAAAATCTGGAGACCTTCGGCGCGTCCGCGCTTCGAGCAGATCGGCCGCGAGGCGCTTCTCGCCTAACGGAATCTCGAGGCTGACGCTGAGCGGCTTCGGCTTGATCGTTTTTGTTCTCGCGAATCTCGCGGTAGTAGGGCATCGCGAGCGCGACCTCGTGCCCGCGCGCTTTCAACTCGCGCGGCAGGGCGACGAGCACATCGGCGAGCGCGCCGGAGCGGGCCAGCGGCCAGCCTTCGCTGCTGATCATGAGAATCTTCATTGAGTTGAGGTGAAAGTTTAGCCGCAGAGTTTGCCACGGATGGAGACGTTTTATTTGAACGGAGCGTGCTTGGATCATTTCCTTTTTTCAACTGCGCTCTCAGCGTCTTCGCGGTCAAGTATTCCTCTTTCACCCAGGCGAGCGCTTCTTCGCGGTCGCACAGCTCGCCTTCCAGTTGCCGCGTTTCGACCGCCTCGAGGATTTCGCCGAAACGCGGTCCAGGCTTCAGACCGAGCGCGATCAGGTCGTCGCCCCTGACGAGCGGCGGCGGGATGATCGGCTCATTGGCGAATTCCTCCTGCTTGCGCTGGAGAAACTCGTAGTTGTCGAGCATCCCGTGGCTGCTCGCGCAATCGACCCGATGCAGTTCGAGCTCGTCGGCAAAAGTCGGGCGCGCCATGAAGCGTTTCAGTTGCGCGACCCGCATCGCTGGGCACGTCCTTGAAGACCATGTGCTGCCGCACCGCTTCGACCGTGGCGTCGATTTCCGCGCGCGAAAAACGGAGCCGCTGCATGAGCGCTTCCGTCATCTCCGCGCCGACTCTGTCGTGGCCGTTGAAACGGATGCGGCCGTCCTCGTCGACGCTCGCGGTCGGCGGTTTGCCGATATCGTGAAAGAGGACGCTGAAGACGAGCGGGAGCGAAACCTCGTCAGGCAAGAGCTGAAGCATGATGCGGGTGTGTCGAAAGACGTCGCCTTCGGGATGAAATTGCGGCGGTTGCTCGCAGCCTTTCATCGCCTCGAGTTCGGGCAGGATTGTCTTCATCAGGCCGCTGGCATCGAGCAGATCCCAGCCGCGGACGCGCTGGGGCGAGAGGAAAATCCGCACCAGCTCTTCGCGAATCCGTTCGGCGCTGATCTCGTCGATGTTCGCGCCGCCCTGACGATCGCGTCCCAGGTCGCGCGGCTCGATTTCAAACTCGAGCACGGTGGCGAAGCGGATCGCGCGCAGCAGCCGCAGCCGATCTTCCGCGAAACGTTGCGCCGGATCGCCGATCGCCCGGACGATGCCGGGCGCAAGGTCCTCGCGGCCGCCGACGAAGTCGATCACCTCGTCGTTAGGCGGATCGAAGAACATGCCGTTGATCGTGAAGTCGCGGCGGCGCGCGTCTTCTTCCGGCGAGGAAAAATGCACTTCGGCCGGGTGCCGTCCGTCGAGATAAGCGCCGTCGGAGCGGAAGGTCGCGACCTCGAATTGCAAATCATTTTCCAGCACGACAATGACGCCGAAATGCGCGCCGACCGCGTAGGTGCGGCGAAAGATTTTCTGCACTTCCTCCGGGCGCGCATCGGTCGCGATATCGATATCCTTCGGCGCCTCACCGCGCACGAGATCGCGCACGCAGCCGCCGGCGAAGTAGGCGATGTGGCCGGCCGTGCGCAGTCGATCGACAAGCGCACGCGCGGTCGAATTCCATCGGTTCATTCTCGATCGCCGGCGGGATTCACGGTATTCACGCTCGCTGCTCGCGCTGGGCGTCGACACTCCGGATGAATCGCGCCGTCAGGCGGATCGCTTCGCCTGCCCGCGAATCGCGAAAGGAATAAATCATGAAGCAGACGACCGCGATGCAGATGCAGGAATCGGCGACGTTAAAGGCCGGCCAGGGATCGGCGAAGGGCAGATGCAGATTGAAGAGCAGGAAATCGATGACGTGACCGTGCAGGAGGCGATCGGTGAGGTTGCCGAGAACGCCGGCGAGAAGCAGCCCGAGGGCGAACGCGACGCCACGGATCGCGCGGTTCGCGTGCGCAAGAGCAGCACGGTGACGACGACGAGCGCGACGCAGGAAAGCGCGATGAAGAATCCGTTGTTGTTTCGGAATGAGCCGAAGGCCGCGCCGGTGTTCGTGACGTGGACGAGGCTGAAGAAATCGGGGATGATCGTGCGCGGCTCGTACCGGATCGATGAAGCGGAGGACGAGATATTTGGTCATCTGGTCGAGCAGCGTAGAGCGGGAGGGTGAGGAGGAGAATGAACGATTCTCACGCGCGCGGATCTCCATGACCGCCGCGCAGCGGTCGCACAAATCGGGATGAGCCGCGATCTTCCCGACGGTCGGCCGATGACGCCAGCAGCGTGCGCACTTTTTGTTAGGCGTTTTCGTGATCGACGCACTCGGTTCTCGCGGCCGGCTCGATTGTCAGGTCGCTAAGAATGAAGAATTCCTCAGCTCCTGTCGCGCGGAATCGCAATCCAGCGATGGTTTGCTCGCTCGGAAGCGCAGGACGACCGCTTCGAGCGCGTTGCCGATCAGCTTTTCTCCTGGCGCGCTTTTTCAATCGCCTGACCGATCACACCGCGCAGCTCGAGCAGTTCTTCGATTTCTGCCTGAACGACCGAGTCGCGGAGCTTGCTGCCTGCGGCTTCGGGAAAAATTGGAGATGGACCGAGCCGTCGTTGCCTCGAGATAGCCCCACGCTTCTTCCGCGGTGAAAACCAGGATCGGTGCGAGCAGCTGGCAAAGCGCGTCGAAGACCTGGTGCATCGCCGCCTGCGTCGCGCGCCGGCGCGGCGAATCGGCGCGCGTCGCAATACATGCGATCCTTGGTGATGTCGACGTAAAGACTGCTCAGATCGACGGCGCAGAATTGATTGAGGGTGTGATAAACCTTGTGGAATTCGTAGGCCGCGTAGGCGGCGCGGCAGTCGTCGATCACCTGCTGCAGACGATCGAGAATCCAGCGATCGACCAGGTGAACTGCTCCTATGCGGATCGACGTGCTCTTCCGACCCGGAAATCATGCAGGTTGCCTAACAAGATCCGCAGCGTGTTCCGAATCCGCCGATAGGTGTCGCCGAGCCGGGTGAACATTTCCTCCGAGAACGGCACGTCGTCCGTGTAATTGACGCTGCTGACCCAGAGCCGCACGATGTCGGCGCCGTGCCTGCCGACGAAATGGCCGGCGTCCATCGGCTTGTTGTAGGTGCTCGACTTGGAGATTTTCTTGCCGTCGACGTCGACCACGAAACCGTGCGTGACACAGGTCTTGTAGGGCGCGCGATCGTGCAGCGCGACGCTCGTCATGAGCGACGATTGGAACCAGCCGCGGTGCTGATCGGTCGCTTCGAGATACATGTCGGCGGGATCGCGCAGCTCCGGATGCGTCGCGCAGACCGCGGCGTGCGAAACGCCGGAGTCGATCCAGACGTCGATCGTGTCGTTGCGATGGCGGGTGCCTTCCGGCAGACCGAGCTTCGTGCGCGAGCGCGGCGTCATCCAGCTCGAACCAGACATTCGAGCCGCGCTTCGCGACGAGATCGGCGAGCTTGCGGATCCACTCCGGCGTTCGAGCAATCGCCTCGCCTTCGGCGGAATAAAAAACCGGCAGCGGCACACCCCAGCTGCGCTGGCGCGAGATGCACCAGTCGGGTCGCGATTCGACCGTGCCCGCAGATGCGGTTTTCGCCCCAGTGCGGAATCCAGGTCACCTTGGTCGATCGCGTCGAGCGCTTTCGCGCGCAGGTCGTCGATGCGGATGAAGAACTGTTCGACCGCGCGGAAGATGATCGGCGTTTTCGAGCGCCAGCAATAGCGGATAGGAATGCTGGTAAGTCTGCTCGCGCGAGCAGCATGCCCGCGCTCGCGCAGCAGTGCGACGATGTCGGCATTGGCGTCGAAGACATATTTGCCGACCAGCTCGGGCAGGCCGACTTCCTCGGTGAAGCGGCCGTGATCATCGACCGGCGAGAGAATCGGCAGGCCGTTCGTTTTGCCTAACGAGTAGTCGTCCTCGCCGTGACCGGGCGCGATGTGGACCGCGCCGGTGCCGGTATCCATGGTGACGAAATCGGCGGTGAGGACGATGCGCGGTGCGCGGCAGAAACGGATGCTGCGCCCCGATGCCTTCGAGCTTGCTGCCGGGAAAGGCTTGCAGCGGTTCTGCCAGTCGACTGCCAAGCCCGGTCGCGGCTGCAGAAATGCCGTCGCACGCAAGCGCAGCTCTGCGCGAGAACGAGACGTCTTCGGCGTCGCTCGTCGCGTCCGTGAATTTCTGCGACGACGTAATCGCTCCTTCGGATGGACCGCGATCGCGAGATTCGCCGGCAACGTCCACGGCGTCGTCGTCCAGATGACGATGCTCGCCTGGCCTGCGAGTGCGCCGGTCACGATCGGAAACTTCACGTAGACCGCCGGGTCCTCGCGGTCCTGGTATTCCACTTCGGCCTCGGCCAGCGCGGTCTGCGCGCCGGTGCTCCAGAAGACCGGCTTCTTCGATTCGTAAACGAGCCCCTTCTCCACGAAGACCGCGAAGGCGCGCAGGATCTCCGCTTCGTAGGCCGGGTCGAGCGTGAGGTACGGATGCTCCCAATCGCCGAAGACGCCGAGGCGCTTGAATTGCTCGCGCTGGATGTCGATGAATTTGCGCGCGAACGCCTCCGACCGCTTGCCGCACTTCGAGCGGCGAAAGGCCGCGCGATTCCTTCACCACCTTGAATTCGATCGGCAGCCCGTGGCAGTCCCAGCCCGGGACGATACGGCGCGCGGAACCCGGCCATCGTCTTCGATTTCACGACGAGGTCCTTGAGGATCTTGTTCAGCGCGGTGCCCATGTGGACGTCGCCGTTGGCGAAGGGCGGGCCGTCGTGCAGGACGAAAAGCTCCGCCGCCGTGCGCGCGCGTCCTGGATCTGCTCGTAGAGGCCGCGTCTCCTCCCATTTCTCGAGCATCTCCGGCTCGCGCGTGGCCAGGTCGGCCTTCATCGGAAAATCCGTCTTCGGCAGGTTGAGCGTCTCTTTGTAATTCTGGCTCATCGCGGAGCGGCGACGCTAACATTCGCCCTTGGAAAAGCAACGCGGCGGGGCGCCCGGGAAATTGGCTCTTGAAGAGTGACCCGCCTAACGAACCCGGAGACTTGGCGCGCAGATTTTTTCATTTTGAGCCGGCGGAGAAGTGATTAGAGTCGCCGCCGATGCAGAAGATCTTTCGCGACCATGAAACGCTTTCTTCCCTTCTTGATCATCGGGGTTGTCGCGCTCCTGACCGTGGGCACTGCGGCGGTCATTTACCGGGCAAAAACACGGCCGACCCCAGCCCCACAGGCCGGCACCGCGGTCGCGGCGACGCCGGCGGAACCCCCGGAAAATCCGTTCCTGCACGTGCGGGGTCCGCGCAATGCGCCGGTGACGTTGGAGATTTATGGCGACTTCCAATGCCCCTCCTGCGCCATCGCCTCGCACGCGATCGACGAATTGCAAAAGGAATACGCGGACAAGATGAAAGTCATTTTCCACGAGTTCCCTCTCGCGATGCACCAACATGCGATGGACGCGGCGATGGCCGCGGAGGCGGCTCGGTGCAGGGAAAATTCTGGGAGATGCACGATATGCTTTATCAATACCAGTCGGTCTGGAGCAGTGCGACCAACGTCAACTACTTTTTCGAGTCCTATGCCGAGTCACTCGGGCTCGATGTCGCGCGATTCCGTGCCGATCGCCAGAGCGCAGACGTGCGAGCGCATGTCATTGAGGACGGGAAGGGCGGTGAGGCCCGCGGGGTCAAAAATACACCCACGATTTTCATCAATGGAACCGAGCTGCGGAGCCGGTTTCACCAAGGAAAAATTGCAAGAAGCAATCGACGCAGCGCTCGCTTCGAAGAAACCCTAATGATAACCAGAAAGAAAAGCGTTTCCCGTCCAGCAATCGCCGCCCACTCGGAGCCGATCTTCCACGGTCTACTGGATTGTGGCCGTCATCGCCCTCCTCGGACTGGCGGACGCAACTTTTCTGACCGTTGCCCATCTTACGGGAGACGACGCCGTCTGCGGTTCGTTCGCCGGCTGTTCAACCGTGCTCGGTAGCGCCTATGCGACGATCCAGGGAATTCCGACGGCAGCGTTTGGAGCGATGGCTTATTTCACAGTATTCAGCGCCGCCGTTCTGGCCGCTTTTGGCTATGCGCGGGCGCGAGGCTTTCTTCTCACTGTGGTCGGGCGATGTTCATCGCCTCGCTCTACTTTCTCTACCTGCAGGCGTTTGTCTTGCACGCCTTTTGCCCGTTTTGCCTCTTTTCGGCAGCGATGACTTTCTTGCTCGCGGGACTCCTCATCGCGGTGCCAACGACTCGTTGATCTCCGCGATCCGCTTTCCCGGTCGGTTCCCTAACATCAGATGGCGGTTAGAAAGACGTCTTCCGGGAAGCGCTTACGCTAGATTACAAAAACGTTAGGATAAAGTGGAATGACACTCGGCTGCCAATTCGATAGTCTCCATATCAGGTAAAATTTACTTACCGCGTTGTACAGGTTGTACAAGTCAGACAAAAGATAAACACACATACATGACAAAAATGTCATCTTCGCGAGCGCGCATTCGTTAGATGTGCGGGCCTTTTTCGGATTCATGCTCAGCAGCGTTGGCGTCTTTCTGGCGCTCCTGGCCTTGAGCATTAACTCAAGCTCAACTGCGGTCGCGGCGAGCAAGCCCAAGCAACGTCGTCAAGGTTATCTTCCCGTTCACAACGACGTCTCACCCGCGATGCGCGACGTGGAGCCTTGGCCAGTCAAAGGGTGCAGGAGCACGAAGCGGCGGAAAACCCGAGAGTCTCCACCGGGGTCATAAGGACGTGCCAGACCAGGATGTGCAGAAGGAATGGCTGCTCGGCCAACTCGCGCCGAGCATTCCGGCACCGATTCTCAACTTCGCCGGTATCCCATTCCCGGGTGTCGGTTGCAACTGCGCTCCGCCCGATACGAACGGCGAAGTCGGCGCAACCCAATACGTCCAGATCGTGAACGAAGGCTACCAGGTCTTTGACAAGACGACTGGCGCTTCCATTCTCGGCCCGAATAGTATCGAGTCGATCTGGACCGGCTTCGGCGGCGTTTGCCAAACTGGCGGCCAGGGTGATCCGGTCGTGCTTTATGACCAGATCGCCAATCGCTGGCTCATCAGCCAGTTCGCCAACGGCCTGCACGACGAGTGCATCGCGGTTTCGACCTACGAGCGACGCCACCTGGAGCTACAGCCGGTATGACTTCCATTTGTCGCGATCGGAGGCACGACGCTCTATGACTACCCGAAACTCGGGGTTTGGCCGGATGCCTATTACATGACGATGAACATATTCAATTCGTCGGGCACGGCCTATCTCGGGCCGCAGGCTTACGCTTTCGATCGCGCGAAGATGCTCGCGGGAGACCCCGCCACGATGATGACCTTCCCGAGCCTCGAGCTCTGTCCCGCCGATGCTGCCAGCCGACCTCGATGGTTCGACGCTGCCGCCAGCCGGCGCACCGAACTCGTTCGTTCTCTTGCCAGACACCAGCACGTATCGGGTCTATCACTTCCACGTGGATTTCGCCGATCCCGACCAACTCGACTTTTACGCTTCTTCGGCGTCGTCGCCTTCGGCGGGCTTCACTGAACTCTTTCCGAGCTCTGGTTCCGCAGCTCGGCGGCTTCCTGAAGGACCTCGCATAACCTCGCCGACCGCCTGATGTTCCGTCTGGCTTACCGCAACTTTGGCGATCACGAATCATTGGTCGGCAATTTCACGGTCAGGTCGAACAACGTCGCCGGCATTCGCTGGTTCGAATTGCGCGGCGTCACAGCGGGTCCGGTCACGACCTTCCAGGACAGCACCTATCAGCCGGATACCACCACCTGGCGCTGGATGGGTAGTGTCGCGATGGATAAGTTCGGCAACATGGCCCTCGGTTTCAGCGCTTCCAGCTCGACGATCCACCCGCAGATCCGCTACACCGGCCGCCTCGGCGACCGATCCGATCAATACCATGACGCAGGGTGAAGGCCATATTTTTGATGGCGCTGGTTCGCAGATCTCCACCTCCAATCGCTGGGGCGACTATAGCGACATGACGGTGGACCCGGTGGATGACCAGACCTTCTGGTATACACAGGAGTACTACGACACCACGCAGCAGTTTCAACTGGCGCACGCGCATCGCCAATTTCAAGCTCGCTTCGGCGGTCGATACGGTGACGATTACCAAGGCCCAGTATACCATCTCGAGCAGCCAGCTTAAAGTGAATGCGACCGACTCCAACCCGGCCGCGGTCTTGACTGTCAAGGTGACGAGTTCGGGTCAGGTCCTCGGGACGATGCAGACCCGGGGCGACGGTAATTACCAGCTGAAAAAGACCGGGATTGCGAATCCGGTAAATATCACGGTCACGAGTAATCTGGGCGGGAGCGCCAGCACGAACGTCAAAGCGCGCTAACCGCTGATGGTTCCTTAGTTCCGCGGAGTCGTCCCAACCGACTCCCGGAATGCTTATAGCAAAGGGCATTCGGGCTAACCACCGAATGCCCTTTTGAGTTTTTCCGCGTCTCCTCAGCCGACGGCCATGAGTAGGTCACGAGTTCGAACTTCGGTGAGGACATAGTTCCGGACGGCCGGATCAAGCAGAACTCCGATCTTAACGAAGTTAAGACGCACAAGAACACGTTGCTTCCGTAGGCAGGTAGCCCGCAACGCTTACTTTTCGCGAGTCGTCCTATCCGATTTGCAGAGGATTTCTGGACCCTCTGGACCATAGGGCATTCGGTGAAAACGCCGAATGCCCTATGTGTTTTTGACGGCTTGCGTGACGAGCGATGTTCCTAGTGCTTTGTGCGTTATCCAAAAGCCTTCCCTTGAGGCATGAGACAATGCTACTGCTCTTGTAGGCGGCATGTTGATCTTAGCCGCAGAGCGGAGGAGATTGCGACCAGGCAAATCGACAGCAGGCGGTAATTGTGACAGCAAAACCAGTATTGATTTTGATCGTCTTCGCCCAAATATTCGGCGTTGGCTCGTTCCAGGCGCAGTCTCCGAACGTCATGGGCAGTTGGAAAGTGGAAATTACCTTCGGGAATGGCGAGAACCGTTCATTCCGCTTTGAGGCCGGAGAGTCCGGGAAAGGCTCTTTCCTGCTCCTTGATCCAAGATTGAAGACCTGGGGGCCGGCCAGGCCGTGGGAGGCAAAGTGGACTCAGAGCCCTGAAGGCTCTGTGACCTTCTCAGGCCCGGTGGAATTTCCTCTCGGCAACGTGGGACGCGATGCGGGAACCTTGGTGTTGACAGGGAAACTTGGAACAGAGGGCTCGATAACGGGAGAGGCCAAATTCTTTCCCCTCGATCACGACCCAAAAGACCCCAAAGCCAGTCCGTCAAAAAGCGGCCAGTTCAAAGCGACTCGTGCCACGAGTTGATGATTGCTCAAAATCCTCCTTCGCCGTAACAACCCAACCCAGCGGCCATAGCAATGGTTAGCCTGCGCCTTTGTAATGAGAAGGAGCTTCACGCACTGGGTGTCGCTCAAATGGCGTCCTATTAGGAGCACTGAGCGCCATCTTCCGGTAACATTGCCAAATTGTAAGAAAAAAAATGACGACAAATGCCTCGTCGTTTTGTTACTCTGAAAAGAGAGAAGGTATTTTTAAACCGGCTCCATCATTCACACACTATGAAAAAAAAATCCGCTTCACAATCCGCATTCCTTAATTTGCGTCTCCTAACTGGGGCGTTGTTAGTTTTCACCGGCGTCTTTCTGGCGCTGATAGGCATTGGCAGATTCTCAGTCCAAGCACAATCGAAAAATAACGCAGCCACGAAGTCCATGGACCCCCTCGTTCCTGCGGGATTTGATTGCGCTCAGCTTCGCGCGCTTGGCATCGATAGGCAAGAAAACCTGCGGGCTGGTGCTCTCATGATTTTCTGCGGCGAAGCACTCGGGGGCTCAGCTACTTCTTCCGACGGAGCCTCTGGGTTTGCCCAGCAACTCTTGGCGCCGCTCCTTGGCGGCACAGACGTCGACCTGATTACCGGCACCGAGACCTCTCCCAATATTACCCAGTCGGAGACATTCTCTACGGCTAATCCAGATAACCCCAACGAGATACTCGTCGCTTACAACGACTCGCGAGGCCGCAACAAAAACCCGATCAACATCTCCGGCGCATCGATCTCCACCGACGGCGGCACCACTTTTACCCGCCTTGCGGCGGCCAACGGTCAAAGCCCTTTCCAAAATACGCTGGGCGACCCCGTTAGTTTGTATAACAGCGCATCCGGTACCTGGTTCACGGTTTGGCTCGACGTCGCCTGCGGTGGTCAGGGTCTCGGCGGGTACAAGTCCGCTACTCCCGCGGATCCCAATAGTTGGACCCATTTCTGCGTTCACACTGGCAGCAGCGACGACCGCGAGTCTGGCTTTGCCGACAATAGCCCGAGCAGTCCCTTCGCTGGTCGGATGTACGTTTCCTGGAACAACTTCGCTGATGGAGGTAGCCTTAGAGTCCGCTTCTCCACCGACAACGGAGCGACTTGGAACAACGAGCGTCAGTTGGCCCCACCGAGCCCATTCATCCGCGATGTCCAGATCACCGGCGACCCGTCCAACGGCAATGTGTACGTCGCCGGCATGAACGAGATGAACGGAGGTCTGACCACGCGCGCCAACAAGATCTACAAGTCCACTGATGGCGGGAACACCTGGACCAACACCTTCACCAGCGCCAACTTTTCGGCGCCTGGTCGCACCACATGCCCCAACAGCTTCTTCGCCTGCATGTTCACCACCTCCGGGGGTGGCTACTGGCGGCACCAGGGCTGGGGCCAGCCTGCTGCCTTGGGCGGCATCGTTCACTACGTCTATGACGCCCGCAACACCAGCAACGGCGATCCTGCTAATGTCTTCTATATCCGCTCCATGGATGGTGGCGTTACCTTTAGCGCGCCACTCCAATTGAACACCGATACTACGACCAAGGCTCAGTGGCAGCCGAACCTCTCAGTCGCCGGAGATGGCAGTCTCCTCTCGGTGTGGTATGACGAGCGCGGAGCCACTCAAACCTGTGTCAAGGGTAGCACGACCGTAGGGTGCTATCAGATGTGGGCGCGCAAGTCCACCGACAACGGAGTTACGTGGACGCCTGATGCGCCGTTCTCGGACGTAATCACCCCCCTTCCCGCCCAGCCTGATCCAGGCATCGTAGCGGAATATGTGGGCGACTACGACTACGGATCCGGGTCGGACACCGCGCACTTCACTTCATGGGCGGACGGGCGCGTCGCCATCAACAACGCTTCCCAGCAGGATGCCTTCACCGATCAAGAGGGAGGCGGTGGTGGGGGTAACATTGTGCTCCAAGCGCGCGTGAAGACGCAGGGGACCGACCATCTTGTGAAACTGCAATGGAGCCCGGCTGATGGCGGCAGCATAAACGTATTGCGAAATGGCGCTGTGATCCACACGACAGCCGACGACGGAAAAGCCCAGGACAAGCTCGGAAGCAATACGGGAACGTTTACCTACCAAGTCTGTGAAACGGACTCAGGCGACTGCTCGAATGAAGTGACCGTCATGGTCCAGTGAAGTCACCGTAACAGGAAAGAATAACTATCGCTCCCGGGAGTCGTCCCATCCGGCTCCCGGGAGGCTCGCGCGGAAACGCTCGAGCGAAAGGGCATTCAGCGATTTTTTTGCTGAATGCCCTTTGTGCTTTCTGTCGGCCGGGGGACCGGCGTTCGCTCAACGACTTGTTCGTTACCGGGCGAACGGAAGGCCGTCCGATTTCGACAGCGCGCGTCGCCAATCTCGGAGATGATTTCGAGATCGCCGCTTTCTGCCGGGGCGGCCTCACACAGTAGAGTAGCCCACCGTCCCGAAGGCGGATGTTGGAATTCTATTTGCAGGCTTTCGTTTTGCACGCCTTTTGTCCGTCTTGTCGGTTCGGCCGCTCTGCCTTCTTGCTGGTTGGATTGCTCCTGGCTTTTCCCGCCGCTCATCGAAACTCCGCGAGGCAGCCTTCTCCGGAAAGCGAAGGGTGAAGGTCCCTAGAATTGGTTAGGCAAGCCCGCTATTTGGTGGGCCAAATATGCCGAATTATCGTGCCGCTACGGATTCATCCCGAGTGGAAGATCCATGCGGCAGTCTCTGCGCGAGAGAGATGACTAAAGTGTAATGATAAACCTACTGACAGTAGGATTGTCATTCTGATAACATAACAGTTAAAACGTCTTTACCCGCTCAGTACTAACTCACACACCAAAAATACATAAATGAAAAAAAATTCATCTCCACGAGACGCATTCTTAAAAATGCGGATCCTATTCGGAATCACAATCGGCAGTGCAGGGATTCTTCTGGCATTGCTTAGCTGGGGCGTATTCTTCAAAGCCTCCGCCAACGCGGCCGGTCAAACACAGCCCAGTTCTGGTTCACCGGAAATAGTCCAGATGGTCGGTCCTGTCAGTCTCGATCAGGACATACGCAATCTCCCTTATGTCGCCCCGAAGGCAGAGTTTGAGGAGAGAGTCCTGACCCGCTATCCCCATCCAGGAACGGGGCAGCCAGAAGGACCTTTGCAGAAATGCCCTGACTTCGCTGCAATTTTGCTCAAAAATGTTTTGCCACCAGCAGAGCCCAACATTCCGCCGCCACTACTCACCTTCGAAGGCGTGGCTGAAACCCAGAGCGGATGTGGTTGCGAGCCGCCAGACACCATTGGCGATGTCGGTCCGAATCATTACGTTGAAGCAGTCAACAGCTCGTTCAAGGTTTTTGACAAAAATGGGAATACCCTCGCCGGCCCGACCACCTACAATTCCCTTTTCGCTCCTTTGACCGGCACTCCTTGCAGTGGCGCGAACGATGGTGACCCGTTTGTTTTCTATGATCAGCTTGCCGATCGCTGGGTGATCAGCGATTTCGCTTTCGCCACGCTTAATGGGCCGTTCTATCAATGCATTGGCGTATCCAAAACCGCCGACCCGGTAAGCGGCGGTTGGTTCCTCTACGCGGTGCAACATGATTCGGCGAATCCCCAATGGCTCGGCGATTACCCGAAGTTCGCGATGTGGAATAATCCGCAGCCTGGCGGCGCCTATCTCTTCACGGTCAACCTGTTTTTCGGTCCGACCCTTGGGCCGTTCGAAGGTGTGGGTGTCTTTGCCCTCGACCGCGCCTCCATGCTTGCTGGCGGTCCCGCGACTGCTGTCCATTTTGATATCCCGCTCGCGGGGTTAGGCGATTCCTATAGCCTCGTTCCAGCGACTTTTCGCACGGGTGATCCGCCTCCCGCGGGGCGCGATGAATTTCTCCTGGCCATTGATAGCCCGGCAACCGGTGGCGTCACTCTAACCAGTGTAAAAGGCTGGCTTTTCCATATCAATTTTTCGGGAGGTTCTACTCTCGGAATTGGCACTAACCACAGCCCGAATTCGCTGATTACAGTAAACGGATTTGTGGACGCCTTCACCAGTACCGCCGGCTTTACCATCGTGCCTCAACAGGGGACTTCGTCTAAGCTCGACACCTTGGGCGACAAAATCATGACGCCGCTGGTTTACCAGAGTCGCAACGGAACGGAATCGTTGTGGGCCTCCGGCACAGTTTGCACCGATAGTGCCTGCACCGGTCCAACAGGGATTCGCTGGTATCAATTCAATGTGACCGGGGGGACGTTCCCGGCTACTCCTGTTCAGCAGCAAACCTGGACCAACAACAACGACGGCGTGTGGCGCTTTATGTCCAGCATCGCGGTTGATTCGTGCGGCGATACGGCCATCGGTTACGCGACTTCGAGCACCAGTCTGTTCCCGGGTATGCGCTATGGCGGGCGTCTGGTGGGTGATCCGCTGAATAACCTTGCGCAGGGAGAAGCGGTCATGTTCAACGGCACCGCAAGCCAGACTTCAAATCGCTGGGGAGATTATAGCATGACCAGTGTTGATCCGGTCGATGGTTCCACCTTCTATCATGCGAACGAGTACTACACAACACTCAGCAGCTTCAACTGGCATACGCGTATCGGAAAATTCAGCTTCGGCACCTGCGGTGGTGGTGGTGAGCTTGTGCTCCAAGCGCGCGTGAAGACGCAGGGGACCGACCATCTTGTGAAACTGCAATGGAGCCCGGCTGATGGCGGCAGCGTAAACATTTTGCGAAATAGTGTTGTCGTCCACACGACAGCCGACGACGGAAAAGCCCAGGACAAGCTCGGAAGCAATACGGGAACGTTTACCTACCAAGTCTGTGAAACGGACTCAGGCGACTGCTCGAATGAAGTGACCGTCAGGGTCCAGTGAAGTCACCTTAACAGGACAGAATAACTGTCGCTCCTGGGAGGCAGTGAAAGAAACTATAACCAAAGGGGCATTCGGCAAAGACGCCGGATGCCCCTTTGTGCTTTAGGTCGGATCCAGCAGATCACACCCGCGCCGAAGGCTGCAGAAAATGGACCTTTCCAGCAATTGCGGGAGACATGACCAAAATGTAATGGTAAACCTCGTGACACACCGCTCGAAACTTTAATAACCTCTTAACAGCAGCGTCTTAAGACGCCTTTTTCAGCGCGTCGAATTGCCACTCAACTCAAGGAAAGACATGACCACAAGGAACTCGAAGAATCGTATCACATTCGTTAGTCGTCGCGCATTGGCCACCCTATTGTGTCTCGGCGGACTGGTGCTGGCGTTTATTGCGCTTCGCAATGCCGCGGCTCAGGGCCAATCGCAGGATCCACCTGCCGTCCAGGGCGTCTACCAAGGCTTGTCACCGGTGGTCAAATTCGACATCTCTCCGCCACTGCGTGATATGGCAATCATTCTGCCCGGTCCGGGTCAGCTGCGGGAGAATGAAGACCGCGACATCGTGCCGTTGAAGGTTCGCTTTGCCCCCGAATGGGATCCGGTCGTGCAACCAACGGTAGGCGGAAGGGATCTCCCGGGTGGAACCGAGATTCCCGGGCCAATAGTTATCTTTCAATGGCCAGTCGAATACCAGCGGCGTTGCGCCACCCGATCCGAACGGCGCAGTGGGTCCAAACCACATCGTCACGATGTGCAACCTGAGCTTCCAGATCTTCAACAAAACCGGCACCTCGCTCTTTGGTCCGGCAGCAAACAACACGCTCTGGGCCGGCTTTGGCGGTTCCTGTCAGACTTCAAACTCCGGCGATCCGGTCGTTCTTTACGATCGCGCGGCCGATCGCTGGTTGCTCTCCCAGTTCACCGCCACCAGCGCCCCTTTCTTGAATTGCGTTGCGATTTCGCAGACTAACGATCCGACGGAAGCTATTTTCGTTACGCTTTCAAGACCGGCACGACTGGGAGCTAATTTCCCGGATTACCCAAAGATGGCGTTTGGCCGGATGCCTACTATATCAGCACCCGTGAGTTTCTTGGGTTGTCAGGCCCATTCGCAGGGTGCTGGAGCCTATGCCTTGAATCGCGCCCAAACGCTGGCCGGCAATCCCACCCCGCAGGTGATTTCGTTTCTCGTGCCACCCGTGGGCTTGGGAGCCAACGTGGGCGATGGTTTGCTCCCGAGCGACATGGATGGTCCGACGCCTCCGCCCGCGGGCAGCCCGAACTACTATCTTGGGTCGCAGGATAATAATGGCCCCTATGGCGTCGCCTTCGGATGCGCTGAATCTGTACAAATTCCACGTCGATTTTGCGACCCCGACTAATTCGACCTTCATGTTGACGAATACCATTCCGGTCGCTTCGTTTAATTCAATTCTGGGTCTTTGTGGCGGCACCCGGGCCTGCATCCCGCAGCCGGGCACGAGCGTCAAGATCGATCATCTTGGGTTACCGACAGCGCCCCTTGTTCCGTCTGGCCTATCGTAATTTTGGCGACCACGAATCACTCGTCACCAATCAATCAGTCTCGGCCGGGACGGGTCCCAACGGTGAAGTATCAGGCATCCGCTGGTGGGAAATTCGAAATCCTAATAGTGCCCCGGTGATCTTCCAGCAGGGCACCTACGCACCTGGAATAACGGACGGTATTCATCGTTGGATGGGGAGCATCGCCATGGATGGCCAGGGAAACATGGCTCTGGGTTACAGCGCCTCCAACGGCGTCAATCCATCAGTTTTTCCGAGGGTGTCTTACACCGGTCGATTCGCCGGCGATCCGCTCGGTATCATGACCCTCGGCGAAGCGAATATTGTCACCGGCACTGGCTCGCAAACCACCACTTTGAGTCGCTGGGGCGATTACACTTCGCTCACCGTTGATCCGACCGACGACCTCACTTTTTGGCATGTCAACGAATGGGTTCCGACGACGAGCTCAGTTGGGTGGGTATTGCGCATCGGCAGCTTCAAGCTCGCTTCGGCGGTCGATACGGTGACGATTACCAAGGCCCAGTATTCCATCTCGAGCAGCCAGCTTAAAGTGAATGCGACCGACTCCAACCCGGCCGCGGTCTTGACTGTCAAGGTGACGAGTTCGGGTCAGGTCCTCGGGACGATGCAGACCCGGGGCGACGGTAATTACCAGCTGAAAAAGACCGGGATTGCGAATCCGGTAAATATCACGGTCACGAGTAATCTGGGCGGGAGCGCTAGCAAGAACGTCCAAGCGCGCTAACCGCTGATGGTTCCTTAGTTCCGCGGAGTCGTCCCAACCGACTCCCGGAATGCTTGTAGCAAAGGGCATTCGGGCTAACCACCGAATGCCCTTTGAGTTTTCGCGTCTCCTCAACCAGCGACCATGAGTAGGTCACGGGTTCGAACTTCGGTGAGGACATAGTTCCGAACGGCCAGATCAAGAAAAGCTCTGACCTTAACGATGTCCAGACACACAAGAACACGCACCTTCCGTAACGGGCGAACCTAACGAACAATCTATTCCAGGGTTCGTCCTAGCCGAATCCTGGTTAGTTTGGAAGGGTGTCTGGCCGTGATGCTGCCCTTTCTGCTTTCGTGCCAGGGGCACCGGAGGATCAACTCACTCTTCAGCGCGAGCGAAAGGATGACCGCCTAGTTTTCGGCACAACGCGTCGCCGATCTCGGCAATAATCTCGATTTTCGTCGGGATGGTAATACTCCGCGTCCTCCAGTTGGTCGATGGTGTGCTCGTGATCGATCGCGTAAGCCGGCAGATGGATCAGGTTGGCCGCATCACTGCAGAGTAACCCGGCACCGATCAGGCGGCCCGTTTTCGCGTCGGCCCAGAATTCACCGAAGCCGGAGTCATCACCGGCCAGGTGCAGCTTGCCGATATCACGACTCTCGGCAGAGGCACTCACGAGTTGGTATCCATCCTTTTCCGCATCGGCTGGAGGACAACCGGCAAAGGCAAATTCCGGATCGGAAAAGATAACTTCGATATTGGAGCGCTTGGTCCATTTGCGGTCGCCGCCGGAACAGGCATTCTCGGCCGCGATGCCGGCTTCGATGTGCGCGTGATGCACCACCATCCTCAAGCCGGCTACGTCGCCCGCGGCGAAGAGATGCGGTGAGCCTTTCACTCGCATGTCTGTCGCCGATTTCGAGCCGCCCGCCCGCATTCAATTCCACGCCTGCCGCCTCTAGTCCGAGGTGATCCACCGCCGGTCGCCGGCCGGTCGCGAGCAGGATTTTTTCGCATACGATCGGGGCCATCGATTCCGCGCCTTCTGTTTCGATGATGAACGCGCCGGAATGATCGCGAGTGATTCGAGCAACATGACGATGAGTCAGAACCCGGATGCCTTCGCCGCTGTAGATCGATGCGATTCTGTTCACCAAACTGCGACGGGAATTCCGAAAGAATCTTCCGATCGGGAAACCAGTGTCACAGCTGAGCCCAGTCGCGCGTAACGAAGGGAAAACTCGAGCCCGATCGCGCCGACTCCGATGACCGCAAGCGATTCCGGGATGCGCGTGTTGTGCAAAATCTCGTCGCTCGTCCATACCCCTTCCCACGCCGGATCGAGCCCGTCGATTGTTGGAAGAACGGTCACCGAGCCGGTCGCGATGATCGGCGGCGTCAAACCCATGACGTCTTCCCTCGCTCACAACTTCGTGTCTGCTCACGAATGACGCGTTGGACCGAATGATCTGGAAGCGATCGCTCGCGTGCTCGCGGATGGTCTTTTGCCGGTAGGCGCGGAATTTCCCGATCTCGTTATCCTTCCAACGAACGATTTGTGCGAGGTACTCGTCGGGCTGTTTGGGTTTGACCTCCAGCCAGCCGTGTTGTTTGGCGTGATGCATCGCGTCGATCGGTTCGAAGAGCGCCTTCGACGGCATGCAACCGGCATTGACGCAGAGCGATGCGTGGTCCGCGTTGTCGCCCATAAAAAACAGAACTCGCGCCCCGCCTTCCGAAGCGATCCGAGCGGCCGTGAAACCAGCCGAGCCGCCGCCCAGGACTGCGATCGTTTTCATGCGCTCCGTTACCTGTCTGCCTAACGAATCAACTTTTGGTGCGCAACTCTTCCACCGCCGCGATGAATGGCTTTGGGCCGCCCGGCATGTAGCCGAGTTCCCCGATTTTTCGCCCACTCGAGTCCAGGATGATGACGGTCGGGAATCCGTCGATTCCAAATTGGTCCGCCAGTGCTTCGTTCGCAGCTCTCTGCTCAGCGGAGAGCTCTTTCCTCCGTGGGAAATCGACCTCCAGCAGCACGAGGTGCTGCGCCGCGTAGTCTTTGAACTCCGGTTGCGAGAAGACCTGCCGTTCCAGCATGATGCAAGGCGGGCACCAATCGGAACCGGTGAACTCGATCAAGAGCAATTTCTTCTCGGATCGCGCGCGCGCCTGCGCAGTTTCGAAGTTCGTTAGCCAGGTTGCTTCCGCCGCAGGCGGCGCTTCCGTCTTGGGAGCCTCCTTCGTTCGTTCGCAGGCACCACACAAGATTCCCGCAGCCAGCCAGGCGATGAGGAGCCATTTGGAATTCATCAACTTCATTCGATCAACGATTTCCCTTTCCCTCGCGATAATGGATGACCTTGATTTTCTCCAGGGTGACGAGGCCGCCACCCATCATTTCGTCAAGGAATGGGAGCAGCGCCTGCACTTTGTCGTCCGTATCTACTATCTCAATGACGATCGGCAAATCCATAGAGAGGCGAAGAATCTTGGCGGTATGGATGCGACTGGCCGCGCCGAATCCCATCGGGCCGCGCAGGACAGTGGCACCGGCAAGATGAAGTTCGCGTGCCTTAAGGACGATCGCTTCGTAAAGCGGCTGGTGTTGCCAACGGTCGCTTTCGCCAATGTAAATGCGCAACAAAATGGCGTCTTCAGGAAGTTGCACGATGATTTGCCTAACGAGGAAGTAACATTAGGGCCACAATGCGACCGAGCCAGACGGCGACCAAACAGCAGATTAATGAAAGCACGGAATTGAGGCCTGCGCGCAACCAATCGCCATCGAGAGCGAGCTCGAGAGTTTGCAGGCTAAAGGACGAGAAAGTGGTGTAGCCGCCAATCATCCCGATCATGACGAACTGCCGGACGCGCGGACTGACGAGAACCGGGCCCTGCGGATCGGCAAAGACGGCGAAGAAACCGATAATAAATGAGCCGGTCACGTTGACGAACAATGTGCCTAACGGAAAGACCTCACCGAATCGTTCTGCCACCAGCCCCGACGCCCAAAAACGGGCCCCCGTTCCGAGTGCGCCCCCGAGCATAATCCAAAAATATGTGAGCATAACAAACTGCGACGGTTGCTGCCTTTCCTCCCAAGCGCAGTAGGAGTCATCAGCTCACGCGGTTCTTCCCGTCCTTCGACGAAAAAGGCAAACTCCATTGCCGCGTTCGATCATAGCCGGTTTGTCGCGGGGAGCAAGAGCACCCGATTCGCCCGCCGAATGTCCGAGGTTGTCGCTTTTCTGTCTGTGGCGCTGCGTTGACAAAAGTCCCGGGGGCCCATATGAGATCGGAGAATAACCTCACAACCTATGATGTTTCGCTTACTGACCCGCTTTCTTCTTTCTCTGCTCGTGCTCAGAACCGCTGTGACAACTAGCCAGGCATTAACCTGGACAGAGCTTACACCGAGCGTCTCTCCAACGGCGCGCTCTTATGTCGCCATGACTTATGACGCGGCGAGTAAGAAGGCCCTGCTTTTCGGTGGCTTCAGCCGCAGTGGATATCTGAATGAGACCTGGACCTTTGATGGCACGACCTGGATGAAAGTGGATACGACGGTAGCGCCCTCCCCGCGCGCTAATGCGCAGATGGCTTATGACCGTCACAGTCGCGTCGTGGTTCTCTTTGGCGGTTACGACGGGCGCAAAGACCTTGGTGACACCTGGCTTTGGGACGGAACTACGTCCACCTGGACGCAGGCGACACCAGCACATTCTCCTAAGGCTGTCACCGGCCCGATGGTTTTCACCGACTCAGACGGTCGGGTAGATCTGTTTGGCGGGTTTGATGGAAACCTTTACCAAGGGACGATGTGGCGTTGGAAGGGCTCGGACTGGCGACAGTTGCGTCCCGATACATTGCCCTTCGCGCGTTCCTCGTCGGCGGTTGGCGTAAACTACATTACGAAACAAACCGTCCTTTTTGGTGGACTGGGGGATGTCAACCCGGTGAATACCTGGACTTTTGATGGCCATAACTGGACTCTGGAGTCGCCCGCGACGCAGCCGCCCTGGGTCTACGGTGGCTCAGCGGTCTTTGATCAGAACCTGGAAAGCGTGGTTCTCTTCGGGGGCGGCAGCGGGGGCATCGACCAGGATACGACGTGGACGTGGACGGGTGAGAATTGGGAGCAACTCTTTCCCAGCCAATCACCGGGCCCGCGCGAAGGCGCCGGGATCGCCTACGATCGGAACCTCGGTCGAACCATCGTCTTCGGCGGACAAAACCACGAGGTGCCGGTTGGCGACACCTGGGAACTCTTGCCCTAAGGCGCCGTTCTAAGTCTAGGCGAGCGCGCCGCCACAGCTTGAGCCGGCGCCGGCGGTGCAGCCAAAGCAATGCTCGCCGGTTTGGATTTGGCGATGCTCGACCGCGGCCGGATCGATATCCCAAAGGCTGAGAGCCGCGATCGCCGTCGCGCCACTGCATCTTGAGCATCTGGTTGAAGTCGCAGTCGAAGACTTCGCCGCGCCAGCTCACGCTGATCGTGTTGCGGCACATCAGGCCATTCACTGTCGCCGGATTGAAGGCGTCGTTCAGGAGCGCCATGTAATCGGCGAGCTGGCCATTGTTTCTTAACCAGGAAGCGAAACGCGCGATCGGCAGGTTCGTAATGGTAAAGAGCAGGTTAAAGACGATTCCGAAATGGTCTTTCAACTCGCGTTTGTAATCTGCTTCCAACTCCGCCTGCGGGCCAGGAAGAAAGGCACCGTTCGGGTTGTAAACAAGATGAAGCGGGAGCATGGGATCGATCCCGTAGCCTAACGAATTTAAAAGCTGCAACGCCTTGATGCTGCCATCGAAGACGCCTTCGCCCCGCTGGGCGTTGACGTTCTCGGGCGAGTAGCACGGCATCGAGGCGATGATCTCGACCTGATGGCACGCGAGGAATGGCGCATAATCTTCAAAGCCGGGTTCGAGCAGAATCGTCAGGTTGCACCGGTCGATGATGTGTCGCGGCGGGGTGAGCGCTTTCAAGCGTTGGACCAGATACTTGAAGTCGGGAATCATTTCCGGCGCGCCGCCGGTCAGATCGACCGTTGGGATGTCGGTTTTCGCGAGCCAGTCGATTACCCGATCGATCGTTTCGCGGGTCATGATTTCCTTGCGCTTCGGCCCAGCGTTCACATGGCAGTGAATGCAGGTGAGATTGCAGAGTTTGCCGACATTGATCTGCAAGACCTCCGTTCGAGTGTGACGCAGGGGAAGGGAGTGCTCGACCAGTTTGCGCGCGAAACCGTTGTCCGACGCCAGCTTCATCTCCGCTGCAGAAGCAATCATGAACGGTAAGCCGCGCGGAAGAAGACGCGGTAAATGCCGCCGCCTAACAATCCTCCAACAATCGGCGCAATAATGTAAACCGTCAGCCAGCCGGGGCCGTTGACGGTAAAAGGGATGCCGCGCCAGCCGGCGATCGAGGAAAACAGACGCGGCCCCAGATCGCGCGCTGGATTCAAGCCGGCCATCGTGAGGGGGCCGATCAGAGAAATGATTATCGTCACCGTGAGCCCGATGGTCGCGGCGGTCAGGATCTGCGGGCGAGCGGCATTGCGGTCATCGGTCGCGCAAAAGATAACGAGAACGAGAATTGCGGTTCCGATCAGTTCGGCACTGAAGGCGCGACCAGGAGTCATCGTCGCGCGCGCTTCCTCGGTCAACGCCTTCCCGCCCGGATTGGGGAAGTACTCGCCAAAAACCATTGCGGTTGCTTCGCTGCCTGCCGCGCCACGGATGATGTCGTGCTTTGCTTCATACCCGGCGATCGCGCCGCTGAAGATGGAAAAAAGCAAAGCCGCCGCCGCGAACGCGCCGATCATCTGCACCCCGATGTAAGGCACCACCAGCCTAACGGGAAAACGCGACCAGACGGCTGAGGCGATCGTGACCGCCGGATTCAGGTGCGCGCTGCTCAGCGAACCGGTCAGGTAAATCGCCGTCGCAATCCCAATTCCCCAGACGATCGCGACTTGAAATATGCCGACCTGTGCGCCGGTCGCGACCGCGGCGCAGACACTCCCGCAACCGAAAAAGACGAGCAAGAAAGTTCCGAAGAATTCGCCGATTGCCCATTTCGGCACCGGCGTGTGCGCCACTTCGATCTCGGCGCTGACATGCGGCGGCGGTTCCGGCCGGGTGGCTCTGATCGTTTCGCTCATCAGCCGCGAGAGCTCGCTCAGCAGCTTCCGCCGTCGCAGCAACTGCTCGCTTCGGTCGTGACATTGTAATCCTGGCCCTTGGTTTCCTTCGGATGCCGGCGGGCGGTGTGCGAACAATCGAACGGTTTCGCTTCGCCTAACGGAATGTCAACCAGCGGCTCGACGAACTCGAAGAACTCGCGATAAGGCGCCTTGCGATAGAGATTGTAGGTCTTGTCGCAAACCGCGTAGCGGACACCGCGTTCCATCCGGTGATTGTCGTCGTCGAGCACCTCGCGAAACGGCCCGCGATAAATCACCGCCTGGTTGCGTTCGAAACAGGGCCCTTGCTTGCCTTTGAACGCCTCGATCGTGACGGAACGAAACTCGATTCCCTCCACCGTCTGCCACGGCTTCTCGTCACGGTTCAGGATTTGGATTCCGTAGAACCCGGCCTCGCTGAAAGCCTGAAGAAATCCTTCCTCAGTCAAGGCGCCCGGCGATGCAGCCGCTCCAAAGTTCCGGATCATTCTGCAAATGCTCCGGCACCTCTTCGTCGGAAACGATGTCGGAAATCACGGCGCGGCCACCTTTTTTCAGGACCCGGAAAATTTCTTCGAAGAGCTGCCGCTTCGATTTCGGCTCGACCAGATTGAGGACGCAGTTCGAGACGACCACGTCCACCGAGTCGGTCGCAACGAGCGGATGTTTGATCCGCAATTCCTGGGCGAGCTCATCTGCGCGCAGGAACGACGCCGCGTCGGTGATCGGCCGCGCTTTTAGTTCCGCATCGAGCTTCTCGAGATCGAGCGCCAGGTCCTGGATGCGGCCCTTGCGGAACTCGACGTTGTTGTAACCGATCCGCTCCGCCACGATCGGCGCGTTGGTCCGCGCGACGTTCAGCATCTCGTCCGTCATGTCGATCCCGATCACCTTTCCACCGGAGCCGACGATCTGCGCCGCGATGAAGCAAATCTTTCCGGTGCCGCTGCCGAGATCGAGCACCGTCTCGTTTTCTCGCAGATACTTGCTCGGATCGCCGCAGCCGTAATCGCGATCGATGACTTCCTGCGGAATGACTTTGAGGTATTCAGGATTGTATTCGACCGGACAACAAAGCTTCGCTTCGGCGGCTTTGGCTCCGGCGGCGTAACGTTCCCTGACGGCGGTTTCTGCGTTGATCGTGCTCATGTTGGTGAAGTGGCTTCGGTCAGTAATCGCTTCGAATCGATAAGAGAGCTTCCTCGTTCGCTAAATTCCATCGGTTTGTAGAAAGCGTCTCCCGCGCATTTTGCTACGCCTGGCATACGGGAAAGGATGCCGGGCAGCAAGATCTTAAGAGTTCAGACGCGGGCTGCCGATCCCGGTGTGAAGTGGTTGACGTGGACGCCTTTTCAGGGAAGAAACAAATCGTGTTGCGCGCACGTCGAGCGATGACCCTTCGATGGGGCAACGGTGGCGCTGGCCGCGGTTTCGTGGCTCGCTGTCTCGAATCACTGCGCCCTCGGCCTGGCGGCGATCGAGACGCATCACTCGGACGCGGTTTCCGCGCAGGCGCACGATTGCTGTGCGAGCGAGGTCCCGGCGCAGCCAAAACCGGCCAAGGATCCGGCCACTCCCTGTTGCAAGACGCTGCAGGCGTTATCGGTGAGTCCGGCCAAATCGTTCGAAGCGAGTGTCACGATTTTCTTCGGCGATCCGCTCGCTTGCAGCACGCCGACCATCGCCACGCCGCGGGTCGCGCCCGCTGCCTACCGCTTCCTCGATACCGGACCGCCGGGCGGCAAGACGTTTCGCTGAATCTGTTCTCCAGCGGAGTTTGCTCGCGCACGCTCCGCCGTTCTTGGGCTAACGACCCGCCTGCTCGCCCGCGCGAGCTGCTTCCAGGTCGCTGCATTCGGTGCCTCTCATGGCAGATGCCATTGGTTCGTGCGCCTTCCTCTCTTGCTCTCAACCCATTCCTTGAGTGATTACCAGTTCCAGATTCCGAAAAATGATTTTGCCGGCGGTCGCGTTGCTCGCGACCGGGTGCGCCACGCCGCAAGCGTCGCTCGATCGCGTGCAAGCGACCGTGGCGGAGCGAACGGGAAAGCGCGTCCATTGGAATCGTGGAGGCGTGGAAGACGCGCAGATCGAGCAGGGCGTGCAAAGCCTCTTGCGCCGCCAGTTGACCGCCGAGCGCGCGGTGCAGGTTGCGCTCCTGAACAATCGCGAACTGCAGGCGCGTTTCGAAGAGATCGGGATCGCGCAAGCCGATGTGATTCAAGCCGGGCTCATCAGTAATCCAAGTTTCGCAGGCAGCTTTCGGTTTCCAAATCGTCCGCCCTCGGGGACAAACATCGAATATTCAATCGCGCAGAATTTTCTCGATCTGCTCGTGCTGCCGTTGCGCAAGCGGATCGCCGCGGCGCAACTGGCCCAGACCGAGACTCACGTTGCCGATGAAGTGCTGAAACTGGCGGCGGAAGTGAAGATCGCGTTCTACACGGTGCAGGCGCGGCAACAATTGCTCGACCGGTTGCGCGTCATCTCCGAGACGAACGAGACCGCGGTCGAATTTACCAAGCGGCTGCATGATGCGGGCAACACGAGCGATCTGGAGCTGGCCAATCAGCAGGGAAGCTATGAGCAATCGCGTCTCGAAGTGGCACAGACGGAGTTGCAGGTCCGGCGCGACCGGGAACGGTTCAATCGGTTGCTGGGCGTCTGGGGAACCAACACCAACTGGACCATGGGCGATCATCTTCCGGAGCTGCCGGGCAGCGAAGGATCACTCCAAAATCTGGAATCGCGCGCCATCGCCCAGCGGCTCGACCTGCAGGCCGCTCGCATGCGGGTGGACCTCATCGGGCAATCCCTCGCCTTGCGCACCAAGACGCGCTACGTGCCCGCCGGAATAAGAATCGGCGTCGATACCGAACACGAGCCGGATGGCCAACGTGTGACCGGACCAATCCTCGACCTCGAGCTGCCGATCTTTAACCAGGGTCAGGGCGAGATCGCGAAATTGACGGCGCAATATCGCCAGGCGCAGCGCGAACTCGAAGCGCTGGCGGTCAATGTGCGCTCCGAAGTGCGTGAAGCGCGCGATCAGTTGATCGCGGCTCGCGATCTTACTTCCTACATCGGGAAACGACTCTTACCCACCCAGCAAAAAGCGCTCAATCTCACGCTGCAGCAATACAACTTCATGCTCAAAGGCGCTTACGATCTGTTGCTCGCCAAGCAAAACGAAGTCGCCGCGGAGCGCAGTTACATCGAAGCCTGGCGCGATTACTGGATCGCGCGCGCCGAGCTGGAACGCGCGGTCGGTGGAAGCCTGAACAGATCGTCTCTCGTCGTCGTCCTCGTCCTCGAAAAACCCAACTCACTAACCGATGCAAAACTACTTCGACCACGAAAAACTCGAAGTCTACCAAGTGGAACTCGCATTCCTTACCTGGCTCACTCCGCTCCTGACCAAGGTGAAAGCCTCGGGCGTGACTTCGCGCACCGGCGAAGTCCTGGACCAACTTGATCGCGCCAGTCTCTCGGCCCTCCTCAATACCGCAGAGGGCAATGGGCGCAGGCAACGCCAAACGCGGGCCAAATTCTTCGACGACGCGCGCGGCTCGGCCACCGAGTGTGCCGCGTGCTCTGGACGCACTCGTCGCGAAGCGGCTCTGCCAAGGCTGAGGATGTCAGCGAAGGCAAGGAATTGTTACTGCGAACTGTGTCGATGCTTTCAAAGCTGATCGATCGATTTGATCAGAGACTGAATGACGAAGAGGGAACGTATGGGGCTCGAGCCGAGGACGAGGACGACGACGAGTAGGAGGAGGACAATAATATGATTACACGACGTAAATTTTTCTCAGGCACCGCGGCCCTGCTTGGCGCGTCCGCTCTGGCCCAACGCATCGCTGGCGGAACGAGCTTGCTCGCCGCCCAGAATCCGGGACGCCATCGCCCGGCGAGAAGGTGAATTACCGTCCGGTGGTCACGCCCAACGGATCTTCCCTCCCTTGGGTGATGAAAGGTGGGGTCAAGGAATTCCATCTCATCGCCGAGCCGGTGAGGCGGGAGTTTGCGCCCGGGATGATGGTCAACTGCTGGGGTTATAACGGGCAGACACCTGGCCCGACGATTGAAGCCGTGGAGGGCGATCGCGTCCGCATCCTGGTCACGAACAAGCTCCCGGAGCCGACCACAGTGCACTGGCACGGCTTCATCTTGCCTAACGGAATGGATGGCGTCGGTGGTGTCACGCAAAAGCACATTCCGCCGGGTGAGACCTATGCTTACGAATTTCCGCTCGTTCAGCATGGGGCGCAGATGTATCACCCGCACTCCGACGAGATGACTCAGATGGCGATGGGCATGGAGGGGTTCTTCATCATTCATCCAAAGGAGGGATATCCGGAGCCGGTCGATCGCCATTTTTTGATCTTCCTCCAGGAATGGGCGATCCCGCCGGGCACCTTCACGCCCAACCCGAATGTCATGACTGACTTCAATATCTTTACCTTCAACAGCCGTGTCTGGCCGGGGACGGATCCGGTGGTGGTGAAGTTAGGTGATCGCGTTCGTTTCAGTTTTGCCAACCTCAGCATGGATAGTCATCCGATTCATTTTCACGGTCATCGCTGGTGGATCGTGGGAACTGATGGCGGGCCGCTGCCGAAGAGTGCATGGTGGCCGGAAGCGACGGTCAACGTGCCACCCGGCACGACGCGGACCGTTGAGTTCATCGCTGATAACCCGGGCGACTGGCCGGTGCATTGCCACAAGAATCATCACGCCATGAACGCGATGAGCCACGACGTTCCCAATGTCATCGGCGCCAACCAGCAGGGCGTGGCCCGGAAGATCGGCCAACTGGTTCCTGGTTACATGGCGATGGGCGAAACCGGCATGTTCGGAATGTCGGAAATGGCGCAGATGATGACCGGGCCGAAAAATACCCTTCCGATGATGACCGGCACCGGCCAATTCGGACCGATCGAGATGGGTGGCATGTTTACGATCCTGAAAGTGCGCGACGGGGATCACCAACTATGACGATCCGGGTTGGTACCAAAATCCGCCCGGTACGGTCGCGTCGCCGGTGGGCAACACCGAGTTGTCGAACAAGAACCCGAACGAGCAGGCGGGTCAGCATTCCACCTCATAGAACCGTCGCAATCCATCCCTTCTTCTTCCTTGCCAGCATCGTTTCCTTTGGGCAGCCACGATTTGGTGGGCCGAGACTCTCTTGAGGTCGGGTAGTCTAATTTGGCCTGACGATTCCGACAGCGCTACATTTTGGACAGATAATCCGAGTTCCGCCAATCACCGACAGTAATTTACCTGGTTCGTCACCCAATTCTGTGGCACGCCACTTGAACGAGCAGTTCGTACATTCGACAGCGGCGCTCAGAATATGTGTACGGGGTGGTTCTGAACGCTGCGGGTTGCCCGGAATCTCCTCAGATGGTAGGTACGCCCATCGCACTTGGTTCAATTCGAACTGCTCTGTTTCTGGCCTCATAAGTTTCTTCCGTTCGCTGCAATCGCCAGTTCACGGCGTTCTGAGGCGAATCCACTGACGGAGTTTCGACCACGGCAAAGGTTTCCGTTTCTTCGCCGTCCGCGTATTGCCACGCATAAGCTCGCTTAGCTTTTTCGTGAGACAATAAATCGAATATTTCGACCGTGCTTGAAAAGATGTTTCCACTTGTACTTTTTCCGGTTTGTGCTGATGCCATCGGAGTGGCGATCGAGGAACATGAGCGGCAATTCTTCATAGGCGCGCTCGATTCTCTTGGCGTGGCGCTCGCCGACCACGACCACGAATGGACTGTCGGCGAGCGCACGGTTTATGAGGAGTCGATAGGATTCTTACCGCTTCTTCGTCGTGCCCTAGGGCCGCTGATTCATCGGCTGTAACGACGTGTGCTGCTTCGCCGCTTGCGTGGAGACCGCGTCAAGCGTGCGCCCCAATTTCAACCCAATCACAAGGGGTCGAGGTCGGGAAGGTTGCTTTTTGGGATCCAAGAAGCGTCCTTCTAGCTCGACGTCGGCAATTCGTTAGGGCCAGAAGGAGTCATCGGGTCTCTGCAATCGATCCTAGATTCCCAAAGATTTTGATTGCCGCCATCCTTGCCCGTCCGTTAAACCTCCGCCGTCAGATAACTTCATCGAAAGGAAAACCTTATGAATCAACTACTGCTCAATTCCGTGCTCGCCGTCCTGCCAGGGAACGTGCTCCTCGCGCAAGCCAGTGACTACCAGACGGCCGCTCCGCAGGCGGCCAGTCCGATCTCCATGATCATTTCGCTGGCCATCGCTGTTCTGATCATCGCGGCGATGTGGAAGGTGTTTACCAAAGCCGGGCAACCAGGTTGGGCGTGTCTAATCCCGATCTATAACCTTTATGTGTTGTGCAAGATCGCCGGCCGCCCCGGTTGGTGGCTTCTTCTGATGTTGATCCCGTTCGTTAATATCATCATCCTCATCATTCTCTGTATCGACATCGCCAAGAGTTTTGGTAACGGCGTCGGTTTCGGCTTGGGAATGGCCTTTCTCGGATTCATCTTTTGGCCGATTCTCGGCTTCGGCAGCGCTCAGTACCAGGGTCCGTCAGCCGGTGGCGGAGCGGCGGCGGTAACGGCGTAAAACCCGGCGCCGGCCAATCGCAGGGCGCTGGACTTGGCTCCAGCGCCCCCTTTTGGGAGCCCATTTTTCTTGAAGCCGCGCGCCCGACGCGTCGCGGCGAAACCGTACGGCGACGGGCATCGCTCTTCAGGTCGCGGTCTCATCCGGGAGGCGACTGCGACCGATTCGACACATACCCCTGCCCGGTATCTGTTTTTCGGGTGTACGAGGAAGCGCGAGCTTGTGTAATCGGCCACGGCGGCGGCAGCGGGCACACCAAGGTAAAACCGATGAAGCCGAAGGAACTTCTCGCTGAACTGCAAACCGCTCTCGAGAGATTCCTGCGATGAGCGCGGATGGCTGCCACGACGGCGCCCACTCGCCTAACGAAACGGCCAGGACCGTGAGCGCGCGCCAGCCGGCGAAGAAGTATTTCTGCCCGATGTGCGAAGCGGTGGAGAGCGACACGCCCGGCGGCTGTCCGAAATGCGGAATGGCGTTGGAACCCAATCCGACTGTCCGCGAAAAGCCGAAGACGATCTACACCTGCCCGATGCATCCCCAGATCGAGCAGGATCACCCAGGCAATTGCCCGATCTGCGGGATGACGCTGGAACCGAAAAATATTTTCGCCGGCGGCGAAGAGGAAAACCCGGAGCTGCGCGACATGACGCGGCGCTTGTGGATCGGCGCAGCGCTCAGCCTGCCGGTGTTCATCCTTGCGATGTGGCACCTCTTCCCCTCATCACCGGAATGGGTGCAGGGTGATCTTTCGCGCTGGGCGCAGTTTATCTTAAGCACGCCGGTGGTGCTTTGGGCCGGTTGGCCATTCTTCAAACGCGGCTGGCAATCAATCCGCAATCGTTCGCTCAATATGTTTACGCTGATCGCGATCGGCGTCGGCGCGGCCTATTTCTTTAGCGCGACGGTGATGCTGTTGCCGGGGATTTTTCCGCCTTCCTTCGAGGCGCACGGAAAGGTCGGCGTTTATTTTGAGGCCGCTGCCGTTATCACAGTCCTGGTTTTGTTAGGCCAGGTGCTGGAAGGCAGGGCGCGCAGCCGGACCGGGAACGCGATTCGCGCGCTACTCGATCTCGCGCCCAACACAGCGCGATTGGTGCGCGATGGCGAAGAACGCGACGTCCCACTTGATCAGATTGAAAAGGGCGATCGGCTCCGCGTGCGGCCCGGCGAGAAAGTTCCGGTGGATGGCCGGGTGATTGAAGGCAGAACCAGCATCGATGAATCGATGATCACGGGCGAGCCCATGCCGGTCACGAAATCAGCCGATGATCGCGTCACCGGCGGCACTGTGAACCAGACCGGTAGCCTCGTGATCGAGGCCGAGCGCGTCGGCAGCGACACTGTCCTCTCGCAGATTGTGGAGATGGTTGCGCAGGCCCAACGCAGCCGGGCGCCGATTCAGGGTCTCGCCGACAAAGTCGCCGCGTGGTTTGTCCCGGCCGTGATCGGCATTGCGGTCGATCACATTTTTCATCTGGTGGTTCGTTGGACCCGAGCCGCGCTTCGCCCACGCTATTGTCAACGCAGTGGCAGTGCTGATTATCGCCTGTCCGTGCGCGCTCGGACTTGCGACGCCGATGTCGGTCATGGTCGGCGTCGGCCGAGGCGCCCAGGCCGGCGTCCTGATCAAGAAAGCCGAGGCGATCGAGTTGATGGAAAAAGTGCGGACACTCGTGGTGGATAAAACCGGCACCCTGACCGAAGGCCGGCCGCGCCTAACGACAGTCATGCCAGCTGCCTCGATTTCGGAAGAGGAGCTGTTAACGATGGCGGCGGCTGTGGAACAGAACAGCGAACATCCTCTCGCGGCAGCCATCGTCGCCGGCGCCAGGGAGCGCGGGGTCAAGCCGGCCGCAGTGACTGATTTCCAATCGACCACCGGCGCTGGAGTGAGCGGTCGAGTCGATGAGCGCACTGTGCTGGTGGGCAAACCCGATTTCCTTCGCGCGCATGGCATTACCGATCTCGCAAAGTTGGAGACAAAAGCCGTCGAATTACAACGGGAAGGTCAAACCGTGATTTTTGTCGCGATTGATGGGCGCGCAGCCGGCGTTATTGCGGTGGCCGATCCGATCAAGCAATCAACGCCGGCCGCGATCGACCATCTGCATCAGCTCGGCATCAAGGTCGTTATGCTCACCGGCGACAACGAGCGGACGGCGCGGACGGTCGGCGGGAAACTCGGGATTGACGAAATCGAAGCGGGGGTTGAGCCGCAACACAAGCACGAGCGCGTCCGGCAATTGCGCGAAAGAAATCAGGTCGTCGCCATGGCCGGCGATGGAATCAACGACGCGCCGGCCCTTGCTGCCGCGGATGTTGGCATCGCGATGGGGACCGGCACGGATGTCGCGATGGAGAGCGCCGGCATCACTCTGCTCCGGGGCGATCTCAGCGGGATCGAAAAAGCCATTCGCCTGAGCCGCGCGATGATGCGCAACATCCGGCAAAATCTTTTCTTCGCGTTTGCCTATAACGCGCTCGGTATTCCGATTGCCGCCGGAATTTTATATCCCTGGTTCGGCATTCTCCTCAGTCCGATGATCGCCGGTGCGGCGATGAGTTTCAGTTCGGTTTCGGTGATCGCGAATGCGCTGCGGCTGCGCGCGGTCAAACTCTAAATCGCGTCAACGGGGATTTGGGCCGAGATCGAAAATCGCAAATGTTTTGTCATCCAATCTTGCGGGCAACGAACTTTTCCAGTTTCGCAATGTCGGCCGCAAATTTGCGTATCCCTTCGGCGGTTTTCTCCGTTGCCATCGCGTTTTCGTTGACCAAATAGCGGAATTTTTTTTCGTCGATTTCGAGACGTTTTACGTCGGCGCTCTTCGCCTTTTCCGGAGTCAGTTTCCGATCCACTGTGCTATGCGATTCGGACAGCTCCTTCATCAACTCGGGACTGATCGTGAGCAGATCGCATCCTGCCAGCTCGAGGATCTGTCCGACGTTGCGAAAGCTCGCGCCCATCACTTCGGTCTCATAACCAAAGTGTTTGTAATAGGTGTAGATTTCCTGCACCGATTGGACGCCGGGATCCTCGGCGCCTGCGTAATCACGGTTGTTGGCGGCCTTGAACCAATCGTAAATGCGCCCAACGAACGGCGAAATGAGCTGCACCTTCGCTTCTGCCGCGCGCACCGCTTGGGGGAGCGAAAAGAGCAGGGTCATGTTGCACTTGATGCCTTCCTTCTGCAGTTGCTCCGCGGCCATGATTCCCTCCCAAGTGGAAGCGATCTTGATCAGCACGCGCTCGCGCTCGATTCCCTGTTCTTTGTAAAGCGCGATCAATCGTCGCGCTTTCTTGATCGAACCTTCCACGTCGAACGAATAGCGGACATCGGTCTCGGTTGAGACTCGCCCCGGCACAATCTCCAGCATCGCGCTGCCGAATCGCACCAACAGGTGATCAATAATGTCCTCGATCTGGGCCGCGCCGCTGAGTCCTGACTTGCGGCGCTCGGCCAATACTTCTTCGAGGAAGTGACTGTAGTTTTCCTTCTGCGTCGCCGCATAAACCAGACTGGGATTCGTCGTAGCATCCTGTGGCTTGAACTCACGGATGCTCTCGAAGTCAGCCGTATCGGCGACCACCGTGGTCCATTCTTTGATTTGTTCGAGTTGATTCAGTTTCTTGTCAGTTTGCATGGTGTTTAGCGGGCAAGCGCCCTTTGAGATTTTCGCGCGTGAACGGCCCGTCTTCCGCGATCAAGGCACGGGCGGCTTGCACCTGGTCCCACACATTCCACAGCAGCACGCCGCGAACGCGGCCGTCCCTTAGATAATAAACGACGCCTTCTTCGTTTGGTCGCTTCCAGTCCGCGAATGTTTCAAGGCGCGAATCGACCTCGCCGACCGCTTCGTATCCCAGCTCGAACATATCGGAATAGAAAAAGGGTAGATAATCATACGGCTCGGCCATTCCCGTCATGTTCCGGCCGGCCAGCCGTCCCATCGAGTTGGCGTTGTCCTCGTGCTCAACCCGCAGCCGTTTTCCCAACGCCGGGTTGTAGAATGCGGCCACGTCTCCCGCAGCATGGATGTTCGGATTGCTGGTGCGAAGAAACTCGTCGACAACGATCCCGTTTTCTGTCGTTAGGCCAATCGATTCAGCAAGCTCGATGTTCGGCTCTATCCCGATGCCTGCCACCACGGCATCGACTACGATCGTCTTCCCGGAGGCCGTTTTGAGCATCCGCTGATCGCCGCGTGCTTCGGAAGCAACGACCTTTTCTCCCGGCACCAACTCGACGCCTTTTTCCAGGTAAACGCCGGAGACATATCGAGCCAAATCGCGCGGGAAGAGCCGGTCGCCGATATCATGGCCAGGGAAAATCATCGTGACTTTCTTCCCAGTCATGGTGAGAGCCGCGGCGATTTCGCTGCCGATGAACCCGCTGCCAATCACGGCGAAGCGATCGCCCTTTTCGCAGGCCGCGCGAAGCCGCCGGTAATCGGCCACAGTGCGGAAATAAATTATTTGATCGTCGTCGAACGGAAGACGCCGCGGCCGTCCACCGGTAGCAAGCAAAAGCTTTTCGTAGGTGAAGACGTTTCCATCGTTATCGATCACCCGTTTTTCTTTCGGAAGAATCTCCTTGATCACGCGATCAAGATGAAGCTCTGGAGCTTTGCCTTTCGCCTTGCGCCAAATGCCGTCCAGCGGGTCGCCCTTCCACAGTCCCTTCGAGAGGGGAGGACGATTGTAAGGAGCATCGGGTTCCGCGCTAATGATACCGATGCTGCCAGTGGCGTCGACTTCGCGGATGCCATCCGCGGCGGCGGCGGCGGTCATTCCGCCGCCGATAATCAAGTATTGATAGTTCGTCATGCTCTGTCCTCAAACCATCCACGCGAACTCCAGCTCACGCCCGGGAAAATTGCTGACTGAGTCGTGCCAACGCCAAGGCGGCGAGGAACAGGCCGAAGTCTCGCAACGCGACGTCGAAGTAGCCAGGAATGAGCAGCAGATTTGCGATGATCAAGGCCAGCCACGCCGCAACCACGTAAGCGAAGATGCGGGGTTTCAAGGCAACGCCAATACCGGCGACGATTTCAATCACACCGACGACCAGCATTAAATTGTGCCCATCGATCGGTGAGACCCGGCTGACCACCGACGGCAGATACTGATCCCAGTTGACGAGCAGATGAAAGAACTTGTCCAATCCGGCGAGAATCGGCGCTGCGATAAATCCAACCTGCAGGATGCGAAATGCCTGGTAAGCCGGCGAAGCGGCGGTGCTGTCGGTTGCAGCTGATGAGGTGTTTATGCGATTAGTATTCATGATTGTAAGTGGTAGCTTGAATCGTCTCAGATAATAGTCAATAAACATATTGACTTATTCCTAAAGACGGCTTTCCTGCCGGCATGTCCGATTCGAATTCGCATCTTTGTCCGACGATCAGCGGAGCAGCTGTCTTTCCAATGTGCCGGAACGGAGCGCGCCCGAAGACACGCTCACCAGTGCAAGTATTCCGGTCTCTTGCCGCCGACCTCCGTCGTCCGTTAAGAACCGTCGTCGCGAGCCTTAATGGTGGAACGCGCGGTGCCTCGGACCGATACAGTCGATCGCCATCGATTCCGCCTCCGCCGGAACAACCGCCTCCGCCACGTGACCTTTCGATCGTTGATTCCAAAGAATTGATTCGCGAAATCTTGCGCCGTGTCGGAGAAGATCCGGATCGCGAAGGATTGCAGCAGACCCCCGCCCGGATTGTGCGTTCCTGGAAGGAAATCTACGGGGGTTACGCGCAGTGCGCGGAGGACGTGCTTGTCACGCAGTTCCAGGCGGAACAGTACGACGAAATGGTGCTGCTGCGCGACATCGAGTTCTTCTCCACATGCGAGCATCATATGCTCCCGTTCCATGGGAAAGCGCACATCGCCTACCTCCCGAATAAGAAGATTGTCGGCCTATCGAAGCTGGCGCGATTGACTGACGTATATGCGCGCCGGCTCCAGGTGCAGGAACGTCTGACCTATCAGATTGCGACCGCATTGCAGCGTGTCCTCAAACCGCAGGGTGTGGCCGTGATGCTAGAGGCGATGCATCAATGCATGTGCAGCCGCGGAGTCCGCAAACGAGAAGGCAAGATGGTGACCTCCTGTCTGCTCGGAGCGTTCAAGGAGAACCCCGCCAGTCGCGCGGAATTCCTGGCGTTGGCAAACGGCTGAACGCACTCAGCTAACTTGGAATCGGCAGGACGGAGTCTTGCCGTGAATGCAGCGCTCTTTTACAGGTGCGCCAATAATCTGAGTGAGCAGCGATTCCGCGATGAGGCACGCATCGGGATGATGAGCCGTGGCCGCGGCGAGCGGACAGCCATTATTACCGCGAATGAAATGTCTGCCTTCACTCTCGTGAAAAGTAGCGGAGCCTCCAAGCTCCTTCAGAATATCGAGCGCTGCTTCGATCCGCTGCGCGCGCGGTTTGCCCTCGACTTCGAGCAAGTGGTTGTCGGCCACTCTCCTCCCCACTTCTCGCATCGCCGCGCGCAGCTCTTTCGGGCTCAGCTTCCTCGCCAGAACTGTGAGCAGGAGATCGAGAAGCGGTCCGTAGGCTTTCGGAAAAATCTGCTCCGACTCGGCCGTGAGGGCATAAGTCGCGTGTGGTTTTCTAAAACCGGGTTGCGTTCCTGCCTGATGAATCAGCCCGTCGCGTTCCAGGCTCAGAAGATGCGCCCGCACCGCATTGTCGGTTAAATCCAAAGCCGCGGCCAACTCGTTCACCGTTTGCTCCTTCGCCCGCAGCAAATCGAGAATCCGCCCTCGCGTGCTTTCAAGTATTCGCTTGCGCCATCCTGTGCTCTTCATTGCTTCAACCATAAGAAGAGAATTTAAATAAATCAAATATCGCTTTGACTTATTGATATGGGCGGAACCTGCTTCGTCCACCGTCTGAGAACCGCAACTTGCTTAATCCAGCTACTCAGTGCTCGTGCAAAACGGCGTCCGAAGCCTGGCCGCGAGGCCTGGAGGCTCATTGCCTACGAGCATCATGTCATCGAACTCGCAGCAACTCCGCCACTTTCTCCCAGACCTGTCGACCGAGGCGGCGAGCCTGGCGATCTCCGGAAGGATGCCGTGTCCGAAGAGTTCGCAAGCTGATGCATCTCGACTCGGGCGCATTTCATGCTAAAGATTCAGCATGCTTAGCAGGCTCGCCCTCGTGATCGCGGTCGGCGCTGTGCTTTTTCACGCGCCCAGCGCGCGATGTTGCTCGCATCCCGACTCGCACCAGGCGTCTGTTTCCGATGTTTGCTGCGCGGCTACGGCTTGCTGCGTTATTTCGGACGGCACCGCGGAGAAGCCGATGACGCCGGCGCCGGTCGCGAATGAGTTGTCGGCCGTTTCTGCTCCAGTTTGTCTCGTTAGTCTGATTGATTTTCCAGCGGGCCCGCAGGTGGCCCGTTTCGCAAAAGCGCAGCCGGTCGCACATGCGCCGCCGCCGCTCGCGCTGAGCTGCATCTTCCTCATCTGATTCGGGGGCGCTGACCAGCGCTGTGTGCCGCTTTCCCGGCACTCATTCAGGACCACCGCGTCCGAACCCTTGAATCAATGAACCTAACGAAACTATTTTTTGGCAGTTTACTCCTAACCACATCTCTTAACGCCGAACCTCTCGACCAGGTCGTGCGGGAGGAACGTCTTTCGCTGCGTGAGGTCATCCGCGTGGTTGCGGAGCGCAATCCCTCCGTCAAAGCGGCGGAAGCCAAATGGCAGGCGATGAAGGCGCGTGTGCCGCAAGCCGCCGCCTGGGAGGATTTGCGGCTTCGGGGCGAGTCGGTCGTCGCCCGCTTCGTCAATATTCCGCCTAACGGATTTACCGATCAAACCGTGGCACTCGAGCAGGAATTGCCGCTCACCGGCAAGAACCGCAGTCGCGCGCGCGTCGCGACCGCCGACGCCGGCGAGGCGTTTGAGAATTTGCGCCGCACGCAACTCGATGTCATCTCACGGGCGCGCGCCGCCTACTACCGGCTCGCGAATGAGTACGCGCAGTTGGCGGTGAACCGGCGCAACGCCGAGCTGCTCAATCAGTTCGCGGATTTGAGCCAGGCGCGCTACGAAGTCGGGAACGCGCGGGAAGCCGACGTCCTTACCGCCAGGACCGACAGCGCTCGCCTGGACGATATCCAGGCGGACATCCTGCGCCGCATTTCCGACGCCCAAACGGAGCTAAACGTGCTCATGAATCGCCCGGCGCAGGCACCGCTCGGCGCCCCGGCCGCGCTCACTTTCGAATCGATCCCTCACTCGTTAGGCGTGCTTCAGCGAGTGGCACTGGAGGCACGCCCCGAGGTGCAGCGAGCGCGCAACCGGATCGAAGCCGAGAAGGCGCGTGTGCAGTTGGCGCACCGGCAACGGCTGCCGGACCCTGCTTTTAACGTCCAAGCCGGGCGCTACAACGATACCGGACAGGTGGTGAGCGAGTTGGACGCCGGCATCTCCATCGGTCTGCCGTTCCTGAACGCCCGCAAGTACTCGGCCGGAATCACTGAGGCGCAGAGAAATCTCGAAGCGGCGCAGCAGGAATTCGAGGCGGCCCGGAACGAGGCGCTCGGCCTGGTGCGCGATCAGATGAAAAAAATCGAGACCGCCGCGCATCATTACGAACTTTGTCGCGACAAGATTCTACCGCTTGCCAGCCAAACCCTGAAATCGCATCGCGCGGCGTATGAAGCGAGCAGCTCGAATTTTCTCGAATTGATCGGCGCCGAACGGGTTTTGCAGGACGTCGAGTCCACGACTCTCAATGACCTGGCCGACTACCAGATCGGGTTGGCCGAGCTCGACGCCATCGTGGGCCTCGGCGACGCGACCACGCCGCAGGATTCCAGTGGAAAGGGACGTTAATCATGAAGATTTTTTTGCGCACATTTGCTCGTTATTGGTCGATCGTCTTATTGCTCGTCGCGTTCCTTCCAGCCTGCTCGAAACAGGGCGCCGCCGGAGGCGGGAAGAGCAACATCGATTACTGGACGTGCACGATGCATCCCTCAGTGCATGCGAAAGATCCCGGCAATTGCCCGATCTGCGCGATGACTCTGGTGCCGGTGTTGAAACGAGACACCTCCGGCGGGGCGCCTCCGCCGACCAACGAACAAACGGCCAAGACTCTGGCCGAAAAGAAAAGCGGCGACATGGAAGGGATGCCGGGAATGTCCGGCGGCGCCAGGGAAGCGGCCCACGAAACACCGACTGAGTTTCGCGTCCCGATGGAGCGGCAACAACAGATCGGCGTGACTTACGCGACGGTCGAAACCAAACCGCTCAATCACACCATCCGCGCTGTCGGCCGAGTCGCGCCCGATACGCAGCGGGTCTGGCGCGTCGTCGCCCGTGCCGGTGGCTACGTTCAGGAACTCGGCGTCAGCGCCCCCGGTGAAGTCGTAAAAAAAGGCCAGGTGTTGATGACGCTTTACAGCCCGGAATTACTCACCACGCAGCGCGAGTTGATCGACCTGCTCCGAATGCGCGACAACTCTCCGAAAGGCGCGCACTCCGCCCGCGCCGACGCGCAAAGTCTGATCGAATCCGCCGAACGGAGGCTGCGGCTTTGGAACATTACCGACGAACAGATCGCAAAGATCGAGCAAACGCGCCACGCCGAAGAGTCGCTTCCGATTCTCGCGAAGATGGATGGCATCGTTCAGGCGTTGCCCGTCACGCAAGGCATGACGATCGCGCCCGGCAACACGCTGGTGGACGTGGCGGATCTCTCCGTCGTCTGGGTCTGGGGCGAATTTTACCAGGAGGAACTCCCGATGCTCAAAGTGGGCCAGAAAGTGACGGTGACCTCCGATTCGTATCCCGGCGAACGGTTCAAAGGCCAGCTATCACTCGTCGATCCGTTTATCGATGACGTGAAACGAACCGGCCGGGTGCGGCTCGATATTCAAAACCCGGAATTAAAGCTGAAACCCGACATGTATGTCGATGTGTTGCTCGAGATGAACATGGGCAAATCGCTCGTCGTCCCGGTGAGCGCGATCATGCCGACGGGCAAGCACAACATCGCTTTCGTCGATAAAGGCGAGGGCAAACTGGAACCGCGCTTTCTCGAGCTGGGCGGGAAATACGGAAATGTCTACGCCGTGAAGAGCGGCCTGAAAGAAGGCGAACGCGTCGTGGCGAGCGCCAATTTCCTGATCGACGCGGAATCGAAAATCCAAGGAGCGCTGAAGTCATGGTGAACGGAAACGGCGACTCCGAAGAACCACGCGGCGGGACCTTCATCGAACGCGTGATCGAGGCGAGCGCGCGCAACAAATTGCTCGTCATCATCTTCGTCCTCTTCGGCATCGCGGTCGGCATTTGGGCGATTCAACGGACGCCGCTCGATGCCATTCCCGACCTGAGCGACGTGCAGGTGATCGTCTACACCGATTGGGAAGGACGCTCGCCCGACCTGGTCGAAGACCAGATCACCTATCCGATTTCGACCAAGTTCATCGCCGCGCCGAAAGTGAAATTCGTTCGGGGCGAATCGATGTTCGGAAAGTCGTTCGTCTATGTCATTTTCCAGGACGGGACCGACATCTATTGGGCGCGCTCGCGCGTGATCGAATATCTGAACTCGGTCCGCGGCTCGCTGCCGGAAGGCGTCAATCCGGTGATCGGGCCGGACGCGACCGGCGTCGGCTGGGTCTTCGAGTACGCGCTCGTCGATGAAACCGGGAAGCACAATCTGGCCGAGTTGCGCTCCTTCCAGGATTGGAATCTTCGTTACGCGCTCGAGTCGGTGAAAGGCGTCGCCGAGGTCGCGTCCATCGGCGGGTTCGTGAAGCAATACCAGGTCGATCTCGATCCGAATAAATTGCTCGGTTACGGCATTCCGCTCACCGACGTGGTCGCGAAAATCAAGGAGAGCAACGCCGACGTCGGCGGCAAAACTTTCGAGGTCGCGACGACGGAGTATTACGTGCGCGGCCGCGGCTACATCAAAAGCGTCGAGGACATCGAGAACATTCCCGCTCAAAGTGGACAATGGCACGCCGATTTACGTGAAGAATGTCGGCACGGTCCATCTCGGGGGCGACATCCGCCGCGGGGTCGCGGAGCTCGATGGGAAAGGCGAAACCGTGGGCGGCATCGTCGTCATGCGCTACGGCGAAAACGCGCTCAACGTCATCGACGGCCTCAAGAAGAAATTGGAGGAGATCAAAGGCTCGCTGCCCGCCGGGCGTGAAGGTCGTGCCGACTTACGATCGCAGCAGCTGATCAGGAATTCCATTTCGACTCTGCAAGGGAAACTGATCGAGGAAAGCATCGTCGTCGCGCTGGTCTGCGTGGTTTTTCTCTGGCACCTGCGCTCGGCCTTCGTCGCGATCATCACGCTGCCGATCGCGATCATTCTTTCGTTCCTCCCCATGCTAAGACTCGGCCTAACGACCAACATCATGTCGCTCGGCGGCATCGCCATCGCCATCGGCGCGATGGTCGATTCGGCCATCATCATGGTCGAGAACGCGCACAAGTTCCTCGAGCATTTCCGGGAGAAGCATGGCCGCGAGCCGAACGGCAAGGAACGCGTCGCCACGGTCATCGCCGCGGCCAAGAGTGTCGGGCGCCCGCTGTTTTTCTCGCTGCTCGTGATCACGGTGAGCTTCATTCCGGTCTTCTCGCTCGAAGCGCAGGAAGGCCGGCTGTTCAAACCGCTCGCCTTCACCAAGACGTTCTCCATGTTTTTCGCCGCGCTGCTCGGCGTCACTCTCGTGCCGGTGCTGATGACTCTGCTCATCCGCGGAAAAATCACGCCGGAAGCCAAAAACCCGATCAATCGGTTTCTGATTTGGGCCTACCAGCCATTCGTCAATTTCGTCCTGCGCTTCCGTTGGCTCGACCCTCATCGCGGCCGCGGTCATCCTCGCGATCACGATCATTCCGTTCCGGAAACTCGGCACGGAATTCATGCCGCCTCTGAATGAGGGCACGATTCTTTTCATGCCGACGGCCGTGCCCGGCATGTCGATCACCGAGGCGACCAAAATCCTGCAAATCCAGGATCGCATGCTGCTCAAGGTTCCCGAAGTGACCCGGGTCTTCGGCAAGGCCGGGCAAGCCGAAACCCCGACCGATCCCGCCCCACTTTCGATGTTCGAAACCGTCGTGACCTTGAAACCGCCCGAGCAATGGCGACCTGGAATGACCTGGGACAAGCTCATCGCGGAGATGAACGCCAACATCAAAACGCCCGGCATGGCGAACATCTTCTGGATGCCGATCCAGACGCGCACCGAAATGCTGACGACCGGTTTCCGGAGCAAATTGGGCATCAAAATTTTCGGGCCTGACCTTGGCAAGATCCAGGAAATCGGCCTGCAAATCGAGAAAGCGCTGAGCGATTTTCCGGACACGCGCAGCGTCTTCGCCGAGCGCACCACCGGCGGCTATTTTCTCGACTTCAAGGTCCAACCGCGAGACGGCCGCGCGTTACGGCCTGACGGTGGGCGACGTCAACGACGTGATCGAAACCGCCATCGGCGGCAAGACCATCAGCACCACTGTGGAAGGCCGCGAGCGTTATCCCATCAGCGTGCGTTACGCGCGTGATTTCCGCGATGACCTCGACGCGCTCAAGCGTGTGCTGGTCGCGACGCCCTCCGGCGCGCAGGTTCCGATCTCGATGCTGGCCGATATCAGCTACAAGACCGGGCCGCCCTCCATCCGCGACGAGAACGGACAGCTGGTGGGATTTGTTTTCGTCGACATCACGACGAGCGACATCGACGGCTACGTCCGACGCGCGTCCGAAAGGTTGAACGAAACCGTGAAGTTCCCGCCCGGTTATTACATCCAATGGGCGGGACAGTTTCAATATCTCCAGGCCGCGCTGAAGAAGCTCAAAGTCGTGATTCCCTTCACGCTCCTGATCATTTTCGTCCTGATCTACATGAACACGAAGTCGATCCCGAAAACCTTCATCGTCCTGCTGGCGGTTCCGTTCTCGTTGGTCGGCGCGTTCTGGCTCCTTTATTTGCTAGGCTACAACATGAGCGTTGCGGTCTGGGTCGGCCTCATCGCGCTCGCCGGGCTCGATGCCGAGACCGGGGTCGTCATGCTTCTTGTACCTCGATCACGCCTGGGAAAAATTCCGCGCCGAAGGCCGGATGAATAATTTCCAGGATCTGCACGACGCGGTCATCGAAGGTGCGGTCCAGCGGATCCGGCCAAAGATCATGACCGTCTGCGCCATCCTGTTCGGTCTGCTCCCGATCATGTGGTCGCCGACCACGCAGGCCGGCGCCGATGTGATGAAACGAATCGCCACGCCGATGATTGGCGGAATTGTGACCTCCGCCATCCTGGAGCTCCTGATTTATCCGGTCATCTACGTCCTGTGGAAGAAGCGCGGATTGAAAAGGCAAGACGAGAGTGAAATCCAGCTCATTGCGCCAAGTCTGATACCATCGGCGTTGCCTCGGTGAGACATCATTTTACGGAGCTTCCGTTCGAGCAGTTGGCCGAAATCGAGTTGAGCACCGGCGCCATCGATTCGCGATGAGCATGGCGTCCCGCCGGCTTTGTTTTTGTCAACACCGCGGGTATCCGATTGACTTGTTGAACACCGTGTTTATCGGTTACCGACAATGAAGTCGCAGCGTAACAATGCATTTCTGCGTGGTCTCGCGTTGCTTGCCATGTTGCTTTTCATCGGCGACATCGCCCTCGATGCGGTCGCTGATCTGAGTCAGGGACATTGTGAAACACTGGCTTCGCAATCTGTTCCGGACCACGACAAGAGTCCTTGCTCTCACTGTCTCTGCGCGACGCATTCGGGTGCAGTGGTGGTGGCGGATCTTGCGCCAAAGCTTGGGAATGATCTGCAGCCTGCGGACTTTCTGCCGAGCGCTGATGAAGCCACGCCACCTCGTTTGGCGGCCTCGATCGATCATCCACCTCAGCTGGCCTAACGCCTGAGAACTGCGCCCTCGGCGCAGCATTCATCCCTCAGGCGCTGGACTGTCGTTGTTGCCGGACTGCGTCCTCCCGCTGTCCCGGTCGCTCCATTTTCACACTCTTTGTCTGTTCATGTTCCGTCACACCACAAAAATTTTATCGATCATGGTCCTGCTGGCTGGCGTTCCGGCGCGAGCCGATACGCTGGAAAGCCTGACGGCTGACGCGCTCCGCAACAATCCGGAGTTGCGCGCCTTCGAGGCGGGAGTCGCGAGCGCAAAAGGCGGGGTGCGCACGGCGCGCGTCTATGCGAACCCGGAGTTGAGCATTGCGCCCGGTGCAAAGCACATCGCCGATCCAATCGAGCGGCTCACCGAGTTTCACGGCAATTTCGAACTCAGCCAGCTCTTTGAGTTTCCCGGCAAGCGTGCCCTCAAGATTGCCATCGCTGAAAAGAACGTCGCGGTGCAACAACTCGCTCTTGAGGGATTCCGGTTTGCCCTGGCCGCGAAAGTGCGACGGGCGTTTTACGAAATGCTCGCTGCTCAAAAGGTGACCGCCTTGCGCCGCGATCAAGTCGAGTCGGCCAGGATCTTCGTCGAGTCTTCGAGAAAGCGAGCCGAAAGCGGCTACGCCTCCGATTTCGAGACAATCAAGAGCCAGGCAGAGCTAATCGCTGCGCAGAAGGGCCTGCTGGAAGCGCAAGGGAAAGTGGTCGCAGCGCGCGTGACCTTGAACCACTTTGGTCGGTCGATCGCCAAATGCTTCCCTCTCGGTCAGCGGTTCACTTGATCGGGCCGGAACTCAGCCTCGCTGCGCGATCGGAATTTCTCTCGCTCGCGATGGCCCGCAACCCGAGCTTGCGCGCGCTCGGGGTGCAGGCCGAAGCGGCAGGTCTCACCCTGCGTTCGACGCAATTCGGGCGTCGGCCGGATTTCGCAGTCGGTCCGCAGGTCGAATATACAAAGAACGAACAAATTTACGGCCTTGGGGTGACGATCGCGCTGCCGTTTTGGGATAGGAAGCAGGGCGAAATCCAAACGGCGACCGCCGAGCAACAGAAGCTGCTCGCGGAGATCGAAAAGACACGCTTGGAAATCGCGGGCGCGGTTACCAAAGCGACAAAGGATCTGGAACTCGCGCGCTCCGAGTTTTCTCTCTACACGCCGGCCTTTCTCGAGCAGCTAAAGACTTTCGTCGCGCAGGCGGAAAAGAGCTACGCGCAGAGCGCGACCTCGCTCCTCATCTATCTCGACGCCAAGCGCACCTATTTCGACACGCTGGCCAGCTACTACGAGGCGCTCGGCAACGTCGCCGAACAGCCGCGCCGAACTCGAATCGGCCGTCGGCGTTCCTCTCGAATTTTTCCGCCTCAACAACCCCGCAATAATTCATGAAACCATCCACTATCCGAGGCGCCGCCCTCGCCATCATCGCTGACCGCGTTTGTCGGTTGCGGGAAAAAGGAAACCGAGCGAAGAAGCAACCGCCGCCGCCAGCCGCATGGCGAAAACCTCGTCACGCTGACGAAGGAGAACCTCGCGCAGGTCGAAATCAAAACCGAGCCGGTCAGCGCGCGGCGATCTCGACATGACATTCAAGGCCGCGGGACCGTGACCGAGAACTTGAACAAGACGGCGAAGATCACGCCGCACCTTCGAAGGCCGAATCACGAAGCTGCATTTCGATATCAACGATCCTGTGAAAGCAGGCGACGTGCTCGCGCTTCTGCAAACGCCGGAGCTGCTCGGCAAGCCGCTGGAATTGAAAGCACCGATCGACGGCATCGTGACCGAACGTCAGGCCACCGTCGGCGAGCTCGCTGGCAAGGAAACGCAAATCTATACGATCAGCGATCCGACCGATTTGTGGGTCATCGCTGAGGTAAAGGAGCGCGACATCGCGGCGGTGACATGTCGGTCAGGAGGCGAGTCTTCACCGTGCTCGCTTATCCCGGCGAAACTTTTCGCGGCAACGTCGTGCGCATCGGTAATCGCGTGGAATCGGCCTCGCGCACGTTGGATGTGCGGATCGAGGTGCGGAACGAAGACGGCCGTTTGAAGCCCGGCATGTTTGCCGATGTGGAGATTGCAACGACCGCTGTGAAAGACGCGCTCATCATCCCCGACAAGGCGCTGCAAACCGATGAAGAGGGACAGATCGTCTTCGTCGCGCTCGACGGCACGAAATTCGAGAAGCGCGCCGTGAAGACTCGGCCTGGAGCAACACGGCCGCGTGCAGGTGCTCGAGGGATTGAAAGAGGGCGAGAAGGTCGTGACCGACGGCAGCTTCATTCTGAAATCCGAGATGCTCAAAGGCGAGCTGGGAGAGGAATAACGCGATGATCAATCCGATTCTCGAATTCTCCGTCCGCCAGCGAATGCTGGTCATCCTCGGTTCCATCGTGGTCACCGGCTTCGGCGTGCTCGCGCTGCAGGCAGATTCCGATCGACGCCTTTCCCGATGTGACCAACGTGCAGGTGCAGGTGCTCGCGACGGCAGGTGGGATGTCGCCGCCCGAAGTGGAAAAACTCGTCACCCGCCCGCATGAAATGGGGAATGGCCGGTCTGCCGCGACTGACGGAAATGCGCTCCGTCTCGAAGATCGGTCTGTGCGCGATCACGATCGTCTTCGAAGACGGCATGGACGATTATTTCGCTCGCCAGCTGGTGAGCGAACGGCTGCCAGGCGCTGCGCGATAGCTTGCCCGCTGGCGTCGATGTCCAGCTCGGGCCGATCACGACGGGGCTTAGGCGAAATTTTCCAGTACACGCTCGTCAGCAAGAACCCGAAATACGACGCGACCGAGCTGCGCACGGTGCAGGATTACATCGTTCGGCCGATTCTCCGCACCGTGCCCGGGCGTGACCGACGTGAACTCTTCGGCGGCCTGGTGAAGCAATACCAGGTGATCGTGAAGCCCGATCGGTTGACCTCGTTCAGGCGTGACGCTCGCAGCAGGTCTTCGAGGCGCTGGAAAAGAACAACTCGAACGCCAGCGGCAACTTTATCGAGCACGAATCGGAGCAATACGTCGTGCGCGGGCTCGGGCTGGTGCAAGGACACGCGCGACATCGAGAACATCATCGTCGCGACGCACGAACCACACGCCGATTTACGTCCGCGACGTGGCCGAGCGTGAAGATCGGCGCGGAGCTGCGGCAGGGCGCGGTGACGGCCAACGGCGAGGGCGAAGCCGTCGCCGGCATCGTGCTGATGCTCAAAGGCGCGAGCGGGCGCGATGTCGTCAATGCGGTGAAGGAGAAGCTGCCCGCGATTCAAAAGGCGCTGCCGAAAGGCGTCGAGCTGGTGCCGTTCTACGACCGCACCGATCTGGTGAAGAAGGCGATCCACACCGTCACCAAAGCGCTTGCCGAAGGCGCGATCTTCGTCCTCATCATCCTCATCGTGCTGCTGGCCGATGTGCGCAGCGCGCTCATCGTCACGCTCGTCCTGCCGCTGGCCGCGCTCTTCGCCTTCATCATGATGAAATGGTACGGGCTGAGCGCGAATCTCATGTCGCTCGGCGGGCTCGCCATCGGCATCGGCATGATGGTCGATGGCGCGGTCGTGATGGTGGAAAACATTCATCGGCATCTGACCGAAAGCCGAGCGATCCGGCGCGGCACGCGCACGCCGGCAAAATCGAGACCGTGCTCTACGCCGCGAAGGAAGTCGGCCGTCCGATCGTCTTCGGCATTTTCATCATCATCATCGTCTTTCTGCCGCTCTTCACGCTGGAAGGATTCGAGGGAAAGATGTTCAGCCCGCTCGCCTTCACGATTTCTTTCGCGCTGCTCGGCTCGCTCATCCTTTCGCTCACCCTCGTGCCGATGCTTTGCACCTTTTTCCTCAAGCAGGAGCCGCATGCAGCACGACCCGTTTCACATCCGTTGGCTGAAGCAACATCTACCTCACGGCTGCTCAAACCATGCGTGCGACATCCCGTGGCGTGGTCGTTCTCGCGGCCTTGCTCGCGCTCGGCGGCGCCTTCGCGCTCGTGCCGCTGCATCGGCACGGAATTCCTGCCCGCGCTCGATGAAGGTTCGATCGCGGTGCAGACCTTTCGCATTCCCAGCATCTCGCTGACCGCAATCGCTCGCCCTGCAAAGCGAAGGCGGAGAAGATCCTCAAGCAATTTCCCGAAGTCATCGACGTGGTTTCCAAAACCGGCCGCGCCGACATCGCTTCCGATCCGATGGGGATCGAACTCAGCGACGTGATCGTGACCCTCAAGCCGCACGAGGAATGGACCACGACCAAATCGAAGGACGAACTGGTCGAGAAAATGCGCGAGGCGCTCAGCGAACTTGCCTGGCGTCGCTTCGAGTTTCTCGCAGCCGATCGCGCTGCGCGTCGATGAACTGGTCAGCGGCGTGAAGTCCGCCATCGGGATCAAGATTTTCGGCGACGACCTCGACGTGCTGAAACAGAAGGGCGACGCCGTCGCGCGCGTGCTCGGCAAGGTCGCGCGGCGCGGCCGATGTCAACGTCGAGAAGGTGAGCGGCCTCGCCTATCTGCAAATCGAAATCGATCGCGACAAGATCGCGCGCTACGGCATCAACGTCGCCGACATCCAGGATGTGATCGAGATCGCCATCGGCGGCAAGGAAGCGAGCAAGGTCTATGAAGGTTTGAAGGTTTTCGGTCTCGCGGTGCGCTTTCCCGAAGACGCGCGCAACGATGTCGAGCCGATCAAGGAGATTCTCATTCCATCGCCGAGCGGCGCGCTGATTCCGCTCGGCCAGCTCGCCAAGGTTTACGTCACCGAAGGCCCGGCGCAGATCAGCCGCGAAATGCGGACAGCGCCGCATCGTGATCGAATGCAACGTGACCGACCGCGACCTCGGCGGATTCGTGGCCGAGGCGCAAAGAAAAATCGACGCGGCGGTGAAATTGCCGCCCGGCTATTTCATCGACTTGGGGCGGCCAATTCGAGAATCAGCAGCGCGCCATGAAACGTTTCGCCATCGTCGTGCCGATCACGATCGGCGCGATTTTCCTGCTTCTTTTCAGTTCGTTCAACTCGGTCAAGCAGGCGACGCTCATCATCCTGAACATTCCGTTCGCGCTCATCGGCGGGATCGTCGCGCTCGTCATTGGGAACTTCAATTTGAGCGTCAGCGCGAGCGTCGGCTTCATCGCGCTCTTCGGCGTCGCCGTGCTGAATGGCGTCGTCATGGTGAGTTATTTCAACGAACTGCGCCGCGAAGGTATGGCCGTCGATCTCGCTGTCATTCAAGGCGCCGTCTTGCGGCTGCGTCCGGTGCTCATCACGGCGAGCGTCGCGGCACTTGGCCTGATCCCGATGCTCTTCGCCACTGGACCAGGAAGCGAAATTCAAAAGCCGCTCGCCGCCGTCGTCATTGGCGGCTTGATCAGCTCGACGCTCCTCACGCTTTTCATTCTGCCAACGCTTTACAATGTCTTCGAACGCAACTCGTCCCCTGCTTTGGGCGTTCAACTGCCCGAGCCGCCTTCGACGAAGGAACTGGCTACTGCATAGCGATTCGAAGTGACGGCAACGAGCCAAACGCTTCCTCCATCAGCTCGATCATCGGTCCGCTCGTTATCTGTTGCATCGGTTCACGAGACATATTGAATGAACTTCGACGTTGTCTTTGATAACTTCATCGGCCTGCTCGCCGATGCGCTACCCTGGTTTTTGGGCGGGGCAATTCTGGGCGCTGCGCTGGAAGCGTTCTTGCCGACCGTCTGGGCGACGCGCTGGCTCGGCTCGCCCCGCGCATCAATCCTCCACGCCACGTTTGCTGGCGCCATTCTGCCCGGTTGCTCGATGACCACGATGCCGCTGGCCGCCGCACTAAAAGCCCGGGAGGCACGGCTCGGAACGCTGACGGCGTTCATCATGATCTCACCGATTCTGAGTCCCGAGACCATCATCCTCACCGCCGCGCTCCTCGGCGCCAAATTCACCATTGCTCGAATCGTTTTTCCGGTCGTCGTGACCGTGCTCATGGGTCTGGCCTTAAACGCCCTGCAAGCGCGGCGGATCAGGAAATTTCAACCGCCGCCCGATAGTCTCGCAGTCTCCGATCTCGAGGCCGGCTGCTGTGCGGATGACGAGCCGCTTGAGGCCAAGCGCATGTTCTGGCCGAGCTTTACGGCGTTGTTGCATCCGCTCTGGATTTACTTCGTGGTCGGCTTGATCGCGGTGGCGATACTGCAGGCGGTCGTGCCGCCACGAGACATCGCGCGCTACCTGCACGGCGGCATCGGAGCGTATCTACTCGCGGCCGTCGCCGGGATTCCCTTATATGTCTGCGAGGGAGCCGAGGTACCTCTTACCTACGGCTTGCTCCAAGCCGGCGTGGGAATTGGTCCGGCGTTCACTTTCATGCTCGGCGCCGTCGGCACGTGCATCCCCACCATCTTGATGGCCCCGCGAATTATTGGGAAATCTTCCACCTACGTTTATGTCGCCGTGTGGTTGCTGCTGGCGATCGGGGGCGGCTGGGCGATTACCCTGTTGTAGATTACGGAAGCCAGTGTCCCAGAAAAGGTGGCAACGGTGAACATCCAGCGGTGAAGATGCTGGAGAACGTCGAAGGCGCTAATGTGGAGATCCCATGAGTTACTGCCAAGTGCTGGGTCAGGCAAGGAACTGTCGGTTGGGTGTGGAAGCGCTTCGCGAAAACGATCTCCGCCGATGATTCCTGCCCTGATCACCCTTGTCGTTGTCGCCGGCTTGTTTGGGCTATTTTTCGTCGTTGAACGATTCGTCCCGCTGCGCGCAACCAAATCCGAATTGCTCGCGCGACTCATCGTTAACCTTTGTTTCTCGGCGCTGGCGTTCGGTGTTGCCGCGACGATCGTGCGGCCCGCGGCACAGTCGGCGATGCGCTGGGCCGGTCTGCAGCCGTTTGGCTTGATCCACATCGTCCCCCTGCCCGCGGCGGCGCAATTCATGGTTGCGTTTCTGCTCATGGATTTGAGCTTTTATTGGTGGCACGTTCTTAACCACCGCGTTCCAGTTCTCTGGCGCTTTCACAACGTCCATCACATCGATCCCGACCTCGATGTCTCGACCGGCTTCCGCTTTCACTTTGGCGAAGTGGCAATGTCGGCAATCTTCCGCGTCGTGCAGGTCGCGCTCATCGGCATTTCCGTGCCGGCGTTTGCGACTTACGAACTGGTGTTTCAAGCCAATACGCTTTTTCACCATAGCAATGTCCGACTGCCGATCCGCTTCGAACGGCTGCTCAACAAGGTGCTGGTCACGCCGCGCATGCACGGCATTCACCACTCTCAGGTCCAAGGCGAGACGAACTCGAATTATTCCGTGGTTTTCCCGTGGTGGGACCGGTTTCATCGTACGCTGGGACTGAACGTTCCGCAGTCGGAAATCGTCATCGGCGTGCCCGGTTACTCGACGCACGAGGACCGCAAGCTGGTCAGTGGCCTGCTGATGCCCTTCAGAAAGCAGCGTGATTATTGGCGAACGCCTGACGGTAAAGTTCCGCGAAGGGGCACGAATATCGGATCGGCCAATCCGATGCGCATGGCGGAGTGAACCGGCCTGCGATCCTGTTGTTTTCTGCTTCAGTGCGCGTCCCTGGCTATTCTTAATCGGAGAACTATTCCTGCCTTGACTACATTCCTTAATAGGAATATAGATCCTGGCCGTGAAATTGCATGAACTCAAATCTCTCCTCCGGGCGCATCCCACGGCCCTCCCGCGTTTCATTCTGCCGGGCGGCGAACAGATTCCAGCGCACTTTCACCTCACCGAAGTGGGATACGTCGCGAAGAAGTTCGTCGATTGTGGCGGCACCTTCCGTGATCACGAAGCATGCGTCCTGCAAACTTACGTCGCTGAGGATTTCGATCACCGTCTCGAGGGCGAAACGCTTTGCTGACATCCTCGATCTCGGTCGGCCAATCCTGCCGGGGGACGATCTCGAGGTGGAAATGGAGTGGGATTGTTGCGTCGTTTCGCAATATCCGATTGTCTCGGCTCGGGCGGTTGACGACCGGCTCGAATTTCAGCTTGTGGCCAGGCACACCGACTGCCTCGCGAAACAAAAATGTGGCTGTGAATCGGAGGCAGTGAACACGCCGCCGGTTTGTTGTTAGGCGGCGAGGCGGGATGAAGCTGGCGCAGATTTATCAATGCTTCTGCGAGCCCACGCGGCTGCGCATCCTGCATCTGCTGACACAGACGCCATTGTGCGTTTGTCATTTTCAGGATGCCTTGCGCGAGCCGCAGGTGAAGATCTCGAAACACCTTGCCTACTTGCGCAGCCGCGGTCTGGTGCAGACGAAACGTTCCGGGAACTGGATTATCTATTCTTTGCCGGCAAGACCGTCGGCCGAGCTGGAGATGAATTTGAAATGCCTGCAGGATTGCGCCTCGACGGACCCGATCTTTCGCAAGGACTTACAGCGTCTGGAGGAATTGAAATCGAGTTGCTGTGAACCCGCCGGTGTTTTCGCAGAGTAAAATCAATCATTCGCCAACCAATGAAACAACGCGTTCTCTTCATCTGCATCCACAACAGCGCGCGCAGCCAAATGGCCGAGGCCTGGATGAATCACATCTGCGGCGACCAATTCGAAGCGCAGAGCGCCGGCCTCGAACCGGGAACCCTTAATCCGCTCGTGGTCGAGGCGATGTCTGAGGTCGGAATCGACATTTCGCACAAGCGGCACCCAGCGCGTTTTCGACGTCTGGAAATCGGGCCCGGTCTTCGCCTATGTCGTTACGGTTTGCGATGAGAGCAGCGCGGAGAAGTGTCCAATCTTCCCGGGTCCGACGCGCCGTCTGCATTGGAGCTTTCCCGATCCCTCCACGCTGACCGGAACGCACGCCGAAAAGCTGGCCGCGGTGCGCGAGATTCGCGACGAAATTCGCGCCAAGATCGAAGCGTGGTGCGACGAAGTCTGCTCGCCGGCGGGAATGCGATGATGGACACGCTGCGACCCCGGCTCGCGACTGTAGCCGACGCGGAAGCGATCAACGCGATTTACAATTATTACGTCCGCACGTCGGCGGCGACTTTCCAGGTTGACGACGAAACAACGGAAGAAAGAGTCGAGGAACTGCGCACGCGACCGGGAAATCAGCCGCTCATCGTGCTCGAAGTAGATGACGCCGTCGTCGGCTGGGGAGCGCTCTCGCCTTTCCGCTCGCGCTGCGCCTATCGAGATACGATCGAGCTTACGGTTTACGTGCGGCACGATTGCCATCGTCAGGGCTACGGACGTGTTATGGTGCAGGATCTGATCGAGCGGGCGCGATCGTCAGGCTTTCACACCGTTCTGGCCGTCTGCTGCGAAGAGTCGGTCGGGATGATTCGGATGCTGGATTCGTTAGGCTTCAAGGTGGCCGGGCGCTTGTGTGAAGTTGGAAGCAAGTTTGGTCGCCGGCTCGACGTCGCTTACCTGCAGTTGCTTCTCTAGGGCTCGCAACCGAGCCACGAAGCGACTGGCGCACGATTCCTTTGTGCAGGAACGATTCAGCATTTGAGGAAGAATGATCAGATTTGACGATACAGACTATGGCGAAATCGACCTGATGAAGGGCTTGCTGGCAGGAGTGGCCGGTGGGTTGCTGGCCTCGTATTTGATGGAGCAATTTCAGTCTGCCTGGAGCGCGGCTTCGGACGCGATGCGTCATCCCAAAATGCGCAGCGGGAGAAAGCCCGACCCGGCGACGGTAAGAGCCGCGAACGTCATCTCGGAAAAGGTTATCGGCCGTAAGCTGCCCCGGGATTACAAGTCAGTCGCGGGTGAGGCGATGCATTACGGGATGGGAGCGAGTTCGGCGGCGGTTTACGGCGTGCTGGCAGAGGTGACGCCGATCGTTACGATTGGTAATGGGGTCGGGTTTGGCACCGGCGTGTGGTTGCTCGCAGACGAAATAGCAGTGCCGGCGGCGGGATTGTCAAAGCCCCCAAAGGAAATTCCTCTGGCGACGCACATTTACGCGCTCGCCTCGCACCTGGTCTACGGATGGATTACGGAAACCGTGCGGTGCGCGGTGCGCCGGGCTTTGTAGTTCTCGCTCCCAAAATCAACCGAACCTGCTCGGATGCGAGAGCAGACTTTCAGGCGACCTCCCTCAGGCAGCCACCGCATCCTTCAGGTAGGCATCCGCGTGATGCACGGAGCGGGCCTGGGGTCGGGAGACATGGGGAAGGGCTGAGCCGGCCGCTCGACGGCGGAAAGCGGTTGGAGTCACGCCGACGCGACGCTCGAAAGCGCGGCGGAACGCATCGGAGCTCTTAAAGCCGACGCTGCAGGCGACGCTTTCCACTGTCGTGCGCAGGCCAAGAAGTCGCCGCCGCGCCTCGCTCAGCCGCAACTCTTCAACAAAATCCGCTGGGGTGCAGTTAAAAATCTGCTTGAAGACACGGCTAAAATGACGCGGACAAAGGCAGGCCCGCATCGCCAACTCTTCGACCGTCATCTTCTCGTGCAGATGGGTTGAAATCCAGGCTGGCAGCTCCGCCACGCGCTCGACTGGATCTGGTGGATTGCTTAGCTCTTGGACAGCGTCGCCAGCGTCGGCGGGCGGCCGGAGTCGCATGACCATTTCGCGCGCTACGGTACGAGCGACCTGACCGCCGCAATCTTCCTCGATCAAAGCGAGCGTCATTTCGACGCCAGCCGTTCCGCCGGCCGAAGTATAAAAACGATCGTCTTTCAGGAAGGAGGCAGTGTGGGTCACCCGCAACCTCGGAAAGCGCTGGGCAATGTCGCGCGAAAAACGCCAGTGGGTCGCGACCGGCCGGCCATCAACCAATCCGCTCTGCGCCAGCGCGTAGAGTCCGGTGGAAACCGAAGCGATGCGCCGCGTCGAGTTCGCGCGAGCCGCCAGCCAGCTCGCGACGCGCCGGGTCGTCTCCGGCTGGCGCAGCCCACTTCCTCCGGGAATCAGGATCGTGTCGAAAGGGTCGCACGATTCCGCGCTCACCTCGGCCTTGAAAATCAAGCCAGATTCGGAGGTAAAACTCCTCCTCTCCAAGCTGATGACACTCGGCCTGTAGCAGGGCAGCGCTTCGCCTCTGCGACCCAGAAATCGGGCGATGCTGAGCGCCTCGAGCGGACCCGTCAGATCGAGCGCCGCCACCCCATCGAAGCCCAGGATGGCGACAGCGCGTGGAGCGAGAGTCGGTGGGCGATTTGCCTTTATGTTCATGGCCGTCTCATCCGAGTGTCAAGGCGGACGGAAGCTAGAAGGCGTAACAAAAAGCTCTCATGCCGATCGAATGGGCACCGCCGCAAGCTAACGAACGCACGCATCTACCCGGTCATCCGATAAATGGCGCGCGTCGACCAGACCCACTTTGCCGAGAACGACCGGCCCAATCGGAGGATTGGCCGCACAGAGAGGGCACGGATACTCCGAGATGCGGTCAGTGTTCAGAGGGCTCACCGCGGATCTGCGCCTCCGCCCCTGGCGCCAACCCGAACCTTAGCGGGCCGACAGATTCAGAAACGCGCGCCCGCTGACTCGTCCGTTTTTTCTAACGAGCGCCGACGCCAGCTTGAGAAGGCTTTCCCGTATTTGTGCTTTCGTCCATGACGCGAAGCCGAAGAGCAAAGCGGGCGGTTGCCGCGCTTGAATGCAAAAAAAGGAGAGCGGCTTGATGCCGACCTCGGCCGCAATATCTCGGATATAAGGGAAATCATCTTCGCGCCGTAGCCAGGCGACGAAATGCAATCCGGCTTCCGGAATTTGAAGTCTAAAATGGTCACCGAGAAGTTGATTGAACTCCTCGATAAAAAAATCTCTCCGCTCGGAGTATAGCTGCCGCATCCGCTTGATGTGGCTGAGGAAAAATCCCTCGGTGAGAAATCGCGCGAGAGTCGCCTGATCAATGGCCGACGAGTGCTGGTCCATGACGGCCCGGATCTTGATGACCGAATCGATCAACTGCTCCGGCACCAGAAGGTATCCCAGACGCAATGATGGATAGAGAATCTTGCTCATCGTCCCCGCGTAGATCACCCGGCCGGCGTTATCGAGTCCTTGCAAGCACGGCAGCGGGGGACCGTTGAAACGGAACTCCGAATTATAATCGTCCTCGAAAACAAAAGCGTCGTGGGCGCGCGCGAAATCGATCAAAGCCCTGCCGGCGCGCCAGACTCATTGTTATCCCAAGCGGGAATTGATGAGAAGGCGTGACAAAAATGATCTTGGGCGCGGGCTGTTTGAACGAGCGCCCAATTACAATTCCTTCCGGGTCGATCGGCCTCGGAACCACGGTTGCGCCGGCGAAAATAAAAGCTCTGAGTGCCTGATGAAACCCTGGATCTTCGATCCATGCGGTGTCGCCGGGATCGATCAGGGCCATCGCGCTGATGAGCATCGCCTGCTGCATTGCGGCTACGACCACGATCTGATCGGGATGGCAGCGTGCTCCGCGAAAATCGCAGACATAGGCTGCGATGGCCTTGCGCAGATCGACATCGCCGCGACTCGACGCGTAACGCAGTAAGTGGGCGCCTTTTTGCGCGAGGACTTCCGCCCTGAGCCGTTCCCATACCGCGATCGGAAATTCGTCGACCGCGGGCACGCCCGGGACCAGAGTGGCGCCAGGGCCGCCGCCAATTCCGATATCAAATTGTTTTCCGGTGCGGCGATCGGGAATTTTCCTCACCCGTTCCGAAATGCGCGGTGGACGCTCGACTTCTGGCCGGCCATTTGGCTTGCCCACGCGTAAGAGCGTTTCGGGTAACGGATCGGCCGCAAATGTTCCGGAGCCGACCTCGGAGCGCAGATACCCTTCAGCGTGTAGCTTTGAAAAGGCCAGCTTGACCGTGAACCGCGAGATACCCAGGTCAGTCGCGAGCGCGCGGGAAGAAGGTAGGCGCCAGGAACCGTTTCTGAAGCTGCCGGTTTCCAATTCCAGCCGAATCTGACGATAAAGCTGCTGGTGCAGCGGCTCGACCGAGGCGCGATCAAGCCGGACCATCTCAAAGGCGATGATCGATCGCTTGCGTGCTTTCGTGCGCGGTGGCCGACCGACTCCTCGGGGCCGAGCTTTTTGCGAGGTCTTGCCGGACATCTGGTTTTCGTAACGCGTAGGCACACTCGTGTTCGACCATGTTTCTGGCAATGGAATGTCGCAGGCCACCTGCGGCAGGAAGGCTTGGACCGGTTGGCAAGACTTCTCCTGCGTCGCGCGACGAAGGAGAAAGGAAGAGGCAAAAGGGGCAGCGGCTTGCCCCGCTGCCCCTTCGGGAATCTTGCTCTTAATCAAGCGTTAGAACTTCTTGGTCAGCTGCACGTAAACGAAGCGTCCCGTGGAATCATAGAGGAAGCCAGGATAATTGGTCGCGTTGCCGCCGAAACCATAGGCCCTCGGAGGATCCTGACCAAAGATATCGTTGCAACCGAGGGTGATCTGGGTGCCATTCAAGACCTGCTTCCAGATCGGCAGAGCGACATTGGACGTTTGCGCAACCGCTGATTCGGTCGCTTTCCCGTCCTTACCCACTGTCATATCCTTGGCATCCTTGGAATACCCGGCCACAGGCTGGTTCTCAACCGGCGGCACAAAGGTGAAGTCATACGACAACTGACCATCGAAGAACCATGTCTGGCTCGTATAGTGGATCAGCCCGTTGGGGTAGCGTTCGTGGAAGCCATCGAGGAAGTTAGACGGTCCAGACGAGATCCCAACCGTTCCAGGCCCAGTCGAGACGCGAGACGCCCTTCCATTTCAGGAAGCCATCGACCGAGACATTTGGATCGGTGGTATAACCATTCAATTCCATCTGCGGCTGACCTGCAAAGACCGCTTGCTGGAAGGTATTCACCCAGGTCGCATTGGTTACTGAGGTAAAGGTTCCGAACTTGGTCGGGTAAACATACTGCAGCCCCATGTCGATACCGTTCGTCTGCGTATTTCCGCTGTTAACAAACGGTGTGAAGATACGGCTGATGGTCCCGTCCGGGTTGCGTTCAACCGCTTCGCCCGGCGAAAAGCTCCCGTCCTACCGAGCTCGTTCTGCAATACTTGACTAGTGGTCGATGCGATGACGACACCGGTCTGCTCGATATTCCAGAGGTCAACCGAGAGCGTAAGTCCATTCACCCATTTGGGCGTCCAGACAATGCCAGCGCTGAAGGAGCGCGAGTCTTCTGGCTGAAGCACGGGCGAACTGGTGACAACCACTGGCGTTTCTGGCTCGATACGTGAGGGATCACCCACCGGCGTCGCAGGACCGCCCAACGAAGTCGGCAGGATATCAGTTGATCCGACCAGGCCCGAAGTCGGGCTGGCATAGAGTTCGATGAGAGACGGTTCACGGAAGCCTTCACCCCAGGTGGCGCGAACCGTGAACGTTTCGTCGAACGGCTGCCAGCGCATGCCGAATTTCGGCACGGCAACGTTTGTGTTGTTGTTCTCGAACACTTCATACCGGACTGCGGCAGTGAATTCCAAGGCATAGGCGCCCGGGACGTTGTAAGTCGGGCTGAAGACCGGGAGCGACCCTTCCGCATATAGCGCCCAGTCTTTTCTGCCCGCCTGTGTGCTGGCGGCAGGCGCGATGCCGATGATGTCGCCGTCGAGGAACAACTGATCGATATCCTGAGTCAATTGCTCGCGCCGAAACTGGCCACCGAACGCAAAGCCGATGCCACCAGCCGGGAGCTTGAACAACTCGGTCGTATAGATGTTCAAATCCAGTGTCCCGAGCTCAGACGTACTGACGTTATTCGGATGCACGGTTGCGAAGGCGGTTGACGCCGCGTTGGCTGGGATGTTCCCCGCCTGCGCATCTCCGAAGGGATTGAAGGCCGGTTGTCCTTCAAGTATGCCACCTTCCTGGAAGATGGGATCGTTCTGGTTGAGAATTTGGTTGAAACGCGAGGTTGAGGTCAGGGTGTCGTGTTCGGTGGCCTTCACCTGGCTGTAACGGAATCCGAAATCATAACCCCATGTTCCATCAAACAATTTGTCGCCCCTGGCACCGAGCGTCACGAGGAACGAATCGGTCGTGTTGTCGAAGAGGCGGTTGCCGAATTCGAGCAAACGAGCCCGGCTGGCACCCGAGATGATCTGGTTGAACGGATTAAACGGGTTGAAGGCATCGGGCGGAATCTGGGTGTCCTCGAATGTCGGGGTTAACGGGGGCGCCACACCGTTAAGGTTTGAATGTGGCGGGATGGCCAGAGTGACCTGGCCAGCCGTCTGGAATGAGCCGGTAGCGGAGGGCGCCAGTTCGTCATGCGAGGCTCGCATTCTGGTAATACAGGTCCCCGTAAATGACCAACTGATCGCCGAACCACTTGTGATCGAAGGCGACAAATCCACCATAGTTTTCAAGCTGTGGAAAGGAGCTCGAGAATTGGTTGAAGTTGAAGAGCGACGACCGGGCAGGGGTGTAGGTGTAGGCCGAAGCGGGGCTCAATCCATTGGAACCAAACGGTGCATGACCAAAGAAAATGCTCGGCAGACCCTCTTCGTTACCGACTGGTCCGAAGCCCGGAGGCGGCGTTCCGCCAGCGGCGACAACTTGATCGAAGGTCAACGACAGATTTTCCGGCGTCGAGTTGGTGCTCAGGAAGACCGGGTTGGCCGAGTAGCCACGATCCCGGTTAAAGATCGAATTGCGATGATAGTAATCGATCACACCGCTGACGTTGGTGTTTCCATCGCCAATGCCAAAGACGACGTTGGCCCGGAATTCGCCCGAGTCTTTATCCAGCGTATTGCCATATGCGACCTGCGCCTGCACACCTTTGTAATCATGGCGCAGCTTGATGTTGACCACGCCCGCGACCGCGTCCGCACCGTAGGTGGTGGAGGCGCCGTCTTTCAGAACTTCAATGCTTTCGATGGCAGCTTCAGGGATCGAGCGCAGATCGAAGAACGACGCGGTTCCACCATTACCGACCGGGTAAGGCGCAACACGACGACCATCGATCAAGAGCAGGGTCTCTTGCGGGCCGAGGCCGCGCAGCGAAATCGCCGACGCACCCGGGGTGAATCCGGTTCCGTTGTTGGAAATCGGAACGCCACCACCGTTGGCAATCGGAAGATCCTTGATCAGCGCTTCCGCGGTTCGCTCGCCTGATTTGTTGATCAGATCACGATTGATGTTCAAGACCGGGTTAGGTCCGACTTCCTGGGCCGTCGGGATGTTCGAACCGGTCACGATGATGCGCTCGGTTTCGGCCGTACCGCCGCCGCCGGTGTCATAGGCGCCTCCGCCGATCGCGGCAGGCTGGCTGCCGGTCTGGCTGGCGCCGATAGTGCCCGCGCCCGTACCTGTGAGTGGACTTTGGTCGGTCGGACTTGCGGCAGGCGCTTGAGCGAAGGCACTGGCACCCGCGAGAATCGGGATGGCGACGCCGACCGCAAGGGCCGTGCGCAGCAAATCCGAACTTGGTCTTTTCAGTTCTGATCATTAGTTTCTCCATTGGTGTTTGGTTAGGTTTACGTTCGAGCTATACGTCGAATGAAACTCCGGCGTTAGGACTAATAAGCCGACACTTTCAGACTCTCGCTGCTGTCGAGAAACCCCGACGGACCCTCCTCTTTCCCTCGGAATCGAGGGCGCTGGCGGCAACAGCTCAGTCTTCAGGCGCGATCAGGGCGCGAGTCTTGCGACCGAGAATGTTTGAACGCGAGACCGACCGCGTTGTCCCGCTCCGGCCTAACGACAATAACTGACTGAACCGCCAGGCTGGACTTGGCTTTCCGCAAAAACCTTCAGCTTCGGCCGCAGAGAGGCCTGCATGGCTTCACCGTCGAGGCAGGCGCCAGGTCCCGTGCCGAAGCGGCGCGCGAAGGCGCGGCGGAAAGTATTCGCGTTGGTAAATCCGACCGACGCCGCGACGCTGCCGAGCGTCTTGCCCCGCGAAGAAAGCCGTCGACGAGCTTCATTCAGGCGCAAATTCTCGACGAATTCACCCGGCGTGCTGCCAAAGACACTCTTAAAGGCGCGGGTGAAATGAGAGGGACACATGCAGGCCTGTCGGGCGAGAACCTCAACGGTCAGGTTTTGATTCAGATTTCGCATGATCCAGGCGATGAGATCGCCGAAACGGTCGATCGGCTGGCTGGCACAATCGCGTGGACTCATCTTCTCGTTAGGCCTGAGCCGCCAGATACATCATAAGGTCGCGCCCGACCGAGAGGGCGAGTTGCTCGCCATAGTCTTCCTCGATCAACGCCAGCGACAGGTCGATACCCGCTGTGAGGCCTGCGGATGTGTAAAAAGGGCCGTCCTTGACGAGACGGCGTTTGTGATCGATTCGCAGCGCTGGATAACACCGGCGCAGATCACTGGCGAAGCGCCAATGCGTGGTGACTTCCCGTCCGTCGAGCAGACCCGTCGGTGCCAGCGCATAAATGCCGGTGCAGATCGAAGCGATCCGGCGTGTTTCATAGGCGCGACTCAGAATCCATTCCGCCAGCTCGCGACAAACTTGGGGCTGCCGCAGTCCACTTCCGCCGGCAACGATGATCGTGTCCAACGGTGGCGCCGTCGCGAGCGTCGCCTCAGGCTGGAAGACCATCCCAGCTTCGCAGGTGAATGGTTTGGTCGTTAGGCCAATCGTCCAGATTTTGTAGCAGGAAATGCGGCCTCCAAATCCATCTTCCAACGCCGCGACCGCAAAGGCATCGGCCGGTCCGGTCAGATGCGAGGCCGTGGCCCGATCGAAGCCGACGAGTCCAATCGACTTCGGCCTCATAAGAAATCTCTGGCGGCTACGCTTCTCGTGGCGGGAGCAATCGGTTGGATCAAGGGCTGAGAACTGTAATGCCGGGCCAGGAGCGCGATGGGTAAACCAATGAGGAACACGTGGACCAGGAAATCACTCCAAATGAAATGCGGTGGCGACTTGGGATGAGGCACGGCGGACAACGGGATTACGACTCGCCGCATGAAGAAGAAAATGGCCGCACCATATAGCATTCCGGCGATCGGCGCCCATCTCAGGAGGATTTTTAACTTGCGGCTGGCAGCGTAGTACAAGGCCGCCGCACAGAAGGCAGTAAAGAAATGAAGGACGACACCAAGAACCGCGGTTTCCCATCCGCCCTTGAAAGAGTCAGATCCGAGAACGCCACTCGCGATCGATTGTGGAATTCGAATGGCCGGAACGCCGCGCATGGCGTAATACGTCATCGCGTAGGTTAAATCACAAAACCCCGCGATCAGACCTCCTAAGACGATCGCCCGAATGGCGTGACGACTCATCAATTTGGAATTTGTTGTCATGTCTGAGTCGAGACTCCGGCTTTCGCCCGGGGAGCGGTAGGACATTTAATCGATCATCTCAGACATATCACTTTTTCGGTTTGCGCTTTTTACCGGCGAGAAGGGTAACCAAACCGCAAATCCTGGGCCTTTCGGTGGCAAGTCTTTCGAGGAAGCGAACGCTATTCGTTAGGCGGCTCCGCCTTGGCTCCGGTTTCGGCGTCTGCCAGCAGAGCCCGCACCTCCTCATCGGTTGTCTGGCTGAAGTCCTCGTAAAACTGGCCTACGCCAAAAAACGGTTCGGGAGTAAAGGCACAGACGACTTCGTCGGCTTCAGGCCGCATTTCGCGACAGCTCGATTCCGCCGCGACCGGCACTGCGATGATCAATCGCGCAGGCTGACGTTGCCGCACCGCGCGCGCGGCCGCTCGCATTGTTGCGCCCGTCGCCAGTCCGTCGTCTACCAGCACCACCACCTTGCCCGAAAGATTCGGGAAGGGGCGATTCCCGCGATAGCGTTCTTCACGCCGGCGAAGCTCTTCGCTTTCCCGTTTTGTCGCGTGCTCGATCGCTTCCTCCGCATGCCAGCCGAGCGCGCTCACCACGTCGGCGTTCAGGACCCGCACGCCGCCCGAGGCGAGCGCGCCCATTGCAAGTTCCTCCCGCCCGGGCACCCCCAATTTTCGCACGACGAAAACGTCCAGCGGCGCATGTAGCTCGCGCGCGATCTCATACCCGACCGGCACACCGCCGCGCGGCAACGCAAGCACGATCAGGTCGCGGGCATCGCGCAGGCGGATCAGCTCCCGGGCAAGAAGTCGCCCGGCATCTGCCCGATCGAGAAAATGCATGTCTAAATGTTTCGTAAGCGGGCGGTTGATCGGCTTTGCCAATGGAGGCGCGCTCTTCGCAGGTTGAAAATTCTTCGCTTGGTTTCGCGGGGAAAGCAGACGAGGAAATCCCGCCCGCCGAGGCGAGCAGAAGTCATGAAGGGAACCGAAATGGAACGCACCGCCAACGTGCCGGAGGATCTGACCGGCCGCCCGCGGCGCGTCGCGACCGGCGGCGTGTCGTGGCGGAACACCTTCTCCGCTTTCCAGTATCGCAACTACCGGCTCTACTTTTGCGGCCAGCTGGTTTCTCTCATCGGCACCTGGATGACGAGCACGGCGCAAGGCTGGCTCGTCTACCAACTGACTGGTTCCAAGGCATTGTTAGGCGTCGTTGCCGCCGCCGGGACTGCGCCAATGCTTGTCTTCGCCGCCTGGGGCGGCTGGGCGGCCGATCGTTTCCCGAAACGCTCCGTCCTTCTCTGGACCCAAAGCGCGATGATGATTCTCGCCTTTGTTTTCGCGGTCCTGGTCTGGTCAGGGCTCATCCGGCCATGGGAAATTATTGTCCTTGGTCTGTTTGGCGGCGTCGCGATGGCTTTCGATATGCCGGCCCGGCAATCCTTTGTCGTCGAGATCGCGAGCCGCGAGGACTTGATGAATGCGATCTCGCTCAACAGCGCGATGTTCAATGGCGCGCGGATCGTCGGCCCCGCCATAGCAGGCTTCCTGATGGCGAAAGTCGGGATCGCTCTCTGCTTCCTTATCGACGGCGTTAGCTTTCTCGCCGTGCTCGCCGGGCTCCTCATGATGCGCCTCCCCCCGCAGGCGCGGAGCGCGGCGATGGGCGGCGCGATTGCCCAATCGCTCGAAGGTTTTCGCTACGTCTGGAATCACACCCGGGTCCGGACCATTTTTGCGCTCTTCGCGATCGTCGGGATTTTCGGCTGGTCGTACTCGGTGTTGATGCCGGCCTTTGCGCGCGATGTCCTGCACCTCGGCGAGCAGGGCTACGGATTCTTGTTAGGCGCGAGCGGCGTCGGCGCGCTGATTGGAGCTCTGACGACGGCGACATTTGGCACCAGCATCTCCTCGCGCAAGCTCGCCTTCGGCGGCGTCTGGCTTTTTTCGCCTGATGCTCCTGATCTTTTCCTTCAATCGCAATCTGACGATTGCGATGCTTTGCCTGGCCGGTACCGGCTTCGGGATGATGCTTTTCTTTTCCACATCCAACACCACGGTGCAGACGATTGTGGCCGACGAGATGCGTGGACGGGTGATGGGAATCTGGGCCTTGATCTTCGGCGGGATGATTCCTTTCGGCAGCCTCGAAGCCGGAGCCCTTGCCCATTATGTCGGAACTTCCGCGACCCTCGCGATCGGGGCGTGCATCTGCGCCCTCGCCGCGTTCGTCACACTGATCATTGTGCGGCGGCGCGATGCACAGTTGGCTGCGAGCGGCGGCGCCTGAAGAGTGGCTGCCATTGCTGCGGCGATCGGTCCGATTCGCGGACTACGAGTTCGGTCGGCGGCCATGGACCGCCGCCAAAACCCGCTCAAAAATGCAGATGGGTGGCGATCCAGACGATCGCAATGGAGAGCGCGATCACGAGCACGACGAAGAGCAAACGACCTTCGCTGCGCTGCTTGCGGAGCGAGCGTGGACGACGGTTTCCCGGGGCGTATTCGCCGTAGCGCTTGTCCTGCAGCGCCATCGAGACGTCGAGGCGATTGCGACCTTCGCTGGCGCGTTGCAAGAGCAATTCGCGGTCGCGTCGCGTCCTTTCCTCCGCGACCCGTGGCGCTTCCTCGATCAGGCGCTGGAGGTCGTCCATCTGCCTGCGCAAATCCTCTTCGAGTCGGGCGAGTTCCTGCTGCTTCTGATCGAGCGGCGTGTTGGAGCGAGCGCGTCGGCGTGCCATGGTGCGCCTAACGACTCGGGCCGCTCAGGTAAAAGAAAATGAAAAGCGCGATCGCCCCGAAAACGATCAACGGCAGGGTGAAGGCGAGGCCGATCTGGAGCCATTGCCCGAAGGAATGCGCCATTCCGCTGCTCGTCTCGAAACCGCTCGTCGTTTCGGGCAACGGCACCACTTCATGTTCGTCGGCCGTCGCCTGCAGGCGACTGCGCTGCTGGCTGTACTCGGCTCGCGCATCGTCCACCGTGCTCAGGGCGCGGCTCAATTCCTTGTTCAAGTCTGCCGGGTTCCAGCTCCGCGGATCGATCGCCTCCAGCAGCTCGAGATGCTGGCCGAAACTCTCGCGGGTGGCGCGGAGTTGCTCCATTTTTTTCTGCGCGTCGGAGGCTTCACGCTCGAGCACGACGAGCGAGCGGGTCAGCTTGTCCGTCATCTCGGCGCGGCCGCGCTCCAGTTCCTCCTGGCGGCGGCTCAGTTCCTCGAGTTCGCGCTTTTGTTTTTCGATCTGTTCCTGCTGGCGCTTGAGCTGGAGCAGCTGTTCCTGCGCTTTCTGCACCTGGGAGTCGAGGTGCTCGGTGCTGACACCGTCGTCTTCGTTGAGTTCGAGCATTTGTTCGATCGGACGGATGCGTTCGGGCATGGCTTTTGCGCGGCGGATGCTACGCCGAGGATATTAAATGGCCGCCGGGAGATTGCCAGATTTTTCAACACCAAATCGCAAATCAACTCGTGCTCCTGATCGTAATCGTAATTGTAACCGATCTTCTCCGGCTTCGATTACGAGCACAGAGCAGAACGAGGAAGAGCCTAACGACCGGGCATCATCTCGAGCAGCATCCCGCGAAAATATTCGGTCTCTGGCAGCGTCGGAAGCACCGGATGATCGAGTGCCTGCTCGTAACGCCGCAAGCGCCGGGCGGAGCGGCGCGCGTCGACCAAGGCGTCGGCGATCATCTTTTCAAAAATCTCCGCGCCGACGTGATGCGAGCAGGAAAACGTCGCCAGCATTCCGTTAGGGGAAAGCAAATTGAAGGCGCGGACGTGCAGTTCCTTGTAGCCGCGCAAGGCGTCGTGCAAGCCGCCTTTGCTCTTCGTAAAGGACGGCGGATCGAGAATGATCAGGTCGAATGTCTCTTCGGCTTTCCCGGCCCCGCGGAGGAACTGGAAAACATCCTGTTCGATCCAGCGCACGGGCAATTGATTGCGTGCCGAATTTTGTTCCGCGGCGCGGACGCTCTCCGCGCCCGCCTCCACGCCAACGACTTCGCGCGCGCCGGCCCGGGCGCAGGCCAGCCCGAACGCTCCCTGGTTCGCGAAGCAATCGAGGACGCGCCGCCCTCTTGCATGCTCTGCGACGAGCGCATAGTTCGGCAGTTGATCGAGATAAAAACCGGTCTTCTGCGCGTGCAGCGGGTCGATCTGCAGTTTCAATCCGGCGACCTCGATTTCGATCTCGTTAGGCGCGTCGCCGCGCAAGAGGCCGCTCTGCAATTCCATTCCTTCCGCGCGCCGCACCGGCTGCATCGTTGCGCTCGATGATTTGTAGGGCGGGCGCTCCGCCTGCCTCGTCACCCTTGGCAAGCGGACGCTCGCCCTGCAAAAATGATCTTCCAGCGCCCTAACGATAAGCTCCTTCCGCTGATCCATCGCAAGCGTCAGCGTCTGGAGCACGAGACAATCGCCGTAGCGATCGACGATCACGCCGGGAAGTCCGTCGCTCTCGCTCCAGACGAGGCGGCAGAGCCGCGGATCGATCCCGCGGCGCGCCCGGTATTCGACGCCTGGGCAATTCGGCGCTGGAAGAAATCGAGATCGAGGTCCTGTTTCCGGCGCGAAAAGCGGCGCGCGACAATCTGCGACTTGGAGTTGTAGATCGCGCTCCCAAGAAGGCGGTCGCGTCCATCCTTGAGCGAAATCACATCGCCGTCGGCGGGATTTCCAAACACCTTCAGGACCTCGCCGCTGAACACCCAATCGTGTCCATGCAAGATCCGCGCGCGAGGTTTAACGACGAGGCCGCCCATCGCCGCTCACTGACGAGCAGAGACAATTCGAGAGCAAGGGGGAAGTCGACTCTGAGCCCGGCGGGACCGCCTTGCCAGCCGCGGAGCTTTTTCATCAGCAACTGGCCTCCGCCCGAGCACGAAACGCTTTGCCAGGCCGGTTAGGCGGCGGGAACTAGCCAAAACGTCGCCGCTCGTTCGCATTCGCGCTGGCAATCCCGGCATCATTGCCTAAAAGTACCCGGCTAAACTTGTCATTTTAACGGCCACCCTAATCGCTGCGTGAATCCAACTCCTACTCTGCCCGAAACCAATCATCCCACCGGCTCGCCTGAGCGCGCCGATCTTCGCCCCGAGAGCATCAACGACGCCGTAATCCGCCTCGCGGGAGATTCGCAGGATGGCATTCAAAGCGCGGGAGCTTTCCTCGCGCGACTGGCCGGACGCAGCGCGCAGGACGTCATGACTTACATGACGATCCCCGCCACCATCTCCGGTGGGCCGTCGATCTTCCAGGTCCGCATGGGCACGGGCGAAGTTCTTTCCGCGGGAGATGAAGCCGATTTCCTGGTTGCGTTCTATCAGCACAGTTATCAGGACCACATCGGCTTTTTGAAAGATGGCGGCGTCCTGCTTTACGATTCCGACAACGTCGAGCCGAACCTCGACGACAAACGTTTCGTTTACGTCGGCGTGCCGATCACCGGACTGACGGTCGAGGCGCTCGGCGGGACGGCGAAGGACAAAGGCAAAAACATTTTCGTCCTCGGCCTGATCTCGAAGATTTTTCATCTCGATGTCGAGAAGCTGACGACGCTGATCAAGGAAAAATTCGCCGGCAAAGACGCGAGCATCGCCAACACCGCGATCATGGCGTTTACGGCTGGCTACGCCTACCCGGTCGGCAACGTCCTGACGAAGCAGTATAAATTTGAGGTGACGGTGCCCAAGGAGGGCGATCGCGCGCAGATCACGATGGATGGCAACCAGGCCCTCGCCTACGGATTGATCGCCGCCGGCGTGCGTTACGGCGCCGGTTATCCGATCACGCCCTGGTCGTCCGTCATGGAAATTTTGCGGGGCGAACTCCCGAAATACGGCGGCATCTTCGTGCAGGCCGAGGACGAGCTTGGCGCGGTCTCGATCGCGCTCGGCTTCTCTTTCTCGGGCTACCTCGCCGTTACCGGCAGCGCCGGTCCCGGCATCTCGCTCAAGACCGAAGCGATCGGCTGGGCTTCCATGTCGGAGATGCCGCTCATCATCATCAACGTGCAGCGCGGCGGACCGAGCACCGGCCTGCCGACTAATGTGGAGCAGAGTGATTTGTATCAGGCTATTTTCGGCGGGCACGGCGACAGCCCGCGCGTCGTTCTCGCGGCCGCGACGGTGGAGGATTGCTTTTACACCGCGATCGAGGCGGCTCGCATCGCCCGCAAATACAGCACGCCGGTTTTTATTTTGAGCGACACTTCGCTGGCGACGCGGATCGAAGCGTTCGACGAACCGGAGCTGAAGGGTTTGATGATAGATCCGAAACTGGATCTTTCGCCGCGCGCTTCTGGCTTCAAGCCCTATGCGGTCGATCAGATCACGCAACATGCCACGCCCGGCGCGCCGATGATCGACGGAAAATATCCGCTCGTCTCCGGACTCGAGCACGACGAGATGGGCCATCCGACCGGCAGCCCGAAGTTGCACATGGCCATGACGGCGAAACGCCGCAACAAATTGCGCAAGCTCGCCGAGGAAATCCCGGTGCCCGAGGTCTATGGCGATCAGGATGGCGACACGCTGCTCGTCGGCTGGGGTTCCACTTACGGGCCGATCCACGACGCGGTGAAACTCGCGCGCGAACATGGCGAGAAAGCCGGCGCGCTGCATCTGCGCCACGTCCATCCGTTGCCGAACGGTCTCGAAAAAATCTTCGCCAGATTCAAACGCATCGTTGTCGTCGAAATGAACGACCAGGGCCTCTACGGCTTCGGCCAGCTCGCCACCATTCTCCGCGCCCGTTTCTGCGAACCGAAAATCGAAAGCGCTACCAAGACTGACGGTCTCACCTTCCGCGTGAAAGAAATTCTCGAACGCGTTTTCGAAGGACGCTCGTTTGCCGCCCGGAATATTCCGCGCGAGGGCCTCCCCATCGTTCACACTGACACCTCAGCCGAGAACGTGAAGTCCTTGAAAGAAGTCGTCCCGCAGGGAGTCGGTTAAGAAATCCACCTAACGAATTTAAAGATGAACACCGAAAGCCAACGCAAACATCACCAACCGGAAACGGTTCCACCACCGCCACCGCAGCTCCGCCTGACGCCACGCTGGAATTCGTCCGCGAGAAAGTCACCAAGAAAGCCATCACCGCCGACCACCCGACCTGGTGTCCCGGCTGCGGCGACTTCGCCGTGCTCGCCTCCTATTACAAAGTCATCGAGAAACGACAGCTCGATCACGAGAAGATCGTCACCCTCGCCGGGATCGGTTGTTCCTCGCGCTTCCCGTATTTCGTGAACGGCTACGGCGCGCATTTCATTCACGGCCGCGCCGTCCCGCTCGCCTCCGGCATCAGCCTGGCCCGGCCCGACCTGCACGTCTTTCTCTTCGGCGGCGACGGCGACGGCTTCTCCATCGGCGGCAACCATCTCAATCACGGCGCGCGCAAGAACATCAACATGACTTACTTCATCATGGACAACTTCGTCTATGGCCTGACGAAGAAGCAGACCTCGCCGACGTCGCCGATCGGTTTCAAATCGAAGACCGACCCGACCGGCGCGATCGATCAGCCGGTCAATCCGATGAAACAACTCATCTGCGCCGGCGCCACCTTCGTCGCGCGCACGCACGCCACGCAGGTCAACCACATGATCCAGATGATCGAGCGCGCGATGGATCACCAGGGCTTCTCCGTCATCGAATGCCTGAGTGAATGCGTCGAATTTTTCCCCGGCGCCTTCGACCCCGCCAACCCGCGCAAAGGCGGCGCCTTCTCGTTGATCGAGGAAAAGAAATGGGACAACACCCCCGAGGACGAACTCCGCCACGACGTCACCGACGAGCTCGCCGCCTATAAGCTGGCCCAGATCCCATTCCCCGGCGTCTTCGGCGTCTTCTACCAAAACGATCGGCCGACGAAGAACGCCCTCGAGAAAAAATGGATCGATAGCACGCGCGAAAAACTCGGTAACCCGAGCGACATCGACATTCTGCAAAAGACCTTCGATCGAATGAAGTGAGTGGGGAGGACAGGTTGCCAGCCTGTTCTGTTTCCACGCGCGCCGCGACGCCCTGAATGAAGCGAGAGCCTAACGAGCAGGAACTGCTCGACATATTGGTTAGGAACTCCGTTTGCCGGGGAAATTTCACCCTCGCTTCTGGAGCGCAGAGCGATCTTTACATCGATGCCAGGCTCACGACCCTGGATCCACGGGGCGCCCGGCTCATCGGACAAGTCGGCTGGACGCTGATCAAGGAGAATCGACCATACCTGGCGAGCGAAATTGATGCCGTCGGCGGCCTGACGATGGGAGCCGACCCGATCGCGCTCAGCATCGCGCTCGGCCGCGCTTTCGGATACTCCATCCATCGCCCTCCAGGCGTTCGTCGTGCGCAAGAGCGTCAAGGCGCACGGGCGGCAGAAATTGATCGAGGGTAATTTCCAGAAAGGCCACCTGGTCGTGGTGATCGATGATGTCATCACGACTGGTGGTTCGACGCTGCAGGCGATCGAGGCCGTCGAGAACGCGGGAGGCCGGGTGGCGTTTGTCCTGGTTCTGGTGGATCGAGAAGAAGGCGGGCGGGAAGCGATCGAAAAGCACGGTCACAAAGTCGTGGCCCTTTTCACCCGCACGGACCTCATCGGGGCCAGTGCCGGATCACCATCCCGAGCGCGGTTGTTTGAAACTCTGCCGGGCAAACCAAATTGCAGAGGCGTAACGCAGTCAGCGCGGAATTGCAGCCGCAATCCTTGAGACTCTAACTCTTCTCTTCTGCTGCGCCGGGATCTTCCGACCAGATCGCGCACTCGTTGCCGCTGGGCTCGGCAAAGTGGAACCGTCGCCCGCCCGGAAAGGAAAAGATGTCGGCCGTGACGCGGCCGCCGAGATCGATCACGCGCTGACGCACTTCCTCCAGCCGCGGATGATAGAACACCACCAGCACTCCGCCCGACTCGATGGTGGAGCGTTTCGCGGCGCGGCTAAAGCCGCCGGCGATCCGCCCATCTTCGAAGGACGTGTAGTCCGGACCGTAATCGGTGAACTTCCAACCGAACAATTGCTCAAAAAAGGTCCTCGTCGCCGCCAGGTCCGCCGCTTGAAACTCAATGTAATCGATCTGGTTGTCCGCACTCATACCGTGACGATTTTTCTCCAGAATGCGCCCGCCAGCAACGCGATTCAGTATGTCCGGCGTTTTTATCTTTCAGAGCAGCAGTCGCTAACCGAAACCCCGGATTTTCTTCCAGACTTCCGGCCAGGACACTCGGAGGTGGCGACAAAGAAAAATATCGGGATGATCGCTGGTTTCCTCGTTGGCCACGCCTTCGCGATTGGTGATGTGCCCGACTAATTCCACGGAATCGAAGCGCCCTTCCAAGTTCTTGGCCGACCTTCCGAGCACGATCAGCAGCTCGGGCGGCGGATCGCCGTAGCCGCGTTCCCAGAAAGAGTTGACCGGACAAATCGCCGGCGGCAATCCATGGCGCGGCCCGTAAAGATTGATCGCGCCCGCTTCGCCGTAGTTGCCGCAGAATATTCTGACCTGCGCCCTGTCTTCGGGCGAAAGCGAATCGCGAATCCGGGCCACGTTTTCGACCAGTTCCTGCCACCCGATTTCCTCGCGCAGGTCGCCGTTCTCCTGCACCATCCTTTTCCACCAGGGAGAATTGACCGGCGCAATCGGCAGAAAGACCGACGCGACGAGCGCGCTATTGAGGAGCAGCGCGACGAACGCCAGCGAGGTCACCGCGATCCGCCAGCCGCGCCCGCAACGTTGCAGCCAGCTTTCGCCCAGCACGGCGCCACCGGCATAGAGCATCGGATAAACCGGCGCCAGATAGTATCCGCGGCCTTTGGCGACAAGAAACAGAACTAGCGGCACGAGGAACATCCACCCCAGCACGCGAAAACGGCGTCCGCGTTCCGTGAAGAAATAGAAATAGATCCCGGCAAGCGCGAGAGGCAACGCAAGGAGCGTGATCTCCAGTTGGTCCGGCAGAAAAGAGCTGGTCCGGCCGATCCGGATATCGCGGGCATGGATATGCTGGAGGAATGCGAGGGAGATAAAATCGTGTCGCCATTGCCAGAGAAAATTTGGCAGGAAAAGCAGCAGCGCCAGGCCGGCGCCGAGCCAGAGCCATTTGCTTCCCAGTTGCCGCCGCAACTCGCTGGTGAAGAAGCCCACCGCGAGGCCCGCGACCAGAAACGGCATGCTGTATTTGCTCAGCATCCCGAAGCCGATGGCCGCGCCAATCGCCAGCCACCAGCGTGGATCACCGCTCCGGCAAAGGCGGGCCACGAAGTAGGCCACCGCCACCCAGGCCAGATAATCAAACGAGACATATTGCATCAGGGCGCCGGCCGCGAGGGCAAACGGCACGGTCGCGCAGGCGGCGAGCAGTTGCGCGCCGCGACCGCCCCCCAGCTCGCGCGCGATCAAACCGGCGAGGACGATCGCGATCGCGTCCGCGAGCGAAGCAAAAAACCGGAACCCGGCGAGCGAAGTGCCGAAGAGATGCAGCGACAGCCAACCGAAAAATGGCGTGACCGGCGGATAAGCCACGTAACCCCAGGCGAGATGACGCGCATCATCGAGCGTCGCCAATTCATCGCGATGAAAACCGTAGCGCCCGCCGGTGAGCCAATGCGCCACCACCGTCGCCGCCGCGATCGCGATCAGCAGCCAGAGATCGGCGCGCCTGCCCTTGGTTGGATGCTCAGGAACGACGTGACCGCTCATGCGTTCAGTTGACAGCGCTTTTGCGTATTCGGGAAGGGCTCCTCCAGTTTTTCGCCGCGATCCAGAATTCGGCGTCGTCGAAGCGCGCCTCGCCGGGTCAAGGTAACCGCGATTCGATTTTCCCCATCGATGAGGTCCCGCCATCCGAATCAATCCTGAGATGAGTGTGAGACAAACCGGTTCGGCAGGAGAGGCCGCAAACCGGGAGAAGCGAAAGGAGCGTCGAAGCCGGCGGCAGGCGCCCCGGCGTGAACACGGGCTACCCACGGGCGACTACGCTGCGCTGGTCGCCATCTTTAATGGCGTCCTCGCGAGCACGCTTCTCGCGCGCAAATGCGCGCGCCAATCGTTGCCCGAGCGGGTCGAACCGCAGGACCTCATCCTCTTCGCCCTCTCCACGCAAAAGCTCAGCCGCGTGATCACGAAAGACAAAGTCACCGCCGCTTTCCGTGCGCCCTTCACCGAGGTTGAGGGCAAAGGCGGTGCCGGCGAGCTGGAGGAGCGTGGCCGCGGTCACGGCTTGCGCCGGGCGATTGGCGACCTGATCACCTGTCCGTTTTGCCTCGGCACCTGGATCGCCTCCGGATTTATCTACGGCTTCCTCTTCACTCCGCGGCTTACTCGCATTCTCGCGAGCATCTTCGCCGTTAGCGGTATCGCCGATTTTCTGCAGCAGGCCTACGTCAAGGCGCAGGAAATGAATGACCAGATTTGAACGCGGTCGAAAGGACTCTTCGCGTTCGATTACAGCGGTCAGTTTGGCAGCTTCACGGTGCAGAGATTAACCTCATCCCCAATGACTCTTGAATGAGCAGCCCGCACGCGCCGCCGTTTGACCGTGCTAACGGATAAGGTGCGGCGATAGCGACAGCTTCTTCGATTGGGCCATAGCAATCGAATCGAGAAACCTGCCCTACCGCTGAATCTAAGGTTGTTTCTCGTAGGTCCCGACGAAGGAGGTCTTCCAGCTCGTGCCGGTGTCGGTCGAAGTCTCCCATTGCTGCGTTACCTTGCCGTCGGGGAGCTGTGTCCAGGTAATGCGATTGATGACTACGCCCTTGGGGCTCGTGCTTTCTCCGCTCAGAACCATGGCGCCTGCTTTCAGCCCGCCTCGGAGATGGAGAATCGTTCCATCGCCTCCGACCCAGTCCTGATGCCACTGATGGTCGTCGGCGTCGTAGTAGTTGATGCTGGTTCCGCCCTGTCCGGAAGCGGAAGTCCACTGCTCGCGAATGGCGCAACCTTCCGAGACACGGCTGATTTCGCTGGTGCCGACCTGATTGCCTGCGGGTCCGTCACCTTCCATTTGCCCAGCCAGAAATCGAATTGGCGGAACTCCGGCGCGACACAGGCCGGCGGCCGGGATGGTGCAGGCTTGCTCGCGGGAGTCGGCGATTCCGCCCATGAAGTGGAAATGAGGGCGAGAGCGAACGCGATCGGCGTCAAGGAATTTCATCAAAGTATCGCTACCCGATTTCTTCCCGGTTTGGAAGTCCCGATGCTGCTGAAAAAATGTCCGGCAACCAGATGGCGGGAATCAATCGCCGCTCGGGATTTCCTCCTCGAAGATTTTCGCCTTACCGTATGGTTGCGATCCTGAGTTTCGTTATGTCCGAAATGAAAAAGCGCGCGACCTTTCAGCTGGACTGAGTTGTCCCGTGAACTGAAGCGGCGTCATGTCTATACGGTGGTCGCAACCTACGCGGTCGTCAGTTGGATCCTCCTTCAGGTCGGTGAAGTCACCTTCGCGACCGCTCCATCTGCCCGAATGGGTCATGTCTCGACTGATCGTACTTGTCATCGCTCGGCTTTCCGATCGTCGTAGTTCTCTCCTGGTTTTTTGATCTCACCCGCCACGGAATTCGCCTTACCCCGAAACTGACCCGTCATTCCACACGAGAACGGCGATCGTCCCTCCATTGCCGTCCTGCCGTTTGTCGACATGAGCCCCGAGCGTGACCAGGGATATTTTTGCGAAGGCGTGGCGGAAGAGATCCTCAACGCTCTCTCCAATATCCCGCAGCTTAGGGTGGTCGCTCGATCGTCCTCGTTTGAGTATCAGGAAAGCCGCGGCGACGTGCGACGAATCGGCGGAGAACTCGGGGTCAAATCGGTCCTCGAAGGCAGCGTTCGCAAGTCCAACAATCACCTCCGTGTCACGGCCCAATTGGTGGCCGTTTCGAGTGGCTCTCATCTCTGGAGCAAGAGTTTCGACAGGGAGTTGAAGGACATCTTCGTGATCCAGGATGAGATCGCGAAAAGTATCGCCGAGACTCTGCTCGAATCGATCACGCCACTGCAACGGTCAGCCCTCAAGACGACTTCGAGCAGCGATGTGACCGCTTACGATTATTATCTGCGAGGACGACAGTTCATCAGTCGCTTTCATAAGATCGACATTGGGTTTGCGCGCCAGATGTTTCGTAGGTCTCTCGATCTGGATCCTGATTTCGCCCTCGCCTGGGCCGGCTACGCCGACTGCTTTTCGCTCCTCATTCTCTACGAGGATCCAATCGCCAGTTATCGGGAAGAAGCGAGGAAAGCTAGCCAACGCGCGCTGGAGCTCGATCCGAATCTTGCGGAAGCGCATGCCTCAAGAGGACTCGCCCTCCTTATCTCGGAGGAATACGAGGCGGCCGAGATCGATTTCAACAAGGCACTCGCGCTCAATCCTCGATTATTCCAAGCCTACTATTATTATGGCCGCACCAGGTTTCATCAGGGAGACATGGAGATGGCGGCGGAGTTATTCCAGAAGGCCGCGGAAGTCGAGCCGGCAGATTACCAGTCGCGCTGTCTCAGAATCCAGATCCTGCGCGGGACCGAACGGATGGAACAAGCGATCGGCGAGGCCCGGGACGCGGTCGCGCGTTCTGGAAAAGCATCTGGAGTGGAATCCGGACGACGCGCGGGCCCTCCATCTGGGTGCGGGCACGTTGACCGTGCTCGGGGAAGTGGAGCGGGCCAAACGCTGGCTCAAGCGGGCCCTCGAGATGGATCCGGACGATTCTGTGCTGCTCTACAACGTGGCCTGCGTTTTCGCGACCATCGGTGAGGTGGAGGAAGCAGTCGGTTTCCTGGCGCGGGCCGCTGAGCATGGCACGGTCAACGCGGCCTGGATGCGCAACGATACGGACCTCGCATCCTTGCGCGGGGACGCTCGCTTCCAGGCCCTACTCAAGCAGTTGGAGGAAAAGGGAGCCGCGACCGGCGCCTGAAGTCCGCCGGCGCAAATCGTCAGGTGCGGTAGAAGGACGGGTACGGGATCGCCGTGGGGAACTGCGAAGCGCGGCGCGGGGTCGGATGTTTCTTTCATCGGTACGTGGCATACAACCAGCCCGCGAGGAAGATGACGAAAACAAGAACCGCGGTGATCCACCAGCCGAGTTTCATGGTGCTCGGTTTTGGGCCCGAACTGAATTCCTGCCTAACGAATTCCTCGTAATCGAACTCGGCTTCCGGCAAGCCGCTGCCGTCGTAGCTCCTCGCCTCCTCTCGCCAGCCCGAGTTGTGATCCGCTCCGCATCCCGGACAGGCCACCGCACTTCGCGGCACGTCCTCACCGCAGACGGGACATTCCTTCGGCGTTGGAGGCGGAATTGGTTTTCTTCCGGCCATGGTTCCCAGAGTTTAGCCTGCAGTCCCATGTTGGCCAGGACGACGGTCGCCTGGTCAACGATCTCGGATAGCTTCGGATACCAGCGTTTCCAGGATCGACCCTTCTCGCTTCCCTCGGCCTCGCCTGATCGGCTGCGTAACGCGAGCCGCTGCTTCGCGACGGCGCAAGAGCGCGGCGCGGTTCTCAGATGACTGGAACGACGGTAGCCGCCGCCATTTCCTCAGGCGGTATCTCGGCTTTGTCGCTGATCAGCCTGCGCAGGAACGGAAGCGACGCCGACCACGAGACTGCCGGCGCCCAGCGCGCCGAAGAGCTTCACATACTCGGGGTTGGTCGCGAGCGCGGTGGTGCCATTCGGCTCGGGGATCATGCCTGAGAAGTCGCCCCATCGCACCTCCTGTTTTTGATTCGCACTTTGACCGCAAAATGCGCGTGCGCGCGGGCGTTACCGCGGCCTCTGATTCACCTTCAGTTTTCCGCTTATCCTCAGTTCGTCCTTCGCCTAACGAACAAGAGACTAAGCAACATCAGCAGCACCACCAGACACAGCCACGCGAACCAATCACCCGTGTGGGAGTAAAGCGTCCTTTCGCGCGTCACGTTGAGCTTGCCGGTCACGGTGACGAACCGTCCGGATACCGTCGGCGCCTCCGCGATCACCCGACCGCGATTGTCGCTCAGAGTCAGCGTTCCATTGCGCCCGGCGCGCGCGAGGGCGAACCCGTTCTCGACCGCGCGCAGCATCGCCATCCGCGCGTGCAACCACCTGTCGACGTTGAAATCCCACGCCGGTACGAGCAGCAGGTTCGCCCCCTCGGCCGCATACTCACGGCTGAGCGCGGGGAAATCCATGTCTTTGCAAATCTGCAGACCCCAATGGCCGGATGGCTGACTTAGCACGACCCGTTTGTCGCCTGGCTTCTCCGGCTCGATCCCGGGGACGAGATGATGCTTGTCGTAGCTGGCCTCCAACCGGCCCGCGGCGGAATAAAACCGCGCCGAGTTGTAGCTGCCCAAGGCGGTGCGACGGACCACGCCGAGGTCGATCGCGGCGTGGGTGGCCGCAGCGGCCGCGGAGAACATCGCGTCGACCTCCGGCAACGTGCCCTCACTCACCCGCACGATCTTTTCGGGAAGCACGACGACTTGCGTTCCGGCCGGTGTGGCGCGCCGAACCTCGTCCGCATACTCGCGCAGGAGCCCGAGCGCGACCTTCTCGTCACTGCTGATGTAGACACTGATCGGCACATCCTTTCCTATCAGGGTAATGCTTACCACCTCACCCGCCGGTTCCGACCGCAACCGCGCCATGCCGAAGAGGAACACTGCGCCAAGAACGAGCCCGACCGTCGCAAAAAGGAACGTCCGCGCCCGGCGGGTTCCGAGACCGCTCAAAAGCACCGCGGTCGCCCCGGCAAAAAGCAACACGACGAAGCTGACTCCCCAGATCCCGGTGAGCGACGCGATTTGGATCAGCGGCCGACAATTCATTTGCGTGTAAGCGAGATTGCCGAAGGTGCTGTGCGGTGAACCGACCTCGGAGAGATATTGGAAGGAGACCCAGAAGATAGGAAAAGCGAGCGTCGCCGAAAACAGCGCCTCGCGTCGCAGAAAGCTGCGCACAAGCAGCACACCGAGCGCGAAGACAAGCGCCGGCACGACCAACGCGACGAGCGTGAGCGGCAACGGTACCCCCACCACGCGGGTGAAGTAACTCCACATATTGAGCTCGCCGACGAACAACGCGCCGGCCGCGAGCAGGAACGCTGCGCCGCGGCCGAGACGCGGCGCCACCGTCAGCACCGGCACCGGCGCCAGCCACACCATCCACCAGATCGGATTCAATCCTGTCCCAAAGTAAAAAAGAACCGCGGAGGCAACCCCGGCGAGAAACATCCAGAGCTTGCCGAGACCGCCGGCGCGCGAGAGCGAAGGCATGGTATTGGAGGGATGCTCGTGAGAAGGAACCTAAATGGCAAGCCCTGGAAGTTTCACTATCTGCATTGATCACGCCATGACTTCCGGCGTGCCCTCGACAGCCTTAAGCGCTGCAGATTTTCAGCTTTCAGTTATCAGCTGGCAGACGAGGCCGATCTCGACCAACAACCCGCAGGATTCAACGGGAATTAGCCTCATCGCACCTCCTGTCTTTGATTCGCATTTTCAACGCGAATGCGCTACGCGAGCCGTTGCTTCGCGGCGGCGCAAGAGCGGGCGCGCGGTTCTCAGATCACTGGAACGACGGTAGCCGCCGCCATTTCCTCGGGAGGTATCTCGGCCTTGTCGGTGATCAGCCTGCGCAGGAACGGAATGAGCAGGACGAGCGCGACGCCGACCACGAGGCTGCCCGCGCCGAGCGCGCCGAAGAGCTTCACATACTCGGGGTTGGTCGCGACCGCGGTGGTGCCGTTCGGCTCGGGAATCATGCCCGAGAAGTCGCCCGCGAAGAGCGACGCGAGGCCCGTCACGAGCATCCAGCTGCCCATCATCACCCCCTGATACTGCTTCGGCGCGAGCTTGCCGATCATCGCGTAGCCGATGGGAGAGATGAGCAACTCACCGACGCTCTGCAGCACATAACTCATGAACAGCCACCCGAACGCACTCTTGCCGTCGACGCCGGCCAGCTTGATGCCCAACGGGAGAATGAGAAAGCCCAGCGCCATCAGGAGCAGCGACGTCGCAAACTGCTGCGGTATGTCGATCCTCCAGCCCGCGCGCGCGCATCCGGGTAAAGAGCGACGCGAGCAGCGGTCCGCCGAGCACGATGCAGACGGTGTTGATGTTCTGAATCCACTGCGGCTGAATCTCCACCTTGCCGATCATCAGGTTGACGTTGTGGACCGCGAACAGCATCAGGCCGCTCGGCGCCATCTGATAGAGCGACCAGAACGCCAGCGAGCCGAGCGTCAGAATCAGGTAGGCCGTCATGTTCCGCCTCTCGCGGCGATCCTGGTGGCGGAGCGTGAGGTAGATCAGCGTGACGCGCGACCGCGCCGCAGATCCCCTTGATCAGCGTCTCGGTCATGCCGGGCCGCTGGAGCATGAACCACACGACGGGCACGACGCCGATGAGAATCGCGATGCCGGCGAGCAGGCGCAGCCGGAACTGCTTCGACGTCGCCTCGAGCAGCGGGGTGTTGCGATCGGTCAGCGTCTTCCAGCTGAAGCAGGGCGAGGACGATGGCGACGAAGTTGCCGAGCGTCGCGAAGATGAAAAGGCTCGCATAGCTCTCGGTCCCCTGGAAGTAGCCGGCGACGGTGAACCCGACGAAGAATCCGACGTTCATGCCGGCGTAGTTCCAGAGGAAGGCTCCTTCGCGGCGCGGATCCTCCGGGGTAAAGCGCTGCGTCAGCATCATGTTGATGCAGGTGACGTTGAGGCCGCTGCCGGTGAGGAAGAAGGCGAGGCCGACGTAGAACATCGCGAGCCGTGCCGGCCGCAATGCACCCGCAACCGATGACCTGCAGCGCCATGCCCCCGACGAAGAGATTCCGGTTCGAGAGGAAGCGGCCGCCGAGGTAGCCGCCGAAGAGGTGCAGGCCGTAGTTGAAAGCGCCGAACACGCCCATCAACGTCGTGGCCACTTTCACCGAGAGCTGCAGATGCTTCGTCGCGTAGAGGACCAGCGTCGAGTAGAGGACGGCGAAGCCGAGCGTCGCGAAGATCTGAATGAAGAACAGCACGGCCGTTCCCTCCGGAGCCGCGGAGAAAAGGCGTTTGAGCGATTTCATCGAGCCGCTCTTGTCGCTCGCCGCCCCGGGCGATGTCAAGCTCTGACCCATTCCAGGAACGAAGAACCGTGGCGTGCACGGACGATCCTGGGAGTCACAAGGTATTGAGAGACTCGCCGCGTCGGCGTGTATCTAGCTGAGGTTCAGGAGAGAGCCGATCACTCGTATATCCAGGGTTTCTCTGCCAGCAGATCCGCGATTGACCAGGCGCACGAGACAATCATTTTGCAGAGGTGAATATGCTCGATCCTTCTGCAGACGAAATACGCGATTGGGGCAACTCGGTTGTCGAACTAATGATCGATTACCTCAGCGAGGTCGGAGGTCGAAAAATATATGGTGACTTCTCTTCGCGCGAGATTCGCGATCAGCTCGATGACGCGCTTCCGACCACCGGAGGCAGCTTCAACAACCTGCTGAAGGTTTTTCGCGAGACGATCATTCCCTTTAGCCGGCAGAACGCGCATCCGCGGATGTTCGGTTACGTGCAATCGCCTGGCACCCCGCTCGCGGCTTTCGCCGATCTGCTCGCCTCGACCTTGAACGCGAATCTGACCGCGTGGCGTTCCGCTCCAGCGCCGGTGGACCTCGAGCGCCTAACGATCGATTGGATCCGACAAATCCTCGGATTTGACTCTGGAGCTGGCGGACTCTTCGTCAGCGGTGGCTCAATGGCGAATTTCGCCGCGCTCGCCGCCGCGCGGCAGACGAAGAGTGAGTCATCATCTCGATTGCGCATCTATGCCTCGAGTGAGACACACTTTTCCATCGCCAAGGCAGCGGCACTGCTCGGAGTCGGGCGCGACAATGTGCGGGACGTCGCCGTCGACGATAGTTTCAGAATCAGAACAGATGACCTCGTAGCACAGATAACTGTCGATCTGAAGTCGGGGCATATCCCATTCTGTGTTATTGCGAATGCCGGAACCGTGAATACGGGCGCAGTCGATCCCTTGGCCGAGATTCGTGAAATTGCCGATCGCTTCCAGCTTTGGATGCATGTGGATGGGAGTTACGGTGCCTTTGCCATCCTCGCGAAATCGGCGAATAACTTGTTCGCCGGCCTCGAGCAGGCCGATTCAGTCGCGCTTGATCCGCATAAGTGGCTCTATCTCCCGGTGGACGTTGGCTGCGTGATCTACCGCCACCCACAGCTCGCCCGAGCCGCTTTTGCTCACGACGCCGAATATACTCGCATTATTGGTCAGGAAGAGGCAGATGAGGCTTTCGCTTTCTGGGACTATGGCCCGGAGCTGTCGCGGCGTTTCCGCGCCCTCAAAGTATGGATGTTGTTAAAAGGAGCAGGTCTTGACTCGTTAGGTGAAGCAATCGAAAGCAACCTTGCCTGTGCGCGGTATCTCCAGTCGTTGATCAGGGCCAGCGATGACTTTGAAATGGTCGCGCCCCTTGGGCTCTCCATCTTTTGTTTTCGGCATGTTCCCCAGGAACGTTCGCAACGAATCGCCTCAGGCGATCGATGCCTTCAACGAACGTCTGCTCATTGCCCTGCAGCGCGACGGCAGTTCGTATCTCTCGAATACCACACTTGGTGGCCGCTTTGCGCTCCGTGGTTGTGTCCTGAATTATCGGACAACTTTGCGCGACATGGAGATCCTGCTCGAAGATTTGCGTCGAGTCGCGGGATCGTTAGTCGTTTCCAGCGTCCCGCGGATCTGAAAAGAGAACAGCGCGGCCGTGCCCGAGGGCCACGGAGAAACGGCGTTTAAAAGGTTTCATCCGGCGCTCCTTTGTCGGATTTTGCCATCTTATGAGCGGAACTGACCACACAGGGACGTTTCACCAGGCCGCAAAGTGTCCGAGTGTTTGTCCTCATCGAGTTACTACAGCCTTCTGGCGCAGATGTTTTATTATCAGCCAGACCACGATCAGCAGCAGGATCACCCCCCAGGAGAGCCCACACCACCACCACGTCACACATTTCGCGGGAGGAGTTACATTGGAGTCATCGGAGACGGCGCATGTATCCTGCACCCACCACGCCATGTAGGCGGTGAAGAAAGTCAAGTTTTCGTCGGGATTCTGCACGTCACCGTCGCCGCCATAGTCAAGAGTGAATGGCTCGCGCGTGATGGTGAGGTGCAGGTGGTTCGGGTTACCGTCAGCGGGTAAAAGATTCTCGGTAAACTGCACACCGGACCAGCGCGGGTTCGGCTGTTCATCCTCTCGCGCGACGACCAGCCGGGCGCAGGCATTCGGCCGGGCTGGGGGCCAGACGTCCACCTCCAACGATTGTTCGGCGAAAACCGGAGAGGCCACGATCTTAGTAACGACCGCGGGAACACCGCCGGTAAGAGTGCGCCAGTTTGAGGTTAGCCGAAGGGGCCTGTTCCATGTCATTCCGAGACTCGGCGCAAAGTCACTCGTCTGCAGGTAAGAACTGGCCAGTAGACTGGCCGGATGCAATTCCGTGTGCCAGTCGGGATGACCGCAGTCGACAATCCACTGGCCGCGCACGACCAGCCGGTCGCCGGCCTCAGGGCGATATCCTACGGGGTAATACCACTGTTCGCCTTCCACACCAAGCGCACCTCCCAGGTCTATCACTTGGCTTCCTTTTCGGTACTCATCGGGGTGCTTGGACTGGCAGTCGCCGCCGTCGCGATCGTTTAGGGTCGATTCATCTCGCGCCAGCAAATGCAGGTAATTCGGGTCAGTCACCAAGTTCATCTCCCAATCGGTGCAGAGCTGTCCGCTATCAGCGGAGGATAGATCGGGACAATTTTCGACGGCTTCGTTGTGCGTCTCGACGTCTGTGTGCACACCCATGTAGTGACCGTCGGGCATGCCATTGTGATCACCGCTGTAGTCGCCACCGGAGAGGAATGCATTGCTTACAATTCCCTCGGCGTTACGGAAATTTCGGTCCGCCACTGGCTCCCATTCCGAACGGTCAAAGTCCACGCATCCATCACTAAGAGACGGCGAATGCTTGATCTGCCAGCCGCAGACAGCTCCCGATTGGGCGAGTTCCGAATCGGGTGAGTCAGCTAGCGGAAATCCTGTAAGGTTGGTCGGTGTCCATGCGCTCGGTGGAACGCGGCGCGGTGTACATACCTGAATCCAGCGCGGGGCGGCCGACCTCCATGAGTTACCCGCACCCGAGCAATAACCTGGAAGGAAAGTCGGGAGCCAGGAAGCAGGATCACGATTCAGCGCCTCCAGGTCGAAGAAGCTGGTTGCTGCGCGCGGCGCATCCCACGGGCGCGCCTGCCAGTTCTTCTGCGGCGTGTTATCGAAGGCAAGCTCCGCCGGATACCATATAGGACTGCTCGTCGGTGTGTAGGCGAAGTAAATGCAGCCGTCGCCATGCATCTCGGCCGAGTTCAGCGGCCGGTTACTCTTGGTGGTGCGATCTCCGCGTTTGCCATCCTGGTAGAGTTGAAAATGAACAATGCCGGTACCCTGCGCATCCACTGTCACCGGGAGACCCACCGGCACCTTTGCATCGCCGGTAAGGAGCGTCGCGACTCTCGCCAGCTCCGGCACCTCGGGCGCGACCGGAGTATTCGTGTAAGTGAGGCTCTTCTTACAATCGAGCAGATGTCCCGCTCCCCGGTCGATAATGATATCCACGCCGGCCTTGGTCTGGCCGACACATTGGTCGTTTGGGCCGTTTTCGGGGCTCCAATAGCCATTATCACCCAGCCCATCATCCACGTAACCGAGTGCGAGATGGCCGGCATTCGTTATGATAAAGGGCGAACCAACCCAATGCTTGAGTGACTGAGGGGTGTTATCGCCCGTTACTCCCGCGATCTGCACCGTTCCGTAGTATTGCGAGTTGAGCCGTCCCTCGCCATCATCCGGATTAACGTAGCGCATCCAGGTGTCTCCAACCCCGCCGCTCTGCACGCAACCCGATGCATTCAGGGTAACAACGTCGCCAGGATTAAAGGTGATGGCAGGGTAATCGGTGAGTTGTCGGTCCACCGACGGATACTCGATATGCCAAACCTCGTGTCCCGGCGTCGGTTCCGAGCAGGTGATGATATCTGCGCCGCCAGGGTAATTACCGTTTTGCCCCGGCTGGAATCGTGGCGGCGGCGGTGAGCTGCACGGATCCGAGCGTCCGAGCTGCGGGAAAAGGACGCAAACAAAGATTCCCCCGGCGGTCAGTGCGAGTAGCAACTGGCGCGTAGTCTCCTCCCCAAGACGCGCTGTTTTCGTCGCTCACCATACTTTGAGATGATACGCGGGTCGAAACAAAAGTCGCACCGCTCACAAGCCGCCGAGCTTTCTGTGCCAATCGACTTGAAGCATCCGGCGAAGCGGGATCGGAGAACCCACGACATCAAACAGGAGCCGATTCCAGACCCTTTGGATTTCGAACGTGGCTTCCAAATCGGACACGGAAGTCGTCGAAAATTGAAAACCGACTGCGTTCGGTAATTTTGACCGCTTTAAGCGGTCAAAGTTCCGAGGCGCGCGCGTTCATGCATCGTAAGCGGCTTACGATAGGAGGACTGGAGTGTGTTGTTAAACATCGCGGCTATTTGAACACGAGGTGAGCCACAACGGCTTCGAGATTCCAATAGATTATCGCGATGGCCGTGAGATCGAACGCAGCATGCGCGCACATCACCATCCAGATCCGGCCCGTGACGGCGAAGATCGTCCCGAAGACGAGACCCGTGATCATCGCCTGTTCGACGCCGGGAAGCCCGAGATTGGCGTAATGGCCGAGGGCAAACACCGCGGAGGTGAGCAGGACGATAGATACCTTTGCGCCGGTCCCGGTTCCAAAAAGTTTGCCAAGACGTTCGAACAGGAACCCTCGGAAAATGGTCTCTTCGCCGAAGCCCGCTCCGACGATCATCGTGAACATCAGTCCGGGAAGTGCAGCCCGATTTCCTATCACGTAATGGTAGGCGGAATTGATTTCGGGGGCGCCCAGCAGCGGCATCACGATCGCCTTCAAGAGGAGTTTGAGCGCACAACCGAAAACGATGCCGACGGCCAGACTTCCAAGCCAGCTCCTTGGTCGCACGTAGCCGATGTCGCGCCATGGCGTATGCGATCGCCAGGCCCACAGAAGCACGAGAAGGCCGCCGAGAGGTTTAACGACGGACGTCAAGACGATGACGAGAACCGCGAGAAGTCCCAGCGGCCCGAATCCGCGCAGTTGCGCGGCGACAGGATCGTCAGGCGGCGGTGCAGCTCGCGCTTCGAGCGGGAGCGCAGGAACGTGCTCGGGCAAATTCGGGACGTCGCTTGTCATGGCCGTGCTCTGTCCGGTAGTTACTTATGTGTTGCAGTGCATCGCCGGTTTCGATTCAAGAATAATTACACAGCGGAGCTAGTCTCCATCGTCCCGCGGGACGCTTTGCAAAAGCTCGAGTTCGTGCCACCGGGCGTAGAGACGCGCGACTTTGTCGCGGGCCGTTTTCAATTGAGTTTCCAAGTCGGAACATCTCCGCACGCGGTTTTGCATAAAAATCCGGTGCGGCAAACGTCTCCTCCAAATCAGACACCTCCTTTTCCGCGGCGAGAATGTTCGCTTCCATCGATTCCCATTCGCGCTCTTCTTTCCACTTGAGTTTGCGCGGTTTGTCTTTGCGTTTCGTTGGCTCGGTGACGACTGCGGTCGGCGCGGGTTTTGGATCGCGAGCGGGAACGGGCACGACTCGTTTTTCCAGGTAGTAATCGTAGTTCCCGACGCTGTAAGCCACGCGGCCTTCGCCTTCGAAAGCGAGGATCGAGGTGCAAACGCGGTTCAGGAAATAGCGATCGTGGCTGACCACGATGACGCAGCCGCCGAAGGCAACGAGCGCTTCCTCGAGCAGGCGCAACGTTCCGAGATCGAGATCGTTCGTCGGTTCGTCGAGCATCAAGACGTTCCCGCCGCGCTTCAGAATTTTTGCCAGCAGCACCCGGCTGCGTTCGCCGCCGCTGAGCTGCGAAATTTTAGTATTGATGCGGTCTTCGCTGAAAAGAAATCGCCGCAGATACGCACGCAAGGTGATGCTCTGCTCGCCGAGGGTAACGTGTTCTCCGCCGCTCCCGACTTCTTCCCAAACCGTTTTCTCGTCGTCGAGCAGTAGCCGGTTTTGATCGACGTAATTGATCTGGGTCCGCGCGCCGATCTCCACCACACCACTGGCGGCGGGCAGTTCCTGCAGAATCACTTTGAGGAGCGAGGACTTGCCCAGTCCGTTGCGGCCGACCACACCGAGCCGTTCCCCGGCCGCGAGATTGAGATTCACGTCCCGAAAGAGGGTGCGGCCGCCCAGCTCCACGCTCACGTTGCGCAATTCGATAATGCGATTTGCGAGCTTTGGCGGCGTGGGGATAATCAATTCGACATCGAGCTCCGCTTCCGGTGCTTCCTGCGTCGCCATCTCGAAATAACGTTCGACGCGGTCGACCGATTTAGTCCGGCGCGCCCGGGGCGCTTTTCGCACCCATTGCAGTTCGCGCTTCAAAAACCGCTGCCTTTTGTGCTCCTGCATTTCCTCCACGGCTTGTCGCTGCGCGCGGGCCAGGAGGTAATCGGTGTAATTGCCGTCGTAGCTGACGAACTGGCCGCGCGACAGCTCGACGATCCGCGTCGCCACGCGATCGAGAAAATAGCGATCGTGTGTGACGAACAAACAGGTGCCGGCGTAACGCGCGAGAAAATCTTCCAGCCATTCGATCGAGCCGGTATCGAGATGGTTGGTCGGTTCGTCGAGAATCAGGAAATCGGGACGCGCGAGCAGCGCCCGGCAAAGGGCCACGCGGCGTTTTTCCCCGCCGGAAAGCGTGCCGACAACGCGATCGGGTTCCGGCGCGTGCAGGTTCGTGATCAGTGACTTGATCCGGTGTTCCAAATTCCAACCGTCGGCCTGGACAATCTGGTCGAGGAGGGTGGCGCTGAGTGGGCTTTCGCCCGGAACACGTTCGTATTCGGTGATGAGGTCGAGAATCCGCTGCGCGCCGCTGAGAATGTTCGCGTGGACCGTGGCCGCATCGTCGAGCCCGGAGACTTGTGGCATGTAGCCGGTGACGAGATCGCGCCGGCGGGTGAATTCACCCGAATCGGGTTGCGCAACGTCCGCTGCGATGGCGAGAAAGGTCGATTTGCCCGAGCCGTTACGACCGACGAGCCCAACGTGTTCGCCCTCGGTGAAGGCAATCGTCGCGCCGTCGAGTACAACCTGGATGCCGTATTTGACGGAAAGATTGTTCGCGCTCGCGATGACTGTGCCTGGCGTTTCTGACATGGGAGCCTCGAACGTCGAACGCCCAACGCCGAACGTCCAATCGAAGCGGCGATCGGGCGCGCTGATCGCTCGACGCCGATGGACAATGAAATGAGGCCGCCGGCGCGCGAACCGCGAATCAGTCATATGGCCACACGCAAATCCAGCAGCAGCACCAAGAAATCCGGTGCGAAGAAGAGCACCACCGCAGGTAAGACGAGCAAGCGCACGGTGATCGAGCCGCTCAAAGGCGATCGACGCTATGTGCGGCGGAACAAGAAGGGTGAATTCAAGAAAGAAGTGAATGTGGGTCGCTCGCTAACCGCCGATCGCCGCCGCAAATCAAAAACCCGCGTGCTCAAAGGCGAGGGCGATCGCGGCGAAACCGGCAAACCAGGGATTTTAGCGAGGATTTTCGGCTAAAGGCCCGCGCCTTGGGAGCGCTGGTTTCATGGCACTAGGAATGCTGAGCTAACTCCTGCGGGCTACTTTCCTCCACATGTAGTTCATCCCATGGAAACGCCTTAACTCCCTCTGTAATAGGTGTAGGCTGCCAGCACGAGCAACGCGACCCCGATCGCCGCTCCGAAGATCCAGCTGGCAGGCACCCGCGGCTCGAGTACCGATTCATCCGGCCGGTTCGGGTTGTAGCGCACCGCTATCGTGCTTCCGCTCGGATAACGCTCCACCACCTTCTGGGCAAACTCCGGCACACCACGGTCCAGTCCAGGGCTTTGCGCAACCCGGCTGCCCTGAAAGCGTTTTCCCGTCACCTCATACTCATACAGCAACACCGGACGGTAGAGCGTTAGCCGGGCCCGAGGACCGCCGACCCCACGGCCTACACTCTGCCGATACTCCTCCACCTTGGCCGACAACACGCGACCTTCCGACACCGGCCAGCGCTTCATCGCCGCCGCTTCACGCAGCGAGCTCGCGACAATCGCAAGGACCGCTAATCCAAAGCCGCCGATCACCATCGTCAGCACGCCGCGAGGATGCATTCCCGGCGCCGCGAGGGCAAGCTCCTCCCGCGTCGCGTCAGGTCGTCATCGGAGACTTGTCAAGATTTGTTGCCTGACCCCAATTCTCCATTTCAAATTGGACGGCGCGAATTTGGGTTTTCGATCTTCAAGAACGGACTTCGCCCTCGTTCGTCTATAACCAGCTTTATTTTTCCGGGAGGATCCGCATTCTTCGAGAATGGCCGCAGGCAAACGCTGGACACGAGAGGAGCTGCTGATCGCGCTGAACTTTTATCACAAGCTTACGTTTGGTCAGTTGCATGCGCGGCAACCTGTCATTGTCACGCTCGCCGATAAGCTTGGGCGCGGCGCAAACAGCGTCGCCATGAAGCTGTGCAATTTCGCGTCGCTCGATCCGGCGTTGAAACTCCGCGGGATCAAAGGTCTGGAGGGCGCGAGTGGACTCGATCGCGCGACATGGGAGGAATTTCACGCGAATCTCAATGAGGCGGCGCCGGCAAGCGAGCAAGCCGTTCGCGCTCTCTTTGGAGCGGATGAAAGCAGCGAGCTCGAGGTCATACCCAAGAAAGGTGTGCGAATCCGTCGGCGTCCGCCAGTCGGAGAGCCGGATGCTTTGGCGACGGTAAAGCAACGCCGCGGTCAGGAGTATTTTCGCGATGCTGTCATCAACAACAGCGGCGGAATTTGCAGCGTGACCGGACTTGCCGTGCGCCAGTTACTCGTGGCGTCGCATATCTTGCCGTGGGCCACGCACCCCGAGCACCGGCTCGATGTCCGAAACGGCCTGAGCCTTTCGCGGTTGCATGATGCCGCTTTCGATTGCGGCCTTATCGCCTTCGACGACGACCTTCGAATGCGCGTTTCGCGGCGACTTAACAAAGAACTGCCATCCCGATCAGTTGCCGAAAACTTTGGCGCCTATGAAGGAGAGCCTCTCCATTTTCCCGACGATGCCGTTCTGCCGCACATCGCGTTCATTGAACATCATCGAGTGACGAAGTTTCAAAAATCGTGAGTAAGGCTCACCTTGCGCGGGCGGACAATCGAGGCCGCCCGGCAAGAGCTAGCATTCAATCCGCGAAGTGTTTTCGGAGTTACTGGCCGTCGGGGATGTGCTCGAAGAAGTAGGCGGCACCCTGGAAGGAGTTGCCGTTGATGACTGGATGCGGGGTGCTGACGAGCACGGTGCCGCGGGCCGAGGGCGAGGGCGGCACCGAAGAAGTCGTCGGTCGTGCCGTCGCTCGCCGTGAGGGTGTCGAACTGGCTCCACGTACCGCCTTCGGCGAAGGAAGATGTAGACCTTGCCCTGCGAGGTGTGGCCATCGACGGTCGCGACATCGGCCGCGATGATCGCTTTGCCGTTGTGCAGCGTGAGGGTGTTGCCGAAGTTAAAGAACGTTCCGGGATCGCTCGCGGTCAGTTTCTGCATCTGGCTCCAGGTGCCGCTGAGATTGGTGAAGACGTAGGCCGCGCCGGCGCCCGCGTGGCCATCGACGGTCGCCCCGAAGGCGCCGATGAGCGCGTTGTCGCCGCTGATCGCGACCGATTCGCCAAAGCTGTCGCTGGCGGCGCCGTCGCTCGCGGTCAGTTTCTGGGTCTGGCTCCAGGTGCCACCGGAGTTGGTGTAAACATAAACCGCGCCCTGGGCAAAGGCGCCACCGATGATCGCCTGCGGCGAGCCGACGAGGATGGTCGAGCCGTGGAGCGCGACGGAGAGGCCGAAGTTGTCGAAGGCAATGCCGTCATCGGCGATGAGCTTCTGGGTTTCGGTCCAGGTGCCGTTGACCAGGGTGAAGACGTAGACGGCGCCCTGGGCGGGGTTGCTGCCGACGGTCGCGCCGTTGGCCCCGATGACGAGGGTGTCGCCATCGACGGAGACGGAGGCGCCGAAGTTATCGAAGAGACCGCCATCGCTCGCGGTGAGCTTTTGCGTCTCGGAGAAAGTGCCGGCGACGTCGGTGAACGCATAGGCCGCGCCCTGCGCGGCAACGCCATTGACGGTCGCGCTAAAGGCGGTCACGAGCAGGTTGCCGTGGTCGAGCGCGACGCGATAACCGAACTCGTCACCCGCGAGGCCGTCGCTCGGGACGAGCTTCTGCCCTTCGGTCCAGATGTCGCCGGTTTTGTTGAAGACATAAGCGGAGCCGCGAAAGCTGGCGTCGCCATCCGCGCCGATGACCGCGGTGGATGCCTTTGATCGCAGCGGCGGAGCCGAAGAAGGTGTTGGCCGTGCCGTCGCTCGCGGTGACTTTTTGCTCCGTAAAAGTGTCGGCAGGCGTTTGCGGCTGGACTTGGGCCGATGCACCGGAGACAAGGCCGAGGCCGACTGCCAATAAGGCTGCGAAGCCGGTGAAGATGGAAGTGCGGGTGATGGTGAGGGGGATTTGCGGCGTGGTTTCTTTGATCATGTTTCCTCCCTTGATGATTTGGTTGTCGGCCAAAACCGAACGTCGTTCGATTCGGCCGGCAGTTTTGTGAACGGCTGACTCTTTGCGCTCGCCTCTAAAGGAGGCGTGTCTTTTAAGTTCGTGCCGGACGACTCCGCCGGACTTGCGCGTTGCCTCAGCGCATCGACGGCACTTTTCGATCGGGGCTCCGCAGAACTTAGAAGCTCGGGACCGATGCTCGCGTCTTCTGATTTTTTGCGACCTGTAGCTGCTCTTCGTAGGCGCGCGCCCCGGGAAGCTCCACACGGACGATCTGGTGGTTGCGCAACCAGATGGTAGCGCCGTCCCTTCGCTGCCACATTTTCTCGCCAATGGCGTTCGCGATGTAGGCTTCGCCAAATTTCGCGAGTCCTTTGTTGGGCGAATTCGGGTTGTCGTACATCTTCGGCTTCCACGACGTGCCAGGAGGCGTGTTGGCAGCCATAATCGCCTGTAATTCGTAATCTTGAATCTGCGGGCTCACTCCGGCGGTAATGATTTTTTGGTAGTCCATCCTGACTGCCGGCCCGTCGAGCCGGAGGAATGCCGCCCGGATTTTCCACCCTTGATACTCATAGGTGTGATGGATGGCCCCCTCGATCAGCGGCGACTGTGAATCGCTTATCTTCGTCAGCGATGAATCTGTCGGAGCGCCGTAGCGATCTACAAATTGGATCGATGTCTCGCCGATTCTAGCGTCGGCGATGGCTACCAAGAGATACCAAAGGATCGTTACAAGTAAGAGCCGCATCCGTTCTTTAAAGCAGCAACAAGGCCACTGCTTAATTAAGAGCCGCTTTTCTCCGAGACGATGGGCGCCTCGTCAAAGGTCCCCACGCGATCGCTTTTCGGTGGAGGAGCATAATCAATTAAGAACGATATCAAATTGCGCTCAGTTGCCTCATCCCGCCGCGTCGATCATGATTCCTGATGCAAAAGATTACGCCGTTTCTTTGGTTTGATGGGCAGGCAGAGGAGGCTGTGGGATTTTATCTCTCGGTATTCAAGGACTCGAGAGTTCTCTCGACGGCGCGTTATCCTGAGGAAGGGCCTGGGCAGGCCGGCACAGTGATGACGATCGCTTTCGAGCTGAATGGCGAGCGCTTCGTGGCTTTGAATGGCGGGCCGGGCTTTCCGTTTACGAACGCGGTCTCGCTGGTGGTGAATTGCGAGTCGCAGGAGGAAATCGATTACTATTGGGAGAAGCTGGCGGCCGATGGCGGCGAGCACCTCGAGTGCGGCTGGCTCAAGGATAAGTTCGGGTTCCCGTGGCAGATCGTGCCGAGCCGGTTGTGGGATTGGCTGCAGGACACCGATCCGGCGCAGGTGAAACGCGTCACGGGTGCGGTCTGGCAGATGGAAAAGCTGAACCTGGCGGAGCTGGAAAGCGCGGCCGTTGGCGGTTAGGCGCGCCGCTCCTTGTTTCTACTTGCGCGCTTCGTCCGAGGACTTCTTTTCGCGTCGAAAGTCATCCCTGCTGGAGGTCCGCCGCCTTTTAACGATCACCAGGGGATCACTTTGCGGTCGCGCCAAAACTTTCCTGTTTCGCCTTGGGGCGCTTCCGCCGCGAGCCAGACAATTCCGGATGCACCTTCTCCAACGGAACGTGTCGCGTTTGCGCCACCCATATCCGTTTGCACCCAGCCGGGACAGACGGAATTGACCGCAAAGTCTGGCAGGGCGGCGGCGAGCTGGACGGTGACGCCGTTCAGCGCTGTCTTGGAGATGCAGTAGGCAGGCGCCCAACCGTCGGCGCCGTCGGCCAGTTGTCCGCCGCCGCTGGAAACATTGACGATCCGCGGATTGTCGCTCTTTCTCAGGAAGGGCAGGAAAGCCTGCGAGACGAGGAGCGCCCCGAGCGTATTGGTTCGCAGCGTCGTCTGAAACATTTCCGCGGTGAGCGCGAGGACATCCTTGTCTTCATCGAGGAGAATGCCGGCATTGTTTATCAGCGCGTCGAGGCGATCGCTTTGCCTGGCAAATTCTTCGGCCGCGCGCTTGATGCTTTCCGGGTTGGAGATGTCGATCTCAAGGAAGGAAATGTTTCCCTCATTTTTTTCCTCATGGTTGAGCTTTTCTGCCGCCGCCTTGCCGGCCTCTTCGTTGCGCGCACCGAGAAACACCCGAAAACCTTCGCGGGCGAGTTGGCGCGCCACTTCGAATCCGATTCCCTTATTTGCGCCGGTCACGAAGGCGATGCGTTGTTTTTCCTTCGCATATCCGAGCGTCGGCCGACCCGCGCCTTGGATCAACTAGCTGTTCACCTGGCTTGCCTTCGAGCAGCCCGATCGTGACCGTGCCGTTGGTGGGAAGCCTGGCCGCGCCCGCGTGAAGAAAGTTTGCTCCCGGATTTCTTGGCGGATACGGTCGGGCATATGCAACTTACGGGTTTGTTTGAATTGAAATTAGAGTCGGAAGGAATCCCTCTCCTGGTGACGGCGGAGATCATGCCGCCGGGGCTGGAGGAGGCGGAGGTTAAGGCGAAAGTGGTGGCTGAATGGATCCTGCATTTTGGCATCTCGGAACCGATCGCGCTGGAAGCGCTGAAATGCGTGAGCATGCGTCCGCTGGCCGCGAAGCCGGCGGATGCGCTGAGCGTGCCCAAAGGTACTTTGCCGATCCTCATCTGGAAGTCGGAGGAAGTGTGATGCAGGCCGCGTCCGCGGCGGTACGTGGCGAGAAACTCTCGCCATGCACCGCCAATTGAGCACCTGCGGTTCCCATATTCCTGCGCGAGCATTCCAAGTCGCGGTGTTAGTCGACTGAATTAGCGGTTCAGATTCAGGCGCGTGGCCTGGGCGGGTCGACCGGCCAGAGTGATTGGAGCGATCCGGTTTCGCGTCGGGGCGATGTAAACGCAGTACAGCGCAAGTGATAGCGTCCGGGGCGAAGGCGCTTCGCCCGATTTTTCTGTTAGGGCATCGCGGTGCTGGCGTGCTTCCCTGAGAACCAGTAAAAGTCTGTTTCGACGCCCGTCCGATGAATTTCTTCTTCCGTGAATTGAAACGCCGCAACGTCTACAAGGTGGCGGCCGGTTACGCGGTCGTTGGCTGGCTGGTGGTGCAGATTGCCTCGACCATTCTGCCCACTTTCCACGCGCCGGAAGGATTGTTGCAAGGTTTCGTTATCATCGTGGCCCTGGGCTTTCCCGTCGCGCTCATCATTGCCTGGGCCTTTGAGATGACGCCGGAAGGGATGAAGCGCACGGAAAACGTTTCGCCTGACGAGCCTATCCCGCAATGGAGCAAGCGGAAGTTCGGCTTCTTCATCGCCGGCACGGCGATTGTGGCGGCGACCTTACTGGCGTTCCAGCTCATTCGGAGCAGACCAGCCCAGAAACAACTCGCTAGCGCCGTGCCCGAAAAATCGATTGCAGTCCTGCCCTTCGAGAATCGGAGCGAAGAGAAGGCGAACGCCTTTTTCGCTGATGGTATCCAGGATGAAATCCTGACCCGCCTGGCGAGGATCGCCGATCTGAAGGTGATCTCACGCACATCGACCCAGCGTTACAAGAGTTCGCCGGAAAACCTTCCGGAAATCGCGAAACAGCTCGGGGTGGAGCATGTGCTGGAAGGGAGTGTGCAGAAGGCGGGCGAAGAGGTTCGCGTATCCGTGCAGTTGATTCGCGGTGCGACCGATTCCCATGTCTGGGCCGAGACTTATGATCGCAAGTTGACTGATATTCTGGCGGTCGAAAGCGAGATCGCGGGTACGATCGCCCGCGCACTCCAGGCGAAGCTGACGCCAGGCGAACAACAGGCGGTGGCCGCGAAGCCGACGGAAAGCCCAGAGGCCTACGAAGCGTACCTGCGTGGCCTCGCGATTTGGAACAAGTTGACCGTCCTGCCGGAGGACTACGATGAGATGATCAAACATCTCTCCCGTGCAGTTGCGTTGGACCCAAGATTTGCGCTCGCCTGGTCCTTCCTCTCGGTCGCGCAGTCATACAATTATCGGCAGTTCGATTCCACGCCGCAGCGAGCGGCGCTGGCGAAAGAGGCGCTCGAGCGCGCGCGGAGTCTGCAGCCCGACCTGGGCGAGGCTCATTTCGCCGAGGGGATGTATTGCTACAAGGTTTTGCAGGACTACGACAAGGCCCTGGAAGCTTTCCAGAAAGCCCGCGAGCGCTCGGCTAATCGGGCCATGGCGGTCGAGTTCTCGTCCTATGTGAAGCGGAGACAGGGGAAGTGGGACGACGCGCTGACTCTGCATGCGGAATCATTGGAGCTTGATCCGCGCAACCCCATCATTCTCTCCGAGGCGGCAATCACGTATCGCGCCTTGCGCCGCTTTGACGAAGCGAGCGCTCTGATTGACCGGGCCCGGGAGATCGAGCCGGAGAACGCGCAATTGATCGTGCAGAAAGCCGAGGTCTCTGTCGCGCAAGGTGACCTCGGCACAGCCGATCATTTGTTGAAGAACGTTGCGATCGATGGCGGTGATCCAGTGGTGACGATGGCCTACGTCCGTTTTCAAATGATGAAGCGGCAATACCCTGAAGCCATTCGCGCTTTGAAAACTGTGCTCGCGGCGCCAGAGAAATTGCCGAAAGCATTTGCCGCGATCGCCGTGAACTATCGTGCGGAGCTCGCCATCACAGAGGCGTTGGCCGGAAGTCCAGAGGCGAAGGCTGGACTCGAACGGTCGCGAGCGGAGTTAGCATCGATCCATGCGCAAGGCGGCGCCTCGAACTGGACCGCGATCGATGTTGCTACTTGTGGCCGGATTCTTGCAGGACAAGGCGACGGTTGACGCCGTGGCCGCGCAGCTGCGCGACAGGATTGAAAATGACAGCCTGAGTGGACCGTTGCTCGAGGAGACAATCGCTATCGCTCGCGCGCACCTGGGCGAAACTGAGGCTGCACTCAAAAGTGTGAAACAGCTTCTGCAGACGCCCGCTGACACCTCGCTAACTCCAGCGCTGCTACGATTGGATCCGTTATGGGACCCGCTGCGAAACGATCTCACGTTTTCAAGAATTGGCGAGAGATGAAACAGTGAGCTTGTGAAGTTGCCGATCGGCTTCCTCGCGCCTTTCATTAGCGATTCCCACTGGTGCGGGAGGAATTCGCGCGCAGAGTAATGATCGGAGAGACGCCGCAGTTGGCGCGACGGGCGTTAACCGTTCGCTGTCTGCGCCAGCACGATGAGGAGCGAGACCAGCGGCCAGGCAATGATCGCGACGACGATCGCAAACACGGCCAGCTCCAGTGGGTCGATTCTTTCGTGCTTTGCCAGCATTTCCAAGGTCATCCTGCGGAACGCGCTCCGTGCTCGCTCGCTTGGGCGACGCCCGGCGCGGCCGAGGTTGCCGTCCGGTTGCGGCCGGAAGAAGTGGTCAGTCGCCGGGAAGGCGCTGTTGCTCCGTGCTCGACGATCGTGCCGGGCGAGCCGGTGATTTGCGGTGTTCGATTCTAGAAGTGGTGGTTGGTTTCATATTGTCTTGGTGGGTTGAGGTTTGAGGGAAATTCGAGGTTCCTTAAGGAAGACGAAGGAAAAGTGTCCCGGAGGACAGAGATTGAGACGAAGAGGTCGCCGCGGGCGATCCGGTGGTCGATCAGACACCGATCGCAGACTGCCGCAGTCGGGCGTTCTGTATCGAAGTGTTGGTTCTCATGATGGCCGAAACGCTATGCCGGTTGGGCGAGCTGTCCAGTTTTGCCGCGTTACGTTCAGGTGACGTTCTTAGCGCAGGAAGAAGCATGAACGAGGAAGGAAGAAGGGGCCGGCTAGGCCTCGGGCGGAAACCCGTTGTCGAAAGGCGTTTCCGCCGTTCGTAAGGACGAAAGGCCTTCGATCGGATGGCGCGGTCTGGCCGTCAGACGGCCGCAGTCTGACTTATTCTTCGAGTGGCTCGAAGCCGGCGAACATTTGCTCGGCTTCCGGGAGTGTTTTCAGCGGCACGCAGTCGCAGACGGCGAACATTTCGTTCCAGAACGCGAGCACGTTGGGATTCTTGTGCGCAGCGTCGATCGCGGCCTGTGATTTCCATTCCGACACTTCGACGATGGTGCCGTCGCGGCAACGCATGATCGTGGGTATGCGGTCGGTCACGAGTCCTTCGCCGCGCAAAAACGGGACCCGTCGCCGGACAAGCTCCAAGAGATCGGTCTCTTTGCCCGGCTTCGGTTTGTAAGCCACGATCACGATTACTCCGGTCATGGGCACACTCTAGCCCGATAGCATTTTCCGGCAACGGTGTGGCCCGCCATGGAAAGAGGATCTCGCAACCTTGGTGAGCGTGCCGAAAGTCAGACTGACGTCGAAACGTCGGCGCGATGTTTCGGATTGCAATTTCGCGCGCAACAACCCGATGATTCGCTCTCGGCGATGATATTAACCGACCCGCAAGACGCGGCGTTCCTCGCCGTTCCTGATCGCCATGGCTAAGTCCGACATGCCGGTTCCGCGAAGATGGCGCGGGCTGACTGTCCACGCGCGCGGACACTTCCTCCTGTTCGATCCGAGGGTCCGCGCCTCACTGGAACGCCGAGACGGGAGCTCGCCTCTTGTTCATCGTCGTCGCGATCGAGGCGATCAGGATGGTCGCGATCAAATGGCTCCATCCGATGCTGCCGCTCTTGATCCTTGTCCTGCTCCTCTTGGCCGGTGCGTTGGGGTTGGTTCGTTTCGCCGCGCGGCTCAGGCTGTCGCAGATCGGATTGTATCCGTGGAGCGACTGGTCTGCCGGTCGAGAAGTCTTACTTCGTTCAGCTCTTGGTGATCGCGAATGTCGTTTTCCCGCTCGTTTTCGCGAGCCGGCTGCGGCTGATTCTGGCCCAGCCTTCAGTCGTGGCGACGGTCTGGAGTGCGTTCGTGCCTTACCTTTTCTTTGGCTTCTATCAGGAGGTTGTTTACCGCGGGATTCTGCAGTCGGAATTCGTTCGCCGATGGGGTGCGCTCGCCGGGATCTTGAGCGCCAATGTGTTCTACACTTTTGGCCCGCTCCATTGGTATTACTTTGCGGCGCAGCGCTCGCTCGCGGTCCCGATGTTCGCGGCGATCTTCGCGATCGGTCTGTTCTTTGGTGTTCTGTTCTGGAGATCGGGCAATCTCTGGATCGTGGCGGTCATCCATGGGATCGGTAATGCCTACATCGTCGGGAGCCTCTCGGCGCGCGCTGAGCTTGACGGAGTGACAGCAAAAAGAGTCCGCTGGGCGTGCCGATGATCTTTCCATTTGCCGCGGAAACACCATGACCGTGTCGAAGCGTACTTCTCTGGGTATCTCGCTCGGCGCGATCGTCCTCTATTGGATCTACCAGATTGTCTCGCAACGCCCGGACGCGCCGTTGCCCGCGCATTTCTCGACCTTGGTATGGCGCATCGCGCGCACCAAGATCATCGTGCTTACTGCGCTTTTCCTGCTGCTCCGGCTGGAGGGGGAAGGGTTTAAAGCACTAGGCCTGAGCGCTCGCGAATGGCCGAAGCATCTCGGCGTCGGTTTGCTCTTCGGCCTGGTGATGTTCGTCGCGTTGAATGTCGCGCTCGGCTCGGTCATGAACTCGCTGTTCCCCCGGCCGGCGGCGAGCGGGCCGTCGATCTTGATCTTCTTCAAGGAGCCGGGAAACCTGCTGGCTTGGCTGCCGATCGGAATCTTCGGGGGAGGCGTGGTCGAGGAACTCCAGCGGATCTTCATTTTCACCCGCTTCGAAAAATGGCTGGGGCGTCCGGGTCTCATTCTCGGAATCGTGCTGAGCTCGGTGATGTTCGGCCTCGGGCACCGTTACCAAGGGCTCGGGATCGCGATCTCGACTGCGGTGTCGGGAGTGCTCTTCGCGCTTGTCTATCTGCGCCGGCGCTCCGCCCTCGAGCCCATCACTGCGCACGCTTTCAGCGACGTCCTCGCCATGCTGGGCGCAACGATGCAGGCAAGGTGAGGAGGGATTTACTTCCTCTCGTCGATGAAGATTGTCTCGAGCGACTTGCCAATTGCCCAGTCCAGAGCCGGGCGCGATCGACTGTTTTCTAGAGCTGGAAAGGTCGCTCGCAAATGCTGTCGTTCAATTTGCGACGATCGTTAGGGCTTTCGGCCTTCTGGAGTCTTTCCGGGAGTGATTCTTTCGCGCCCGGTTTGCCGACTGCGGCCATGGCTTCGACCTGGAAGTCATCCGGGATCTTGAGTTCGGTGCGGGCACGGTCGAAATCGAAGCCTTGCATGCCGTGGACGACGAGGCCCTGGCTGAATCCTTGCAGGGCGAAGTTTTCCCAGGCGGCGCCGCAATCGTAGGAATGGGTAATGGAAGGTTCGCCATTGTGGTCGAAATTCCTGGATGAAATGAAGACGACGAGGACGGCAGCGTTTTGGGCCCAGGCTTTGTTTCCTTCCACGATAATCCGAGGAAAATGGGCCAATGGTCGGTCTCGCGGCGGGCATAGAGAGCGCGCCATTGCTGGGAATTAAATGAGGAAGGCGCCCAGCGCGCGGCCTCAAAGAGACGCATCAGCTCATCGCTGGTTATGCTTTCGCCCGTCATCGCACGGGGCGACCAGCGGTCGAGGATGAGCGATTCGATCGCGTGGTCTGCCTTGCGTTTTTCGCTACCTTTGATCACGAGCGAAACGAAACGCGGGGTAGCCGATTGGGAAAGCAGGAAATGATGAAAGCCGTCGCGCGGCTCAATCAAGCGGCCGCGGCGGCGGCCTTGGCCTGAGCACGCTCATTCCAGTCGGCTCGCAGAGTTTTCATCTCCGCCCTGAGAGCCAGCATGCGCGCGGGCACGCCTTTGTATTTTTTCGTAACGCCGTTGACCTTGCGATCGACCGCGCCCTGGCTCACCAGGCTCTGCAGCTTTTCGTAAGAACGTAGTCGCAGCATTTCTTCACCACCGCTGGCCGCATTGCGCTCCCGGAGGTTGAGCAAAAGAATGTCGAACAAGTGGCTTGAATTCATAGGAAGCTTTGGAGGAAAGCACAGCCACAAGCTCTTCGGTGATGATATCGGGCGCGCGACGAGAAAAAAAGGTGCCGGATGGTTTAGACATCGATGACTATAGCGCAAATCTGGAGAATAACGACCCGCGATTCTGGCAGACGAATTTACTCTGGTGGATCACCCGCCAAAGTGTTCGGGTCCGGCACCATTTCGAGCGAACGAGTGGTGCGGTAGCCATGATCGATGACCTTGGCGAACCAGTGGGGATGCTTGCATGGTCAGGTCTTGCAGGGCGGTCGCACTCTGGTTGGCGCAACAATATCGCCTCTGTAGGCGCATCGTCGTTAGGCGAAGGCGGCTGGCGGACCCGTTATTGGTCGAGCATGTAAACTTCGACCAAGGCCACGCCTTGGGCGGTGCCGGCATCGTGCACGATCGCGGTGTAGGCACCGGGTGCCAGTGTCGCGATGATGGCGGATTCACTTTCGTCGGAAGGCGGAATGGTGGTGTCGATGATCTGCTGAGCTTGTTCGGCTCGCCAATTGTCGTTCTGATAGATGAGCGACCCATCCTTGTCGTGCAGTTCCAGAACCGGATCGGGCAGCACGCCGCTTACTCCGAAGGCGGCCAGCGAGGGACCAATCGCCCGGACCATGATTTTGGCGGGGGTGGTCCCACCAATGATAAAGCCGCCGATCATGACGTCGTCACCAGTGCCGACCTCGCCGCGTGTCGAGATATTGCGCACGGTGGAATTGCCCGGGGCAAGATCGTAGAGTTCGCAAAGTGCGTTTCCCTCGGTGCCATCGGCACTTCGGAGAACAGCGGTGTAAGCTTCCGGGCGCCAGACTGGCCACGACGACCGCTTCGGCCGGGTTTGGCGGCTCAAAACCGGCGGGAACAGTGCCTGAGGGGAGGGTGGTCCAGTTATCGTTTTGATTAATCAGCGTCCCGGTCAGAGTCATACACCTCCAGCGTCGGATCCGCGAGGACTCGCGGAACGCCCAGGTTAGCCAGCGACGGTCCGAGGGCACGGAAGACGATATCCTTGTTGGAATCGCCCTCGATGATGAAGCCACCGATCATCACGTTGTCGCCGCCGCGCACCCGGACTCGGGTGGAAATGTTGAGCAAGTATTGAGGCGCCGGAGTTGAGTCTGGAGACGGCACGATCGCCGAAACCTCCTCCGAATAACCGCTCTCCAAACCCGCCTCATTGTAAGCCGTGACGGCGAAGTAATACCGAACTCCGACCGTCAGGTCCGACACCGACGCCGTGGTCTGGGACACATCGCTAAATTGGTCGTAGACGCCGCTAGAGGTGCCCCAATACACCTTATACCCGGCGATATCCGGTTCGGTATTTGCGTCCCAAGACAGGGTGACGCTGCGGGTCTCGGCGAAGGCGCCGGTGACAAAAGAGAAAATAGCAGCGACAGCAACGAATTTGGCGAGTCGTGAATTCATTACAATTACCACAGATGACTATGGAATTTATAGCAATGGGCATGCCGCGGCGGTTCAGAAGAACCGTTCAATGGGCGGTTCCAAGACATCTGAGATCCCCGGCGAGAGATTGTGCGAAACGCGTATTTGCCGGGTGACTGCTTCCGGGCCCGCTCTGTCAAATCACCGCTCAAGCTGCGTCAGCGAAGCGCTGACTTCGCAGAACAAAGTTTCGGGTCGAGGCCCAAAGACGCAGGAGCGATGTGTCGGACGACGGACGAAGGCCCATCGATTTTTTCCGAAGTCGACCTGGGTGTGCCGGTCGGAAGGCGGCTGACGGCCCGTTATTGGTCGAGCATGTAAACTTCGACCAAGGCCACGCCTTGGGCGGTGCCGGCATCGTGCACGATGGCGGTGTAGGCATCGGGTGCCAGTGTCGCGATGATGGCGGATTCGCTTTCGTCGGAAGGCGGAATGGTGGTGTCGATGATCTGCTGAGCTTGTTCGGCTCGCCAATTGTCGTTCTGATAGATGAGCGACCCGTCCTTGTCGTGCAGTTCCAGAACCGGATCGGGCAGCACGCCGCTTACTCCGAAGGCGGCCAGCGAGGGACCAATCGCCCGGACCATGATTTTGGCCGGGGTGGTCCCACCAATGATAAAGCCGCCGATCATGACGTCGTCACCAGTGCCGACCTCGCCGCGTGTCGAGATATTGCGCACGGTGGAATTGCCCGGGGAAAGATCGTAGAGTTCGCAAAGCGCGTTCCCCTCGGTGCCATCGGCACTTCGGAGAACAGCGGTGTAACTTCCGGGCGCCAGACTGGCCACGACGACCGCTTCGGCCGGGTTTGGCGGCTCAAGACTGGCGGGAACCGTGCCTGAGGGGAGGGTGGTCCAGTTATCGTTTTGACTAATCAGCGTCCCGGCGGAGTCATACACCTCCAGCGTCGGATCCGCGAGGACTCGCGGAACGCCCAGGTTAGCCAGCGACGGTCCGAGGGCACGGAAGACGATATCTTTGTTGGAATCGCCGTCGATAATGAAGCCACCGATCATCACATTGTCGCCGCCGCGCACCCGGACTCGGGTGGAAATGTTGAGCAAGTATTGAGGCGGTGGAACCGGACCTCGGCGTAGGCGGTCGGTGAAGGCGTTGGGGTCAGCATCGGCGTTGGTGTGGGGGTCGGGTTCGGCGTTGGCGTTGGCGTGGGAGTTGGTTCTGGGGTGGGAGTCGGGGTAGGCGTTGGCGTTGGGGTTGGCTTTGGCGTGGGGGTCGGGGTAGGTGTCGGAGTTGGGGTTGGTTTTGGGGTGGGAGTCGGGGTAGGAGTTGGCGTGGTTGGAGTGGGCGTTGGCTTTGGCGGTACAGATTGCGGAAATTTCTTCGGAGAAATCGCTTTCCATCCCGTCCTGATTGTAGGCCGTGACGGCGAAGTAGTACCGAGCGCCCACTGACAAATGCAGTATGGTCTGCGAGGTTTGGTCCTGTGCATCCGATTGCTGGTCGTAGACCCCACTCGCGGTGCCCCAATAGACCATATAGCCGGCATCCTCGGTCAGCGATGGCGTCCCAGGCGAGAGTAACATTGTTGGTGCCGGCAAATGCGACTGTGGCGGTGACAAGGGTGGCGGCGAAAGCGAGGAATTTTGAGAGAAAAGGAATTCATTACAGAAAACACCTAAGCTATGGAAATTATAGCAATGTCCATGCCCGCTCTTTTCTGCCGTGAGGCTCAATCGCGCTCCCGGTGCTGGCCTTTCACGTCGACTGGGTCGTGGCGGGAAGATGTCGTTATAGCCGCTCTCTTTGGGAGCGAATCATCGGATCAGATCTGACCAGAACGGCACTATGGGTTTTCGAGATTATAAACCTCGACCAGAGACGACCCCTTTGTTATTGCCTCTGCCGTGAATAATCGCGGTATAATTTCCCGGCGGCAGAGTCGCGATGATGGCTGCTTCGCGATCATCGGTGGGCGCTAAAGCGGAATCGAGAATCTGTTGCTCCTGGTCGCTGCGCCAGTCGTCGTTTTCATAAATCAGTGAACCATCAGCGGCGTGTAGCTCCAGGATTGGGTCGGGTAATGCTCCGGCAACCCCAAAGCTGGTCAGCGACGGTCCAATGGCGCGAACCATGACCTTGGTCGGATCCTCGCCCCCGATGATGAAACCCCCGATCAGAACGTCGTCCCCAGTTCCGACCAGTGCGCGGGTTGAGATGTTGCGGACGCTCGCGTTATCCGGTGCCAGATCATAGAGCTCGCACAAGGCCACTCCGGTGGTTACCGTTAACCCCCCGCAAGACAGCGGTGTAACTGCCAGCTGGCAGGGTCACGATGATGAGAGATTCGTTTGGATCCGCCGGCTCAAACCCGCTCGGGACCTCTTCCGGGGGGAGCGAATTCCAATTGTCGTTCTGAGCGATCAAGATCCCGCCGGAGTCATAAAGCTCGAGAAGTGGATCGACGAGGGCTCCTTTGACACCGACCTTGACCAACGATGGCCCGATAGCGCGCAGAACGACCGTCTTGTCGGTTTCGCCGCTGACGATGAAGCCGCCGATCATGACATTGTCATCTTCGTAAACGCTGACGCGGGTGGAGACGTTAGCCAGATTCTTCCCTTTGCCCTTGCCTTTCGGTGTTGGGCTCGGAGTCGGGGAAGGCGTCGAGGTTGGAGTCGCAGTGGGCGTGGCCGTCGGAGTTGACGTTGGTGTGGCGGTTGGAGTGGGAGTTGACGTTGGTGTCACCGTCGGTGTGGCGGTGGGCGTGGGAGTCGCTGTCGGTGTGGCAGTGGGCGTAGGAGTGGCTGTTGGAGTCGCGGTAGGAGTCGCGGGGATTGGGAGGCGGTCCGGCGTTCACATACAATTTTGCGATTTGACTTGTGACGGTTCCTCCGCCGTTGCTGACATCAACGCGGAAAATTGTCTTGTCGTCGTCGAGGGTGGCGGGGGGAGTTGTATAGGTGCTGCTCGTAGCCCCTGGGATCGGGGTCTGGTTGTCTTTCCACTGGTAGACAAGGTTGTTCTCCGGTCGCTGTCACACTAAAGGTGGCAGTTTGCCCGACGAAAACGGTTTGGTCTGTGGGCTGAGTAACAATCACCGGAGGCGGTATAGGAGTGGGAGTTGGAGTGCGGGAGTGGGTGTTGGCGTTGGGAGTTGGAGTGGCGGTAGGAGTGGGTGTGGGTGTCGCCGTTGGAGTGGGAGTTGGAGTGGCGGTGGGAGTGGGTGTGGGAGTCGCCGTTGGAGTGGGGTTGGAGTGGGAGTTGGAGTGGCGGTGGGAGTGGGTGTGGGTGTGGCCGTTGGAGTGGGAGTTGGAGTGGCGGTAGGAGTGGGTGTGGGTGTCGCCGTTGGAGTGGGAGTTGGAGTGGCGGTGGGAGTGGGTGTGGGGGTCGCCGTTGGAGTGGGCGTTGGAGTGGCGGTAGGAGTGGGTGTGGGGGTCGCCGTTGGTGTCGGTGTTGGAGTCGGGGTGGGCGGCGGTGGGACGATTGTGGAAACTTCCTGGGAGTAATCGCTCTCTAAACCCTGTGAATCGTAAGCAGTGACGGCGAAGTAATAACGAACTCCAACCGTCAGGTCCGATACCGTCGCCGTGGTCTGGGTCACATCGCTGGCTGGGCCGTAGACGCCACTAGCGGTACCCAAGTAGACCTTGTACCCCATGACATCCTGTTCGGGGTTCTTGGCCCAGCCCAGGGAGACGCTACCAAGATCCGCGAAGGCGGCGCTGGCGATAAAGAAAATGGCAGCGATGGCGAGGAGTTTGAACAGACGAGAGCGCATTACTATAAATCGAGTGATTATAGAAATTATAGCAAAACGTGTGCCCCAGACGCCTAAAGTAGGCAATGCGAGACCTTGCGGGCCCTCGTCCATCCCGAAGATTGGGCGACGAGGGTTCGCTTCTGCGGATTACGGCAGGGAAGCGCTGATTTCGCGGAGCAAGTTTGGCCCCCGAAAGATGTAGCCGCTATAGATTTGGAGAAGCTGCGCCCCTGCTTCCAACTTCTCGCGTGCCGACTCCGGATCGCAGATTCCGCCCCCGCCAATGATCGGCAAGGCTGTTCGGGTCCGCAAAAATCGGATGACGGCGGTCGCGCGCGCCCGAAGAGGGGCGCCGCTCAAGCCACCAGCCTCATCTCCGCTCGTGAGGGCAGAATGATCGAGCGTCGTGTTCGTAGCGATTATGCCGGCGAGACCAAATTTTTCGCAAGCGCCAGCGATTTCGGCGAGCGCTTCCTCCGAGAGATCGGGTGCAATCTTGAGGAGCAAGGGTTTCGGCGAGGCCAACTCGCGCATTCTCACTCGTGATGATGCGCGAGCAATCCAACGAGCGCTTCGTGCTCCTGCAGAGTGCGCAAGCCCGGCGTATTTGGCGAGCTGACGTTGAGCACGATGTAATCGGCGACCGGCGCCAAGCGTCGAAAGCTGTAGAGGTAATCGGTCGCGGCTTCCTCGAGCGGAGTTACCTTGGACTTCCCGAGATTGACGCCGATCGGAATCGAGGGAGCTAGCGCGCTCTCGCGCAAATCGTCGGAGACGCTCCGCGATGACATCGGCGCCATCGTTGTTGAATCCGAGCCGATTAATCAAGGCCTCTTGTTCTGGGTAGCGAAAGATGCGCGGTCGCGGATTTCCCGGCTGCGGTTTGGCGGTGACGGTGCCGATTTCGACGAAGCCGAATCCGAGCGCCTCCCAGGCGGGGATGGCAACGCCGTTCTTATCGAAACCGGCGGCGAGACCGATTGAATTTCGGAACTGCAATCCGAATAGCGTCCGCGGCCGCGGCGGCGGAGCGAACGAGCGCAGGAACGCAAGGGCGCCGGGGACTCGCGGGGCGGCGCTGCAGCAGGCGCAGAGCAAAGTGGTGCGCCGTCTCCGGCTCCATCTGGAAGAGAAGTGGCCTAACGAGGCGTTCGTACCAACTACTCGTCAGGCGTTTCATTTTCCGATGCAGAAAGTGGCGAAGAGCGCGTCGAGAATTTGTTCCATGTCGGCGTGGCCGATGACTTCGCCGACCGCCTGCAAGGCGCCGCGGAGATCGACCGCCACAAACTCCGGCGCGAGATTCTGCGCGAAGGCGCTGCGCGCCTCGTCGCAGGCCGTGAGCGCGCGTCGCAGACAATCGCGATGGCGGGCGTTGATCGCGACCGCGCTCGGGACGTCCCAGCGCTGGTCGCTCACTTTTGCCAGGATCGCCTCCTCGAGGCCGGCGAGGCCGTTTTCCTTCGTGCAGGAGATGCGAAGTGCGTCGCAGTCCGTCCAGTCGGCGTGCTCCGGCAGGTCGCTCTTGTTCAAGAGCACGAGCTCGGAGCGGTCGCGCGGTCGCGAGTCGAAATGCGCGGGCTTGGCCACGCTCGCATCGATCACGTGCAGGACGAGATCAGCGTTGGCCAGCGAGCGCTCGGTTCGCGCGATGCCTTCGTTCTCCACCGCGTCTGCTCCCCGCGCGCGCAGCCCGGCCGTATCCGTAAGGCGGAGCGCGATCCCGCGCAGGTTGACCACTTCCTCGATCGTGTCGCGGGTCGTGCCGGGCGTCTCGCTCACGATCGCACGGGGAAAACCGAGCAAGCGATTGAGCAGACTCGATTTCCCGGCGTTGGTCGCGCCATAAATCACCACCCGCACGCCTTCGCGAAAGATTCGACCCTGGTCGGCGGTCGCGAGCAACGCTTCGATCTCCCGCCGGATCGCGTCGAGCCGCGCGAGGAAGGCCGCGCCGACATCCGGCTCGATGTCTTCATCCGGGAAGTCGATGTAGGCCTCGAGGTTGGCGATGAGCGAAATCAAATCTTCGCGCAGCTTGGCAATTTTCTCGCCCAGCCGGCCTTCGAGTTGTTCCGCCGCCGAGCGAAGCGCGAGATCGGTCTGCGCGCGAATCAGGTCGATGACTGCTTCGGCCTGCGTCAGGTCGAGTTTGCCGTTGAGAAAAGCGCGCTCGGTGAATTCACCCGGACGCGCCGCCCGCGCGCCCGCGCGCAGGCAGGTTTCCCAGACACGCGCCGTGACCAGCACGCCGCCGTGGCAACTGATTTCCACGACGTCTTCGCCGGTGTAGCTCGCCGGCGCGCGATGGACCGAGAGCATCACCTGATCGATGACCCGCTCTTCCTCGACGATCTCGCCGAACTGCTGAAAATGCGAAGCCGCGTCCGACGGCTTTTGCTTGCCGCGAAAAATCGCGTCCGCCACCGCAATCGCCTGCGGACCGGAGAGCCTGACGAGCGCAATGGCGCCTTCGCCGGGCGGCGTCGAGACGGCGGCGATCGTCGCCGTTGTCTCCGCTGGCGTCATGCCGTCATCACCTCGCGAAGCGCGGCGATGCATTTCCGGTTTTGCTCCATCGTGCCGACGGAGATCCGTACCCACTCGGGGAATTTGTAACCGCTGAGCGCGCGCACGATGACACCGTGCTTGAGAAGCGCTTTGAACATCGCCTTGCCGTCGCCCACCTTGACGAGGACAAAATTTGCGACGCTCGGGACGAAAGGAAGACCCAGCACGGCGAATTCATGCTCCAGATATCTGCGGCCTTCGTCCGTCACCCGCTTCGATTCCGCCTGATGCGCTTCATCCGCCAGCGCCGCCCGGGCGCCGGCCTGCGCGACGCCGTTGGTGTTGAAAGGCGCGCGCGTTTTTTGCACCACCCGGATCAGTTCCGGCCGCGCGATGCCGTAGCCGAGCCGCACGCTGGCGAGCGCGTGGATTTTGGAAAAGGTTCGCAAGACGATGACGTTGCGGTTTTCCCTAACGAATCGAAGCGTGTCGGGCGGATCGTCCAGATACTCGAAATAGGCCTCGTCGAAGACGACCACGACGTCGTCGGGCACGCGCGCCATGAAACGGTCGATGGCTTCCTGTCCGACGAGCGTCCCGGTCGGATTGTTGGGATTGGCGATGAAGACGACACGGGTCTGCGGGGTGATCGCCTGGCGGATCGCGTCGAGGTCGAAGCGATGTTCGCGGTCCGCGACTTCGATGGCCCTGGCGCCAAAGAGGGACGCCACCAAGCGGTAGGCGATGAAAGCATTTTCGGAGGTCACCAACTCCGTCCCTGACCGAAGAAAAGCGTGCCCGATAAATTCGATGATCTCGTTCGAGCCGTTACCGAGGATGATGCATTCCGGGCGCAAGATTCAGTTTCTCAGAGAGCGCTGCGCGTAGATAAAAGCCGCCGCCGTCGGGGTAAAAATTCGCGCCCGCAATGGCCTCCTGCATCGCGGCGAGCGCGCGCGGCGACGGGCCGAGCGGGTTTTCGTTCGAGGCCAGCTTGACGATCCGGTCGACCGGCAGACCGAAGTCGCGCGCCGTTTCCTCAATTGGCTTGCCCGGTTCGTAGAGCGAGAGATCGCGCAGGTGCGGCTGGGCCTGATCCCAAATGGAGTCCATGCGATGGATTCTAACGAGGTTTGCGCGGTTGAACAGCCAAGGCCGCCGAGCGCGCGCCGGCGGCTCGGAAATAAAGCTGTTCACGCGGCGACTTCTGTCGAACCGTTCCCCCGCATGAATGCTCCTGATCTCACCGCTGCGGCCAACTTCCTTCACATCACGCTTACCCCGTGGAAATTTGTCGGCCTCGCCGGCAGCCTGATTTTCGGTCTGCGCTTTGTCATTCAATGGATCGCGTCGGAACGCGCGAAGAAAAGCGTCATCCCGATCGGATTTTGGGAATGCAGCGCGCTCGGGTCGATCCTAACCCTGAGCTACTTCGCGATTTACCGCCACGACTCGGTCGGTATCCTGCAAACGGCCTTGCCGCTCCCAATCTACTTGCGCAATTTATACTTTCGTTGGACGCATCATCATGCGCAACATCCGGGAAACGAACCGCGCCCGCCGGAATAGCGGCCGCGCCGATTCGAGACCCCGATTTTCCCATGCCGACCGCGACTGAAGTCATTTATCTCGATAACAACTCCAGCACCCGGATCGATCCGGCCGTTTTGGAGGAGATGATGCCGTTCCTGACCACCCACTACGGCAATCCCTCAGGCTCGCATCGCTTCGGCGCCGAGGTGAAAGAGGCGATCGATCTGGCGCATGAGCGGGTGGCGGCTCTGCTCGGCTGCGAGCCTAACGAAATCGTCTTCACCAGTGGCGGAACGGAATCGGACAACACCGCGTTGCATTCCGCGCTGCAGATGTCGCCCGAGCGACGCCACATCGTGACGACCTCGGTCGAACACAACGCCGTCCTCAACTACTGCGAAGCGCTCGTTAGGCGCGGTTGCGAGGCGACCATCGTCCCGGTCGACGAACAGGGCCATCTCGATCTTGGGGAGTTGGACGCGCGCCATTCGGCCCGACACCGCGGTCGTGTCGGTGATGTGGGCGAACAACGAAACCGGCGTGATTTATCCGCTCGAAGAAATCGCCCGCCTTTGTCGCACCAAAGGCGTTTTCTTTCATACCGACGCGGTCCAGGCGGTCGGGAAGATGCCGATCGATTTGAACGGAATTGCCGGTTCATTTTCTTTCCCTCTCCGGGCACAAACTGCATGCTTCGAAAGGCGTCGGCGCACTTTACGTCAATCGAAAGGCGCGCTTCCAGCCGCTTCTCGTCGGCGGCCCGCAGGAGGGCGGCCGGCGCGCCGGGACCGACAATGTCGCCTCGATCGTCGGCCTCGGAAAAGCGGCCGAACTGGCGCGGGCGACGATCGACGAAGAAAACACGCGGGTCCGTGCCTTACGCGATCGTTTTGAAGAAACGTTGCGCGCCGAGCTCGAGCAGGTCGAGATCAACGGCGATCCGGCCGCGCGCCTGCCCAACACTTCGAACCTCGCGTTTCTCGGGGTGGACGCCCAGGCCATCCTGCTCAAACTCGACCAGGAAGGCGTTTGTTGTTCGTTAGGCTCTTCCTGCACGACCGGAGCGGTGCAGCCGTCGCATGTTTTGCGCGCCATGAAGCTGACGAATGAGCGTGCGCGCAGCAGCCTCCGTTTTTCCTTCGGCCGCTACAACACCGAAGCCGAGTTGGACAAGGTGCTCGAGATCATCCCCCGCATCGTTCGCAAGCTGCGGCAGCTTTCCGTCGCGCCGGCCTAGGAATCACACGACGGCAAAGAAAATTCGTGTTTTGATCGTTCCTTAGGCCAAGCCGCCGACGGCTGCTATTGTCGGGCCAGTGACGCCTTCGCCTGGGTGACCAGCTCTTCTTCTTCCGGCAGTAACTTTGCCTTTTCGGCCAGAGCGAAATATTCGGTCGCGTTGTCGTTCTGTCCGGCTGCGGCGAGCAGGATACCGAAATAGGCGGCAACAGAAGGATCGTGCAGCTGTTCCGGCGTGAGCTGCCTCATGATCTTGAGCGCGCCTTTCACATCACCGGATTGAAAAAGCGCGAAAGCGTAGGTTGAGGCGAAGGCGGCGTCACGCGGATGCGCCTTATGCAAATCCTGCGCGATGGCGCGGGCATGGGACGTCTCGGCTTTCAAGAGGAGCGAGATTTGCGCGAAATTGTTGCGCAAGGCCGGATCGTGCGGAATCACCGCGACGAGACGAGAGAGAGTGCGATAGAGACCGCTCGTGTCCCGTTGAGCGGCGTAATAGCGATAGAGCGCCTGGAGCGCGTCGCGTTGCGCGTCGGGATTTTCCGCCAGCATCCAGAGCACTGCGGTCGCTTTGTCGGACCAGTTCCATTGAAACGCGATCGTCTGAAGCAGATTAAGGTTCGTTGGATCTGCCCCGGCTGCGGCGATCGCGGCTACCCAGTTCGTCTCGAACCCGACGGCGTCGCCGCTCTCGTGCGCTGCCTTCGCCTGCAGGGCGCGCCGGATCGGTTCTGCCCGGTCCCACGATCCGCGTTGCAAGATTGCCTTGAGCGCCGCCCAATCCCGCAGCCGCACGTAGGCGTCGGCCAGCGCAAGGCGGAGCGGAATGCTCCCGAGCATTTCCGGCGGGAGTTGTTTGCTCCAGTCGATCGCGAGCAAGCTCAGCCCGTGACTATTCATCCAAGTGAGCAAGTTGACGGCCTTGTCCGCGGATTGAGTCGACTCGGCTTCGAGTCGGGTTAGTGAAGCGGCAAAGTCCGGATCGTTCAGGCCGCGCAGGATGCCGAGCGCCACGAGCCGGTCTGCGAAGGTTGCATCCGGCAGTCCGTCGAGTTCCCTGGCGAGTTCGACGCTGGCGGAGTCGTGGCGCCAGCGGCCGGCGTCGTCGAGCAGCACGTGAAGTGCATCCAGGCGCACTCTTCGGATCGCTCTTAAGGCGTTCGGCCAGGGCACGACCGGCGTCTCGTTTGCTCTGGTCGTCGGAGCGGAGCTGGACTTCCGCGAGTTCGAGTTGCCGCTGCGGATCGTTAGGCGAGAGTCGCACGGCCATCGTGAGATGCTGCTCCGCAGTGGCCAGATCGTTTTTCGTTAAGGCAACATGGGCTGCGGTGGAATGATAGCGGGCGTCGTTTTGCTGTTCGGCCGGTATTTGCGCGAGAACCCCGGCGGCGATCGCCGACTGCTTGAAGCGAAGCGCGCTTTCGACCAGCGCGATGCGGTCGGGCATCGAGTTCGGATTGAGCGCGACGACGCGGCGTCGCCAATCGATCGCTTCCGGGTTGTCCTGTCTCTCCGCGACGGTCGCGAGCATGCGGCAGGCGTCCGCGCTTTCGGGCTCGACCGCGTAGGCGCGTTGCGCCGCCATCGTGGCCCAGCGGAGATCATTTTTGTCGAAAGCAACATGAGCCTGCCGCATCAACTTGTGCTCTTGCCAGCGTACGTAAAAGCGGTGCCCGCCCCAGCAAACAACGACCAGGAGGCAGAGCACGCCGATCAGGCCTAAGCAAAGCTTGACGTAGGTATGCTCGGCCCTCTGAAGGGAGGTCTCGAGCGCTGAATCGGAAGGGCGAGACATTGTTCAGAGTCGGTGCCCATCGCCCGCCGGAGGTGGCGTCGAGGCGCACGAACTGCTAGGAATTTAGCATGTCCCATTCCATCGCGGTAGCGCCGGCGCGGGAGACGCGCGGGGCGGGGGCAGGAATGGCGTTTGGGTGGACGGTTGCGCTCGCGACAATCGCGTTCCTCCTTCTCTGGCTGGAAATTATTTTCCAGCTCCAGAGCGAGTGGTCGCTCAATCCTCAGTACGGCTACGGGTGGACGGTGCCGTTTCTCGCCGGTTGGTTGTTTTATCAACGCTGGATTTGCCGGCCGGCACCGGCGGCGCCGCGACTATCGTGGCCTAACGATAAGTATTGCGCTGTTCGCTGCGGCCATTTTGTTGCCCGTCCGTCTGATTGCAGTCGCGAATCCTGATTGGCGGCTGATCAGTTGGACGATGTCGCTCGTCGCGGTCGTCATCTCGCTTTGCGCGCTGCATCTTGCGGGCGGCGCTCCGTGGTCGCGGCATTTTGCCTTTCCGATCTTGTTTTTTCTCGTGGCCACGCCCTGGCCGATGCAGCTCGAACAACTGGTCGTGCAATTCCTCATGCGCGCCGACACGGCGATCACAATCCGAATCCTGAACCTCATCGGCACGCTCGCCGTGCAGCATGGCAACGTCATCGAACTGAGTACCGGTCGAGTCGGGATCGACGATGCCTGCACCGGCGTGCGCTCACTCCAGGCGACCCTCATGGTCGCGCTTTTCCTCGGCGAATTTTACCGAATGCGATTCTGGCGCCGAGCATTGCTTGTCGTGGCCGGCGGGGCGATTGCGTTCGTCTGTAACATTGGACGCACATTTCTTCTCTGTGAAGTGGCGGCGAATTCCGGCGTCGCGGCGATTCATCGTTGGCATGACCCGGCGGGTTTCACGATTCTGGTCATTTGCCTTTTCGCATTGTGGGGGTTGAGCATGTGGTTAAAACCAGCCCCTGCAGCTGACTCCACCACGTACGCGCGAACGGCCGGCCGCTGCGGTATTTCAGGCACGCTGGTGGTTGAGTGCGCTCGTCCTATGGATCGTCCTCACGGAGATCGCCGTGGCCGTGTGGTATGCGCCGGCCGCGGCGCAAAAAATGGGCAGCGCACCCTGGAGCGTCGCCTGGCCGACCAGCGAGCGCGATTATCGCCGCGAACCGATTTCCGCGACCGTCGAGACGCTGTTGCGTTACAACGAAGGCGGCGCTGCCACTTGGCGCTCGGCCGACGATCGCCGCTGGATGATGTATTCCTTTCGCTGGCTGCCCGGCCGGACAGCCGCGCTTTTTGTCAAGAATCATCGGCCGGATATTTGCCTGCCGGCGAGTGGCCTAACGATGGAGGAGGCGAGCGGCGTGCACCTCGTCACGCTCAACGGCGTCAAACTGCCGATTCGCTCTTATCGCTTCGATGACGGCGGACGGCCGCTCCATATTTTCTACTGTTACTGGGATGGCCGCTCGTCGCTACGTCGACGATGCCGCTGCAGCGTCAGAAGACTGGACCGCGCGCGGCCGCCTGCATGCGGCCTGGCAGGGAAAGCGCGAACTCGGCACACGCATGCTGGAGTTAGTCGTGTGGGGACAGGATAACGATGCGGAAGCGCGGGCTGCCCTCGAGCGCGAACTCGGGAAGATCGTTCATCCCGACATAATTGGCGTCATGGCCTCTGTTTGGGCCGCATTTTACGTCCAAAGTTTGCGCTTTCGATTGCCAGAAACGATTGTCGTCGGTGGCTTCCACCAACGGCAAAAAACCCAGCGCCACCGCGCCCGCTGACTCGCCTCGGGCGATTGCATCGAGATTCGCGGAGCGCGCCAGAACAATCTCAAGGGCTTCGATCTCGACCTGCCGCTGGGTCAATTAACCGTTGTCACCGGCCCGAGCGGGAGCGGCAAATCGAGCCTCGCCTTCGACACGATCTACGCGGAAGGCCAGCGCCGCTACGTCGAGACCTTCAGCCCCTACACGCGGCAATTTCTCGATCGGATGGACAAGCCGCGGGTCGACGAAATTCGCGGGATTCCGCCGGCGATCGCGATCGAGCAATCGAACCCGGTCAAAAGCTCGCGCTCGACCGTCGGGACGATGACGGAAATCAACGATTACCTGAAGCTGCTCATGCCGCGGGTGGCGCGCGCTTTCTGCCCGAGCTGCGGCCGCGAGATCCGGCCGGAAACGGCGAAGTCGATCGCCGATCAAATGATCGCACGATTCGGATTCGTTCGCCTGCGTTGCCTAACGATGCCGTTTCAGGCTCAACCGTCCTCATCACCTTCTGGGTCGCCGTCCCGCCGAAAACCGAGCCGCAGCGATTTCTTCGCCTTCCTCCAGCAGCAGGGCTACCTGCGCGTCTGGCTGAACGGCGAAGTCGTTCGGGCCGACACCGACAGCAAAAACATCCGGCTCGGCGCGCGCGTGCAGGTCATCCAGGATCGCCTGACGATTTCGCGAGGAAACGCGCGCGCGCCTCGTCGAGTCGATCGAGACTGCGCTTCGTTTCGGGAAGGACCAGATCAACTTCGTCGATCTCGAGAGCAAAGAGGAACATCCCTTTTCCACCGGCTGGCATTGCGCGCATTGCGATCTCGATATTCGCCCGCCCACGCCCGGACTTTTCAGTTTCAATAATCCGTTAGGCGCCTGTCCGGCGTGCCGCGGCTTCGGGCGCACCATCGCGATCGATCTGCAATCGTGCGATTCCCGATCGCGCGCTTTCCATCGCCCAGGGCGCGGTGCGCGTTTTTCGCGGCGAAGAAATGGGCGAATCGCAGAAGGACCTGCTCCGTGCCTGTGCCCGCGAGGAAATCGACGTGCACCTGCCTTTCGAGGAATTGCCGAAGTGCGACCAGGATTTCGTCATCAACGGCGAGAAAGGCGCGGGCGAATACAGCGAGGAAGATTACGAGAACGATCGCTGGTATGGCGTGCGCGGATTTTTCAAATGGCTCGAGAGCAAGACCTACAAAATGCACGTCCGCGTTTTGCTCAGCCGTTACCGCGCCTACACGACTTGTCCCAGCTGCCACGGCGGCCGCTTTCAACCGGAGACGTTGAACTACCGTCTGGTCACGGGCGACGAGATCGCCTTTACTTTGCCGGAATTCGCCGCCTTGCCGATCACCCAGGCGCGCGAATTTCTCACCAGCCTGGTCCTTTCGCCTAACGACTCCGCCGCGGCCATGCTGCGGGACGAGATCGTCACCCGCCTGCGTTACCTTTGCGAGGTCGGGGTCGGTTATCTCACCCTCGATCGCTCGACCCGCACGCTGAGCGGCGGCGAAGTCCAGCGCGTCAATCTCACGACCTGCCTCGGCGCCTCGCTCGTCAACACTCTCTTCGTCATGGACGAGCCGAGCGTCGGTCTCCATCCGCGCGACGTCGGCCGGCTGGTTAGCGTGATGCACAATCTGCGCGACAAAGGCAACACGCTCCTCGTCGTCGAGCACGAAGAGGCGATCATCCGCGCGGCTGATCAACTCCTCGATATCGGACCGGGCCGCGGCGAGAGCGGCGGCGAGCTGGTTTTCAATGGTCCGCTCACAGATTTTCTGGGGAGCGTGCGCGACTCGCGTGCTGTTTTCGGCGACTCAGCGAACAAACGGTCGCGTGGAGGAAAAGTTCGCGATGGCGAGGTCGCTATCGCCGGCACGCGAGACGCGTGCGCCACCACCGTCTCTGACCCGCGATTATCTCACCGGCAAAAAATCAATTCCGCTACCGGCCAGACGGCGCAAATCTTCCGCCGCGATCAAGATCACAGGCGCGACTCGAGCACAATCTGAAGAACCTCGATGTCGATATTCCGTTAGGCATTTTCACTTGCGTGACCGGTGTCTCCGGCTCCGGGAAATCGACTCTCATCCACGACGTGCTTTACCAGAACCTGCTTCGCGCCCGCGGCACGGGCAGCGAGGAAGCGGGCGCCTGCAAGAGCGTGACCGGCGCGCATCGCGTCGGCGAGATCGTGATGGTCGATCAGTCGCCGCTCTCCCGCACTCCGCGCTCGACGCCGATTCTTTACCTCGGCATTTACGACCGGGTGCGCGAGCTCTTCGCGGGATTGCCCGACGCGATGGCGCAAGGCCTGACCGCGAGCGCTTTCTCTTTCAACTCCGGCAGCGGCCGTTGCGAGCGCTGCGGCGGCACCGGTTTCGAGAAGATCGAGATGCAGTTCCTGAGCGATCTCTACGTGCGTTGCGCGGAGTGCGAAGGGCGACGCTTCCAGCCGCACGTGCTAAAAGGTGAAGCTGGCAGGGCGCTCGATTCACGACGTGCTCGAGCTGACGGTGAGCGAAGCGGTGAAGTTTTTCACCGCGCTGGGCGAAGCGCAATCGCTCGCCCGGCCTCTCCTCGTCCTGGAGGAGGTCGGGCTCGGTTATCTGCGGCTCGGTCAGCCGCTCAACACTCTGTCCGGCGGCGAATCGCAGCGGCTCAAGCTCGTCAGGCACTTGACCGACAGTGGCGGCCGCGAGACGAAAAAGGGGCGATCTTTTCATCTTCGACGAACCAACCACCGGGCTGCATTTCGACGACGTCGCGCTGCTCGTGAGGCTGTTTCAACGCCTGGTCGACGCAGGGAATTCGATCGTCGTCATCGAGCACAACCTCGAGGTGATGAAGTGCGCCGACTGGATCATCGATCTCGGCCCGGAAGGCGGCGAGGAGGGCGGGCAGTTAGTCGCGAGCGGCACCCCGGAGGAGGTCGCAAACGTCGCTGCCTCACACACCGGTCGATTTCTGCGCGAGCTGCTGGGGAGCACAGGCCGCTGGCCGGCGAACAAGGAACGGTCGCTCGCAAGCCGACGATGGCGAACTAGCCTTGCGCGCTGCCGAAGAACCGCCGAGCCGGCGGCCCAACGGAACAGGCCAGCGGCCCGGGCTCCCCGGAACTGCCGCGAACCGCCGCAACCACTCGATCGCGATCCACGGCGCGCGCGAGCATAATCTCAAGAACATCTCGCTCGCCATCCCGCGCGACAAGATGGTCGTCATCACCGGCCTGAGCGGCTCGGGCAAATCGACCGTCGCCTTCGATCTTCTTTTCGCGGAAGGCCAGCGCCGTTTTCTCGACAGCATGTCGCCCTACGCGCGGCAGTTCGTCGAGCAGCTGGAGAAACCGGATGTCGACCTGATCGAAGGACTCCCGCCGACGGTCGCGATCGAGCAACGCGTCACGCGCGGCGGCGGCAAATCGACCGTCGCCACGGTCACGGAAGTTTATCATTTTCTTCGGCTGCTCTTTGCCAAAACCGGCACGCAATTCTGTCCCGACTGCGATCTGCCGGTCGAAAAACAGAGTGTCGCCGCGATCGTCAGGCAGGTGGAAGCGGCCGCGCGACGCGGGCCGCTCAAGGTGCTCGCGCCGCTTGTCAAAGCGCGCAAAGGTTTTCACACCGAGGTGGCGCGCTGGGCCGAGCGGCAGGGCTTCGACACGCTCTATGTCGATGGCCAGCTGATCCCGGTCGCGCAATTTCGCAAGCTCGAGCGCTTCAAGGAACACACGATCGACGCGGTTGTCGGTATGATCGACGCGAAACGCATCCTGAAGGCGCGCAACCTCGTCCAGCGCGCGCTCGATATCGGCCGCGGGACCGCGCACCTCCTCGATGCCAGGAATCGCCTCACGGTCATGAGCACGGAGATGAGCTGTCCGGGTTGCGGACGAGCGTTCGAGGAGCTCGATCCGCGTTTGTTTTCCTTCAACTCGCCGCACGGCTGGTGCGAAGCGTGCGCCGGTTTCGGCGAAATCTGGAACGAGAAACTTCAGCAAAACGACGAAGAGACCGGCGATTCGATGCTCGAGAACGAGCTGAACGCCGAGCGGCAATTCGAATCGGTCGAGGAAAGCGAAGCGGTGCCATGTCCCGAATGTCACGGCTCACGCCTGAACCCAGTCGCGCGGCATGTGCGGTTGCAGGGAAAGACAATCGACGAGTTCGCGTCCTGTTCGGCGGGCGAAGCGCTCGCCCTGATCAGGAAGTTGCGTTTCCGCGGCACCCAAAAAGTGATCGCGGCGGATCTCGTGCCGGAAATCGAGCAGCGGCTACGCTTCATGGAGAATGTCGGGCTCGGCTACCTCGCGCTCGGGCGTTCGGCGAAGACTTTGAGCGGCGGCGAATCGCAGCGCATTCGGCTCGCGGCGCAGCTCGGCTCGAATCTGCGCGGTGTGCTTTACGTGCTCGATGAGCCGACCATCGGACTGCATTCGCGCGACAACATCCGGCTGCTCGAAACGCTGAGCGCGCTGCGCGAAAAAGGAAATTCGCTCGTCATCGTTGAGCACGATGAGGAGACGATGCGACACGCCGATCACATCATCGATCTCGGACCGGGCGCAGGCGTGCACGGCGGCGAAGTGGTTGCGCAGGGAACGCTGCGCTGAGATCGAGCAAAACCCGGCGTCGCAGACCGGGCGCTGCCTGCGCACGCCGCTTTGTCATCCGGTGCGAAAATCGCGACGATCGTTAGGCGAGGTCGAGCACTGGCTCGAGATCCGCGGCGCACAGGCGAACAACTTGAAGAACGTCGACGTGCGTTTCCCGGTCGGCCGGCTTTCCGTCATCACCGGCATTTCCGGTTCCGGCAAATCGACTCTCATGCGCTCTGTCTTACTCCCGGCGGTGCAGCAGGCCCTGGAGAGCGCACACGACTCGCGAAAAACCTCGCGCGCAGGCAAAGGTCGCGATGGCGGGGTCGCCATCGCCGGCACGCGAGTCGCGTGCGCTCCCCGGATTTCTGGCCCGAATTTCTCGAGGCAGTTTACGAAGTCGATCAATCGCCGATCGGCAAAACTTCGCGCTCGACGCCTGCGACCTACATCAAGGTCTTCGACGAAATTCGCAGTCTCTTCGCGCAGCTACCCGTCTCGCGCGTGCGCGGCTACAGCGCGAGCCGCTTTTCCTTCAATACCGAAGGCGGACGCTGCGAGACCTGCAGTGGCCAGGGCGTGCTCAAGCTGGAGATGAGCTTTCTGCCGAGCAGCTATGTGCCGTGTGAAGATTGCGGCGGACAGCGCTACAACGCGCAGACGCTCGAGGTGCTTTATCACGATCGGAGCATCGGCGACGTGATGAACATGACGATCGCGCAGGCCGCGGAATTTTTTGCCGCCAACCAAAAGATCGCGCGTCCGCTTTCATTGTTAGTCGAAACCGGCCTCGGCTACCTTCAACTCGGCCAGCCGAGTCCGACCTTGAGCGGCGGCGAAGCGCAGCGGCTCAAGCTGGCGACGAAATTGACCCGCGGCATCGGACGCGCGCAGAACGAGCGGCTGCGCAAAATGCGGACGCCGCGATCGACGCTCTATCTGCTCGAGGAGCCGACCATCGGATTGCACATGGCGGATGTGGAATTACTCCTCAAGGTTCTCCATCGCCTGGTCGATGACGGAAATACGGTGATCGTGATCGAACACAATCTGAGCGTGATCGCGGAAGCCGATTACGTGGTCGATATCGGACCGGAAGCCGGCTCGTTAGGCGGAGAAATTGTGGCCGTCGGAACACCGGAGGAAGTAGCGGGGAATCGCCTTAGCCGGACGGCGCCATTTTTGCGCGAAGTGCTCGCCCAAGGTCTACCGGTCGAGCGCTAAGCTAAGAATCTTTTTCGAGCAGCCCGATTCCGTAACCGCCCTGCTCCCAGCTTTCGACAAACTCGTGGACGTGCCGTCCCTGTTTTACTTCACGCCAAAAATCTGGCACGCCACCCACATATTTCTCTTCCCCCGGCACAATATCATGCAGGGCGACGAAACCCCCTTTGCGAACAAGTGCCGCATACGTGGCAAAATCGGTTTTCACGCCCTCGTAGCGATGATCGCCGTCGATGAAAAGAAGATCGAGCGCCTCGCTCGCCAAGGAGCTTCCTTACCCGGGCGAGAGTCTCCGCTCGTTGGGAGTCCGCGCGCAGTGCGTGAATTTTCTGCCGTCCCTGGCCTAACGAACGCACGAGATTCGCGCGCCAGGGATAAGAATCCGCGCCGAACAGGCCGTTGGGCAAATCGAGCGTGATCAACTGCGCGTTCTCCGAGGCCGCGCGGGAGAGAAGAAAGAAAGTTCCACCTCTGGCCGTCCCGATTTCCAGAACGCGCTCGGGCCGGCGCGTTTCAAGGAACTGCAAAAGTTCGGCGATCTCGGAACGGACTTGCATCGGTGCGATCTGAATGCCGCGATGGTCGAACTGAAATGCCAGCTCAATTAGCCCGGTCCTGTTGGTGACGTTGGCCGCCGATTTCCTGAGAGTCCGGCCGGCCTGTCGTGCCCGCCACCGTCCGCGCAGATCTGCACCTTTCACAGCGAGCATGTTGAGAAAGGATTTCATGGTCGCGATAGTCTGCGGCTCATGTTCGCCTATTACCTGCACGATTTCGATCCGTTCATCTTTCACCTCTGGGGAAATTTCGGACCGCGCTGGTACGGGATGGCTTACGTCTTGGCGTTCGCCTGCGGGTTTTGGCTGTTGCGCGTTCTTGCGCAACGCGGCTATACCCAACTTCGCGTTGAGCAGGTGGGCGACTTCATCACCTGGGGCGCGCTCTTCGGGGTCATGCTCGGCGGCCGGCTCGGCTACGTCCTGTTTTATCATCCGGAAATGTTGCGCGATCCGCTCTCTGTGGCGCGGGTCTGGGAAGGCGGAATGTCGAGCCACGGCGGAATGCTCGGGTTGATCGTTTTCACTTTTTGGTACGCCCGGCGGCATAAAATTTCGTGGACCAACCTTGGCGACAATCTCGTCGTCGTGGCGCCGATCGGTTTGTTCTTTGGCCGTTGCGCGAACTTCATCAACGGCGAGCTCTATGGCCGGGTCGCGACCGTATCCTGGGCGATGCTATTTCCCAAGGAGTTGCTCGAGCCGGAGAACGCAGCCGAAGCCGAACGTGCTCTGGCTCGCGGCGCAACAGGTCGATCCTCGCCTAACGACACCGGAGGCGATCGTCAGCGGACTGCACTCCCAGCCGCAACTCCGCGAAGTGCTGCGACCGATCCTGACGCCGCGCCATCCGTCGCAGATTTACGAAGCGCTGCTGGAGGGCGTCTTCCTGTTCACGATTCTGTGGCTGGTGCGGACGCGGACGCGTCAGCCCGATGGTGTTCTGACCGGTCTGTTCTTCCTCTGTTACGCGATCTTCCGGATCGTCGCGGAATATTTCCGCGAGCCGGATGCGTCGCTGATCCTGGGATTTACGCGCGGCCAGTTTTTCTCCTTCTTCCTTATCGCGATCGGACTGGCCTTTATCATCGTAGGCAAGATCCGCAATCGGCACGCCGCGCCAATCTTTCAGGCAGCCCATTAGCCTGGACTCGCCACGGCGCGTTCTTCCGGAAGGGATGCCCTTCCGCGCGGCCAGTTCTCCGCGTCGCATTTCACAATGGCGTTTGGCCGTGAGTAGCCTCTCCGCACTTTCGTTTCGCGCGAGTTCCGCTATTACTAACGCAGAATGACGGAGCTGATTTCCCCGCTGCATTTTCTCGCGGCCGGTGGGCTCGTTTTTTCCTTCGAGCACGCGACGGTCGCGGGAAAGATGGTGCTTTTGTGCCTCGCCATCGGCTCGATCTTCAGCTGGTCGGTCATGGTGACGAAGATGCGCGTGATTCAATTCGCGCGGAAACAAACCGACCGGTTCCTGGCCGCCTTTCGCCAGGACCGACAACCCTTGCGTTTGTTTGAATCGAGTGTGCGTTTCCCGGGTTCGCCGGTTTTCCAGGTTTACCGGGCCGGCTGCGAAGAGCTGACCTTTCACCTTCTCGGCTCCGCGGAGCTGGACGAAACTTTTCGTGCCCGCCTCGAGATCGCGGACAAGATCACGCCGGCGCAAATGCATGCGGTCAATGCGGCGATGGAGCGATCGGTCGGCGAGACCGCGCTCAAGCTCGAGTCGCAAATGATCGTGCTGGCGACGGCGGTGAGCGGCGCGCCGTTTCTGGGATTGTTAGGCACGGTTTGGGGCGTGATGGATACATTTACCGGCGTCGCGGAAGCCGGCTCCGCCAATCTCGCCGCGATGGCGCCTGGAGTTTCCGGCGCGCTCATTACTACCGTGACCGCGCTCTGTGTCGCGATCCCGGCAATGTTTGGCTACAATTTTCTCGTCACCAGCATCCGCGGGATGATCGTTGAGATGGACAACTTCGCCGCGGAACTGGCCTCGGAATTTGAACACAAATACGTCGAGCACGGCGGACGCCTTTCGGATTTTCGAAGATGAAGAAGCGGCGACTGACATTGAGGAAAGCTAGGAACGTCAGGAACGAGATTCGTACAACTCGGACACTTTTTCGCTGACGATTCCTGCTTGTCAACGTCATTCGATTGCACGGATCCGAAGCTGACGAGGATGCGCCGCTATTCCAATCGCACCTCCCTGTCGACCCTCTCGGAGATCAACATCACTCCGCTGCTCGATCTCGCCTTCGTCCTTCTGATCATCTTCATGATCACGACCCCGCTGCTCGAGAACAGCAAAACGCTCATCATTCCCTCGAGCGCCACGACGAACGCGCCGATCAATCCCGCCGCCGTGCAAACGCTCTCGATCGATCGCAACGAAGTCGTTAGGCTGAATGAGCAAGTGATCGATCTGGCGACGCTCGAGAGCCGGCTGAACGCGCTGAAAGCAGGCCGATCCGAACGTGGCGGTGGTGATTCGTCCGGATCGCAATTTGCCGGTGCAAAAGCTCGTTAGTCTGATGGACGCGCTGCAGCGCGCCGACATCACCAAGGTGGGGATCGCGACGCAGGAAGAGCCGAAATAGCGATGACCCGCGACGCGCGTTTCTGGCGCAACGTCACCATCGTGGGGCTGATCCACCTCGGGCTCCTCTTCGGATTGCTTTGGTGGAGTCGCACCCCGTCACGCGTTCCGAAGGATGTCGTCTGGATGGAAGGTGGCGCCGGGGCGAGCGCGCCGGCCGGAGCGGAAACGCCTCCTCCGGCGACGCCGGAAGCGAGCCAGTCGAAACACCGGAAGAGGTGAAGGAAGAGCCCACGCCCGAAGTGGGGCCGACGGCGAAAAGCGAGATCGAAATTCCGTCACCTGCCGCGTCGACCACACCAACTCCGACACCCAGACCGACGCCGACCCCCACTCCAAAACCAACTCCGACGCCGACGGCGAAGCCAACGCCCAAGCCGACTCCACGCCCGACACCAAAACCCACGCCAAAACACAAGCCGACGCCGTCTCCGACCCCGAAGAAGGCGACGCCGAAACCGAAACCGACGCCTGACGAGGAGGACGAGAAAGCGGCGAAGGAAGTCGAGAAGAAGAAAGCGATCGCCAAAGCCGCGTTGGCCAAGGAGAAAAGCGACGAAGAGACGGCGGAGAAACCGGTGAAGAAAGCAACGGCCGCGGGCGATGGCGAGGCCAAAGCGAAGGGCAGCAGCGGCTCCGGCGGCAAGGGCTCAGGCGCGGGCGGCGCGTCGGACGTTGGCTGGTATGGGAATATGTTGCACGACCGGTTCTACAGCGAGTGGGTGCAACCAACGTCGGTCGTGCACAGCGCCAGGCTTTCCGTTCTCCTCCGAATCCGGATTCAAAAGGACGGTCGCATTTCCGAATATTCGATTGCGAAATCGTCCGGCAATCCGGTGGTGGACGACTCGGTGAAAGCGGCGGCGGCGCGGGTGAAACAGGTCGATCCTTTGCCTTCGGGCCTGGGCGACGCTTATTATGATGTGAACATCAACTTCGAATTAAACTAAGGGATGACGAGACCGATGGTCGATTTCCAATTTGGCCGTGGCGCTCTGCCTTTGCCTAACGAGCACGGCACTGATCGCCGCCGAAGACGTGCCGACGATCACGGTGAGCAAAGGCGACCAGATCAACCTTTCGGTATCACCGCTCGACGGCGGCGAAGGTGCGGCGGCGACGAAGATCGTGCAGAACGACCTCGCGCTCTCCGGCTACTTCAAGTTCGGCGGCGCGGATAGTTCCTACACCGTGCGCGGCACGGCGAGCAGCGGAAGTCTGCAGGGCCACGTGGTGGATCACAGTGGAGGAACGGTCCTTTCGAAAACCTACAGCGGAAGCACGCGCGACAACGCCCACCAGTTCGCCAATGACATCATCGAGACGCTCACCGGCCACAAAGGAATCGCCGGCAGCAGGATCACCTTCATCGCCACCCGGAGCGGGAAGAAGGAAGTTTATCTGGCGGACTTTGACGGCAGCAACGTCCGGCAACTGACTCACGACAACACGATCAGCGTGCATCCTTCGCTCAGCCCGGACGGACGGCGCATCGCCTACACCGGTTACCAAAGCGGTTACGCCGACGTTTACGTGATCGATATCGCCAGCGGAGCGCGCAATCGAATCGTCAATTATCCCGGCACGAACAGCGGCGCGACCTTTTCGCCCGACGGCAGCCGGCTCGCCCTAACGATCAGCAAGGACGGAAATCCGGAGCTCTACACGGTCAGCGCGAGCGGTGGCGGGGCGCGTCGGTTGACCCGAACCCGCGGCGTCGAGTCGGGGCCGACATGGTCGCCCGATGGGAGCGAGATCATCTATTCCTCTGATGAAGGCCGTTCGCCGCAGCTTTATCGGATTTCGGCTTCCGGCGGGACCGGGCGTTTGATTTCGACCGGTCACGGCTATTGCACCGAGCCGAACTGGTCACCGGACGGAAAGAAGGTGGCGTTCAACGTCCGGACTGGCGGCGAATTTCAAATCGCGGTGCTTGATTTGGCGAATGGCGGAACCCGCACGCTGGCCACGGGACAGGATCCGGTTTGGGGCGCGGATTCGCGGCATTTGATTTTCACCGAAGGGGGCGCGCTCTACATGTTGGACAGCGTCAATAGCCGGAAGAACAAGATCCTCGACGGTCTTGGGAAAATCACCGAGCCAAGCTGGTCGCGTAGCTCCGAGCTCTCGACCGTCGAGGGTCCGAGCGAGCACGCAGAGGAGATTTCAACCCCTTCCTCAGCGCTCGCTCAGCGGCGTTCTGGTTAAATAACGCCGTGGTTCCAATTTTGGCGGTCGCTTTCCCTTTCGCACCGCGCCCTGCACCGGGATGTAAGCAAGCTCGGTCCCGTCAACCGCGCAGCGCAGGAGCAGACCGCCGCGGCTCATGTCGCCCCGGCCGACAAACTCGGCCGGAAAACGGAGCCGTTCCGGGAGAATATCGAGCAGCACGCTGAGATACTTGCCGGTAGCCACGCTGCCGAGCAGAACGACCTCGCACTGCGGGCTCAGTCGCCTAACGAGGCGTCGGAGATCACGCTCCAAAGGCTTCCGGTAGCGCGGATTGCCTTCTTCGATATCGACCTCGGCGAATTCGCGCAGGTCGGAAAGCGTGACCGGCATGACCGCAGGGACAAGCCCGCGCGTCGGTGTGATCACGAGCACCCGCGAACGATCGGGCCGGGCAAAGGCATTGGCGTAGGCGAGCTTCCCGCGAAAATATAAACCGCTGAGGAAGGCGAAGACCTCGCCTAACGAAACCGTTTCAGCATTGCGCAGACGCCGTGCGAGATGGAACTCCGCCCGCTCACTCAGCAGCATCTGCGCGCGGCGGCCCCCAGCGTAAGCGGGTGAAAGGAGGAAGGTGCGCGTCATGGAGTGACTGTGTAGTATCGGCGATTGTAGTCGCGTCGCTCTGCGCAGCACGACACGGCGGCGGAAAGCAGCTTCGAGCCGCTCTCGCGTGCCTCACAGTGCGAGGCGTCTACAATGCTACGATGAAACCCGGTTTCCTGGAAAAACTCATCGGCCGTCTCGGCCGCATCGGTCCGGAGGAGGTGCAGAATTATCTGCTCCGCCTCGCGCAGGAAAAAGGTTTTCTCGAGACAATTTTCAACTCGATCCAGGAAGGGATCATCGTGACCGATGCGAAAGGCCGGATCACCTATTTGAATGACGCAGCCTGCGAAATCTTTGGGCTCGACGGCGAAAACGTCGATCGGCAAACCGCTCGACGAACAGGTGCGCGGCCTCGATTGGAACGCGCTTTCGCAATCCGACGCCGCGCTCAGCCGCGACATGGAAATTTTTTATCCGGCGAACCGCTTCATCAATTTCTACGTCGTCCCGTTGATCATCGAGCGGCGCGCGCCTAACGAGGAAGCGGGCGGAGCGGTGGCGGAGGCCGTCGGGCACGCCATGATCCTGCGCGACATCACGAAGGACCGTCGCTCGACCCAGCAGACGATCGAGTCCGAACGTCTGTCGGCCCTTACTCTGCTCGCCGCCGGGGTGGCGCACGAAATCGGCAATCCGCTCAATTCCCTCCATATCCATCTTCAGTTGATGGAGCGGAAAGTGAAAAAACTCAAAGCGGCCGCGGACAAGCGCGAGCTGCAGGACTCGATCGACATCGCGCGCGCTGAGATCAATCGGCTCGACTCGATCGTGACCCAGTTTCTTCGCGCCGTCCGGCCGTCGAAACCGAACCTGCAACCCGAGAACGTGAACGAGATTGTGCGGGAAGCAGTCCGCTTTTTTCAGCCGGAAATCACGGACCGCGACATCGTGGTCGAGACTGAATTACGCTCCGATCTGCCGCGACTCGAACTCGATCGCGACCAGATCAAGCAGGCTTTCTACAACGCGATTAAGAACAGCTTCGAGGCGATGAAGCGCCGCGGCATTTTGCGTATCCGCACCGATCGCGACGAGACCCACGTCAAAATCAGCTTCACCGACACCGGCGGCGGAATCTCGGCGGAAAACCTGAGCCGCGTTTTCGAGCCTTATTTTACGACCAAGAGCGGCGGGTCGGGTCTTGGTCTGCTAATCGTTAGGCGAATCGTGCGCGAACACGGTGGCGAGCTGGCGATCGAGAGCAGCGAAGGGAAAGGACTGACGCTGACCATTCGACTGCCGTTCTCGATCGCGAGTGCGGATGTTACCGGAGAAAGGCGGAAGGATGACAAATTTGGCGGCCGCGTCGACTTTGATGGCGCTCACTTTTCTTTTTCCTCCGAAGCCGACATCCTCCACTGTTTCCCTGCGATGCAACCGACGGTCCTGATTGTCGATGACGAGAAGCATACTCGCGATGGGTTGCGCAGTTTGTTAGGCGACAATTACGACACCTATGTCGCGGCCGATGTCGCGAGCGCGCTCGATGTGTTGCAACGCGATCAGATCGATGTGCTCCTGACCGATCTGCGCCTCGGCGGCGAGGATGGCATGACGCTGATCGAGCGCGCGCTCAAGCTGCCGCATCCGCCGGTCTGCATCATGATGACGGCTTACGGCTCGGTCGACACCGCGGTCGAGGCGATGAAGCGCGGCGCCTACGATTTTGTGACCAAGCCGCTCAATCTCGACAAGGTCGAGATGTTGATCGCGCGCGCGCTCGGGAGCCGCCGGCTCGAGCAGGAGAATCGGACGCTGCGCCAGCAGGTGGACGAGCGGTTTGCGCTCGAGAACATTCTTGGGGAATCGCCCGCGCTGCGCGAAGTGCTCGACACGATTCGCCAGGTCGCGCCCTCTTCGGCCAACATCCTGATCGAAGGCGAGAGCGGCACGGGCAAGGAGCTGGCCGCGCACGCGATCCATAATTTGAGCCGGCGGCACAAGGGGAAATTCGTCACGGTCCATTGCGCGGCGCTCTCGCCGCAGTTGCTCGAGAGCGAGCTTTTCGGGCACGAACGCGGAGCGTTCACCGGCGCTCATGAACGGAGGATCGGGCGCTTCGAACAGGCGAATGGCGGCACCATTTTCCTCGACGAGATCGGCGAGATCGATGCGACGACGCAAATCAAACTCCTGCGCGTGATGAGCGAAGATCGCGCTTTCGAGCGGGTCGGCGGCTCGCAAACCTTGCACGCCGACGTGCGCCTGATCGCGGCGACGAACAAGCATCTCGAAACTTTGGTCAGCGAGGGGAAATTTCGCGATGACCTCTATTTCCGCCTCAATGTGGTGAAGATCACCATGCCGCCGCTGCGCGAGCGGAAGGAGGATATTCCGCTTTTGGTGCGCGCTTTCCTGCGTCATTTCTGCAAGACGAATGACAAACCGCTGCTCGATCTCACGTCCGACGCGATGGACACCTTGTTGGCCTACGACTGGCCGGGGAATGTGCGCGAGTTGCGCACTGCGATCGAACACGGGGTGGTCATGGCGACCAAGGCGAAAGTCACCTTGCGCGATCTGCCCGTAGCCGTCAGACAGGCCGCGCCCGCGGCGGGCACGCGCGTCCGGTCCTTCGACGAAAATGCCAGCCCGCTTGATCTGCATGCGACGGAGAAACGGCTCATCATGCAGGCGCTCGCGACGACGAAGGGGAACATCACCGCCGCAGCGAAGAAGCTGGGCATCAGCCGCCGCACTTTGCATCGCAAGATCAACGAAATGAAGGTAGTCGACGAGAACGACGGCGACGACCGCGACCGGCAGAAAGACGGGGCGCTACAACCATGATGACGGAGGCAAAGAAAATATTTGGGACCGATGGCGTGCGCGGCGTGGCCAATGTCGAGCCGGTGACGGCCGAGACGGCGTTGAAGCTTGGGCGGGCGGCGGCCCACGTCTTTAGCGCGCTCAATCCGCGGGCACATCCAGCGGGCCTGCGGCCCAAGATCGTGCTCGGGAAAGACACGCGGCTCTCCGGCTACATGCTCGAGAACGCGCTCGTCGCCGGAATCACCTCGTTAGGCGTGGACGTCCTCCTGATCGGTCCGCTCCCGACCCCGGGCGTGGCCTACATCACGCGGTCTCTGCGGGCCGACGCCGGCATCGTCCTCTCCGCCTCGCACAATTCCTACGAGGACAACGGGATCAAATTCTTCCGGCACGATGGCTACAAACTGGACGATGAAATCGAGCGACAAATCGAGCAGCTCGTTTTCACGGGCGAGATCGATTCCATCAGGCCGACGGCGACAGAAGATCGGCCGCGCCACCCGGATCGATGACGCGCTCGGTCGTTACGTCGAGTTTGCGAAAACGAGTTTTCCGCGCGGGATGTCGCTCGAGAAAATGCGCATCGCGGTCGATGTCGCGAATGGTGCCGGCTACAAATCGACCCCCTGCATTCTGCGCGAGCTCGGGGCGGAATTAACCGTCGCGCACAACCAGCCCAACGGAACCAACATCAACGCCCAGTGCGGCAGCATTTATCCGGAGGAGATCCAGCGACTCGTTAGGGAAAGCGGCGCCATGGTCGGGATTTCAAACGATGGCGACGCTGATCGCGTCCTGCTTTGCGACGAGCAGGGCGAGATCGTGGATGGCGACGAAATTCTCGCCATCGCCTCGGTCGATCTGTTGCGTAGCGGTCAGCTGCAACAAAATACCCTTGTCGCCACGGTGATGAGCAACTTCGGGCTCGACGAAGCGCTCGCCGCGCATGGCGGCAAGGTCTTTCGGACGAAAGTCGGCGACCGCTACGTGATCGAGGAAATGGTCCGGCAAAATCTGAATCTCGGCGGCGAGCAGAGCGGGCACATGATCTTTCGCGACTTCACCACGACCGGCGACGGCATCATCAGCGCGCTGCAAATTTTGCGGATCATGCAGGCGACCGGCAAACCGCTGAGCGAGCTGAAAAAGTGCCTGACGAAATATCCGCAGGCGCAGCGCAACCTGCTGGTGAAGGAAAAGCCGCCGCTGGAGACGTTGCCGGAAGTGATGAAGCTGGTGCAGGAGGCGGAAAAGGAGCTGCACGGCAAGGGCCGTGTGCTGCTGCGTTATTCGGGCACGGAGGCGAAAATCCGTCTGCTTGATCGAAGGCCGCGAGCGCAATCAGATCGACCGGCAAGCCGATCGAATCGCGGAAGCGATTCAGAGGGCGCTTGGCGAATAGCTCCTGCAGGACGTATAGGTCGTATGGGACATATGAACCTCTCGCAAGTCATCGAAGCGCTCCTCTTCAGCGCGCAAAAACCGCTTACTCCGCGCGAACTCGTCGTGGCGCTCCGGGGCGCCGGCGCGGAAGATGAGCTCACGCCTAACGAATTTGCGAAAACCACCGAAGCGGCGGTGGCCGCGGCGCTCGAGCAACTGAAGATCGAATACCTCGAGCAACAGCGCGCATTTCAACTGCTGGAAAAAGCGGAAGGCTGGCAGCTGGCGAGCGACCCGCAATATGCCCGGTGGGTCCGGCAACTCTTTCCCGCCGCGAAACCGGCTCGTCTCACGCCGCCGGCGCTCGAGACGCTCGCCATCATCGCCTACCGCCAGCCGATCACCCGCGCCGATGTGGAAGCGGTTCGCGGGGTAGCGATCGAAAGCGTGTTGCAAACGTTGATGGAGCGCGGGCTGGTCAAGATTGCCGGCCGCGCCGAGGTCCCGGGCCGGCCGTTGCTCTACGAGACGACGCAGTTTTTCCTCGAGCATTTCGGGCTCCGCAATCTCGATGAGCTGCCGAACTCCGAGGAATTGAAGCGGCGCGAATTGCCCAAGGCACCGACTGGCTCCTGCAGAAAACGTTACCGCCGCCGGCGTCTGTGCAGGAGAACGTCGAAACAGTTGGCACCGAGCCGAGCTAGCGCCGGTTCTGAAACGCGGAGCGCAACAATGGACGCGGTGCTGCCGTTCGCGCGTGACATTCTTGATTGATCCGGCGATTCTTAAGGCACTAAAACTTATCAAATGAAGAAATTTGCTTTTGGTTGCGGTGGAATCTTGCTCGTGCTCGTTTTCGTGGCGGTCGTCATCGCGATCGCGGTCACGGGCAAGTACAACACTCTGGTCAAGCTCGACCAGAGCGTCAACCAATCGTGGGCGCAGGTGCAGAACGTTTACCAACGGCGCGCTGATCTGATTCCGAACCTGGTGAACACCGTCCAGGGCGCGGCGAATTTCGAGCAAGTCGACGCTGACCGCGGTGACCGAAGCGCGCGCCAGCGTCGGGCGGGTGCAAATCAACGCGAACCAGGCGCCGACCAGCGCGCAGCAGCTCGAAGAATTCCAGGCGGCGCAGGGTCAACTGAGCAACGCGCTCTCGCGCTTGCTGGTGGTGAGCCGAGCGTTATCCGGAGCTGAAGGCGAACGCGAATTTCCAGGCGCTCCAGGCGCAACTCGAGGGAACGGAAAACCGCATTTCCGTTGAGCGGGGGAATTTCAATACAGCGGTGCAGGCCTACAACACGGCGGTGCGAACTTTCCCGACGAACCTCTTCGCGGGGATGTTGGGTTTCCATCCGCGGCCGTTCTTCAACGCGCAACCTGGCGCGGAGAAAGCGCCGGAGGTGAAATTTAATTTCGGAAGCCCCGCACCCGCGCCGGCCGCAACCGCTGCCGCGACGCCGTAACGTCGATCCCGGAGCGGAGCGTAGTCGAGGGATCCCGTGGACGTTAGCCTAAAGGTTCCACAACGGGATCTCTCGATTTGTCCCTTTGGAATCGGGAGAACGGGGACGCGTTCACGTCTTGCCTTCTTCGCGATTTTCGTGGGGATGATCGGCGCGCTCGCGGCGGAAATGATGCCGTCCAAGCCGGATCGCTACTTCAACGATTACGCCGGGCGTGGTCGATCAAGGCGACCGCGTCGCAGCTGAACGAGCAACTGGCGCAATTCGAACGCGATACTTCGACCCAAATCGTGGTCGCGATTTACCGCACGATGCAGAGCGAATCTTCGGTCGCCGATTACACCCAGCGCATCGCGCAAACCTGGGGCGTCGGCCAGAAAGGTCGCAACAACGGCGCGGTGCTTTTCGTTTTCGTCGAGAACCGCCAGATGTTTATCCAGACCGGCTACGGCCTCGAGGGCGCGCTGCCCGACGCGACCTGCTTCGACATCACGCACAACGTTATCGCGCCGCTCTTCAAGAAAGGCGACTACACCGGCGGATTGAAGGCGGGCGTGACCGCGATGATGCAGGCGGTGCGCGGCGAATACAAAGGCACCGGCGCACCCGCAAGGAAGAGGAAGAGCGGCAGCGGCAGCGGATCTCCCATCGGGCTGATCATTTTTCTGCTCATCGTGATTTTCTTCATCATTGTCGAGCCGTCGGGCGCGACGCGGACGGCGCGGCTACGGCTATAGCCGGTTGGGGCGGGCCTTACATCGGTGGATTTGGCGGAAGCGGCGGGGGCTGGTCGGGGCGGCAGTTCGGGCGGCGGCGGTTTCAGTGGGTTTAGCGGCGGCGGCGGCAGTTTCGGCGGTGGCGGCGCCGGATCGAGCTGGTAGGTGCTTATGCGCACAAAGGAATTCCTCGGCAAACTGGAGCACGATCGCATCGCTAAGGCGATTGCCGCCGCGGAAGCGACAACTTCGGGCGAGATCCGCGTTTTCATCCAGCGCGGCGAAGTGGCCGACGCGGTGTCCGACTGCGCGCGCGCAATTCGAGCGACTTGGCATGACGCAAACCCGCGAGCGCAACGCCGTCCTGATCTTTGTCGCGCCGCGCGCGCAAAAGTTCGCGGTCATCGGCGACCGAGGCGTGCACGAGAAGTGCGGCGAGCCTTTCTGGCAAGCGTTGACCCAGGCGATGCGGGCCCATTTCCAGGCGCAGAATTTCACCGACGCCATCGTGCACGCGATCCGGGAGGCGGGCAGCTTGCTGGCGCAGCATTTTCCTCGTCGTCCCGACGACCGCAACGAATTGCCAAACGCAGTCGAGGAAAGTTAGCGCCGTCATGCCCAAGGGAGCCGCAGCGCAGTTCGAGGGATCCCGTGGCGCCAGCGTAAAGTTACTCAGCCGGATCCCTCGCTTTCGCTGCGGGACGACAGGCCGCCGCCACTTGCAAAGCGCACGCGATGGTGTTCATTCCACGTCCCGCAGCGAGTTTTTAACACGTTGCGCCGTTGGTCCCTGGGTTTCCGTCGCTGGACGCGAAACCGCGCTCGCCAGGGGGAACCCGGCGCTTTGAAGGAGTAGTCGAGAATTCGGATGTATGGAGTGTGTCGGATTTTCAGCTCTTCTCAATTCTAATTCTTCGCTCCGATCTCTTAAGCCTATGTCAGTTCGTTACGGTCGTTTTGAAATGCCCAAGACCCTCGTCAAGGACGAGGCGTCTGCCACTGAAACCTACGCCAAGTTCGTCGCCGAACCTTTCGAGGCCGGCTACGGACACACGGTCGGGAATTCGCTCCGCCGCGTCCTCCTCTCCTCGCTCGAAGGCGCCGCCATCACCGCGGTGAAAATCAACGGCGCCCAGCACGAATTCGGCACGCTCCCCAGCGTGGTCGAGGACGTGACCGACATCGTGCTCAACCTGAAGCGGGTAAAATTCAAGGCCTCCGATCACGAAGCGCGCAAGCTCTCGCTCAACGTGAACAAGGAAGGCACCGTGACCGCCGGCGACATCCAGCTCGTCCAGGGCTACGAAGTGCTCAACCCGAAACAGGTCATCTGCACGCTCGACAAGAAGCACAAATTCGAAGCCGAACTCGACGTTCGCGTCGGCCGCGGTTTCGCCACCGGCGACGAAAACAAGCGACCCGATCAGGCCATCGGCCTCATTCCGATCGACTCCATCTTTTCGCCGGTGACCCGGGTGAAATACGCGGTCGAAAACACCCGCGTCGGTCAGCGCACCGACTACGACAAACTCATCCTCGAAGTCTGGACCGACGGCCGCCTCACGCCGGACGACGCGCTGCTCCAGGCCTCCGCGATCCTGCGCCATCACCTCGATGTCTTCGTCAACTTCAACGAAGACGTGATCGAATTCGACGAAACGCCAGCGGGCGTGAGCGAGGAAAACGTGAAGCTGAAGAAGCTGCTCAACATGAGCGTAAACGAGATCGAGCTCAGCGTGCGCGCGGCCAATTGCCTGAACAACGCGAATATCACGACCGTCGGCCAGCTCGCGCAGAAGACCGAGGCGGAGATGCTGAAGTATCGCAACTTCGGCAAGAAATCGCTCAACGAAATCAAGGACAAGCTGCAACAGCTCGGCCTCGGCCTTGGGCAGAAGTTCGATCCCGGTCTGGTTGAGATCCCGCTCAGCGTCGACAGCGCCAACGGCGCGGACGAGGAATAGTCGTTAGGCAAGGTAATTTCGCCGGAGAAACAGCTATGAGGCACCAAAAGAAAACCGTCAAGCTGGGACGCACCGCGGAACACCGGAAGGCGCTGCTCGCGAATCAGGTTTGCAGTCTGATCGAGCATCAGCGGATCAAGACCACTCTGGCCAAGGCGAAGGCGGTCCGACCGCTGGCGGAAAAGATGGTGACGTTAGGCAAGAACGGCTCGCTCCACGCGCGCCGGACGGCGCTCGCGGTTTTGCGGCAGAAGGACGCGGTCAAGAAATTGTTCGACGACATCGCGCCGCGCAGCGCGAGCCGCAAGGGCGGCTACACCCGCATCATCAAGCTCGGCCAGCGCAAGAGCGACTCGGCGGCCGTGGCCTTTCTCGAGTGGGTGGACGCGGCCGAGGTGACGGTCGAGGAAACGACCCCGGCCGAAAAAGGCAGGAAGCGCAAGAGCGCAAAGGGCGAAGCGAGTTCCGCAGGGGACGCCAAGGCTGGCGGGCAAGGCGAAGAAGAGCGTGCCTAACGAAAAGGAAGCGGACGCGAAAGAGTAGCGCGTTTGGAGGCGACCCCGGCTCGACAGAGTCCCGCCCGATCGACGTCCCGTTTTTGGCACCGCCTCATCCCGCCAGCGACACACTCGCGGGATCTGGCGGATTTTATACTTCGTCTCATAAGCATCTCTCCGTCAGTGTGTTTACACTTTCGTCAATCGGGTGGCATAACGATTGCATAAGGCCGTGGTGTTCAAGAAAGGACACCATGACAAACACACCTCACACCGCATTAGTGCACGAAGAAAGCACCTACCAACTGCTCATCCAGTCGGAGGAAAAAAAGCGCGGCCTGATTGAAGCCATCGTTTACCTGCTCCTCGTCGTCGCCACCACGACAACGATCTGGCAGTTCAGCCACGAGCCGGTGACGTTTGCCGAGATTGGCTCGAGCATCCAGGAACCGATTACCTTCGTGCTTTGAACGCGTCTTCGCAGTCTCGCGCTGATCACAGACGTCGATGTCTGCTGCCGGCGGCGTCCAAGGCATGCGGAAAGGCAGACCGTAAAGAGTAGCGAGGAAAAGCAGGCCTACGCCGGGTGCTGCCTAACGAAGGATCGTTAGGCGCCAGGCAAGCTTCCCGTCCGCCGCGATCTCGAGCGTCGCGACACTGGGCCGCGCGCCATCTTTGGGACGCGTGACGCAGCCGGGATTAAGGAAGAGCACGCCATCCTTGCGCTCGTTGCGCGGCACGTGAGTGTGGGCGTGCAGAAGGACATCCACGTTCTCCGGCACGCGCGATGGCGGAATATGGACGAGGCGAAAGCGAACGCCGTTTCGTTTCAAATCGACGACCAGCGGCCACTCGAAATTGCTGTCGCAGTTGCCGCGCACCAGCGTTACCGGCGGTCCGACGTTTTCCAGACTCAAGAGCAAACTGGGCGCGCAGACATCGCCGAGATGCCAGATTTCGTCTGCGCCTTCCGCCAGCGCCTCAAGGTTATCGGGGAGATGATCGTGCGTATCGGCGAGAACAAAAATCCGGAGTGCTTTCGGATCCATCCTTGTCATCCTGCGCGAAGCGAAGCGCTGCGCAAAGACAGAAGTAACATTGCTTCCCGGCCTAACCGATCTACTGTTCACGCCTGTGTCTTTCAACAATTTCGGGCTTTCCCCGGAAGTCGTGCGGGGAACACAGGCGATGGGCTTCTCCGAGCCGACGCCGATCCAGCTCCGCGCATTTCCAATCATTCTTTCCGGCAAGGATTTAATCGGCACCGCGCAAACCGGCACCGGCAAAACGGCGGCTTTCGCGCTGCCAATCATGACCCTGCTCGCCAAGCACGGCGCCTTTCGCTGTCTCGTGCTCGAGCCGACGCGTGAGCTCGCGGCACAAGTCGAGACGGCGTTCCGGGATTACGGGCGCTTCACCGATCTGCGCGTCTCAGTGGTGCACGGCGGCGTGGGCTACGGGAAGCAAAAGGACGAAGCGGCCCGCGGAACCGACATCGTCTGCGCGACGCCCGGGCGACTGCTCGATCTGCTCGAACAACGCGCGATAAATTTTCGCGACGTCAACATTCTCGTCCTCGACGAAGTCGATCGCATGCTCGACATGGGTTTCCTGCCCGACGTTAGGCGGATTGTGGAACAGATTTCCACCGACCGGCAGACTCTCCTTTTCTCGGCCACGCTGCCGCCCGAGATCGAGCGGCTTGCCGCCTGGGTTTTGCGCGAACCGGAGCTGGTGGAGATCGGCGCGCGGCGTTCGCCGGCCGAGACTGTTACCCATGCGGTTTACCCGGTCGCGGCGGAGCAGAAATTCGATCTGCTCATGGCCCTGCTCGAGCGCACCAATTTCGACAGCGCGCTGATTTTCTCCCGCACGAAGCACGGCGCCGACCGCATCGCGTCGCAGTTGAAACAGGCGCGGCATTCGGTCGCGGTCTTGCACTCGAATCGGACGCAGCGGGAACGGGTCGAGGCACTCGAAGGTTTCAAATCCGGCAAATACGAAGTCATGGTCGCGACCGATATCGCGGCGCGCGGGATCGACATCGCGGGGGTAAGCCACGTGATCAATTACGATGTGCCGGAGCATCCGGAGGATTACGTGCACCGCATCGGCCGGACCGGCCGCGCGCAAAACGTGGGCGATGCCTTCACCCTCATGAACGGCCAAGAATTGCCGTCGCTGCAGGCGATCGAGCGTTTCATCGGGCAAAAGATCCCGCGGCTGAAGCTGGAGAATTTTCCCTACATCTACACCGTGCTCTTCGAGCCGGAATCAGCCAGTGGCGGCAAGCGCGCCATCGGCGGCGGGCGCACCCATCGCGGCTATTCGTTTGGCCGGCGACGTCGTTAGGGTCTACGCAAACTTCGTTGCCCTCCGTTGCATTGACGATCGGCCAGACGTTGCGCGAGACTGCGGCGATGGAGTGCCCCATCAATCACGAACGCCCGACGCAGTACTACGGCGATTACCTCGGGATCGAGCATCTGCTCGAGCTGCAGAAGCCGCTCAGCCTGCGCGAGGGAAAGCTGATCGCGCACGATGAGATGCTCTTCATCATCATCCACCAGGCCTACGAGCTTTGGTTCAAACAAATCCTGCACGAGATCACGGCCTGCAAAGAAGTGCTGAGCAAACCGGCCGCGGACGACGACGGACCGGACATGAACGTCGTGGTGCACCGGCTCAAACGAGTGGTCGAGATCTGGAAATTGCTTAATCACCAGGTCGATGTGCTCGAGACGATGACCCCGCTCGATTTTCTCGAGTTTCGCGAGCTGCTCCATGGCGCTTCCGGGTTCCAGAGCAAGCAATTTCGCAAGATCGAAGCGTCGCTAGGGCTGCAAATCGAAAGCCGTTTTCGGCCCGAGTACTACAAGCACACCGCAGTTCGGCGGCTTTAACGAAAAGGACTTCGCCGAGATTACCGAGTTCGAGGAGAAGCCGAGCCTGCTGCAATTGGTCGAAAACTGGCTGGAGCGGATGCCATTTTTCGAAAAGGAATTTTGGCTGGACTGGGAAGGTGCGCCTGAAGAATCGACCCCGTCGGAATATGCCCCGTTCTGGACTCGCTACCGTCTCCTTTACGAGCAAAGTCTCTCCGAGCGCGACGAGAAAGCCGACCTGCTCGGCAAGTTCGACGACATCTTTTTCAAAGCCGGCTGGGGCGCTTTTCGGCCGACCGCGTTGCGCGCCGCGCTCTTCATCATGCTCTACCGCGACGAGCCGCTCTTCCGGCTTCCTTTCGCGCTTCTCAACGCGCTCATCGAGATCGACGAACAACTCGCGAACTTCCGCTATCGCCATCTGCAAATGGTCCGGCGCATGATCGGCAGCCGGGTCGGCACGGGCGGGAGCAGCGGCGAGCAATACCTCCAGGGCGCGGTGAACAAGAACTACATCTTCAAGGAGCTGGCCGGCGTCATCACTTTCCTGATCGAGCGCCGCAACTTGCCGGCACTGCCGGCGCGTTTGCACCAGGCCTTGCGCTTCACTTTTACAAATCGTTAGGCAGCCTTTTTCTGCCGCCGCGAATCGGCTTGCTTTCTCCTCCGTCCGTCGAGTAAAAAACGGCTATGAATTCCCTCCGCGCCGAAACGAGGACGCGGAACGAATCATTTAATTCGACGCGCTGGACGCTTGTGCTCGCCGCCGGAGACTCCGATGCGACGCGCAGTCAATCGCACGAAGCGCTCTCCGAGCTCTGCCGCATTTATTGGCGACCGCTCTATCTTGTTTCTGCGGCGCGAAGGGATCGGAGCCGAGACGATGCGCAAGATCTGACGCAAGGCTTTTTCGCCCATCTCATTGAATCACGCGCCTATGCCCGAGCCGATCCAGATAAGGGACGCTTCCGTTCCTTTCTGCTCGGCGCCCTCAAACATTTCGTGGCCCACGCGCGCGCCCACGACCGGACGCAGAAGCGCGGCGGAGGCATGATCCTCGCGCAGCTCGACACGGCCGCGATCGCCGAGGCGGACGCACGAGCCGTGAGCGTGCAGGCCTGGAGTGCTGAACGCGTTTACGAACGCGAATGGGCAGAGACGCTGCTCCGGCAGGCGCTGGATCGGCTGGCTGAGGAATGCGCGTTGGCGGGAAAAGATGAGCTGTTCAAGCAGTTGAACTCACACCTTTCGGTCACGAGCGAAGCGGCCGTTCCCTACGAAGAAATGTCTCTCCGGCTGGGCCGGCCGATCACAACGCTGCGCAGCGATGTGGCCCGGCTGCGCTCGAGGTATCGCACGATTTTGCGGGAGGAAGTGGCGCGGCACGGTGGCAGAAGCGTCCGAGGTGACGCGGAGCTGCGACATCTTTGCGAAGTGCTGGCGGCGGATTAATGCAGGCACAGGCGACTAGCGCGGCGGTCTGTCCTGAGTGCGGGACACGGCTGGAGGGAGGATTCTCCCGCGGTCTCGGGCGCTGCATGATTTGCCTGCTGCGCGTCGGATTCGACGACGCGGAAGAACCTAACGAAGCCGCGCTTTCTTTCGTAGCGGATCGACTCGGAAATTACCGGATTGAGCGACGCGACGATGGATCGCTGTGGGAACTCGGCCGCGGCGCCATGGGAGTGACGTATCGCGCGCTTGATACCTCGCTGCGGCGTGCGGTCGCACTCAAGCTCATCGATTCGGAATGGGTGAAACGCGGAGCGGAAGCACGCGAACGGTTCATGCGCGAAGCACGGACGGCCGCATCTTTGCGGCATCCAAATGTCGCGACCGTTTACCATTTCGGTATCCGCGAAGAGAACGGGCAGTGCTTCTGCGCGATGGAACTGGTGGAAGGCGAAACGCTGGAGATGCGTGTTCGCCGGACCGGGCCGCTCGACGCGCTCACGACCATCGACATCGCCTTGCAGGTCAGCAGCGCACTGGCCGCAGCGGAAAAGCAAGGCCTCGTGCACCGGGATTTGAAGCCGGCGAATCTGATGTTCGTCGCCGCGGCGCCGGATGCGAACGATTCGAGTCCCGGCAAAGCCGAAAAAGCCGACACCGTCGTAAAGGTGATCGATTTCGGCGTGGCGAAAGCACTTGTCGAAAAGCCGGATGCGATGGGCTTGACGCACGGAGGATTTGTCGGCACGCCGGCTTTCGCGAGTCCGGAGCAATTCACTGATGCGCGGGTCGGCGTTCGCTCGGACATCTATTCGTTAGGCGCAACTCTCTGGTATCTGCTCACCGGCCACAGGCCTTTCGAGGGCGCGACCATCGAACAGATTCGCGCGAGCCAGCACTCGCAAGCTCTGCCGATCGAACAGCTGAAGGCGGCACGTGTTCCAAGCCGCCTTATTTCGCTGCTCGCGTCGATGCTCGCGGCCGAACCGGCCGCGCGCCCGGATGTCCGTGCACTCACGTCGCAATTGCAAGATTGCCGCGCACAGATCCTCGATCGCTGGAAAGCGGCGCGTCGATTCGCCCTGGCCGCCGGACTGATCGGGATCACGGCTGCCGCTTTCCTGATCTTCGAGAGACAGAATCGAACCATCTCCCAGAATACAGTGCTCTCGAATGTTTCGGAGAAAACCGTCGCGGTGCTGCCGTTCGAGAGTCTGAGCGAAGACAAGGGCAACGCTTATTTTGCCGGCGGCGTGCGTGATGAAATTCTCACCAAACTCGCGCAGGTGCGCGGGCTGAAAGTGATGTCACGAAGCTCGACGAAGAAAAATGCGAGCCATCCCACTAATCTGCCAGAGCTTGGCCGCCAGTTGGGGACTGACAGTTTTCTCGAAGGCAGTGTGCGGAACGTCGCCGGGGATCTCTCGATTCATGTGCAATTGATGGATGCGAAGACCGGCACGCAGCTCTGGGCGCAGAGCTACCAGCGCCCAGGCAAAGATATTTCCGAGGTGGAAGGCGAAGTGGCGCACCAGGTGGCGGGCGCTCTGAAAGTGAAGTTAACGCCGGGCGAAGCGCAACGACTTCGTTTGGCGGCCACAAACAACCCGCGCGCACACGATTCCTATCTTCGGGCGCGGGCGCTGAGCGCCTATTCCGACCAGAAGAGCCACGAAGAACAGATCGCGCTATTGCGCGAGGCCGTCGCGGAGGATCCGCAGTACGCCGTGGCCTGGGCGGAGCTGGCCGGGGCCTATATCCACATCGGCGATGCGTATCGGGCACCGCGAGAGATTTTGACGCCCGCGCGCGACGCGGCGGAGATGGCGGTGGCACTGGACGAAAAATTGGCGACGGGACACATGATGCTCGCTGGAATTGCGCTTAGCTACGATTGGAATTTTCCGCTCGCAAAACGCGAGCTCGAAAGAGCCATCGCGCTCGATCCCGATTCATGCGACGCGCATCGTCTCTACGGCTGGTATCTCGCGCGAGCGGAACGCAATTTCGTTGCGGCGCGTCAGGAGATGGCCCAGGCCCGCGCGCTGGATCCGCTTTATACCTGGCCGCTTTGGGCCGAATCGTCCGTTGCGATCGCGCAGGGCGATCATGAAAGCGCGCTTCGGTTGGCGGAGCGCGTCATCGAGATCAACCCAGAGTTTCTCTACGACGAAGATCCGATTGCGCATGTCTATGTCGCGATGGAGCGGTGGCAGGATGGGGTGAAGCGTTACGAATCGATTCCGCCGGCAAGATTCAACCGCCCGAATTTCGAGCTTGCGATCTGTTACGCGCGCACCGGCCAGATCGCGCGCGCCCGAGACATCCTCGAGAAGCTCGAAAAACTTGCGCAACAACGTTACGTGGATCACACCCATATCGCCGCCATCTATGCGGCACTGGGCGATAATAACCGCGCGTTCGCCGCGCTCGATCAGGCGTTCCAGGATCGCTCCGCCAGAGTTTATGCGCCGCGCTTTTATCCCTGGCTGGTTCCGCTGCGTGAGGATCCTCGATTCGTCGAGTTGGAAAACAAGATCGCCCGTTCTCAGCTCCCGCAGTCGGCGGAAGTCGCCTCGCGATCATTCGACAAAAGCATCGCGGTGGCTGCTACGCCAGGGTCGAGCGGGCATGCGAACTGGTACCGATGCAGCCGAAGGACGCCTTGAGTGAAGTGCAGTAAAATTCGCCGATCAACCTTGCGCAAATGTCACGCCTGGACTGGCGATGAAAGACCTCGCCATGCGAACAGATCGAAATCGTTCAGCGGGTCCCGAACCCTCTCAGCTACGGCCAACTGAAACTTCTGCCATTCTGGGACTCGCTGCGCGGCGATGCGCGCTTCGAAAAAATCGTCGCCTCGCTCGCGCCAAAATAGGTGCCCCGGGCTGTAGCCGCCCCGCTCGGTCGGGGCGTTGCATCGCACTGCGACACGCAGAGCGCTGTGGCTCCCGATCACTTTCTTTGCAACGCGGCGGAAAGTTTCGGGAAGGAATGGGAAACGGTCTGCGTCTCCGGATTACCCAGAACGACGGCCACAAACCAAAACAAGAAAGAAAATCATATTATGAGAAACAGAAAAAATATCGTGACTTACGTGGTCGCCGCACTCTCCATCCTCGTGACCTCAGCGAGTTCGTCGCCGGCCGCGCCCGCACAGACGTACCATGGCACGCTTACGGGCGGCACGTTCTACTGTGACGGCATTCCGGCTGCGGGCTTCATCGGTCACCGGCAATTGGAACGTGAACATCGATCCAAGACGCCGGCCCAGGTCACGCTCAACGTCTTCTACGATGGCAGCCATCACTCCTGGCGTTCGGGTACAACGCGTTGATGCTGGTCTCGTACGTCGACGGCGTCTATCATGACGCGGAGTTACGGAAAGCCGAGACGGCGACGGAAATCGATATATGAAAAATCGAGACGTTCAGTCAAGCCAACAGCAGGACTTCTCATCCGGCTGCTGCTCGCCTGCTTCGCTGCAGTGTTTGACTCGCAGCCGCTGCGGCAATAGCCGGGGATACAGGCCGTCAAAAAGAAGCATTTATAAATGGAAGAGTCTCAGTTCAAACCAACAGCAGGACTTCTCATCCCCTGCTGCTCGCCTGCTTTGCTGCAGTGTTTGTCTCGGCAGCGGCTCCGGCAAGAGCCGGGGATACCGTGCCGTTCAAAGGCACTCTCTCGGGTACAATCATTTCGAGTGTGCCTCTGGACGAGTGCCACGTGCTTACTGAAATCGTCAACGGGGGAAATGCGACGCAGTTGGGCCGCTTCAACGGAACGGCGGAATTCATCTTCGATGTCTGCGACCTGACCTATGTCGGCAGCTACGTATTTATAGCGGCCAACGGCGACAGTATCTCCGGCCCGTTCACCGGGACCCTGACCCCGACATCAATCGCAGGCGTATTCGACAACGACGAACTCGCCTTTATAACCGGCGGCACGGGCCGTTTCGCCAACGCGACTGGCACGTTCAACCTGGGCGGACAAATAGACACTAACACGGGAACTTTTTTCGTCCCCTGGGAAGGGACAATCTCCACCGTCGGCTCGAAAAAGCGGTAGAGATTGCGCGCCCGTTCTACGCATCGCAACCAGCGTTCGTCTAGTTGCGATGCGCTAGAGCAACGAAGAGAGCTGGGCGCTTTTTTTCCAGTTGGGCGAGAGGCGCCGCTACCACAAAGCGGTCTGGGACCAGATTGCGGCAATCGTTCTCACACTCCTGAAAGGGCGGTCTCCGACGTCGTCGTGACTTGTGCCGCATCGCAGGAGAACCTAGCATCGTTAGGCAGCCGGTCGATCCGTTCCAGTCGAATGCCGCGGTGAAAATCTGCTCGCGAATTCCCTGTGGCCGGGGTCAGCGACCCCGGCTACAACTTTGTCGCGGCGGTTTCTTTTTCGGTCGACGATGCGAAGCTGCGTTCATGGCTGAAGCAACCATTGAAACCATCAAGAACGGGCCCTACATCGTGAAGGGCGAGTTCGAACTGAGGGACGCGGAGGGCAACGTTTATCCGGCCGAAAAGCGCATGGCCCTTTGCCGCTGCGGCGCTTCGACGACCAAACCGTTTTGCGACGGCACCCATTCCAAGATCGGGTTCCAGGCCGCGGAAAAGGCGGTCCCGGAATCCGCCGAGGATCAACGTGTAAACGGCGGCTGGATCAGCCTCCGTTTAGAGGCAGCGCCTCCGGCCACAGGAAATAAGGTCCGAAGCGCGCACTCACTCGCAACTCGCCGCCGAGCCGGCGGCCGAGTGGCGTGATTTGTTTTTGCCCTTCGCTGATCTCGATGGCGCCGAGGTGCACCAGGTGATCGGTCAATTCCTGTGTTTTCAGCCCGAGCTTTTTCGCGAGCCGTGAAGTGCTGAGTTTGCCTGCGCCTTCCGTTTCTTCCGCCCCGTTGGGCGCGTTCTCTTCGCTCATGCGCTTGACCTTCTCGAAGCTCATCCGCACTTCGTCGCTAATTCGGATGATGCGCTGGGCTTCGTCGGCTGCATGTTGGAAAAGCTCGGCGTCTTCCTCGCGTGAAATGAGGATGCCCATTTCGTTGTTGTTGACCTGGTTAAATTCGTAGAGATCGAGACTCGTGACCATGCAGAGTTCCTCGTTGAGGTAGCATTTGGCCTGGAGATTCTTGCAGAAGCTGGTGCGGACAAAACTGAGTGCGCGCAGCCAGTTGATTTCCTCGGGCTGGAGCTCGTTTTTCCCGTAAATAATGCGGATGTCGATCTTGCGCCGGTTCTTGTCTTCGAGGAGTTCTTTGACACGGTCGTTCAGCTTCAGGAATGGACTGATCAGGATGAGCCGATCATGCGCGAGGCGAATGATCTCCTCGAGATAGTAGTTCGCGGCGCTCGTATTTAGGAACTTTGCCATAATTACTAGAAAGCAGCTAGGGTGCCATTTCTTGGCGGACGGCGGCGCTCCGCAGGCCTTCCTGGATTTGGTGGTGAGTCGTCGAGTGGGGCGAGCATCTGGCTCGACAGGTCTCGGCGCTAACCTGCCGATCCCAGACGGAAAGCGAGGACGACCTTTCCGCAGCTGCGATACGAGTCTCGGCCGACGCGTTTCACTGCGGCGGCGTCCACGGCTTCCGCGACGGATCGTTAGGCGGGGAGCACAAACGTTTCGCCGATTTCGCGCAGCGCGATGCGCTCGGGCGCGTCCGCCAGTGCGGCCGTGAAACGCTCGATCGGTTCGCGGAACGGCTCGAAGCTCAACTTGAAGGTCTGATGGTGGACCGGCATGATGAACCGCGCTCCGGCGTCGTTTGCCATTGCGATCGCCTGCTCAGGCGTGCAATGGGAACGGATCCACGGGTCATAGGCGCCGATGCCCATGATTGCGAGATCGTACGGCCGATCGTCGCGCAGGTCGGCGAAATGGTTCGTGAGGGCGGTATCGCCGGCGAAAATGACGCGCCGCCCGTGGCGCTCAATGACGTAGCCATTATAGCCACGGTACAGATCCGTTTGCATCCGCGCCCCCCAGTGTTTGACCGGAAATGCCCTAACGATAACTGTTCCGGCTGCGGTCCGGACTTCGCGACTTTCGCCCCAGCGCAATTCGGTAATGGCGCGCAGCTTTGTCCAGCGCAGGAGATCGCGGGTGCGCGACGCGGTCACGACCTGCGTGCGGGCATCGAACCGCCGCAGCGTTCGCCAATCGATGTGATCGAAATGCGCGTGCGAAAGCAGAATCAGATCGATCGGCGGCAACTCGTCCACGGTCAGCGCTGGTTTCGTCAGGCGCTTCGGCCCGATGGCGGTGAACGGAAGCGGAATCCCGATCCGCGAAAGCAGCACCGGATCAGTCAGAATCGTGATACCGAAGAAGTTGAGCAAGACGGTCGAGTGACCAAGCCAGGCCGCAGTCAGCCGTTCATCGCTCCATTCGTTAGGCCGCGGTTTCGCGGAAGCCGGCGCGATCGATCGCCAGTGTCTCCACCGTCCATTCCCGCCAGAGGTGCGAGAGCCAGCCGCGGCGGGTGGAAGGGGCAAAGTTACTCGCGGGCATGCAGCGATAGATTCGCGCTTGGGCGGCGGAGATGCGCTTACGTCCGCCTCGTGTTCCATTTGTAGACGCTTTGCTCTGCGAAGTGCGGGGCAAATGTCAATTGGCAGGACGCATTTTCCCGCAACGCACCCGCCCGCGTTGCCAGAGGGCAACGTCTACAGCCTGGGAGCTACTTCACCACGCCGATCTCGGCGCGGCGATTCTTCGCCCAGGCTTCTTCATTCGAGGCGGGATCGGCCGGCATCTCGGCGCCAAAGCTGACGGTCTGGATGTTCTGGGCGTTGGCGCCCATCGCGATCAAGGCTTCGCGGACCGATTGCGCACGGCGCTCGCCGAGACCGCGATTGTATTCCGCCGTGCCGCGTTCGTCGGTGAAGCCGGCGATGATGATCTGGCCGTTGCTCTGCTGGAGGAAGCTTGCGACCTGCTGGATCTTGCCGTTCTCGGAGCTGCGGATGGTCTGGCTGTCGAAGTCGAAATAGATCGGCTGAAACTGATTGCGCTCGACGTTGCCGCTGAAGAATGAAGTGCCCTCCTGTCGCTCCGGCAATGGAGTGCCGGTGACGTAATCGCCCGTGCTGCCGGCCGTCTGGCCACCCTTCTTGTCTGCGCACGCCGGGAGGAGGACGAGACAGGAGGAAGAGGCCAAGCCTAACGAGAAGGAAACGGAATTTTGGATTCATAAGCGAGCAGGCGCAAAATAGCGGCAGCAGTTTCGCATGCAAGCACCTCGACTGGTGTAGGGCGGCCGTGTCGGCCGCTCGCGCGCGGCTTGCGTGGCGATTGCCGGCGACACGCCGCGCTACACCGCGGGATGGCGTCCACTCGTTAGGCCGACTTGGACGCCCCGAAGCCGTGCAGAAGCCGATGAAAAAATCCGCCTTCGGCGTCTTCGTAATCGACGATCTTCCCGGCCCGCGCGACCAGCACCGGGCAATCGGCGCGGTTCAAAATCCCGCGGGTCAGATCCCCCATGATGTAGTGCCGGAAGGGGCCTCGTCGCCTGTGAGGTGCCGGTGACAATCAGGTCGTTTTCTCCGTCGCGCACTTCGGCGAAGATCTGATCGAGCGCCAGCCCGTGACGGATGCGCACTTCGACCGTCAGCCCCATTTTTTCCAGGCTCTCCTTTTGTCCGCGCAGGTTGCGCCCGAGCTCGGAATCCGAAGCGAGCAGGCGTTCGACGTCTTCCTCCAGCCTAACGAGGTCGGCATAGATCGCGGGCGGCTCCGCCATGACGTGAAGCAGAGTGACGGTGCCCCCGACGCACTTCGCGATTTCGCCCGCCAGCTGCACAGCGTCGTCGATGTATTTTTTCCCGCCGGTGCAGACGAGAATGCGCCGGATGCGGTCACAGGCGCCGATCGCGACCAGAACCGGCGGCGGAACCGCCTTGATCACTTCGTAGGTTTTTTCCGGTCGCCAATACAGTCCGCCGTCCCCTTTGCGGCGCGCGCCGATGATGGCGAGGTCGTACTCGTTCGCGGTCGTCTCGGCCAGGATCTGGCGGATCGGCTCGCCGGAACGGACCACAATATCCGGGAAAACCTCCAGTTTGTTGAGCATCGCTGCTTCGCTCTCGAGCGCGCGCCGGAGCGGCTCTTCGTCGCCGGGATCCTCGACGATGCCGAGCAGCGTGGTCTGCGAGTGACACGGTCCGGCGATGAGTCCGCCGAGCCGCGTCGGGTTGTCGGCGGGATCGGTGCCGTCGCTGCAAATGAGGATGCGCATGGACGGCTAAAGTTTGTGTCCGGTAAACAAAGTGTAGATGACGATGGCCACCCCGATCAACGGCAGCGGAACGAAGAGGAGGCGGATTTTCGGACCGGCGAAATATTGGGTGAGGATGGCGCCGATCTGCGCGCCGATCGCGGCGCCGGTGTGCATGACGAGCGCGACCAGAATGTCGACATTGCCTTTGATCGCGTGGCTGAAAGTGCCGTAGCTCGCGGAGATGATGATTTCAAAGAGATCGGTCCCGACCGCGAGATGGGTCGGAATGCCGAGGACATAAACCATCATCGGCATCCGGATGTAGCCCGCGCCGCCGCCGAGAAAGCCGCTGAAAAGTCCGCCGATAAACGAGACGATGACAATGACCCAGAGCGAGATCGATTTCACGCCGGAGGTCGGCAGCGAAATCATCGGCCAGAGCCGGAATGCGATGAATCGACTTGCGTCAGGCCGTCGAAGGAAGATTCGTCTTTGGCGTGCCGGCCTTTCTGCGTCTTTTTTGCTTCGCCGACCGCTCTTCTTTTTTGCGAGCGGAGCGTCCTCCAGCTCTCCCAGACCATGAAGGTGGAGATGCTGAAATAGATCACGATCGAGACGATGCTGACCACGAAGTCGACGTTGCCCTGCTCGTTTCAACATTTGGATCAGCTGCGCGCCGCACTTCCGCGCCGGCGATCGTGCCGAGCGCCATGATGAAACCGAGCCGCAGATCGACGTTGCCGAGCGCGCGATGTCGCTTCGCCGCCACGACCGATTTGCCGACGATGTGCGCCAGATCGGTGCCGACGGCGAAATTCCAATGCATCCCGACTGCGCGCAACGCCGGGCCCGGCGATGAAACTGCCGCCGACGCCGAAGAAACCCGCCCAGGACCCCAATCAAGAAACCCGATCGACGACCAGGTAAACCGGACTGATGTCCGTCCCCGAGATCGGGAAATGCATTGCGAGCAAGATCATTCGGAGCGACCGCGCAAGAGGCGGAAGAGAAAGGTGGTGACCATTTCGAGGAGAATGGCCTGGCCGATGATCAAGCCGATGGAGACGAGCGCGTAGAGCTTGATGTTCTCCTTATCGAGATGAGCGAGCCAGTCGGCCGAGAAAATGAAGGACAAGGAAAAAGTAGACGACAACGAGAACGCCGTAGACGACCAGCTCGACCAAGAAAGGAGAAGAGCGTCTTGCGCGTGCTTCGGCTTTCATTAGTGTGCGAAGGACGCTGGCGGAAGAGTTCGAGCTACGCGTTGATTTGGCGGCTGCGATGGCCGTGCGTCAAACAGGAAAATGATTGCGCGCCCGGCGAATCTTCCTACCTTCGAGGCCGAACCCGCCCCAAAGTGCTTTATGGCTGATGTCGCAAACAAATATTCCGAAAACGTAGAGGGGAAATTCTACGTCGATGATCAGTGCATCGATTGCGATCTTTGCCGCGAAACGGCGCCCGCGAACTTCAAGCGGAACGACGACGGCGGACATTCCTTTGTCTACAAGCAGCCGGAATCGCCCGAGGAAGAAACTCTCTGCAAGGAAGCGATGGAAGGTTGCCCGGTCGAAGCGATCGGCAGCGACGGAGGGTAAGTCCGTGAATCGAGGTTCGTGAATCGTGACTCGGAGCCGATTCACGATGGCTAACGATTCACGAGCTACGATGTCCCAGACCGCCAGCTCAGCTGTCGCCCTCACGATCGCAGGCTCCGACTCGAGCGCTGGCGCCGGTCTCCAGGCCGACCTGAAAACCTTCAGCGCGCTTGGCGTTTTCGGCGTGACCGCGGTCACCTGTGTGGTCGCCGAAGTGCCCGGAAAAGTCTCGCGCATCGATGCCGGTCGACGCGCGTAATGTGCGCGAGCAGATCGAGCTCTTGCTCGCGCATTTTCCGGTCGCGGCGATCAAGACCGGGTTGCTTTGCTCGCCGGAGATCGTGGAGACGGTCGCAGCGGCGCTCGAACAGGCAGCACGACATTCCAGTCATCGTCGATCCGGTTATGATTGCGACCAGTGGCGACGCGCTGCTTCAGCCGGCGGCGGTCGAGATCTATTGCTCGCGGCTTTTTCCGCGCGCGACACTGGTCACGCCAAACATGGCCGAAGCAGCCGCCTTGACCGGACGACCGGTGCGCAATCTCGACGAAATGCGCGTTGCCGGGGAGCAGTTGGCGAGAAAATTCGGGACGCGGTTTCTGCTCAAAGGCGGACATCTCGGCGGGGCGAGCGCGACCGATTTGCTCTTCGACGGAACGGCGGTCGCGGAATTTTCAGCGCCGTTTGTTGATGGCGTTTCGACTCACGGCACCGGCTGCACCTATTCCGCGGCGATCGCCGCCCGTCTCGCGCTCGGCGACGAACTCGAAGTCGCGATCGCGCGGGCCAAGGATTTTGTCAGTCGCGCGATCGGCGGGCATTTCGCCTGGACGACTTCGTCAGGCGAGATCCAGGCGTTGAATCATCTGCTGTAGCCGGGTCGTGACCGCCGAGCGCTCGAGCCGAGCGCTAATACCCGATTCGACCCGAACCGGGGTCACTCATCCCGGCTACAATGTCGTTAAGGCAGAGCGGGATCATTTTTCTTGATCCAAAGCTGCTCTTTGAGCGCGGCCAGCGCGGCGGCGCTTTCCGCCTGCTTCTTGCTCCGGCCGCTGCCGGCACCGAGGACCTGATTTTCCCAGACGACCCGAACCTGGAAAACCCTTTCATGTTCGCGCCCGTGCTGCGAGAGGAGTTCATAGGAGGGGCTACGAGGTGAGATCGCCTGCAGCAACTCCTGCAGCTGTCCCTTGGGATTGACTTCCAATGGCTCCTCTTCGAGTTGCTCGAGGTCGTCTTTCATTTCCTCGAGAATGAAACGCCGGACGGTTTCGAGATCGCTGTCGAGGTAAATCGCGCCGAGGAGCGCTTCGAAGGCGTCGCCCAGCGTGGAATCGCGTCGCCGGCCACCGCTCGCTTCTTCGCCGCGGCCCATCAACAGGTGCCGGCCAAGATCGAGGCTGGCCGCGTGCACCTTGAGCGATTCACGCGAGACGAGGCGCGACCGGCGGGTCGTCAGGCGACCTTCCCCGGCTTCGCGGTAACGCGCGAAGAGGTGCTCGGTGATGACGAGCTGCAGGACCGCATCGCCCAGGAATTCGAGACGCTGATTGTCGAATTGCGGCCGCTGTTTTTCATGCGCGACGCTCGGATGAGTGAGCGCCTCGGTGAGGAGCTGCGGATTCTGAAATTGATAACCGATGCGTTCTTCGAGAGGGTGCACGAGGCGTGATCGTTAGGGCGCGCGGCTCGTTTGCTTTTCGTAGACTTCGATCGAGGTAACGAGATCGACCCCGCGCTGCAAAACCGTATCATGCAGCGCCGAAGGTTTCTCCCCGCCCTGGGCGCGCCGTTGCTGGGCCGCTTGCGCCGCTTCGATCTCAGGATTGGTCCCGGCGAGGAGCGCCGCTTCATTGAGATGGGGCCGATCGGTTTCGAAGACAAACGGTGCCATGCCTTTCGTTAGGCTTTGCTGAAAAATCTGCCGCTTCACCGGGGCCGACAGCGCCACCGGCAGATCGGGCGAGACGCCATCCGGGTATCTGGAGTGTTCATCGGGGAGGATCGCTTCGGCCACGGCGACGCGAAGAATCTTGCCGCTCGGCAGAGACAGATCGGAGTAATCGACCGCGCGCCCGGCGGTTCGTTGGCCGATGATGATGGCGTGGTTGTGCAAACGCAGGACGGCGGCGAGCACCTCCGACGCCCCGGCGGTCTCGCCATCAACGAGCAGGACGATCAACCCATTGTAGAGAGGCGCCTGATCGGAAACGAAATCCCGCACTGGTTTCGCCGCCGGGCCTCGCAAGGCAAAGAGCGGTGCACCCTTCGGCACAAAGCGTTTCGCAAATTCTGCGGCCGTCGCATAGTCATTTGACTCTACGCTGCCGCGCAGATCGAGAATGATCGCGTCCACTTTTTTCCCGGCAGAAACCGCGGAGCGTCGCATCCAGTTCCTCGAGCTGGCGCCCGGCTCAAATCTCCCGGACGCAGGTAACCGACGTGACCGCCGATGATCTCGCGATAAAAAGGCGCAGGCGTCGGTTCACTGCCGGGGCGGGCCGGCAGCAGGATGACGCCGCGGCCAAGACGGTCAAACAGACCGGCGAGAGTCGCGCGTTCCAACTCCGTTGGGTTGAGCGCCGCGGGATTGAGGTAGTTCTCCCGGATGAGCGGAATCGCCCGCTGCAGATCGGCCGCGTCGAGCGTCTCAAGCGCGGGCGCGGGTGTAGGAGAGGGCGTTGCGGGCGAAGCCGAGGACGTCTGGCCGCGGGCCGCGACACAGAAAAGAATCGTTAGGCTAGCGCTGAGAACGAGACGCACCATCGGTCGCCTCGACGTTAGCCTCAACCGCGACAAGAGCAATGTCGCGCCGAAAGTGGCAGCCTTCGAACTGGATCTTGCCGACGGCGGCATAAGCCAGATCGCGTGCGGCGGCGATCGTGTCGCCGAGCGCGGTGACCGACAAAACCCGGCCGCCGCTGCTCACGACTTCTCCGTTTTCCCGTCGTGTCCCGGCATGGAAAACCTGCACGTCCTCCATCTGCGCGCATTCGTCGAGCCCGGTGATTTTCTTGCCCGCCTGGACGTTGCCCGGATAGCCGGCGGAAGCCATCACGACAGTAACGGCGGCGCGTTCGTCCAATTCGATTTTCACTTCATCTATCCGCCCGTCGATGGTGGCTTCGAGGAGTGGCAGCAGGTCGCCTTTCAGGCGCGGCAAAATCACTTGCGTCTCGGGGTCGCCAAAACGGCAGTTGAATTCCAAAACGCGGGCGGTTTGACCGGTGATCATCAGGCCGGGAAAGAGCAGCCCGCAAAAGTGGATCTTTTCATCGCGCAACCCGCGGAGAAGCGGCTGCATGATTTTCTCGTCAAACTGCTTTTCCAGACCGGTCGTGCCAGGCGGCCGCCGGACTGTAGGCGCCCATCCCGCCGGTGTTCGGTCCCTCGTTTCCATCAAGCAGCCGCTTGTGATCGCAGGCCGTGCCCAGCACTCGGTAGCGCTCATCGGCCACCAGCACGTGGAGCGAACATTCCCAGCCTTCGAGAAATTCCTCGATCAACACCCGGGCGCCGGCCGCGCCGAAGCGGCCGCGATCGATCATATCGGTGATCGCTTCGGTCGCGCCGGCCGCATCGAGCGCGATCACAACGCCTTTCCCGGCCGCGAGGCCGTCGGCTTTGATCACGAGCGGGTAACGCAGCTTCTCGGCGAAGCGGCACGCTTTTCGGCTATCGTCGAAAACCCCGGCCATCGCGGTCGGCACGCCGGCACTGCGCATCAGCTGCTTGGCAAAAACCTTCGATGCCTCGAGTCGCGCGGCGGATTTGGTCGGACCGAAAATGCGCAGGTTCTCCTTTTGAAATTCATCGACCAGGCCCGCGGCCAGCGGATCATCTGGGCCGACGACGGTTAGCCCGATCTGGTTCTCCTTCGCGAACCGGACGAGGCTGGCGGAGTCGTTAGGCTGGATCGGGACATTTTCTCCGAGTCCCGCGGTCCCGGCGTTACCCGGTGCGCAAAAGATCGCGTCGACTCGCGGGGATTGCCGAAGTTTCCAAGCCAGCGCGTGCTCGCGCCCGCCGCCGCCGACAATCAAGGACCTTCATTCCTCCGGTCGCCCTACTTGTGGTGTTCCCATGTTAGCGACGTCCACAAGAGTGCTCTTCGTAAGAATCCGAAACGGGATGGTTGATTCCTGGCGACTTGGGGAACGGGTCGGGGAGGAGAGTGATCACATAAATTTGTTTTTCCAAGCAAAAAGTGCGGCCACTCAAGTTCGATTAGTTTCCCCATCCATTCGGGCCCATACCTACCTGTTGGAATGTTACTCTCCATTTGCATGTGCCGCCGGATTCCGCTAGGAAATGCCCATGTCCAATCGTGCCCGAGGCGCTTCCGTCATGAACGCGCATTGTCTTTCCCGTGTCGTCCTCAGCCGGATCGCCGACAAGTGGACGGCGCTGATCATTCATGTCCTCGCCACCGGGACGCGGCGTTACGCCGCGCTGCAGCGCGAGATCGGCGGGATTTCGCAGAAGATGCTGACCCAGACATTGCGCAGTCTCGAACGCGACGGCCTCGTCGCGCGCAAAGTGCATCCGGTCGTCCCGCCCAAGGTGGAATACGCTCTCACGCCGCTCGGCCGGACTTTGATCGAGCCCTTGAACGCCATCTGCCATTGGGCGGAAAAACATCTGCCGCAGTTGGAAGCGAACCGCGCCCGTGCGCGGTCGGTGGCTTCCAATGGCGCAGATCTGCCTCGTTAGGCACGCCGGCCCAGCGCCATGCACCACGCCGAACCCGTCGTGCTTCTGCTCGTGCTGATGGCGGTGCTGGTCATCGTCGCCCACAAGTCGGCCATTCCCTATCCCGTTCTGCTCGTGCTCGGCGGACTGTCGCTGAGCTTCGTCCCGGTTCTTCCGGTCATTCGACTCGATCCCAATCTGGTCCTCTTCTTCTTTCTTCCGCCGCTGCTCTATCCGGCGGCGCTCTTCACTTCGTGGCGGGATTTCCGGCGCAATCTGCGCTCGATTCTTTTTCTCGCCATCGGCCTCGTCCTCATGACGACCACGGTGGTCGCGTGGGTCGCGCATACCTTCGTCGCGGGTTTGCCTTGGGCGGCGGCCTTTGCGCTCGGCGCGATCGTCTCGCCGCCCGACGCCGTCGCGGCCGAGGCGATTCTGAAGCGCCTGCGCGTCCCAGCGCGGATCCAGACGGTGCTCGGGGGCGAGAGCCTGGTCAACGACGCCACCGCGCTCGTCGCCTACCAATTCGCGGTCGCGGCCATGGTGACCGGTCAGTTTTCGTTAGGAGCGAGCCGGTCTCCGTTTTCTTCTGGTCGGTCTCGGCGGGGTCGGCCTCGGCTTGCTCGTCGGTTTGGTCATGCGGTGGGTGCAGGGGCGTCTCGACGATCCACCGGTGCAGATCACGATCTCGCTTCTCACGCCGTTCGCCGCTTATCTTCTGGCCGAGCGGCTCGAGGTCTCGGGCGTGCTCTCGGTGGTCACGGCCGGCATTTATCTCGGCTGGCATTCGACCGCGCTCTCCGCGCGCACCCGGCTCCAGGCGCAGGCCTTCTGGGAGATGGTCGCCTTCTTCCTCAACGGTTTCATCTTCATCATGATCGGGCTGCAATTGCCCGAGATCCTGCGCAACTTGAGTCAGGAACCGTTCTCGCGCCTAACGATCTACGCGCTTCCTCATCAGCGCCACCGTCGTCCTGGTGCGCATCGCCTGGGTTTTCCCGGCCACCTATCTGCCGCGCTGGCTGAGCCGGAAAATGCGGGAGCGCGATCCCGTCCCGCCATGGCAACACAGCGTGATCATCGCCTGGGCGGGCATGCGCGGCGTCGTCTCGCTCGCGGCCGCGTTTGCGCTCCCGATCGTGCTGGCCGACCGACACCCTTTTCCGGGTCGGAGCTACATCCTCTTTCTCACCTTCTGCGTCATCCTGACGACACTGGTTTTCCAAGGCCTGACGCTTCCGATCCTGATCCGAAAACTCGGCGTGCAAGACGACGGCGTGATCGACGACGAGGAGCGCCGCGCGCGCTTGCAGGCGAACGAAGCCGCGGTCGATTTCATCGAAAAAAAGGCGCTCGAAGAACATTTCCCCGAGGAAGTGATGGTGCGGGTGCGGGCGGAGTATTGCGATCGCATCGAGCAATTGAACGCCTGTTGCCAGGAGACCGGAAACCCAGGCGGCGAAGTCGCGACGCCGATTTACCAGCGCCTGCAACACGGCGCCCTGCAGATCGAGCGCCAGACGATCATCGCGCTCCGAAATTCACAAGCGATCAACGACGAAGCGCTCCGCCGCATCCAGCGCGATCTCGATCTGGCCGAAGCGCGGCTGACGGGGGACTAAATTCGAAGCTGGTCAATCACGTGCTCGACGGAGCGTGACGCGGCAACTGCGCTTGACCTCCGTTTTGGGACGCGTTGCGCGGCGATCCCCGCTTCGACCAGACTGTCGCGTCGCTCGCACCGGCTGCGGGGAGTCGTCGAAACCCTTGTCAACCAGTCGCGCCGTCGTTATCTAAGCGAGCGACCCATGATTTCGACACGATGACACAAGCCGAATTGACTCTTCCTCGCCGCTCGTTTGGCCAGACGATGCGCGCCGATGTCTGGTGGGCGCAGCCGCTCGTCGTTTTTCTCGGGCTGGGCGCGTTCGTCGTTTACTCGACCTGGGCGGCGTTCCAGGGGCAGAATTATTATTTCGGCCCCTACCTTTCGCCGTTTTATTCGCCGGAGATTTTTGGCGCTTCGCCGCACAGTTGGTTTGGGCCGAAACCGGTTTGGTGGCCCGCCTGGCTTCTCTTTTCTCCGGCGCTCCTCGTCCTCTGGGCGCCGGGCGGTTTTCGGCTCACCTGTTATTATTATCGCGGCGCCTACTACAAAGCTTTCTGGGCCGATCCACCGGCCTGCACCGTCGGTGAGCCGCGCAACACCTATCTCGGCGAGCGCTCCTTTCCGCTCATCATGCAGAATGTGCATCGTTATTTTCTCTACCTCGCGCTGCTCTTTCATCCTCGTGCTCGCGCACGATGTCTGGAAAGCGCTGTGGTTCGCCGATCCGGCGACGGGACAGGACGTCGTTCGGGATCGGCGTCGGCACGCTGGTGCTGGCGGTGAATGTTGTTCTGCTCGGCGGCTACACTTTTGGCTGTCATTCCTGCGCCATCTCGTCGGTGGATTTCTCGATCAGTTCTCGAAATCACCGACCTGTTATCGCGCTTATGCCTGCGTCGGCTGCTTCAACCGCCGGCACATGCTCTGGGCCTGGATGAGTTTGTTCTGGGTTGGATTCTCCGATATTTACGTGCGGCTGTGCGCGATCGGCGTCTGGCACGATCTGCGATTTTTCTAAACGCCGCTCTCCCATGTCCGACTACGAAACTTTCACGCACGACGTCCTCGTCATCGGCGCGGGCGGCGCCGGGTTGCGCGCCGCGATCGAAGCCTCGGCCGCGGGCGTGAAGGTCGGGATGGTTTGCAAATCATTGTTAGGCAAAGCGCATACCGTGATGGCCGAAGGCGGGATCGCGGCCGCGCTCGCCAACGTGGACGACCGCGATAACTGGCAGGTCCATTTCTCCGACACCATGCGCGGCGGGCAGTACGTCAACAATTGGCGGATGGCCGAACTGCACGCCAAGGAAGCGCCCGCGCGGGTGCGCGAACTCGAGGCCTGGGGCGCGGTCTTCGATCGCACGAAGGACGGCCGCATTCTGCAGCGGAATTTTGGCGGCCACAAATATCCGCGCCTCGCCCATGTCGGCGATCGCACCGGGCTGGAAATGATCCGCACCCTGCAGGACCACGGCGTTCACCAAGGGATCGACGTCCACATGGAGCACACCGTCCTGACGTTGCTGAAACGAGGATGGTCGGGTGGTCGGCGCTTTCGGCTACGATCGCGAGCGCGGTCGCTTCAAGGTCTTTCGCGCCAAAGCCGTCGTCCTCGCGACCGGCGGCATCGGGCGCGCCTTCAAGATCACGAGCAACAGCTGGGAATACACCGGCGACGGTCACTCGTTAGGCTACGAGGCCGGGGCGGAGCTGATCGACATGGAGTTCATCCAGTTTCATCCCACCGGGATGGTCTGGCCGCCGAGCGTGCGCGGGATTCTCGTGACCGAAGGCGTGCGCGGCGAAGGCGGCATCCTGACGAACAAGGAAGGTCGCCGCTTCATGTTTGATGACATTCCGGAGAACTACAAAACGCAGACGGCCGACAACGAAGAGGAAGGCTGGCGTTATTGCCAGGGCGACAAGAACGCGCGCCGCCCGCCGGAGCTGCTGACCCGCGATCACGTTGCGCGCTGCATCGTGCGCGAGATCAAAGCCGGGCGCGGCAGTCCGCACGGCGGCGTCTTTCTCGATATCGCCTGGATCAAGAGCAAGCTTCCCAACGGCGAGGAACACATCAAAAAGAAGCTGCCGAGCATGTATCACCAGTTCAAACAACTGGCCGATATCGACATCACGCAGGAGCCGATGGAGGTCGGTCCGACGACGCATTACGTGATGGGCGGGATCCGGGTCGATGCCGACACCCAGATGTCGCGCGTCCCGGGATTGTTTGCCGCCGGCGAATGCGCGGCGGGGATCAACGGCGCCAATCGGCTGGGCGGCAATTCGCTTTCCGATCTCCTGGTTTTCGGGAAACGCGCCGGCGAATTCGCGGCAAAATTCGCGCAGGAGAATTCGTTAGGCGAAGTCGATCCGCGGCAAGTCGACGAAACGACGCGAGGCGCTCTGGAACCATTCGAGCGCGATTTCAATCAGGCCGATGGCGCCTATCAGGTGCAAAAAGATTTGCAGGAAATGATGCAGGACAAGGTCGGCATCGTTCGGCGCGAAGACGAAATGCAGGCCGCGCTGGAAGGCATCGAGCGCGCTCTGGGAACGCGCGGCTCGGGTCGGCGTGGATGGAAATCGCGAGTTCAATCCCGGCTGGCACACCGCGCTCGATCTGACGAATTTGCTCACCGTTTCGGAGGCGGTGACACGCGCGGCTCTCGAACGAAAGGAAAGCCGCGGCGCGCAGTTCCGTGAGGATTATCCGGAAAAGAGCGCGGAGTTTGCGAAGGTGAACACGATCGTCTGGAAAGGGGACGATGGCCGGATGCAAATTCGGCGCGACCCGATTCCGGAGATGCGGGAGGATTTACGCGGTGATCGAGGAGATGGGATGAAGGCGCGTTATCCGGAAAGATGAATCGCATCGGAGTCCATGAACACGGCCGTTTTCAGAATCTGGCGCGGCGATGCGAGCGGCGGCGAGTTCCGCGATTACACGACCGACGTTTCCGAAGGCATGGTCGTGCTCGACGCGGTGCACGACATCCAGGCGACGCAGGCGAACGACCTCGCCTGCCGCTGGAATTGCAAAGCCGGCAAATGCGGTTCCTGCTCGGCCGAAGTCAACGGCATGCCCAAGCTGATGTGCATGACGCGACTCAACGAACTTCCGCTCGACCGACCGGTCACGATCGAACCGATGAAAGCTTTCCCGCGGCTGAAGGATTTGATCACCGATGTCTCGTGGAATTTCGCGGTCAAAAAGCGGATCAAGAAATTCAAACCGCGTCCGCCGGATGCCGCCGACGGCACCTGGCGGATGGCACAGCAGGACATCGATCGGGTCCAGGAATTCCGGAAATGCATCGAGTGCTTTCTTTGCCAGGACGTCTGCCACGTGCTGCGCGACCATCACAAGCACGACCAGTTTATCGGGCCGCGTTTTCTCGTTTACACGGCCGCGCTCGAGATGCATCCGCTCGACACGGAGGATCGGGTCGAGGAATTGCGCGAGGCGCAGGGGATCGGCTATTGCAACATCACCAAGTGCTGCACGAAGGTCTGCCCGGAGGACATTCAGATCACCGACAACGCGATCATTCCATTGAAGGAACGCGTGGTGGACGATTATTATGATCCGTTAGGGTGGATTTGGAAGCGAAGCTGAACGAGGGCAAACGCTGAATCACGCGAAACAGCCATGTCTGACCTCAAGTCACTTTCCAAAGAAGCGATCCCGGCCGCGCTGGAAAAAGCGGAGCGTTACCGTTTGCTCAACGAACCGGGCGAGGCGGAAAGCATCTGCCTCGATATTCTTGAGACCGATCCGGAAAATCAGCCGGCGCTGATCACGCTTCTTCTCGCGCTGACCGATCGTTTCAGCAAAGGCTACGGGGTGAGCGATACGCCGGCGAATCAGTTGCTCGCGCGGATCAAGGGCGAATACGAACGCGCCTACTACGCGGGCATTTTGGCGGAGCGGCGGGCCAAGGCGAAACTCGCGCAGGGACAGTCCGGGCGCGAGTCATTACGCCTATGATGAATTGTGCGAAGCGATGCGGCAGTTTGAGAAGGCAGAATCGATCCGGCCACCGGGCAACGACGACGCGCTCCTGCGCTGGAACACCTGCGCCCGCATGATGGCGAAAAATAAGCTGGCCGCGCGGGACGAAGATCGGACCGAGCCGGTGCTCGAGTAAGACGCTGCTGCTCTTCGCTGCGATGGGTCAGCGCCGAACGCCCGGCGAAAAGTTGCGACGATGACGATCGTGAGCGCGGAGCGAATCATCATCGCTCGACTGCGCTAGAGAAGCCGAACGAACCGATTGTCGACCGAGTCGATCGCGATCCGGTCGCGGTCCGGTCCATGTTTGGCCGCGTCGCGCGGCGCTACGATCTGGCCAATCATCTGCTCAGCGGCGGGCTCGATTTCTGGTGGCGGCGAGCGCGCTTCTGAGATCGTTAGGCGAATGGCAGCCGCGCCGGGTGCTCGATCTCGCCACCGGGAGCGGCGATCTCGCCCTAACGATCGCGCAAAAGTTGCCGGCAAGCGGAAATCACGGGCGCCGATTTTTGCGCGGAGATGCTGGAGCGTGGCGCGAAGCCAAGGGCCTGACAAGCACGGTGGTGGCGGATGCACTCCAGCTGCCGTTTCCGCCGGCAGCTTCGATGTCGTGACGGTCGCCTTCGGTTTGCGCAACATGGCGGATTGGCCGGCGGCTCTGGCCGAAATGGCGCGGGTCCTTCGTGCTCGGAGGACATCTTCTGGTGCTCGATTTTTCGCTGCCGCAAGGGTTGCTTGCGACCGCTTTATCGATTCTATCTGCACCGTTTTCTGCCTGGCTCGCCGGGATCGTGACGGGCGAAAGGCAGGCCTACCAATATCTTGGGCGCGTCGATTGAGAAATTTCCCAGCGGCGAGGCAATGTGTGAGCTGCTGGAGCGGAGCGGTTTTAGCGCAGCGACCGCCCAACCGCTCTCCGGCGGCATCGTCACATCTACTGCGCGCGGCGCTAACCAGCGCGAGTAAACTCACTTCGTCGGCCCGCATGGGCGCTGGCGCCGGCGTAACTCGGCGACGGAAGGAGATCGGCGTCGCCGTTAGGCGACGGCGAGGCCGACAGGACGCCTTCACCAAGGGCAATTTCAACGCCGTGAAATCGGGATTGCTGATGACGAAGGTGCCGTCGCGTCCATCGACCTTGGCGAACCACATCGCGTCATCGGTGCGATTTCCGATCGTCAGTTTGTGCAACGCCTTGTCATCCGGCGAGGTGGTGAAGGTCAAGACCAGCTGCGGCTTGCTCGAAGCCGTGCGCCGGCTTGGTCGCGCCGACCCAGCGCACGGCGCGCAACGAGGCGAGGGTGTTGATGAGCGATTGAAGGTCCGCGCTATCGATCGCGCCTTCGCCCTCGATCCATTTCCAATCCTGCGCACCGCTGCGGACGATCGATTCCTCGCGATCAGTCACGCGCGAGAGACGATGAATGTCGTTAGGCTTGAATTGGAAAATCGCCAGTTCCTGCCACTGCAACGGATCGACCCAGATCTGCCCAAGCAGCTCGTGGTTGACCGCCACGATGAAAGGCTCTTCGCCGACTCGCGCATAGACGTCACTGCCCTCGACCTTGCCGAAGGACAGAGTCAGGAACGGATGCTCGCCGGCCGCCGGTCTCTGCCGTGTTTTCCGAGGCGAAAGAGCTGAAGGTCAAGCGGAGTTGCGGCTGGTCGAGGCCGTACTTCGAGAGCTCCGAGGCGGTGTCGGCGACGAATCTGGTCACCTGCTGGTCGTTCAAGGTGCTGATCAAACGCCGCACTTCGTCGCCGTTGGCCGGCTGGTTGTTGCGGCTCGCGATCGTCCAGTTCTGCTCTTTGCGGGCGAGAACGATCTTCGGCTGGCCGGTGGCCTCGATGTTGATCCGGTCGAGATTGTTGGTGTCGAGCCTGACGAGATGACGATCGCGCAAATCGTTAGGTCGAACGGTCAGGATTTCCTCTGTTTTTTTGGGCAGCGCGTAGACGGCATTTCGCGGCAGATAGCGCGCGTAGACAGCGTCCTTGATTTTCTCCGCGACCGCTCCGATTTGCAGCGTCCGCCCTTCCTTGTCGTCCGCACCGTAGATCGTGATTGATCCCCGCGGTTCGGAGAGACCGTAGGCATGGAGGTCGCCGCGGTCGTCGGCCACGAATTCCTGGATGCGCGTGTTCGTGACCTGCGCGAGCAGGTCGCCGATCTTCTGGTCGTCGCCGCGCGCCTGGAGCGGCTTCACGATTTCCCAATGCTCGTTCCTCTTCGCCAGCTCGATCTCGCCCGCCGCGCTTTTCAGAACGGCGCGCGTCACCTGCGCGGTCGTTAGGTCAGTCAATTTGCGATCGCGAAAGTCATCCGGCTTTTTCGCGATGTCGGTGCGGACCGTTTGGGCGGCGATGAAAACATCCTTCGAATCGGCGAAGCGGACATACATTTTCCCTTCGAACGCGGCGTCCTTGCCCAGGAAGATCTCCGGCGGCCCATTCGGCCCGATCAGCCGCAGCCGCAGCTTCGGCTGCACGAGACCGAATTCGTTCATGCGCCCTTTGTCCGCGGTGACTTCTTTGGCGGAGATCTTTCCATCTTTGCGCCAGTTCTCGATGTCGCTAATCAAGTTGTCGACCACCGCGCCGTCGGCCTGGTCTTTGACCGGCGCGGTCAGCCGCCATTTTCCATCCTGCCGGCGAAGCTCGATCCGGTCGTCCCCGTTTTGGATCGTAATCCCTTCCAGCTTCTCGCGGTCGAAGTTGACGACGTTGCCGGCCTCCCGCTGCGCCTCGTCTGTGTTCGGCTTTTTGCTTTCGAAAAACTTGATCCAAACGCCGAGTCCGACGACGAGCATGAGGAGAATGAGTGTGGTCCTCGTCTTCATTTCCGGGAATTCGTTAGGCGCGCCGCCGCCACCAGACAATCAAACCCAAAAGTCGCGGGCACCAGCGGCATCAGGACCAGAATGATCCAGCGCAAACTGCGGAGCGATTGCTCATCGAGACTGAAGGTCAAGGTCTGCGGAATTTTGGGCGCGATGCCAATCATCTGCTCGCGGCTGAGGAGCCAGTTGATGCTCGCGGAAACAAAATCGAGTCCTTGCTGGTCCTGGGTGAGCGCATTGTCCTGGATGAAGGTGGAATTGGTCACCACGACGAGGCGCGCGGAGTTAATCTGGACGCGCTCATCTGCGCTCCCGCCTTTTTCGACCGAAGCCGCGATCGTCAGGGGCTCGCCTTTGTCTTTCGCCGCATCGAATTGCAGCAGCGTCTCGTCATCCGAATTGTAATCGGTCTCGCCCCAATATCCTTTCTCCGCCTGCGCGAGCGGCGCGAGATGGATGTTCGCGGCCGCGACCTGCTGTGAGTTGAGGGTCAACGAACTGGTCGGACCGAAGAAGGGCGCGCGCACGTCGGCGAGCCGTTTCGTGACCGGGTTATCGGGCAGAAAATGCGCCACCACATCGCGCACCCGGGCGACTTCCTCGATGCCGGTCTTGACCATCGCCATGAGACGATCGTCATCCACTTTCACGCCGAGCTCGTTGAGGAAGGCGAGCAGCTTCGGCGTCTTCGCCGCGGGATCGACGAGGAGCAGGATGCGGCCATCCTTGTTCCAGAAATCGCGCAGCATTTTCATCTCGCGATCGGAGAAATCGTATTGCGGCCCGGCGATCATCACGACCTTGATGTCAGCCGGAATGGCCGGCACTTCGAACAGATTCAGCTCCTTAAACTGAATGTTTTCGTTTTCGATAAACGTCTTCAGAACCGAGATCGGGCTCTTCACCGCTGAGCGGCGGTTCCTTGTGGCCGAGGACGTAACCGACGGTGTTTTTCTTCCCTTCGACGACGTCGATGAGCGCGCTCGTGATCGCCTGTTCGCCCTTGAAGGCGGTCACCTTCGGCGGCTCGCCGAGCATCGGATTGCCCTGGTCCATCTCGGCCATTTCCGAGGCCTTGACCGTTTTGCTCCGGCCCTCGTAATCGACGATCAGGACGCTCTCGTCGGTCACCACCTTGTATTTATCGAAGAGCTCTTTCGCTCTCGTCAGATTGCGCTCCGGATCGACATATTCGACATCGATCTTCCCGCGGGAGGCATATTGATATTCGGTCAGCAAATTCTGCACGTCGCCCGTGATCGGGTTTTGCGAGCCGAAGAAAACCGTGATTCGTACCTTGCCCTTGATGCTCTCGAGGAAGTGCTTCGTCTTGTCGGAGAGCTGCATATTTCTTGTCGCGCGACAGATCCCAGCGCCGGTAATGCTCGAAGCCGAGGTAGTTCACCATCGCGGCGAGCACGATGACGATCCCAATCTGCACGATCACGTTCAGACCGATCTGGAGGCGGTGGATTTTTTTTGGCTTTGTCGGGCGGGGTGGTCTCGTCAGCCATCGATTAGAGTCTCCATTTCCGCGATTGAAACGCCTGGTAGGTGAAAGTCAGCATCACGATCGTCATGCTGAGATAGAGGACGATCGGCCGGGTATCGATTTCGCCACGGGAAAGCGTGCCCATTTGTTCGATCGCGGAGAAATAACCGAGCAATTGCCGCGTCTCCGAGCTGATATCGCGGAGAATGAACGAGACCAGCCCAAGAAAGAAAAGCAGGGTGATCGCGGCGAAGGAAATGATCGCGGCCACGATCTGGTTTTTCGTCAGGACCGAGGCGAAGCAGCCGATCGAAAGATAAAACATCCCGAGGAGCAGGAGCATGAGATAGCCGCCGAGATAAGCGCCGGTCGAGCTGGCCGCCGGCTGATGGGTGATCGCCTGGAAAATGACGAAATAGAGCGTCGTCGGAATCCAGAGAATGATGTAGAAAAAGAGGGCGCCAAAATATTTGGCGAGCACGACCTGCCAGTCGCGCACCGGCGCGGTCATGAGCGGTTCGATCGTTCCGAGTTTAAATTCCTCCGCGAAGAGCCGCATCGTGATGAGCGGGAAAATCAGAACGAAAGCGAACCAGAAAAAGACGGAGTTAAAGAAGGCTTCCTGGACCGAATAGGGGACGGCCCGCTGATTCATGAAGGAGATCTGAAAATAGAAGTCGACGCCGCTGACAATGAGGAAAAAGACAAGAACGATGTAGGCGATTGGCGAGTAGAAGTAGCTCCGGATTTCGCGGGAAAGGAGAGTTAAGAATTTTCTCATATTGAGTCGTTAGACCGAAATGTCATCCCGAGCACAATCGAGGGATCCGGTGGCATTACTTGGAAGCTTTGCAACGCGACTTGGGAACTCCGCAACGGAGGTTCAAGTTTCACCACGGGATCCCTTCGACGTCGCCTCGCTCCGCTCAGAGTGACAATCGGAGTGCGCTTCATACTTCGTCCGCATGCGTGATCTCGACGAAGACGTCTTCGAGCGTCGCTTTGCGCTGCGACAGCTCGCGCACCGCCCAGCGGCGCTCACTCGCCAGGCGGAAAACCTCCGGCCGGACGTCGGCGCCGGCTTCGGCGCGGAGCGAAAAAATCTGCCAGTCGTCATCGTTCGTTAGGCTGACATCCTTCACGCCGGCAATTTTCTTCAGCTCTTCGATGCCGTTATCGTTTCCGGTTTTCGCCTCGAGCACCACGCCGGTCGCGGTCCGCATTTGGTTCAACAGATTTTCCGGCGTGTCGCAGGCCTCGATCCGACCCCGGTTGATGATGATGACGCGGCTGCAGGTCATCTCGACTTCCGGCAGGATGTGAGTCGAGAGCAGGATGGTGTGCTGGCGTCCGAGATTCTTGATCAGCTCGCGCACCTGGCGAATTTGATTGGGATCAAGACCGCTGGTCGGCTCGTCGAGAATGAGCAAATCGGGTTCATGGACGAGGGCATCGGCCAGGCCGACGCGTTGCCGGTAGCCTTTGGAAAGCGCGCCGATCAATTTTTTCTCGACCTCTTTCAACCCGCAAAGCTCTTTCACGTCGCCCACGCGCTCATTGATTCGGCGATGCGGCACGCCCTTGAGCGCGGCGCGATAATCGAGGTATTCCGTGACCCGCATGTCGTTATAAAGCGGCACGTTTTCCGGCATGTAACCGAGATGGGCGCGGGCCTGGAGCGATTTTTCGAAAATGTCGAAGCCGGCGATCGAAGCCCGGCCGGAAGTCGGCGGCATGAAGCTCGAGAGGATGCGCATCGTCGTGCTTTTGCCGGCGCCGTTCGGCCCGAGAAAGCCCATGATCTCGCCCTTGCCGACTTCGAAGTTCAGATTGTCGATCGCCGTCTGCCCGGCGTAGCGCTTGGTGAGATTTTCGACTTTGATCATGTGGCGGTGAGCTTTACTGACAACGCCAGGATCGAAGCGTTGGCAAATTTTTCCGAAAATTTTCAACGCGCCTCAAGATTCACCGTCTCGATCCGGCGCCCGCGCCACCGCGAGCGATAACGCCGACAGCGAAATCGACGCTCGATCCAGCTATCCGCCTGGGCGAGCAGACGTTCCACGTCCTTGACCGAATTCACGTCGTATTTCCCGATTCGATAGATGACCAGTCCGCGCTCGAACCCGGACTGGTCGGCCGGGCTGTCGGGTTCGACCGCGCTGATCAAAACACCTTTGCCGCTCGCCAAGCCGAGGGCGTCGGCGAGGTCGTCGGTCAGATCCTGCAACTGCAATCCGAACAAGCGATCCGCGTTGGTGGAGCCGGTTTCCTCCTCCGTTGCGCCCGGTTTCGGCGGCGGCTGTTTCTCGGCGATCTTTTTGAATCGTTCGACACTTTCCCTAACGACATCGGCGGGAATGGCGAATCCGAGCCCCTGAGTCGGAACGCCCTGCGGAGTGAAGGCCATCTTCGCCGAGCTGATCCCGACAAGGCGGCCGGAGAGATCGATCAACGGACCACCGCTGTTCCCAGGATTAATCGCGGCGTCGGTCTGGAGCAGGTCGTGGTAATCGTTGTTGTTGATCGTGATCTCGCGCTTCACGCCGCTGAGAACGCCGCGACTAATCGAGCTGCCGTAGCCGAGCGCGTTGCCGACCACGATGACGGTCTGGCCAAGGAGATTGGGCGAGATGTCGTGCAGGTTGACGAAGGGGAGCGGCTTGTCGCTGTCGATCTTGATGAAAGCGAGGTCCTTCTTCGGATCTCCCGTGATGTAGCGCCCCTTGAAACTCTTATTGTCGTTCGTGATGACCTCGATTTTCAGATCGGCGGCGCGCTCAACGACGTGTTCGTTCGTCACGATGTAGCCGCTCGGATCGACGATGAAATCCCGAGCCAAGGCTTTGCAGGGTCTGGCGGATCTCTCGCGGCCGGTTGCGATAAGCGCCGAAGAATTGCGCGGCAAAATCATCGAAAGGATCGCGCACCTGGCGCCTGACGACTCGCTCGGTATTGATGTTGACCACCGCCGGCAAAACCTTTTCGACCGCCAGGACGGCGGGCTCAGTCGCGGGTTCGATCGGGGTCGGAGTCGGACTCGTCTGTCCCAAACCCGTCGTAGCGACGGCCAGGAAGACGACCGCGAGTTCTAAACGTCGCCCTCTGGGCGACCTTGGAGAGAGCGAAGAACTCAGAGTCTTTCCTGCGTTCTTCCCCGCCCTTCGCAGAGCAAAGCGTCTACAGCCGCGGGCGACATCGGCTTTAAGTCGAAAAACGTGCTCTCCTTCGCGGTTCACTTGCAGGCGAACATCCGAGCGCGTGTGAGAGTGTCAACTTGCCGCCCGGGCAAACGCCTGCAAGGTACTGGAACCATGCGCCCTTCTATTGCGACCCGCGGCAACCTCGACCTGATCGAGGAAAATTATCGCCGTTGGGAGAAGAATCCCGAATCGGTGGACGGCAGTTGGCGCGCCTTCTTCGAGGGCTTTGAGCTCGGCAATACGCCGCAGCGAAACGGCGCTTCAGCGGTCGCCGCACCCGCGGTCGCAGGCGCGCGCGAGAGTCCGCTCCAGACGCGTATCGACGGTCTGGTTTACGCTTATCGCACGCTCGGGCACACCATCGCGCGGATCAATCCGCTGGCCGACAAGCGACCGGAAAATCCGCTTCTCTCTCTGCGCGAACTCGGTTTCAGCGAGAAAGATCTCGATCTCCAGGTCTCTTCCAAATTCTTTCTCGATAACAAAAAGATGACGCTGCGCGAAATGATCGCGCGGCTCGAGGAGATTTATGCCGACGCGATCGGCACCGAATTTCAGCACATCCAGAATCCGCGCATCCGGAATTGGGTGCGGGACCGGCTCGAATCGCGCCCGGCGAAGCATCACGCTTCGATCCAGGTGGAGATTGCGCTTTTGCGGCTGCTGCTCGAGTCGGAAGCGTTCGAGGTTTTCCTCCACACCCGCTACGTCGGGCAGAAGCGCTTTTCGCTCCAGGGCGCGGAATCGCTCATGGTGATCCTCGACACGATTCTGCATCGCTGCCCGGGCGACGGGATCGAGGAAATTTGCATGGGCATGGCGCACCGCGGCCGACTCAATGTGCTGGCCAATTTCCTCAAGAAATCGCTCGAGGTAATTTTCACCGAGTTCAGCACCAACTACGTTCCCGAGCTCGTCGCGGGCGATGGCGATGTGAAGTATCACCTCGGTTATCGCACGATTCGCAAGCTCGCGTCGGGCGCACAGGTGGAGATTCGTCTTGCGGCCAATCCGAGTCATCTCGAGGCGGTCGATCCGGTGGTGGAAGGGATCGCGCGCGCCCGGCAGCGCATTCGCGGCGACACCGAGCATCGGCGGAAAGTTTTGCCGTTGCTCATCCACGGTGACGCGGCTTTCGCCGGCCAGGGGATCGTCGCGGAAACGCTCAACATGTCGCAGCTGCACGGCTACAGCACCGGCGGGACGGTGCACGTCGTGGTCAACAACCAGATCGGTTTCACCACTCTGCCCGAAGATGCGCGCTCCTCGATGTACGCGACCGATATCGCGAAGATGATCGAGGCGCCGATCTTCCACGTGAACGGCGACGATCCGATCGCGGTCCGCTTTGTCGCCGAGACGGCGCTCGATTTTCGCCAGACGTTCGGGCGCGATGTGGTGATCGACATGTATTGCTATCGCCGCTACGGGCACAACGAAGGCGACGAACCGCTCTTCACTCAGCCCGATCTCTACGCGAAGATCGCGAAGCGCCCGTCGGTCGCGCAGCTTTACAAACAGGAGCTGCTCGAGTCAGGCGTGCTGAATGCGGACGACGCGGCTTCGCTCGAGGCGGAGTTTGAGCTGCGGCTGGAGATGACGCTCGAGGAGGTGAAGTCGCTCGAGCAGGAAGAGCCCGGGCAGCGCAATCGTTTCCACGAATCGACCGCGGTTTTTCAGCCAAAATATTCCAGCGAATCGGCGCCGACCGCGATCAGCCCGGAAACTGCTGAAGCAGATCGTCGCTGGCCTAACGAGAGTGCCGGAGGGCTTCAACCTCCTGCCAAAGGTAAAGCGAATCACGATCGATCGGCAGCGCGAAGTCTATCGAAGCCGGCGGACCCTACGATTGGGGATTTGCCGAGGCGCTCGCCTTCGGGTCGCTCCTGCTCGAGGGCGTGCCGGTGCGTTTGTCGGGCCAGGACAGCCGGCGCGGCACATTCAGCCATCGGCACTCGTTTCTTTACGATGCGAAGACGGGCCAGCCGTATCTGCCGCTGCTCCATCTCGCGCCGAATCAGGCGCGCATCTGCATTTACAACAGCCTTCTCTCCGAAGCCGCGGTCCTCGGTTTCGACTACGGCTATTCGCTCGATTACCCGAACATGCTTTGCCTTTGGGAAGCGCAGTTCGGCGATTTTGCGAACGGCGCGCAGACCATCATCGATCAGTTCATCGTTTCCGCGGAATCGAAATGGCAGCGGCCGAGCGGCATCGTGCTGCTCTTGCCGCATGGCTACGAAGGCCAGGGACCGGAGCACTCCAGCGCGCGGCTCGAGCGCTTCCTCCAGGCCTGCGCGGAGGACAACATCCAGGTCTGCAACCTCACGACGGCGGCGCAGTATTTTCATGTCCTGCGGCGGCAGATGAAGCGCGACTTCGTCAAGCCGCTCATCATCATGACGCCGAAGAGTCTGCTCCGCTCCGAGCAGGCTTCCTCGCGCACCGAGGATTTTACGACCGGAAGTTTCGCGGAAATTCTGGGCGCGCCGGAAGTGGCGCCGCCGGAGAAAATCGAGCGCGTCATCCTCTGCTCCGGCAAGGTTTATTACGATCTGCTGAATTATCGCGCGGCGGAGAAAATCACGAATGCGGCGATCGTTAGGATGGAGCAGCTTTATCCGTTCGCGGAGGAGAAGTTGCGCGCTGTGCTCAAGCCATTTCGACAGGCGCAAAAATTCGTCTGGTGCCAGGAGGAATCGCAAAACATGGGCGCGTGGACCTACATCGAGCCGCGCCTGCGCGCGTTGCTCGGCCGGGAAATTCTCTATGCCGGGCGCAATGCCAGCGCGAGCCCGGCGGTCGGGGCTCTCGCGCTGCACAAGCGCGAGCAGGCTTGCGTCATCGCGGAGGCTTTTGCTATCTGATGAAGGACGATCAACGGCGCCACGGGCGCACGGTTGATCCGAGAAGCCGCGCAGCTCCAGCAACAGCGCGGCCTCTGATAAGTCTTTTGTTAGAGATAGGGCGACCAGAAGTCCGTGCTGGCCACGTCGGAGAGCGCGTTCCATGTGTTCGGCGGTATCTTTGGTGGAAAATCGACCGTGAACGCGGGGCCGTACTGATTGCCGAAGATATCGTTCCCGGTGTTATATAACGTCCCACCGTCTTTCAGATAAACCCTCAGGTCAGTGAAAGTCGCGATATAGCCGCCTGGCTTGTTAGTCTCGAGCGCATATTGATCTATCGCGCCATCCAGATGGCGCAGATCATTGATCACGCGGCTGGCTTGGGCGCGTTTGCGGGCGCGAAGAAAGCCGGGCACGGCGATCGAGGCCAGGAGCGCGATAATCGCGACGACGATCATGATTTCGACCAGCGTAAAGCCGCCACGGCGACGATTAAGTTTGTTAGGTTTCATTTGGTATCAATTGCTGATACCTCTGCTGGAGCAGCCCCGAAGCCAGCCTGCCATGACGGCAACCGCCTTTCTTATGTAGTGAATGTCACTACCCGGAACTCGGACAGCCCCTGCGCCCTAGGCCTCGACCGTTTCGGTCGCCTGCACCCAGCGGAGCGCTTCGCGCTGCAACTGCGCTCCATTTTCCAGCTGCAATTTTTCCTTGATTCGCGAGCGATGGGTCTCGACCGTCGCGGCCCCAACGCCTAACTGAATGCTGATTTCGCGCGTCGTCCGGCCGCGGCCGATCTTCTCGAAAACTTCAAGCTCGCGGTCGGTCAAGCGTTCCACACCCGACCCACCTTGACTGGCCTGGGATAGATTGCCCAGGATTTTGGTGGCGGCTTTTGTTCCGACATAGATCTCGCCGGCCAGGACCTGACGGAGCGCCGTCATCACCTTGGCGGATGCCTCGTTCTTCGTGATGTATCCCCGCGCTCCCGCGCGCAAAGCGCGTTCGGCATAGAGCGATTCGTCGTGCATCGAGAGAATGAGGACGGGAATTGTTACGCTGGCGGCCTTCAGATTCTTGAGCAACTCAAGGCCGCTGGCGCCTTGCAAGCTGATGTCGATGATCGCCACCTGGGCGCCCCGTTGTGTGATCAGATCGAAACCGTCGCGGATATTGTCTGCCTCGCCGCAAACCTCCAGATCTGGTTCCTTATTGATCAGTTCCGCGAGCCGCTCACGGAACATCGGATGATCTTCAACGAGGACGACGGTCGCCTTCGTTGCCTCAGGCTGCCTGGTCATGTTGTTGCGGATTCCATCTTTGCTGCGGAAATGTGCAGGTGATCAATGTCCCGCCCCCCGGCGCCTGTCCGATGGCGAGGTTGCCGCCGACAAGGCGGGCGCGATAACTCATGATGTTGAGCCCGAGACCGCGCGAACCGTTGCTGGTGTTGGAGATGCCGCGTCCGTTATCGGAGATACTGAGAGTGGCGGAATCTCCTGCGCCCACGAGGGCGAGGCGGACTATGCTGGCGGCGCCATGGCGACACGCGTTGTTGATCGCTTCCTGCGCGATTCGGTAGAGATGGGTCGCGGCGGAGGCGTCTCCAATCTCTACCTTCCCATCGGAATCAAAGGTGCACTCGATGTCTTGCAGACGGGAAACGGAGCCCACCAGTTCTTCGAGCGCGAAGGAGAGACCGGCCTCCATGTGCACGGGAACGAGGCCGCGGGCCAGGTCGCGCGCCTGCACGACGCCATTGTTCAAAAGTTCGGCCAGTTCGGCGGCGACGGCGGCTTCGTTAGGCAAATGCTGTTGCAGCAGGTCGGCCCGCAGCGATGCCACCCCGCAACCGATTGCGGCAAAGTGCTGGCAAAGCCCGTCGTGCAGGTCGCGGCCGATGCGACGTTGTTCGCGTTCGCTGATCTCGATAATCTCGCGCTCCAGCCGGTGAGCGTGCTCGAGCAGGTCGATGCGGGCGCGAATCGCGTCATGTTTCTCTTTCAGTGCCGCCCCCGCCCACGCCACAAATCCGAAATACCCGAATTGCAAGCAGGGCTCCCAAATCGCCAGCCAGCGGTTGGGATACATATGGCCGGTCAGGATGTCTGCCCACCACCAGGCGATTGCGCAAACGATCGCGACAAGCATCCCTGCTTTTTTGTCGCAGTACCAGATCGCCGCCATGATCGGAGCGCCGTAAAACAACGCCAAGCTCACTTCGTAGCCGGTGAACCAATCAATCGCGCCAATCAATCCGACCAGGAGCAGCGCTTCCCACAGGAGGAGGTCCTTGGATTGTCGTTGAACGAGGGCCATAATGGTGGGTCGAGCGTGTAGAGCAGCTTTCCGGCCAAAAACCGCCAGCCGCGGTCCCTCGATCTCCTACTGCCGCAGACTTGATCAGATGAGGGAAAGAGCCCCTCTTTGGGTCGTAGCTTCGCCTTTGTCGGCTGCGTGGCCCGGCGAGGAACCGCGCACGTCAAAATGCGACGCGATTCGAGACCAGTCACGGCAGGTTTTTCACCCGTGGTCGATAGGGGAGCCGGGCGCGTTCTGCAGCTTGCGCCGGACCGGGAGTTGGCGGTTGTTGTTCTGGAATGAACGTGGCCGATCACATCTTCACTCTCGGGATCGAGGAAGAGTTTCAGATCGTCGATCCGGAGACGCGCGAATTGCGTTCCCACATTCAGCAGATTCTCGGCGAGGGCAAGGTGACGCTGAATGAGCAGATCAAACCCGAGATGCACCAGTCGGTTGTCGAGCTCGGCACCAGATGTTTGCGGCGATATCCGCGACGCGCGCGAGCAGGTCATCCGCTTGCGGAGCGAGCTCGCGACGATGGCCGGACGCAGCGGACTAAAAATCGCTTCGGCCGGGACGCATCCCTTTTCGCATTGGTTCGATCAGCACATCACCGAGGGCGAACGCTACGCCACGATCGTGAAAGACCTGCAGCAGGTCGCGCGCGCCAATCTCATCTTCGGGCTCCACGTCCACGTCGGCATTCCCGATCGCGCGATGGCGATCCATGTCATGAATCAGGCGCGCTATTTTCTGCCCCATCTCTACGCGCTCTCGACCAATTCCCCCTTCTGGGTCGGACGCAACACCGGACTGAAAGGCTATCGGCTCAAAGTCTTCGAGCGCTTCCCGCGCACCGGCACGCCCGACGCCTTCGAGAGCCTTTCCGAGTACGAAGATTTTCTCAAACTGCTGATCAAGACCGGCTGTGTCGATAACGCGAAGAAAATCTGGTGGGACATCCGGCTTCATCCGTTTTTCGACACGCTCGAGATCCGGATTTGCGACGCCCAATCCCGGGTCGACGACACGATGGCGCTGGCCGCCGTCATTCAGGCGATCGTGGCGAAGCTGCACAAGTTGCTCTATCAAAATACTACCTTCCGCGTCTATCGCCGGCGCCTGATCGACGAAAACCGCTGGCGCGCCTCCCGCTACGGGCTGGATGGCAGGCTGATCGATTTCGGGCGCGAAATCGAGGTCGACACCCGCGAATTGCTCGGCGAGTTGCTCGATTTCATCGCCACGGAAGTGGACGAACTGGGCAGCCAGGAAGAGATGGCGCACGTCGAAAAAATCATGCGCGAAGGCACCGGGGCCGACCGGCAAATCGCGGCCTGGGAACGCGAGCACAACATGCATGACGTGGTCGATCTGATCGTCGCAGAAACCTACGAACACCTGACGGTTCCACAGCCGAATGTTCCCACCGTGGCGGAGGCCTGACCGGCGATTGCCCCGGTCGGTTTTTCGCGCCATGGTGAGCGCTCGTCGCCATGCCCAACCGTTTCTCCACCGCCGCCCTCGCCGTTGATCCCGAGCTGGCTCCCGGCGCTCGCAACGCCATCCGCGATTGCCTGCGGCTTCAGCCTAACGAACGCATCACCATCATCACCGATGAGGCGACGCGCGAGATCGCCGCCGCTCTTCAGCAGCAGGTCGAGGAGGTCGGTTCCGATTACGCGGTTTTCGTTCTCGAGGAATACGCGGACCGCCCGCTCACCAAGCATGCCGCGGGAAATCCTCGACGATCTCGCCACTTCGCAGGTTTCGATTTTCTGCGCCCAAACCCAGCGTGGCGAACTCGGCTCGCGCATGGAGATGAGCGACGTCGTGAACAAGAATCGCATTCGCCACGGGCACATGGTGAACATCAGCCGCCAGATCATGCGCGAAGGGATGCGGGCCGATTTCATGGCGATCGACGCGCTCAGCCAGCGACTCGTCGAACGCGCCCGCCGCACCAAACGCGTCACCTGCCGCACTCCGCGCGGCACCGACTTCGTGGCCGATCTTTCGCCCAAACTGAAATGGCTCAAAACGAGCGGCATCATCACGCCCGACAAATGGGGCAACCTGCCCGGCGGCGAGATTTTCACTTCGCCCTGCGAATACGCAACGGCATCTTTGTCGTTGACGGCGTGGTCGGCGATTATCTTTGCCAGAAGTATGGCGACCTCCAGGAGACGCCGCTCACGATCGAGGTGAAGGAGAACCGCATCCACTCGCTGGCCTGTGACAACAAGGAGTTGCTCGAAGAATTTCGCGCCTACACCAGCACGGACGAAAACAGCAACCGCGTCGGCGAATTTGCCGTCGGCACCAACACCGCCTGCACCCGCGTCATCGGCAACATCCTGCAGGACGAAAAAATTCCCGGCATCCACATCGCCTTTGGCCATCCCTACGCCGAGCACACCGGCCAGACCTGGATCTCCAAGACCCACATCGACTGCGTCGGCCGCGATTTCGACATCTGGTTCGACGACGAGCAGGTGATGGAGCGCGGGAAGTTTCTCGTCTGATCCCACCCCAGCGCCTATTCCGTGCGAAGCGCGGCCATCGGACTGATCCGCGTCGCGCGCCGCGCGGGCAGCCAGGTCGCGAGTAATGCTGCTGCCGCCAGCACCATCGGCGCAATCGTGAACGCGAGCGGATCGAGCGCGCCGACGTTGTAGAGCATTCCGCTGATGAGTTTGCCGGTGCCCGCCGCCAGCAGCAGGCCGAGCACCACTCCGCTCGCCAGCATCACGGTGCCTTCGCGCAGGATCATCCATTGCACTGTCTCACGCTGCGCGCCGAGCGCCATGCGAATGCCAATTTCCCGGGTGCGCCGCGCGACCGAGTAAGCCTTCACGCCATAGACGCCGACCGTCGCGAGGACCAGGGCCAGAGCCGCCGAAGATGCTGAACAACGCCGCGCCCGCGCGCACGATCCAGAGCTCGATATTGCCATCGAGATGTTGCGCGAACGTTTTCAAGCTCAAAATCGGAACTGCGGCATCGACTTCGCGCACCGTGCGCCGAATCAGGTCCGTGGTCGCGACGGTATCGCGTGCCGGCGTTGGGCGCGAATTTGATGTGAAAGAAAACGTTGCTCTGGAAACCGCCGGCAAACGGGAGATAGAGCGTGCCGTTCGGATCCTTCTCGAACAAATCGGCGCGCGTGTAAGGCACGATGCCGACGATCTCGATCTGCGCTCTCGTCTCGCTGCCATTGCTGCCGCGCGTCGAATCCTTTTCCGCAAATTGAATCCGCTGGCCGAGCGCGTCGCCGTCGGGCCAGAGCTTCTTCGCCAGCACTTCGTCGATGATGGCGACCCTCGGCGAGGTTTGATGCATCGCTTCCGCCACGTTGAAAGCGCGGCCGCGCAGCAGCGGCAGGCCCACAGTTTTGAAATAATCCGCTCCCACGCTGTTCAAGTTCGCGGTAAATGCGAGACCTTCCGCCGCGGTGGCCGGCTTCGCATCCGGCGCCGGATTCGCTCCGCCGCGTTGCACCGATTTGTCGAGCGTAGATCATCCCGAACGGAACGGTGGAGGAAATGCTGGCGCGCTCGACGCCGGGCAAGGCCGCGAGCCGTTCCTCGAGCGTGCGATACAGATCCAGCGAGCGCGTCTGATCGTAGGTCGCGAGACTCGCGTCGACTTCCAAAAGGTAATTTGAGCTCGTCTGCAACCCGGTATCGACCGCCGCCGCCTTGCCCGCGCCGCGAATGAAGAGCGCGGCCGCCGTGAGCAGCGCGAGCGAAAACGCGATCTGCACGACGACCAGCGGATTGCGCGGCAAAAATTTCCAGCGCCTAACGACTGTATCTTCACCCGCGTGCTCCTTTCAGATCGCCGATGACCGCGGATTTCGACAACTTCAGCGCCGGCCCGAGCGCAAAGGCGAGCGTCCCGAGCAGACAAAAGACAAACGTCGCCGCGAGGACCGGCGCGCTCAGACCGCTCTGCCACACGATATCGATCGGCAGTTTCTTTCCTAACGACGCCACGAGCAGATCGGACGACCAAAGACCAAGGAGCAACCCGAAGAGCTCCGCCGGCCAGCGCGAGGACGAAACCTTCGACGAGCAATTGCCGCACGATCCGCCCGCGACTCCCGCCGAGCGCGAGCCGAATCGCGATTTCCTTCCGCCGCGCCGCGCCGCGCGCGAGCAGCATGTTGGCCAGGTTCAGGCAGGCGACGAGCAACACGACACCCGACATTCCGAAAAGCAGCGGCGCCAGTCGCTTGATCTTGTTGCCACTGCTCGGGCTCGTGCTCAGGGAAAAACGCGAAAGCGTTGTCGACCGTGAACGTCTGATCCTTTTGCTCGACCGGATAGGCTTGCTCGAGATTCGCCGCCAACGTCTTCAAGGCCGCAGCCGCCGCGGCCGCGGTCATCCCCGGCTTCAATCGGCCGACGATCATGAGTTGTCTGCCCCCGCGATCATCGAGCTTGCCCTTGTTCTCGGTCTCGAAATCGTTCGCGACCTGATCGTAAACCCCGAGCGGCAGACCAAATCTCCGGCGCGAAAATCTGGGTCGTGCCGGTGAAGCCTTGCGGGAGAATTCCGATCACGGTGAAAGGCCGGCTGTCGATCGTGATCGTCGAGCCGAGCATCGCGGGATTGAGGCCTTCCCTCTTCCAGTAGTTGTAGCTCACGATCGCGACCGCCGAATTGCGCCCAGGCGTTTCCTCCTCCGCCCGGAAGGCGCGGCCTTGCATCGGCATCACTCCCATGACCGAGAAATAATTGGCGCTCACCACGTCGGTGAACGCGCGTCGCGTGCTCCCTTTATCGCCGAGCCCGACCATGGCGAGGTTGTGCGCCATCACTCCGGAAAAGACGCTGTTCTGCTCGCGGATATCGAGATAGGTCGGATACGAAAACCCGCGAAATGTTTTCGGATTCTTCTTATCCTGCGAAAAGACCTGCACCACCTCGTTCGCCTTCGGGTAATGGGGCGGCTGGAAGAGCAGCGTGTTCATGAGGCTGAAGATGGCGGTGTTCGCCCCGATCCCGAGCGCCAGCACGATCACCGCCGCCGCCGTGAACGCCCGCGCCTTCACGAGCTGTCGAAACGCAAACCTAAAGTCGTGAAGCATATCCGTGTGATGCCTCGAGGAGGAGAATTGGATTCAACAAATGCGGTCCGGCTCGAACGGCTCGGGGACGAGCGTCCATCCTTATCGGGATGCGCGAACCACCCCTTTTGTTAGTTCTTGCGCATTCGCGCCGTCCGCTTCCGGTCTATCGGGCTCGTTCTGGCTCGACTTCGAGGTAATGGCCGACGACGAATTTGAAGATTACAAAGCAGAGGCCCGCGCCGGCGGCGAAGCCGGCGTGGAGGAGCCAGAAGTTCGTGGTCGTCATCGTCTGGTAGAAGCCGCCGACCCAGCCGACGAGGGTGTTGGCGAAGAAGAAGGCCAGGTAATAGAGGCCGATGATGGTGGCGTTGATCGCCTTGGGCGCGTACTTGGCGAAGAGCGCGAGGCTGATCGGCAGGAGATGGGCGAAGGCGATGCTGTTGACGATGTGGAAAGCGACCGGCCAGAAGAGCCCGATTTTGTGGCCCGCGCACCCGAGTGGCAGCGGCTATGACGAGGCACATCATGCCGGCGACGGAGAAGCCGGAGCCGATGATGAGCTTGGTCGTCTCGTCGGGTTCGCGCCAGTGCTTCCCATACCAACGGTAAAAGAGCGCGACGAGCGCGAGGAAGCTGACGCTGACGATGGCGTCAAGCGTGACGAGCCAGGTCGTGGGTAGCTTCTTACCGAGGAAGACGAGATCGAACTGCTGGTCGCCCCAGACGAGGTAGGCGTTAAAGATTTGATTGTTAGGCACAATCGCGACGGCGAGCACCGGGATGAGGAGGACGAGCGCGATGACGGCGCGCCAGTCGCGCCGGGTGAGTTTCGCGCGCGGCGCGGCCGCGATGGCGCGCGCCTCGTTTTCTCCGGAGCGCAGATATTTTTGGCCAGAGAGGTAGATGCCGGTGGCGAGGAGCATGCCGACGCCGGCCGCGGCGAAACCGTAATGCCAGCCATAGACTTCGCCGAGCGTGCCGACAATGAGCGGTGAGGCGATGACGCCCGCATTGATGCCGAGGTAGAAAATCTGGAAGGCGTCGGCACGTCGGAGATCCTCGGGCTTGTAAAGTGAGCCGACCTGGCTGGCGATGTTGCCCTTGAACATGCCGCAACCGAGGACCAGACAAAGGAGCGCGAAGAGAAACGCGCCCTCGAACGCCATGAGAAAATGACCGGCCGCCATCGTGAGCGCGCCGAGGAGAACCGTGCGACGCCGGCCGAGGATGCGGTCGGCGAGGAAGCCGCCAAAGATCGGTGTGAGATACACGGTGGCGGTGTAGGTACCGAAGATCGCGGAAGCGAGCGCCTGGCCGTCGAGACCGCCATAAAGCCGGCGGAAGCTGTCGAACGCCGACGACGTGTTCGATGCGCCCGGGCAGCAGGAGATACTTGACCATGTAAAGGACGAGCAGCGACTGCATCCCGTAGATAGGAAAAGCGCTCCCACGCCTCAGTGAAGGCGAGGTACCAGAGCCCGCGTGGATGGCCGAGGAAGTCAGGCGCGGGAATTTCGCCGGCCAATGGCACGGCATCATCGGGTTCGGCAACGGCGGTCATGTGGGCCGCAGATTAACGGGAACATCGTGCGCCATGTAAATGCTGTAGCGTTTCACGATGCAGGATTGCGGCCGCGGTCGAGAATTGTCTCAAATTTCCTGATATACCCAGTCATGGCATGCCGACGTGCTCTCGCGTCCATGGCGGGTTTTCAATATTCTCTTAGCTCTGATAGATGGATGATCCGTATGACTTGGAGCGCTTCGTTCGCGCGCAGAGGGATGATTATGAGCTGGCGCTCTCCGAGATCGTGACTGGCCGGAAACGATCGCACTGGATGTGGTACATCTTTCCTCAGATCGAAGGGCTGGGATCAAGCGCGATGTCGCGGCGCTATGCGATCAAGAGCCAGGCGGAGGCCAGGGCTATCTCGATCACGCTGTGCTTGGACCTCGTTTGTTGGCTTGTGTCGAGGCTCTGCTTAGTCTCGAGGGTCGGTCGGTGGAGCAAATCTTCGGATTCCCCGATGATAGGAAGCTGAGGTCCTGTGCAACGCTGTTCGCGGAAGTATCGCCCTCCGGCTCGGTTTTCCACCGGCTGCTCGAGAAGTATTTCCAAGGCGAACGCGATGTGGCGACGCTTCAGCGGCTGGCTTCAGTGGAGGAAGAAGGCTGAATGATGGCTACGTCTTCGCGCGCTCCGCTAATGATCTGCCGGTAATCGTTCATTGACCAGAACGCCGAGTGCAAAGTAGAAGGTGTAGAAAAAGTCTTCCTGCTTGTTGGGATCCCTCAGCACGAGTAGCTGCGTCAAGATGGATAATAAGATTTCACGACGGCGAGCGGCGAAGTTAATCGGCGCAACAGCGGCCGGCGCATTCCTGCCGATCGGAGCATCACGCCTCTTCGCGGCCGGCGAGTCCTCCCAGCGGATCATGCGCGCAATTCCGTCGACGCATGAGAAGCTTCCCGTGATCGGACTCGGGAGCGCGCTCACCTTCGACGTTCGCGGCTCGCGCCAGCTACAACCGATCGGAGAAGTGCTGGCGCTTTTTGTAAAACACGGCGGGAAGCTGATCGACACCTCGCCGGCCTATGGCAATGCCGAAAGCGTGATCGGTGACCTCGCTTACAAAGAGCATCTGACCAGTTCGCTTTTCTTCGCGACCAAGGTGTGGACCAGGGACAAGCAGGAGGGAATCTCCCAGATGCAACGTTCCTTGGAGCGATTTCGGACCAGGACGATCGATCTGGAGCAGGTGCACAATCTGGCTGATGTCGATCGCCAGATGACTTCACTGCGCGAATGGAAAGCGAAAGGACAGATCCGTTATACCGGAATTACCTATTCAGAGGACCGCGGCCACGGTGAAGTGGAAAGAGTCATGCGGGCCCAGAAGCCCGATTTCGTTCAGATCAATTATTCGCTGATGGATCGAGCTGCGGCGCAGCGCATCCTGCCGCTCGCCCAGGAAATGGGCATGGGAGTCATCATTAACCGTCCTTTTGGCGGCGGCGGCATTTTCCAAGTCATTTCTGCGAAACCGCTGCCCGCCGTGGACGGCTGAATTCGATTGCCACTCCTGGGCGCAATTCTTGTTGAAATGGATTGTGTCGCACCCGGCGGTCACTTGTGTGATCCCGGCCACCAATGATCCGAAACATCTCGAGGACAACATGGGAGCAGGGGTTGGCCGGCTGCCCGATGCCAAGACCCGCGCGCGCATGGCCTCGCTTTTCGTCGGATTCTGATTTGCAGCGGGCGGTTCTCCGACCATCGAATCGTCGGCGCCCGATTCGATTCGTATGACGCGCACGATCCACTCCAGGCTGGCCTTTGTTGACGCCGCGGGTTTGTGTCATGCTGCCGACCGATGGAACCAACCCAGCGCGCCCGCTTTAACGCCGATTTCACCGAGGAGAAATACGCCACGCTCGTCCGGGCGGTGAATGAGACCGAAATCTGGCCGGCGGATTTTCGCATTTCGGAAACGCCGATTTTTCTCACCCGCGAGTTCACCGAGGAAATCGAGACGGCCGCGCGCGACCTGATCGCCCAGGTGCAAACTCCGGAGTTTCGCGCGCCACGCGCAGCGACGCGATTCCACCCGGACTGGTCGTCCCTAACGAGACCCCGCATCCGCTTTTTCGTGCAGGTCGATTTCGGGGTTTGTGCGGGAGAAGACGGCCGACTCATCCCGCGCCTGATCGAGCTACAGGGTTTTCCGAGCCTTTACTCCTTTCAGCTCTTTTTCTGGCGCTGTCTTCGCGCCGCTTTCCCCGACCATTCCGCCGCGACTGGCAGCCGTACTTTAGCGGATTGAACAGACGATTCCTATCTCGCTCTGTTGCGCAAGGTGATCGTCGGCGAAACCGATCCGGAATACGTGATCCTGCTCGAGATCGAGCCGGAGAAGCAGAAGACGCGAATCGATTTCGCCTTTACCAAGAGCGGCCTCGGCGTCTGGCCGGTTTGCCTAACGAATATACGAAAACGCGGCCGCCAGCTTGTTCTATCAACGCGACGGTCGCGAGATCCGAATCGAACGGATCTACAACCGGGTCATTTTCGACGAACTCTCGCGCCGGCCGGAGCTGAAGCCGGGGTTCAATTTCCGGGATGATCTCGATGTCACAATGGGTCGGCCACCCCAACTGGTATTTCCGGATCAGCAAGCATTCCCTGCCGTTCCTGAAAACGGCGCATACTTCGCCGGCCTTTTTTGCGGACGAATTTCCACCTGACGAGTCACTGAGCGATTACGTGCTCAAACCACTCTATTCCTTCGCCGGACTCGGGGTCGACATGGATCCGACGCGCGGAGAAATTGGCGGCGCTGCCCGAACCGCACACCTGGATTCTGCAACGCAAAGTGACTTACGCCGACTTCGTCCCGACGGTCGACGGCCATCGCTCGAAGGCTGAGATCCGGATGATGTTTCTCTGGCCGGAGGATGGCGATCCGATCCTGGTCAATAACCTTGTCCGGATGAGCCAGGGACGGATGATGGGAGTCGACTTCAACAAGGACAAGACCTGGGTCGGCTCGAGCATCGCCCTGCACCAACGCGTGGACGCTGCAGGGACTGGCGCCGTTCCGTTCAAAATCCGAAACGACAACGTTCTTGCTTAACGACCGGCGAGCCGGTGATCGAAGGCGAACTCGACTGGCTTGTGCAGGCGCACTTGGCCGAATTTCGGGTGGGCAGGGTTGAGAAGAAAATTTCTCTCCGCCGGTACGATCGCGCTTGGGACAGCGAGGATTGGGAAACGTGCTTCGGCCACCCATCGATCCCCGAGCTGCATCGTCGCCGGGCCGGGCGGCGAGGTGCGCCAGTCGGGTGGTAATTTTTTCGACGACAACACTTCCATTTGCGCTTCATCCCATTCCACGAAGTAGGCGAGATACTTGTCATGCGGAAGCAGCGGCTGGAGGTGGACAAAGATTTCCAGGGCCGCGAGGGATTGATGTTCGCTCAGATAAACAACCGCCACCCCGGGCGAGTTCCAGCGGCCGCCGAAACGTCTCGCACCTTCCCCCGAGAATGCATTCCGGCGGGGTTTATCGATCCGCCAGCCGGAAGGCATCAGGAGTAAACGCCGTAATCAATCCGGCCGAGAAGATTCTCCACCTCGCGCGCGCCGGCCTCGGTTTGCGCATAGTCGAGGGGAACCGCGCCGCCGAGTCCGCGCTGCGGTGCTTTCAGCCAGCGGCGTGCTTCCTCGACACTGCCGAAGAGATGGACGGCGTGGCCGAGAAGCCGGGCGAAACGCACCACCTTATCCGACTCGTCAGTCGTGAGGCGTCCGCTCGCCTTCCGGCGGTGGAGAGTGGCCCGGGCCAGACCGAGCTGTCCGGCCAAACGATCCAGCGGGAGATCAAGCTGCTGCCGGAGCGCTTCCAGTTCGCCAAAATCGAGCCCGCCCTGAACGACCCGCACGACCTGCGCCGGCGAAGGATTCGGTTTCTCCGTCGCGACATGGAGCGCGACCAATCCCTTTCCGAATGATTTTGTTTTTGCTGCTTGTTTCATTTGCAACAATATATCGTATCATATGAAACAGCGCAACTTTGACGTCTCGGCCTCGCGGGCGCGTTGCAGGATCCGATCCTCGGGTGACCTGATGCCTCAAGCATCGCCTAACGACGCGTGGATTATCCGACCAGCTCCTTATTCGTCTCCGCAAAGGCGTTGACCGCGTGCTCCAATTCTTTGCGGGAATGCGCCGCGCTCACCTGCGTTCGCACCCGCGCTGTGCCGTGGGGCACTACCGGATAGAAGAAGCCGATCACGTAAACGCCCTTCTCCAGCATGCGGGCGGCGAATTTTTGCGAAAGAGCTGCATCGCCTAGCATGATCGGCACGATCGGATGTGTGCCCGGCTTGATCGTTAGGCCGCGCTCCGTCAGAGCGCCGCGAAAGTATTTCGTGTTCTCTTCCAGCTTGTCGCGCAACTCGGTCGAGCTGCTGAGAAGCTCGAGTGCTTTCAAGGACGCGGCGACGATCGGCGGTGCGACGGTATTCGAGAAAAGGTAGGGCCGCGACCGTTGCCGAAGGAGCGCAATGATCTCCTTGCGCCCGCTGGTGTAGCCGCCGCTCGCGCCGCCGAGCGCTTTGCCTAACGTCCCGGTGATCACGTCAACCCGACCCTGCACGCCGCAATATTCCGGCGTCCCGCGTCCCGTTTTGCCGATGAAACCCGCCGCGTGCGCGTCGTCCACCATCACCATCGCATCATACTTTTCCGCCAGGTCGCAGATGCCTTTGAGATTTGCAATCGTGCCGTCCATCGAGAACACGCCATCTGTCGCAATGAGCCGGAAGCGGACCCCTTTGGCGGCCTGCAACTGCGCCTCGAGATCAGCCATGTCGCTGTTCTTGTAACGAAAACGCTGTGCTTTACAGAGCCGCACGCCGTCGATGATGCTGGCATGATTCAGCTCATCGGAGATGACCGCGTCTTCCACGCCTAACAACGTCTCGAAGAGGCCGCCGTTCGCGTCGAAACACGAGGGATAAAGAATCGTGTCCTCGGTCCCGAGGAACTTCGTCAAGGCAGCTTCCAACTCCTTGTGGATGTCCTGCGTGCCGCAAATGAAACGCACGCTCGCCATACCGAAGCCGTGACTGTCGAGCGCTTTCTTCGCCGCCGCGATGAGCGCGGAATGATCCGCCAGGCCGAGATAGTTGTTTGCGCAGAGATTGATCACGCGCCGACCGTCGGCGATCGGAATCTCGGCGTTTTGCGGTCCCGTGATGATGCGCTCGGTCTTGAATAGTCCCTGCGCTTTGATTTCATCCAGCGTTTGAGTGACATGATCGGCAAATTTCGCGAGCATGGGCGCAACCTCCCGCAAATGCGCGAGTCTGCCAAGTTGTAGCCGAGATCGGCGAGCCGGTGGTGCATTCCAGCTGCAATCGGACTGCTCCCCTCCTATTGGTTGATGCTGTAAACCTCGACCAAGGCCGTGCCCGTGGTATCGCCGGTGCCGCGCACAACGCCGGTGTAGTTGCCGGCGGGCAACGTCGCGTAAATCGCCGATTCGTTAGGGTTAAGAGATTTTCCGGCCGCAAAATTCCAGTGCTCTCGGGAACACGCGCTGGAATCTTGACCAAGGGTAGCGGCGCAATGTTCTGGGAACCGCTTGGCTGTCGCGGACCCAAAACATCGCTTGTCGTGCTTGCGAATAACTGTTAATAACTTTCCGACTCACTGGGAATGCGAATCTATCCTGCCCTCTTCGCGGTCGCGGCCGGGTTGTCGTTAGGCGCCTGTGGCACCGCTCGCCATCTCCCACCTTATGAACGGCCGCTGGCACGGACCGATTTTCAGCAAGTCCGCACGACCGCTTATACGCATACCGAGTCTGATCACCAGCAATACGGAAATCGTACAGCGCTGGGCGGTATCCTCCACGCGGCGCCGCCGCCAGCCACACCGCGCGCCATTCCGGTCGCGCGAACGATCAATCGCGCCTCGGGGGACGACTATCAGCCGATCGCCTACATTTCGCCGTCGCAGCCGTTTCTGGCGGACAACTTTTCCAGCCAGATCTACGGCAGCGCCGCGGCCGATTGGGCTCGCTGGCCGGCGGGCACAATTTTTCGCGTCCTTTCTACCGGGCAACTCTATCGCGTGGAAGACTACGGTTGGGCGCTTTCGGGACGAAATACGATCGATCTCTATATGGCGACGCCGCGTGAGATGAATGGCTGGGGCGTGCGCCAGGAGTCGATCCAGATCGTGCATTGGGGCGACCCGCAGGAAAGCCTGCGCCGGCTTGCGCGACACACCAAATACCGCCACATCAAGCGGATGGTGCTGGAACTGGACGGGCACGAACGGGCCGCGGCCAATCTCGACTAACGTGGGAGGGGCCTTTGTGCCCCGATCTTTCGCCGCGCCCGTAACGCAGCGCGGAGCGCGAGGCCGGGCTTTCCAAGGCGGCTCCCACATTCGCGGAAACGCACCAGTTGCCCGCGCACGCGATCCCTTCATCTTTGGTAGGAGATGGGGCTGGAGATCAACTTGCTGGTACCCGATCTCTGGCAGCAGGAGGCCGTCCGGGCCCTGCAGAACGGCCAGGACGTGGTTGTGCATGCGCCCACCGGCGCGGGCAAGACTTATATTTTCGAGCTGCTTTATCCGTCACTCAAAGGGCAGGCCGTTTTCACCGTCCCGACGCGCGCTCTGGCCAACGACAAGCTCGCGGAATGGCGTGCCCGTGGCTGGGACGTCGGAATCGCGACCGGCGATCTGACGCTGAATCCCGACGCGAAAGTCGTCGTCGCCACGCTCGAGACTCAGCGCGCGCGCTTTCTCCGGCGGCAGGGCCCGCGCCTTCTCGTCGTCGATGAGTATCAGCTCATCGCGGATCCGGTGCGCGGCGTCCATTACGAGCTCTCGCTCGCTCTGGCTCCGCCGGAAACGCAACTGCTATTGCTCAGCGGCAGCGTCAACAATCCGGAGGACGTGGTCGAATGGCTACGGCGCAACGGACGTGATTCAGTGCTCGTTAGGCATGATGAGCGACCGGTGCCGCAACATGAAGTCGACTTGCGCAATTTGCCGGACGCCGGCTTTCTGCAGGTGCGTGAATTCTGGCCGCGGATGATCGCCAGGGCGCTGCACGCCGGGCTCGCGCCGATCCTGGTTTTCGCGCCACGCCGCAACGCGACCGAACAGATGGCACAGTCAATCGCAAGCGCCGTGCCGCTGCGCGATCCGCTGCCGCTTTCGCCGCAACAAGAGGCGCTCGCCGGAAAACGGCTGACGAAATTGCTGCGCAGCCGGGTGGCGTATCACCATAGCGGACTGAGCTACGCGGTACGGGCCGGTTTGATTGAGCCGCTCGCCAAGGCTGGGCAGCTCAACGTTGTGATTGCGACGATGGGCCTCGCCGCCGGGATCAACTTTTCCATGCGGTCGGTGCTCATTACCGACACGCGCTATTTTTCGGGAAACTTCGAGCACCAGGTGCACCCGGATGAGCTTCTGCAAATGTTTGGCCGCGCCGGCCGTCGCGGGCTCGACGATACCGGCTTCGTCCTTTTCACGCCGGACCACCCGCGGCTGAGCTTCGCGCGGGCGCGACAGTTGAAGCGCGCGACCCAGGTTGACTGGCCGAGTCTGATCAGCGTAATGGCGGGTGTAGCCGGGGACGCTGGCCGAGGCGAGGCAGCAACGCCCATATCGGCCGGGGTCGACGCCTCCGCCTACAGAGCGGCGGTGGAATTGAGCCGCTCGCTTTTTAGCGCACAGCATGTTCCGCTTGGGGTCGAACATTCGCTGGCCACCGGTCCGAAACCGTGTCGTCTCTGGGTCGACGCGGAGCGGGCCCGATTCGTTAGGCGACCGATCGTTGAGATTCTCAACAGCCGCGACGAATGGGAGCCGCGTGGTGAGAAAGAGGAGGTTTCGTTAGGCGAAATTTTCCTGCGAGAAAGCGATCGCTGGCTGCCCGCTCTCCGCGTTCCAAAGTCACTCGATCAATTCCCGATCGGAAACCTTTGCCGGTTGCGCGCGGAAAAGATTTATGGCCGGGAAGTTCCGCTGGCCAGTCGCGTGAACGGGATCGTCCAGCTGGTGAAATGGCTGCGTAAAAATACGGAAATTGTAGCGGCGGTCTATGGCCGCCCACGGCACGCCGCGGAAAAAAGACGGGGCGGTCAAAGGCCGCCGCTAGCGGAAGAAACATTCCTTGCCCGAATCGTCCCGCTTCTCCCGGGCTTGACTGGCGGCGGCGCCGTCAGGGAAATCGTCAGGCGTGGAGAACTGATTTCGGCCCGGCTTGATTTCTCCGAAGTCAAGGTGACGGCCTTGCGTGACTCGTTAGGCAGAGCGCTCTTCGATCCGCCGGAACGGACGGCCCTGCCCCTCGTCTGCCGCGCTTGTCCCCAGCTGGCGCACGATCAGACGGTCGAAATTGTCGCCTCGCCAGCTTACGCCTGGCGGAAGCTCGGTCTGGTCGAACCGGATGGAAGGCCGACGCGACGGGGCGTCGTTTTTGGTTTCTTCCAGGGCGGCGAGGGACTCGCGATCGCCGCTGCGCTCGAAGAGGAAACGTATCCAATCGACGACCTGGTTTTCGATCTCGCCAATATCCGGGCCGGCCCACGTTTCGCGGGCGAAGACGCTCCGTTAGGCGGACGCCTTGGGGCGCTCTGCCAGCGCGTGTATGAGCGGGCCGATCATCCGGGATACCTCGAAATGGGCGTCCCGGTGCATTACGGCGCCGGCGCGTCGGAAGTCATTCGCGAGATCATCACGCATCCGTCGGGTCGCTACAAGATCACCTCGGATTCGTTACGCCACGGCGATGTCGAACGTGCGCTGATGGAATGGCGCAGCCTCCTCCGGCACATCGCCGCCGCCTCTGCTCTGGAATGGGAGCGCTGGATGGCGTTGAAGTCGGGCGCGCAGGAATTGCTCGGCCGGGTCGCAACGCCGGCCTTTTTCGATTTCCCACCCCTCCTCGCCACGCAGCAGCGGCGGCCTGGTTAGAGAATCGGCGGAGAAGCTCGGGCTCATGATCATGCTCGTAATCGCTTCCCGGCACTGAGCACGATTACGATCACGAGCAGGAGGATGAGGAAGATGCTAGCTTGGGCGCGTCATGCCTAACGACGAAACTTCCGCCAAACCCGCCGAGCTCGGTTACCGCATGCCGGCGGAGTGGGAACCGCACGCCGCCACCTGGCTTTCCTGGCCGCGCCGGGAGGGAATCAGTTTTCCAGATTCCTACGATCACGTGGTGCCGGCTCTCCGTGCGATGGTGGCAGCGCTGCTCGAGTCGGAGCCGGTCAATCTTAACATTTGCAACGGCGCGCACGAAGCTGAAGCCCGGGCTGCGCTGGAGGATCTGTCGGGCGAAAAGCTCTCCTTTCACGTGATCCCAACCAACGAGCCGTGGTGCCGTGATCACGGGCCGATTTTTCTGACCCGCGCCAAGGATCCGCAACTGGCGGTGGTGGATTGGGATTACAATGCCTGGGGCGGCAAGTATCCGCCATTCGATCTCGATGAGGTCGTCCCAACGCGCGTGGCAGAGACGCTGGGTCTGCCGGTTTATTATCCGCACATGATATTGGAAGGCGGCTCGATCGAGGTGAACGGCACAGGCGCGTTGCTCACCACAGAAGGATGTTTGCTAAATCCAAATCGCAATCCGCAACTTTCGCGGGGGCAAATTGAGCATCGGTTGCGCGATTATCTTGGCGTGCGCGAAATTCTCTGGCTGGGCGATGGCATCGAGGGCGACGATACCGACGGGCATATTGATGACCTGACGCGTTTTGTAAGCGAGCGTGCCGTCGTCACGGTGACGGAGAAAGACGAGTCCGATGCGAATCACGCATCGCTGCAGGCCAACCTCGAGCGGTTGCGCAGCCTGACGATTGACGGAAAGCCGCTCGAGATCATGACGCTTCCGATGCCGGGCAGGATCGTGCGGGAGAATCTCCGTTTGCCGGCGAGTTACGCGAATTTTTACATTGCTAATCAGAGCATCTTGCTGCCGACCTTTGCCGACCCGAAAGATGAAGAAGCGGTGACGGTTTTGCAGCGCGCCTTCCCGACCCGACGAATCATCCCGATCGATTGCCGGGAATTAATTTGGGGCCTGGGCGCATTTCACTGCTTGACTCAGCAGCAGCCGGCGCTGCCCTAATCCGCCATCGGAGCGGGCTTGTAGCCGCTGCGCAGGATCGCATCGTGCAGGGCAGGCGCGTGGGTTTTGCGCGCGTCGAAGGTGATCCACACTCGTTCCGTTTCCGGATCCGCTTTTACTTCCTTCACGCCGTCGATTCGCATCAAAGGCTCGCGCAGCGCGCGAACGCATTCGTCGCAATCGTTGCCTTCAGTCGCGATATCGATTGTTTCCAAGACCGGATGGTCGGCAGTGTCGTGCAGGTTATGCGGATCGGCTGGGTCCATGTAAGGTGTTCGCGTCTCGGGACGAGACCGGACGTTACGGACTTTTGCGCAGTAGGCTCTCCAAGACCGGCCAGATATTGGCGGCGAGGATTTTCTGGCCGCTGGCATTTGGATGATCAAGTCGGGCAGGTTGAGCGCAGGATTTCCGATTACCCCTTCGAGGAGGAAGGACACGAGCGCAGCGTGGTTGGAGTTCGCCAGCTCGACATACATGGCGCCGAACCCAGTCACGTAATCATCCGCCGAATAGCGCGGCAGTTGCATCCCGGCGATTACGATTTTTACCTGTGGATAACGCGCCCGCGTGAGGTCGATAATTTTTTGCAGGTTCGCGCGAATTTGTGGCGTTGGCACATCGCGAAAAGCGTCGTTGGTACCTAGCTCGATCACGAGCACGTCCACGTGTCGATGCAGCAGTGGCGGCAGACGATGGAGGCCGCCGGCCGTTGTGCCACCGGTCGCGCCGGCGTTGATCACGTTGAGATCAAGCCCGGTCGCGTGCGCTTTCTCCATGAGCAACGCGGGGAACGCTTCGCTAGGTTGTAGCCCGTAGCCGGCGGCGAGGCTGTCGCCCAGGACCAGCACGGTAGGTGCCGCCCTCGCGTGTCCCGGGATTTCCCGGGAAGAGCTGCGAGCCGGTGCGTTGGTCGCCGCCAAGCCCAGCACGAGAAGAGGAATGAGGGATCGCATGAGCGACTTTCGACGCCGCGAGAAGCGATCTTGTTCATTCACTTGCCTAGGCTTTCGGTGCGCTCTACAGATAAGCCCGCGCCGTATTCGGCGCTTCTCAACCAAAAACTCTCAATCTCTTCTATGGCAAACTTCGGCATTAACGGCTTCGGCCGCATCGGGCGCAACGTGCTGCGCGCCATGTCTCAGGATCAGGTCGCGCAGGTCCGCGCGATTAACGACCTCACTGACACCCATACGCTGGCTCACCTTCTCAAGTGGGACTCGGTCCATGGGAAATTTGACGGCGAGATTGGCTACGATAATGAGAACATCATCGTCCGCGGGCACAAGATCAGGGTCTTGAAGGAGCGCGACCCGGCGCAGTTGCCGTGGAAGGATCTCGGGGTCCAAGTCGTGCTCGAATCGACCGGATTTTTCACCAGCCGCGAAAAGGCGGAACTGCATTTCGTTGGCGGGGCCCAGAAAGTCCTGATCAGCGCCCCGGCGAAAAATCCGGATGCGACCATTTGCCTCGGCATCAACGACGATATTTATGATGCGGCCAAACAAAACATCATCTCGAACGCGAGCTGCACGACAAATTGCCTCGCGCCGCTGGTCAAGGTGTTGCACGACAATTTCACGATCGTGAACGGGTTCATGAGCACGATTCACAGTTACACGAACGACCAGCGCATTCTTGATCTGCCGCACGAAGACCTGCGGCGTGCGCGGGCGGCGGCGCTTAGCATCATACCATCGAGCACCGGTGCGGCGAAAGCGATCGGTGAAGTATTGCCGGCGTTGAAAGGGAAATTGAACGGAGGCGCGTTTCGGGTCCCGACACCGGACGGATCGGTGACGGATTTCACTGCGATCCTGGAAAAGGAAGCGACCGTCGATTCGATCAACGCGGCGTTCAAGAAAGCGGCGAGCGATCCAAGCTACAAGGGCGTGCTCGAGTACAGCGACGAGCCACTCGTCTCGCGCGACATCGTGGGCAACCCGCACTCCTGCATTTTCGACAGCGCGTTGACAATGGTGCACGGCGGAAAATTCGTGAAGGTCGTAGGTTGGTACGACAACGAATGGGGCTACAGCAATCGCTGTGTCGAGCTGCTGGAAATGATTTCTTAGCGGAGAGGAGTGTGTTTGCTGTCATCCTGAGCGGAGCGAAGAACCTCGCAAGCGTTGTGGAGGCACCGCACCCTGAGCGACATGGCGCGTCGCTTGCGAGGTCCCTCGCTGTCCGCGCGGCAAGGGATGCCAAGAGCTGCTATTACGCCCGGAACGATGGCTAAGCTTTCCATCCGAGATCTCGAGGTTCGCGGTAAACGCGTCCTCGTCCGCGTCGATTTCAACGTGCCGACCGAGGAACGGGCCGGCGCCATCGTCATTACCGACGACACGCGGATGCGCGAAAGTCTGCCGACGATCAATTACCTGCGCGAGCAGGGCGCAAAGACGATCCTGATGGCGCATTTCGGCCGGCCGAAAGGAAAACCGATGGAAAAGTATTCGCTCCGCCCAGTAGGCGTCGCATTACACAACCTGATCAATCATCCGGTCGCGTTCAGCCACGATTGCATCGGGGCCGATGCGGAGAAAATCATTGCCGATATGAAGGAGGGCGATGTCACATTGCTGGAAAATGTTGCGCTTCCACGCCGGCGAGGAAGCGAACGATCCCATTTTCGCCGAATCGCTCGCCAGGTTGAGCGATGGCCTTTACGTCGAACGACGCTTTCGGCGCCGCCCATCGCGCGCATGCCTCGACTGCGGGTGTGACAAGATTCGTCCAACAATCCGCCATGGGATTCCTGATGGAGAAGGAGCTCAAATATCTGGGCGACGAACTCGCCCAACCGGCGCGGCCTTTCCTTGTCATCCTCGGCGGTTCGAAGGTTTCCGACAAGATCGGCGTGATCAAAGCGCTCATGGAAAAAGCGGACACCATCCTGATCTGTGGCGCGATGGCGAACACCTTTCTCGAAGCCCAGGGCATCCACATGGGGAGCAGCCGGGTCGAACGGGACAAGCTCGACCTCGCGCGCGAACTGCTCGAACTGGCGGAAGCAGAAAAAGGTCAGGTTTCTTCTCCCGATCGATTTGTTAGGCGCAGAAGAAATCAAGCCGGGCGCTGCCACTCGCCACAGCGGACGCATCTCGCACGATTACAATATTCCCGACGGCTGGCAGGCGGTCGACATCGGTCCGGAGACGATCGCGCTTTTCAAGAGCGAGATCGCGCGCGCCAAGACCATCTTATGGAACGGGCCTCCCGGCATTTTCGAGATCCAGGAATTCTCCGCCGGGACAGAAGCGCTCGCCGAAGCGCTGGCCGAATCCAAGGCCACCACGATCATCGGCGGCGGCGATTCCGTGACCGCGGTTAAGCACGCCGGTTTGGCCGACAAGATGACCTTCATTTCCACCGGCGGCGGCGCTTCGCTCGAACTGATCGAAGGTAAGACGTTGCCCGGCGTTGCGGCCTTAACCGACAAGTGATGTCACCCCGGAAGGAGCGCAGCCGAAGATCCCGCGGCATCGACCAGCACCTAACTTTCCAGACTGCTCCTGGAATGACGAACTAGCCATGCGCAAAAAAATCATCGCCGCGAATTGGAAAATGCACATGACCCAGGGCGAGTCAGAAGCATTCCTGACGACGTTTCTGCGCGAAATCGGCGACCTCGATGAGGTCGAGATCGTGATCGTGCCGCCCTTTACCGCCATCCCGAAAGTCAGCGAGCTCGTTACCCAAACGCAGAACATCAAGGTCGGCGCGCAGAACATGCACTGGGAGCGCAGCGGCGCCTTCACCGGTGAGATCAGCCCGGCGATGTTGCGCGAATTATTTGTCCGCTACGTCGTGCTCGGCCACAGCGAGCGGCGCGCCATGTTTGGCGAAACGGATGAGATCGTGAATCGCAAGGTGCGCGCGGCCTATGAAGAAGTTTTGCGGCCGATTCTTTGCGTCGGGGAAACGCTCGAGCAGCGCGAGAAGGGGCAGACGTCGAAAAAGTTCTTTCGTCGCAATTGCGCGGCAGTCTCGCTGGCGTGGAGGCGAAGGAATTGCATGAAACGGTCATCGCCTATGAACCGGTCTGGGCGATCGGCACCGGCAAGACCGCCACCGCCGGGCAAGCGCAGGAAGCGCACGCCTTCATCCGCCAGATCTTGCGCGAAATTTCGGATGAGGCGACTGCGGAAAAGGTCCGCATTCAATACGGCGGCAGCGTCAAGCCGGACAACGCGCGGACCCTCCTTTCACAGCCGGATATCGACGGGGCGCTGGTCGGCGGGGCGAGCCTCGATCCGCGTAGTTTTGCCCAAATCGTGCAGGCAGGTGTGCCTGAAGAATAGCGAACCACTCCCGTCGGAGCGTTCCTAGCTCGCTGGCGGTAGCACGTAAACTTCGACGAGGCCGGTGCCCGTCGCGCCGCCCGCGCCCTGCACGATCGCAGTGTATGCGCCCGGCGCCAGTGTCTGCAAGACGGCCGATTCCTTCGGATCGCTCGGCGCGATCATGGTGGCCTCGATCTCGGCCTCCTCCGGGTTGTCCATGCCAGTTGTCGTTCGAAGTCGATCAGGTCGCCATCGGCATTGTGCAGTGTCGAGGAGTCGGGTCGGCCAACGGATCGGCCACGCCGAATGCCCCCAGTGATGGCCCGATCGCCCGCACGAGCACCCGTTGTGATCCATTGCCGGCGACAATAAATCCGCCGATCATGACGTTGTCACCGGTCTGCACATTGCCGCGAGTGGAAATGTTTAAAAGGCTCGAGCCCGGTCCGCTATCGAGGTCGTAAACTTCCACCAGGCCGACTCCGCTCGTGCCGTCGACGCTGCGCATTACCGCGGTGAAAGCCGAACCGCTGCTGGTCGCAGCAAGCGTCGTCAAAATGGCTGACTCGTTAGGGTCACTCGGCGCGAGACCACTGCTCATGATATCCCGCTTGTTCGGCGCATTTTGCCAGTTGTCGTTCGAAGCGATCAGTGCGCCGGTACCGTCATGCAATTCCAGCGTCGGATTGCTCAAGGCATTCGTCACTCCCACTCCCGATAGCGACGGTCCGATCGCACGAATCATGAGGCGTTTTGGCGCATCGCCGAGAACGATGAATCCGCCGATCAATGCATCGTCGCCCGAACCGATCTGCAGGCGGGTGGAAATGTTGGCGGCGTGCACGGGCGTGCTCGTCACCGTGACGTCGAACGATTGCGAGGCCGTCGCTCCATTCGCGTCGGTCGCGGTCACCGTGATGTTTGCGCTGCCGGCGCTCTTCCCTTGCACGAAGAGACCATTTGAAATCACGCTCGCCGAGGCGATGGCCGGGATCGTCGCTGATTGCCGAAAAAACCAGCGGCCGTGTGATCGCGGGGATTGTCACAAGGTTCTTCAACCTCGGCTTATCCGACGTAAAGTCGCGCAGCGGCAATTGGGTGAAGGCGGCGCCGTAAAGCAAGCTGGCATTATAGTTCGGCAAGGCCCCGATCGCGTCCGCGGTCGTCATGCCCGCGGCGGAGACAGTTCCGAAGACGGTGAAGCCGCCGTTAACGGTGTCGAGATTGTTCGGAGGTCCGCTGTTATCGGTCAGATTGATGAACCATTGGCTGGTCGCGCTGTCGGGATCGTCCGGCAGTTTCGCCATCGCGATCGTGCCCCGCACGTTGTGTAAATCGGGTCGCGCTTCATTTGGGATCGGGCTGAAGGCGGTGACCGGTCCCGGTAAGAGGACCGGAGGATCGAGGGGATCCTGGGCCGAGATATAACCGCCGCTCTGAATGACAAAGCCTGGCACCGCGCGATGGAAGAAGATTGGCGCTGGCACTGGGAAGTTTGGATCGTTCGGGATGTAAGCTCCGGAATCGATGTAGTGGAGAAAGTTATCGACCGTGATCGGAGTTTGCTGGTCGTAAAGAGTGACATCGATGATCCCGAGATCGGTCGTTAGGCGAACGGTGTTCGCGGGGAGCGTCGGATCGTTGAATTTTGTGTTGAGATCGATCTCAAGCGCCGGCGTGGCATCATAGACGGACTGGTCTGCGATTTGCGCGGAAACAACCGGCGCGGCGGGCAACAACGAGCTCCCTGAGAGCAGGGCGAGCGAAGAAATGAGTGCAAAAAGCGGCAGGCGGACGAAAAACATCGGGGATTAATACGTTCTTTTCGGTTTTGCTCAACTGCACAAACGCGAAATCCACTGCGCTCAAGGCCCGGCGTGAGCCTTATTTCTTAATTTCGAGATAACTGCGCGACCGCACTTTGTTCGTGCCCGGTTCCATTTCCTCGATTCGCATCTGTTTCAGGAACCAGCGCCCCTCGATCTTTTGCGCAGAGACCACCTCGAAGCGCTTCTTGAGCTGGCCCTTCCAATCGTAGCCTTCCATCCGCATGAGCGCGCCGCTCTCCTTGTCGACCCAGAGGAGGACGGTGGCATATGGCGCGTCCTTCGACGGAGCGGTGAGTCGTAATTTCCAGCAATTGCGAGTGCGGAGAGTGTCGGCGCCGATCACTTGTGCGTCGGGCCAATAAAGAAACTTGAGCGCAAGATCGCCGTAGGTGACGGCCGTGCCGCCGATCCTCTCATCCAGGCGGGAGGAAGAAAACTTTTTCGTGCTGTTTTGCAGCACGAGATCGAGCCGCGCGCCGTCTTCGCCAAGGCGCAATTGCACGACTTCCGCAGGATTCGTGAAGGTGTAGCGAATCACTGGACCGGTTTGGGTGATGCGAAAGGGGATGACGGTGGCGTCGGAACGCAGCTGTCCCTGCAGGTCGAGCTGCTGTTGGGATTGCTGGAGGCGTACCTGGTCGAGGATTTCCCTGGCCGGAGGCGGCGCGTCGGCTCCAATCGCCATCGTCGCGAAGAAGATCCCGATGAGGAGCGCGGTCGGTTTATGCATGAACGATAGCTTTAAGTTTTAAGGGTTAGGCTTTAAGTGAGCAAAGCGCGGTAGATCCGATTGTTAAAACTGAGACTCAAAACTTAAATCTTCCGAGTGGATCAAACTTTGTTTCATCTTATCAACGAGCAATGGACGAACCCGATTCTCGACTTGTTCATGGCCGCGATCAGCAACATCAATATCTGGATGCCGCTCATCGTTCTGCTCGTGCTGTATGCGGTAATCTTCGGCGGATTCAAGGGGCGGGCGCTGGTTTTCTGTCTCGGCGTCGCGCTGCTCGTGAACGGGAATCTAACGGTCGGCGCGCTGAAAAAATTTGTCGATCGGCGGTCGACCGAAACAGGTGCAACGGGTGCGGATGGTGGAGCTGGAAACGACGCGCCCGGCGTTTCTCACCTTGTTCCGGCAGCCGAAAATTCGCTATTCCGAAGCGCGCGATCGCAATCGGTCTGGTCCGTCTTTCCCTTCCGGCCATGTGGCCAATAACGTGACCGTTGCAGTCATTCTCAGCTTTTTCTTTCGGCGTTGGGGTTGGCTCTATTTTTTTATCGCCTTCGCCATCGCCTGGTCGCGGATCTATCTCGGGGCGCACTGGCCGAGCGACGTGATGGCGACCTTCTTCCTCGCGGCCGGCGAAACGGCGCTCCTGCTCGCGCTCCTTGAATCGCTTTACCGCTGGACCATGGCACGCTGGGCGCAGGACTTTTTCGTCAGGCATCCGCGTCTCGTGGGCGACGCTATTTCATGAGTACGACCCGCGCCGTTTGGATCTTTCTCTTCGTCCTGACCGTGCTCCGGCTCGCGCTGCTCGGCGCGACGCAGCTGTCGCCCGACGAAGCCTATTATTGGATGTGGTCGCAGCGGCCCGCGCTCTCTTATTTCAGCAAGGGCCCGGGCGTCGCTTTCGCCATCCGGTCGAGCACGGCGATTTTTGGCGACAACGAGTTTGGAGTTCGCTTTTGGAGCCCGCTGCTCGCCGCCGGGACGAGCCTGCTTCTCTATTATTTTGCGCAGCGCCTGTTTAGTTCGCTGGCCGGCTTCTGGACCGTGGTCGCGCTCAACGTCACGCCTATCTTCAATCTCGGCAGTCTCGTTCTGACGATCGATCCGCTTTCGATCTTTTTCTGGGTGGCGGCGTTTTACACGTTCTGGCTGGCGCTCGAACGCTCACCGGGCTTTTCCTGGTGGTGGCCACTGACCGGTCTGCTCGTCGGCCTCGGATTTCTCTGCAAGTTTACCAACGCAGTCGAGCTGATATCGATTCTGCTCGTGCTCATTCTCGTCCCGCGCCTGCGCTGCGAATTTCGCCGGCCGAATCTTTATCTGCTCCTGCTGGTTTTTGGTCTCTGCACGATCCCGCCGATTGTTTGGAATTCGCGCCACGCCTGGATCACGCTCGCCCACCTCCAGTCGCGCGGCAGTCTCGACGAAGTACCGGGCTTTCATCCGCTCGAGTTGCTCACTTTTCTCGGCGAGCATTTCGCAACCTATTCGCCGTTGCTTTTCCTCGGGCTGGCCTGGGCGACGATCGCGAGCTGGCGACGCGCGCAACGAAATTTCAAGGTCCTCTATCTTCTCTGGTTCGGGCTGCCGGTCTTTCTCCTTTACGCGATCCTCTCCTGCAACAAAGCGGCCGCGCCAAACTGGGATGCTCTCGCTTTCCTCAGCCTCGGCGTTCTTGCGGTTTCCTACTGGCGGGAACGGGCGGCTTCCCGCACGGGCGCGCGCAATTGGTCAAATGCCGCGGTCGTGCTCGCTCTGTTCATGAGCGCGTCGCTCATCGGTTTGATGGTGAACCCCATCGGGATCGGGCGGCGCGGGCACGACCCGAGCGATCGGTTGCGCGGCTGGCGAACCCTGGCCGAGGCGGTCGGCAAGGTCCGGAGCGATTTCGAAAAGCAGACCGGCAAGACGGTCTTCCTCATCGCCGACGAACGCGATCGTGCTTCTGAGCTTGCGTTTTATTTGCCCGACCGCCGCGTCGAAGGTCCGGGTCATCCGCCCGTTTACATTCCGGAATCGCAGGACATGATAAACCAATTTTCCTTCTGGCCGCGCTACGACGAATTTGTCCCGCTGCCGGCGAACGCGGTGCGCGATCCCGAATGAAGTTTACACCGAGGAGGAGGGAGTAAATCTCTTCGTTGGCCGCACCGCCCTCTACTTGCAGCTGGGAAAGAAACATGCACTGCCCCGCAGCATTCGCGGCGGGTTTGGACGGACCGAGCTTATCGATACGATCGAAGTGCGGACGGACGACCGCTTGCTGCGCGAAGTTCAGGTGTATGCCTGCTACGATTACCGCACCATGCCGCTATGAGAGAAGAGGTGTCGCCACCGGCGGTTTCCGTCGTCGTGCCGCTCTTCAACGAGGAGGAGAACGTCCCGATTTTGCAGGAGGAGCTGGCCGCTGCGCTCGCCGGTGTTCGGCACGAAATCATTTTCGTCGATGACGGCTCAACCGACCGCACGCTGGCTCGCCTGACGAGTGGTCCGGGAATTCGCATTCTGCGCTTCGAGAAAAACGCCGGTCAGAGCGCCGCGATGTATGCCGGGGCCAACGCCGCCCGCGGCGCAACCGTCGTCCTGATCGACGGCGACCTGCAAAACGATCCGGCCGATATCCCGCGCCTGCTCGCCGAGATCGAGCGCGGGGCGGATCTGGTTTGCGGTTATCGCGCGCAGCGCAAGGATACGCTGGTCAAGCGCCTGACGAGTTGGATCGCGAACTTCGTCCGCAGTCGCTTCACCAAGGACGGCGTGCGCGATACCGGCTGCACGCTCAAAGCCATGCGGCGCGAATGCGTTCGCACGCTCGTTCCTTTCAAGGGCATGCACCGTTTCATTCCCGCTCTCGTCAAAGGCGCCGGCTACCGGTTGGTCGAGATTCCGGTCAATCATCGCGCGCGAAAGTTCGGCCAGAGCAAATACGGCCTCGGCAATCGGGCCGTGCGCGCGACGGTCGATATGTTTGGCGTGCGCTGGCTGCTCTCGCGGCAGCTGACTTACCGCCTGAAGAGCGATTTGTAGAACTTCCTCTGGGAGGCCGCGAAGGACGGCGACAAATGGATTCGATTGCCCATCGCCTACGATCTGGTGCAGCACCGTTGGATGCATTTGAACGGTTCATTTTTTCATCCGGACGGAACGGCCTATACCGAGCCTGTTGCGGAGTGGAATTCGAACTGCGTTTTCTGCCACAACGTCAAAGCGCAACCGGGTTTCAACTGGGCGACGAAATCGTGGAATACCGAGGTTGCGGAGTTGGGGATCGCGTGTGGCGCTTGCCACGGCCCGGCGGGCGAGCATGCGCAAGCAAGCGCTTTCGCCGATCACGCGGTATCGCTGGTATTTCAAGGACAAGACCGCGCCAATGCCTGGCGGTGACGAATCCTGCCAGGCTCGACTCCGATCGATCCGCCATGGTCTGTGCGCATTGCCACGCCCAGCGCTTGCCCGATCCCGCAGAACGCATCCGCACGATCCTGAGCGACGGCGACCCCTACGATCCGGGAGAGAATCTGCACTCATTTTACCTGCCGGTGGAGCGGGATTCCCACAGTCGGCGACTTCAGTTTTGCGACACGTTTTTGGGCGGACGGCTCGCCTCGCCTGACGGCATATGAATATCAAGGCATGACGCGCTCGAAATGTTTTACCGCGGGCCAACCAGGTGCGCGAATCACGTGCACGTCCTGTCACTCGATGCACGACGGCGATCCTCGCGGTCAGCTGACGGAGGAAAAGCGAACCAACGCCGCGTGCACGCAATGCCATCAACAATTGAGCACTAGCGCGCAGCTCACGGCGCATACCAGGCACGCTGCCGGTTCAACCGGCAGCCTCTGCTACAGTTGTCATATGCCGCGGATTGTTTACGGCGTAATGTCGGCGCACCCGACGCACCACATCACGATTCCACGGCCCGACGAGACGGTGCGGTTCGACAAACCCAACGCCTGTAATCAGTGCCACGTTGATTGGTCCGTAAACCGCGCGATCGCGGAAACCAAGCGCCTCTGGCCGAGAGCCTTTTCCGAGACGGCGAGCGGCGACGAACGCTTTAATGAGCCGGAAGGCCTGACGCGCACTTTTCGCGGGCGATGCGGTCATGCGCGCGCTCACCGCGGCGGCGATGATGCCGGCGAGCGATGTTACCGCGCCATGGCTGCTGGAGGCGATGCAGGATCGTTATCCAATCGTGCGCTACTTCGCCGCCAATGATCTCGCCGCGAAGAATCCGCTGTTGCCAAAGCCCGATTACCTGGCCCCGGCAGCGGATCGCGAGGCGACCCTGCGAAGCTGGTATCCGCAGTGGCCGTCGCAACGACTGGAAGAAGCGAAAGAAGCCCGCAAACGACTAAGCGTGATTCGAGACGAGACCGACGTTGAGGTGGGCGAATAAATGGGTTCAAGTCTCCTGAAGATCAGCGCCGCTTTTGCGCCAAGGCTGGCTCTCGCTCGGCGCTTTGGATTGCCTTCGGAGTGCTGATCGAAGGTCTGATCGGCTTTCGCATTCCGGCCTTGCTCGACGACCCGATTCGGCGCGAGATGCTTCGTCTTGCCCACGCTCACGGAACGCTCTTGAATCTGGTTCTGCTGCTCGCGGCAGTTTGTGTTCGTCTCGATCTGGTGCGTCTGACGCCGGTTTGCTCGATTGCCCTTCGCAGTGCCGTGGTGCTTGTTGCCCGGCGGATTCCTGCTCGGCGGATTATGGCATTATCGCGACGATCCCGGCCTCGGCATTTTTCTGGTGCCAATCGGCGCCGTGCTTCTGCTCTTTGCCGTTTGCAGCATCAGATTATCGCCCGGCAGGGAAGCGCGAAATCGGCTTGGTAGTGTCGCGTGTCTCTTGCACAAACATGACAATTGTAATGTTCATCCGGAGTCTTGAGAAGCTGACCCGGATTTGTAGCATGAACGGCAGGCCGTGGAACGGCCTGCCGTTTCGCCCGCGCATTATGCGATGCCAGCTGCGATCGAGGAACCAGCCACTCGTAGCGCAACGCCACCGTCGGATTCACGTGCGTGGCCCGCCGCGCCGGCGAGAAGGCGGCGAGCGCTGCCGCGACCAGCAAAACAGCCGCGGCGCCGAGAAACGCGAACGGATCGGTCGCCTCGATCCCGTAGAGCAGGCTGCCGACGGCGCGGATTCCGCCTAACGAAATAAAGGTTCCGAGCGCAAGCCCGCCGAGGACGAGAAATGCGACCTGTTGCAAGACCAGGCGCAGGACATCGAAGCGTTGCGCCCCGAGCGCCATTCGGATCCCAATTTCACGCGTCCGTTGCGCAACGGAAAAGGCGATCACGCCATAGAGACCCATCGTCGCCAGAAGCGTCGCAAGTACGCCGAAGGCGGTCGAGAGCCAGGTGATGAGGCGATCGCGGGAGAGCGAGTCGTCGAGTTGGCTTTCCAGCGTGCTGACATTGTAGAGCGGCACGTTCGGATCGATTTCCTGCAGCGTCTTGCGCAACAGACTAACGACTGGGCGGGCGTCGCCTTTGTTCGCAGATGCAGCGTCATGTCAAAGAGTCGCGGCTGCTGCGCAACCGGAACGTAGAAATGACGTTTCGGTTTCTCTTTCAGGCTGACATATTTCGCATCCTGCACGACCCCGATGATTTCAATGTCCGGTGGCGTGCCGGAGTCGGTCCCGAATTTTTTTCCAATCGGGTTGCGGTTGCCGAAGAAATAGCGCGCCATCGTTTGGTTGATGATCCCGACGCTGCCGCTCTTGAGGTTGTCGTGTTCGTTAAAATCGCGGCCGGCCACAATCGGCATCCGCATCGTCGCGAAGTAGTCTGGCGAGACGATGTTGGAGTAGGGAGCCATGTCTTCGCCTTCGCGCGGTTGATAGCCTTCGACGTTGACGTTGATTTCGTCCCAGCCACCGGAAAGAACGACCCCCGTCGCGAGCGCGGCAGAACGAACGCCCGGCAGCGCCCGCGCTCGAGTCAAAAATTCATCGTAAAGCGTCCGGATTCGTTCCGGCGGGTAACCGTTGAGCGAGGGATTGAGCGACGCTAGGACGACACGATTCTCATCGAAGCCAGGCGCAATCGTTTTCAAATTGCGCAAGCTGTGGAGGAAGAGTCCCGCGCCGATGAGAAGCGGGAGCGAGAGCGCGATCTGCAACAGGACAAGCGCGCCACGGAAACGTCGCGGCGACATGTCGCTTTGCGCCAGCCGCGGATCACCCTGCTGCGGCGCAAGCGAGTTCGCGCGAAATTTGCAGCGCCGGGATAATGCCAAACACGATCGCAGTCGCCACGGCGGCGGCGAGCGCAAAGGCAAAGACTGCTGGATCGAGCGTGGTGCGGCCGAGATTCGTCCGCTCGCTCGCCGGCAGGAAATGGAGCAGCGCACTCTGCGTCCAGATCGCGACGATCACGCCGAGTCCTCCGCCTAACAACGCAAAGAGGAGGCTCTCGGTCAGCCACTGCCGCATCAGGCGCCGCCGGGTCGCACCCAGCGCGAGCCTCATCGCGATCTCCCGGCTGCGCGCGGCATTCCGGGCGAGGAAAAGATTGGCCAGGTTTGCGCAAGTGATAAGCAGAATGATGAGGGTGATCCCGAAAAGGATGAGGAGTGCGTGGGAAAACTGCTCCTGCAATTGGCGCAGACCCTGGCTGCCCGGGAGCAACTTCACATGGCTCGATCGCGCGACGCGCTTGTCGTAATCGGTGATCCGAGCCGGCAGTTGTTGGATTTCAGCCTCGTGAACCTGACGATAGAGCACGTCCAAACCCGCTTCGGCCTGAGCGACGGAAACATTTGGTTTGCGACGCGCGAGCACCTCCATCCATTGGTGGCCGGAGTTTTGCAGGCGATTCGGCGGGAAAGGCCGAAAGACCGTGACCATCATCATCGGCACGCGAATGTCGGTGACCTCGGAGAGATCAGTCCCATAAAAGCCGGGAGGTGTGATGCCGACGACCGTCATCGGCCGATTGTTCAGAATCAGCTTGCCGCCCACGATTCCTGGGTCGCCGCCGAATCGGCGCTGCCAGTACTCATAGCTCAGCACCGCCACCGGATGCGCGCCGGGATTTTGATCATCCGCCTGGGAGAAAAGCCGGCCCCGCCACGGCCGCACGCCTAACGTTTCGAAATAATTCCCGCTCACCAGCTCGCCCCGGGCCTTTTCACTTTCGCCCGCGTAGCTCGCGTTCATTTCCACGCCGGCTTGCGCGATCATGCCGCTGAAAACAGCGTTCTTGTCGCGCAATTCCCGATACATCGGATAGGAAAATGAGGTGATGGAATCCGAGGTCTCGTTCACCGTGCTCAGGACGACCAATTGCTCCGGGTGCTGAACTGGAAGAGCGCCAAGCAGCACGGTATTGAAGAGCGAAAACAGCGCGGTATTCGCGCCCAGCCCGAGTGCCAGGGCAAGGATGACAACCGCGCTAAATCCGGGATTCTTGCGCAACAGGCGAAAGCCGTAGCGAAGGTCTTGGAGAAATTCTTCCAACCAGCGCACGCCGCGCATGTCGCGGCATTCTTCCTTGCGCTGCTCGATTCCGCCCAGACTCGAGCAACGCCGCGCGGCGCGCTTCCTCGGCGCCGAGGCCATTTGCGACGCCCTCTTCCGTTCTGCGCTCGAGGTGATCGCGCAATTCCTCGTCCAGTTCGTCCTCGACCGCGCCCCGCCGAAACAACGAACGAATCCGGAGCGGAACGACATGGAGCCAGCGTTCGAGATTCATGCTCACGCCTCCTTCAAGTTCATGACGGCGACGATCGCGGTCGAAAGGCGATCCCACTGGTCGGCTTCGATGCTCAGGTGCTTCCGGCCGATTTTGGTCAGCGCATAGAATTTAGCTCGACGGTTATTTTCCGTCGGTTTCCATTGCGCGCTGATCCAGCCTTTTTGCTCAAGCTTATGCAGCGCCGGGTAGAGCGAACCATCGCTCACCTGCAGGACACCATCGGAGACATGGCGGAGCCGGCGACTAATCGCGAAGCCGTGCAACGGCTCGACCGCGAGGATTTTCAACAACAGGAAATCCAGGGTTCCCTGGACCAGATCGGAAGGTTTGCTCATGATTATCTCGGTTACCGATATGAGATTTACCTTGTCTCCCCTCGGTAAGCAAGTGGAAGATGCGAGGGCTTGAAAATTGGCTGCGATCCTTTGGCGAACGACCGTGCGCCATTGGGCAATCATTCGTTTGTGAGAGAGATTTTTTCTCCGGCAGAAGTCTCCGACGTTCCCAACCATTCCTCCTTGTCATCCCAGGCGCGGACGCTAAGCTTTCGCTCCACTCGGAGAATTCTGCATGTCCCTGGCCAGCCTTTTATCTTCCGAGCAAATCATTCCGGAGATGAAGGCGACCGAGCGCTGGCCCGCCATCGTCGAGTTGATTGATCTGCTCGTGGCTCAGCAAAAAATCGATCCGGCCAGCCGGGATGGCATTCTTGCGGCCTTGAAACAACGCGAGGAAACCATGAGCACCGGCATCGGTTTTGGGATCGCCATTCCGCATGCCTCCTCCGACGCGGTCGCCGAGGTCGTCGCCGCCTTTGGACGCTCGTCGCAAGGGATCGAGTTCGATGCGCTCGACAGCGCGCCAGTCAAATTCGTCGTCCTTTTCATTGTGCCGAAGAACCAGTTTCAAACCCACCTCCGCACGCTCGCGTCGATCGCCAAGTTTTTGAATGATCGCTCCGTCCGCGAAAAGCTTGCTGCCGCCGGGACGAAAGAAGAAATTTTGGCGATTTTCGAGGAGCGCCCGGCCAAGTAGGCAACCGATCACCGTGCGCGTTATCTCTCGCGTGTCATCCTGATCCGGCGAAGCGCGGAGAGGGTTCTCCCACCTGCAATTTGCGTTTTCTCGATATGCGGGACCGTGTGTTGCAATAGAGAGGTCCCTCTCCGTCCTGCGGCGGATCGGGATGACAGCGCTGGATCACCGCCTAACTTTCGACTTTCGCCATGGAAACTTTTCAGTCGCTCTTAAGCCGGACTTTATCGCGCGCTCTCACCGCCGCCGGTTTGTCGGCGACCGGCGAGGTCGTGCCGGCGACCGACCCGCGTTTCGGCGATTACCAGACCAATGCCGCGCTCGTCCTCGCCAAACAACGGGGCGAGAACCCAAGAGCAGTCGCGCAGAAAATCATCGAGCACCTCGACGTCGCCGAATGGTGCGAATCACCGACGATCGCCGGCGCCGGTTTCATCAATCTTGCGCTCAAGCCCGAGGCCGTCGCGCTGCAGGCCGCGCGGCTTTTGCAGGACGATCGGCTGGGCGTGCCGCTCGCCGACTCACGTCGCCGAATCGTGATCGACTTCGGCTCGCCCAACGTCGCCAAGCCGATGCACGTTGGGCACATTCGGAGCACCGTCCTCGGTGATGCCCTGGCGCGGATCGCGGAATTTCTCGGGCACGAGGTGATCCGCGACAATCATATCGGCGACTGGGGCACGCAGTTCGGGATGGTGATTTACGGCTGGAAAAACCTGCTCGATCGCGCAGCGCTGGTACGGGACCCGATCGCGGAGCTGGTTCGGATTTACAAGGCGGCGAACGAACTCACGAAAACCGATCCGGCGGTGCGCGACGAATGTCGCAACGAACTCGTCAGGCTGCAGGCCGGCGACGAGGAAAACCTGCGCATCTGGAATGAATGTGTCGCGCTCTCGATGAAGGAATTCGAAGCGGCCTACGAAATTCTCGACATCCATTACGACATCCAGCGCGGCGAAAGCTTTTACAATGATCGTTTGCCAGCGGTGGTCGATCGGCTGCTGGAATCGAAAATTGCCGAGGTTAGCGAGGACGCGGTTTGTGTGTTCTTCCGCGACATTCCCGAACTCGCGGACAAGCCGATCATCATTCGCAAGAAAGATGGTGGCTTCAATTACGCCACCACCGACATCGCCACCGTCGATTACCGCATCAACGACTTAAAGGCGGACACGGTTTGGTATGTCGTGGGTGCGCCGCAGACGTTGCATTTCAAACAGATTTTCGAGATCGCACGGCGCGAGGGTTACATCGCGGATTTTCGCCACATTACTTTTGGCAGCATCCTCGGGGCCGATCGCAAGCTGATGAAAACGCGTTCGGGTGAGAACGTGCCGTTGCGGGAAGTGCTCGACGAAGCCATCGTCCGCGCCCGGAAAATCGTTGCGCAAAAAAATCCCGACCTCGCGGAATCAGAGCAGAGCGCGATCGCGAAAGCAATCGGCATCGGCGCGGTCAAGTATGCGGATCTCTCGCAGTATCGGATGACCGATTACATTTTCTCTTGGGATCGGATGTTGTCGTTCCAAGGCAACACGGCCCCATATTTGCAGAACGCCTACGTGCGCATTCGCTCGATCTTTCGCAAGGCGGGCGAAAAGTTTGTTCCGCCTAACGAACTTATTTTGACCGAGCCGGCCGAGCTGACCCTGGCCAAACGCCTCACGCAGTTTGCCGAGACAGTCCCGCAAGTGTTGAACGATTTCCGACCGAATCTGCTCGCGAATTATCTCTTTGAGCTCGCCAATGCCTTCCACGCTTTCTACGAGGCGTGTCCGGTCTTAAAAGCGGACGAACCCGCCCGCGCCACTCGCCTGGCGCTCTGCGAACTGACGGCCCGCGTTCTCTGTCGCGGCCTGGATCTCTTGGGAATCCAGGTGCCAGAGAAGATGTAGTTTCGGTGCAGACCGGCCCGTTTCCCGCAATTCCTGTTCAACCCCCAGAATCTTCCCTAAGTTCGCTCTGCCGTGAGCAAGCCGCACCCTCGCATTCCCACTTCGACTTACCGACTTCAATTCAACCGCCAATTCACCTTTGCCCAGGCGCGCGCTCTCGTGCCCTACCTCCACGCGCTCGGGATCAGCGACTGTTATGCCTCGCCATATTTTCAAGCGCGGGCGGAGAGCCTCCACGGCTACGACATTACCGATCACAACAAGCTGAATGACGCGATCGGTTCGCGCGAGGATTACGACGCTTGGGTCGCCGAATTGCACGCGCACGGGATGGGACAGGTGCTCGATTTTGTCCCCAACCACATGGGAATCCGCGAACCGCAAAATCTGTGGTGGGCCGACGTGCTCGAAAACGGTCCAAGTTCAGCCTATGCGCCCTATTTCGACATCGACTGGCAGCCGCTCAAATCGGATCTGCGCGACAAGGTGTTGATCCCAATTCTGGGGGACCAGTATGGCCGCGTTCTTGAGCGCGGCGAGTTGCGGGTGCACTTCGAGAGCGGCCGGTTCTTCCTTCGCTACTTCGAGCATGAATTTCCGATTGCGCCGGGAACTTACCGACACGTCCTCGAGATCGCACTCGCGCAGTTGGCCGGGCACAAGGAGGAAGATTTCTATGCCGAGCTGCAGAGCATCCTCACCGCGCTGGAATATTTGCCCCGGCGCACCGAGACCGATCCAGAGCGCATCGCGGAACGGGCGCGGGAGAAGGAAGTCATCAAGCGACGGCTGGAGCGACGCTGCCAGGAGGCGCCGCTGGTGGAAAAGGCAATCGAGAAAGCTCTCACCATCATCAATGGCACGCCGGGCGATCCCCGCAGCTTCGACGCTCTTGGATGCGCTCTTGAGCGACCAGGCCTATCGCCTCGCTTTTTGGCGGGTGGCGGCGGAGGAAATCAATTACCGGCGCTTCTTCGATATCAATGATCTCGCGGCTATTCGGATGGAATTGCCGGAGGTTTTTGACGAAACGCATCGGCTGCTCTTCGACCTGGTCGCGACTGGCGCGGTCACGGGCTTGCGGATCGATCATCCGGACGGTCTTTATTTGCCTAACGAATACTTCGAAAAACTGCAGCGGCGAGTGGCGGAGGCGCTCGGGGCGGAGGGGTGCACCTCCGCCCGTTCGGGACCCGCCGCGGCGAGTCCCTCCGAGCGGGCCATTTACCTCGTGGTCGAGAAGATCCTGAGCGGCGACGAGCAGTTGCGGACCGATTGGCCGGTCCACGGGACAACCGGCTACGATTTCATGAACGACGCGATCGGTGTGCTGGTGGACGCATCGGCCGAGCGCGCGATTACGAGCGCCTTCCGACAAATTTATCGGGCACAGCCTGCACTTCGGGCATCTGGTCTACGCCAAGAAGCGGCTCGTGATGCGTCTCTCGCTCGCGAACGATATCAACGTTCTCGGCACGATGTTCGACCGGCTCTCGGAGAAGAACCGCTGGTACCGCGATTACACGCTCGATACCCTGACCCTCGCGGTGCGCGAGACGATCGCCTGCTTTCCCGTTTACCGGACCTACCTTGCGCCCGGCCGAGCCAGTGAGCGACGCCGATCGGGTCGTGATCGAGCGCGCGGTCGCTGCCGCGAAACGGCGTAATCCCGCGCTCGAGGAATCGGTCTTCAATTTTCTGCGCGACATTCTGCTCTTCCGATTCCCGGAAAATCTGGACGATGCAGCCCGGGCCGAGCACGTGCATTTCGTGCTCAAGTTTCAGCAGATCACCGGGCCAATCATGGCGAAAGGACTCGAGGATACGGCTTTCTACATTTACAACCGGCTGGCGGCGTTAAACGAAGTCGGCGGCGAACCGCAGCGCTTTGGATTGGCGGTGGAAGCATTTCACCGCCGGAATGCCGAGCGCCAGGAGCGATGGCCGGCGACGCTCCTCGCCACCTCCACCCACGACACGAAGCGGAGCGAAGACGTGCGCGCGCGGATGGTGGCGATCTCGGAAATACCGGAAGTCTGGCGCCGTTCGTTAAGCCGTTGGCGCACCTTCAATCGGCGCTGGAAACAGACGGTCGAGGAAAACGAGGCGCCCGACAGCAACGAGGAATATTTGCTTTACCAGACGCTGCTCGGTTCCTGGCCGCTGCAGCCATTTCGCGAGATGAGCGACGAGGTGCGCGGCGAATACGTCGCGCGCATCCAGCAATACATGGCCAAGGCGCATGAAAGAGGCCAAACTCAACACGAGCTGGGTCCAGCCTAACGATAAGCTGGGACTCGGCGGTGGCAGATTTCATCGCGCAAATTCTCGATCCCTCGCCGCGCAATCGCTTTCTCGAAAGCTTCATTCCGCTCGCTGAAGAGGTGGCGCGGATGGGCGCGATCAACTCGCTCTCGCAGGTCCTGCTCAAGCTGACGTCGCCCGGGGTCCCGGATGTTTATCAAGGGAACGAGATCTGGGATTTCAGTCTGGTCGATCCGGATAATCGGCGGCCGGTCGATTACGTGGAGCGAAAGAAAATGCTCGACGCGCTCAAGGGAGCGGACCCCGGGGAGTTGCTCGAGCAACTGGAGCGACGGCCGAATCAAGCTTTTCCTGACGCATCGTCTGCTCACTTTTCGCCGCGAGAACCCGGAACTATTTCGCGATGGCAGCTATCGGCCGCTCGGCCTGACAGGTGAGTTTGCCGATTGCTGCATCGCCTTTGCGCGAGAATGGGAAGGCAAGTCGATTGTTGTTCTCGCTCCGCGTTTGAGTTCGCGGATCGGATTTCCACCGATCGGCGACGTGTGGCGCGACACGGTGGTGCACTTGCCAAAGGGATTTGCGATGGAAAACGAGCTTCTACACGGGGGAGAAGATTGCCGCCGCGGGGTCGCTGACTCTCGCGCGAGCTTTCGCGCAGTTGCCGCTCGCGGTAATGCGTAATTCAGGCTTTCAGCCTGATCCGTAACGCAGGGTTCTAGCCTCCAGTGTTCAGAACGGCCGGGGACGAGCGCTGGAAGCCTGAGTTACCCGCCAGGGCTGAAACGCTCGCAGAGCTCAACGATGGCGTGCGAAAAGTTTGCGATATTCCGCAAGATGTCGGCGCCGAAGCTCGCAAAGGTGATGTGCGGCGAGGCGATGATCAGCATCGCGCTGAGAAGCAGCAGGTTTATCAGGTAAATGACGACGAGCGAAAAGATCGTCCCGTTGTCGCTCAGGTCGCTCTGGTTCTTCGGAATCATCCAGCAGGTAAATGTGAGGTGAAACGCCCAGGTCACCGCCGACAAGCGCGTAGAGCAGTCGGCCATAGGGCTGCATGTTCACGAACAAGCTGAGGGCGCCGTAAAGCGCGATGACCAGGATGCTGTAGAGCGGAAAAAAATAAGGCGCGAGCGCGATGAGAAAGTTGTTTTTGTCAGTCAAAATATGACCGCCCTCGCGACCCACCTTGAAGCGGCTGACCCGTCCGCCCATCAACCAAACCCAGAGCGCGTGGGTTAGTTCGTGGCCGAAGACGTAAAGCACGATCGGGCGCGGCAAACCGAAAAAGGCGATCAACCAAAGCACTGCGCCTAACGAAAAGAACCAGAACTCTTCGCCCGCCCAGAGCCGTTCCGCGACCGTCGCGCGCGCAAACGAAGTGAAGAATGTCTGGCTGAGGACGGCGCAAATCGGGAGAAGGAAAAGCGCGACGATGAATTTGACCCACTTCGTCGGGACCATCAGCGGCGCCGAAAAAGATTTTCCGCGCCGCCTTCGGGACGATGTAGGGCGCGACCTTGACGCGGCGCCGCACCGGCTTGCGCCGGGCCGAACGCCGGGGCACGCGCCGTGAGGCCATTCGTTAGGCGCGACCCATATAGGCGCCTGTCCGGGTATCGATCTTGACCGTTTCGCCTTCGTTGATGAAGAGCGGGACGTTAACCGTTTTGCCGGTCTCGAGCACGGCGGGCTTGGTCACGTTGCTCGCGGTGTCGCCGCGCAGGCCTTCGGGCGCTTCCACCACTTTGAGCTGAACCGATGAGGGCAATTCTACCTGCACCGGTCGGCCTTCCGTGAAGAGGACTTCGACCGGCAGATTTTCGACGAGGTAATCCTTCGCCTCGGCGAGCAGGTTTTCCTGCAGCGTGATCGTCTCGTAGGTCTGCGGATCCATGAAATGGTATCCGGTGTTGTCCTTGTAGCTGAACTCGAGCGTGGTGCGTGAGATATCGACCAGCTCCACTTTGTCGGTCGAACCGAAGCGAACATCAGCGCTCTTGCCGGTGTTGATGTAACGAATGATCGCCTGGACAAAGGCGCGAAGATTTCCCGGGCGTGCGGTGGTGCACGTCGAGCACGATGGCGGTGTTGCCATTGTATTTAATTGCCATTCCTTTGCGGAGATCGTTTGCGGCGGCCATAGAGCTGAGATTCTTAGTTGAGAGCACCGCGCTTTACAAGTCATCCCGAGCGGGCGCCCGCGAAGTCGAGGGATTTCGCGGAGCTCAACAAGGGCGGGCCGCGACCAATTCGAAGGCGTCGAGCAGAACGCCTGTTGTCCTCAACGGAGCAGACCGGTCTCTCCAGCATGGAGTTTTGTACTCCTCTGGAAGACTGAACGCCAACCCTTCGCTGCGCGGGGTAATACGCAGGGTACTGCGCCGACCAGCCAACTAAAGCAGTTTCAGTTTCGTCAGATCCTGCGAATCGACGATTCCGACCGGCACGCCATGATCATCCACCACCACGAGATCGTCGATCCGATGACGCTCGAGCAAGTTGAGCACTTCGACTGCCAGTTTGTCCTGCTGCACGACCACCGGGTTGAGCGTCATCAGATCGGCCACCAGCCGCTCGCCGACGCGCGGATCGGTCTGGAAATGGCGGACGAAATCGCCGTGGGTAAAAATCCCGAGCAATTGCTCGTCTTCGCCCGCGACCACCGCGGCGCCGGCGCGGAGCTGCAGTCATGGCTTCGAGGACGGCGCGGATATTGGCCATCTGGCCTAACGAGTGCGAGCGCGCTGCGCGGCCGCATGATTTGGTGGACCCGCAGAAGCAGGCTGCGCCCGATCATGCCGGCCGGATGGAATTTCGCGAAATCTTCTTTCTGAAATCCGCGCGCCTCGAGCAGGACCATCGCCAGCGCGTCGCCCAGGGCGAGCATGACGGTCGTGCTCGAGGTCGGCGCCAGGTTTAGCGGACACGCTTCCTGCTCCACGTTGACGTCGAGCAGCACATCGCAATTCTGCGCGAGGGTCGAGTTGGCCGCGCCGCACATCGCGATCACATCTACCTGAAAACGCGCGATCGCCGGCAGAATGCGGAGCAGTTCTTCCGTCTCTCCGCTATAGCTCAGCGCCAGAATGATGTCGCCATCCGCGACCACGCCGAGGTCACCGTGCAACGCGTTGAGCGAGTCGAGAACGACCGCGGGCGAACCGGTGCTCGTCAGGGTGGCGGCAATTTTTCCGCCAATGTGGCCGGATTTCCCGACCCCGAGAACGATCACCTTGCCGCGAGCTTCGATCGTTTGTTTGATCAAATCGACGGCGCGGGCGAAGCTTTCGCCCAGCCGTCCGCGGAGCCGTTGGAGCTCGGCAATTTCCAAATCGAGCACACGAACGGCCTTTTCAATGTAGTCCATCGATATATAATTGTGGGGTGAGGTCAGGGCGCGGGCAAGGAACTTGCGCCACGTCTCGGCTCGAGGAGATCGATTATGAAGAAAAAATTGCTCGTTAGCACGATACTCGCGTTGACCGCTGGGATGGCCCTCGCACAGGGACAAGCTCAGGTTCCGGGACAAGGTCAGGGTCAGCTTTCCACCACGGTACTCACGACCACCACCGCCACCGGGGAAGTGCGGACGACCATCCTGAAATCGAGAGTGCCGGCCGCGGCGCCGCTTGTGCCGACGGAGGGAGTGGTCCAAGTAGCTATCCGCCAAGGCAGTCCGATGCAGTTGATCAATCCAGTTGCTCCCGCGCGCTACGGAAACGGGCAGGAGCACGTAATGCACGACCCGAATGATCCGGGCAAACCAAAGGGCATCTCGCTTTTCGCCTGGAGCTTTTGGTGATGGGTCGATCGGTTGATCGATTGAGTTGAACGGCGCGCGCTTGCATTGAACGTTAGGCGTGCCCGAGCGCTCTCCGCCTGTCGTCGCCTGCTATTGCGCGACGTTTCTCAAGCCGGAGATGCTGCACATTTACCGGCAGATCACCGCGCTGGAGCGGTTTCGGCCGGTGGTCATCGCGCAGAAGCGCGAGGAGGCGGAGCGGTTTCCGTTTGAACCGGTCTTTGTCGTCGGAAAACCGGCGACACATTTCTTGCGGCGGTTCTGGTTTCGGACGATGCGAAAAGCGCCCTGGCAGATTTCCCACCGCGAGGTCCTGCAGATCAAGCACTTGCTCGAGGAAAATGAGGCGCAGTTGCTCCACATTTATTTCGGGCACATCGCGGTCCATCTCCTGCCGCTCATCCTGCACTGGCGACCGCCGACGGTGGTTTCGTTCCACGGCGCCGACGTGCTGGTCGACCTCGACAAGCCGCACTATCGCGCCGCCACGCGCGAGATGCTGGCCGCGGCGCGTCTCGTCCTGGTGCGATCGCAGTCGCTCGCTCGCGCGGTGGCTGCGCTTGGCTGTCCTGAAGAGAAAATCCGTCTTCATCGCACCGGCATTCCGCTAGAGGAAATTGCCTTTCGCCTCCGGACCTGGCCTAACGACGGGGCGTGGAAATTCTTGCAGGCCGGTCGCTTGATCGAGAAAAAGGGGTTCCAGACCAGCTTGCGCGCCTTCGCCGCGTTCCAGCAGAAAAATCCGGCGCCAGCTTCACGATCGCAGGCGAAGGACCGATGCGAGGAACCACTGCGAAGTCTCGCGCGCGAACTCGGCGTCGGCGAGCGGGTGCGGTTCATCGGTTTTCTTTCGCAGGCGAGGCTGCGCGAGGAATTTTTCCAGTCGCACATTTTCCTGCATCCGAGCGAACTCGGCGGCGACGGGAACCAGGAAGGGGTTCCGAACGCGATGCTCGAAGCGATGGCGAGTGGACTGCCTGTCTTCGCGACCAAGCATGGCGGAATTCCGGAAGCAATCGACGATGGAGTGAGCGGCGTTTTGGTCGACGAGCGTGATCATGCGGCGCTGGCGGAAGCGCTCCTCGGCTGGACGAGGCGGCCGGGCGAACTGAGCGAGATTGGCGCAAAAGCCGCTGCGACCGTCGCGAAGAAATTTGAGCAAAAAGCGCAGGCGCGGGAGCTGGAGAATATTTATTTCGAAGCGATCGGGGGCGCATCGTAGGGCGCCGGCCTACGAACGCTGCCGAAGAAATCGCGCGAGTTGCTCGGAAACCGCATCAAAGCTGAGCTGCGCTTGCGCCTGCTCCTGCGCTTCGGCAACGATCCGCGTGTAGAAATCCGTATCTCGTAGCAATTGCGCCGGCAAGCTCGTACAGTTCGCCTAACGAACGGCCGAATCCGCAGGTTTGCGGAAAACCGAGTCGATCGATCGCGCCGTCACCACCGACGCAGGGGATGCGGCAGAGCAAGGCGTCTCCGGCCACCTGGCCCGGGACCGCGCTCTTGTCGGCCTGCAGAACAATCTTGTGCCGCGCCATCTCCGCCAGGTAATCACGATAAGGCAGGCGTCGTGCGATCACGCGGAGCGAGCCTGACGGCAGGCCAAGCGCCTCCAGAACCTTGCGACAACGTCGCGGATTTTCGTCAAAAACCGTGACCGGTTCGCCCAGTCCGAGGGCGATGACGAGCGCGGCGAGGTGCTGGCGCGACGGCACATTCCATTCGCGCGTGCCGACGAAAATCCCGCTCCGCTCGCCAAACGGCCGGGAAAAATCCCAGCGCGGATCATGCAGCGGATACGGCGTCGGGATGAAGCGTCCGGTGCCATAAAAGGCAAGCGCCTCCGGCGTCGCGGCCAGACAACCGTCCGCCGCCTGCACGATCTCGCGAAAACGCGCTGCGCGCTTCGCGTCGCTGAGTTGCCGCGCAATCTGATGGAGGCCGGTTTCCTTCAGCGAAACGACGACCGGTAACCGATGTTGCTTCAGCGCGCGGAGCGCACGCTGCGTCGCCTTGAAATCGCTGCGCAGAAGCAGGAGCACCGGCCGGCCGGTGGCGACAGCACGCTTCACATCGCGCTGGAAGACGCCGCCGGTGCAGGCGGCGTAGCCGTGAAAATTGACCGGGGCATGCCCGTGTTCGTTAGGCGCAGTTGATGCCCGACGAGAAATCCTGTTCCGGATCGCGCCCCGCCCGGATTGAGGACCGTGAGGCGAAAATCGCGCCCCGCGCCGTCAGTGGTCGTCACTGAAATCCAGCGGCGCCGGCGGTTCGTTTTGCAGGAGCGGCTCGGTGCCTGATTCGTCGATTGGTCGCACCGGCAGCGCGCGGCGCACTTCGATCGTCTGCGTCGGGCGTCGGGATCACGGGGATGGCGCGCTTGATTGGCTTATCGGGATCGAGGCCAGGCTCGGTCTGGTTGCCCGCCTTCGCCAGCGTCTTTGGTCTGAAACGTCGATCCAATGGCTTCGTAGGGATCATCCGGCGCGAGCAGCGTCGGCCCTTGCATTGCGACCGGCGCGACTTCCTTGGTATCGACTGCGAGCGCGGCGCGCGGCCACTGGCTGCTCTCAAATTTTTTCACCAGTTGGGTCCGGACGGAATCGCCATGCACGTCGCAGCGATCCGCGGGCATTTGCTCATCGGTCGCCAGTTCGACGTAACTGGTGCGACGTTTCACGACATCGCCCCTCGCACTGCGCACATCTTCGTAGCACTTGTCGGTCGCGAGCAGGCCGGACTTCGAACAGATCTCGACCTTGTGCAGACCGGGCGGGACGGCGAACGGCCTGCGGCGCCATATCTGGCGAGCGAGGCGTTCATCACGTCCACCCAGACCGGCAGCGCGAGCACGCTGCCGAAGGCGCCGCGGTAAATTTTTTCGGGCTTGTCAAAGCCGGCCCAGACCGCGCAGGTGATCGTCGAATCGTAGCCGGCGAAGAGCGCGTCAGTGAAATCGTAGGCGGTGCCGGTCTTGCCGGCCGCGGGGAATTTCTTCAGACCATATTTTTCGTAGGCCAGCCGTCCTGTTCCTTCGGTCAGCGCATCCGTCAGGCAGGAAGTGACTTCGTAGGCGACCTCCGGTTTCAGGACCTGCTCATGCTGGCGGTTGCGCTCGTATCGCCAGACGATGTTGCCATCCTTGTCTTCGATTCGGTCGAGAACGTGCGGCGCGGCGGGACGCCAGCCTTCGTTAGGGAAAATCGTGTAGGCGAGGGCGAGTTCCGCGAGCGTGATCTCGCTGCTTCCGAGAAATGTCGCGGGATAGGGACGCAACTTGCTTTCCACGCCGGCCGCGTGAGCGAGCGCCGAGACGGCATCGAGCCCGGCGGTGGTCCCGATGCGAACGGCGGACGCCGTTCTTCGATTTGACGAGGGCGTCGCGCGCGGTGATCGGACCTTCGTAGCGGTTGTTCATATCCTCCGGCCCCCATTCGCCGAGGATGCCGGTCGTGCCGCCGATCATGACGGTGCGATTATCGAGGGCGGAATCATCGACCATGGACCCAGGGAAAAGGCCTTTCGCGAAGGCGGCGGCATAAACGAAGGGAAGCATGGCCGTGCCCGGCGGGCGCCGCGCCTGGAGTGCGCGGTTGTATTCGTTATGCTCGAAATCGCGCCCGCCGACGAGGACAAGGATGCCGCCGGTCCGGTTGTCGAGCGCGATGACCGCGCCCTGCAGGTATTCGGGCGGAGGTGCGGCCGATTTTCCGTTAGGCGATTTGCTCCGGCGCTCCTGTAGCAGGACGCTGTATTGGGCGTAGGTCTGGTGGCTGTAGCCGGGGGTTTTCTCGGCGGCGTCGAGCTGGGCGCGGAGCGATTTCTCGGCCACGTTCTGCATCCCGGCGTCGATCGTGGTGTGAATGCGAAAGCCATCGCTCATCGCGCGATCCCACCCGACCGCGGCGATCACCTGCTGGCGGATGTAATCGATCGCGTAGTTTTGTCCGCGCGCATTTTGCCGGTTACCGATCACCAGCTCCTCCGCCTGCGCGCTCGCCAGTTGCTCGGCGTTGATGAAGCCGAGCTCGCGCATGCGGCTGAGGACGAAATTGCGCGCTTCGCGCGAAGCGGCCGAATCCGACCAGGGAGACAATTTGTTAGGGCTCTTGACCAGTCCGGCGAGGGTGGCGCATTCCGCGAGCGACATCTCGCGCGCCGGCTTGTCGAAGTAACCGCGCGCAGCCGCCTCCGCGCCGTAGAGGCCTCCGCCGAAATAAATCCGGTTGAGATAAAGCTCCATGATTTTTTGCTTGGAGAAATTGTCCTCGATCCGGCGGGCGACGAACATTTCGAGCAGCTTGCGGCGAAAGGTTTTGCCTTTGAGATCGTAGCTGTTCCGCGCCAGTTGCTGGGTGATCGTGCTCGCCCCCTGGCGAACGTGGCCGGCGACGGTGTTCTTGAGCGCGGCCCGGATAATTCCGAGCAGGTCGTAGCCGTGGTGCTGATAAAACTTGTTGTCCTCCATCGCGATGACGGCGTTGACGAGGTTGGGCGGGAGTTGGTCGTAGGGAACGGTTTCGCGATTCTCGACGTAGATCTGGCCAAAGATCTTGTTGTTCCGATCGACGATCACGCTGGCCGATTCCATCTTCTCGAGATGCGAGAGATCGAGCGCGGCGGCCTGTTGCCGGAGGCTGACGGCGGTGGGAATGAAGGCGAGCAGACCGGCGACGAGAACGACGACGACGAGGGCGAGCGGGAGGTAAAACCACGGGCGCGCATACCAGGCGCGGTGGTAGCGGGAAAACTCCGTCGGCGTGAGATAATCAACAGGCATGCGGCGAGCGGGCGGAGGCCCAAGGAATCGAGATCGGGCGCAACTTAGCGGCAAACTTCTGGCAAAATGCCAAGAGGCGATGAAGCGGTAAAGGGTTAAAGGGTTGAAGCGGTGCCGTCAGCGCTGTTTGTACTTCCGAACAGCTTCAGCTCTTCAACCTTCTCAACACTCAACGTGTCCGACCAGCCGCTCATCCTCATCCATCCGTGATCTGATTCGCAGCGAGGGACCGATCTCCTTCGCGCGTTTCATGGAGCAGGCGCTCTATCATCCGGTGCATGGATATTACAGCTCCGGCCGGTGCGCGATCGGGCGGCGTGGCGATTATTTCACGAGCGTGAGCGTGGGGCCGTTGTTCGGGAAAATGCTGGCCGCGCAGTTTGCCGAGATCTGGCGAGCGCTGGACCGGCCGAACGATTTCGTGATCGTCGAGCAGGGCGCGCATCACGGGGAGTTCGCGACCGATGTGCTGGAGGCGCTGCGCGACAGCAGTCCGGAGTTTTTTGCGACGCTGCGTTACCGGATCGTGGAGCCGTTTCCGATTCTACGACAGCGCCAGCAAGGAGTGCTGCGTCAGTTTGCCGGAGAAGACGGAATGGTGCGCGTCTCTCGAAGGAGATGGAGCCATTTTCTGGCGTGCATTTTTCCAACGAGCTGGTCGATGCGATGCCGGTGCATCTGATCGTCGCCGCCGGTGACTCCCGAGCGGCGGGAATGGCACGAGCGCCTGGTCGAGCGAACATCGTGCGGCTTCACGTTTGTGCATCAGCCGATCTCCGATCCGCGACTGCGAGCGGAAGTCGCGAAAATTCCGCCACCGCCGGCAAGGCCTTATGAGACGGAGATCAATTTGGCGGCGCTCGATTGGATCGATGCGCTGGCGCCAAAGCTGGTGCGAGGAGTGGTGCTCGTCGCCGATTACGGGTTCCGCGGCACGACTTTTATGCGTCCCGGTCGCAGCACCGGCACGCTGCAATGCTATTCCGGTCACCGCGTGTTGCCTTCGCCGCTGGAGGACGTGGGGATGAGCGACATCACCGCGCACGTCGAATGGACGAATCTCGCCGAGCGTGCGAGAAAGGTGCGGTCTGCACCTCGGGGGCTTCACCGATCAGCATCACTTTCTCACCGGTCTGCTTGTCGAGCTATCCCGACCTCGCGTCCGCCGGTGCGGAGAAGAGCCGCGCCCTGCAGACGTTGCTCCATCCGGAATTTCTCGGGACGAGATTCCAGTTCCTGGCGCTGACGAAAGAGTTCCCGGCGGCAGAATCGTTAGGCGGATTCAAGTTCGCGCGAGACAGCCGGCAGGCTCTTGGTCTGAAGTAGGGTGGGACACAAAGGTCCCTCCCACTTTTCCGCGCTCCGCCCAGGTTATAGCAGGGGCGAGCCTTCGCTCTCGATGTGCTCGGGTGTGCCGCCGGCCTGTTTGATGAGCTGGAGCAACTCTTTCTTGCGATGTCCGGGTCGGGTCGTAACAGAGCGAGATTTTTTTCGGGCCGATATCGCAGGAATCGAAGGCGTGCGGATCGAGCTCGTGCGAGAGCGTCGCGCAGACTCTTTTCCTGTTCAGGATCGAGGGACTCGGCCAGTTCGATCTCCGCCGCGATGTATTCTTCCGCGCCGGAGAGCTTTTCCGAATCGTCCGCCATATCGAAGATCGTTAGCGGTTGCCGATGTGGATGGCGTGCTTCTCGACCGCGAGCGCGGCTTCCTTGACCGCTTCGCTCAAGGTCGGATGGGCGTGAACGGTGCGGCCGAGGTCTTCGCTGCTTCCGCCGAATTCCATCACCGCGACGATTTCGGCGATCAATTCGGAGGCGGCGTGGGAGAGAATCGAAGCGCCGAGGATGCGATCGGTCTCGGCGTCGGCGACGAACTTGACCAGGCCTTCGACGTCGTCGTTCGCCAGTGCGCGGCCGTTGGCGCGGAAAGGAAATTTGCCGACCCGCACCTTGAGCCCTTTCTCTTTCGCGAAATCTTCCGTCAGGCCGACGCCGGCCAGTTCCGGGTTCGTGTAAATGATGCCGGGGATGACGTCGTAGTTCACGTGCCCGGCTTTGCCCGCGATCAATTCGACGCAGGCGATGCCTTCCTCCTCGGCTTTGTGCGCGAGCATCGGGCCCGCGATGACGTCGCCGATCGCGTAAACGCCGGGGACATTGGTGCGGAACATCTCATCCACTTTGATCCGGCCGCGCTCGTCGAGCGCGACGCCGATTTTGTCCGCGCCGACGCCTTCGGCAAAGGCGCGGCGACCGACCGAGACGAGGACTTTGTCGGCTTCGAAGTTGAGTTCTTCGCCGCCTTTGGTGGCGGTGGCGATGGCTCGGCCGTTCGTGACTTTGACCGAGCCGACCTTGGTCTCGAGATGAAACTTCATCCCCTGCGCGGTGAGGGCGCGCTGGAGGAGATTCGAGACTTCGAGATCGAAGCCGACGGCGATGCGCGGCAGAAATTCGAGCACCGTCACCTCGGAGCCGAGGCGGCTCCAGACCGAGCCGAGCTCGAGGCCGATCGCGCCGGCGCCGATGACGAGAAATTTTTCGGGCGGCTTTTCGAAACAAAGCGCTTCGGTGCTGCTGACGACGGTTTCGCCGTCGAACGGCATGCTCGGGAGGTTGATCGGCACGCTGCCGGTCGCGATCACGATGTGATCGGCTGCGATTTCGGTCGCCTCGCCGTCGTTAGGCTGGACGCGCACCTTGCCCGGCTCGGTGATGGTGCCGAGACCGGTGAAGGTGGTGACCTTGTTGCCCTTCATCAGCGCGCGCACGCCGCCGGTGAGCGTTTTCACGACCTTGTCTTTGCGACCGAGCATGGTCGCGAGGTCGAGGCTGACCTTGTCGAGCACGATGCCGTGTTTGGCCGCTTCCTTTTTTGCGAAAACGAAATGGTCGCTCGAGGCGAGAAGCGCTTTGCTCGGGATGCAGCCGACGTTGAGACAGGTGCCGCCGAGTTCCTTGTCCTTTTCGATGATGGCGGTCTTGAGTCCGAGCTGCGCGGCGCGGATGGCGGCGACGTAGCCGCCCGGACCGGAGCCGATGATGATGACGTCGAATTTATCCATGGGAAAATGAAGCTCGGTTGTGGGGCGGTATTATTTAGCCGCGCGGAGCGACCTTGTCATCCCGATCGCGGAAACGTTGCAGCTCGGTTGCTGGGGAGACAGGCTCGGACGTTTCTTGTCAGATCCGTCTCGCCTCGGATACAAGCAAAGAGCGGGCGATTTGCGAACCGTCGTTTACAGATCGAGCAGGAGCGCGGTCGGATTTTCGATCGCTTCCTTCACTTTGACGAGAAATGTGACCGCTTCCTTGCCGTCGACCGCGCGGTGATCGTAGCTCAGCGCGAGATACATCATTGGCCTAACGACCACTTCGCCATTCCGGGCGACCGGGCGCTGCTGGATGGCGTGCATGCCGAGGATGCCGCTCTGCGGCGGATTGAGGATCGGCGTGCCCATGAGCGATCCGTAGACGCCGCCATTCGAGATCGTGAAGGTGCCGCCCTGCAGATCTTCGATTTTGATTTTTCCATCGCGCGCCCGGGCCGCGAAATCGGCCACGTCCCGCTCGAGATCGGCAAAACTTTTCTTATCTGCATCGCGCACCACCGGCACGACCAGGCCGCGCTCCGTCCCGACCGCGACGCCGATGTCGTAGTAATGATTCAAAATAAAATCGTCACCTTCGATCCGGCTGTTGATGGCGGGCACCGCCTTGAGTCCTTCGACAGTCGCTTTGATGAAGAACGACATGAAGCCGAGCTTGAGCCCGTGATCGGCCTGGAATTTTTCCTGCGCTTTTTTGCGCAGCGCCATCACTTCGCTCATGTCGCACTCGTTGAAGGTGGTGAGGATGGCCGCGGTCTGCTGCGCCATGACGAGCTGGGCCGCGATCTTGCGCCGGAGGGGCGACATCTTTTTGCGGGTGAAACGCTCTTCGCCACTCGGGACCGGCTGCTCCAGGACAGATTCTTTCCGCGCGCGCGGCTTTTCCTGATCGTCGGTTGAAGGTTCCGCATTCGTTTGCAGATGCGAAATGACGTCGCCTTTCGTGACCCGACCGTCCTTGCCGGTGCCGCTTATTTTTGCCGGGTCGATTTTTTCCTCGGTGGTCATTCGCTTGACCGCTGGCGAAAGGACCTCCGCATTGGGCGAACGCTTGGCAGTCGGCTTGACAGCCGGCGCCGGCTCGTTAGGCGAAGTCGGTCTGGCTTCTTGGCGGGAGCAGTCGCCTTGTCATCGATCACCGCCACCACTTCGCCGATTTTCACCTCCTGGCCCTTCGTCCACTTTTGTCTCAAGGATGCCGGCTTTTTCGGCGGTGATTTCCGTCGAAACTTTGTCGGTCTCGAGAGTGAGGAGGGCTTCACCGGCTTCGACATATTCGCCCGATTTCTTGTGCCAGACGGAGACGACGCCGCTGTCGATGGATTCACCGACCGGCGGGATTTTGACTTCGATGCTCATGGGTCGCGCAAGTTAAGCCGAAGTGGGGAGCACCCGCAATTTGTCAGCCCGAGCGAAGTCGAGACATCCCGCGGTGGATTCTGCGACGCGATACTATCGCGCAAGGTCTCCGGTTTCGCGACGGCATCCCTCGCCGCGCTGCGCTCCGCTGAGATGACGTCAGGTCACTTCGCTCAGCGAACGCCGAGTCACAGCCGCCTGGACGTATTTGCCCCAGCTCAGATTGTCGCGACCCGGGACGTGCTCTTTCGCCTTGCGAATCGCCATCTCCGAGACGGCCTCGACGACCCAATCGAAGTTGGCCTGGCCGACTGATCGCGATTTCGGCGTCCGGCGCCGGGTTGCAAAAATCAATCGCCAGCGGCACGCCGTCGCGGATCGCGAATTCCACCGTGTTCAGGTCGTAGCCGAGGTATCGATTCAAGGTCAGGACGCCCTGCTCGACCTTTTCGAGAATCTCGCGTGGCGCCTGCCAATCGGTCTGGTAACGCAGGTGGTAGGGATGCCGCGGCTCGTAGTTCATGATCCGCACGTGGCGCTGATCGATCGAGTAACAGCGGAAATACATCTGAAATTGCACTTCCTCCTGCAGCATCATGACGAGTTGGCCGGTCTCGCTGTAGGCGCGGAAGAATTCGTCGGGGTTATTCAGCTTGTAGACATTTTTCCAGCCGCCGCCGGCAAACGGCTTGAAGTAGGCCGGCCAGCCGACGTAGGCGAAAATCGCCTCCCAATCGAGCGGATACGCGAGGTTACGGAAGGAGCCGTCGTTCGTGTCCGGCGGCAGGGAGTGGGAGGGAAGCAGGACCGTCTTCGGAACGGCGACGCCGATCTTGGTCGCGAGCGCGTTGTTAAAAAATTTCTCGTCGGCGCTCCACCAAAAGGGATTGTTCACGACGGCGCAGCCGGTGAGCGCTTCGTTCTTGAGCCAGCCGCGATAGAAGGGGACGTCCTGCGAAATGCGATCGATCACGACATCGTAACCGACCGGTTCGCCCTGGATCACCTTGTCGATGCGCACTGGCTCGGCCTTGATCTCGCGGCCGCCGGTCTTGGCGTTGACACGCTCGACGAAGGCGGGCGGGAAGCTGTGTTCCTGACCGAAGAGAATTCCGATTTTTTTCATAGAAGATTTAACCGTGGATTACGCGGATGACACGGATTTGGAGAAAATGCAATTCGCGTCGACCGAGTGTTCTTGAATTATTCGCGACATCCGCACAATCCGCGGTCAAACGTTCCGGCATTAGATCGTGGAGAGGTAATAAGGCAGCATGTCGCGCCAATAATTCCAGTCGTGTCCGCACCAGCGGCGGTCGTCGAGCCAATGTCGGATGCCTTTCTCGTGCAGGATCGCGCTTAGCCGGATGCTTTCGTGTCGGGTGTTATCCCATTCGCCGGTGCCGAGGATGATGTTCATGTGATTGAACTTCCACGGGTCGGTCATGTTCGGCAGGTATTGGTAGGGGCTGTTGAAATAGATGTTCTCGTCGTGGTAGCCGTCGAAGAAATCGCTGATTTCGAATGCGCCGCTCAGGCTGATGAGATGGCTCACCGCATCGGGAAAACGAAAGGCGATATTCGCGGCATGATAGGCGCCCAGGCTGGCTCCGGAAATCGCGACCCGGTGACACGAGCATTCGCGCCGGGCAAAATCGAAAACGTCGTCGACGATCACGCGCTCAAAGGCGTTATGCGTCCGCGATGCGATCAGCCGGATGGATTTTCTTGTTATAAAAACCGTCGAGATCGGCCGAGTCGGGGCAGTAAATCGTGATCTTGCCTGAGTCGACAAATGGCGCGCAGGCGTCGATCAGGCCGAAATCCTTATTCTGGCTGTAACGGCCGAAGGACGTGGGAAAAAGAATCAGCGGAAGCCCGCGAGCGTCACCGAAGACGAGCATTTCGAAGTCGCGGCTCATGTGCGGCGTCCACCAGCGGATATAGCGCTCGTTCATGCCTGAGGCCGAATAAAGGCGAGCGGCGCTGCGGTTGGCGACGAGAAAATGGGTCCGCCAAGCCTCCGGTACCGAAAAATTGAGGCTAATCCGGCTTTCCTCAGACAAGCTAGGCTCTGCTGGTTGCGCATGACATTCTTCTCGCCGATTAAGTCCGCCGTTCGATGGAAGATAAACACACGCTGACCGGCATTATTCAGTCACATCCGCAGTTCGAGTCCCGCATTCTGCGCAACCGGCGCGACGTTCTGGTTTACCTGCCGCCCGGTTAGGCGACGCGCTCGGCGGCGGCGTTATCCGGTGCTCTATTTGCACGATGGCCAGAATGTTTTCGATGCCGCGACCTCCTATGCCGGAGTTGAGTGGGGCGCAGATGAAACGGCCCAACGCCTGATTGAAAAGAAGTTGATCGAGCCGCTCATCATCGTGGCGGTGGCCAATACCGGCAGTCAGCGCATTCACGAATACGCTCCGACACGCGGCGTCATCGATTCGAGCGCGCGACGCAAGAGCCGCAGCCGGGGCTGGCTGCGCAGATACGGACGGTTTCTGATCGAGGAACTGAAACCGTTCATCGACCGGACCTACCGGACGCGAATCGACGCGGGATTCGACCGGACTTGGCGGATCGTCGTTAGGCGGATTGGCCACCCTTGCCCTCGGGCTTTGGTTTCCGCACGTTTTCAACCGACTCGCCGTGCTCTCGCCGTCGATCTGGTGGGACGAATGCGTTGCCTACCGGATGGTGAGCGAGCTGCCGACAAAGCTGCCGCTCAAAATCTGGCTCGATACCGGCAACGCTACGAACCGGGCTGGGAACGGGCCCGGGAGTTGCGCGATCAGTTGGTCGCGAAAGGCTGGCAGCTCAATCACGACCTCGAATATACCGAAGTGGAAGGAGGCGATCACAGCGAAGCGCGCCTGGGCGGCGCGTTTCGAGGCGGTGTTGCGGTTCTTGTATCCGCGATTGCGGTCCGAGATGAAGGATCCGCTGCTAACGCCGTTGCTTGTCGGAACGGATCGTTAGGCGTTAGGCAAAAAGAAAACTCATCTGTTCGCCGGTCGTCAGGCGCCGTTTTTGCTCTTCGGCTCGGCAAAGTTTCCGAGCTTGCGGAATTTCGCGTAGCGCTCTTTGAGCAGCTCGTCGATCGGCGTTTCAAGCGCGCGCTTCAGATTCCGGCGCAGCGCCGCGCCGAGATTGGCTGCGGCCAGGTCGTGATCGCGATGCGCGCCACCTTCCGGTTCCGGCACGATTTCGTCGACCACGCCAAGCCGAATCAGGTCGTGCGACGTCAGCTTGAGCGCCTCGGCCGCTTCCGGCGCGTGCTTGCGATCTTTCCACAGGATGGCGGAGCAGGCTTCCGGGCTGATCACCGAATAATAGGCGTTTTCCAGGATGAGAACGCGGTCGGCCACGCCGATCCCGAGCGCGCCGCCGGAGCCGCCTTCGCCGATGACGGTTGCGATAATCGGAACCCGCAGGGTCATCATCTCGCGCAGATTGACCGCGATCGCTTCCGCAATGTGGCGTTCCTCCGAGCCGATGCCGGGATAGGCGCCGGGGGTATCGATCAGCGAAATCACCGGCAGCTTGAATTTTTCCCCGAGGCGCATCAGGCGAAGAGCCTTGCGATAGCCTTCCGGGTAGGCGCATCCGAAATTGCGCTTCACATTTTCCTTGGTGTCGCGGCCTTTCTGTTGGGCGATTACGACACAGCGTTGCGCCCCGAGTTTGGCGAGGCCGCAGGGCATGGCCTTGTCGTCGCCGAAGACGCGGTCGCCATGCAACTCAATCCATTCGGTAAAGCAGCGCGCGATGTAATCGAGGGCAAAGGGGCGCTGCACATGACGCGCGATCTGCACCCGCTGCCAGGCGGTAAGGTTTTCGTAAATCTCGCGCCGCGTTTCGCGAATCTTCAGCTCCATCGATTCCACTTCCGAATCGAAATCGATGTCGTGCTTGTCGGAATGCGATTTGAGCTCCTGCAGCCGACGCTGCAATTCCAGGATCGGCTTTTCAAAATCAAGCGGTTGGGATTCCATCGTAAGCAAAAGCCGTTAACCGTGAATCGTGAACCGCGAATCGTTCCATCGTGCAGCGTGATATCGACGGCGCGTGACGCGCCCGTCGTCCCGATTCTCGATTTAACGAATCAAGATTCACCGTTCACTGAACAATGGTGACAGCCGTTCTCGTGTTTACAAGGCTACTCAATTCCTCCACGTCAGACGCCGTCATTCCGATGCCCTGGGCGGGCGGCGGGACCTCGAGAATCTGATGGGAGTCATCCGGTTCGGAATAGATCACGTAGCCCGGTGTGCCAAGACGAATCCAGCGCGTGCTGTTGAGGATTTGCCGGCTGCCGAGACCGACCCGTTTGCCGTTCTTCCAAGCCATGATTTCCGCGACGCGCGTGTTGATTTTTGGAGGCGGATTCGCGGGGAGCTTTTCTTCGCGGAGATGATAGCGCTTAAAGAAATGCTCGCGATCGAGCAGGTAGAGAAGCTTTGCCTCGCGTTGGATGAGAATGGAAAATTCCGTGCGCGAGATGAATAACTTCTGACCGATCCGCAGCATCGTCCCACTCAGGTTGTTGGTCCGCATGATCAATTCCGGCGTGGTCTTGAACTTGTTCGCAATCCGCGCCAGCACGTCGCCGCTGCGCACGATGTATTCCTCTTTTTCCGGAGCCGGATAATCGGAGAGCAAAATACTGATGTTTACTTCGCCGAGCAGGTCCTGCGCTTCGCCGACGTGAAGACCGCTCGGATATGTTTGGATGAATGCGGTCAGCGCCGCGCGTGCTTCGGTCAGTTTGCCGTCGCTCCTGAGTTTCTCCGCGGCCTGGAATTCCGGCAGGCTGATATCCGGCGTTAGCACAGACGTGGCGGACGATTGGCGCTCGGCGCGCATCACCAGTTCCGGGCGAATAAAGATCTTGTAAGCTAAAGAGCGCGGCCGCGCCAAAAATCGCCACCGCGAGCAGAAAAGCGAAGATCCATTTCATCGAGCAATCGAAGTGCTGCTTATTCCGGCCTGGCCCGCCGCCAGGGCTAGGCCAACTGGTTGGTCACCGCGACCTTCGTCAACCTTCGCTTTCAGGGCCGGAGAAAAACCGGTTCCAAAAACGATAGCGCGGATGTTCCGGCTCATTTGTCCAGGTGAAATGGCAATCCTGGCAGTAAAATTCCTTCGGGAAAACTTTCAGCGCAAAAAGGATTCCAGCAAGCGCCGGGGTGAGAAACTTGCGCGTCAGTTGCGGGTATTCGATGCGGGGTGAATTGCATTGTGGGCAACGGAGTGCGCCGATGTCGGGATCGGCCGCTTCCCATTCCACCATCAGGGCCTGGGCGCGCTCGAAATCATCTTCCGTCACCATCACTTTGGCGTTGGCCTGCGGCTTCGACATGAAGGCGAAGGTCTGCAGATTGGCTTCGTTATGCAGATCGGCCTTCACCCCGGCCTGCTGAAATTTTTCCTTGAGTCGTTTGGCCTTGGCCGGCTCGTTGTAGGTCGCGATCGTCACCATAAAATGCCCGCATTCGTTGGGCGTGCCTGATCAAACATCAACTACTGCCCGAGTGCAAGACTGGCGGGCGGGAACCACTGATAGAGCATCAAATAAACGAGCACGCCGGTGATCGAAACGTAAAGCCAGATCGGCATCGTCCATTTCGCGATCCGGCGGTGTTTCTCCCAGCGGCGGCGGAAGACTGGAATGAGCGTGGCGATGACCAGCGGAAGAGTGATGAAGGCGAGCAGAATGTGCGAGATAAGGAGTGCAAAATAAATCGGCCTAACGATACCCGGCGCCGTGAAATGGGTCGATTTCTCGCCGACGTGAAAATGGTAAATGAGATAAGACGTGAGGAAAACCGTCGAGGAACAAACCGCGGTGATCATGCAGGCGATGTGTTGCCGCCAGAAGCCGCGCCGGATGAACCACCAGCCTAACGAAATGAAAACGGTGCTGGTGGCATTGAGCGATCGCATTGACCGCCGGCAGATCCGAAATTGTCATGGCGAACCGCGAGCTTAATCCGAAATGGAGCTTCGGCACGCGATCAATCATAACTGGACCTGGGGAAACAGAGGACGCGCTTCCGCGCGTCCAAGCGCTATCCCGCGACCCCAGACAACTTGAATTCACTCGTCCTGCCCGTAGGAATCAACATGCCTTCTACCCTGCTGCCCGAACCGCCCCGGCCGCGGCTCCATCGCGGGCGGGTCCGTCACCCGGCCCGGGTCCGGCTCGCCCTCATCTTCTTTCGCCTAACGATTGTCCTGATTCTTGGTGGGTTCGCTGTCGGCGGGTGGTATCTGGCAAAGAAGGGCTTCAGCCGCAACTGGCGCAACAAGGTTGTCGAGGAACTGCACAAGCGCGGGGTCGAGGCTTCAGTCCGACGGCTCACGCTCGATCCCTTCCGCGGTTTGATCGCGCGTGACGTCCGCATTTACGACTACAAGAAGCGCGAACGAACGCTCGCGGTAGTGAGCGAGATCTCGCTTGATATCAATTACGCGGCGCTCTTCCATCACCAGCCGTTCCTCAACGCGCTCGACATTCGCAACGGCAATCTCACGATCCCACTTCCGTCCGTTGACGGTCAGGTTGCAAAGGCCGAGCTGAAAAGCTTTCGGGCTCACGTTTATTTTCCGCCGGAAAGAATCGAGGTGAGCCAGGCCGAGGGCCTCTTCTGCGGGGTGCGCATTTCAGCCAGCGGCCAGCTGATCAAGCGCGAAACCTATCAGCAATCACAGGATTCCGCTGAGGAAGCGGCGCGCCGGCTCCGCCTGCTCCAGACCCTCGTGACGACGCTGGAGCGTTTTCGTTACCCGGGAGCGGCGCCGGAATTACAGGTGAAATTTTCCGGCGACCTCTCTCAACTCGAGGACGCCCACGTCGAGGCCACTCTCCGCGGCAGCCGGATCATGCGCGATAATTACGAAGCGCGGGATTTTTACCTGGCGGCGGAATGGAAGGAGCACACCTGCACGATTCCGCAGCTCGAATGGAGTGACGCGGCGGGCCGCTTTGCCGGCACGGCCACCTGGAGCCGGGTGAACGGACAGGCCACCTTCCAGGCGCGCAGCAGTGTCGCACTCAAGCCTTTGTTAGACAGTTTCGGCTTCGGCGCGATGCTGAACGACGTCACTTTTCATTCGCCCCCGCAGATCGAAGCGTCCGGCTCCGCCACGATCGCCGCGGCCGAGAAGGAATTCGAAGTCGTGGGCAAGTTTTCGAGTCGAAAAATTTTCCTACCATGGCGCCGACTTCGAAGGCGCGAATTTCGATTTCGCCTGGGACGGTACGCGCACCATGTTGCGCGACATCCGCCTGCGGCATCGCAGCGGTCAGCTCAATGCCGACCTTTTCGACGCGCCGAACGATTTCCGGTTGAATCTCGACAGCTCGCTCGTCCCGGATGCCTTGGAGTCCGTTTTGCCTGAGCGGCTCCGACCTTTCCTGCGTCAGTGGGGCTGGCAGCGTTCGCCTAACATTCACCTTAGTCTTCGCGGCACGAGTCGCGCTCCGGCGAGCTGGCACGGCGACGGCACGCTCGCGTTCAGCCGGACGCGTTTCCGGGGCGTCTGGATGAACAGCGCCAGCGCCAACATCCGTTTTGGTGATGGCGTTCTTGCCCTCGAGGACTTTCGCGTGACGCGCGACGAGGGGATCGGCACCGGTTCCTTCGCCTACGACTCCGCTCGGAATGAAGTCCGCCTAACGAATGTGCAGGCGACGCTCAAGCCGGGCGAAGCCATCATGTGGATCGAACCGCGTTTCTGGGAACACGTCGCGCCTTATCGCTTCCGCCACACTCCACACGTGATGGCGAACGGTGTCGTGCAATTCGGCGCGGGAAAGCAGACGCATCTCCAGATCGACGTCGATGCTCCGGGTGGAATGGATTACACCTTTATCGACAAGGTGCTGCCCTTCGATCGAATCGCCGGACAGTTGCTCTTCACCGACGATCGCCTCCAAATCCTCGGTCTGAAAGGCAGGTTGTTTTCCGGCGACCTGGCCGGCAGCGCCGACATTTCATTGGCCAAGAATGATCGGCATTACACCGCGAAAATCGAGGTCGAGAAAGCGGATTTTCCCAAGCTGACCGATCTCTATTTCAAATACAAAACCTCGCAGGGCGACTTGAGCGGGCGATTCGATTTCACGGGGGTAGGGAGCGACGCGCGTTTCTTGAAGGGCGAAGGCCTGGTCAAGGTGACCGATGGCAACGTCTTTGCCATTCCGATTTTCGGTCCGCTCTCTGAGCTGGTGAGTAAGATGTTTGCCGGCGTCGGCTACAGTGTGGCGCGGGAAGCAACCGCCCCGTTTACGATCAGGGAGGGCGTCATTCACACCGACAAATTGCGCGTCTCCGGCAAGCTATTTGCCATGCTGGGACACGGCGATGTCGATTTTCTTCGAGAACAAACTCGACTTCGACATTCGGATCGACGCGGCGGGCCCGGGGGCGGTCCTGACGCCAATCTACAAGCTCTTCGAATACCATGGCGAAGGCAGTCTCACGAAACCGATCTGGCGCCCGAAACGGTTTTGAAGAATTGCCGACTGCCGACTTCTGATTTCGGAATGACGAGCAAACTCCCGCGGAGGCGAAAATCGGCAATCAACAACCGTAAATCAGCAATTCTCCTCGGCGCTCACATGTCGATCGCGGGCGGGGTGCATCGCGCGATAGAACGAGCGCGCTCGATCGAGTGCAGCGCGATGCAGATTTTCGTGAAGAACAACATGCAGTGGTTCGCGCGGCCGTTCACCCGCGCGGAGATCAAGGCGTTCCTCGATCATCCTCAGCGCGGAGAGCTCGGCGCGGTCTTCGCACATGCCAATTACCTGATCAATCTCGCCGCGACCAATCCGCAGTTTCACGCCAATTCCATTCGCGCGCTTATCGGAGGAGCTGATGCGCGCCGATCAGCTCGGGCTGCCGTTTCTCGTTTTGCATCCCGGCGCGCATCTCGGCGCGGGCGAGGAGGCCGGATTGAAAAAGGTGGCGTCAGTCAATCGACCAGGTCTTCGCTCGCATGCCGAAGGTGAAGACGCGGATCGCGCTCGAGACGACCGCGGGCCAGGGCTCGTGCCTTGGCCATACGTTCGAGCATCTCGCCTACATCATCGCGCACGTCCGCGAACCGGAGCGGCTTTGCGTCTGCCTCGACACCGCGCACGTTTTTGCCGCCGGCTACGACCTGACGAGTGCAGTGGGGACGCGAAAAATGTTTCGTGAGTTCGAGCGCATCGATCGGGTTGCAACACCTCGTGGCGCTGCATTTGAACGATTCAAAGACCGTGCGCGGCTCGCGGGTCGATCGTCACGAGCATATCGGCAAGGGGCAGATCGGCTTGGAAGCGTTTCGTTTCATCATGCGCGACCGGCGTTTCCGCAAAATCCCGAAGGTCCTCGAAACGCCGAAGGGCAAAGAGCTGCGCGAAGACGTGGAAAACATGGAGACGCTACGCCAGCTCGCGGACTCAACGGGAACCCTGGGCTGCGCTTCGCGCGTCGGGATGACTACTTAATGAACCGAATCGTTAGGGGGTAACGATAGAGCTGCCCTTCGCTCGCTTTGATCGACGCGACGATGACGAAGACGGTGTTCAGGATCCAAAGCAGGATCAGGATCGGGATGCCGATCAGGATGAAGCAAAGGATAAGCGCGATCGCATCGTAGATCAGCATCGAGAGCTGGAAGTTGAGCGACTCTTTGCCGTGCGCGTCGATCTCCGCGGCCTCCGCCCGTTTAAGAATCCAGACGATGAGCGGCCCAAAGATGTGGCCGAGGAAATGAAAGAAGAGACCGAGCAAGGCGCTGGCGTGGCAAAGGATGCACCAGGTGCGAGTACTGGACGACGTAACCGAGGTGGTTGGTGGTATCGTTTCCATATCGTTATTCTTTCACACGTTCGATGTGCGCGCCAAGCTCGCTCAGCTTTTCGTCGAGATGCTCGTAGCCGCGATCGATGTGATAAACGCGCCGCACTTCGGTCGATTCCGTCGGCTTTCAAGCCCGCGAGGACGAGCGCGGCGGAGGCGCGCAGATCGCTCGCCATGACCGGCGCGCCGAACAATCGTTCGACTCCCTGGATGATCGCGGTCGCCCCTTCGATCTGTGCCTGCGCGCCCATCCGCTTCAATTCCGCAATATGCATGTAGCGCTGCGGAAAAATGTTTTCCGTGATCACGCTGATCCCTTCGGTCGTGGAAAGCAGCGCGCACATTTGCGCCTGCATGTCGGTCGGGAAACCGGGATACGGCTCGGTGATCAACTCGAGTGGCTTGGTGATAGCGCCGTTAGGCGAGACCGAGATCGAATTCCTGGTCGTTTCCACTTTGAAACCGGATTCCGTGAGAGCCGTCGTGACCGCTGTGACATGTTCGGGTTGAACGCGGTTGAGCGTAACGCCCTTTCCACAGATCGCGCCCGCGACCAGGAAGGTTCCGGTTTCGATCCGATCCGGAATGATGTCGTGCTCGGCGCCGTGCAATTCCTTTACGCCCTCGATGATGATGCGGCGCGTCCCGGCGCCCTCGATCTTTGCGCCCATCTTGTTGAGGAAATCCGCCAGGTCGCAGACTTCCGGTTCGGCGGCGGCGCCTTCGATCACCGTCGTGCCTTCCGCGAGCACCGCGGCCATCATCACGTTGTCGGTTCCGAGAACGGTCGGGCCGAATTTGCCGCACAGGTTAACGACTGCGCCGGTCAGTTTCGGCGCGAAAACTTTGACGTTGCCGTTTTCCACCCGGACCGCGGCGCCGAGCGCCTCAAAACCTTTGAGATGCAGATCGATCGGGCGATCGCCAATGACGCAGCCGCCGGGGAGCGAAACGGTCGCTTCCTTGCACCGGCCTAACAATGGCCCGAGGACGCAGACCGACGCCCGCATTTTGCGCACCACTTCATAGGGCGCGATCGATTCCACCTTTTCGGCCTTCACCGTTACCGTGCCGCTGGCCCGTTCCACTTCCGCGCCGAGATGCATCAGGATTTGGAGCATGTAATTCGTGTCGCTCAGATCGGGCACGCGATGCAGGACGCACGGCTCGCGCGTCAGCAGGGTGGCGGCGATGATCGGCAGGGCCGAATTTTTCGAGCCGCTGATCTTGATCGAACCAGAGAGCGGATGACCGCCGTGAACGAGAATCTTATCCATACCGGGCGAAGAGGAACCGAGCGGTTCCTGCATAATCTTTTTTCGAGCTGATGTCGTGGTAATTTTTCGCGCCGAGAAAGTCGAGCAGGGCGCTTTCCTGGTCGATACCGATTTCGAGCGCGAGCAGACCCCCCGGCCGCAAATGCGGTGGCGCGGTGGCGATCAGTTCACGAATCAATTCGTCGCCCGCCGCCCCGCCGTAAAGCGCGACCGGCGGTTCGTGCCGCAGCTCGGGAGCGAGTTGCGCGGCTTCGCTGGCCGCGACGTAGGGCAGGTTGGCGACGATCAGATCGAAAGCGCCTTCCGCTTTCTCGAGCAAATGGCCTTGCGAGAAACGATATGCGGTCCGGAATGCCGAGCCGCTCGGCATTTTCGCGGGCGAGCGTGAGCGCGTCCGCGGAGAGATCGACGGCCTGCAGCTCGGCCCTTGGAAAACGGGCGGCGAGGGAGAGCGCAATCACTCCACTGCCGGTGCCGACGTCGAGCATACGCGCGTTTTCCGGCCAGATGAGGTCGCAGAGATATTCGACCAGTTGTTCGGTTTCGGGGCGCGGGATGAGTGCGCGTTTGTCGCTCAAGAAAACGTGGTCGGCGAATTCGACCGTTCCGAGAAGATGCTGGAGCGGCTCGCCCTGGCCGCGCCGCCTGACGAGTTCGCGCAGAGGCGCCAGCTCCGGCTCGGAGAGCGGCCGCTCGAACTCGAGATAAAGCTCGATTCGTTTTTTGCCTAACGAATGAGCGATGAGGTGCTCGGCGTTCAGCCGCGGACTCTCGATCGCGCGCTTCTGGAAGTAGGCGGTGGTCGATTGCAGAACTTCGAGGACGGTCATTCGTCGCCAGGCGGTTGTAGGCGCTCCGCTCTGCGAAGCGCGGGGACAGAGATCGCTCTCCCGATGTATTCTGCGTCAATGCCCACCTCCCGCGCCTCCCAACAGGAGCCGTCTACATTGCGATATTTCACGACTCGTTAGGCCAGGGCGGAATCCTTGAGTCGCTGCTCGAGATCGGCGTGTTGCAGGGCCGAGATCATTTCGTCCAAGTCGCCTTCCATCACGCGATCGAGGTTATAAAGCGTCAGGCCGATGCGGTGATCGGTGATCCGGTTCTGCGGAAAATTGTAGGTGCGGATCTTTTCCTCGCGCCCGCCGGAACCGATCTGACTCTTGCGAGTAGCGGAATATTTCGCTTCCTCCTCCCGCTTCTTGTCCTCGAGCAGGCGGGCCCGCAGGATGCTGAGCGCTTTTTCCTTGTTCTTTTGCTGACTGCGGCCGTCCTGGCAACGGACGATTCGGCCGGTCGGAATGTACATGACCTGCACCGCGGAATCGGTCGTGTTGACGCCCTGGCCGCCCGGTCCGCCAGCGCGGCAAACTTCGATCCGGAGATCTTCGGGCTTCAGTTCGAAATCGACCTCCTCGGCTTCTGGAAGCACGGCGACCGTCGCGGTGGAAGTGTGAATGCGACCCTGCGCTTCGGTGGCGGGCACGCGCTGCACGCGATGGACGCCACTCTCGTAGCGCAGCTTCCGGAAAACCGATTCGCCGGAGATTTTGAAAATCGTTTCTTTCAGGCCGCCGAGCTCCGACGGACTCGATTCGAGATCTTCGATTTTCAGCCCGGCGGTTTCGGCATAGCGATTGTACATCCGGTAAAGGTCGGCCGCGAAAATCGCGGCTTCGCTGCCGCCGGTTCCGGCGCGAATTTCCACGATCGCGTCGCGGTCGTCGTTTTCGTCCGGCGGCAGGAGCGCGAGCTGGACCGCGAACTCGAGTTCGGCGACGCGCTTTTCGAGCGCCGGGATTTCTTCCTGGGCCATCTGTGCAAGATCGGCGTCCTCGGAAGTGGCGAGCTCGCGATTGTCGTCCAGTTGCTGGCGCGCGGTCTCGAGTTCGTCCCCTTTCGCGAGCAGGTCCTTGATCGCCGCGTGCTCGCGCATGGTTTCGCTGGCACGCTTGCGGTTGTCGAAAAGATGCGGATCGGCGATCTCGCTTTCCAGTTGCTGGAAGCGTTCGCGTTTGCGCTCGATGAGGGAGTGAAAGTCCATAAACAAAAACGGCGACTCCGAAGACGTTCGGAGTCACCGTTCGTTAGGCGGAATCAGCTAAGCTTTCTTGGCGACGCCGGCGCGGGTGGCCTTCGTGCTGCCGTAGCGGCGCGCAAATTTCTCGACGCGGCCAGCGGTATCGACAAACTTTTGTTCGCCGGTAAAAAACGGATGGCAGGCGGCGCAGATGCCGATCTTAATGTCCCGGCGAGTCGAGCGGGTATGGTAGACCGCACCGCAGGCGCAGCTAATTTCCGTCTCGTTGTAGTCAGGATGAATGTCCGCTTTCATAGTGGGAAAAAGAGCCGGGAAAGTAGCCGCGAAAGCGAGCTGCCGCAAGTGATGAAAACCGAAGATCCGCTGCTGGCGGCGTGGGCCGAGACGCTGCTCCGGCGGCGGGATGCCCCGGCGATTTTCGACACGCAGCGCCAGGTTCTCTGCCGCTTCGGGGAAATCGAGGCGCTGAGCCGGCGCTACGAAAATGGCCCGCTCAAGGATCTGCGGGCCGGGCGAGATTCTCGCGATCCAGATCGGCAATCACGCGCATTGGCCGGCCTTGTTTCTCGCTTGTTTGCGCCGGGAAATTGTCGTCTTGCCGCTGGAGCGAACGGTGAGCGATCAGGAACGCGCCTCCGCATTGCAAACTTGCCGTGCATCGGGACTGATCACCGCGGTGGAAGCGGGGGTCCAACGCCTGGTGGACCGGGGGGCGATCGATTGGAAGCAAGCGCCAGCCGGTCCTGCTCAAGCTCACCTCCGGCACGACCGCGGCGCCGCGCGCGATTCGATTCCGCAGCGCGCAACTGCTCGCCGATGCCAGGCAGATTTGCGACACGATGGGCCTGACCGAGACGGACCTGAATTTCGCGGTGATTCCGTTGTCACATTCCTATGGCTTCAGCAACCTGGTTACGCCGTTGCTGGTTCGCGGCGTGCCGATGGCGATCAGTAATGATCGAATGCCTCGCGCGGTGCTCGATGATCTGGCCCGCACCGAAGCCACTGTGTTTCCTGGAATGCCGGTATTTTTCCAGGCCTTCGCCGAAATGAGCGAAACGCCGACTTTGCCAAAACTGCGTCTGTGCATCTCCGCGGGCGCGCCGCTCAGCCGCCGTGTCGCGCAGAATTTCCGCGAGAAATTTGGACTTCCGATTCATTCCTTCTATGGGGCATCGGAGTGTGGCGGCATCTGCTACGACCAGGCGGCGACGGAAACGCTCGAAGGTTTTGTCGGAAGGCCGATGAAAGACGTGGAACTGGAACCGCTCGATGCAAACGCCGACGCGACGCAGGTTCGTGTGCGGAGCGCGGCTGTCGGGGATGGCTATTTCCCGGAACCGGAGCCGGGACAAACTCAGCAACGGGTCTTTTCTGCCTGACGATCTGGTGAACATCAGCGAAGCGGGTGTCCGCATTGTTGGGCGGCTTTCGGATGTGATCAATGTCGCGGGAAAAAAGGTGAATCCGGCGGAAGTGGAGGCGCATCTTTTGAGCCACCAAGGTGTGCGACAGGCAGTGGTCTTCGGCAGGGCGTCCGTCGGTGCGCAACCAAGAGGTCGTCGCCTGCGTCGTCGCCGCGAAAAAGACCAACGAAGCGACGCTGCTGGAGTTTTGTCGCGCGCGGCTGAGCGGCTGGCAGGTGCCGAAGCGGATCTTCCTGCTCGAGACGCTCCCAGCTAACGAGCGCGGAAAGATCAGCCGGCGCGAGCTGGCGGAATATTTTGCCGCCTGATCCGGAGCTGGTTTTGGAACGTTTGCGGGGTCGTGCGCCAGCCGATCTCAGGCGCGCCAGCGCGGCGCACAATAATCCGGCGCGAGACGCCCATTCGGACACTCTTTTGCGAATATTAGGTTAAACCAACAAATCATCATGCGAACCATTCTTCTTCCCACACTCGGCGCCATCTTCGTGCTCGCGGCTGTTTCCAGCTGTTCCACTACGGTCAAGACGGACAATGGCCATGCGGTGACGACCGGCGTGCATACGCACTAGGCGCAATCCGAAGGACTCGTGGCGTTTCGCGCGAAAAAATCCTTTTCATTTCGCGTTCTGTCAGGCATTTCTAGGGCGAGACAATGAGTGAGCGCGGCCAAAGTGGTTCGTGACTTGCTCTTTGTTTGCCACAGTGAACCCAGCCAGCGCCAATTCTCCCACCGACCCCCTCCCCTGGTCTCGAAGTCCTTATCCTGGAACCCGATGAGAAGGTCGCCGCGGAAATCGTCTCCGCTTTGGAGGAAGCCAGGCCGGGCACGAAAGCAGCGGTCGCGAATTCGTTAGGCGAAGCGCAGCAACTCGTCGTCGATCAAAAGCCGGCGCTTTTCGTCCTCGACGTCGACGCAACCTACGATCTTGGGCAGGAGTTCATCTACGATCTGCGCACGAGTCATCCCAATGCCCGCGCCATTATTCTGACGGCGATCCATTTCACCGCGCAACGCGAGCAGGTCGCCGGCCTTGGCGCGATTCATTTTCTCGAGAAACCGTTTCCGCGAGCTGATTTTATGACGCTGGTCGAGGCACTCCTCGCCCCGGGCGACAAGGCAGGCGAGCGTTTTCAAGGGACGCTGAGCGATCTGCACATCGCCGATATCATCCAGCTCAAGTGCATCAGCGGTGCGACCTCGATGCTGGAGTTCACCGGCCCGCGGGGAGAGAAGGCGCGGGTTTATTTTGAGAACGGCCAGGTGCGTCACGCCACCGCGCCGGGCAAGGAAGGGCTGGCCGCTTTTAACGAAATCGTCGACTGGAAAGGCGGCGTGATTTCCGAGGTGCCGGTTCCGCACGGGACGCCGCATACGATCGATCTCGAATGGCAGGTGCTCTTGATGGAGGCAGTGCGCACCATCGACGAATCGCGCAGCACAGAATCGCAGACCGTGGCCAGCCCGGCGCCGCCTAACGGCTCGGCGAAGACAATCCTGGTGATCGATGACAGCGCGATGCTGCTCAGCTTCGTGAAGGAGATTTTGGAGGAACAAAACTACGATATTCTGACCGCCCCGACCGCGGCGGAAGGTTTGCACGTGAGCCGGAGCGCGGCGCCGGATCTGATCCTGCTCGATTTCGTCCTGCCCGACATGAAGGGCGACGAAGTCTGCCGCCAGCTGGTCGCCGATCCGGCTACGGCCAAGATTCCGGTGGTCTACGTCTCCGGGTTTGGCAGCGACCTGCAGCCCGACCGCTCCGAAATTCCGAACGTGATCGGTTCGATCAGCAAGCCGTTCACGTCTGAAACATTGGTCAACGCGGTGCGAACCTACCTCGGTGACGAGGGGAGCCCGCCTGGCGAAATAAAGCCGGTCCGCGACGGAGAACTCACGACCACCGCCAGCCGCGCAATCACCGCGGCCGGCACCGGCGAAGCGGCCGTCACCGGATGAGTCGGAATCGACGCCATAGTTCCGGCCGAGGCCGAAACGCCCAGCCAATCGCGGCTGATGTGTCCAGCGATCCTGTTCCTCCGCAATACCCAATCCTTCTTCCAGCCCGCCTCCGGCCGCGAGCGCTCCGTTGGCGGAACGCGCGGTGGAGCTTGCCTCCGGCAGCGCCTACTTCTGCGGCGACTCGAGTTTTTTCTCCCTCCACTCGGCTCTGCAGACGATCGCCCGCGAAAAATTAACCGGCACCCTGCGCGCCTTTTTGGCGCGGGACTCCGTCGAGTTGCTGGCGCGCGACGGAGGGGTGGTCGTGGTCACGACGCGCAATCCGAGCCTCTATTGCGAAGAAACTCCCGTCACACTCTTGAATGTCGAGCGACGAACGAATCGAAGCGGCGCGGGCACGCCAGGCGGAAGACGGCTGTCCCATATTTATTACGCTGGCCCAGGAGGGGCTGATCTTGCGCGAGCCGGGCATCCAGCTCGTGCAGCATTACGGGCAGAAGCTTTTCTCGCAGCTCTGGACGGATCGGGTTCGGTTCACATTCGAGCGGCAGGAATTGCCCGGTTACACGCGCGACCTGCCGTCGACCGAGGATAGCATCGATCAGTGGGCGCTTGGCACGCTCCGTTTCGTGCAATAGCGAGGAGCTGGGCACAAAGGCGATGGTGGAAACGTCGTCCGTGCCGGCCTATACCCGCGACGGCAGCGAGCGGGTGCAGGAGCTGCGCCTGACTGTCGCCGAAGCGCAGTTCGCGTCGCAGTTCAATGGGAGCCGGTCGATTGCGCAAATCTCCGACAATCTGCAGCTCGACATCAAATTCTGCGCGGCTCACTCTCTTTCGTTTTCTCGCTCTGGAGATCGTGGAATGCTGGCCGGCGCAGTCTTTGCCAGAGCCGGAGTCACGCAGCGGCATCCGCGGAATGTTTGGTCGTTAGGCAATCTTTCGCCTCCGCACGGCTCTTTGATTTTTCGGCAACCTAGCCGGCCATGGCTTTCAGGTATCAGGGCGTCTCCACCGATATTGTGACGCGGAGTTGACCGATCACGAGATGGCCGATTTCGCGCTTGAGCTTGGCACGCCTGATAACAAGGTGGCCGATGACAGGAGAGCGCCTGGGTCGCACCGCTTCTGCGGGGCTGGGGATTGGCTTTGCCTACGCAGAGTTTTTCGCGGCATCTTCCTCTCCGCCCCAGAGCATGCGCGACGCCGAGCGAGCAAACCAACAAATAAGATAATGCACAAGGCCGTCATCGGTTCACGTAATTCTAGCTGTCGTAGGTAATCGTCTGACTGATTTCCTATTGCTCGCCAGGTCATACGCATAGCTGGTCGTGACGTCATCGCTGTTCAAGTCTCCAGCGGGGCGGAGCAACCTGCAGATGCATTTGATTTTCTTGACATCTTGATGCTCGAAAGGCATTTAGCGAATTACGAATGGCCGACGATTCAAAGTCCCACGGAGAAGTGAACGAGGAGGATACAACGTCGGAAGGATTCGTCAGGCAACTCGGCTTGCTCGATTCCACCATGCTCGTGGCGGGATCGATGATTGGGTCGGGTGTCTTCATCGTCTCGGCAGATATCGGCCGATTGGTTGGGTCGGCCGGATGGCTGCTTGTGGTGTGGGCTATAACTGGCATGCTTACTGTCGTCGCCGCGCTCAGCTATGGTGAATTAGCCGCGATGCTTCCCCGCGCCGGGGGTCAGTATGTGTACCTGCGTGAGGCTTACGGTCCTCTCTGGGGATTTCTTTATGGCTGGACGCTATTTCTTGTTATCCAGACTGGCACGATCGCCGCCGTAGCGGTGGCGTTTGCGCGTTTCCTTGGCGTGGTCATCCCATTCATCTCGCCTACACAATGGGTGATCCCTCCGATCATCTTGTCGCGAAACTACGCGATAAGTCTTTCCACGCAGCAGGTTGTCGCCATCTTGGTCATCGCCCTGTTGACGATTTTGAATACGTACGGCCTGCGTCTCGGGAAGATCATTCAAAATGTGTTCACGTCCGTGAAGACTCTGTCACTACTGGCGCTGATCATCCTTGGTTTGTTTGTCGGCCGCAATGCTGCTGCGCTGGGCGCAAACTTCGCTCATCTGTGGGTGCAAGGCAGTGTCGTCCCGATTAAGTCCGACCTGTGGTTTCTCCCCTCGGTCTCGGCGACGGGTGGTGCGATGGGGCTTCTGATCGCCGTCTGCGTGGCCCAAGTTGGTTCCCTCTTTTCGTCGGACGCCTGGAACAACATCACGTTCACGGCTGGCGAGGTAAAAGAACCGCGTCGCAATCTGCCACTGTCCCTGGCGCTTGGCACGGGCTTGGTCATTACCCTCTACCTCCTTGCGAACCTGGCTTACCTGTGTGTGCTTCCTCTGGACAGGATTCAGCACGCGGCGGACGATCGCGTCGGCACTGCGGCGATGCAGGTCATGTTCGGAGGCGCGGCTGCTACGATCATGGCGGGCGCCATCATGATCTCGACCTTCGGTTGTAGTAATGGCCTCATCCTAGCTGGGGCACGAGTGTATTATGCGATGGCGCGAGACGGGCTCTTCTTCAGAGCGACGGGTCGCCTCAATTCCCGGCACGTCCCTTCTATGGCCCTCCTTTTGCAGGGGCTTTGGACTTGTTTGCTCGTTCTTCCGCGCACGCGGCTGCGCGATCCGGTCACGAATGCGCCGGTTTTGGATGCGTCGGGCATGGAACAATATGGCAACCTGTATGGGATGTTGCTCGATTACGTCGTGTTCGCGGTCCTTATTTTCTATGTTCTGACGATCGGCGCACTGTTTGTGCTCCGACAGACGCGCCCCAACGCCGAGCGCCCCTACCGCGCCTTCGGCTATCCGGTGCTCCCCGCGCTCTACCTTATTGCAGCCTCGGTGATCCTGGTGGTTCTGGCGCTCTACCGCACCCAAACCTCGTGGCCGGGGTTGCTCATTGTGCTCCTGGGTGTGCCAATCTATTTGTTCTGGCGGCAGGTCAGCGGCAAAAGGGGTATAACTCTCCAGGGAGGGCGTCAGCGGCAGGCTGAGGTTTCCTGCTGATTTACCTTTCCCGAATAGCCGCGACTAGACTTCGTCTGGACTAGATGTCGACGACGCGATGTTCGATCTCTTCCTTCTCCCTTTGCAGGACTACTCTAAGCCCTCGTCGTAGTCCGAGAAATCCTATATAGAAGATCAGTGCGGGCGCGGCCAGCGGCCGCCAGTTGACGTTGGTTTCTACCTTCGGCAAACTGATCTGCTTCGAAGTGCTCAGCTCAAGGATTCTCTTTTGTTCCTCAATAGATCCCATCGAATATCCCGTGGAGAACTCTAGTTGCGCAATCCATACCGCAGCGACGAAGCCGATGAGGGGGATGCACAATTCTTTATAGACCGTGGGATACCTGTGAGCCACGACCGTAAGCCCCGCTGCAATCGCAGGATCGATCCGAGAACGATCTCGTCGAACATGGAGGAATCTAAGCGGCCGCCAGCTTTTCCGTCGACACTAATTCGACAGCGGATCGAGCCCGATCATTGAGGTTCGGCCTCCATCAGAAGAGAATCCGTGACTCAAAGCCCGAGGACCTTCCAAACCAGGACGTGCGGAAGATCACGGCGGGAAGCGGGCACGTCGCAGAGATCGGGCGGGCTCCCCTCCAGCTGGCGAAGGCTGGAAAAGCGACCCCGGAGATACGAATCTGAAAACACTGCTGGCGGATCCTCGAGCGCACGGTGAATTGCGCTCTGAACCTGTGCAGTTCCAAGCCGGGTTCTCTCACCTCGCAATCACCCAAAAGGTTCTTCCATCGCAGCCGTGAACCTTCAGTTCGTGCCATCCGGTGACGTTCACTCGCAAAATTTTACAAACTTTGCTTCCACCTGAAAAGAAGAAGTTTCGCACCCCGGCAGCACATTTTCTTGACATCAAAAGGTGCGGCGGTCATTCAACAGAAAACAGCCATCTAAAATATGAACCTTTTTCGAAGAAAGAGCGTCACCGAACTGCAGGCCGAAGCAGAGAGCGACCACAGCCTCAAGCGCGCTCTCGGCGCCGTGAATCTAACCGCGCTCGGCATTGGCGCGATTATCGGCACGGGGATCTTTGTGCTCACCGGGACGGTTGCCGCGCAGAACGCGGGGCCGGCAGTTGTTCTTTCCTTCGTTCTCGCCGGCATCGCGTCGGTCTTTGCCGCTCTCTGTTACAGCGAATTCGCCTCGCTCGTGCCAATGTCCGGGAGTGCCTATACCTATGGCTACGCTACGCTGGGAGAGCTCGTCGCCTGGATCATCGGTTGGGACTTGATTCTGGAGTACGCTGTCGGCGCGATCACGGTGGCCATCGGCTGGTCGGGCTATGTCGTGTCGCTTTTGCATGACTTCGGCATCGACGTGCCACCGGCGCTTTCGGCCGCGCGCGGCACCGAACTGATGGCAATCCCGGCCTCCCTCGCTTCTCTCTTGAAAATAAAGGCTGGCTGGGTGGCGGTGAGTGCCTCCTTGCTTGACCAGGTTAAGGCCGTGGGCACTGACCCCTCCACTCTTGCCCACGCCACGGCGATCTTTAACCTTCCCGCCGTAATCATTATCTTCGTCGTCACGACACTCCTGGTGGTTGGGATTAAGGAGTCGGCAACTTTTAACGACTTTATCGTCCTGCTTAAACTGGCAGTTGTGCTCATCTTCATCGGGGGAGCCGCTCATGCCATCACCGCCGGCAACTGGCATCCCTTTATTCCAGCGAATACAGGGCAGTCCGGTCACTTCGGCTGGAGCGGAGTTATGACTGGGGCGGGTATTGTCTTCTTCGCCTATGTCGGGTTTGACGCGGTCAGCACCGCTGCCCAGGAAGCAAAAAATCCACAACGCGACATGCCCATCGCCATTATTGGTTCGCTCCTCATCTGCACCTTCCTCTATATCATTGTCTCCGGTATCGCCACGGGGGTAGTGCCCTACGGCCAACTCGATGTGCCGGACCCGATCGCCGTCGTCGCAGACCACGCGGGCCTCGACTGGATGGGGCGCTTGATCAAGTTCGGAGCTGTCGCCGGTCTCTCTTCGGTTATCCTCGTCATGCTACTGGGCCAATCGCGTGTTTTTTACAGCATGGCGCGCGACGGGCTCCTCCCTCCATTCGTCAGTCGGGTGCATCCACGGTTCCGCACGCCGTGGCTCACCTCGATTGCTACCGGAATCGGCGTGGCCTTCTTTTCCGCCGTCTTCACCGTCCGCGAAGCCGGCAGCCTTTGTTCCATCGGCACGCTGCTCGCCTTCGTCATCGTCTCAGTCGGCGTGCTCGTGCTGCGGGTGCGCGAGCCCGGGCTGAAGCGGCGCTTCGCCACCCCTTGGATCTGGTTTGTCGCGCCGGCCGGCGCGCTCTCCGCTCTGGCGCTCATGTTGGCGCTGCCCTGGCCGACTTGGCGACGACTTATCGTCTGGTTCGTCATTGGCATAGTGGTCTATTTCTCATACGGGGTGCGCCACAGCCGGTTGGCTCAGTCGACTGCAAGCCGCAAGGTCTCTCCGGACCGGTGACGGGGACGTCGTAGAGAGTCCGCCTCTTCGCTAACCGCTTCGGAGTTCGCGAACCCGCCCGAACCTACGACAGGCAAAAGTAATCTTCCTGTCAGGGTCAGGATGGGACCAGAGTGTTAAGTCTCTCGCATGACCTTGCACGAATGGCTAAAATCCGCCACGCACCCTGCTACGATGCGTCGAGCCTGCGCCACATCTCTAATGGTTGGGACCCTCCTCATCGCGATTAATCACGGGCAGGCCATCATTGCCGGCCAGATCACGCAGGAGAGGATCTTCCAGATGTTCCTGACCGTGATTGTTCCCTATATCGTTTCGACCGCCTCGAGTGTCGCAACCCGTCATGAATTGAGCCAAGTATCTCCGGTCGGTGGCGCAAATCTCCGAATTCATCGCCGTTACAGAGAACGAGAGCTAGTGGCGGTCGGCGAGAAATTGCGACGGCAATACGTTTGGATAGACCGCATTTGCACGGCCTTCTACTGCGCAGGTTAGCACGATAAGCGGGACGTCACTGACGTTGACAAGCCACAAGCCAAGGAAATCGGTGATTTCGCTTTTAGGCCGCGAATGCACTACGCCAGATTGGTCTTCAGCATACAGGCGTAGCCGTCGGGCCGGCGCTAGGGAGCGTGACGATCAGCGCGCGCTTAGGCCCGACGACCACGCAACTGAGCCCAGGCGATCTCGTGCTCCTTTTCAGCGACGGCATTATCGAGGCAGAAAGCGCGACCGGGACGGAATGGGACTTGGCCGGATTAAAACAGACCGTGCGTGCCAACTTAACAGCGGCAGGATCGGCCTTGCTCAACTGCCTGCTCGGCAAACGCGCAGTATTTCACCGGCACAAGCGAGTTTGCGGATGACGTCTGCCTGGGCCGCAGTCGAGTTACGTGGAGGAACGGCCGGCAAATGCCTAACGAACCCTCGGCCCGAGCAGTTCTCCGCCGGCCGCGGAGTCTCGTTGGTCAGACCCGGCGGCAATGCGGTGCGACCAAGCGCAGAAATCCGTGGCCTGCCCGCAGTGTCATTGTTCGTCGATTTTGCCCAGATCAAAGGTCTGGTTTGTTACTGGACTGCAGCGAGGCGATGGACGGGAACTGGCATCGCAACAAGCAATAGAGGAGTATGAAAATATGAAGAAGACCAATTCGAAGAGGATCCACGAACTCAGAGCGAGGCGCAATGCTCCAATTGCCACACGCACCGATCTGGCACCTGCGGCAACAAAAGACATCGCAGGGGCCATGAATGCGATTCTGGCCGACGTGTTTGCGCTTTACTTGAAAACGAAAAATTTCCACTGGCATATGAGTGGCCCGCATTTCCGCGACTACCACCTGCTGCTCGATGAACATGCCGATCAGCTTTTCGCGATGACTGACCCAATCGCGGAGCGGGTGCGCAAGATAGGGGGGTCAACGCTCAAATCGATCGGCCACATCTCTCGCACCCAGCGAGTGGTCGATAACGACGCCGAGTATGTCGAGCCCCTGGATATGCTCGCGGAATTGGCGGACGACAACAAGACGCTTGCGGCACGACTGCGCGAGGCGCACAACGTCTGCGACGAACATCGCGACGTCGCCACCGCAAGCTTGATCGAAGTTTGGATTGACGAGACGGAGCGCCGGACGTGGTTCCTGTTTGAGGCGACCCGCCGACGCAATTAGTCGCGCACGATAATCTGCCAAGATAGCGTAACGAGATTGGAGGAACAGCGAGCCGTGATTGACGTCATACGCCAAATTCCGTCGGGTGCGCAATTAGACTCGGGATCCATCGCCGGATGGATTGGGGCGTGGTCTGGTCTCGTTCGAGCCGAGATATCTTCCAAGCGCTTGATTGTGAACCCGCAGCGATGAAAGACTTCTTTATTGGCCTGGGATCCTTGTTGGTCCTGGCAGCGGCAGCTGGATGCAAAAAGGCTCCTCTGCCGCAGCAGGGTCCGCTACCGGTCAATGTCGTTACCGTAGTCGAGAAAGAGGTAAACGAGTGGGATGAATTCACCGGGCGGTTGGAGGCGGTCGAGTCAGTCGAGATCAGACCCCGCGTGTCCGGCTACATCACTGAAATACATTTTGAAGCCGGTGCGATCGTCAAGAAGGGCGACCTGCTCTACGTGATCGACCCGCGCCCTTACCAGGCGGACTTTGATCGCGCCGAAGCCGAGGTGGAGCGGACGCAGGCTGAGCTCAAGCTTTCTCAGATCGAACTGGATCGCGCGAAAGAATTGCGCGCCAAGAGCACGATTTCGCAGAGTGAGTTTGATCAGAAAGCCGCCACTTACCAGGGTTCATCAGCCGCGATGCGGGCGGCGGAAGCCGCGAGAAATTCGGCTGCGCTAAATCTTGAATTTACCCAAATCAAATCACCGATCGACGGCCGAGTGAGTGACGCCCGCATTACCGTGGGCAACCTTGTTCAGCCTGGCGAAGGGCCGGAGAGCGTGCTTACCACGGTAGTCTCGGTCGATCCCATTTATGCCAAAGTCGATGCCGACGAGAACGCGTTGCTCAAATATTTAAAGCTCAGCGAGGAAGGAAAACGCGTAAGCGCGCGCACCGCCAAGATCCCGGCGTGGATCGAGCTCGGAAACGAGTCCGATTTCCCGCACAAAGGTACAATCGACTTCGTTGATAACCGGCTTGATCCCGGGACAGGGACGGTGCGTGCCCGCATTGTCCTAAAAAACTGGAACCCTAACTTCGTTACGCCGGGTTTCTTTGTTCGAGTGCGCGTCTCTGGCGCAACGCCTTATCGGGCCGCACTGGTTGCGGACAAAGTGATCAGCTCGCAGCAAGGCCTGAAATACGTGTTCGTCGTGAAACCCGACAATACGGTCGAACGCCGTAACCTCGAGACCGGCAGCGATTTTCGAGGGAAAACGAATCGTGAAAAGCGGACTGAAGGATGGCGAGAAAGTTGTTTCAACGCGTCTGCAACTGCTGCAACCGGGGATGAAGGTTACTCCAGTGCCAGAGCAGCCGTCCGTTGCCGGCGGGACGAGAAGACCAGCGTCGCTCAGTCCCAAACCGAAAAATGATCGCGGGCTAGGCGGAGGCGCGCACGCCATGAACTTCCCGCACTTTTTTATCGACCGGCCGATTTTTGCCGGCGTGATCAGCATTGTCATCACGCTCCTCGGCGTTATCGCGCTTTCGACGCTTCCAATTGCGCAATATCCCGAGATCGCGCCGCCAACCATCCAGGTCACGACCAACTACCCGGGCGCGAACGCGAAGGTGGTCTCGGAAACAGTGGCGACGCCAATTGAGCAGCAGGTCAATGGCGTTGAGAACATGCTCTACATGTCTTCGCAAAGTACGAGCGACGGCAACATGACGCTGAGCATCACCTTCAAGCTCGGCACCAATCTCGATACGGCCCAGGTCTTGGTGCAAAATCGCGTCGCCATTGCGATCCCCATCCTCCCGCCCGAGGTGCAGCGCATCGGCGTGACCACCAAAAAACAGTCGCCCGACATTACGATGGTCGTGCATCTGGTCTCGCCGGACGGGTCGCTCGATCAGCTTTTCACCAGCAATTACGCGCTCCTCCAGATTCGCGACGAACTCGCGCGGCTCGATGGCGTGGGCGACATCAATGTCTTCGGGGCGCGCGAATACTCGATGCGGATATGGCTCGATCCTAACAAGATTGCGTCCCGGAATCTAACCGCGCAGGACGTCGTAGCGGCGATCCAGGAGCAGAATGTGCAGGTCGCAGCGGGAATCGTCGGCGCGCCACCCGTCCCGAAGGATGCAACGGCATTTCAATATACCGTCAGCACGCAAGGCCGACTCGCGGACGAAAAGGAGTTTGGCGAAATCGTCGTGAAGACTGGCGCCAATGGACAGGTCACTCGCGTGCGCGATATCGCGCGGGTTGAGCTTGCCGCTCGCGACTACACGGTCAACAGCGGGCTCGGCGGAAAACCGGCGACCGCGATTGCCATTTTCCAGCTTCCGGGTTCGAACGCCCTCGCCACCTCCGACGCCGTGCGGAAGAAAATGGCTGAGCTCAAACAGCGTTTCCCCACCGGCCTCGACTACACAATTGTCTACGACCCGACGGTGTCTGTGCGCGAATCCATCCACGAAGTGCAGAAGACACTCTTCGAGGCGATCGCACTTGTCGTTCTGGTTGTGCTTGATCTTTCTTCAAACCTGGCGCGCGGCGATCATTCCGCTGATCGCGATTCCGGTTTCGTTAATCGGTACGTTCGCGGCGATGCTGGCCTTCGGATTCTCGATCAACAACGTCTCGCTCTTTGGCATCGTCCTCGCGATCGGCATCGTGGTCGATGACGCCATCGTGGTGGTGGAAGCGATCGAGCACCACATCGAGAGCGGTCTCAGCCCGCGCGACGCGGCGCGCAAAGCCATGACCGAGGTCGGCGGGGCATTAGTCGCGATTGCGCTCGTCCTTTGCTCGGTCTTTATCCCGACCGCGTTCATTGCGGCATCACCGGACAGTTTTTTCGCCAATTCGCGCTCACTATTGCGGTCTCGACCGCGATCTCCGCTCTCAATTCGCTCACGCTTTCACCGGCGCTCGCCTCGCTCCTGCTTCGGCCGCGTGGCGCGAAGAAGGATTTGTTTCAGCGTGTGCTCGACGGCCTGCTCGGCTGGTTCTTCAAGGGTTTCAACAAACTCTTCGCCTGGAGCTCGAACGCCTACGGCAACGCCGTCGCGCGGCTTACCCGACTGGCGGTTATCGTTCTCTTGCTCTACGCCGGTTTGCTTGGCCTGACTGCTCTCGGTTTCAAAGTCGTGCCGGGCGGCTTTCTGCCCACGCAGGATCGCGGCTACGCGGTTGTGTTCGCGCAGTTGCCCGACGCGTCGTCGCTCGATCGCACTCAGGCCGTCGTCGACAAGATCGCGAAGATCGCACGCGAAACACCGGGCATACTCAACACAGTCGAATTTGCCGGCTTCAACCTCTTCGGCGGCAATCAGACGAACACGGCCGCTGTCTTCCTGCCCTTCAAGGAATTCTCGGAGCGAACCACGCCGGAGGAGGGAATGCCGGCAATTCTGGCGAAAATGAACGCGCGAGTTCGGGCCGAGATTCCTGAGGCTTTTGTTGCTGTCTTTCCGCCGCCGCCTGTCTCGGGTATCGGCAACGCCGGTGGTTATCGCCTTTTCATTCAGGATCGTGGCAACGCCGGCCTCGAGGAACTGCAAACGCAAGCTTTCGCCATGATGATGAAAGCGAATGAAACGCCCGGCCTGGCGAATAACCTGACGACCTTTCGCGCCAACGTGCCGCAACTCTGGCTCGACGTCGATCGCGTCAAAGCGAAGAGCATGAACGTGCCGCTGAGTAATATCTTCGGCACGCTTCAGACTTATCTCGGTTCAACTTACGTGAACGATCTCACCCTCTTCGGGCGAAGCTATCGCGTGACGGCGCAGGCCGATTCACAGTTTCGCCTGCGTCCCGAAGACATCCGGCTGCTTAAGACGCGCAACACTGCTGGCGGGATTGTTCCGCTCGGTTCCGTGGCGACCGTCCGGGAGGTAAACGGCGCCGACAAGATCACGCGCTATAACATGTTTCCGGCGGCCGACCTCAGCGGCCAGCCCGCTCCGGGCGCGAGCACGGGCGACGCGCTGGCCGCCGTTGAACGTCTTGCGAAACAAATTCTGCCCACCAGTTTCACGATCGAATGGACCGAGATCGCGCTCCAGCAAAAGCTCGCCGGTAACAGCGCAATTTACATTTTTCCGCTCTGCGTCCTGTTTGTTTTTCTTCTCCTCTCGGCGCTTTACGAAAGCTGGTCGTTGCCGCTCGCCATCATTCTCATCGTCCCGATGTGCTTGTTCAGCGCGATCGGCGGCGTTTGGCTGCGCTCGATGGAGAACAACATCTTCACGCAGATCGGCTTCGTCGTGCTCGTCGGGCTCGCCTGCAAGAACGCCATCCTTATTGTCGAGTTCGCGAAACAGATCCAGGATCGCGACGGCAAAGATCGCTTCACCGCCGCGGTCGAAGCCTGCCGCCTGCGACTGAGACCGATCCTGATGACTTCCTTCGCCTTCATTTTCGGTGTCCTTCCGCTCGTTCTCAGCAAAGGCGCCGGTGCTGAGATGCGCCAAGCCCTGGGTACCGCTGTCTTCTTCGGAATGCTCGGCGTAACCGGCTTCGGCCTCTTCCTGACGCCGGTGTTTTACGTCGTGATTATGTGGTTCAAGGAGCGCCGCTCGAATGCCTCCGTATCCACACCCAAACAATCGGCGCCAGCGTTAGGGACAGAACCCGCCGCTGGTTAAGTTTCCTGTGATTACGAAACTTCCTGCACCCATCGCGACCTACATCGCCGTCGGGAACAGAGGCGACACGGAGTCCTTGGCCGAATGTTTTGCCGAAAATGCAGTCGTACGAGACGAAGGCCAAACGATCAAAGGTCTTATCGCCATTAAACAATGGATGGCTGAGACCAAGAGGAAATACCAGCACACGATCGAGCCGATTGCGTTCGCGGAGGAGGAGGGCAAGATCCATTGTCACCAACCGGCTTACTGGGAATTTTCCTGGCAGTCCGATCGAGCTCGAATTTGTCTTCACGCTCGACGCCGACAAGATCACGTCGCTCGAAATCCGCTCATGAAATCGACGCAATCGCGGCCGGCGACGTTTTTGTCATGACTATTTCCAGATTGGATTTTGCTCATTTACCGACCCCCATTGAGATTCTTCCGCGTCTTTCCGAGGTTTTGAACGGACCACGTCTGCTCATCAAACGCGACGACCAAACCGGGCTTGCCTTCGGCGGCAACAAGACTCGAAAATTGGAGTTTATCGTTGCGGAAGCACAGGACCAGGGCGCCAAGACCTTGATTACCGCCGGGTCGTTGCAATCCAATCATTGTCGCCAGACTGCCGCGGCAGCGGCTCGATTTGGATTTCAATGTATCCTTGTATTGACTGGGGATAAGCCAGAGCAGCCTTCGGCAAACCTGTTGCTCGATCAATTGTTGGGAGCGCAGATCATCTATGTCGCGGATCGCAAAGAGCGGGACGGCATTCTTCAGCAGACGTGCGATCGAGCTGCTGAAATGGGAATGAAGCCGTATCTCGTCCCGTACGGAGGATCGAGTCCCACGGGCGCGTTGGGTTATGCGTTCGCGGTTAAAGAGTTAATGGAGCAGAACGTCACCGCGGATTGGATTGTATTTGCCACATCCTCAGGCGGAACGCAGGCAGGGCTAATGTCCGGTCAGCGCGCGTTTGGATATAGAGGTAAGGTGTTGGGAATTAGCATCGATGAATCGGAAGCATGGCTGAAGTCCCACGTTTCGGAGTTAGCATCGGCCACCAGTGAAAAGCTGGGCACGCGAATTCAGTTCACCCAGGCCGATGTTTTGGCAAATGCCGATTACTGCAAAGCGGGGTACGGCGTACTAACCGAACAAGAGCAGGAAGCGATCGATCTGTTTGCGAAGCACGAAGGTCTCTTGCTGGATCCAGTCTATACGGGACGCGCCGCTGCGGGGATGATTAATCTGATCCGCAACGGGTTTTTTAAGAAAGATGAGACAGTTCTGTTCCTGCACACAGGGGGGCAACCGGCCTTGTTCGCGAATGAATATCGCGCGGTCAAGCCAGAGATAAATGCGCGGCCGTGATTTCCGCGCTCACCCTTAGCGCCGCAGCGGCACAGCAACGATGGCCGTACCCTTGAGTTGGCCGGCGTCCAGGATCGTTCCATCCGGCTGGTAGCTCCCGACATACGAGTTGCCGATCACGTTGAGCGCGCCATGGGCAATCGCGCCGGTGGTCGGCTCGTCGAATTCCGGATGATGATGCGACTGCAACACTGTCAGACCCGCGACTCGCGTGCCTTTGTCCGCCAGTGCAATGCGGATGACCCGTCCCGGGTTGGGGGTGTTCTGGATGCCTAACAAGTCGCCGTCGTGCCAGTAAAGGCCGTCGATCCCACCGGTCACAACCGAGTCCGGCTGTGGCAATCGGGTTGGCTCGCCGCTCGCCAGATCGACTCGCGCGATCCCCGTCGAGAGTGTCACGTACAATGTGCCGTCGGGTGCGAGTGTGATTCCATTCGCGCCAGGCAAAGCGCCTTTCTGACCAAATCGGCTGAGCGTCTTTTCAGCCGGTTTCTTGCGAAACAGAGTGCCGCTGGCGGAATCGGTCGCGTAAGCCGTCCCGTCGCGCGCGACCGCGACGTCGTTGAGCTGCATCGCTTCAGGGGCCGCCAAGCGGTCCAGGAGATGGCCACTTTTCAGGTCGTAGCGGACGACGGCGTTGCGGCGCTCTCTTTTCGCGCTCTCCTCGAAGCCGTTCGTGCTAACCGCGTACAAGTGCGTGCCCCCGCCATCAATCGTGAGTCCCAGGATAGCGTCGAGCGTGTCGTTAGGCCCGGAGAAATCGCGCGTCTTCCCTTTGGCATCCGCGGCGACAATCTTGCGCCGGGCAACGCTGCCGATAAAAAAACGCTCGCCCTTCGGATCCCAGGCGATGCCTTCCGGAATAAGCTTCGGATCGCTAAGCCGAAAGGCCACCGGCCAGTCGGGCGTTCGCGGTTCCTCGTCGGCCAGCTCCTTGCGGATGGCGGCAAACTCCGGCTCGTCCCAGACCTCATCAAATCCTATCCCGCGCGCCGGAATCAGCCCGAGCTTACGCCCTTTCAGGCTGCGCAGGAGCGCGAACGCCGTCTCGCGTTGGCCAAGACCGAGACGAACTATCGCCTCATAGAAAATTAGGACGCCATCATTCGGCCGCTCTTTCCGCAGAGTCTGAAATCGCGCGAGTTGCGCCTGAGCACCGGACGCGTCGTCATCCGCTGCCCTCGCCGGAAGGCACACGGATCCGACTAGCAAAAAGACAATCGCTAGGCGAAAGACGTGCTTACGTCGGCCGGGCCCGAAAGGAGAGCAAGTCGACTTCATCGCCGGTACGTCTCCTCCTTTGAGGGATTGCCAGTATCACCTTTCATTCAAATGAATCGGCGCGCGGATCCCAGAAATCGCCTTCCAAACCGAGGCTCTCGAAGATGCTCCGCATTTCTGCTGGAGTCGGTCGGCGGGAGACCGGCTCCAAGCGTGTGCTGTACCAGGTCACGGCCAGTTGCCACAACTGATCCATTCGGACCACCGGACGCGGAGTGACGCCTCGCGCTTGGCACCACGCAGCGATGAGTTCCTCCGACCGGAAGAAAAGCATGTTGCTTCAGGTGAATACCAAGTCGTCCCACCACTTCGCCGCGGGCACAAGGCAATGAAAAAGCCACGCGGAAGGCTCCGGGCCATTCAAGCCGACCGGCAGATGAAGCGGCTCGAGGCTCTGCTCACACCGGGAACGGACGAGACCGGGTCGGTGAAGTGCGGCGGGGATTCCAAGGGCGTCCCAGGCACAATTCGCGTAATATTCGGTGCCATCCACTGTGACCCGATGTTGAGTCGGAACACCTGAGAAGGGTGGAGCCATCCGAATTGTGCCCCCGTCACTCTCGAGCAGAAGCAACCGGCTGGCGCGCAGTCGACCGTAAGCCTGTTTGATGGCTGCGGGCGTGGTTCCAACCTTCCTCCGCGACGGCTTCGAGCAAAGGCGGGCTGCCAGATTCCGCCGTGGCGCGGTACACGGCGACCTTGACGGTCGTATCGAAATCCATCGGCATTGGTCCAGAATACGGCTCGATCAGCCTCAACGTGACAGAAACAACCTACGGGGGCGCGGTAGCGGGTGACCCCCAACACTCAAAACAGTAGCCTCGCCGGAACGATCCGCCGGCGCCGAATAACGGGTTGTGTTGCCGCCAGTAAATCGGCGCTGTTGCGACTTCATGATACTCCCCAGGCGACTGTTTAGACGCGCGCACTCGCGGTGCTCGCGTTGTCACTCACGAGCGTGTCGGCCCTAGAAGGCGAATTGGTCGCGGCCCACCTTTCGAGCCACGACCCGACGCGCGCGCCAAAATCCCGCGGGCGCTCGGAATAGAAACGCTCCGCCAGATCCCCCGCACCGCGCTGCAGGTCCGACTGACTCGCTTCAATGACGGCAAGCAACTCGTGGCCTTCTCGTTGCCAGGTTGTCTCATCCGGTTCCTGTCGCATTCGCTCGGCCAGAAAATCTAGATCATGCGCTCGGCCGAGTAGGTCGCCGAGCGAACCCAATTCGTCGCTTAGCGTTTTCAGGACGACCAGATTAACCGGCCGCAAGATCCGAAGCTGATACCAGAGCTGTTTCGCTTCCTTTCGGAAATGATGGAAGGATTCTGCGCTGCCCGCGCGCTTGGCTGCAGCTAACGCATCGCGTCCACGTTTGTATGTCCCTTGAATGCTTCGTCGGACCTGGATGAAATCGAATTGATCGACCGGCCAGGTATCGATGTCATCGCGCACGCGCTCCAAAATGGGAACTGCTTGGGACTGCCATTCGGCGAAGGCCGCGACGAAATTCTCCAACTCATGCGCCAAGATCTCTTCCACATTCTGATAACATTGTCGCCGCCGACCCGTGAGCTTCTGCAATTGCCGCACCGTTTCCAACCGCACCTCGGCATCGCGGATTTCGGAGATCATCCGACCGACATCGCGCAAGCAATGGTCCTGCCGCTTGAACAAGCCGCGTCCGATTTCCCTGCGCACAAGGCGCAAAGCTGCCCGCGCTTTCTTGAGATGCTTGCGCGTTTCATGCACAGGTGTATCGACCGTCTCCTTTTTTCCGGCCACGATCGCCAACCCTAGCTCGACCTGACGGCGACAGATTCGACGCACGCCCTCGCCCGGGGTCTCATTACGTTGCAGCTGATAACTCATATCCCCACCAACGATTATTCATGCCAGGTTCAGGTTGTCGAGCCCTGTTCTCGACCGCTGACCAAGCGCCGGATTGATCTCTCATCCTCTCCTCTCCCTCGCTGATCCCCTGGGAGGCATAAGGGTCGGGTGGTGGACAAGAAAGAAGGTCGGATTTCTCATCATCGCGTTTTGATCCATCGCCAGACGGAGGTGGATGTACACGACAATTCCGCGCACGGCCTCATGATGGACGGCCGGTTTGCTTTGAATAAAACGGCTTCCGCCATTCTGTCGATTTAACCAGATTGTTACCTGCTTTGCACCGGCGTGTCACAAAAGGGTGCGATTACGCCAAAGTGACTATGACCAAAAATACTCTGAGGGAAACGAAAGGGGCTTCCCGGCGCTCAGTCAGACGAAGAAACGGGCCAAATCCTCGCCGTTCTCCGACGGCAGCAGTGATTCTGCGGGCGGAGCCACGACGTGCCGCAATCGGCACGCTTGCGCGAACAAACCTGTTGATCCTGGCGGCGGTACCAGTTTGGGAATTGAGACGAGGGATTCGGGACTAGCGCGCACGGAGCGGCGGCGCCGCGCTCGACGTGGGCCCTGTCTACGGCAAAGTGTGTCCCTTGGCGCCTTTTACCTCCCTCACATCAGCGGAGGTGATCGTGCCGCTGATCCGGACGTCTTCGCGGAAGTTTGCGTTTGTCACCGCCATTCCGACCTGGCCCTTAGTCAGGTCTGCGTCGGTGTTGTTGACTGTCTTGTCTCCGTTGACGTCGCCGATGAGCATATTGGCGCTAACAGAGGTTGGCGGCAGCACTTGCGATGAAGCATCAGTTACGCCAGTTAAGGTGACTGTTAGTGTCTGGACATCAGTTACACTTGTGAGCGGGACGGCCATGTCATGCCGCAAAAGGTTGGCGTCCCAACGGTTCCCGTCCCGGAGCTAACACTGGCGTGCCACTAACCACGTTGGTCGCGAAGCTAAATACGAAACTGTAGCTGCCGCCACCGTCACGACATTCCACGCCAGGGGTGCCGATGAGCGGAAGATTGATGTCGAATGTGCCCACGGTTTTATGACTCTTACGTGAGACCGCTGAGACCAGCTGCAAGGTAGACGAAGCGCCGGCCTTGTGCAGCACTGTTCCATCGTAGCCCGAGGTCCAAATATTGCCTGACTGAGCGGCAAAGACATTGTTCAGAAAGTCAGTCGGCAGGAAGCTGCGGGTCCAGGTGCCGGCGTCCACCGTATGATACAGGCTGGCCGTCTCGCTCGTCGGGGCCTGGGAATGCCGACCGCATAGGCCTCCGTCTCACTGAACACGCTGAGCCCGAGGAGGATTTCTTCGGGTGTGGAAATGTTCTGCTGCGTCCAGGCCACTCCCCCGTTACTTGTGCGCGCGGCATAGCCATACCAACCGACAACCCAGCCCACGTTTTGACTAATGAAGTCCATATGGGAAATGATCCGGCTGGAGCCTTTGTTTGGAAATGTCATCGGCGTCCAGTTCGTGCCCCATCGATCGTCCTAAATCCGGTGCCACCGATCGTCGCCAGCCAGCCATGATTCGGGTCGACGAAATCGACATAGTGCGATGGGAGCGAATCGAGCGCGGTCCAGGTCTGGCCTCCATCCGTCGTGCGATAGGCGAGAATCGCAACAAACGGCCGCGTGCCGCTCACATAACCGACATCGCGGTTGATGAACTTGACATCGGTAATGTAGTAATCGCCCGGCAAATCGGATACCGATCGATTGCCAGGTCGCTCCGCGATCGAAGGTCTTGTAAGCGACGCCGTTATTGCCTGCCCCGACCGCGAAGTCCTGGTGGACGATGCAAACATTTCGAGGTCATGAATCGGGCAGTCGGATTGAATAGACAGCCTTTCTCCAACTCGCGTGAAGAGCTGTTGCGGGCTAGAATCAGATCCAACAGTTTCCCGCCTGGGCTTCAACAGAATCTGGCGGGTCCGACACCCACGTCCGGCGAACTTTGATCTTTAATCGAATTGTGAATGCGCCCAAACAGCTTGTGCGACCGGAGGAGAGCGCGGCCGGTCGAGGTGGGATTCACGCGCCAGCGCCAATCACGCTCACTTCTCTGACCGGTCGTGATACCGAAGTAAGCTTGCTCAGAGATCGCTGGGAGCAGGCTCAGGAAGGGATGGGTCAGGTGGTGTCGATCGTTGGGGAACCCGGTTTGGGCAAGTCGCGTCTCGTGCACACGATCAAACAGATCGTCACGGAACAAGGGAGTGCGAAGGTGCCGGGGGCCGAGACAGAAGCCGTGGACGTTGCGCAAGATTGTTCAGTCGTCGAGTGGCGTTGCTCGCTTCGCTTTCGAAATAGCGGCCTCTTCCCGGTTTCGGATTACTTCAGTCGCTTTCTCAATTTTCACGGAGATGAATCGACAGCGGCGCGATTCGACCGGCTCGCGCGCCACCTCGATGACTTTGGCCTGGGCCGAGCGGACCTGGTCGCGCTTTTCGCAAAGCTTCTATTTCTGCCGCCGGACGAGCGGTATCCCGCAGTGGGCCTAACTCCTGTGCGCGAACGGGAGGAAACCTTTCGCGCGATGCGGCAATGGCTGAAGGCTTGCTCGGATCGACAACCGTTTCTCTTCGTGATTGAGGATCTACATTGGATTGACGCATCGACGCTGGAATTTCTCGGACAGTTTATCGCGGAGGGGCTGCACGATCGCATCCTCACGGTCCTCACTTTCCGCCCGGAATTCACGACGCCATGGCCGGCGGTGGCTCACCAGACCAGCCTCGCTCTCAATCGCCTGACGCGGCGCCAGGTGGGCGAATTGATGCGCAGAGAAACGGCGAGCACCCTTCCGGATTCGCTCGTTGCGCAGATTTATCAACGCACCGGCGGAGTGCCTCTTCTGGTCGAGGAATTTACCCGCATCGTTCGCGAATCGGTCCATGCGAGCGACATTCCATCCACGCTGCAAGACCTCGTGCTGGGCAGACTCGACCGCATGTCGAGCAATCGCGAGGTGGCTCAAGTGGCCGTCACGCTGGGGGGCGAATTCCACTACGACATTCTTGGCCGCGGTGGTGAGCACCGACACGCAGACGCTTCTGGCCGAACTGGAGAAACTGGTGAGCGCGGAGATTCTTTGCGTGAAAGGGCAGCCGCCGAACTGCACGTTCGCTTTTAAGCACGCTCTTCTGGAGGAGGCGCTGCACGATGCGCTGTCCGAAGATGAGGGAAAGCGGCTTCACCGCAAGATCGCGGAGACGATGGAAGCACGTTTTCCCGAAGTGGCGGAAAGGCAGCCAGAGTTGCTGGCCCAGCATTTCACCGAGGCTGGTCTTCCCGAGAAGGCCGTGGGTTACAGGCTCAAGGCGGCGGTCCGATCTCGCGAGAGGTTTGCCAATGTTGAGGCGATCTCCCACTTAACGAAAGGGCTGGCGTTGCTGGAGAGGCTGGATCCCTCGCCTGAGCGGGACACCCGTGAGCTGGAACTGCTCGGGCTGTTGGGAACCGCGACTATCGCATCGCGCGGTTATGCCGATTCTGAAGTCGGCACGGTATTCGATCGCGCCCGCGACCCTTTGCGAACGGCTGGGAGAAACGCCCGAGCGCTTCGCGATGATGTGGGGCAACTATGCCTTTCATGTGGTGCGCGGAGACTTTCGGCTCTGTGCCGACTTTGCCGAGGAGGCGATGGAATTTGGCGAGCGACTCAACGATCCCGGCATTCTGATGGAAGCGCTTTTCCTGCGCGGACTGACGATGCTCTATCGCGGCGATTTCTCTGGCGCTCACGAGTGGTTGCGATCGCTCGATCGCGAAATACGATGACCGCGCACGAACCGCCTACTGGGCCACGCTGACTGGCGAAGACGCCGGCGTCACCAACAGGTGTTATTTGGCGCTGGCCCTGTGGCATCTCGGCTATCCCGACCGTGCTCTGCAACTGAGCCGCGAGACCCTCACGCTGGCCCGGGAGATCAATCATTCTTTCAGTCTCGAATATGCCCTGCATCATAGCGCTTGGCTGCATCAGCACTGCCGCCTCGGCGCGGAAACCGAAGCGGCTGGTGACGAACAAATACGGATCGCGACCGATCAAGGTTTTCCCTTCTGGCACGCGTCGGGAACACTCTACCGCGCTGCGGGATTGCTGCTGCAAGGCAAGCTGGAAACAGGGCTGGCGCTTCTGGAAAATGGCCTGAAAGCATATCGCGCCACGGGTGCCGGACTCGGGCTTCCTTACTATCTCAGCCTACTGGCGGAAGCCTGCATTCAGGCGCGCAGGTTCAACGACGCGCGCCTTGCTTTGGATGAGGCCCTCACGCTCGTTGAAAAGAATGACGAGCATTTTCAGGAAGCCGAGTTGCTGCGCCTTCGCGGTGAGTTGTTGCTGGCCGAGTCGGGCGATCAGACAATGGCCGAGGATTGCTTTCATCAGGCGATCGAGACCGCTCGCCGTCAACAAAGCCGGTCCTTTGCACTGCGCGCCACCACGAGCCTCGCGCGCCTCTGGTGCAGGCAGGATCGCGGCCACGAAGCTTATGAAGTGATGACGGCGGCGCATGGCGATTTCACGGAGGGCTTCACCACTCCCGATCTTGTGGAGGCGGCGGCGCTGCTCAAGGAATTGAGTGGCGACCGAATGCGGGAGGAATTTGCGGCCGGCGTTGCCTATGTCCGTGGCTGCATCCCGCCGCCGATGCAGGGAAAGGTTGCGGTGGATTGGCGCTACATTCCTTCTTCCACGCTTGGGAGGCGATACCATCGGCTATCATTGGATCGATGACGATCACCTCGCGCTCTATCTTATCGACGTAACCGGGCATGGCCTGGACTCGGCGCTGCTTTCTGTAAGCATCAACAATGTGATTCGATCCGGGTCGCTACCGGGAGGGGAAATGCGTCGACCGGATCAGGTTCTCGCGAGCCTCAATGAGTCATTCCAAGGGCGGCAGCACAGCAACAAGTTCTTTACCATCTGGTATGGTGTTTACTGCTCGTCTACGAGGGTTTTGACCTGGTCCGGCGGGGGGCACCACGCTTCGCTTCTCTTTGCGCCAGACGCGCCGGCTTCGGTTTTTCTCCCCTCGACAGGTCCGATGATGGGAATGCTGCGCGACGCGAACTTTCCTGTTAACTCCTGCCTCATCCCGCCCGGGGCGCGCTTGCTCATCTTTAGCGACGGTGTGTTTGAAATCTTTCGTGACGAGCATGTTGCCTGGGATTGGCCCGCCTGTGTCAGCTATCTGGCGACCTTGAGCCAGGGTGCAGAAACCGTGATGGATGAACTAATCGAGCACGTGCGACTGCTCCGCGGCTCGCCTCAACTCGACGATGATTTGTCGATCATCGAAGCGCGTTTCGACCACGACACATCAAGAAAGCCGCAATAAACCGCCTTCGAGCATTCGGCGATCTCTGAGCCTGAGAGATGGCCCTCAAACGCGTGACGAGTTTCTTGGGTGTTGCAACGGAACTAGAATCTGGATGCAGCGATCGGCTTTAATGCCTGTGCGTCAGAACCTGAGAGTGAGCTGTGCAGCAAGCAGACGTTCCCCTTGTTGAATATCGTAATGGTAATGAGTGAAACTGGCTTGCAGCTTTAGTTGCAGATAAGCTGAAAAGCGATACCCGAGGCCCGCGTCGACTCGCCAGGCGTCGTCTCCCCACCGGGTGCTCGTTCCATTGAAGGGAACGTTTCCGTATAGCTGTTGGTTCCAACGCGCTGCGACAAAGAGTTGTGGAGTGATCTTATATTTTGCTTCGAGATAATAGGAAAGAATATCGGCATTGCCGACGTTCGGTACTTGAAATCGCGTCTCAAACACCTCCGCCCAAAACTGGAAATGATGCCACGCGAAAGCAACATCCTGACCGATTAGAATTTGGTGATAATCGCCAATGCTCTGACCACTCGGGAGAGTGGGCGCAGCCTCGGGCTGGAGGTATGAACCCACACTGCCTGAGATTCCGACATCCCACATGACGTTTGGCCTAAACCCGACTCGCCCGCTGAAAGTAGGGTAAGCGAAATTGTTACTCGTAAGGTCCCAGGATTCTGGCCGGGACGAAAGGGCCGCGTTCTTGACTTCGATCGCATATTGCAGCTTGCCAAGGTCGCCAAGAAGCGAAAAACCGCTCGCATAATTCGGTCCCCAAATGATGGGAAGCCGAAAACGTTTATCAGAATAGCCATCGCCAAACTTCGTTACTCCGTCGAACGGGACGTGTCCCCAGAAGAGAAGCGTTTCAACCGAATCAGGAGCTCTAATGTCCCAGATGCCGAACAGACCATCGTATGGCAGGGGCGCGTCGATAAATGGGTTATCCCATGAGTCATGGCGGCGCGCCCAGTTGCCCACGGCCGTCGCGAACTTACCCGCCTGAATCCGGGGAAACGCCGGGCTGCGACGGTGTGATTCGAATCGCATACTCGTCGAGCCGAACCTCCACGCCTGCGTCACTTGGATCGAAGCCACGATCGACGCGTGTCTGGACGAACCAATAGAGGTAGGAGTCAAATTTTGCATCCAAGTAAACGGTAAGACGCGAGTTTAGAAGGAAATTATTTCTGGTAAAGACGAGCGCTGGCGCAGGCTTGTCGACGTTGTACGCCTCCAAGTCCAGGGTGCCACTGATTTTAAGGCGCAGGCGCCCCTCAAAGGCCACGAACGAGAGTCTTTTCTCGACGTCCTCAAGTAATTCGCCCTGGATGCTAAGCGCAGCCGCAGCGTTAACCAGCACGGCGATGGCGGTCCGGATGGTTTGCGTAATCGACGGGAAAGGCACTCGGTCTCCGGTTCAGAATACCACGCGAGCAGAATCGGCGATACCGGCGGCGCTGAGGCCGAAGTTGAGGAGAAGCGGATAGATCGGGTTTGTTTTCACAATGTCGATGATGTGTTTACTGTTTAGGCGACTTTGTTGGAGATGCGACTCTCTTGCTCTTCAGCATTAACGGCAGTCACACCTGGTACCGGCACCGAGGCCTGGAATGTTCAGGGCATTCAGGACTGCAATCTTAACGCTGGTTTTGACGAAACCGAAGCGCATTCTTCGATTCGCGGAGCCGTAGCCTATTTTCTGGGTCCGTCGGGGAGTTATCGCCAATACGGTGAGTAAGCGAAGCGAATGATCAATCGGAAGCCGGGATGATCTGTGCCTAGGCATAAGCCTTAGAAGACAAAAGTCGAGACAAGGAGCAGGCCTCACAGGTGCGCCACGTACGTTAAACGGGATGTTCCTTAACGAGTTCCTAAAAGAGGATCACGTCGTGCGGCTATATCAAGCGACAATTACCGAAGCTAATCATTGAACTAAAGAATCCGCTGGCTGAGCCATAGGAGATGGAATCTCTCGCCAATAGTCTGCCATAAAGCGAATGATCAACTAAGCTTGACCACAGTCGGTTCCCGGGTGTCGCTCGCCGAACTGGCGCCAAATGGGGTTTGCCTCGCGATGCCGTTTGGCTCGTGCGGCGCAATTGTCACGAGGAAAAGGTTGACAATCGCGGGAGTAATTCGCGGCCGGAAGCCTTCCGGATTACGATTCTGAGAGGATTCCCTACGATGAGCAGTAAATCCGATTTCATCCCGTCCGAACTCCTGTATGAGGCGATCGTCGATTCATCCGACGACGCGATCATCAGCAAGAACCTGCAAAGCATCGTGATGAGTTGGAACAAATCGGCAGAACGTATCTTCGGTTATTCTGCCGAGGAGATGGTGGGCCAGTCGATCGCCAAGCTTTTCCCGCCTGATCGCCTGGACGAGGAAGCTCAGATTCTCGCCCGGCTCCAGCAAGGAGACGCGCGTGGACCATTTCGAAACGCAGCGGCAGGGCAAGGATGGAAAGCCGATCGACGTCTCTCTGACGATCTCGCCGATCCGCAATGCCGATGGCGTGATCGTAGGCGCGTCGAAGATTGCCCGCGACATTACGGAACAGAAAAAGGCGCATCGCAATCTTTCCGAGGCGCTCGAGGCGCTGAAAAGCGCCGACCGCATGAAGGGGGAATTCCTCGCCACGCTCTCGCATGAGCTGCGCACTCCGCTCAATGCCATTCTTGGGTGGGTGCAGATTCTGCGCGAAGAGGGAAGTGTCGAAAACTTCATTCACGCCGTTCCTATTATTGAGCGAAATGTGCGCATCCAGTCGCAACTCATCGAGGACTTGCTGGACATGAGTCGGATCGAAATGGGCAAGATAAGTCTCGACATTCGACAGGTGGACCTACCGACCGTGGTCGGGGCCGCGATCGAAACGGTACGACCGGCGGCCAAGGCGAAAGACATCCGCCTAACTTCCACCTTTGCCAGCATGACCGGGATCGTGATGGGAGATAAGGACCGGCTCCAACAGATTGTTTGGAATCTGCTAACTAACGCAATCAAGTTCACCCCCAAAGAAGGACGTGTGCATGTCATGATCAAGCGGGTGAATTCCCACGTTGAAATCTGCGTAACCGATAGCGGCCGGGGTATCTCGGAAGAATTTCTCGGACAGGTCTTTGATCGCTTTCGCCAGGCCGACGGGGGCACGACGAGACGCTCCGGCGGACTCGGCCTGGGGTTATCGATTGTGAAACATTTGACGGAACTGCACGGTGGGAATGTGCGCGTGGCGAGTGATGGCCTCGACCAAGGCGCCACATTTATTATTAGCCTACCCCTGCAAGCAGTGCGGCCCGAGCCGGAGGAACTGATCGACGATGAGCGACGTGCATCGCTCGATGTGGCGGCGAAGAAATCCGACCTCACCGGGATAAGAGTCCTGATAGTCGATGACGAAGACGATTCGATCGAAATCGTAGGACGCATTCTTGAGCGAAGAGGTGCTGAAGTGCGCACTGCGCGCTCGATGGTGCAGGCGCTCGAGGAGTTCACCCGCTTCTCGCCCCAGGTGCTGATAACCGACATCGGCATGCCCGAGCACGATGGCTACGAGCTGCTCGCTCGCCTGCGCGAGCTCCCAGGCGGGCGCTCTGTGCCTGCAGTGGCGTTAACCGCCATGGCTCGCAATGAAGACCGCATCCGAGCTTTGCGCGCGGGCTTTCACTTGCACATCGCTAAGCCGGTGGATTTTAATGAGCTGATCGCAGTGGTGCAGAATCTGGCCGCGCTTCAGACCGATTAGATTCGAGGTGAAACTGCGGGGCGAGCGCATGAATCGCATCTGATCGAACCGCGAAACGTCACACATCCCCTTTCGGTCATGTCCGATGACCACATTGCCATCAAGGCAAAAGTGTCATGCTTGAACTCGGACTGGCAGCGATCCTTAGCCTTCCTTTTCGACCCTCAGGTGGCCAACAACAAACCGACCGCCATGGAAAAACTGTTTTTCAAGAAGGCGGCTGACGGAAGTGGAACTCGGCAGGCTGGCTGCGAAAAAAGGCGGCAGCGACGAGGAGAAAGACTTCGGTAATGAGATGGTGGACGCTATGCGGCTTGCCATGAATACGGCCTTCCCATAATTTGCCGGCTTTGGATGAAATCGCCTCCCGAACGCAACTCTCGCTCGCCGAACATACTGTGAGGCTAGAACCTTGATTTGCCGGCACAATGCTCGCGCCGATTGCTGCTTCTGCCCAATATTTGTAGAGTCGATCGGCGCGCGATCACCGTCGGCCTGAATTTTCTGCCGAGCGGTCAAATTGCCGCTGTGCTTCGAACAGTTAACAATCATGAGACGCTGCATTTCACGCTGTCGAATTTTTTGTCCCTTAATCCTGCTTCTTTGTTTTTATGGTTGTGCTCTGCCCCTGCGGCCGAATGCGAGCGTGACGCGAGATCGCGCTTTCATTTCCTACTGGCCTGCCCCTGGCGATTCCGGAAAAATTCGGCTTGCGGTTAAAGATGTCATCGACATGAAGGGCCAGGTGACGACCGCAGGATCGCAGTATCTGGCCAAAAACTCTCCGCCGGCCCGACAAGATGCGACGCTTCTGCGGGAAGCCCGGCGTCCAGATGTTGCCATCGTTGGCAAGACCAATCTTACTGAATTCGCTCTCGGGACGACCGGCGCGAACGAGTTTTATGGGACGCCAATAAATCCTGTCGACCGTCATCGCATTCCAGGCGGTTCCTCGAGTGGGTCGGCCGTCGCTGTCGCGAATGACGAAGCGGACGTGGCCTTCGGCTCCGACACAGCGGGTTCGATCCGGGTTCCCGCCGCGTGCTGCGGCATTCTGGGCTTGAAGACTACGTTTGGGTTGGTTCCCCTCAAAGGCGTCTTCCCGCTTTCTCCGAAGTACCTAGATACCGTCGGTCCGATGGCGACGGACGTGCGGGATCTGGTCAAGGGAATGGAGTTGTTGGATGCAGGATTTTCGAATCGCTACGAAACGGCCAAGGCAAGTCGTTCATCGGCAAAGCAAATCACGATCGGGCGACTATATGTTCCTGGAACAGATGCAAAAATCGAGCAGGCGATCGACGATGTATTGAGGTCTTGTCGGTTTCGAGTAGTTCGCCTGGGCGACGATTTTCGAGATCAATGGGGTCAGGCGCAAGCGAACGGGAGCACAATCGCGATCACGGATGGCTGGTTGAGCGATCGCCAGTATCTCGGCAAACCGGGAGTTGGCGTAACGACTCAGGCCACAATTCTATTGGGTGAATTGCAATACAATACAGCTTACAGAGGTGCGCTGAAGGCACGACGCACCTGGCGACGAGAACTGCGCCGGGTTTTCGACAAGGTTGATTACATCGCCCTGCCAACCTTGAAATCTTTGCCGCCGCATAAAGTACTCTTCGAGCGATCCGCCATCTTCGAGGCGCGAGTCCTGAGCCTTCAAAACACGGTCGCCGTCAATTTTGCCGGTAACCCCGCGATCGCGATTCCGATTCCCTATCCGGACCGACATTTTCCCGTCACGAGTCTGCAATTGATTGGGCCAAATTTCAGTGAAGGCGGTCTTGTGAACGCCGCACGGCTCATTACCGAAAAGGCGCCCGTAGCCCTGGAGAAACACTCACAATGAGGGATGGTTCGCAGCCAGAATCGCGAGGAACACCCAGTCGCGACTCAACGTGCCTCCGAGGCCCGGTGTCTTGTGGCGTGCTTGTCCTGCTTTGCGCGGCGTTCTCGTTTGCCGCCGCACAGGGCCAGAATGCGGCCGCACTAATCGAAAGAGGGGGCCGGTTTGACGAGCAACTCAAAGAGAAGGAAGCGCTCGAGTGTTATTTGCCAGCGAACCGGCTCGAGCCTGACAATGTGGATCTCCTCGTCCGCATCGCGCGGCAATATCGCCACTTGATGTCCGACACGACCTCGAAAACGGAAAAGCTTCGTCTCGGAAATATTTCCCTTCAGTTTGCTCGGCGCGCCGCAGCCCTCGCTCCAAATGATGCCGAGGCGCAGCTTTCACCTGCGATTAGCTATGGAAAAATGCTCCCCTACATGACAAGCAAGGACCAGGTTGCGGCTTCGCCGCTGATCAAGGCAGCTGTGGATCGCACGCTTCAGCTCGACCCGCGGAACGACACGGCCTGGCACATCCTGGGGCGATGGAATCGCGTGCTGGCGAATGTTAACGTCGTGAAACGAGTGTTGGCCAAGGCAGTCTACGGCGACCTGCCGGTGACGACTAACCAAGAGGCCGAGAAATGTCTCCGGAAGGCGATCGCGATTAATCCCAACCGGCTTATGCACTACATTGAACTCGGCCGCATTTACGCTGAAATGGGACGCAAAGAGGAGGCCCGCGCTAATATCCTCAAAGGACTTTCGATGCCTGACAAGGAGAAGGACGATCCTGAAATGAAGGAGATCGGCCGCGAGACCTTAAAAAAGCTGGGATACCCCGCGGGGTGAGCGGCTGCGTCAGGCCGTTTGTAGACATGTTGGGTAGCCGGACCACTCGGGGATATCGGCCAGGCCGCCCCCCATGAATTGATGGTGCCAAAGCTGCGTCGCGACCACTGCGGTTAGTCCCATTTCCACCGAGAGTCGCGGCAACGAGCCGCCGCCCAGTTGGCGAAAATCTCTGCGCCAGCGCGTAACCTCGGCGATATCAAAATAGCCTGTCCGGCGCAACGATTCTTCGCTGAGCAGCTGGGTCACGAACGGTGGTTCGGGATCCATGTGAAAGCTGTCGAGGGGCGCACGAAAGATGACTTTGTGACGCCGAGCTATCGATTTTGGGATCCAGCGCTCCGCCAGCAGGCGGAGCAGGTACTTGTCATGGAACCCGCGGAGTTTCCAGCGCGGATGGAGCTTTGCTGTGAAGTCGAAAACGTCCTCGTCAAGAAATGGGTAACGAACCTCGACCGAAGAATGCATGGCGACGCGATCGCCCTTCGCCTGCAGGAGATGGCCCGCCAATAAGACACGTGCCGCGATCCAAACACCACGATTGAGCGGCGCCCAGCGTTTGGCTTTTTCGAGTGGAAACCCCAACTCATCCCACGGATGGCTCTGGTTCATGACTTCGCGCATCGACTCCGAGTAGAATCTCAGCTTCGAAATCGCCAACAGCCCGTAGGAATCGATCCAGGCATTTTGTCCGCCGAGGGAACTCTCCACCTGCGCACGCCATTCCGCTGGAAAATGGGGCACTTTGTTGATTTTCAAGTAACTGCGCCGGGCCAAATCACTCAGTTTTAATCCCGGCATTAGGTCGAGAAAACCCATCAGCTTTGCCGCTTTGTTACCATGGGTAGCCGACCAGCCATTCGTCAGCCCCTTCGCCGGTCAGAACGACTTTCTGGCCGTTGGCGTGAACGCGCTCGGCGAGTTTGAGTAAGGCTCCGCAGGCCGTATCGATCACGGGCGCCTCAGCTGCCTCGATGAGCTTCGGATAGCTCTCGAGCGCCTCGAGATCGCCATACTCCTGTACAATCGGTGGCTTTGCCCCAATGTGCTGCGCTGATAGACTCGCCGCGCTCAATTCATCGAACTCCGGCTCATTCACCCGCACGGTGTAGGTGTTGATCGCCGGCCCTTTGAGGCGACAAGCGAGAGCGAGGATCATGCTCGAATCGACGCCACCGGAGAGATACGACCCAACAGGAACATCCGCGCGCAAGCGCTCTTCGACCGCCTGCAACAGAAGGCTCTCGAACTCATTTACCAGCGCCCTCGAATCGTAGCCCCACAATTCCTCGCCCCGCCGAGGGAAATCCATTTCCCAATAAGCCCGCTCAGCAATGACTGGACTGTCACCCGACCTCCCGGGCGCAATCTGTAAGCAGTGACCGGGCGGTAGAAGTTGCACCCCTTCGAAACATGTGCGCGGCCCTGGCACGGCTGAGAAGGTGAACACCTGATCAAGTCCGCGCCGATCCGGTCGAGGTGGAACCATTCCTGAGGCGAGCAGCCCTTTGATCTCCGAGGCAAAGAGCAGCCAGTCGCCCTGGCGGCTCCAGAAAAGGGGCGCGATGCCAAAGCGATCCCGGCCGAGATGGAGTTCGTGCCGCCGCTCATCCCATAATGCGATGGCAAATTGTCCGCGGAGTCGCTCCCAAATCCCTGCCTGATGATCCTCGTAAAGATGTGGAATGATCTCTGTATCGCAGTGTGTAAGAAGGCGGTGGCCCTCCGCGATGAGTTCTTCGCGCCGCTCCACGTAATCGAAGAGTTCACCGTTGTAGACCACGAAAACACTCTGATCTTCGTTCGTCATTGGCTGTTGGCCCTCGGCCAGGTCGACGATGCTCAACCGCCGCGAGGCGAGGGAAATTCCGCGGCGTTCGAGAAATCCTTCCTCATCCGGTCCCCGGTGATGGAGGGCGCGCGCCATTCGTTGCACCACCCCCTCCGGCGCCAATCGCTGTCCCCCCAAATCTATAATTCCTGCGATACCGCACATGATCTTTATCCGAATGATCAACCGTTCTACCCAACTTTTCGAATGAACTTCCCAGTAAGACCGTGTTTGAACACGAAAAGTTTTCTACGGACAGCCCATTGTGGGTAGTTAAGGACGATGCAGAAAAGCAGAAAATGGATGCCCGACAACACATTGAAAGCCAAGGACCTCCAAAAAAAATGTCTGGCTGGGACGTATGCCGGACGTGCTAAAAACGAATTGCTGTTGGGTCAGTGAATGCCTTACCGTCTAGCGCCGTCCAACTCCTTCCATCCGGGCGGTAGCGTATTTGACTTACCTGGAGGCTTCGCTGATCAGTCGGCCCCTGCGAACGAACGCACGACCATGCAGAAATTAGGAATTGCCATTATCGGAGTTGGTTGCCGTTTTCCTGGCGGGGTAAGCAGCGCCGATTCCCTCTGGAAGCTTCTCATTGACGGTCGTGAAGGGATCGTCGAGGTGCCACCCGACCGTTGGAATGTCGAGCGATATTATGACTCCCAACCCGGGGTGGCTGGCAAATCGATCGCGAAGCGCGGTGGCTTCATTGACGGGATCGATCAGTTCGACCCGCAGTTCTTTGGGATTTCGCCGCGGGAAGCTCCCTACGTCGATCCGCAGCACCGGCTCCTCCTTGAAACCGCCTGGGAGGCTATCGAAGATGCAGGGCTCGTGCTCGATTTTGACCACGGAACCGACCTCGGTGTCTTCGTCGGCGTTTCGCATAACGATTATCAGGGAATTCAAAGCACACCGTTCGATCATTTTGGCATCAGCCCCCATACGCCCACTGGCAGCGCGCATAGCATCGCCGCCAACCGTATCTCATATTGCTTAAACCTACGCGGCCCAAGCGTGGCCATGGATACGGCCTGTTCATCCGCGCTTACCGCTGTTCACGCGGCCTGCGAGCACATCCGCGCCGGACGCGGAGATGTTGCTCTTGCGGGTGGTGTCACGGTGATGATTACGCCTGGCGGATTTATCGGATTTTCGCAGGCGGCAATGCTCTCGCCCGAGGGCCGCTGCGCCGCCTTCGACGCGTCTGCCAGCGGATTCGTGCGCGGGGAAGGGGCAGGCATGGTGCTGCTCAAGCGACTCTCGAAAGCGATTGCGGATGGCGATCCGATCCAGGGAGTGATTCTGGGGACTTCGATCAATCAGGACGGACACACCAATGGCATCTCGTTGCCTAGTGCTGAGGCGCAAACGCGCCTTGTGCAGGATGCGTGCAAAGATGCAGGTATTACTCCGGAGCAGATTGGTTTTGTTGAGGCCCACGGCACCGGGACGGCTGTCGGCGATCCGATCGAAGCGCATGCCCTTGCCGAAGCGCTCTGCCGCAATCGTTCTGCGGCTAGTCCGCTTCCGATTGGCTCGATCAAAACCAACCTCGGTCACTTGGAAACCGCAGCGGGCGTCGCGGGTCTGCTCAAGGCGATGCTCGTGGTCAAGAAAGGCCAAATTCCGCCGAGCCTCCACTTTAGGAATCCGAATCCGCATATTGATTTTGAAAAGCTTAAGTTACGCGTGCCTACCGTTCTCGAGCCGTTCCCGCACGCAACGGGCGAGCGCATTGCCGGCGTCAACTCTTTCGGATTCGGCGGCGCAAACGCTCATGTAATCGTCGCAGCCCCTCCGCCGCGCCGCCCGAAGAAGGTTTCAACTATTCCAGCGAGCCGGCCCTGGCCAGTAACCCTGTCTGCGCGTTCGGAAAAGTCCCTCCGAGCTTCGGCAGCAAACCTGAGCGATTGGGTGAAGAAACACGCCGAAACCAATGGTAGTTCCCCTATTCTGCCGGATCTAACGTACACGCTCGGAGCCCGGCGGAACCATCATACTCATCGTTTGACCCTGGCCATCAGCAATTGGGCGGAACTCGCCGAGGAACTTGATGGGTTTGCGAAAAACGGAAACGGCCCGAAAACCCGTGCGGCTTTCACCGCGCGCCCGGAAAGGGCGCCGCGCATTGGCTTCATCATGAGTGGCCAAGGACCGCAGTGGTGGGGAATGGGCCGCGAATTGATGCAGCACGAGCGCGTTTTTCGTCGAGCGATCGAGCGTTGCGACACGGCTCTTCGTCCATGGACGCGCTTCTCGCTTCTCGAAGAACTCGGCCGCGCGGAAGAGGCAAGCCAGATGCATCGGACGGAGATTGGTCAGCCCTCCATTTTTGCCATGCAGATGGCGCTCGCGGCACTTTGGAAATCGTGGGGGGTCGAGCCGACGGCCATCGTCGGCCACAGCGTGGGTGAGATCGCCGCCGCATGTATTGCCGGCATCTTTCCCCTTGAAGAGGCGGCGCGGACCATCGCCTTGCGAGCCCGCTTAATGGAGGAATGCGGCCGCGGCGAAGGAACCATGCTCGCGGTCGGACTGGCGGAGGACGAGGCCGTCGCACTTATCGCGCGACACGACCGAACGGTTACGATTTCGGCCTTCAACGCTCCGCGTTCCATCACGCTCTCGGGCCCGCGCGTCTCTCTTGAGGCAATGGCGGCCGAATTGGAAGAGCAGGGCGCGTTCGCGCGGCGCGTCAAGGTTGATCATCCGTTTCATCATCCGCTCATGCGACCGGCGGCAGAGGCGTTGGAAGCGGCGCTCGCCGACTTAAAACCGCGGCCATCCGCCATTCCGTTTTTCAGTACGGTGACAGGCGACCGCTGTGCCGGCGAATCATGCAATGCCGAATACTGGGCCCGCGGCATCCGCCAGCCGGTGCGTTTCGCGTCAGCGGTGGGAGCGCTGGCTGATTTCGGTGTGGACATTTGGCTGGAGCTGAATGCTCATCCGGCGCTCGCACACGCAACTCAGGAATGTCTCACCGGGCGCGGAACGAAAGCCCCCGTAATCTCTTCGGCCCGTCGTGACCGCGAACTCGAATGCATGCTCGAGGCAGCCCTGGACCTGCATCGTGCCGGTGTCCCGCTCGATTTTTCCGCGATGACGCATTCGCGGCATCTTCTCTCCCTCCCCGGTTACGCATGGGAGAAGACTCGCTGGTGGAACGAAGCGAGCGATGCGCGCGACGGCCGGCTCGCCCCCGGCGGGCGTGGTCTGTTTGATGTTCGGATGCCGACCTCGACGCCCACTTGGGTCGTTAGGCTCGACTCTCGCCATATGGCTTTCCTGAAAGATCACAAGGTCGAGAACCACATCATTTTTCCGGCGGCGGCGTTTGTCGAGATGGCGCTCGAAGCGGGTGTGCAGTTGTTCGAAGGGCGGCCATTTGTCGTTGAGGACTTCGAAATTCGCAAGCCGCTCATTCTGCCTGATCCACCGTCGGGCCTGCGGCTCGAGCTTTCGTATTCGCCTAACGAACGCACTTTTGCGATCCAGAGTCGCTTTGAACAAAGCGTTGGTTGGTCGCTCCACGTCGTCGGGTCTCTCCGCGGCGAGCGGACGGAATCCGTCTTCGCCTCCGAGAAGTGGGAGCAGCCTCGCGAAACTCAACCGGCCGCAATCGATGGCTTTTACCGGCATCTCAGCGACCTGGGCCTGCGTTATGGCGAGGAGTTCCGGCCCGTCCGCGAACTGTCGGCCGGTGGCGGGCAAGCCGCAGGGCGCCTAGCCTTGTCCGATGCGATCGCTCCGCGCGCGGACGAGTATGCCTTACACCCCGTGCTCTTCGACGGAGCGCTCCAAGTATTCTCCGCCGGCGCAGCGACAGTCGAAGGTCGGCAGGCGCGGATGAAGTTGCCGGTGCGTTTTGGCCGCATCGTCTTCCTTAGGTCGCCCGGCGCTTCCAGTCGCGTTCGCGCCAAGGTGCGCCATTTTAGCGATGATATTCTCGAAGGCGACATCGGCATCTACGACGAGCGAGGAAAATCGTGCGTGCTGGTGGATGGCTTTCGGGCCATCAGCCTTTCCGGCGCGGGCCGCTCCGCTGCTCCCGGCGGCACACGCGATCTGACCTATCAGGTCGCCTGGCAGCGAACGCCTAACGAGTCGGCTAAACAAGCGTTGCCGCCGCTTCCGCTTCGTCAATTGCACAGCGCAGCCCAGAGCGCCTTGGATCATGTCGTCGCCATGCGCGGGTCCGCCGGACTGGAGGCAGCGCTCTGCGGTCTTGACGATCTCGCCGCTGCGCAACTGGCGCGGGGACTCCGCGACGCGGGCGCTAATCGGAACGCTTCATTTGATGCGGCGACACTCCGGGTGACGACGGCAATGCGTCCCGCATTTGAGCGGTTGATGGGCGGTCTCGTTAGGCACGGTTTGCTGCAGAAGAAAAAAACCGGCTGGGAACTAACGCGCGCCTTAGCTGAGGCGGCAGATTCCGCCGACAAAATTCTGTGCAACTACATCAAGAAGAACCCGGGCCATCTTCCCGAAGCGCTCCTCTGCGAAGGAAACTGCGCCGAACTGGGATCGATTTTGCGCGGCGAGAAGGAAGCAGTGCAGGTTTTGTTCTCGGGCATCGGCGCGGAGCTGCTTGATCAGTTTTATGGCGATGGTCTTTTCACCAGCCACTGGCTCGCGGCTATTGCCGCCGCGGTGAGCTGCGCCGCGCGAAACCTGCCGGAAGGTCGCGGCTTACGGATTCTTGAGATCGGCGCTGGGACCGGCGGCTTGGCTTCACAAGTCCTGTCGCTCCTCGAGCGCGGCTTGCATTCCTACATCTTCAGCGATGTCTCGGTCGCGTTTTTTTCCGGCGCGGCGCAGAAGTTGGCGGCATTTCCGGAAGTGGAATTCAAGATTTTCGATCTCGAAAAACCGAGCGCCGACCAGGAACTTGAAACGGGTGCATTCGATTTCATCATCGGGACCAACGTGCTGCACGCAGTTAGCGATGTGCGCGCAGCTTTGCGCAATCTGCATGGCCTGCTCGCTCCGTGGGGAAGTCTCATTTTCATGGACACCGCCACGCCGCAACTCTGGACCGAGACCGTCTTCGGCCTAACGAGCGGATGGTGGCGCTTCACTGACCGCGACCTGCGTCCAGAACACCCTTTACTGAGGCGGGCGCAATGGGAAAAGGTGTTGCGCGAGACTGGCTTCACAGAGACGACGTCATTGCCCGGTTTGACCGGCCCGACGGGCGGCGAAGGTCAGGTTGGCCTGCTGGCGCGGAAGTCTTGCGAAGAATCTGCGGTTCCAGTCGAAGCAATAGGGGAGATGCCGGAGGAGAAATCGTGGCTCGTTTTCGCGGACGCCTCGGGAGTCGGCGACGCCTTGGCTTCACGGTTGCGCCAGATCGATGCGCTATGTCGTGTCGTTAGGCCGGCGGACCGGTTTGGATTCGATGACGGCGACCGCTTTTCGCTGCGTCCGGGAGCGCTCGAGGATTGGCAAAAGCTGATCGCTGCCTGCACGGATTCCCCGCCCGAGCGGATCGTTTACCTTTGGAGCCTCGATGCGCAAGTGGACGATATGGCGGTCAATCTTGACGCGCTCCTTCATCTGACCCAGGCGCTCGAATCCGCTCAGCCCGCAAGGAAACTACGCTTGGACCTGGTGACGCGAAACGCCCAAGCTGCGGGGTCCGACCCGCAACCCACAAGCGTGGCGCAGGCACCGGCCATTGGATTGATCCGCGTCATTCTCAACGAGCATTCCAATCTCTGTTGGCGGGCGATCGATCTTCCCATCGGGCCATCCCTCGCGGATGTGACATCGCTTTGGAACGAGCTTTCGCGCAACGATGCGGAACGCGAGATCGCGCTGCGCGGCGAAGCGCGCTATGTCCGGCGACTCGACCGCGGTCGCCCGTCACGCGAGCAATGGCTCGATCCGGGACTTCCGTTGCGTTTGGAATCGCGTGAACGCGGCCATCTCGACACGCTTCATTTTGCGCCATTTGAGCTGCCGCCGTGTGGACCGGGTCAGGTATTGATCGAAGTGAAGGCGGCGGGAATGAATTTCCGCGACGTGCTCAAGGCGCTCGCGCTCTATCCGGGTGACGCTCTGGATGCGCGTATTTTCGGTGACGAAGTTGGCGGCATCGTTAGGGCGAATGCGTCGCGATGTCACGCATGTTGCTCCCGGAGATCATGTTTTTGGTCTCGCCGTCTTCGGCCTTGCCACGCACTCCATCGCACGTGCGGGTGATGTGCGGCGCATTCCAGCTGGTCTGACTTTCGAAGCGGCGGCTACTTTGCCGGTCGTATTCATGACTGCGTGGCATGCGCTGCGCAACGTAGCGCGCGTGCGCGAGGGTGAGCGCGTTCTCGTGCATGCCGGCGCTGGAGGTGTTGGGATGGCCGCGATCCAGATTGCGCTACACTTTGGAGCGGACGTCATCGCCAGCGCCGGCAGCCCGAGCAAACGCGCTCTGCTCAAAAGGCTCGGGGTGAAAGATGTGATCGACTCGCGCCGCGGTGATTTCGCTGAGGCGGTACGGGATCTGACCGACGACAAGGGTGTGGATGTGGTGCTGAACGCACTCGCCGGGGAAGCGATCCCGATGGGGCTTTCGTGCCTCGCCGAGTTCGGACGCTTCATCGAGATCGGGAAGCGCGACATTTACCAGAACACGCGCATCCCGCTGCGCCCGCTCC
>CAWGFS010000003.1:0-112290 GCA_963821915.1 uncultured Verrucomicrobiae bacterium
TCCACGCGGCCAGCTCCGCCGCGTCCGCATCCTGCAAGATGTATTGGTATTGGGTGCGGCTGACGCGGGAATCGATCTGCAAATCCTGCGCCGCCTGCAGGTAGAGCGAAATGCCTTCGACATTGCGCGTCGCTTTGCGCAGGCGCTCGATGATTTCCTGGGCGTTCGCGCTTCGTTCGTCGTGCGGCCTGAGCACAATATAGAGCCGCGCGGTGTTAACGGTTGGGTTGACCGTGCCGGCCCCGACCGAGGCGGAGACGCTCGCCACATCCGGATCCTGCCTAACGATATCGGAGATGGCATGGACATGCTCCATCATCGCCGCGAATGAAATATCTTCGGCGGCATCGGCCACGCCGATGATCACGCCCGTGTCCTGCGGCGGCAGCAGTCCTTTCGGGATCACGACGTAGAGCAGAATCGTGAAGACGAACGTGACGAAGAAAACGATGAGGATGAAGCCCTGGTGCTTCATCACCCAGCGCAGGCCGCGTTCGTATAAATTGCGGAAGCGCTCGAAATAATTTTCCGACGCGCGCAGGAAACGGTTTTCAGGCGCGCGATCTTCGTTCGTCTTGGCGCGGAGCAATTTCGCGCACATCATCGGCGTGAGCGTGAGACAACGAACGCCGAGACGACGACCGCGACCGACATGGTGATGGCAAATTCGCGGAACAGCCGTCCGACGATCCCGGTCATGAACAAAAGCGGAATGAAGACCGCGATGAGCGAGACGCTCAGCGACATGACGGTGAATCCGATCTGGCGCGCGCCCTTCAGCGCGGCTTCCAGCGGCGAATCGCCCGCCTCGATATAGCGGACAATGTTTTCGATCATCACAATCGCGTCGTCGACCACGAAGCCGGTCGCGATCGTCAGGGCCATCAACGACAAATTGTCCAGGCTGAATCCGGCGAGATACATGATGCCGAAGGTGCCGATGAGCGACAACGGCAACGCCACGCTCGTGATCACGGTGGCCCAGAGCGTGCGCAGGAAAAGCAACATCACCATGACGACGAGCGCGACCGTGAGGAGCAAAGTGAATTGCACATCGCTGACCGAAGCACGGATCGTTTCCGTGCGGTCGGCGAGAATCGAAACGTGGACCGAGGGCGGTAGCGTGCCGGTTAATTTCGGCAGCAACTGCTTCACACGGTCGACCGTCTGGATGATGTTCGCCCCCGGCTGGCGCTGGATGTCGAGCAGGACGGCCGGCTTTTCGCCCTGCTTCGTCCCGACCCACGCGCCGAGCTGATCGTTCTCCACGCTGTCGATGATGTTGGCGACATCGCCAAGCCGAACGGGCGAGCCGTTCTTGTAGGCGACGATAATCGGTTCGTATTCGTCGGCGGAAAAAAGCTGGTCGTTCGAGCCGATGGTGAACGACTGTCGCGGCCCGTCGAAGCTGCCTTTCGGCGCGTTCACGTTCGCCTGGCCAAGAATGGTGCGGATATCTTCAAGGCTCAGGCCTAACGAGGATATGGCCGCGGGATTGACCTGCACGCGGACGGCGGGTTTCTGATTGCCCTCGATCGTGACCAGGCCGACGCCGGTGACTTCGCTCAACTTTTGCGCGAGGAGCGTGTCGGCAAGATCGTTGACCTTCTCGAGCGGCAGACTGTCCGAGGTGATCGCGAGGGTGAGGATCGGCGTGTCGGCCGGGTTGACCTTGTTGTAGTTCGGCGGGTTCGGCAGGTCGGTTGGCAGAAAGCCGCTCGCGACATTGATCGCCGCCTGCACATCCTGGGCGGCGACATCGATCTCGCGATCGAGGACGAATTGCAGGGTGATGCGTCGAGGTGCCAAACGAGCTCGTTGAGTTCATCGACGCCAGCCCGCTGATCTGTCCGAACTGCCGCTCGAGCGGGGTGGTGATCGACGACACCATCACGTCGGCGCTCGCACCGGGGTAAAGCGTCGTCACCTCGATGGTCGGAAAATCAACCGTCGGGAGCGCGGAGATCGGCAGCAGTTTGTAGCCGAGCAAGCCGAGCAAAATCACGCCGGCCATCAGCAATGAGGTCGCGATCGGCCGGCGAATGAAGGGCTCGGAAATGTTCACGATTTCGAGGATTGACGCGATCTCCCGCGTGGCGATTTGCTCTGCGTTGGCATCGTCGTTTTTTGCGGCTGGCCAGCGGCTGAGGTCAGCTCGACATGCGAACCGGGTTGCAACTTGTACTGGCCATCAACCACGACTTGCTGGCCTGGAGTCAGGCCGCTCTCGATCAACGTCTCGCCATTCTCGGTCGGGCCAACCTCCACTGCTTGCATCGCGACGGTTTTGTCCGGTTCGATGACATAGGCGTAAATGCCCTCTGGCCCGCGCTGGACGACGCTCGCCGGCACGATGATCGCGTTCTTCTCCGTCGTGAGAACGAGCCGGGCGTTAACGAACTTTCCCGGCCACAATTTCAGGTCGTCGTTAGGAAAGGTCGCCTTCAGCTTCATCGTGCCGGTTGTCTGATCGATCTCGTTGTCGACGACCGCGAGCGTGCCTTCGCCCAATGGGGCGGTGTTGCCGCGATCAAGCGCGGCAACTGGGAGACCGCCCGCCGCGCCGTCCGTGTTCGGCAACTTCTGCAAATCCTGCTCCGGCAAAGTGAAGATCGACCGAGATCGGTTTTAACTGCGTGATAACGACGATGCCGCCCGGATCTGCTGCGTGAACGATGTTGCCGACATCCACCAGTCGGATGCCGGTGCGCCCGTCGATCGGCGATTTGATCTCCGTGTAATCGAGCTGAGTCTGCGCGCTTTCGATTGCCGCCTGATCGGCCAAGACCGCAGCTTGAAACTGATCGGTCTGATATTTGGAGGCGTCGAAATCCGACTGATCGATTACCTTCTTGGCCAGCAAATCGGTGTTGCGGGCAAACGTAACTTTGGCGTTGGCCAGTTGCGCCTCATCCTGCGCCTTTTTGGCGATTGCCTGGTCGAGCGCCGCCCGAAAGGGCCGCGGATCGATCTGGGCGAGCAGATCGCCGGCTTTGACATTTTGCCCTTCGGTAAAAAGCACCTTATCCAACTGGCCATCCACCCGCGTGTGCACAGTCACGGTGTTAAAGGCCTGCACGGTGCCGAGCCCCTCGAGATAAATCGGCACATCCTTTCGCTCGACGTTGCCCGCGACTACTGGAACGGGCGCGCCCCCTGCGCCGCGCAGTCCACTCGCTCCGGCCGTCCCCGATTGCTCCTCGCCACTGCCGCCGCCGTGACGCCAGATCCACCAGCCGATAAGAAGAAGCAGACACCCTGCAGCGAGGATGAACCAGCGCCGTTTCGAAGGTCTGCGCGCTGGCAACGGCGACTGTGATTGTAGCTTCTGCAAATCCGGCCGGTCCGGCGAGGCGCTCATGCCATTTGAATCGCTATTCGATCTAGTAACTGGCGGCCAAATTTGGGACATATCATTTGTGGTTACGTGCGACGAGGGAGGTTTGCGCTCGCTTGACGGCCTGGGCATGACACCATTCGTAGGCGAGCGCACCCACCCCGGCCGTAATGACCGCAAGGACGAGAACGAGCGTGACCGAAACCTCCGCTCCCACCGGATCGCGGCAGGCGGCGCGAGAGGAGCTCGTCGGGCTGCGGGGATGAAACATGTTACCAAGACTTCTGAGGAGGCCGCTTCCCAACCAAAGGAGACCTGCAATCAAAAACACCAGCGTCCAGAACAGGCTGGCCTCGAGCACAACTATGGTTTCCCGCAGAGCGGCGGCGGGTTTCCCGAACCTAGAAGCCGGAGGCAGAGGCCAAGAAGAGAGGTCTGATTCGATGAGGGTCTTGGATAAACCGGTTGCATTCATGAAAGTGGTGGACCTAGCCTAGCTTGCCGTTAGGCGGTCGAACATCAGCCCCACATCCGAACGCAGATAGGCGCCCCGCCTATGCGTGCCGCGCGTTATCGTGTTCATTGTGGACGGATCAACGGGCGCTCTTCCTCATTAGGAGACTGTTGAAATCGTCCACAGATAAGAAAGCCCAGCCGTTGCTGCGCACCCGTTACGGCACAGCTGAACACAGATTGAGTAATTTCCTTGGTCATTTTCTCCGCGAAAATCTGTGGATATGCAGCCCGTCTTGCCGAGCCGATGAGAGTTTCGATTCCCCCAAAAATCCCGCTGCCTAACCAGAAGAAGCCGGCCAGGATCAGGACCAGCGCCCAAAACAGACTGACCCCGATCACGAGAACGCCCTCCCGCAGGCCGGCATCCACTTTCCCGAGCAAGGGAGTTGACGACACGGTCCGCAAAGGAACGAATGATGGATTGTGTGACTTGGGTAGAGTCGCCGAATTCATGGTGTGTGACGGATGACTCAAGATATCTCGCCGGAAGACCGTCCAACATCAGCCCCGTGTTCCAACGCGAATAGGCGTACGACCTATGAACGGATCGACGCGGCGCTCGAACCGCGTTGGCATCCGGCGCTACGCGCCATGCCGCGGTCGCTGACGGAGGGAAGAACGCCGGCAAAAGGCGGACCACACCTGCCGGCACCAATTGCGTGATGCGACTTATGAGTGTCGATTCCCGATAGCCTTTTGCTCACCACTTCGGCGGTCACAAACCGCCACTGCAAGACTGTCGACAGTGACTGCTAGCCTGCGCCGAGCTGCTCGGTCTCTACGTAGCGCACGGCCTGGTGAATCATCTCCGCGCTGGTCGCGAATTCGAGCTTTTCCTTAATGTGATCGCGATGCACCGAGACGGTTTTCGGACTTAGGTTGAGCTGGCCTGCTATTTCCTTCGCCGTCTTGCCTTCACCGAAAAGACGGAAGACTTCGAACTCACGGTCGCTCAGCTTTTTCAGGGGCGAATCGCTCCCGCGCGGCAGCGCGCCGGCGAAGGAGTCGAGCACGCGGGCGGCGAGTTTTTCACTCATGAAAACCTGGCCGCCGAGCACGCGGCGGATGGCGGCGAGGAAAGTCGGGCCGTCGACATCTTTCATCACGTAGCCTTTGGCGCCGGCCCGCAAAGTGCGTTCGGCGTACAGCATTTCGTCGTGCATCGAGCAAACGAGAATGCGGATGTCGGGATACAGTGCGAGGAGATCCTTGATGAGGTCGATACCGCCGCGACCCGCCATCGTGACGTCTGTAACCACGAGGTCCGGCCGCGCTCGCTCCACGGCGGCGAGCGCCTCGGGCACGCTGGTGGCAAGAGCACAAACTGCGAGGTCTGGTTCGGCGTCGATCATCAGCCGATAACCCCCTAGCACAGAACGGTGGTCGTCCACGAGGAGGAGGCGGGACTTCGCGGCGCGCTTCGATTTAGGTTTCGCGCCGCTCATGAGGCAAGTTTAACACGGCAGCAAACGCGCGCACCACCGGCGGGGGCCGAGTCGATTTCGAGCACGCCCCCGAGGAGCCGGACGCGATAGCGCATGACACGGAGACCGATCCCGTCGTTAGGCAGGCTGCTTTCCGCAAACCCTTCGCCGTCGTCGTCCACTTCCAACACCAACCATCCGTCGCGTTGCTCGAGACCGATGCGGATTTCGGAGGGCGCGGCATGCTTGAGTGCGTTGTTCACCGCCTCCTGCGCAATGCGGTAGAGGTGCCCGGCTACCTCCGCATCAGCGATGCGCACGGGCCTCGGGCACTCGAAGACGCACCGGACCGCTCCACCGCGGCTCGTACCCTCCGCGAGCAGGCCAAGAGCGCTCATCAGCCCGTCATCCACGAGCGCAACAGGTGCGAGACCGTGGGAAAGTGAACGCGTCTCGGCGATAGCTTCACGGAGTTGCCGTCCGATGTCGTCCCCCCGTTCGGCCAGCGCGGGTGCCTCCGTTTTCAAAGCGCCGACGAGTGCGTTGGTAGACATCGAGGCGGCGGTCAGCTGCTGGCCAAGGCCATCGTGCAGGTCGTGGCCGATGCGGCGGCGTTCGCCCTCCGAGATTTCCAACACTTCGCGCTCGAGCCTCAGCTGTTCCGCCTCGCGTTCGCGCAGTCGCGCGGCCATCGCAGTGAATGCTGTGGATACGTTGCCCACTTCGTCGCTGCCAGAAGGAAGCACGGCGGCATCCGCCTTCCCCTCGCCTAACGCACGCATACTATCAGCCAGCTTTCCGAGCCGCGCCGCGAAACCAAAATGCAGGACCGCCCAGAGCGCGAAGCTGAGCAACGCCATCGCGGAAGCCATCCAAGCCAGCTGGGTGCGCGCGTCGGCCTTCGTGGCGGCGATGGCCGCCGTGCGATCGAGTTCCAGCAAGACCCAGCCGGTGGTGGCGCCCGTGCCGAGGCGAAAAGGATGGGCGCTCAGCACAGTCCGCGCGTCCTCGCCGTGCTGGACCGATGCCTCCCCAGTTGACGTGATGAGCGCCGCCGCCTTCGCCAGGCGCGTCGCGGTGGCGAGTCTGCCGTGCAGAGTGCCCGTGCTGTCCGCAAGAACACGTCGGTTTTCATCCACCACACCAGCGATCTCGAACTGGGGCAACTCCGTCATTCCTTCCAGGTCCGCCTGCAACGCGGGCTGCGTTGCAGGCAGGAACTCTTCGCTCAAACGTGCCAGGCGGCGTCCGTTCGAATCCGCACTCTGGCGTACTTCCGCGAGGTGCCGGGCGAGGTCGAGGTCGAGATTGAGCCGATATTCAAAAAAGGTCGCCGCCAGCCCGACCGCGAGCGCGAGGAGCGGGGCGGTAATGCGGATGGGTGGCGGGAAACGCATGGCGAAGCTTGTCGCAATCGGACGCCAAAGGCGAGCGGCGGTTCCAAATCCCGCTGTAGCTGGTCCCATGCGGGAGTCTCGTAGTTCACTTGGCGGCGCCTAAATCGAAGAGCCTCTGGGAGAAGTTCCGGCGCTCGGGCGGGGGCGACGCGGCGAGATGGCGACGACCTTTACTGGCCGTGCGCACCGCTACGCGTCCCGACCCTCGACGTCGTTTCGGGTTCGTTTTCCTTCGCGACCCCACCGGGTAACGCGGCATGGTCCAGATTTACGGCCGCGATCAACTGGAAAGGATTGTCCACCCGCGCCGGAACCAGCGGGACCAGTAGTGGCTTAGAGTCGCCTTTGTTCGGAGCGAGACATCGGCCTCAGAGCCTGGGAACCGCAGGTCGCGTTGGTTGAATAGGTACAGCCTGCGACGGCTAGACTCCGGCGCCTATCGGCCTCGAGACCGATTGCCGCTAGCCGTTCGTCCTAAGCACGCTGACGCGATCGACGCGACAGGCGAATGGTTTCGGGTAGGCGCGGAGCCTATTGAGGATGGGGCGCGAGACCAATGACGGGACAAGCGGCGGCGTGGGAAACTGCGTCCATCATGGCGAAGATCTCAAATGCCAGCGGCGACGAACAAGGCGAGCGAGTTGCCTAACGATCAAAGAACGTGAGCGCATTCGCCAATTCTCCGGCAGCTCCGCGGGCCGACGACAGCCTTGCGAATTTCTCCCGCCCGGCCGTGACCACGCTGGCCATCGTCCTCGTGGCGGTGATCGGCTGGTTCGACTACGTCACGGGCGACTTTTCGCTGGCCTTGTTCTACCTCGTGCCGGTCGGTATCGCCACCTGGTATTCAGACGCTGCGAATGGTTGGTTCATCGGATTGCTCAGCGCCACCGCGTGGCTCGTGGGCGAGCTGGCACTGAGCCGCTCTGACGGGCAACTGTTCCTGCCTTACTGGAATGCTGCGATGCTCGCGCTGATCTGCGGCGTCGTCGTTCAGGTCCTGTCGGCGCTCCACCGCCTGCAGGTCGAACTCGAAGAGCGGGTCAGGCGCCGCACCGCTTCGCTCGTGAAAGCTAATGCGGAGCTCGATGCCGCGCGGATGCATTTCATTGAGGTGGATAAATTGGAATCGATCGGCCGCCTCGCGACCGGCGTCGCCCATGAGGTGAAGAACCCGCTCATGACCATCACCATGGTGGTGGACTATCTCTCCGATGTAGTGCCGTCGAGCGACCCTAACGGCCGGACAATGATCGAGTCATTACAGGAGGCCGTGGAACGGGCCAATCGCGTGGTGAGCGAAATGTTGGAGTTCGCTCGACCTGCTGCGCTGTCACTCAAACCAGACAATTTCCACCTCGTCGCGGAGCGGGCGCTTGGTTTGGTAAAGCACGAAATGTCCCGCAAGCATCTCGGCATCGTGCGCGATTGGTGCGAGCCGGTGCCGCAACTCTCGCTCGACCGCAACAAGATGGCGCAGGTGCTGGTCAACGTATTCATGAATGCCAGCCATGCGACCCCTGAGGGTGGTACGCTCACTTTGCGGACTCGCGTCCGCGGTTCGGAGTTCATCGCCGAGCTTGACGATACGGGCACCGGCATTTCCCCGGCGCACCAGGCAAAGCTTTTCGAGCCCTTCTTTACCACTAAACCGGTCGGGCAGGGCACTGGGCTCGGCCTCTCCGTGGCCCGGCAGATCATCCAACTCCACGGCGGCACGCTCCGGCTGGCCAACCGGCCGGAAGGGGGCGCGCGCGTCACCATCAAGATTCCATTCAAAATAAAAGCCTAGCTATGAAAACAAAATGTATTCGCGCCATCGGCGACGAACCGAACAGCACCCGCTCAACGAAGGCGAACCTCGAATCGGCCATGAACTCTACCGTGCGCACAACAAAGGGCGGCGCGACCGCCCGTGAAACTAACCCATCCTTCGATCCTAGTTTCGAGCCTTGCGGCAACCTGGTATTCGCCGTATCGCGGGAAAGCGAATTCGCAGATCGGTTTAGACAGCCCCGAAATCCGAACCGCGCGCTCAACACGCCAAATTTTCTCCCGGGCTCTCCGTCTCGCGCGCCTGACGCCTCAGCTCGTCTTCCAGGGTGGAAGCGCACTTTGGATTTTTTCATCATACTCCTGTCCTCCCCGCTCTGGCTTCCGCTCATGATTTTGATCATGGTCGCGATCAAGGCCACATCTGCCGGGCCGGTTTTTTATCGGCAAGAGCGCGTCGGTTACAGAGGCCAGCGTTTCATGCTCTTTAAGTTCCGGACGATGAAAGTGAATGTCGACACACGTGTTCACGAATCTCATCTCGAGCACCTCATCGCGACCGATTCACCGATGACAAAATTGGATGCCCAAGGTGATCCCCGGCTGATCCAATGCGGGAGATTTCTGCGCGCCGCCGCACTCGATGAGCTACCGCAGATTTTCAATGTTTTACGCGGAGAGATGAGCCTCGTCGGCGCGCGTCCGTGTACGGTGGGTGAGTTCGAGCACTATCGGCCATGGCAGCGCGAGCGGGTGAACGGCCCGCCGGGACTCACAGGCTACTGGCAGGTGCACGGTAAGAACAAAACGACCTTCAGCGAGATGATCGAAATGGATATCTTCTACGCAGGGAAAATGTCGGTTTGGCTCGATCTCGCGATCATGCTTCGAACGGTTCCCGCAGTGATTTCCCAAGTTCGCGAAGCGCGACGTTTGACCCTGCGAAACAACGGGTCCCGAGGCCTGGCTCGAACTCTCCCGCTGCGCGGCAGCGCCGCGCGTGTTCCCACACGGTCCGAGGCGTAAAGCGCGTCACAATTCAAAGATCGAAAACAGCCCATGAAAACCAAACGCATCCTCGTCATCGACGACGAACCGAGCATCACCCGCACGATGAAGTTAAACCTCGAACGCTCCGGCGCTTACTCCGTTTGTACGGAGAACCACGCCGACCGCGCCCTGGAGACGGCGCGACGTTTCCAGCCCAATCTCATCTTTCTCGATGTCATGATGCCGGAGATCGACGGCGGCCATCTGGCCGCACAAATCGGGTCCGACCGGAGTTTTAAAGACGTACCCGTTATCTTCCTCACCGCGATCGTTTCCGAGAAGGAAACAACCGCAAACGGAAAGATGATTGCAGGGCACTTCTTCCTCCCCAAACCAGCCAGCCTCGCTGCCCTAACCCGGTGTATCGAGGAATTTACCGAAGAATAAGAGCGGGGCCTTCCGCGTCCCCGATCAAGTCCCGTGCAGAATACCGCGGCGCAAACTGCGCAACGGCCGGCTGCTCGACCCCGCTCGACGGGCGGCCGGCTCCGGCGAATCATTAAAGTCCTGAGCCCGGGATTAATCACCGGTGCGGCTGATGACGATCCTTCGGCCGTCGGCACTTACTCGGTGGTCGGTGCGCAATTGGGCACGGCAATCCTCTGGACCGCGCTTATCACCTGGCCGCTCATCGCCGCCATCCAGATGGCGTGCGCCCGCATCGGCATTGTCACCGGACATGGCCTGGCCCGCGCGCTCGGAGAAAAATTTCCGCGACCTCTCGTCGGTGCGATCTCGCTTGCCCTGTTAGCAACGAACACGATTACCGTCGGCGCCGATCTTTCCGCCATGGCAGACGCGGCGGAAATGTTGAGCGGCCTGAACTCACACTACTATGTTATCTTCTTCGGTCTCGTCATCGGGATCGGCACCGTCGTCTTCCGCTACCGTCATATGGCGAATATGCTGAAGTGGTTTTCGCTCAGTTTGTTTACTTACGCGCTGACTGCGTTCGTCCTTCACCCAGATTGGAGCGCAGTCCTGCGTGAGACCTTCCAGCCCAGGTGGCCGACAGAGCAGGCGGCCTGGGCTGGTCTCGTGGCCGTCCTGGGAGCGACAATCAGTCCTTATCTGTTTTTTTGGCAGGCCTCCCTCGAATCGGAAGAAAAGCGCGATCCCGCCGAGCCCTCACGCGAACTCGAAAGCGTCTCGCAACGATTAAGGACCCGCCGGTGGGATGTCGCTTTCGGCACTCTGGTTTCCAATGCCGCAATGTATTTTATCATCCTGACTACAGCTCTCACTCTGCATCGTCACGACATCACCAACATCAACACCTCGCGGGAAGCGGCGGCCGCACTCATGCCGCTGGCCGGCCCTTTCGCTGCCACGCTTTTCACGCTCGGCATCGTCGGCGTCGGCCTGGTCGCGATCCCGGCCTTGATCACTTCGTCCGCCTATGCCCTGGCGGAAACGTTTCGCTGGAAAAAGGGTTTGCACAGGAACTTTCACGCCGCGCGTCCCTTCTACAGTGTGATCATTGTCTCCTCTCTAATCGGCATCGGACTCGATTTTACCGATGTCAGTCCGATGATGGCGCTCTACTGGGCGGCCATTGTCAGCGGTCTCATCGCGCCTTTTCTCCTCGTGGGCCTTGTCTTGGTGGCTTCCGATCGCAAAATCATGCGACAGCAGCCGATCTCGTTAGGCGTGAAACTCGCGATTGCCCTCACCGCTCTCCTCATGTTCGGAGCCGTTATAGGCATGTTTTGAGAAGAGCGAAAATCTGCGCAATCTGTGGAGAAATCATGGCTTTCCAAGACATGCAACTGCTCTTCAGTTTCGATCCGACGCCACGCTAAGATCGTTAGGCGCCTTTTCATGTCTAGTTGGGTTAGTTCAAGGCGTAGGCCTCAACGCTCTACTGTCTTCCCTGTATCGTCATCTTTTCCGCGCAGGAACCAAAGGACGTAAACGAAGGTTGCGATTGCCGCCGGCACCATGAAGATGCTCGCTTCAGTCCCCAGTTCGCCGCCATTGAGCCAGGCGGATCCGGGAAAGGAAACCATAAAGAGATGTCCCACCGGGGTCTGTCCGCCATTATTAGTGCCTATGAGGAAGAATTGCCCGAAATCAAAAGCCGTGTGCCAGCCGACCGCCCACCAGAGCGTTCCGGTGCGGCGCACGCTCAGGCAAATCGCTAGACCAAGGACAAAGATCATCCCGATATCCATCGCGTTCTCATGTGGCTTGGAGAGGTGCAGACCGGCAAAGATCACAGTCGTGATCAAGGCCGCCGGCCAGAATCCCGCGCCGCGCCACAGGACCCTGAGCGCATACCCGCGAAAGAGATATTCCTCGTTCAAACCCACGAACACATTCGCGCCTAACCAGAGTAAGCCAAACCAGGGCAGGCCGGTTCCGTCGAGGGCCAGCCCATGCACCTTCATTCCGCCGGTGACGATCATCGCGATCGCTACGAAGACCACTACCAGCAATCCCGCCAGTATTCCTTTCCAGAAGAGCTTGCCAAAGGCCTGCGCCACTGGCAGGCCGTAGCCATCCACCCGCCGCCGCTCGAGCAAGGCCGCGACCCCCGTTACCAGCAGGACCGAGACAAGCCCCACCAGTTCTTCGATGAAAAGAGCTGGCGCAGAGAGCTCATCGAGGTTGACACCGGACCGATGGGAAAGCAGGGAAAGGAGCGGCCCGTGGAGATAGAACTCAGCCAGCTCAATGCCGAGCACGAAAAGGAGGAAGCGCCATCCCGCACGCAAACCTATCGGACCAACGAAGATCGACGACATGTTCAACAAACCCCTTCTCGTCATCGAGCAATACAACCGATCGAGCCCAGCCTAGTCAATCGGGCACTCTAAGAACGTTTCCGAATTCCAAATTCGTCGTTAGTTGGAAGTTTGGAAGTCGGAAAGCAAGTCTCCCGCGACCTACATCGCCGTTTCGACCTTCACGCTTGAGTTGTCTTCAAGAATTGCGCTTCGATTTCGCGCTCAGGGCTCGGTGTGTGGCTCGCACGTTGAGAATTTCAGGGTCGCCTTGCATCCACGCATTGTCGATCGTGACGCGTTTGAAGCGCCATTTCTGGCCGTCGCGCACCAACTCGCAATCATAGCGGTTCATCAAAAGCGCGTTCTCCGACCCGCGGCACGAACCTTCCCGCGGCATGAAATGCTGCGACATCACATAGGCATAGAGTGTGGCCGTGTCGCCGCTGATTTCGATCTGAAGATTGCTCGCGGTGTGAGTAGTGTCGAGCGGACCGAGAAGCGGCAGCAGAGCATCCACGATGGCCTGGCGACCAGTCAACTTAGGAAACTCGATCCCGAGTCTCCTGCCCGCGGGCTGGAAATCCAGGGTACAATCTTCCGTAAACGCTGAGGCGAGCGAATCTGCATCACCGTGGTCGAGACCGAAGGCGTAGCGATGAATGGCGTCCGCAATCTCATACCGGTCGCAAGTCTGTTGTAATAGATCCGTGCCCATATGTGGCAGTCTAATCTCTCGACACCGTCGTCGTAAAGTTTACGCTCTTAACCCTGACCGCGATGTCACCGGCCCAGCCGAGCTCGAACAACGTCGTGCGGGAACACCTCGCGGTTGACAATCTAGAGGCCCGTATCGATTGAAAACGTGAGCGGAGGGCCATGCTCTGCCATCGCCAGACTCCTCTTTATGGAAGTCTGTAACCCGGATGTGGGACACAGCCTCCGGCGACGTCGTAAAACTAGTTCCTCGACTATGATTGCTTTTCAGTAGAGGATCGGGAATGGCACAAAAGAAAGAAACATCGTCACCGAATCCTGAGCCTCCTCCTGCTGAGCAGCCCATTTGCCACTAGGCGCCTTCCCATGGCTCGTGGCAAACGCCAGTAAGTCCAGCGAGCAGACCAGTCGCTAGACGGTCCGTCGTCACCGTTTGGCGGATGCGCTGGCGCGTCCCCACCTTCCGCCAAGCATGCGGAACACCTGCGCGGATTGACACCGCTCGGCGGGAGCCGGATTTATTCTTGATGCGACACCACTGCATTTTCGAACACATCGGCATTGCCTGTCCTGCGCCCACTCGCACGCTCCGGTTTTGTACGTTCGTCCCGCTCCTTCTCCTTCTCGCCAACCCGGCACGCGCTGGGTTTGTCGAGACGTTCGACAACGGGAGCAACAACGGGGATTGGCATCTTACCGTGAACCCCGCTACGATTGAGCCGGACGGCGGAAACCCGGGACCCTACCTGCGCGCCACAGCCGATGCGGCCGTTCCCACCTGGTTTGTCCCGCTCGACACCAGGAATACTCATTTCCTTGGCAACTTCGCCATGCACAAAGTCGGGACGCTAGCGGTCGACATCGACATCTTCAGCGGAGTCGAGGTCCCCGATCGCGCTGTCACCCTTGATCTCAACACCACCCTCGGCACCGGAGATTTCGGCAAGGGCGTGGACGCCTATTATATCGGCGCCGACATCTCCAAGCTCCCCGTCGGTTGGCACACCTACGAATTCCCAATCAACGCATCCTCGCCCACCATCCCGCCCGGCTGGGTCGTTACCAAGGGAAACGGTCGACCGGGCACCGACGCCGATTGGCAGGCCCTGATGGGGGATGTCGAAACCCTCGGCGTAGAATTGGGCGAGCCCGGTTTCTTCTATCCCTTCGGGATCTGGGATCTTGGCCTGGACAACGCCCGGGTCACCAAGCTGCTTCGCCAGCCTTGACTGACCCACCGAAGGCGTTTCTGGCTTAGGCTCAAGCGTCAGTCATAGTCACCCGCAGGATGCATTGGTATTGCCATGGCAATACCAAGAACCACGGCTACAGCACTTCCGACTTGCGACCTCTGTCTCTCGTTCGCCCTTATAACGGGGCCTTTACATCACGGTTTTCGCTTTCGTGATCTTCAATACCTTCCCGGCTGTCCCCGACGGTCCGATACTCGAATCGCCCGGTGCACCCGAGGTCGAGCTATGTGTACCCGCAACAAATGTCCATTCGACCGTGTCGCCGACCTGAATCGTCACGTTCTGGGGTGTGAACTTGAGTCCGCCCTGGCCGACCGTGACCTGGACTGTGGCGGCATTGGTACAAAACGACTGAGGCCATTAAGGCGAGGGTCAGGATCACCAGGCATCCTTCTCCACCCAGAATTGCAGCCGACAGAACTCGCATACGCGGCGAGTTGGGAGTCGACACTTTCGCCCTTTAGTTCGAGACCGCGCGCAGCGGCAAGAGCGAATTTGTGGAAGTCTTGAGCGATCTGGCCGACGCTCGGAACCTTCACCCATGCTTCTGTCCTCCATACGATTCCCGCGGACTCAGGTCGCAAGCGTCGGTTCATGTCGCCATCTTTCAGCAGCAAGAGACCGGACGGACTGTGCTGAGAAATCTGCGGCGCGACGGATTCGGCCGGTCGGCGTTGCTGCGTGCTTCGGCCAGCGGAAAACTGCGCGAGAGTGGGGTGTCGGCCGCTAGCGAGGCTGCTATCTCGGCCGTTATTGGCCTTGTCGTCGGGGCCTTTCTGCTCTGGCGGGAATGGCTGCAGACGGGACGCCTCTCAGCACCGGGAATTGCCCTTATTCTGGCTGGTTTCGCACTGGGGGGCGTAGTCGCGGGTTGGTTTGTATTCCGTATCCTTGAGAAACGCCCCCACGCTCTCGGCAGAGCCAAATTCCGCCGCTCGATTCTGCCCAATGAGACAATGGTGATGGTCGAGTCAGCGCCCGACGACACCTCCCGGGTGTTGGAGATTTTGCGCGATGTCGGCGACGAACCATCGGTCTCGTTCGCTTTCCATTCGACAGCAGAGTTCGAATTTGAACCGACCACGCGACTACTCCGAAGAGAGGCCCCTTCTCGCCAGCGTCTCGCGGAAAAGGCATCGCGTCTCGCCCGGTCGCTTTCAATCGCTGACGGGGCGAAGGCCCGCGGCCGCCCATCGCTTCTTCGCCGATTGCGCGAGAGCGAGCGCATCCTCAAATGGACCGAGGCAAGCCTCTCGGCGTCAGCAGAGCTTCATCAGAGCTTCGGACTGTCGAGCGAGTGGCTCTTGGATAACGCCTACCTCATCCAGGAACAGATCAACGATATCCGGAAAAGCCTGCCGGAAAGATACTACAGGGAGCTGCCAGTCGCCGCCGGCGGTCGTCAAGCGGGATTGCCGCGAGTTTATCGGATCGCGTCGGAAATTGTCGCGGAAAGCGATGGCGCACTGGATGCTGAGATCATTCGGAATTTTCTCGTCGCCTTCCAGAGCGTCGCGCCCCTGAAAATCGGAGAGCTCTGGGCAGTGCCGCCGATGTTGCGCCTGCGGTTGATTGAATGTCTGCGCTCCCTGGCGATCGAGGTTGAGCAACTCCAGCGTGGAAGCGAGGAGGCGGACTTTTGGGCGAACCGCCTCATCACGGCGGCGCGGCGGAGCCCCGAGCGGTTGCTCACGATGACTGAGGAACTGGTGCAACGTCATCCGCAACCGACGGCACATTTTGCGAGCGAGCTGGTGGCCCATCTTTACGACGAAGAAGCGCCGCTGCCGATCGTCACGAGCTGGCTTGAACGATCTTTGCGCGCGCCGTTGCTCGAGGTGGTCCAGCAGGAACATCGACGGCAGGCCGTCCAACAGACCTCCCTTTCGAACGTGATTGGCAGTTGCCGCCGGCTCGCGCAGATCCAATGGGGCGAACTTTTCGAGGCCGTAAGCCGGGCGGATGCGGAGTTGGCGAAAGACCCTGCCGGCGTCTATCTGCGGATCGATTTCGAAACCCGCAATCGTTACCGCGACGCGGTCGAGCAATTGGCGAAATGGTCAAAGCGCTCGGAACTGGAAATTATCGAACGCGGACTGGCGCTGGCGGCAACCGCCGAGAACGAGGTCGAGCGACATATCGGCTACTATTTGATCGACGACGGCAGGCCTGCACTGGAACGGGAGACTAAGTGCCGTGTTCCTTTGCCAGAGCGGGAGCGGCGCTGGCTTCGTTCCCACGCCGCGGCGTTTTATTTTGGAAACATTTTCCTGCTTACCGCCGTGACAGTGGTCGCGCCTCTCGCGCTCACGGCATCTGAGAGTTCGTTGTTCGTCCGTTGTCTGCTCGGTTTCCTCCTGTTGCTGCCGGCTAACGAACTGGCTGTGCTCGCGGTGAATTACGTCGTGACCTCACTGCTTCCTCCGCAGGTGCTACCGAAAATGTCCTTCAGGAAAGAAGGCATTCCTGACGATTGCCGGACGCTGGTCGTAGTCCCGATGTTGCTCACCACGCCGGACGCGATTCGGAATGAACTGGGCCGGCTCGAGATTCGTTACCTGGCAAATTCGGACCCGAATTTGCATTACGCGCTGCTCAGTGATTTCGCGGACGCGCCCCTGCAGAACATGCCGGAGGACGCGGAATATTTCGAGATTGTCGCACGTGGAATCGCGGAGCTGAATGAAAGACACGGTGCCGGCCGTTTTTTTCTCTTTCATCGCCAGCGTTCCTGGAGCGAGAGCGAACAGCGCTGGCTTGGCTGGGAACGCAAGCGGGGCAAGCTCGAACAACTCAATCGTTTTCTGATGGGGGAATCCGCGCCCGAGCTGGAGCATTTCCTCTGCGCCGGCGAGCGTGATGCGATCGATGACATCCGGTTTGTCATCACTCTGGATGCGGATACGCAACTGCTGCGCGACACCGCCCGGCGTCTGGTCGAAACGATCGCGCATCCCCTCAATCAGCCGCGCCTTTCTCCAGATGGCCGCAGGGTGGTGCGCGGTTACACCATCGTCCAGCCGCGAATCAGCGCCACGCTCCCAAGCGCAACGGCAACCTGGTTCTCACGTATCTTCGCCGATTCCCGCGGGATCGATCCTTACACCCACGCGGTCTCGGATGTTTACCAAGACCTGACCGGCGAAGGCAGTTATCACGGCAAAGGCATTTACGATTTGGCGGCGTTTCATCGCATCCTGTCTGGCCGATTTCCAGAGGCGCATTTGCTAAGTCATGACCTGTTGGAGGGCAGCCACGTCCGGGTCGCGCTCGCGACTGATATCGAGCTGCTCGATGTTTTTCCGTCCAGTTACATCGCGTGGTGGAATCGGCAACACCGCTGGGTCCGCGGCGATTGGCAGATCATCGATTGGTTGAAATCGCGCGTTCCGGGTCGCGACGGCAGCGACTATCCCAATCCCCTTTCCATTTTCAACCAATGGAAAATTTTCGACAATCTCCGTCGCAGCCTGATTCCGGTGGCGATCGTTGGGCTCTTGCTCGCCGGTTGGTTCCTCTCGTCCAAACCCGCGTTATGGAGTTTGCTCGTGGTGGGGTTGTTGCTCTGGCCGGTTATCAATTCGCTCGTCGCGCTCCTGCTCCATCCGCCTCCACCGGGGACCCGGTTCTGGCGCGAGCCCCGTGATCGGCTACTCCGCTCGCTGCTCATGATGGTCTTTCTCCCGGACTACGCCGGGCTGACTCTGAATGCGATTGCGCGAGTCGCCTACCGGCGGCTCAAGTCACACCGGTTTCTTCTGGAATGGGAGACCGCACAGGAAGCGCACCGCCGCGCGAGGAATCAGGAATGGCAGTTCGTTCTCGCCCGCTTATGGATTCCGGGCCTGGCGGTCCTGTTGTTAGTCCTCCTCGCGTATGTCGGACCCGTGGCGGTTATGGCGGCGTTGCCTTTTCTGACTTTGTGGATTCTTTTCCCGTTGGCCGTCCTGCTGATCAATCGACCGGCAACCACCATCCGAGGGGGAATATTAAGCCTGGCTGATCGCAAGATGCTGCGCGCCACGGCGCGACGAACCTGGCGCTACTTCGACGATTTTGTCGGACCGGAAACGCATTGGCTGCCCCCGGACAATGTTCAAGAAGTACCGACGCGCGAAATCTTCCTGCGCACTTCGCCGACTAACATCGGTCTCTGGATGCTCGCGACCGTAGCGGCCAACGATTTCGGCTATGTCACACTCGACGACCTGACGGCGCGCAATCTCGCGACTCTCGAAACACTTGGGCAACTCGAGCTATTCGAAGGTCATCTTCTTAACTGGTATGACATCAGAAAGCTCGAACCACTCCACCCGCGCTATGTCTCAACCGTCGACAGTGGCAATCTTATCGCGAGCTTGTGGACCTTCACGATCAGCTGCGTGGAATTGACAGCGCGGTCCGTGCTGGACGGCGCTGCCCTCCGTGGGTTGGCCGATACGCTCGCGGTGGTGCGCCAGGTGGCCGGCACGATCGATGAAGCGAGCCGCCCGCCAGCGCTGGCTGCTCTCGAGAGACTGACCGCAAGCCCGCCGGTGAATCTAGTGGAAATCATCGCGCGCCTCCGCTCGGCTCGACAGCCCGCGAAGGAACTGGCGCAGACGTTCTTCACCGACGAGGGCGATCCGCGCGCCTACTGGCCCCGGCAGGTGGAAAAGCAGGTCGAAGCCTGGAATGGGATTATCGATCGCTATCTGCGGCCGCTGGAAATTCTGGCCGCCTCGCCCGCGCAGCTAATGTCGTTAGGCACGACCGCGCATGAATGCCGGCGTGACGCCCTCGCCGCGACCTATTCTCTACGCAACATCGCCAGCGCTGGGATCACGGGAATGGCGACGCTCGTCGCTTTCCAATTGCGCCGGGACGAATTGCAGCTTCCCCCACCCGTCGGCGAGTGGCTCGACAGTCTGGTCACCGAGGTGGCGCGAGCCGAGCAAAACGCCACGCAGCAACTGGCGCAAATCGATGAAATCATAGGTCGCAGTGAAGCGTTGGAACGCGGGATAGACTTGCGCTTTCTCTACGACGAAGAGCGCCGGATTTTCGCGATCGGCTATCAGGTGGGCGAACGGCGACTCGATAACTCGTTTTACGATCTGCTCGCGAGCGAAGCGCGCCTAACGAGCCTGCTTGCGATCGCACGGGGCGACGTGCCGCTGGAACATTGGTGGGCGCTCGGGCGCCCGTTTGGCTCGGCCTATGGACGGCTTCCCCTCCTCTCCTGGACCGGCACCATGTTTGAATACCTCATGCCTGTTTTGTTCACCCGAACTCATGAGGATTCGCTCCTCGACCGCGCCTGTCACGATGCGGTTTATTGCCAGATTGCCTACGGCGAAAACCTCGGAGTGCCATGGGGCATTTCGGAATCGGCCTTCAGTGCGGTCGACCGGAATCATGTTTATCAATACCGCGCCTTCGGGGTGCCGGCGCTGGCTTTGAAGCGCGGTCAGGAACGCGACCTGGTCGTCGCGCCGTATGCGTCGGCTCTTGCGCTCGGGATTGAACCGGTCGCAGCGGCCAGAAATCTGCGAAAGCTCGCTCTCGCCGGCGACGCCGCCATGTTGGGCGATCACGGTTACTACGAGTCGCTCGATTTTTCGAGGCGCAGCGAACCCGGCGGCGCGACGGGAATCGCGGTGCGTTGTTATATGGTCCATCACCAGGGCATGTCGCTCCTCGCTTTCGACAACGCGTTGCATGACGGCGTGATGCGGCGGCGGTTCCATTCCGACCCGCGGATTCGTGCGAGCGAACCTCTGCTCCACGAGCATATCCCAGCCACTATTCTTCCGACAACGGGTGAAGCGCACGAGGAACGGCCCCTTCCGCGGGTCACTCCGATCGCCGGGGCCGCGGCCGCCGCGCCGCACACGGCCGACACTTTGACGCCGCGGACACATCTGCTTTCCAATGGCAACTGCTCAGTGATGGTGACCAACTCCGGCGGCGGCTATCTCCGCTGGCTGGATTTCGATATTACAAGATGGCGCGCGGATACGACCCGCGACGTGCCGGGCGCGGCCTGTTACATAAGGGACCTGGATCGCGGGACAATCTGGAGCACGACCAATCAGCCGGTGCCCGTGCCCAAGTCGCGTTACACCTGGATTTTCACTCCTGACAAAGCGGAATTCCGTCGGACGACCGAGCCATGCGATACCTTTACCGAGATCGCGGTTTCCGCCGAAGACGACGCTGAGGTCCGGCTCATTACGCTGGTCAACATTTCGCGCAAAGCCTGCCGGCTCGAATTGACCAGCTATGCCGAGCTCGCGCTGGCGCCGCATAAGACCGACCGCGCGCATCCGGCTTTCAACAAGCTTTTCATCGAAACAGAATGGCTACCCCATTGCGAGGCGTTGCTCGCCCGGCGCCGCCTTCGCGCGCCCGACGATCGCCCGATCTGGGTGGCGCATTTGATGGTGGCGGAATCACCGTCGGCCGAACCGCCCGAGTTTGAGACCGACCGCGCGCGCTTCATCGGCCGGGGCCGCACTGCTCGAAAATCCAGACGCGATCAGAACCAGCCTAACGAAAAGCACTGGCGCTGTGCTCGATCCGATTTTCAGTTTGCGCCGGCGGGTCACGATCAATCCCAACGGACGCTTTCAGTTTTCCATCGTGACGGTGATGGCGGACTCGCGAGAGGCGGTCATTGGACTGGCCGAACGCTACTCGGAGTTCCGCGTTTCGATCCGCGCCTTTGAAACCGCGTGGACCCGCGCGCAACTCGAGCTGCGCCGCCTCCATATCCGGCCTAACGATGTCCAGCTCTTCCAACAACTCGCCGGGCACGTCCTCTTCCCGCAGCCGCAATTGCGCCCTCCCCCAGCCCGCCTCGGACGCTCGAGCGCCGGTCAGCGCGCGCTCTGGGCGCAGGGCATCTCAGGCGACATGCCGATCGTCGTCGTGACGATCGCTCATCTGCGCGACGTGGAGGTGGTGCGCGAAGTTCTCACCGCCCACACCTTCTGGCATTTGCGCGGGTTGAAAGTGGATCTGGTGCTGATCAGCGAAGAAGTTCCGAGCTACGACGAACCGCTGACCGATCATCTTGCGGCGGCTGGCCGAAGCTCATGCGCAGCTTACCGGCGTCGATCAACCCGGTGGCGTTTTTCTGCGATCGGCGAGCAAGATGTCAAAGGAAGAACTCAGCGTCATTCAGTCCGCGGCCCGGGCGGTATTGGTGGCGGCCCGCGGCACACTTCGCCAGCAACTGGCCGCGTCGGTGCCGATCTCTCCAAAGTTGGGCCTTCTGGCGCCCGGCAAACAAACCCACGAAGAGCCTTCGCCACCTTTGCCCTTCATGGAGTTGGCCTATTTCAACGGACTCGGCGGTTTCACTCTCGATGGAAAGGAATACGCGATCTATCTCGGGCCCAACACGCAGACTCCTGCTCCTTGGGTCAACATTGTGGCGAATCCAAACTTCGGCACCCTCGTCTCCGAGTCGGGCTCGGGCTTTACCTGGTATGGTAACAGCCAAAGCAACCGCCTGACGCCCTGGTTCAACGATCCTGTCTCTGATCCCGCCGGCTCCGCGATTTATATTCGCGATGACGATCTCGGCGTCTTCTGGTCGCCTACGCCGCTGCCGATCCGCGAGCAGGACGCTTACCGCGTACGACACGGTCAGGGCTATTCGATTTTCGAACATAACAGCCACGCGATCGAGCAGGAGCTGGTCGTCGTCGTGCCGGTCGATTCCGCGGGCGGACTTCCGGTGCGGCTGGAACGACTTACGGTTGCGCAACCTTTCTTCCCAACTCCGCAAATTGACGATCACCTCTTACGCCGCGCTCGTCCTCGGCCCTGATCCGGAGGAGACGCGGATGCACGTCGTAACAAGATGGGACCTGGAAAGCCAGAGCCTCTTTGCGCGCAATCCCTACGATTCGGAATTCTGCGACCGTACGACCTTTGTCACTTCGAGTCCGCCGCCAGCTTCCTTTACCGGCGATCGAGCAGCGTTTCTCGGGCGAAATCGCTCCATGCGCGATCCCGCGGCGATGAAACAGGAGCGATTGACCGGCGACACGGGTGCCGGCCTGGATCCTTGCGCCGCGGTGCAACTCACGCTCGAGCTGGAGCCGGGAGAATCGGCGGAAGTGACTTTTCTTCTCGGTCAGGCGCCTAACGAGACTGAGGCTCGCGCGCTCGTGCAACGATTTCGCGATCCTTCCAATGTCGAGGCCACGCTTCAGGAAACGCGCGGCTGGTGGGACAATCTCCTCGACACGATCCAGGTCGAAACGCCCGAGGCTTCCGCCAATGTTCTGCTCAATCACTGGCTGCTTTATCAGACACTAAGCTGCCGCGTCTGGGGACGCTCGGCCTTGTATCAATCGAGCGGTGCCTACGGATTTCGCGATCAACTTCAGGATGTCATGGCCCTGGTTCATGCTGCGCCGCAGATCGCGCGCGAACAGATTCTGCGCGCCGCCGCGCGACAATTCGTGGAAGGCGACGTCCAGCATTGGTGGCTTCCCGAATCCGGCGCCGGCGTCCGCACCCGGATTAGCGACGATCTGCTTTGGCTGCCGTTTGTGACTGCCCACTACGTGCGGGTCACGGGGGATGCTGCGATTCTCGAGGAAGTGGTTCCTTTTCTGGAAGCCAAGCCGCTTGCGGAAAATGAAGTGGAAAGCTTTTCCGTTCCGGCGATCTCGGCCCTCAGCGCTCCCCTCGTCGAACATTGCCGGCGCGCCATTTCCCGGGCGTCGACCTCCGGTCCACACGGTCTCCCGTTGATTGGGACAGGCGATTGGAACGACGGCCTCAATCGCGTCGGTATTGGCGGCAAAGGCGAGAGCGTCTGGCTCGCCTGGTTCGAGATTTGTGTGCTCAGAGATTTCGCAGAGCTGCTTGAGGGGCGCGATGAGGCCGAAGAGGCGCTTCTTTACCGCGCACGCATCGGGCGCCTTGCCAAGGCAGTCGAGGATCACGCATGGGACGGCGCCTGGTATCGGCGCGGATATTTCGACGATGGCGCTCCACTCGGCTCGAAGGAATGCTGCGGAGGCACGGATCGATTCCATCGCACAATCGTGGGCCGCGATTTCCGGCGCGGCCGAAAGCGATCGGGTCGAAAAAGCCCTGCGCTCGGTGGACGAACAACTCGTCCGAGCCGCCGAGCAGATGATTCTGCTCTTTACTCCGCCCTTTGATCAGTCGCCGCAGGATGTCGGTTATATCAAAGGCTATCCGCCGGGCGTGCGAGAAAATGGCGGCCAATACACCCACGCTGCAGCCTGGGTGGCCATGGCCTTTGCCCGGCAGGGCGACGGTGACAAGGCCGTTTCTCTTCTGCGCATGCTAAACCCGGTCGAGCACGCCCGCGCTGCACAGGATTACGAGCGCTACAAGGTTGAACCTTATGTCGTGGCGGGTGATGTCTACGCATTAAAGGATCACGTCGGTCGCGGTGGCTGGACCTGGTACACCGGCGCGGCGAGCTGGATCTATCGCGTCTGGCTGGAGGAAGTTCTCGGATTCAAACGGCGCGGCGACAGACTAACAATCGAGCCCGGTTATTCCCAAGGACTGGCCCGGGTTTCGCCTGCGTTACCGCTATCAAAGCACTCACTACGACATTGCGATTGAAAACCCCGGGCATATCTCCCATGGCGTCGACCTCGTGGAATTGGATGGCGCAGCCGTGCCGGACAAAACGATCACGCTGCGCGACGATGGCGAATCGCACACTATCCGCGTCCGCATGGGATGACCGCGCGTTTGTAGAGCAACCGCTTGTGTTGCTCAGATTCGCACAATCGAGCTCCTGCTATCTTTGAGCAGGCGAAGCGTCCGCCATACAACAGATTTCCTTTGTTTGTTAGGCGAAGGGGCTCCGCATCCGAGTGTCAAATCGTGCTCCCGCTCCATTTCAGCTTTTGGCGGACAACGCCGAAGAATGAGAGCTCGGGCAGCACGGCCAGCGGCAGCACTTTCTCCGAGCGACGGATGGTTACGATCGAACCGAACTCCAAAGGCACCGGGCTGCGGCCGTCCAGGGTCAGGAAGACCGGGGAATCCGGCTCGCTTGCCTCTACCTCGATGACGGAACGATCTCCGACAATGACGGAGCGATTGGTGAGGACATGCGGGCAGATGGGGGTGATCACAAAGACGCCGGATTGCGGCTCGAGGATCGGTCCGCCGGCCGAGAGCGAATATGCCGTCGATCCCGTGGGCGTCGCGACGACCAGGCCGTCGGCGTTGAATTCCGTGAGCGGCGCGCCATTCACCCGGGTGCGCAGACGGATGAGGCGCGATATCTCGCCCCGGCTGATGACCGCGTCGTTGAGCGCGACGGCCCGGTGGACGACACTCGGTTCCCCTGGTGATTTCTACCGAGAACAGGACGCGTTCGCTGAGGGCAAACTTCCCGCTTACGATGGAGCCGACGGCTTCGAGATAAGCGGATGAATTCAGGCAGGTCAGAAAACCGAGCGACCCGATGTTGATCCCGAAGATCGGTTTGATGGTGTCGTCCAGGCGGCTCACGACGTTCAGAATGGTCCCATCGCCTCCCAGCACGACGAGCAGATCCGCCTCCTTCCCGAGCTGCGCGATGGTGCGACTCTCCTTGAGTCCAGCGAGCACGGCCGTCTCGGTTTCCAGCCACACTTTAACTCCCGCGCGCTCAAATTCCGACCGGAGTTGACTGACCAATTCAGCCGCTCCCGGTTTCCCAGCGTGTGCGATCAGGCCGATGGTTTTCGGAGACATATGAAGAATTCCTGGTTGCCGTCGGTGCCGGCGATGCTGGAGGGAACCAGGCCCGCCACCTCGTGCGCCAATCGTCTGAGCAAAGGCGGCGATCTTCTGCTGCGCCTTCTCGTGCAGTTCGGCAGAGCGCACGACGCCGCCTCGGCCGACATCCTCGCGCGCGAGCTCGAATTGCGGTTTGATCAGCGCCAGGATCACACCGTCTGGAGTTAGCAATTCAAAGGCATTGGGCAAGATCAAAGTCAGCGAGATGAAAGAAACGTCGATCACACAAATCTCAATCGGCTCCGGGATTTCCTCTCTCGAAAGATGCCGCGCATTCGTTTTTTCCAAAGTGATCGACTCGTGGATCGTCTCGGATTTTCCAAGCCAGCTGGCCGTGGCCGACGTCGACGGCGAAGACTTTGCTCGCTCCCTTCTGGAGCAGACAGTCCGTGAAACCGCCGGTCGATGCCCCGATATCAAGCGCGGTCTTGCCCTGCACAAACAATTCCAAAATGCTCGATCGCGCCTTCAAGCTTGATCCCGCCGCGTCCAACGTAGCGACTGCGGGTCGCGACAGAAATCTCATGCTGCTCCTGAACGAAATCCGAGGCTTTGGCTGCGACCCGGCCGTCGATTCGGACTTCGCCGGCCATGATCGCTGTCTGCGCCTGATGGCGGCTCGCGAAAAGCCCGCGCTGGACGAGCGCCTGATCGAGTCGGATTCCTTTTGCCACGATTCTAGGCGGTCGCTCAGCGATCCCGACGATTTTCTTTCCGGTAACAACGATCTGAACGGCCTCGTTAAGAATCTCTAGCGCTCTTTCAAGCTGACTGATCGAAACGATCAGAGGGCGGCATCAGGGTAACCGTGTTGCGAATATGACGGGTGAGCAGTCCCCGCTCGCGTGCCACGTGACAGACCTGCGGCCGCGCAGCGGCCGTCCCCCGCCAAATCAATCGCTCCAATCATTCCGCAAGATCGAGTCTCTTCGACTCCGTGAGCCTGTGCCATCGCCTGGAGACCGCGGTGAAGCGCCTCGATCTTCGGCGGCTAACGCCTCGATCGTGTTTTCGAGTCCGAAAGATTTCGAGACTGGCAAGTGCCGCCGCGCAACCCAGTGCGTTGCCGGTATAACTGTGACCATAGAAGAGGGTCGCATCGGATTTCGAGTCTTCAAAAGGCTCGAATACTTCATGCGAAATGAGCGTAAGAGCCAATGGCAAATATCCGCCGGTCAGTCCTTTAGCAAAAATATATAAATCGGGTTGAACATTTTCGTGCTCGCAGGCAAACATCCGGCCCGTCCGACCGAAACCGGTCATCACTTCGTCGGCAATCAGGAGCGCTCCGACCTCGTCGCACCACTCACGAAGCCGCCGCAGCGTTCCGGCCGGCCAGATCTTCATCCCTGCCGCTCCCTGGATGATCGGTTCGATCACGACTGCGGCGACCTCGTCCGAGTCCGGGATCTTCGATAACTCCTCAACGCTTGCGACACGTCGGACTGGGAAGTGAAATCCCTCGATCTCAGCCTCCGAACATCGCTGCGGCACCGAGGCTGGCGGCGCCTGCGGTGTCGCCGTGGTAGGCATCGCGGAAGGAAATGAAGATTCGGCGCTTCGATCCTTTCAGCTTCCAATATTGGCTTACAATCCGGAGCGCCGCCTCCATCCCGGTCGATCCGTCATCGGAATAGAACACCCGCCCGAATTTCTCTTCCGGAAATAGATTCACGATTTCGCGGGCCAGTTTGATGGCGGGTGGATTCGTGGTCCCGAGAAAGGAAGTGTGCGCGACGCGCTCGAGCTGCTCGCGGATCGCGGCGTTGATCCGCGGGTGATTATGGCCGTGGACGTTCGTCCAGATCGACGAATTTCCGTCGATGTATTCGCGTCCGCGGCTGTCGCGCACGATCGCCCCCTCACCCCCGACAAGCACGATCGGTTCATGATCCGGCGCGCACCATTCCCCCATCGAGGTAAAGGGATGCCAGACGTAGCGCTTGTCGTCGGACGCGAGCTGCTCGGTGTTCCAGCTATCCATTGCGAGTCTGGTCGCGCAGCATCTTGTCGACGGCCGCGAAATCCTCCGCCGAGGCGCGGCGGCGCTGATACTTTCGGAAAATGATGTCGCGCAGCTCGCGCAGATCGTCGAGCAGCGGGACGTCGTAGTAGGTCCATTTCTCTTCGTCGCGGAATTTCGCCTGGAACTTCCAGTTGCCGCCGAACTTCGTCACGCGCACCTCGCGTTTGCGTCCGTCCTCATCCCGCGAGGTCCATATGTGTTGACTGCGCATAGCGTCGGCTCCTTACATTAGCATCCTTGAAAGACGCGGCCAGACTCCTGCTCTACCTCGCCGGCGTCGTTCTGTTGGGAGCACTCGTGGCGCCTCCTCTCTTTTGGTTAGGCCAGTCTCTCATCGCGCACGGCATTTTACCGAGCCTCGCGCGGTTTGATTTCGAAAGCTATTTCCACCGCGCCCTGCTCGTCGCCGCGCTGATTCTGCTCTGGCCGCTCCTGCGGGCGCTGCGGATTGGCAGCTGGCGCGATCTCGCTCTGGAAAAAAATCCGCGCGCCGGTGCGGATCTGGCGATTGGCTTTGCCATTGCGGCGATTCCCCTGCTCTGCTGCGGCGCGGTCATCATTGCCCTCCATATCTATTCGCTGCGGCACGCGTTTCTCTGGCAGAAAATGCCGACCGTGCTCGTCGCGGCCAGCATCGTGCCTGTTCTGGAGGAACTGCTCTTTCGCGGATTCATCCTCGGCGTGTTGCTGCGCAGTTTTTCGCGGCTGGGCGCGCTCCTTCTCACCTCGGGACTTTTCTCGATCGTGCATTTCCTGAAAGCGCCCGACCAGACCACGCCTAACGACGCCGTGCGCTGGTTCTCGGGCTTCGACTCGATTGCGCATTCCTTCGGACAATTCGGCGACCCGATGCTGCTCGCGGCCGGTTTCCTGACCCTTTTCGCGATCGGCTGCATCCTGGCCGATGCCCGCCTCCAAACCTCCTCGCTCTGGCTCCCGATCGGGTTGCACGCCGGCTGGATTTTCGCCAACGGCACCTTCAGCAAAGCCGCGCATCGCGAAACGCTCGCGCTGCCCTGGCTCGGGAAAGACTTGCTCGTCGGAATCGTGCCTCTTATTCTCGCGCTCGCCAGCTGGGCGCTCATGCGCCTCTGGGTGAAACATGCCGACGCTCGCGCTCCCCAACCCGTTCCGCGGACTCGTTAGTCTTTTCTATCCGCCCTTCTGCGCGGTCTGTGCGCGAGCGGTTGGAGCCGGACGAAAATCTCTGCGCGAGTTGCGCGGAGAAGGCGCCGCGGATTCGGCCGCCGTTCTGCGCGAAGTGTTCGCAACCTTTCGCCGGGGCGATCACGGGCTCGTTCACCTGCGCGAATTGCGCGAATCGCGTCCTGCATTTCGAAGCGGCGGTTTCCGCCTACCGAAGCCGGGGCGTGGTGCGCGAAGTGATTCACAGATTTCAAATACGGCCGCCAAATCCATCTGCGCCACCTGCTCGGCCGCTGGCTGGCGGAGACGCTGGACGATCCGCGCCTCGCCGGCCGGCGCTTTGATCTCGTCGTGCCGGTCCCGTTGCATCCGGCGCGACAACGCGAGCGCGGTTTTAACCAGGCCGAGCTGCTGGCCGCGGCGCTCGCGGCGCGCGCAGCGGCCTGCCGTGTCCGCAACGTTCTGCAACGGACGCGTTACACCACCACGCAGACGCAATTCGACCGGAGCGAGCGGATGGAAAATCTCAGGGGCGCCTTTCGTTTACGGCGCGGCAGCAACGTGCAAGATTTGCGGATGTTGTTGGTTGACGATGTCCTCACCACGGGTTCGACCTTGAGTGAATGTGCCTCGGTTTTACACGAAGGCTGGCGCCCTTTCGGTTCACGCGGTGACCGCCGCCCGCGGTTAAGCCATGGCCATTTTCAAAAAACCCTCGCTCAAGACCGAGAGCAAAAAGAAGCGCGAGATGCCGCAGGGTCTCTGGCAAAAATGTCCCGGCTGCGGCGAGGTCGTGCACGAAATCGAGCTCGTGGAAAACGACCGCGTCTGTCCGCGCTGCGATTATCATTTCACGCACTCGGCCAAGGAGCGGATCGCGAATCTCTGCGATCCGGAAAGCTTCGTCGAGCTCGATGCCGGCCTGACCTCGATCGACACCCTCAAGTTCCAAGGCATGGCGAGCTACAAGGATCGCCTGCGCAAATATCAGGACAGCACCGGACTGGTCGACGCGGTGCTGAGCGGGCACGCGCTCATCGAGGGCTACAAGGTCGCAATCGCGGTGATGGATTTCAGCTTCCTCGCCGCCACCATGGGGTCGGTCGTCGGCGAACGCATCACGCGCGTGATCGAATACGGGACGGCCCATCGCTGCTGTGTCATCGTCGTCGCGGCCTCGGGCGGCGCGCGCATGTATGAGGGCATGCTCAGCCTCATGCAAATGGCAAAGACGAGCGGCGCGCTCGCCCTCCACGCCGCGCAGAATCTGCCTTTCATTTCCGTCCTCACCAATCCGACCACCGCCGGGGTGATGGCCAGCTTCGCCTCGTTAGGCGACGTCATCATCGCCGAGCCGAAAGCGATGGTCGGCTTCGCCGGACCGCGCGTGATCAAGGAAACGACGCACCAGGATTTGCCGGAGCGCTTTCAGACCGCCGAGTTTCTCGAGGAACACGGGCTGATCGATCTCATCGTGCACCGCAAAGCCTTGCGCGCGCAGCTCGCGCAACTGCTCGCCTGCTTCTCCGCGGCGCATTGAGGCAGGACGTGTCCGACACGTGTCATCGCCGAGCGTGAGCGGAGCCGGCAGGCGAGCGAGATCCCGTCGGCCTATCGAGGACGCCCTCGCCTGGCTTTTCAACACCCAGCGTTTTGGGATCAAGCTCGGGCTCGAGAACAGCCGCCGTCTTTTCGACGCGCTCGATGTTCCTCCGCCTAACGAACGGATCATTCACGTCGCCGGGACCAATGGCAAGGGCTCCGTTTGCGCGCTGCTCGATTCAATCTGCCGCGCCGCGGGCTATCGCACCGCGCTTTTCACTTCGCCTCATCTCGTCAGCTTTCGCGAGCGCATTCAGGTGAATGGCGAGCTGATTTCCGAAGACGAGGTGGTGCGCGGCCTGACGAAAATTCGTGAGCTGGTCGCGGGATGGGAACCGCATCCGACCTTCTTCGAAATTGCCACCGGACTCGCGCTCGATCATTTCCGAAATGCGGAAGCGGAGATCGTTGTGCTCGAGACCGGGATGGGCGGACGCCTCGACGCGACCAACGCCACCCAGCCGGTCGTCTCCGTCCTCACCCCGATCGATTACGATCACCAGAAATGGCTCGGCGACGAGTCTGACCGAGATCGCGCGCGAGAAGGCCGGCATCATCAAGCCAGGCGTTCCGGTCGTCTCCGCCCGGCAACTGCCCGAAGCCGAGGCCGTCATCCGTGCCCGGGCCGCGGAATGCGCCGCGCCGCTGGATTTCGTCAGGCAACCGTTCGACCGGCTTGCCGATCGCGCTCAGCGGCACCCATCAAAAGCAAAACGCCGCGCTCGCTCTCTCCGCGCTCCACACCGCGAAGATCGAAGTCGACGACGACGCCATCGCGCGCGGTCTCGCCACGGTCGTCTGGCCGGCGCGCTTCCAGCGCTGGGACGAGCGGACGATCATCGACGGCGCGCACAATCCGGCGGGTGCGCGCACTCTGGCAGAGACGTGGCGGGAAAACTTTGGCGACCAGCAAGCGACGGTTGTGCTGGCGGTCTTGCAGGAAAAAGACGTGGCGGGGATCTGCGCCGCACTCGGACCGATCGCGCGTCGCTGGTTGCTGCCGTCGATTCGCAGTGAGCGCGCGCTCGCGCCCGAGGAATTGCGCCTAACGATTCAAGATCAGCTTCCCGATGCTCCCGTCGCGGTCATGCGCTTCCTTCGCAACGGCCTGGGAAGAAGCGCGGCGTGACGCCGCTCCGATTCTCATCACCGGTTCATTGCACTTTGCGGGCGAAGCGCTTGCCTTTCTCCAGGGTAAACCGGCGGCGTTTGAAGAGTGTCTGCAGTGATGTAGACGCTTCGCTCAACAGAGCGGGAGACCGGCACCGAACGCGGCGAATTGCCGCAAGTTTACTCCCGCGCTTCGCGACGCGATCAGCCCCAGAGTTATGCTTCGATGCGTGGGAACAATGGCGTCGGTTTCCCGACGACATGACCATCCGGCAGCCTCCCCCACTCCGCCTCGGCTAACGAGAAGCGCGCTTCCTTACCGCTCAGTTCCATTTTCCAATTCAGCTGATCGAAAATGCCGTGCGCGGCTTTGGGAAGGACCGGTGAGATGAGGATGGCGATGATGCGGAGCCGCTCTACAAGATCGTACAAGATCTCGGCTACGGCTTCCGTCTGGCCCTCCTTCATCATTTTCCAAGGGGCTGTTTTCTCAATGCGTTGGTTAGCCTCGTTCGCGATTTTGATCGCCGTATCCATGGTATGATTAGCCTCGTTCGCGATATTGATCACTGTATCCGTGGTACCGCTCATAGCGACGTCCTGCGCGAGATCGCGATATGCTTGCACCTGCATTTGAACAGAATCTTGAGCGTCGGGTCTGTTTCCGCGTCGAAGGCTCCCTCCGGAGTAGCGCGTCGCCATGTTAAGCGTCCGATTCAGAAGGTTGCCTAACGAGTTGGCAAGATCTCCGTCGTGGCGTTCGATAATCCTGAACTCTAGGAAGTCCGCGTCCTGCCCGATAACCATGTCGCTCATCAAATAATACCGGAGCGCTTCCGCCCCATACTTTTCGGCCAGCAAGTCGGGATCGATCACGTTGCCTAACGACTTGCTCATCTTCGTGCCGCTGATATTCCACCAACCGTGGACGAGGAACTTCGGCATTTGCTCGTCGGGGAAACCGAGGGCGTGGAGCATGATCGGCCAGTAGATGCCGTGCGCCGGGATGAGGATGTCTTTCCCGATGATATGCAGGGCGGGCCATTTTTCGCGGAAGGCGGCAGGCTGTGCGGAGAAGTTCCGTTCGCGCGGGATCGTAGCCGATGAAGCTGATGTAATTCGTTAGGGCATCGAACCAGACGAAGTTGACGTAGTCGGAATCGAAGGGCAGCTCGATGCCCCAGCTGAGCCGCGATTTCGGACGCGAGATGCAGAGGTCGCCGCTCAGTTTTTCGACGGCGTTGATCAGCTCGGTCTGGCGGAAGTCGGGCGTGACGCAATCGGGATGCGTTCGAAGATAGCCGAGCAGCCAGTCTTTGTGCTGCGCGAGCCGGAAGTAGTAGTTTTCTTCGACGCGATGCTCGACCTCGCCCCATTCGGGACCGAACTCGCCATCGGGGCCGCGCTCTTTGTCGGTCAGGAATTGTTCCTGGCGGATGCTGTAGTAGCCCTCCTGTTTGTCTTTGTAGATCTTGCTCTTCGTCGTAGAGACGCTGCAGCATTCCCTGCACACATTTCTTGTGCAGCGGATCGGTCGTGGCCGCCCAGACGTCGTAGCGGACTTCGAGTTTTTCCCAGAGCGCGATGAATTTCGCCGTGATCTCATCGACGAATTGCTGCGGCGCGACGCCCGCTTTCTCGGCCGATTGCTGCACCTTCTGGCCGTGTTGATCGACGCCGGTGAGGAAGAAAACTTCTTCGCCTTTCAGCCGATGATAACGGGCGATGACGTCGGCCAGCACCTTCTCGTAGGCGTGGCCGATGTGCGGTGCGCCGTTGGTGTAGTCGATCGCGGTCGTGATGTAGAACGGCTTGGGCATTCGGTGCGAAGATATTGCGGGCGGGCGCCCCGAGGCGCAACCGGCAGATTTGATGCGGATGATTTGACCTAACGAGCGGCCGTCTCAGCGAGCAGCGGCGCGCGCCGCCGGCGATGCAGGATGCGGGAGAACCGCAGGATCGGGAAAAGCGAGAGGTAAATCAGGCCGCCCCATTGATGAAACCATTCCAGCCGGGCAAAGAGCGCAGCGATCAAACCGATCGCGACCAAAGCGATGATACGGTAGATGGCGAAGCGGGTATCGAGCCGTTCGAGGGCGGAGAGTTCGAGCGCGTCCCTTAGTCGGTAGGCGTGGAGGTAAAGAAAAAGCAACGCGAGATAGACCGCGGCAAAACCAAGGCCGTAGATGACAAGCAATCGAAGAGAGTTCCTCAGTCGTGATCCGGGTCGTGGCGGGAATCGGTGCTCCGAAAAGGCTGTTGAGGCTCAGGTTAAAAAGAAACTTGAGCGGATAGACGTAGAAAAGGACGAGGAAAAGCAGGACACAGGTCAGGAAACGTGTCAGGCCGTCGTCGAGTCCGTAGCGCCGGCAGAAGCGGTAGTGGCTGTTCCAGATAAGCGCGAGGAGGAGAAAGCAAACCGCGAAGGCCGGAAATCCCCGCATGGTGTTGATGAGGTCGGCGTAATTTCTCGGCACGTCGAGCGAGACGACGAGAAGAGTAAGCGCAAAGCCGAAGACGGCGTCGCTGAATCCCTCGAGGCGGGTGACTTCGAGCCCGCGCTGGCGGAAGCCGTCGACATACTCCCGATCGTGTTTTCCCCGAGCAGCTCGGAACATGAGCGTTTCATATGCAAGACAGCACCATGGGACAAGCGTTTCATCAGTCGGGAACCGACAGGCGCTATCGCTTGTGTTCCGTAGCGCGAAGCGTCTAGAGGCCGAGGGCGCGAAATGTTTCGTCGACGTGGCGAAAATGCACGTCGAGCGAACAGAGCGCATCGATCTGCTCCGGCGAAAGCAAGGCCGTGATTTCCGGTTCCTGCTTTGCGTTCTCGGCGAACGATTTGTCGCCTTGCCAGGTTCGCATCGCCGCGCGCTGGACCGCTTCGTAGGCGGTCTGGCGATTGGCTCCGGCGCGAGTGAGGGCGAGGAGAATGGATTGGCTGAAATAAAGGCCTTTCGTCAGGCCAAGATTTCGCTCCATGTTCTCGGGGTAAACTTGCAGCTTCTCGATCAGGTCGCGCAGCTTCGAGAGCATGTAATCGAGCAGCATGCAGGAATCCGGCAGGATGATGCGCTCGGCGCTCGAATGGCTGATGTCGCGTTCGTGCCAGAGCGCAACGTTCTCGAGCGCGGCGAGGGCGTTTCCCCGCACGACACGGGCGAGTCCGCTCAAGCGCTCGGCGGTGATCGGGTTGCGCTTGTGCGGCATGGCTGAGCTGCCTTTCTGCCCGGCGCTAAAAAATTCCTCCACTTCGAGCACTTCGGTTCGCTGCAGATGCCGCAACTCGGTCGCCCAGCGATCGATGCTGGACGCGATGAGCGCGAGCGTGGTGGAAAATTCCGCGTGCCGATCGCGTTGAATGATCTGGGTGGAAAGTTTCGCCGGTTGCAGCCCGAGCTTCTCGCAGACGTGGCGCTCGATCCGCGGGTCGAGATGCGCATGCGTGCCGACGGCGCCGCTCAGTTTGCCGACGCCGACACGCCCGAGTGTCTGCGAGAGACGTTCTTCCGCGCGGCCAAATTCGTCGAACATGAGCGCGAGCTTCAGCCCGAAAGTGATCGGCTCGGCGTGAATGCCATGGCTCCGGCCAATCATCGGCGTCATTTTGTAACGCCGCGCCTGGTCGGCCACGACGCGCCGCAGTTCGCGGATGTCTTCCAGCAGGATCTTGCCTGCCGCGACGAGCTGCACCGCCAGCGTCGTGTCGAGAATATCGGACGACGTCAGACCCTGATGTATCCAGCGCGCGGCCGGGCCGACCGACGTCGCCACATTTTCAAGGAATGCGATGACGTCGTGGTTGGTGCGTTTCTCGATCTCGTTGATCTCCGGAATGGAGAAGCGCGCGCGCTGGCGAATCTCCGCTGCGTCCGCCGGCGGGATTTGCCCGATTTCCGCCATCGCTTCGCAGGCAAGGGTTTCGATCTCGAGCCAAATCTCGAATTTTCGTTGCTCGGACCAGAGCTCGCGCATCGGCGCGCGGGAATATCGCTCAATCACCGCATGAACATAGAAAGCCGGGCGACTGCGGCAAAGCGATTCCGTACAAAAAGAAACGTCGCTCGGGCGGCCCGACCGCCGGAGCGACGTTTCACGTCGGATGAGACGAAAAGTCCTAGCAGACCCGAGCGCGATTGAAGCGCCCATTGCTTTCCACGCGCACCTGGCCACTGCCAAGCAGATCGGCGACGGCTGCGACCATTTCCTTGGTGTTCTTGGTGCAGGAGCTCACCGCGAGGATGAGTTCGCCGAGTGACAGGGGCGGACGCGTTTTCAGGATTTGGGTAGTCTTTTTCATGTGAAGCTGACCATATTTCAGCAGATTGGATGCCATTCTCCCTATCTAGATTGTCTTTCGCGGTGAAATGTTCAAAAATAGTCTTCCGTCCGGGCCCTCAGCGAAAAGAGGGTGACACAAGTGTATCGAACTTGAACATCCGCCCAGTCGGATGCGGACGCGCTACGAATCTGAGGTTCGTTTGGCCGTGAGGCGCAGCACCAGCAAGTAGAGAATCGCCAACACCCCCACAAAGAGCACGATCCAATGGGATTGCGCCTTGATCAGGTGCACCAGCCCTTCGGGATTTGAGATGAGATCGGGTTGAGCGCGATACGCTTTGTCGCCCAGATATGCCAGAACGGCGCACCAAAGCGCCGAGCCGACGATCGTGACGACACTAAACATCCAGAAGTTCATCCGCACAATCCCGGCCGGAATCGAAATGAGATGACGAATGACCGGCAAGAGACGCGCAAAGAACACGCCGCCCGCTTCGTAGCGCTCCAGCCAGACTTCGGCACGCTCCAATTTGTCGCTGGTGACGAAGAAAAATTTCCCGAAGCGCTGAATCACAGGCCGTCCGACCACGCGCGAAACCCAATAGGTGATCGCGGCACCGAGGTAGGAGCCGAGAGTTCCGGCCAAGATGACCCCGGTAAAGCTCAGATCCCCCCGGGCCGCGAGAAAGGCCGCCGGCGGAATAACGATTTCGCTCGGGACCGGAAAGATCGAGCTCTCCATCGCCATAAGGACGATGATGCCGAGGTAGCCGCCGTTCAGAACCCAGCCAAACCAGATTTCAATTAAGTGATGCATGCGGGATTTTCAGATTCCAGATTTGGGATTTCAGATTTAGCCTCGGACCGCCTTGATGGCGCGCCGGTAGTTCAATCGCAATTTCGCTTTCTGCAATTTTAATTTCCTCATGATTTATCGCCGCGTGCTCCGCTACTACCGGCCCTTTCTTGGGTCGACGCTCGCGGGTCTCGTCTTCTCGCTCATCGGGATCGGGGTCAACTTGCTCAAGCCGTGGCCGTTCAAGGTGATCGTCGACCAGATCCTGCCCCACGAACTCCGCCTTCCGGGCGACCCATGCCAACTGGCACAGCTACATTCCTGCCGCTCTGCCTCGCCATCGTCGGTCTCCAGCTGCTGTGGGGACTGATCAACCTCCTCACCAATTACATCTTCGTGAAGGTCGGCCTGCAGGCGCTGCTCAAGCTGCGCACCGATCTTTACTCGTACCTGCAATCGCTCTCGCTCAAGTATCACGATGCGCGGCGCTCGGCTGATTCGAGCTTTCGGGTCGCCTACGATTCGCAGGCCATCCAGACGATTTACAACAAAGGCTTCACCAACATTTTCGGCTCGGTCATCACGCTCGTCGGCATCTTTGTCATCATGCTGCAGCTCGACTGGCAGCTCACCTTGCTCTCGCTAGGCATCGTCCCACTGATCGTCGGCGCGATCTATTTCTTCGCGCATCGGATCCGGACGGAATCGACCTCCATCCAGGAACAGGACAGCGCGCTGCTGACCCAGGCGCAGGAAGGTTTGAGCTCGATCCGGATGGTGCACGCCTTCGGGCGCGAGGATTTCGAGGTCTCGCAATTCCACCAGCGCGCGCAGCACAGCCTGCAGGCCAATCTCAAGCTCACCCTGACGAACGTGAAAAGCGCGCTCGTCATCAGCACGCTCATGGGCATCGGCACGGCCGCGATGTATTACCTCGGCACGCTCCACGTCCTCGCCGGCACGCTCACCCTCGGCTCGCTGCATCCTTTTCAGCGCGTATCTGGTCATGCTTTATCAACCGCTCGAGGAGCTCACCTACACCGCCTGGGCGATGGAAGGCGCGACCGCCGGGGCGCAACGCTGCTTCGAGGTGCTCGATCGCGAGGACGACGTGCGCGATTCGCCCGGCGCGCGTCGCGATCACGGAGACGCAGGCCGCGATCGCCTTCGACCAGGTCAGCTTCGGCTACAACGAGAAGAGCCCGGTCCTCGACGGCATCGATCTCCGGATCTCGCCTAACCAGATCGTCGCGCTGGTCGGCGGCACCGGCGCGGGCAAGAGCACGCTGCTCAGTCTCGTCCCGCGCTTCTACGATCCAAGTGCGGGCGTCGTCTCGCTCGATGGCCGCGACGTGCGCCAGATCACCAAAAAATCGCTCCGCGAACAAATCGCGATCGTCCTCCAGGACACGCTCCTTTTCTCCACCACCATCCGCGAGAACATCGCCTACGGCCGTCCCGAGGCGACCGACGCGGAGATCCGCGAAGCCGCGCGCCGGGCGCAGGCCGATGATTTCATCTCGCCGCTTGCCTAACGGCTACGACAGCCCGGTCGGCGAACGCGGCGGACATCTCAGCGTCGGCCAACGTCAGCGCATCGGCATCGCGCGCGCTTTTCTGAAAGACGCGCCGATCCTTCTGCTCGACGAGCCGACCTCCGCGCTCGATCCCGACGACCGAGGCCGCGATCATGGAAACGATCAAGGAACTGATGCACGGCCGCACCACCCTCATCGTCACCCATCGGCTGGCGACCATTCACAACGTCGACCAGATCGTCGTGCTCGAGCACGGCCGGATCGTCGAGAGTGGACGCGGGGCCGAGCTGGTGGCGCGCGGCGGCGCCTATGCGAAACTCTACGCCTCCGGCAACTATCCATCCCAATGAGCAACGTAAACAGCGACCGCCGGGTCGAAGCCGATTGGTGGGCCGATCCCATTCCGTCGAACGTTCACTTCGGCGCCGGATTTTACTGCGAAACGGCGCAGATTTTTCGCCTCCTCCGCAGCCGGCACGAGGACGCCGTCAAGCTCGGCGACTACGTCTCCTGCTACGCCGGTTGCTCGTTCGCGCTCGGCGAGAATGGCCGCTGCACCGTCGGCGATTTTACCTTGATGAACGGCGCGCTTCTGCATGGCCGAGGAGCTGATCGAGATCGGAAGCTATTGCCTGATCTCCTGGAACGTCGGGATCGCCGATTCCGATTTTCATCCGATCGATCCCGCGCAGCGCCGCCAGGACGCGCTCGCTCTCGCACCCTTCTACAAGGAGCGCCCGCCGCGCCCGCCCATTCGCACCGCGCCCGGTCCGCATCGCGGATAATGTCTGGATCGGAATGAACGCGGTCATTCTCAAAGGCGTGACAATCGGCGAGAACTCGGTCGTCGCGGCCGGATCGGTCGTTTCGAAGAGCGTCGCCGCCGAACACGGTCGTCGCGGGGAATCCAGCCGTGGTGGTTAGAGAACTTGGGGTTGGCCGATGACCATTTCTCGCAGAAACGTTCAACGTTCAAAGGAAGAGTCCGAGGCACCGTTTTGCCTGCCTTTCGTTGAACGTTGGACGTTTTCCCGCCTTCCTTCGACTTCCGCTCGATGAAACGAAAGCGCATCGTCGTCATGGGCTTCATGGGCTCGATGCCGATCGCCGGCGTCATCTGGCAGCACATCCATTACATCGTCGGCCTGCAGCGGCTCGGGCACGATGTTTACTACATCGAAGACTCCGCCCGGATTCCCTACAACCCGCAGACCTTCGAGACGAGCAACGACTTCGCTTACGCCGCGCAAGTGCTCGGGCAACTGGCGCGCGAGTTCGGCTTCGAGCGGCGCTGGGGTTTCTGCGCGCGCTATCTCCCGGACCATCCGACGGCTGGACTCCGCCTAACGAAAATCCGACAGCTCTATCGCGAGGCGGACGCGATCCTCAACGTCTGCGGGACGCAGGAATTCAATGACGACCTGCTGCAAAGCGAGCGCATTCTTTACGTCGAGAGCGATCCGGGCGTCGAGCAGATCAAGGTCGATCAAGGCGTCCGGTCGACGATCGATTATCTCGGAAAACATCACGCCCTTTTCACCTTTGGCGAAAACATCGGGACCGATCGGTTTCCCGTGCCGCTGCACAAATTGAAGTGGCTCCCGACGCGGCAACCGGTCGTGACCGATCTCTGGAAAACGAATCGCGCGCCGGCGGCCACGGCCGTCTTCACCTCGATCGCCAACTGGTCCACCAGCGGCCTGAAGGACATCGAATGGCGCGGCGAGAAATATCTCTGGAGCAAGTCGCGCGAGTTTCTCCGCTTCGTCGCCGCGCCGAAAAGATCCGGCGAACCATTCGAGCTGGCGACGGACATCAAGGACGAGAAGACGCGCGAAAAATTCCTGCGCAACGGCTGGCGTTTCCGCGGGCCGCACGAGATGAGCGTCGATTACTGGCAGTATCGCGATTACATCCGGCGCTCGAAAGGCGAGTTCACCGTCGCGAAAGATCAATACGTGCGGCTGCACACCGGCTGGTTCAGCGACCGCAGCGCCTGTTATCTCGCGGCGGGGCGTCCGGTCATCACGCAGGAGACCGGGTTCACCGATCACTACGGCAACGACGGCGGATTATTCGCCTTCAAGTCGTTAGGCGAAATCGCCGAGGCGGTGCGCGAGATCAACGCCGATTACAAAAAGCACAGCCGCGCCGCGCGCGCGATCGCGTGCGAAGTCTTCGAGGCAGAGAAAGTCGTGGCTCAGCTTCTCGACCGCGCCGACGTCTAACGGCTGAGGCGCTGATTTTCCGGGTAGCGCACACGTCTCGCCGTTGGTTGAGGCGTCCCTCAATGATCTTCGTCTTCCGGTCCAGAAATATTCCGCGATGACCTGGCATTATCCGCGGCTTCGAAAGTCCACGCCAGCGGGCCTACGACCGGCAAGAGAACCGTGCCCTGTCAGTAAGGAGAAAACGGCTTCTGAACGTTTTTCGCTTCCGGCCATCTAACGCTTCGATTGCCGTTTTACAGCCGGCGCCCTTCTGTTTGATCTTCCCGCTCTTTTCCTGATGCACCGCTTCCGTCTTCTCATCTGCGCGTTTGCGCTTTTCCTCGTCGCCGAGGCGCACGGACAGCCAAACGGCCATATCCAAAGCAGTCTCGTCCGGATCACCTCGACCGAGGTGGAACCCGATTATCGCGCGCCGTGGAACTCGGGCTCGATCGGGCGCGGCGTCGGCGCCGGGTTCGTGATCGACGGCCAGCGCATCCTGACCAACGCCCACGTGGTGAGCAACAGCCGCTATCTCACGGTCGAGCGCGAGGGCGATCCGAATAAATACCCAGCCACGGTGCAATTCGTCGCGCACGATTGCGACCTCGCGCTCCTCCAGGTCGCGAACACGAACTTCTGGAAGAACATGAAGCCGCTCAATTTCGGCGGTATTCCAGCGCTCGAGTCAACCGTCTCGGCTTACGGCTACCCGATCGGTGGCGAACGCATGTCGGTCACGACCGGCATCGTTTCGCGGATCGACTTCAACCTCTACACCCACTCGGCGATCGATTCGCACCTCGCGATTCAGATCAGCGCGCAGATCAACCCCGGCAACAGCGGCGGCCCCGTCATGCAGAGCGGCAAAGTGGTCGGCGTCGCCTTCCAGGGCTACAGCGGAGACATCGCGCAAGGTGTCGCTTACATGATCCCGACGCCGGTGATTCGCCGCTTTCTCAAGGACATCGAGGACGGTCATTACGATCGCTATGTCGATCTCGGGATCACCTACACGAAGCTGCAGAACCCGGCGCAGCGGCACTTCCTCGGCTTGAAGGATGACGACCGCGGCGTGCTCGTCGGCACCGTGATCGACGCCGGTCCGTGCGGCAAATTGTTGCAGCAAGGCGACGTGCTGCTCTCGATCGACGGTCATCCGATCGCGAGCGACGCCTTCGTCGAGTACGAGGGCGAGCGCGTGCAAATGCCCGAGGTGGTCGAACGGAAATTCAAGGGCGACACGGTGAAGCTCGACCTCCTGCGCAATAAGCAGCCGATGAGCGTCGATGTGACGTTAGGCTACGGTCTGGCCATACTTCATGCAGGGCCACAGCTACGATATTCGTCCGCGCTACGTGGTCTACGGCGGCCTGCTCTTCCAGCCGATGTCGCTCGATCTCCTCGACGCCTACCGCATTAGCGATCTGCGGGTGCGGCATTTCTTCGATTTCTTCGTGAACGAACAGATCTATCGGCAACATCCCGAGGTCATCATTCTGACGAACATCCTCCCCGATCCGATCAACACCTATTTGATGCCGTACCGCTCCAGCATCGTGGACGAAATCAACGGACAGAAAATCGGCACGCTGCAGGATCTGGCGCGCGCCTTTGAACAGCCGGCTGAACGCTTCGTGATCAAGATGATCGGGGACGGCCCGCCGCTCGTGCTCGATCCGAAGCAGGTGGAGTCAGCCCGGGAGCGAATCAAGACACGCTACAACGTGATTATCGAACAAAATCTCGACGAACAGCCGCCCGCCCAACCCGCGGTCGCCGCCCAAACCAACAGCTGATCATGCGCCTGACCGCTCTTCTCCTGATCGCATGCCTCGCCAACCTCGCGCCGGCCGAGGCGAAGAAAGCGCCTGTTGCGCTGAAGAAATTGCCGGCGACTGCGCAAGGCGCGGTCCAAGCAAAGGAGGTCTCGCTGGTTCGGGTCAACGTAACCGGGCAGCCGTTCGATTATTTTCGACCGTGGCAAAAGAAGGCGCCGTTTTCCAAACGCGCCCTCGGCGCCGTTCTCCCGCACGATCGCGTGCTCGTCACGGCCGACCTGGTGGAGAACCAAAATTACGTCGAGCTGGAGCGGGCGGAATCGGGCGAGAAAACCGCAGCGAACGTGGTTGTGGTCGATTACGAAGCCAATCTCGCCCTGCTCGAGCCAATCGATAAGAAGTTTCTTAACGGCCTGCAGCCGCTCGAACTCGCGCTCGACATCGTGGTCGGCGATCGACTTTCGGCCTGGCAACTGGAATCCACCGGCACACTCGTGGTGACGGAAGGAATCGTGACCACGATCGGCGTTACGCGCTATCCGGCGGATGTGGCCGATTTCCTCACCTATCGACTGAGTATTCCGATGCAATATCGGGACAACAGCTACACCGTTCCGCTGGTCAAGAACAACAAGCTGGCCGCCCTCCTTCTCCGCTACGACCCCCGCACGCAGGTGCTCGACGCCATTCCGGCGCCAATCATCGCGCACTTCTTGAAGGACGCCGCGGGCGAGCACTACCAGGGATTCCCGTCGTTAGGCATTTCCTTTTTCCCGACCCGCGATCCGCAATTGCGAGCCTATGCCGGCGAGACGGGCAAGACAGGCGGCGTTTACATTACGAGTGTCGAACCGGGATTACCCGCAGCCAAGGCCGGCCTGCAGGCCGGTGATATCATCACGGCGGTGGGCGATCACGACGTCGATCAAAACGGCAACTACGTTGATTCGCTCTACGGCAAGCTCGGGTTTGGCAATCTCCTGACTGCCAAGGCCTATGTCGGCGATTCCGTCGCGCTGCATATTCTACGCGGCGGAAAACCGCTGACCCTGAACGTCAAACTCGAACACCGGGGGGAAGACGATTATGTCGTTCCGCCCTACAACATCGATGAGGCGCCCTCCTATTACGTTCTGGGCGGTCTGATTTTTCAGGAATTGACCCGCCAATACCTCAAGGAGTGGGGCGCGAACTGGCAAAAAGATGCGCCGCAAGACTTCGTTTACCTCGATAAATTCCAGTCCGAGCTTTTCCCTGAGGGAAAGCAGCGCGTCGTCATCCTCTCCCAGGTGCTGCCGGCCAACAGCACGATTGGTTACGATGACTTCAGCTACCTGGTGGTGAAAAAAGTTAATGGCAAAGAGATTAAGTCGTTAGCCGATCTGGCCGAAGCGGTCAAAACACCCGTCAATGGCTTTCATATGATCGAGACGGTGGACGACCCGAAACAACTCGAGCTCGATGCTTCGCAGGCGGCCGCCGAGGCGGAAGCCTTGCAAAAGAATTACGGCCTGCCGGCCATGGAACGCTTGCCGTGAATGAATTGCCGATTCTTGAGTCTTGATTGCTGATTGTCCAATCGAGCAAGGCGTCCGTGATCGGAAGGCGAAAATTAGCAATCAGAAATCCGCAATCGACAAATTGCAGCCTCCCTTTGGCGCGATATTCGACTGGGACGGCGTCATCATCGACTCAGGGGCACTGCACGCGCAGAGCTGGCGTCGGCTCGCGGCGGAACTGGGGCAACCCATCGCGGCGGACAGTTTTATTCGCGGCTTCGGGATGAAAAGTGCGCGGATCATCGAGGAGATCCACGGTTGGGCGAAAGAGCCGGCAGAGGTTGCCCGCCTAACGAACCGCAAGGAAGCACTTTATCGCGAGATCGTCTCGCAGAGCGAGATCGCGCCTTTGCCGGGTGTGGTGGAGTGGCTTCATCGGCTGCACGAGGCTGGCGTGCCCTGCGCGGTGGCGTCGTCGACCCAGCGTTTGAACATCGATGCAGTGCTCGATCGGATTGGATTGCGGCAGGCCTTTCGCGAGATCGTCTCGGCGGAAGATGTCGTGCATGGAAAACCGAATCCCGAAGTTTTCCTGAAGGCCGCCGAGCGTCTCGGCATGGCCGCGAACCGAGCGGTGGTTTTCGAGGACGCCCACGTCGGCATCGAAGCTGGGCATGCCGCCGGCATGAAGGTGGTGGCCGTCACGACGACGCACTCTGCGGCCCAACTTTCGACCGCAGATCTTGTTGTCAGGCGCCTCGATGAGCTGACGCTCGCAGAGGTCGCAGATGTCCTGTCGGTCCGATAGGACTCATGGGACTTATACGGATCACTCGTTAGATTGGGCGACTGTCTCCTTCCGATCAACCGGCCGACCGGCCGCTGCCCAACGATCGTAGAGCGACCAACCCCGGGCGAGAAGCGCGGCCCCTTCCCCAAAGCGATCGGGACTGCCGAGCAACACTACGATCAAACGTCGCGGCGTGACGACCGTGGAGGTGCCTTGCTGCGCCACTTCCGAAGGAAGCGCCGCCGTCACGACCAGACAGTCGCCAGCCAGCTGGGTGCGACCGGTCTTCACGCCGTCGATGTTGTCACGGCCGAGCAGCTCGTTGGTGTTTCGCAGCAGATAGCGCAAACGTCCAGAGCCGCGTCCGAATCCGATTTCCCGTTCTTTTTGCGAAACGTAAAACCGGAAGCCTGCATTGTTCATCGCATATCTCGTTAGCCGGGCGACGTCCGACGCGGTCGAGAAAGGTTTTTCTTTTCCATCAAGGCCGCTTGGATTGAGAAAACGTGTCCGCTCCATCCCAAGGTGCTTCGCGAGCGCATTCATCTGAAGGACAAAGTAATCGACCGGTGTGCCGCGCGCCGCTTCGCCGCTCGGCGGGACCAGCCTCTGGAGCGCGCGGCCGACGTGATCCGCCAGCGTGTAGGCAGCGATGTTGTCGGATTGCACGAGCGCCGCGTAAAGCAGGTCGCGCAGCGTGATCGTGTCGCCCGGTTGAAAGCCAATGTTGTTTTCGCTCGTGCCGACGAACGCGGTCTCCGGGATGGCGGCGACTTGCGCGAGATCGCCGCCTTGTTTCGCGGCCCAATCGAGCACGACCATCGCTGTCGCGATCTTCGTCAGGCTTCCGACCTGGCGCTTCTTGTCGGGCTGCAGCTTCTCAAGAATAAAGCCTGTCTTCGCATCAATCGTGATGCTGGACTGGGCGGCGCGGAGCGACGTCGCCCCACCCAAGGCCAGCGCCAAAAGCAGAGCCACGGGCGCAGATCTACGAAGAAAAACGAACACGGCGGTCAAAACCGCTGCACGTTAACTGGCCGTCTCCGCTTGGCAACCGCAATCATCCGGAGAATGTGCGCCGGGACGGCGCCTGCTTCACCTACTGAAGGACAACTGTGGAGCGCGCACCGAAACGGAACGTGTCAGGACTTAGCACCAAGAGGATGCGCTCGGCCGCGTTGCGTAGATCGAATGGAGTCGCGAATCGCCCGCCGCTGCCGCGAATCGTCCCGAAGGCACCCTGACCGTTGTTGCCGCCCGCCATATCGAATTCATAGATGACGCGGTGTTTTTCCACATCGGTCACCTTAACGTGCATGGCGAGGGAGGAGACGTTGCTATTGACGTTGTCAAAACGACCCTCCACCATCCAACCCACTTTGGGCGCTTCATCATCTTTGAGGATGCGCGTCGGCGCCATCTTGCTCAGTTCTTCCTTCAAATCCTGAGCGAAAGCGACCGGAGTCAGCGCCCTGCGAATCGGCATCTCTGCGTCGGACGCCGCTTCGTCGTTCCGGAATACGGCTGTGTCGATGCAAAACGGCCGGATGTAGATCGCGGAAGGATTGTGCTTCGCCCACTCCGCAGTTGGTTGAATAGCGCACAGAGCCAAAATCCTTGGCATCCACGGGACCGGCGCCCGCCCCGGAGTTCGGAACGTAGGTCTTGGTAACGACCATATCGGCGCAGGAGCAGACCAGCAGACTGAAGGCGATGACGGTAAGAGATTTCATAATTTTGGATACCACCTGCCTCCGTCGTTAGGACGCAGCCAGCGGCACTGTCTCGATGATGCAACTCTCGTGCCGCCGTGGCGAAAATTTCCGTCCCCTACCCTTTCGTTCGCGCGGCCCGGTGGCTCGTAACCAGGCCGCGGCAAACAAAATAAACGATCGCCGCCGATGGCAATCCAATGATGAGCGAGCCGATGAGCAGCGGGCGACCGACGGAAAAGAGTGTCTCCCAATGCGCATAGTCGCGGAAGCCCAGGGCCGGAAAATGGAGCCGCTGGGGCAGGCGACCGTGCATCGTCCAATAGCCAAACTTGTATTCCCAAAGATAGATCGCCGGCATAAACGGCAGGATCAGATCGTGCAACTGGACACTGATCGCGGCCGCAATCTTATTGCTCTTGCAGAGCCACGCGACCGCAATCGAGAGCAGAGTCTTCAAACTCCAGAGGGGGGTGAAACCGAAGAAGATTCCAATCGCAACCCCGAGCGCAATCGAGTGCGGTGTGTCCTCGATCGTGACGAGACGAAAGTGGACATGGCTCAGCCAGTTTCGAAAACGCGCCCAAGCTCCTGGTTTGTCGAAAGGTTCCTGAGTCATGGTGTGTTTGCCTAACCAAAAAGATCGGGTTGGCGCGCCGGCTGCATTGACGATCTGCCCCAGCGCCTTGCGCAGGCGGAGAGCGGCGTGGGGCGCGAAATCGAGCGCATTGTTGTTAAAAACAACGTGCACGAGGTTGGCTTCGCGGGCGAGCTGCTTTACCCGCTCCGCGACCTCGCCGATCTCCTCCTCGCTGTAATCGTAGTAGAAACGCTCGGCCACGGTCCTGCCGCGCAAGTAGGCCTGCGGATCGCGCCCGTGCAGCCGCAAATAAGCGAGCGGCCGATGCGTCACCGCGTCCAAGTCGCTCGGCATGATCGTGAAATGTTTGTCGTTAGGTGCGTCGACCAGAGAGAGCGTCGTGTTGTGGCGTCGGAAAAACTCCAGTGTCTGTTCCAGTTGTTCATTGCTTCGTCCAATTGCGGTTCCGCAACTCCACCACCGCGCCTAACGGACTCAAACACCCGAGCAAATCGTCCAGCTCCGACAAGGTGTGTTTTCGAGGGGAAAAAGCCGGTGAAAGTTGAAGAAGAAAAGCGCCAAACTTTCCGCTCTGCTCGCAGCGGTTCCACCGCCGTGATCATGTCCTTGAGCGAGAGCTTCTTCGATCTTCGGCGTCAGCTTTACCTTTCCCTTCCCATCGCTCTCCGCGCTGCGTTGCAGGGCGGGCGGCAGCGACTTCAAGGTTGCGGCGTGACGCGAAAGCAGCCTGTGCACTTTCACGTCGAACACAAAATCGTTAGGCGTGTTCCGGTTCCAGCGTTCCACCAAACGCCGATCCGGCACGGCATAGAAGCTGGAGTTTACCTCTACGAGCTCAAAATGTTGCGCGTACCACGGCAGTCGCTCGGTCGCCGGCAGCTTCGGCGGATACCAGCGCTCGACGAACCCGGGATCAGACCAGCTCGCCGTGCCGACGAGAATCCGTCCCAAGTCGGTTGATGATTTCCGCGACACGAAAGAGCAAACGCGCGGGGCAATTCAAACGCAACTGCGTTTGGTTGCGGGGGCGGGATTTGAACCCGCGGCCTTCAGGTTATGAGCCTGACGAGCTACCAGACTGCTCCACCCCGCGATCTTGAGAGGCCAATTATCACCGCGTTCGCAACGAACGCAACGGCGAATTCACGAAACGACGGCGCCGACAAAATACTCGTCGCCTCGATCTCCAGAGGCACGGCATACGCCTGCTCGACGGAAGGGGAGATTCCAGCGTAGTTCAGTCGTCCAGCGGTCGGTTGTTAACGGCCAAATCGGAATACGACGTTTCCCCGCCAATACGAGCCGGCCGAAGACGCCATCGGCCTGAGCTGACTCGCCCTGCACCACCACGATGTCGCTCGGGTGGAGATAGCAAAAAACCCTGTCGCCAAGGTGGAAAGATTCCTCCGTCGCACACTCGTTCGCGACAACTGCGGTCAGCTCAAGGCCGGAATCGGTGGTGAGGACCAACTGGTCAACAGCGCCCTTGAAAAGCTCCTCGCTCACCCGCGCTTCGAAAGTATTCTCGCCGCCCGGATTGGTCTTCTGCAGGTGAATCTTTTCGGGCCGGATCGAGATCAGCGTGTTCTTGGATGCGGGCGGAATGCTGGAGGTATTTACCACCAGCTCGATCGCGTCATTCAATCTCACGCGCGCCTGATTGGCATCCACCGCCACGGGCGTCGATTCGAGGATGTTCGCCTGACCAATGAAGTTCGCGACGAACGTCGTGCGCGGCGAATGATAAATCTCGGACACCTCCCCGAGCTGCTCGATGCGCCCGAGGTTGATTACTGCGATGCGGTCGGACATCGTCAGTGCCTCCTCCTGATCGTGCGTGACGAAGACAAAAGTGATGCCGACTTTTTTCTGCAAATGTTTCAACTCGATCTGCATCGAATGGCGCAGCTTCGCGTCGAGCGCCGCAAGCGGCTCGTCGAGCAGGAGCACGCGTGGCTGGCAGACGATCGCGCGCGCGAGCGCAACGCGCTGACGCTGGCCTCCCGATAACTGGCTCGGCTTGCGCTGTTCGAAGCCGGTGAGCGAGACAAGCTGCGTCACCTGTTTGACCCGCTCCTCGATCTCCGGCTTGGGCACCTTCTTCATCTTCAGGCCAAACGCGATGTTGTCCGCCACGGTGAGATGCGGGAAGAGCGCGTAGCTTTGGAACACTTGGTTCACATCGCGCTTGTAAGGCGGAAGGTGAGTCACGTCCTGCCCCGAGAGATAGATCGTGCCCTCCGTCGGCGTCTCGAAGCCGGAGATCATGCGCAACAACGTCGTCTTGCCGCAGCCTGATGGGCCAAGCAGCGTAAGGAATTCGCCCCCCTCGATGTCCAGGCTCACGTCCTGCACGGCGACGAAACTTCCGAACCGTTTCGTCACACCTTTGAGCTGAACCATGTAATCCATCGCTTTACTTCAAGCCAGAAAACCAGTGCAGCCGCTGCGGCACAAGGTTGATGTTGATCTGCTTCACCTCCATGTAGGCGTCGAGACCGAACGTGCCCAACTCGCGCCCGATCCCGGATTGCTTGTAGCCGCCCCACGGCGCCTCGTTGAACGTCGGGTGATACGTGTTCAGCCACGTGATGCCGGCGCGCAGCTTCTTCAGCACGCGCAAACCCTTCCCGCCGTCGCTGGTAAAAACGGCGCCCGCCAGTCCGTAGATCGTGTCATTCGCGAGTCGCAGTGCTTCCTCCTCCGTCTCGAAAAGTTGCACCACCAGCACCGGTCCGAAAATTTCCTCGCGCACGATCTTCATCGACGGCTTGGTTTTGACGAAAACCGTCGGGGCGACAAAATTGCCCGCCGCGAGTTTGCCTTTCGTTAGGCGATTTCCGCCGCAGATCAACTTCGCGCCCTCGCGTTTTCCCGTCTCGATGTAGCCCAGCACCTTCTCCATGTGCGCGGGCGTGATCAGCGGCCCCATCTCCGTCTCCGGCTTCATGCCGTCGCCGACGATGATCTTGTTGCTGGCCTCTGCGAGTCGCTCCAGGAATTTGTCGGCAATCTTTTTTTCCAGGAGCAGACGCGAGCCCGCGCTGCAGACCTCGCCCTGGCCCGCGTAGATGCCAAACATGGCAAACTCGAGCGCGACATCCAGATCCGCGTCGGCGAAAACGATGTTCGGGCTTTTTCCACCGAGTTCGAGCGTGACCTTCTTGATGTTCGAGGTGGCCGCCTGCATGATCTTGCGCCCGGTGGCGGTGCCGCCGGTGAAAGCGATCTTGTCCACGAGCATGCTCTCCGCGAGCGTCTGCCCGACCGTGGGGCCGGGACCGAGAACGAGTTGCGCGCTCCCGGGCGGGAAGCCGGCCTTTTCGATCAACTCGAACAATTTGATGGCCGACAGCGGCGTCGTCTCGGCGGGCTTCAAGATGCAGCAATTGCCCGCGGCAAGGCCGGGCGCGAGTTTCCATGCCGCCATCAGCAGCGGATAATTCCACGGGATAATCTGCCCGCACACTCCGATCGGCTCGCGCACGACCATCGGCTCGATGGTCGCGTCCGACACCTCGTAATTCTGCCCGAGCGGCTTGGTGATCAATCCCGCGTAATATCGGAAACATCCCGCCGCATCCGCCGCGTCAAAGCGCGCCTCGCGCAGCGGCTTGCCGTTGTTGAGCGTGTCGAGTTTTGCAAACTCCTCCACCTCCGCCTCGATGAGATCGGCCAGCTTGAACAGCCGCGACGCGCGCTCGGTTGCGCGCATCTGCGGCCACGGCCCTTCGTCGAACGCCTTGCGCGCCGCCTGAATCGCCAGTTCCGCGTCTTTCTGCGTTCCCTCGGCGACGATGCCGATGACCTTGTTGTTGGCGGGATTGAGAACCTTCCGCGTCGCCCCATCCGCGGCGAGTTTCCATTTCCCATTGATAAACATGCGACCGATTTTCATGAATTGTTCCTCCTAGCTGATGTTCAGAATCAATGATTTGAGCTCCGTCATTTCCTCCATTGCAAAACGAACGCCTTCGCGACCGAACCCGCTGTCCTTGAGTCCGCCGTAGGGCATGTTGTCGGCGCGAAAAGTCGGCACGTTGTTGATGAGGACGCCGCCGACGTCGAGTTGTTCAAAGGCCTGCATGGCGCGGCCGATATCGCGGCTGAAGACGCCGGCTTGCAGGCCGAAATCCGAGTCGTTCACGAATTTCAGCGCGTCCTCAAAAGTCTTGTAGGAATGCAGCGTGACAATCGGCCCAAAGGCTTCCTTTGCGCATACGTCGAGGTCGCGAGCGGGCTTTTCGATCACGGTGGCGTCGAGGCATTGTCCTTTCACGTTGCCGCCGCAGAGAATCTTCGCGCCGGACTTGCGCGCGCTCTCGACCCAACCGGCGATGCGCTCGAGCGCGCGCGGCGTCGATCATCGGGCCCACGACCGTCTCCCTGTCGCGCGGGTCGCCGGTCTTGATGTGCTCGCGCACATAATCGACAAACTGCCGTTTGAATTCCTCGTAGATCGACTCCTGCACGACGATGCGCTGCACGCTGATGCACGACTGACCCGCATACGAAAACGCGCCCAGGGCGATCTTCGGCACCGCTGATTTCACATCCGCGTCGTCGTGCACGATCACGCCGGCATTGCCGCCCAGCTCGAGCGTGATTTTTTTCTTTCCGCATTGCTCCTTGAGCCGCCAGCCAACATCGGGACTGCCGGTAAACGACACCATCTTCAGCCGCGGATCGGTGATCAACGCGCCAGCCTCCTCGTGGTCGCAGGTGACGAAATTAACCTGGCCCGTCGGCATGCCGCATTCGACGAGCACTTCGGCAAGGAGGAGCGAGGTGAGCGGTGTTTTCAGGGCCGGTTTCACGACCAGCGTGTTACCCGCAGCCATGCCGGGCGCAACCTTGTGCGCGACGAGATTGAGCGGAAAATTAAACGGCGTGATCGCGCTGATGACGCCAAGGGGAAACCGGCGCACCAGCCCGAAATGCCCGCTGCCCGGTGCATACGCGTCAATGTCGAGCAGTTCACCTTGCTGCCGCCGCGCCTCCTCTCCGGCCACGGTGAAAGTGATGATCGCTCTCGTGACTTCACCATCCGCAAACGTGTAGGGCTTCCCCGCCTCGGTGATCATCGTCTCGACAAAATCCGCGCGCCTTTCTTCGATGCGATGCGCAACTCGCGCCAGAAGGTCGCCGCGAGCATGGGGCGCTTGTGCACGCGTGACTTCAAACGCCTCGTGCGCGACCTCGATCGCCTCGTCCACCGTCTTTGCGTTCCCCAGCGGAACCTGCGCGAATTTCTCTCCGGAGTAGGGGTTAATCACCGGCGTGGTGCGGCCCGTCTCGCGCCATTCGGAACCGATGAGCAGCCGCGGAGTTTTTGCGCCGGACGTCATCTTCTACATCTGCTCGACTTCGCGTTTTTCGACAAAGATTTTCAATCCTTCCTTCGAGAAATTTTCCATCAGCACGTCAGGCTGGAGCGCTTCGGGCATCATCACGCCACGCTCCTTGATTTCTCCGGTCACGAGCAGCCGGGCCGCAAGCGCGGGGGGATGCCCGTCTGCACCACGGTGAGCGAGTAGCCGTATTTCTCGTAAGTCTCACGGTGGCTATCCATCGTGTAGACAAAATATTCCACTCGTTTGCCGTCCTTCGCGCCGCGCACCTCGGTGCCCACGCATGAGTAGCCGTCCACTGTCGCCCCGAGCTGCGCGGGCTTGGGCAGGTTCGCGCTGACGACCCGCACCGGCGCGACCTCCGCTCCATCGACCTTCACTTTTCTCCACGTGTCCATGTCGAGGAGCGCAAGTGATTTCGCGATGTGATAGACCTTGTCGGAAAGCGTGTATTTGAACACCGAGTAGCCGACGCCCTTCTCGACGAAGGGCGGATAGATACCGAGGCTAACGCCTTCCTCGTGTGCGACGGCGTAGGTCTTCATCAGGCCGATGGGATCGGGAAAACGCACCCACTCAATCTCGGTCTCGAGTGGCCTGCCGGAGGTGACTTTGCCGTCCTTGACGAAATACGGCGTCGCCCCGAGCTCCTCGAACAAAGTTTCCGGCGAAAACAAGACGGCGAAGCGGTAGCCCTTGACCTCGGCGTTGTCGGCGTCGAGGACGCGAATGCTCGTCGCGGTGTCGAGCCGGTCCATCGCCCAGCGCGCGAAGACGTTCACCGCTCCGGGATCCATCCCCATGCAGAGAATGCCGGCGATGCCTTTATCCAGGAACGGCTGGTTGAATTTCTCGATCTCGGCCTCGAAGGAGTTTTTCGTCGGCCGCTTCAGACCGGGCGGCGAATAGATGTCCGCCGCCATGTCGAGATAATGCGACCCCGCCCGGTGGCACGCTTCGAGCACGGAGTGGTTCGCCTGCCATGGACATGCGTTGAGCGTCACGGCGATCTCGTGATCACGCATCAGCGTGATGAGCTTGGCGGTGTCCATCGCATTGACGGTGCAGACTTGGAAACGGCTGCTCTTGGTCTTCTCGTGCAGATGCTCGGCGAAAGTCGGATCCACGTCCGCGAGCAGGATGCGCTCGAAACAATCGTATTCGTGGAGTTTCTGCCCGATCACAGAACCAACTCCGCCCATGCCGATAACCATTGCGTTCGCCATAAGGTTATTTTCTAACCTGCCGTTTCGGCCGTTGGGAGGAAAAAAGAGCAACGCCCCGCGTGATTCATGTCCAAGGATAATTCCACCACGGGCCGCGCGCGAGAGCGCTACCCCATCGGCACGTCGGTCTGTTTGCGGGTCGTCAGCCAAAACGCGACGGCAAACATGGCGAGCAGCGTGATTCCAAGCGCCGATCCGAACGGCCAGTCGCGCGCCTGGCCGGTAAACTGGTCCTGGATCACGTTGCCGATCATTTTCACCCGCGCGCCGCCCATCAGGTCGGTGATCGCGAACATGCCGATGGATGGAATAAAAACGAGCAGCGTGCCCGCGATAATGCCCGGATTCGTGAGCGGGATAATGACCTTGGAAAACGCCCGGATCGGGCCCGCGCCGAGATCGAACGCAGCTTCGATCAGTGCGTTGTCGAGTTTTTCCACGCTGCCATAGATCGGCAGAATCATGAACGGCACATAGGCGTAGACGAGGCCGATGACGACCGCCAAGCGGCGTGTAGAGAATTTCCAGCGGCGCGCTGATCACACCCACAAGCTGCAGCATACCGTTGAGCAGCCCCTCGCTCTTGAGGATGGTGATCCACGCGTAGGTCCGGATGAGGAAGCTCGTCCAGAACGGCACCATGACCAGCATGAGGAGCCTGTTCCGGTTATCCTCGCGCGCCCTGCCGATGAAATAGGCCACCGGGTAGCCGATCACGATGCAGAGCACGGTGGTCAACGCGGCGTACCAGATCGAGCGCCAGAAAATGTAGAGATAGGTCGGATCGAAGACGCGCGCGTAGTTTTCGAGGCTGAAGCTGAAGACGAGTTCGCCCATCTCATCGCGCTGGCAGAAGCTGTAGACGAAAAGAATCACCGTCGGCGCGATGACGAACACCGCTAACCAGGCGAACATCGGCGCTGCGAGCATCCAGCCCGCAGCGCCGGGGCGGCGACCGGCGGGAGCCTCGGCATGTGGGATCGTGCGAACGTCCATTGTCGTGTGTCGCGATGAGGGCGACCTCTACTTCGTTAGTGGCTCTTGAGGTCGGTCATCAACTTGTCAACGCTGGTCGCGTTTTTGCCGATGTCCCGGAAGATCTCGAGCTTCGGGTTGCCTGTCGGATAACTCGCAGGGTTGGCCAACTCCGCGGCGGACAGCAGTTCGCGCGCTGCGACGTTCGGGTTGGTATATGGGAACGCCTCAGAGATCAATTTGCTGACCTCGGGACGCAGGATGTAGTTGATGAACGCCATCGCGGCATCCGGGTGTGGTGCGCCCGCCGGGACGGCAATGCAGTCGATGAAACGGTGCGCGCCCTCCACGGGCAGGATGTATTTGAATTTCTTGTCCTGGTTATAAAGGATCGCCGCTTCTCCGCCCCAGACGATGCCAAGATCCACGTCGCCGTTCAGCAGCGCGGTTTTCGGACTGTCAGAGTCGTAGACTTTCACCAGCGGCAGCCATTCCTTGAGGATCGGCTTGATCTTCTCGATCGTCGCCGGGGTCACATCGTTGATGTCGATGCCGGCCATGGAGAGCGCCCAGGAGACAATTTCCCGGTTGTCGTTCAGCACCACGATGCGATTCTTAAATTTCGGCTGAAAGACGTCCTTGTAGCCCTTGATGTCGTCCTTAACCTTTTCGGTGTTGACCACGATTCCCACGGAACCGGTCATGTAGGGAACGCTGTATTTGTTCTCCGGGTCAAATGGGAAGCCCTTAAACTCCGACCCGATGTTCTTGAAGTTGGGAATCTTGGACATGTCGAGGGGCTCGAGTTTGTTCCGCTTTATGAGCGCCTCGACGACGTATTCGGAGGGAACGATGAGGTCGTACTTGCCCTTGCTCGGAAGCAGCTTGGCGAGCATTTCCTCGTTGGAGCCATAAGTCTCGTAATTGACCTTGATGCCGGTCTCCTTCGTGAACCCGTCAAGCACCGCTTGCGGGATGTATTCCGACCAGCAGAACAGGTTCAATGTCTTGCTCTGGGCGGCGAACGAATTCCCTCCCAGCGTGATGAACGCGGCGCAGACGAGCGCCGTGATGATGTGCATTCTCTTCATTTTCTGTTTCTCCTTCTTGTTTGGTTTGGTGAGTCTGAAAAAGTCTAACGACTGGCTCTTCTGATCCACTCCGCGATCAGCACGAATGCGACGGTGGCAAGAATGAAAATCGTCGAAATCGCGTTGAGCATCGGGTTAAGACCAACCTTCGCCATGCCGAAGACCTTGATCGGCAGCGTCGCCGTCTCGGGGCTCATCGTGAAATAAGTCACGATCAATTCGTCGAGCGAGAGGGTGAAACTCATCAGCGTTCCAGAAACGATCGACGGCAGCATGTAAGGCACCATCACCTTCCAGAATGCCTGAATCGGCGTTGCGCCAAGGTCCATCGCCGCCTCCTCGAGGAACGGATCGACGCCGGAGAGTCGCGCCTGGACCGCAACCAGCACGAAGGGAAAACAAAAAGTCACGTGCGAGATGATGATCGTTGTGTAGCCAAACTCGAACGCGATCGCCGCGAAGAAAATCATCAGGCTGATGCCCATGATGATCTCGGGAATCACCATCGGGATGAAAATCAGCGTCTGAATCGCGCGCTTCGCCGGGAATCGATATCGATAGAGCAACCACGCGCCCAACGTGCCGAGCGCGACGGAAAGTCCGCAGGTGAACACCGCCACGATGATGCTGTTCTTGAGCGCCTGGATCAGCGGTTGGTTCTGCCAGAGTTGCGAATACCACTTCAGCGTGAACCCTTCCCAGAGAATGTTCAGGCGCGAGCTATTGAACGAGTATCCGACCAGGAGCACGATCGGTAGATAGAGAAAAATGAAGACCAGCACGCTCCACCCGCCGAAGAACATCTCCATCAACCGGATTCCCGAGGGGAAATGAAAGGATCGTGCGGTGCGGTGCATGGGATGAGCTAAACGCTCGCGCGATTACAACTAAGGCGTTGTGACTTGGCAACTAATTAATGAAAATCACGCCGCATCACGGTGATGTCGTGGCCGTGAAACTGCGTCCGCTCCAACATGCGCCAGCCCAGTTGCAGATACATCGACTCGAGATTTTCCGTCCAGAGGTGAAGCGAGGATAATTTCAATCTCGAGGCCTCATCCACGGCGTGATGAATCAGCTGGCGGCCAAGACCTCGGCCGCGGTGGGCTTTTTCCACATAGAGACAGACCAACCACGGCGAGACATCCTCGTATCCTCGCAGGTCAAGGTCCTCCACGTCCAGCGTCACCGTGCCGCAAAGCCGCCCCTCCTCAACCGCGACGTAAGTGATTGGAATGTGATCACGGCTCGTGTTCGCAGCAAAATAGGCGCGCACATCTTCCACAGTTTTCCCGCCATAGAAGTCTTTCCACTCCTCGTGGCACCATGCCGCCAGCTGCGGGATGAAACCGGCATGCTCTTTCAGAGAGAGAATTTCCATCGCGCTCGAATCGATCTTCTGAATTGTAGACTGGCCAGACATCGCACTCGCCAGCTAAAATTGCCACCAATGCCTTCCGTCACCTTCGAAATCACAGTCCCGCCCGACGCGTCGAAACAGCACGTCGTCATCGTCGGCACCGACCGCGCCTTGGGCGACTGGAAGCCCGAGAACGGCCTGGTGTTGGAAAAGCGCAACGGCAAATTTGTCGGTTCCGCGGACATCCCGCACGGCATCATCGAGTTCAAAATCACGCGCGGCTCATGGCTCACGGAGGCCACATCCAGGGACGGGTCGTCGGTATCCCAACTCGCTCTACCTCGTGCAGCACGACATGACCATTTCACTCGAGGTCGAAAATTGGAACGACTCTCCGCCCGCGGAATCCGAGCTCCTCAACGGCAAGACCTTCGAGTGCCAGCTCCACGCAAACCTCCTCAACGAACAGCGCCAGGTCTACGTTTGGCTGCCGCCCGGCTACATCCGCACCAGCGACACGCAATTTCCGGTGCTCTACCTGCTCAATGGGCAGCATGCCCTGCAAAGTCGCCCCCCGTCCGACAGTGAATCCCTCGCGACCGACGTTTGGGTGACAAATCTCACGCGCGCTGGCTCGATGCGCGAGGTGATTCTGGTCGCAGTCTGCCACAACGAGGCGGCCACTCAGCGCAGCATGGAGCTCTCTCCTCAGTGCGACGGACAGAAACTCGCGGACTTCCTCGTCCACGATCTCAAGCCGTTCATCGATTACACGTTCTGCCGCGACCGCACGCTTGCAGATCCCGCGAACACCGGGCTGCTCGGGTTTGCACTCGGCGGGTTGCTCGCGCTCCACATGGCGCAGCAGCATCACCACGTCTTCGGCAAGTTCGCCTGCCTCTCCACCTCGTTTCAGGATTTAAGCGAGGACACGCCGGATGAGTGCCTCATCATCGAGCAAATCCGCAAGGATCGGACTTTCAAGCCGGATCGGAAGCTCTATTTCGACTACGGCACGCTCGGCCTCGACGAACGAGTCGAGGCCTATCAGCAGAAACTCAACAAAGTCCTGCTCGCAAAAAACTTCGTCGAAGATTCCAACTTCAAAGTCTTCCGCGCCGAGGGCGCCGAGCCTTCGCTCGCCGCCTGGCGCGCGCGCCTAAGCCTGCCGCTGCAGTTTCTGTTCAACCCCGGTCGCTGAATCCATCCGCGGTCCTCTGCACCGCGGTCTTTCACTCAACTCGAAAAACCAATACCCAAAACGTCGAGAAATCGCAGCAACAGGCCGGGTTTCTGACCAGCGTCCACCCGGCGTAGCGCGGCGGTCACGGCCTCGACCGCGTAGGAGCGGAGCGGCTCGGGCGGGTACGGAAACGGGGTACGCCGCACCATCGAGAGATTCAGCAACTCGCTGGGTTTCGTCAGTGCCATGTGCGCAAGAATTTTGCCGGCGAGGCGGGTGCTGCCGATGCCATGGCCGGTATAGCCCAGCGCATACAAGATGTTGCCGGCCATGCCGAAGAATGGCGTGAGCCGGGTTGTTGAGGCAATCGGCCCACCCCACGCGTATTCCCATTTCAGTCCGGCCAGTTGCGGGAAGTGACGGTCGAAACTTTCTTTCAACGACCGGTAATGCCACTCGGAATGATCGCAGGACTCGTCCACGCGGTTGCGCGGATAATACTTCGCCTCGCTCGTGCCCCAGAGCACCCTGTTGTCGGCGGTGAGCCGGTAGTAATTGAAGAACGTGCGTCCGTCGATCACGCCTTGCCGGTTGCGCCAGCCGATGGCGACGTGTTGCTCGGCCGTGAGCGGTTCGCTGACGAGAATGTAGTCGTAGAGTGGAATGAAATACCGGAGCAGTTTCGGGAAGAGATGATGCGAGTAGGCGTTGGTCGCCAATACGATCTTGCCGGCGCGCACCTCGCCGGCCGGCGTCCGCACGATGTTGCCGGCGAGGGAGGTGACCGGTGAACGTTCGAAGAGCCGAATATCGCGGCGCAACTTGTCCACCAGTTTGACCGGGTTGATAATCGCACCGTCGGCTACGAACGCTGCACCGAGATAGAGCGGCGAGTTTAATTCGGCGCGCGTTTCTTCTCGGTTCAGGAACCGGCCATGTGCCATCGCCCGGCAGGCCTCGACCTGCGACGGGGTGAGCGCAACATGGAGCTGGCCGGTCCGCTCAAAGTCACATTCATTGCCGGCGAACGCGGCCAGTTCCTCGAAGTTTTGAAGTCCGAGTTTGGCCAGCCGGTCGGCTTCTTCGTGGCCGAAGTGCGCCGCAGCGAGTTCGTGCGAGTGATCGAGGCAAGGGCTGACGATGCCGGCATTCCGGCCGCTGCCACCGTAGCCGGCGACGCCTTGTTCGAGGACGACGACGTTTAGTTCGGGTTCGAGTTGCCGGAGGAAGTGCGCCGTCCAAAGCCCGGTAAATCCCGCGCCGATGATGGCGACATCCGCTTCGATCTTGCCGGTGAGCGGTTCGACTGGCTGCGGAGGTCGAGTGGCCAGCCAGTACGACGCTTGTTCGATCGGGCGCATGCTCCAAATGAAATCACGCACGCGATCACAGCTTGTGAGTTTTGTAAGCGGCTTGCAGTGATTCTTCCAGCGCCTTGTGAAAGCGATCGATGATTTCGTAACTGATAACCAGTGGCGGTTCGATGCGGAGGACGCGGGCGTTGATGTAGGTGCCAGAAATGAGGATTTGCCGGGCGAAGAGTTCCTTGGCGACTTCGTAGCCGAGGTCGTGGTCGGCGAATTCCATACCAAGCATCAGACCCTTGCCGCGACAGAGTTTCAGAACTTTCGGGTACTTGCCGGCGAGGGCGTTGATGTGCTTGAGCATGTAATCCCCTTTTTCGGCGGCTTGCTGCGGGAGATTTTCCTCGAGGAGAACATTGATCGTCGCAATCGCAGCGGCGCAACAGACTGGGTTGCCGCCGAAGGTCGTGGTGTGGAGGAAAGGGTTCTCGATGTATTTCTCCCATGTCTTCGCGGTCCCGACGGTGGCGCCGATGGGCATGACGCCGCCGCCGAAACCTTTGCCGAGCGCCATGAGGTCGGGGACGACGCCGTCGTGTTCGCAGTAGAACATTTTGCCGGTGCGGCCCATGCCGCATTGGATTTCGTCGAACACGAGCATCGCGCCATATTTGTCGCAAAGTTCGCGCGCGGTGGCGAGGTAGCCGGGAGGAGCGACGTTGATGCCGCCTTCGCCCTTGGATCGGTTCTATGACGACGGCGGCCACGCGGTCGCCGCTAAAATCACAACTGGCCATGATCATCTCGAGAGAATCAACGTCGCCAAACGGGATGTGGGTCCAGTTGAGCAACGGAAGGAACGGTTCGCGGAAGATGGCTTTGGAGGTGCCGCCGAGCGAGCCCATGCTCTTGCCGTGGAAGCCGCCGACGCAGCCGATGAATTTGTGGCGGCCAGTCGTGGCGACGGCCATTTTGAGGCAGCCTTCCACGGCCTCGGTGCCACTATTGGTAAGGAAGGCAAATTGGAGATCGCCGGGCGTGATGAGCGCGACAAGATGCGCGAGGTAAGGGCGCAACGGGTCGATCAGTTCCTGTGAGTGGATGCCTTGCCGATTGAGTTGGTCAAAGACAGCTTTGAGAACTTTCGGGTGCCGGTGGCCGGTGACGTAAATGCCGAAGCCGCCGAGCATGTCGATGAATTCTTTCCCGTTGATGTCTTTGAAGCATGCGCCTTCGTCGGACCATTCGACGGCCGTGTAATCGGTCGAGACAGATTTCCGGTATTGGAGGAAACCGGCGTTGACGTGGTCGGCCCAATATTGGACGGACTCTTTGATGACGCGCTCGCGTTCAGCGAGAGACAATTCCTTCTTGCTGATTAGATCGAGGACGTAGGCTGATTCGCGTTTCGCAGCGGCAAGGTCTTGGCTCATGCCGGCATCATGCGATACCGGTCGGCCAATGGCAAGGAGGCGCCAGCGTCCGTCCCTGCGCCGCCGGGCCACCGCGGCCGCGGCGTTCGCGAACATCGATGTCATCGAAAAGGAAAACCTGGACCCTCGCGTCCGCAACGACGCCGGACCTTACTTCGAGGAAAGACTCAGGTCGTTCGCCATCACCGCGCGGTCGGCGAAATGCGCGGCTATGGCTTGATCGGAGCGCTCGAACTGATCCCGCGCGAAGGCAAGGCTGCGTTGACACCCACGAGCATGCTTGGCAACAAAGCGGTAGACCTGATTCGCACAGAGGGCGTCATCGTCCGCGGCATCCGCGATCTCATCGCGATCTCGCCGCCTCTGATCATCACCCACACCGAGATGGACCAGCTCTTTGATGCGGTAGGCAAAGGGCTCGACAAGCTTTGGGATTGACGGTGGATTCTGCCCCTCGCAGGGCACGACTTTTTTCTAGACATCGAGCGCCTGAAGGCAAGCATGAATCCGACCAGTGCCGGGAAACAAACAACCTAAGAAAGCCAATATGAAAACAATCAAATTAATGACACTTGTGGCGCTGTTCGCGGCAGTTGCACTCGCCAGTCCTCGAGTGTGCAGAGCCGGCCAGGCCGCCGCCACGCCTTCACCAACACCCGAAGTCGAAGAAGAAAAGAAGGGCCCCTTCTCCGGAGAGGTGGGAACGGCCCTGACCAACGCATACATCTTCAACGGTCTGGTCCAGGACAAGGACACGTTCATCGCCCAGCCCTATCTGACCCTGAACTTCAGGCTCTATGAAGGCGAAGGATTCCTCAACGACGCGAGCTTCACCCTGCCTCTATGGGCGTCGATTCACGACATCAACATACCCCGCGCCCAAAACGGCAACTCGAGTCTCAAGGATTGGTACGAGTTCGATATCAGTCCGGGTTTTAGCTTCACCTTCGCCAAGAACTGGAGCTTCACGATCAGCGACTACATCTACACCTCGCCGGGAGATTACTTCGACACCTCGCACAACCTCAGTCTGGCGTTCGAATATGATGATTCAGATCTGCTGAAAGCCTTCGCCCTGCATCCGCATTTCTACTTCCAACAGGAACTCACTAAACACGCGGGACTGGCGTTTAAGAATGGGGTGCCCTTCTCCTCAGACGCACCCGAGGGCCAATATTATGAGTTTGGGATTGGACCGGGCTACACATTTGGGGAAAAATCGACCTATCCGGTGACCGTGACCCTCCCGACCGCCGTGGGCTTTGGCAGCAATGGCTTCTACGGCCAGGGTTTCGGCTACTTCTCGACCGGCGCTGAGGTGAGTGTGCCGTTGGCGTTCATCCCGAGCAGCTACGGATCCTGGACGACCTCCGTCAGTGGTAAATATTACCGCTTGGGCAGCACTTCCTCGTTTTATACCAACTTCAGCGACCCTGATCAGGGCGTGGTTGCCTGGACCATCGGGGCTGAGTTCTAAAGCGAACCCAAAACGCCGTTTTTGTGCGCAGAAAAAGCAGCCGGCGTTACGTAGCCGGGTAATCGGTCTGGAGGTGATGGAATGAGTGAACGCGAGGCGGATAATCGCCACGACCCTATGTTGGCCCCGCGGTATATGGGCATTCCCACCTTCATGCGGACTCCGCTGATCGATGATCCGGCGAAGTTCGATATCGCCCTGGTCGGGATTCCCTACGACGGAGCGGTCACGAATCGCCCGGGCGCACGACATGGACCTCGGGAGGTCCGCAACGCGTCGAGCATGATGCGCGCGATCCACCCTACATCTCGTGTGAATCCCTATGAGTTGTGTCGAGTGGGCGACGGCGGTGACGTACCGTTCACGCGCCTGTACCAGCCTGAGTCCGCCCATGAGGACATCGAAAGGTTCATCTCCAGGCTCGCGACGGCTGGCGCCCGCACCGTGGCCGTGGGAGGTGATCACTCCGTCACTCTACCGGTGCTCCGAGGGTTGGTTTCAGACGGGCCGGTGGGCTTGATTCACGTCGATGCCCATACGGACACGTGGGACGAGTTCATGGGATCGCGCTATAGCCACGGCGCACCGTTTCGCAGAGCGGTTGAGGAGGGGCTCATCGACCCTCACCGAACGATACAGATCGGGATCCGTGGCGCCCAGAACTCGACTGAGGGATGGGACTACTCCGACGCGAGTGGGATGCGCGTCGTGTTCATGGATGAGGTGACGCGAGTGGGCGTGGAGGCTGTGGCACAGGAGGCCATTCGGATCGCGGGCGGGCAACCCACATATCTGTCGTTCGACATCGATAGCATCGACCCGGCCTTCGCGCCTGGGACAGGAACGCCCGAGATAGGCGGTCTGACGTCGGTCGAGAGCCTCACACTCCTCCGCGCGCTTCGAGGTGTCCCATTGATGGGAGCGGATGTGGTCGAAGTGGCACCCCCGTTCGATCCAACGGGAGGGACCTCCCTCCTTGCAGCGACCGTCATGTACGAGTTGCTCTGCCTGTTAGCAGAGGCGATCACCTAGGTAACGGAGGCGCGTGGCCGACTTCTCGTCGCTACGCGCCGATTCATTTCAACGGCACGCCAGCAGCCTGAAGAAAGCGTTACGGACATGAGTCACTGACCCGGCGCGATAAGCTCTTGCACGTGCCTGCGCGTCTCTTCTTGGAGGTGAGGGCATCATTGGGAATTTTGCCGGTCCGAAAACTTCTTAACTCTTAGTTCATACTTGTGATCTGCTTGATCCGACCAAAAGCACAAAGGGCATCCGGCGCCTTCGCCGAATGCCCTTTGGTTGTGAGTTTCTCTAACTGCCTCTTAGGATTCGGATGGGACGACTACTGGACCACGAGGACGACTTCATTCGAGCAATCACCTGAGGGCGTTTCACAGACCTGGTAGGTGAATGTTCCCGTCTGGGTTCCGAGTTTGTCCTTGGCTTGTCCGTCGTCGGGGGTTGTCTGGACGACAGCACCATTTCGCAGGACGTTTATGTTACCGCCATCAGCCGGGCTCCATCTCAGTTGCACGAGATGGTTGGTCCCCTGTGTCTTCGCTTTCGCCTGGAGCACAATGCCACCACCACCGGCATCAACCGCGGCAAGGATATCGACCCGGCCCCATCCATAGACGCTGTTTGGCGGCCCCGCACGCACCGCACTGGGTGGATGAGATAAAGTGAGCTGTGTCATCCAAGGCTGTCCGACTCGCATCGATTTGGTTCTGCAGCTCGGGATGGGCCGACCAGAGCAGGGCCATTGCTCCGGCGATATGCGGAGTCGCCATTGACGTGCCGCTGGCAATGGTATAGGCGCTATCGGAAGAGTTGCTGGCCGAGCGAGTGTTTGTTCCTGGAGCAGCGATATCCGGTTTTATCCGGTTGCTTCCATCGACAGTGACCGGACCGCGGCTGCTAAAGATAGCGGCGGTATCCGTTCCGGTATTCAGGGCCCCGACTGTGTAAGATGCCGCATAAAACGACGGAGGATCGATAGTTGTGGAACAGGCCGAACCCGCATTACCCGCCGCCACCACCATCATGATGCCAGCAGCGGCTTGAGCTTCGACGGCCGCTTGGAGAGTTGCGACCGAACACCCTTCCGAAGTCGGGCAACCCCAGGAGTTAATTGTAATGTCGGGTGCTTTGGTCGGGTCGCCCTGCCCGCCGCCCACCGGGGTAGGCGCCAGGAAAAATTCCATGCACTCTATGTATCTGGCTGGCGTGCCTACGCCCTGGTCCATGTTACGGCAGGCAATCCACTTTGCGCCAGGCGCCATCCCGATCTGGTTGGTACCGCCATCGGCGCCGATCGCTGTGCCCGTGGTGTGGCTGCCGTGGAAGAAATCATCGCAAGGTACGGGGGAGTTTGGCCCGCAAATGCCGCCTCCGGTGTGGATGCTGTCGTGCCAATTGAAGTTGTGATCGGCCGTAACGCCGTTCCAGCCGCGATACTGCGGCTTAAGCGCATTGTGCGTCCACCGAACACCGGTATCGGCGCTGCCAATGACGATATTCTGTCCAGTGAAGCCTTCCGCCCAAACGGCAGGCGCATTAGTGTAAGCGATTCCCGGCTCGATCGTCGCCGGCGCATCAGGTTGCAACGGCGCTTCTAGCAGCCGGACCTGGTTGCGGAAGCGAATTTTGAATCTGCGGGTTGCCCTCGACGCGCGCCACGTCCGGGCGAGCAGCCAGCGTTTCCGCGATCTCCCGGCCGCCCTTCACTAAAACCGCGTTGACGATGTAGAAGGACCGATGCTCGATGCCGCGTTCACGCAGCCATTGCAGGACTGGGCCCTGCGTCGTCTGGCTCTTATTCAATAAGGCATCACGCACGAAGCGGCCTTTTTCGTTTTTCGTGCTGAGCGCCGCGGCTCCGCTCACATCGGCTTGGTCGGCGAGAACGATCATGAACTCGGCTTGCTTGCCACCCGCGGTGTGTTGAGTAACCCACGGAGCGATTTTGCGCAGCGCGGCGGCCTGCTCAGGGCTGCTCGGCTGATTGACGGCGCGCAACGAAGCGACCGCGCCGAGCACGGCCGCGACTGCAGCGGCAAAGAAAAGAAGACCAATGATACGCCGTAGCGGCCCGACTTTGGAGTGACTGTGTTTTTCCATTCAAGTCCCTCTATAGATTTCACGCGACTAGATCAAGCAAAATCGTCTGGGCTGGTGCGAGCGGTTCATTGTTTCCGGTCGCAAGGCAAAGTCGTGGGCGATCTTTCCAGCCGTCGCGGGAGAATTCTCGGCACGGATGTCGAGGGACAATTTCAAATTATCCGCGCCGACGGAGCAATTCAGTCGCTACGAAGAAATGCCGCGCGAGATCGAGCAGCGCGTGATCGACGAAGCGAAAAAAGCTTGAGCAGGCAACGGTAGCCCGGCGCGTTGAGCTTCACTCGTAGCGGCGCAAGGCCTCGTATCGCCGCCGCAATTTTCCCCGCACGGGCATTTTGTTCGTGAATGCCTGCTCCCAATCGCCCTACATCGCCGCTAGTCCAGCGGACTCTTTAGAGCCGATGCTCCGCAAAATCTACCGCTTCCTTTCAGACCGAAGTAGTCGCATTTTGCGGAATCTTGGCGGTCAATAGGGGTAAATAGTAGTACTCGCTTGTTAGGCTCTCGTCTTCGATCTGCCGTTTCTCGATCCGCCGCCTCCAACGAATCGCGAAACAACTTGCCGTGGATGCGGACATGGGCAAAATAGACGCCCGATGCCGTTGATCTGAACAGGCCGGTTGCGACTCACTTTAGTAGCAGATTACAGTATCAAGTGAGATAGGATAGTACTTCGATTTGAGCTGTAAGTAACAAAAGGAATGGATTTTATCCAGCGTAGCTCAGTGGTAGAGCGGTCGGCTGTTAACCGATTGGTCGTAGGTTCAAATCCTACCGCTGGAGCCACTCACTTTGGAAGCTCGTGGTCTCCTCCCGCACATTAGGCAGAAAGTGGCGGACGTTCGCTCAGGCCTTGATCTTGCCGAGCAATCGGTAATTCATCACGGCTTTCCTCCGAAGGTCACGTAATCGTCGAGATCAAGCACATCGGCCCAGGTTTTGATGTCTTCGCGCGTTTCGCTCGATTGTCTGACCATGTCCGTGAAATATTGCAGCGATTCCGCGTCGCTGTTCGGACCGCGACGCTGCATGTATTCGCTCCATTGCTCGATCTCCCAGGGGGTGCGTTTGAATTGCGCGGTCTCGTTGATCCAGTTAAGAATCTCACCGTCACCCTTGCCGGCCGCGAGTTCTTTGCGCAACGCCGCCGGATCGATTCCGACGAAGTTGACGAAATGCTGATCGAGCGGGCAGTTGTAGTGATAGTCGCCGCTTTGGCCCGCGATCTCCGCGCGCCCTTTGTCGAGCATGCGGGGCAGAAGCACGTAGCCGCCCAGTCGGATGCGCGGACTGCGCGGCGGGCGTTTCGTCAGGTCGGGGGCAGAGATGTTGTTGCTGTTTGTGGTCATTTGATTCTTTGGTTGATAATTCGGTTTGGTCCGCGGGGAATTCGTTAGGCGGAAGCGGGCTTGGACGCCAGATTGGTGAGCTTTTCCAAGATGGTTTTCTTCGGCGCACCGCCGACGAGTTGGTCGCGCAGTTCACCGCCGTTGAAAAAGAGCAGCGTGGGAACGGCGCGGACATTGAAGCGCTGCATGAGCGCCGGGTCGTCGTCGATGTTCACCTTTGCGATCCGGAAGCGTCCTTCGCTTTCCTTCGCGATCTCGTCCAGGAGCGGTGCGATCATCTTGCATGGCCCGCACCAGGCGGCCCAGAAATCGACCAGAACCGGGACGGGCGATTGGAGGACGGCTTTTTCAAAACTGGCTTCGTTGATGTTGATGGGTTCGTTCATTTTGTCTTTTCCTAAGTTGAAATTATTGACGGGCTCGCTCGCGATTCCGCACGGCCAACGGCGGCAATTCGCGCGGCACGACCATGCAGAAAAGTTTCTCCGTTCCGCGGAGAAACATGAGCGGCGAGGCGACCCCGATTTCCGCGGCCACGAGCTGCTTGTGGAGATCATCGACCGTCGCGATCGGGTGCCCTTTGAAGCCGACAATGGTGTCGTTAGGCCGAAGTCCGGCGACGGAGGCCGGACTCCCCGGTTCCATTTCCATCACCAGGACGCCGCTCTTCACCGGCAATTTGTGGAAGCGGATGACGCGTGGATGCAATGGCACGTTTTGACCAGCGACGCCGATCGAGCTGCGTCGAATGCGGCCGTCTTTGATCAACCAGCCGGCGACAAATTTTGCCGTGTTGCTCGCGATCGCGAAGCAAATCCCCTGGGCCGGCAGAATGACCGCGGTGTTCACGCCGATAACCTCGCCTGCGCTATTCAAGAGCGGCCCGCCGGAGTTGCCCGGATTGAGCGCGGCGTCGGTCTGGATGATTTCATCCATCAACCGTCCGGACTCGGAACGCATCGAGCGGCCAAGCGCGCTGACGATTCCCGCCGTCACCGTTTGTTGAAATCCATAGGGCGATCCGACCGCGACCGCGATCTGGCCAACGCGAATCTGCGAAGAATCCGCGAGCCGCGCCTGCTGCACGCCCGGCGCATCAATTCGGATGACGGCCAGGTCGGTTTCCGGGTCTGTGCCGATAAGTTGGGCCGGATAAACGCGCGCATCACGCAGCGTGACCTCGATATCGCGAGCGCCGTGCACGACGTGACTGTTCGTTAGGATGAAGCCGTCCCGCGCGAGGATGAACCCGGAGCCGCCTCCGGTTCCACGCTCGCCGCTCAAGACGCGGATGTTAACCACGCTCGGGGCGACGCGACGCACGACCGCCGCGATCGTCTGCGAATAGCTATCGAGCAGGAGCGCGTCGTCCAACGAGCGGTCGGCCATCGGTGCGAACGATTCGGCGTCTTCGCCGAACACTGGAACGAGTTGCGGCGCCTGACGGCTCCGTTTTTGTTGAAGCGTTTCCATGCTTGTCAGGCGGTTGTTTTACCAAGGCAGCGGCTTGCCCATGTGGAGATAGGCGCCGTTAGGCCCGTCCGCGCCGAGTGTGGCCAGCGCGACGCTTGTCTTGGCTCCATCTTCGATTTCCATCACCGCGTCCTCCCCGCCCATGTCCGTTTTCACCCAACCTGGGTGCGCGGCGTTCACCTTGATCTTCGTATCTTTTAACTCGTGGGCGAGCTGCACGGTGTAGGCGTTGACCGCGGCCTTTGAGACGTTGTAGGCCGGCGTGTCCTTGCTTTCGTAAATCGGAGAGCCGGGCTTGGCGTGGAATTCGATCGATCCAAGAATGCTCGAAAGATTAACGATGCGACCCGCTTCACTTTTCCGCAGCAAAGGCAGAAACGCGTTTGTCGTCGCGATCAATCCAAAGACGTTCGTGTCAAAAGTCTCGCGCCACGTCTCGAGCGATTGTTCGCTCACTTTCTTTGTCCGCTCGTCCGTCATCACACCCGCGTTGTTGACCAGGATATCGAGGCGCCCGAAGTCGCGCTCGACCTGGATCGCGGCTTTCCTGATGCTCTCCGGATCGCTGACATCGATCACAATCGGGTGAGCGTCGATGCCTTCCTTGCGCAATCTTTCTGCGGCCGTTTCCCCTTTCCTGGAATCACGCGCTCCGAGCAGGACCGTGATGTCTTGTTTGCCAAGCTGGCGGGCGGTTTCAAGTCCGATGCCTTTGTTGGCGCCGGTGATCAGTGCGATTTTTTTCTTGTTCATGATTTTTGTCGGTTTCGGTTGATTGTTAGGCTGAGGGTATCCTTTCGCTCACCCGCAGATGCGCGAGCGCGAGGAAAGAACAGCGACGGAAAAGGGGTGACCCAGGCCGCCTTTTCCGCTTCGCGCACGGCGCGGGCGATCCATTCGCGTTCGGCGGGAAAGGCTTCCTCGTAGTGCGATTGAATTGCACGCTTGGAGACGGGCGATTCCGTTTTTCAACTTCTGGCAATAATCCGCCGGAGCGTTTTCTGGCGGACGGCAGTCTCTCGATTCGGTGATGTCTTTCGTGGAATTACGGGAGTTTATTTGACTGGTCATCTATAATGTTCTCCTTCGGTTTGGTTTTGTAAAAAAATCATTTTTACTTCGTGCTCAGCTCTGGCCGCGCACCGAGCAACTCCAACGCACCCGCGGCCAGACCACGAAGCGGCTTGTATGTCGTTTTCGATCCGGGCTTGAGCCAGGCATCCTTGAAAAAACGCGACCAGCATGCGGGCTTTCGCTTTCGCGTCCGGAGCGGAGATCAACCCTTGCGCGTGGGCGTCGCGAATCGCCGACTCGAAATATCTGGCGTTGCGATCGAGGATCTTGTGCACCTGATCCCCGATGGCGCGATCCTGCGTTCCGATCTCACACCCGAGCGTACAATAGGGACAGCCCAGCACCGAGCCGCACTCGCCGTGTCTTTTTGTCTGCCCCTCGTAAACGTGCTTAAAATAGTCGCTCAGACGCTCCAAGGGTGGAACTGAGGCCGAAAAAATCTCATCCATCCGCGCCTTTTTGCGCTGCCAGTCGGCCTCCAAGGCCGCGACGGCCAGCTCGGATTTGGATTCGAAGAAATAATAAAAGCTGCCCTTCTTCGTGCCGGCCTTCTCGCAGATGGCGTCGACCGAGGTCGATCCGTAGCTGTGCTCCCAGATCAAATCCATCGCCGCATTCATCAGGCGCTCTTTGGCGTCGCTCTTCCTCGGCATGCCAAAACCCTCGTATAGTTTACCGATTAGTCAAATAACTTTTGAGTGGAATTCAGACGACATCCCAAGTTTGATCGGAGCGATCTCTCGGGCAATCGCTTAGCCTGACGAACAGCCACCATGTCCACTTTCATCCGTCTGCCATGCGATGAGTCGCTGATTGAGTCGCGTCCATCCGGCCTCCCCTGTTCGAAGGCGGCCGGACGCTGGGTGCTCGTCGCGACGATCTTGGGATCGAGCATGGCTTTCATCGACGGTACGGTGGTCAATGTCTCCTTGCCCGCGCTGCAACAGGAGTTGAACGCCAATGTCGTTGACGTGCAATGGGTGATCGAGGCTTATTCGCTCCTGCTTTCCGCTTTTCTTCTCACCGGCGGCTCGTTAGGCGATCAGTTCGGGCGCCGGCGGATTTATCTGCTCGGCATCATCATTTTCTCCGCCGCCTCGACTTGGTGCGGCTTCGCTTCCTCGATCGGTCAACTAATCGTCGCCCGCGCGGTGCAGGGTCTGGGTGCCGCGTTGCTCGTGCCCGGAAGTCTCGCCATCATCAGCAGCGCGTTCCCGATGGAGGAGCGGGGTCGTGCAATTGGGACGTGGTCGGGATTTAGCGCGATTACTGCCGCGGTCGGCCCGGTGCTTGGCGGCTGGCTGATCGAACACATTTCATGGCGCGCCGTATTTTTTATCAACATCCCGCTCGCGCTCGCCGTGATCGTCATCTCGATCTGGCGCGTTCCGGAGAGTTCGAGCAAGGATGAAACCACTCTGGACTGGTGGGGCGCAATTCTCGGGGGTCTTGGCTTGGGCGCTTTGATCTACGGACTGATCGAATCATCGCGACTCGGCTTCGCGCACCCGTCGGTCATGATTGCGCTCATCGCCGCCGTTGTTCTCCTCGTGCTTTTTTTGATCATCGAGGCGAAAATTTCGCATCCCATGTTGCCGCTCGCGCTCTTTCGTTCGCGAACCTTTTCCGGCGCCAACCTGCTGACCTTTTTGCTCTATGGCGCTCTGGGCGGGACCCTGTTCTTTCTGCCGTTGAATTTGATTCAGGTCCAGCATTACGCCCCGACTGCGGCTGGCGCGGCTCTCCTCCCACTTATCCTGATCATCTTCCTTCTTTCGCGCTGGTCGGGCGGCCTGGTGGAAAGGTGCGGCGCGAAAATTCCACTGGTGGCGGGTCCACTGATCGCCGCTGCGGGCTTTGCCCTCTTCCTGCGTCCCGACATTGGCGGCACCTACTGGACCACTTTTTTCCCAGCTATCGTGGTTCTTGGACTGGGGATGGCTGTGAGCGTCGCGCCCCTAACGACCACGGTAATGAACTCCGTCCCTGAAAATCGGGTTGGCGTCGCGTCGGGAATCAACAACGCGATTTCACGCACCGCGGGATTACTCGCGATCGCGGTCTTCGGAATCGTGATGCTGCAGAGCTTTGATCGCCGGCTCGACCAGCGCTTGTCGGAAATCGAGCTGACATCTTCGGCTCGTGCTGCGCTCGCGACGCAGCGGAATAAACTCGCTGGCGCCGAGCTTCCGAAGGAATTGCATCCGGACACGCGGGCGATCGTCAAGCGCGCGATCGAAGAATCTTTCGTCAGCGGTTTTCGCGTCGTCATGGGACTGGGCGCCCTCCTGGCCGTCGGAAGTGCAGCCAGTGCCGTAGTTCTGATTCGGGCAGAATCCCAAAAGGCCTGAGCGCCTAACGAGCGGAGCCGGGGGCAACCTGCAGCAAAAAATTTCGCCCGCGCGTGACGGCGCGTGCACCTGAGTTAGATTGCAAGACGCATGAACACGATTCGCGGAATCAAATTGCGCTGGCTTCACGAGACGCTGGGCGACGCCACCTATCAACTTACCCGGCTGCAGTTCACCCAGCTCGCGCCCTATCGCTGGCAGCCGGCAATCAACGCTTTCCAGTGCGATCGAGGACTGCGCATCTGCGTCGATCTCGCCGGCGTCGATCGCTCGCAGGTTGAACTCACTCGTCGATCCGCAACGCCTCACCATTCGCGGCACGCGCGAGACGCCCGAACCGACCGACGACGAGGGACGCGCCGTGCAAATGATCGCCTTCGAAATTGATTACGGACCATTTGAGCGAGTCGTCGAGTTGCCCTTACCGGTCGACGTCGCGCGAGTAAAAGCCGAACAGCGCAACGGATTGCTCTGGATCGAGCTGCCCTTCAAAAAATGAGCGTACAACCGTTCAGCGCCTTGCAAGGGACAAATGAATCTCCCTCGGCTGTCAGCGATGGCCGGCAGACTTGGCGAGCCCGACGTCATGCCACCGATTCCAGGCACGCTCGCGATTCTTCCCGTTCGCGGCTTTGTCGTTTTCCCGCGAACCATGTCGCCGATCAACGTCCGGCGCTCGGCATCGATCCAGTTGCTCAACGAAACGTTGCCGCAGAACAAAATCATCGGCCTACTTGCGCAACGTGACGAGACTAAGGACGAGCCGACGGCGGAGGATCTTTACCAGGTCGGCACGGCGGCCTTGGTAATGAAGTTATTGCGGCAGGCGGATGATCGCGTTGTTATCATCGTGCAAGCGCTGCGGCGGTTCGCGGTCCGCAAGATTACGCAAACGGCGCCCTATCTGCGCGCGGAAATCGAATTGCTCGAATACGCTGCCCGCTCCGGCAACGAAGGAATTTGAAGCCGCTTTCCGCAACCTGCGCGATTCGGCCGCCAAGCTGCTCGAGTTAACGCCGGACGTGCCCGAACAGGCGCGCGCGATTGTCCTCGGGATGGAGAGTGCGGAGGAGTTGACCGATTTTCTGGCGCCAAATCTGAATCTCGATGTCGCCGCAAAAGCAGGCGCTGCTCGAGGAGAACGACGTCGAGAAGCGTCTTCACGCAGTGCAGGCAAGCATCTCGTCGCAGCTCGAGATCGCGCAGATCCAACAGAAGTTGCAACAGGATGTGCAGTCGCAATTCACCGACGCGCAGCGCCGGGCTTACTTGCGCGAGCAGGTAAAGGCGATCCAGAAGGAATTGGGCGAAGGCGATTCCGGCGCGGAAGAACAGATGGCGCAGCTGCGCCAAAAACTTGAGGCCGCGCAGCCGCCGGAAGAGGTGATGAAACAGGCGGAGCGCGAATTGAAGCGGCTCGACTTCATTCCGCAGGCGAGCCCGGATTATTCCGTCATCGTCACCTACGTCGAGACGATCGCGGAACTGCCGTGGTCAAAACTGAGTGACGACAATCTCGATCTCGACCAGGCGCAGCAGATTCTCGATCGCGATCATTACGACCTCGAAAAAGTGAAGCGGCGGCTGATCGAATATCTTGCCGTTCGCAAACTCAATCCGCAAGGGCACGGGGCGATTCTTTGTTTCCTCGGTCCGCCCGGCGTGGGCAAGACCAGCCTTGGCCAATCGATCGCCGACGCGCTCGGGCGCAAGTTCGTTCGGATGAGCCTCGGCGGGATTCGCGACGAGGCGGAGATCCGCGGACATCGCCGCACTTACATCGGCTCGATGCCCGGCCGGATCATCCAGGAGCTGCGCCGCGCCGGGACGCGCAATCCGGTCATGATGCTGGACGAGATCGACAAGATCGGGGCCGATTTCCGCGGCGATCCGGCGAGCGCGTTGCTCGAAGTGCTCGACCCGCGGCAGAACCATGCCTTCGTCGATCGCTATCTCGATGTTCCGTTTGATCTCTCGCAGATCATTTTCATCGCCACGGCCAACTACATCGAAGGCGTCCCGGAACCGATGCGCGACCGGATGGAAATCATTTCCCTCGCCGGCTACACCGGCCGCGAGAAACTCGAGATCGCGCGCCGCTATCTCGTTAGGCGACAACTGGAGGAGAACGGCCTCAAACCGGAGCAATGCGAATGGCAGGAAGAAGCGCTCGTCCGGGTGATCGACGATTACACGCACGAAGCCGGGGTCCGCGAACTCGAGCGCCAGATCGGCGCCGTCTGCCGCGGCGTGGCGGCGCAGGTGGCCCGCGGCAAAACGGAGCACGTGATCATTACACCGGGCGTGATTGCCGAAATGCTCGGGCCGGCGCGCTACATCCACGACACGAAACTGGCGGCCAACAAGCCCGGCGTCGTGACCGGTCTCGCCTACACCCCGGTCGGCGGCGAAGTGATGCACATCGAAGCGACTCGTTACCCGGGCAAAGGCAACATCACCCTGACCGGCCAGATCGGAAACGTGATGAAGGAATCGATGCAGGCGGCACTCAGCCTGGTGCGCAGTCGCGACGGCCAGGTCGGTGTCAAGCCGGAGGAGTTTCGCGACATGGACATCCACGTTCACGTCCCGGCCGGCGCGGTGCCAAAGGATGGACCGTCGGCCGGTGTCGCAATGTTCACCGCGCTCGCTTCCCTTTTCAGCAACACGCCAGTGCGTTCCGATGTGGCGATGACCGGTGAGATCACTTTGCGCGGGCTCGTCCTGCCGATTGGCGGCTTGAAGGAAAAAAGCCTGGCCGCGATGCGCGCCGGCATCACGACTGTGATCATCCCGAAGCAGAACGAAAAAGATCTGGTCGACATTCCGGAAGAAGCGAAACAGAAGATGCAATTCGTCCCGGTGGAAACGGTCGATGAGGTCTTGAAGACGGCGCTCGAGCAGCCGCCCTCGCCCTACGAAGGCTGATCTTTCTGCTTGTGCGCGGGAGGCGGGAAGTCAAAAACTCGCCGCAGTGCGCAGACTAAAGCTGACGTTAGGCATTTTGATGATCGCTGCGCTTTTCGTTCCCTTAAGTGAATGTTCACGCGGCGGAAAGCCGCCAACCACTCCGGCGCCGTCGCGGACACTCTTGCAAAAGATCTTTCCACGGAGTGATGCGCAGACCGACTACGACTACGGCGTCGCCCGGCTCGGCCTGTCGATTAACGGTATTGCAACTTTGATCGCGTTCGGATGGCCGCTAGTTCTCGCACTTCTTAATCAGTCCATCGCGGAAAAGCGTCGCGCCTGGATCCTCTACGTGCTCGAACTTCTGCTTTGCGCGGGAACGATTTATTGGATTCACATCGCGACATTGGCCGGGAAGCGGCTCTGGGGCACATACTTCGTGTTCGCCCTGATGATCGCGTACACGATTGCGGCGTTAGTCGATCTGGCGTCCGGTTGGCGGCACAAATTTGCCCGGCAAACCGGCTTTTGACGCACCGCTGTTTCTTTGTTGTCGCAAGTCGGGTCCCCGCCACCCTGTCATCCTGATCCGGTGGAGCTCATAGTGCTACCGGCGCGGACAATCATCCTTCCTCTCAACCGCCTGACGGCAATGCGTTTGTCCCCTGACCAAATCCGATCGCGATCGCCAAATATTAATTCTTGTCGTGCGTTCCGGACGCGTTAAGATTGCTGCCCCGAATGGAAATTCTCGGTGCGCGTTTCCGGACAGCCAGTGAGCTGGAACCCGGAGGCGCGACCGCGAAACCCAAAGGATGCACAACTTCAGTAACCACTTCGCTCGAACTCACCAGAATGGTGGGTTCTCTTCTTGCTTCCGACCGCACTCTGCTTCGCCAGGCGCGGTATTTTTTTGCCGCCGAATTTCCTGGAAGGCGCGACACGCGCGCTGCAAGCAAACCCAACGGGAGCGGTCCTCATCATGAGCGATAACCCAGCTGAGCTGAGTCTGAGTAATTTTTTGGCGAGTGAAGGTGGAGATCCGTTACAAGCACCTGCCAGTTTCACGAAATGGATGCAGGCCGGGGCATGGGCGGTCGAACTCTACGAGCCTGAGCTGCTCGCCACCGCGGATGCGCGCACCACCATCACTTATGACGGGAAACCGCGTTCCGTCATCAATCTCTGTTCCTACAATTACCTCGGCCTGGCCAATCATCCCGAAGTGATCGCCGCGGCGCGGGAAGCCCTCACGACTCACGGTCTCGGTGCCTGCGGCTCTCCCATGCTTTCCGGCATGACCGATCTCCACCGCGAACTGGAGCGAAAAATCGCAGCCTTCCTCGGCCGCGAAGATGCGATGCTCTTCAACAGCGGATTCGGCGGCGCGCTCGGAACCATTTCCGGCCTGCTCCGGAAAACCGATGTCGCGGTGCTCGATAATCGATCACATCTTAGTTTGCGCGACGGCGCGACTCTTTCACGTTGCCGGGCCGAGAAATTCGAGCATAACGATCCGGCTTCGCTCGACGCGTCGTTAGGCCGACATAAAGGCAAACGCCGACTGGTCGTGATCGAAGGCATTTACTCGATGGACGGCGATTTCGGGAGGCTGGAAGAGCTCATCACCGTCGCGGAATCGCATGGCGCGGCAGTATTCATCGACGAAGCGCATTCCATTCTGGCCTGCGGCGAGCACGGTCGCGGCGCCGCGGAAATGTTTGGCGTCGAAGACCGCGTTCCCCTCACCTACGGGACGTTTTCGAAAGCTTTTGGCGCGCTCGGCGGCTTCGTCGCCGGTTCGCGAGAGACGCTGCAATACCTGCGCTTTTATGCGCATCCGTATGTTTATTCCTGTGCCCTGCCAGCCGTGGTCGTGGCCGCCATTTTGAAAGCACTCGAAATCGGATCGAGCCAACCGCAACTGCGCCGGCAACTGTGGGAGAATGCCGATTATTTCCATCAACAGCTCCGGCGGCTCGGCATCGATACCGGGAACTCGACTACTTACGTGATGCCGCTCGTGATCGGTGACCGCGAGCGAATGTACCGCCTCGGTCATGAACTGCGAAGCCGCGGGCTCTGGGTCGCTCCGGTGGATTATCCAGCGGTGCCGCAGAATCGGATTTGCTTCCGCGCCTGTGTCACGGCGCTCCATACCCGGGCGGACCTGGACGAAGCGCTCAACATTCTCGAGGACACGCTCGTGCCGGGCTTGGTCGCGCAGAACGCCTGAGTGAGTTCGCGTTTGCCCGGGCTCCATTCCGTCGCTGTGCCGGCTGAAAACGTTCCCGCCATCGAGGCAAGCTACAAGGCCCGGGATGTCGAAGGATTTCTCGACATCCATTTCTATCGCAAGATCGGCTTTCAGCTCGCACTTCTCTTTGCGAAGTTAGGGATGACTCCGGCACAGGTCACCCTTTGCGGGGCGGCCGCTGGAATCATGGCCGGGCATTTTTATTACTACCGTGATTTGAGATTGAACCTGCTCGGGATGGTTCTCCACGTTCTCTCCAATACGCTCGACAACGCCGACGGCCAGCTCGCTCGCCTAACGAAACAGGGCAGCCGGACCGGGCGCGCGCTCGACGGACTCGCCGATCACCTCGTCTTCGTGAGCATCTATGGACACCTCTGTCTCCGCTATACCGCCGGCGGGGGATCGCACCTCGTCTGGCTCGTGGCGCTTGCCGCGGGTGTGAGTCACTCTCTGCAAAGCGCGGCGGCGGATTATTTTCGCAACGCCTGGCTCTACTTCGCGGAGGGAAAATCGCGCGCGGAACTGGATTCGTCCAGGACCTTGCGAATGGAGTTCGATCACCTTCGCTGGCGCACCGCACCTCGAAAAAAATTTCTGCTCAAGCTTTATCTGAACTACACGCGACAACAGGAATGGCTCGCGCCGCGCCTGGGTGAGTTGAAACGAGCGGCCCGGAAGACTAACGACGGCGTTATTGCGGAGGCCTATCTGCAGGCAAGCAGATCGATGCTCCGATGGCTGAATCTCCTCGCCACCAACCCACGCATGATTCTGCTCTTCGCATTGCTCCTCGTGGGTCAGCCGGTCTGGTATTTTTTTGCAGAACTGACTGTTTTCAATCTTCTGCTGGTTATGCTCCTCCGCCGCGAAGATATGGTTTGCCGTCGTGTTCTGGCCCGCCATTAGAAAGAGGCCCGGATTCTTTCTCTCGACCCGCCGTTGATTGAGCCCCGGAATTCAGGCATCATATCGCCAATGCCGCAGCGCTATGTTTCCAACAAAAACGAATCGGTCCGGATGTTCGAGAGCGATTTCATGGAGCTCTTTTCGCATGTGCATCCGGTGACTCCGCTCGTCATCTACCTGCCGCTGATGGGTTACATGCTCTACGTCTCAGTGGCGCAGCGCGCTTTGCCGCTCGGCGTCGTGGCGGGCCTGGTCGTCGCGGGCATCCTGATCTGGAGCTTGGTCGAGTACACGATGCACCGCTGGATTTTTCATTATGAACCGAGAAGCAAATGGGGAAAGCACCTTCACTTCATGCTTCATGGAGTGCATCACGACTACCCGAACGATGCCAGCCGGCTGGTCATGCCGCCAATCGTGAGCGGACCACTCGCCATCGTTTTCTACGGAATCTTCGTTCTCCTCTTTGGCCGCTTTGCCCCAGCCGCGTTCGCCGGCCTGCTCGCGGGTTATCTTTTCTACGACACGCTCCATTACGCGACGCATCATTTTTCGATGAGACGCGGCGTTTGGCTCTGGCTGAAAAAATATCACATGCGGCACCACTACCAGGATGATCATGTCGGCTTCGGGGTGACCTCTCCGCTTTGGGATCATGTCTTCGGAACGAAGTCGGCGCCGGAAGAAAGTGGAGCGTCCGGCACGAGCGAGGCTCGGGGCCGAACAGTGAGCTAACCGGCTCGTTGCAAGTTTGGTTTTCCTTTCGAGAAACCTGTCCGCGGATTGACCTGAGAAGCACGCTTGGGTTCAGCTGCAGTAGTATTCGCGATGCCGCAGGTAGAAATCACGCAAGTCGCTTCTAAGGCGGAGCGGGACGCTTTCATCAAATTCCCGTGGCGGATCTACCAGGGCGATCCCGCCTGGGTGCCGCCGCTCCTCCTCGAACGAAAGGAATTTCTCGACCAAAAGAAACATCCCTTTTTCGAGCACGGCGCCGCCGCGCTTTTTCTCGCGCGCTCGGGCGGGAAAATCGTCGGCCGAATCATGGCGAGCGACGATCCAAACTATAACGCCTTTCACCAATCCAACGTCGGCTGCTTCGGACTCTTCGAGTGCGTGAACGATCCTGCGGTCGCGGCTGCATTGTTCGAGGCCGCAACTAACTGGCTCCGCGCCAGGGGTCGCGACGAAATCATGGGCCCGATCGATTACTCGACCAATTACGTCTGCGGCTTGCTCGTCGAAGGCTTTGATTTTCCTCCGACGCTCCTGACGGCGCACAATCCGCCCTACTACCCGGCTCTCATCGAAGGACTCGGGTTTAACAAGGTGATCGATTTCTACGCCTGGTGGTTTTCCGAACCGGCCCGCGCCGCGACCCGTCTGCGCCGCCTCGCCGCCTCGCTCAAGAAACGTGACGCGGCCACCATTCGTCAGGGAAACCTGAAAAATTTCCGCGCGGAAGCCGGACGCCTCCGGGAAATCTACAACGACGCCTGGAAGGAAAACTGGGGGTTCGTCCCCTTCACCGAGAAAGAATTCGAGTTCATGGCGAAAGAGTTGAAGCAACTCGTCGTGCCTGAGTTCACCCTCATCGCGGAAGTCGGCGACGAGCCGGTCGGATTCATTCTTTGCGTCCCGGATATCAATGTCGCCTTCCGCAAGATCAATGGTCGCCTAACGAGTTACGGACTTCCGATCGGCCTCGCAAAGCTTCTTTACCATAAGAGCCGGATCCGGACGGCGCGCCTGATCGCGCTCGGAGTGAAGCCGAAGTATCGCCGCGGCGGTATCGCCGAGATGCTGGTCCTCAGGATCATCGAAGACGCCATGATCAAGCGCGGATTCACCGGCGAGCTGAGCATGACGCTGGAGAATAATCATCTCATCAATCGCTTCCTCGCTGCGATCGGCGCAAAGAAATACAAGACCTACCGAATTTACCGGCGGCGGATCAACAGCGGGCTTCCCCTGTAGCGCTAGGCAGTCGCCAAATCACGAATGCGCCCGGGTCCCCTGCCCTGCATTCTTGAGACGCGACTTGCCAACATGCCCGCCATTTCCCGGCCGACGTATTGCAGCGGATGGCTCACGGCCAGCGAGGCCTCCGCGGTGCAGTAAACCCCGCACCCCGCCTGGCAACTCTTCTTTCGGTTGTAGCTCAGCAAGTCCTCCCGCGTGATTTCGAGAATGTCTCTCTCAGTTCGCACCTGACTGCAGAGCCAGAACTTGCCCCGCGAAGAGACGAAGAAATATTTGTAGCCCGCGATGCAGGTCCATTCGACCGGTTCCTGGCGCAGCATCTTTTTTTCGTAAGCGAAGAGGTTCCAGCTCGTGTGAATCTTCTCTCCGCCGCGCTTCAGTTTCTCCTGCTTTTCGAGAAAGCGGATGAGCGGTTCGCTCGCGTTGGGATCGCGCAGAGCGCGGTCGTGCACCAGATCGTCGTGGATCACCCGCGCATGGACCGGGATGCCCCGATCGAGGCAGGTGTCGATCACCTGCCCCATCTCATCGAGCGTCTCTTTGAAAAGGACGCCGCTGACGTTCAGCCTGATCTTCGAATCTTTGAACCAGTCGAGCTTGTGCAGGATTGACTGCATCGATTTGCGCGTGCTTGCGATCGGCGTCATCCGGTCGACTGAAATTTGCAACTGGTCGAGACCCGCCCCTTCAAGGTCGGTCAACAGCTCGCGGGTAAGCAGAAACCCGTTTGTGGACATGCTCACACTGCAAAAGCCGAGGGATTTTGCGTAACCGACCAGCTCGACAATATCGGGATGCTTGAGCGGTTCGCCCCCTTGAAAACCGATCCGGGCGACGCCGAGCTCTCGGATGTGGTCCATCCACTTCTTGAGATTGGCCACTGTCGGATGCGGGATCGAGTTGTCGTACTCGTTGCAATAATGGCAATCCAGGTTGCACTGCTCGGTCACGTAAAGGTGCGCGACCCACGGTTTCGCTGTCGAAAACCCGAAGGACCTGCTGGAGACCGATCATTCGTTCCTTATCGCTGTCGGAGACGCGGCGTCAAGCGATCAAGCTTCGGCCTGAGGATTACGAAGCACCTCTCGCTTCCGATAACCCAGCACCGCAAGGATTGCGCGCGGCACCTGGATGGCAGCCGTAATGGCTCCCCACCAGGCGATGATTTTGAAGGCTTGGGCGGGAGCTCCGAAAAGAATGCCGAGCGCGAAAATCCAGACATAAATGTTCCGCCGTCCACCAACCAGCCGGACGAGGCGATTAAAATCGCCGATTTCGTCAATCGTTCGGCCGCAGGCGCGAATCACACTAAACTTGGCCAATCCAGCAACTGCTTCGGCGCCAATCAAGAGCGCCAGATAACCAAAAGCAGCGGGGAGTCGTCCGGAACTTTGAAGGTAATAAGCGAGCGCAATCCACCAGGAGTTTTCGAAGAGCGCGTCGAACCAGTGCTCGAGTTTTCCGACTTTTGAAGTTTCGATTTTCACCCGGGCTTGTTTGCCATCGAGGCCGTCGAGCACGCCGACGACGAGCGCGAGGATCGTTCCCCAGCCGAGACGTCCAGTGGCAAAAAGGAAGGTCGCTCCCCAGGCAGCAATGTTGGTGATTGCGGTTAGCTGATTGGGCGTGATCGCGGTCTTGCAGAGATGCGAGATGAGAAAGTTCTCGATCGGTGCGTGGACCATCGCAGGAAAATCGAGAGACCCCTTCTGGGCGGCATCGAGGAGCTGGTGTTGTGCCCTTTTTCGCTGCTCCGGAACCGGAGCGGGGAACCAGTAGGGACGCAGCTTGCGACGCAACGAGGGGAGATTCCAATCGCGGGAAGCGATGTCGATTGCCTCGATTCGGCCCGCCTCAATCTCATCGCGAAGGCCTTCCTCGAATAATCCGCTCTGGGATTTTGTCCATTCATGGGACAACAGCGCCACACCACAAACGCGACCGCCAATTGTGTTCCGTGCGGAAGCAAGCAGAGGTTGCAGGTTTGGCGGCGGCGCCGAATCAACCAGTGCGGCGGTTGAATTCTGATCGTCGAGGAGTTGGAGGAGTCGAGGATCAAACACGCTGTCGCCCCGAATAACGAGAACCAGTTCGGCGTCGTTAGGCCAGACTTCGGCGATCTGCTTCACGGTGACCGGACCGCCGGGATGACGGCGAAGGTCGATTGCGACCTTTGCGCGATGCGGTGAAGGATTCGCGAGATGTTGCGCGACAAATTCCGGGGTGGCGGTGAGGACGATCGCTTTCGTTAGGCCGAGACGCTGCAGAGTGCGGAGGAGACGTTCGAGCAGAGAAATGCCGCAGAGCTCGGACAAGGCGCCCGGGTTCTCGGCGAGGATGATACATTCATGACGCACGGCAGTTTCCTGAACAATCGCCGCCGCCTTGGCAAGCCTCGCTCTTCTTGTCCGGCATGCGACTTCGTGTTAGACCCGATGATTCTCCAGCGGAAACCCGCCATGTCGTCACACATCTTTTCCCGTTTCCGCTACAGCCCCTTTCTCGCGCAGATGGTCGTGATCCGGCGCTGCAACTTGTCCTGCGGCTACTGTTCCGAGTTCGACAAGACGAGCGATCCGGTGCCGTTCGAGATTCTCGAGAAACGGCTCGAAAAACTGAAGGAACTTGGCACCTTCGGTATCTCGCTCACCGGCGGCGAGCCGACCCTGCATCCTGATCTTCCGCGCCTCATCCGAAAATGCCGGGACCTTCGCTTTCTCCGCACCGGCATGATCTCGAACGGATTTTTCCTGCGGCCGGAATTGATCGAGAAGCTGAATGTCGCGGGACTCCAGGAGATGCAAATCTCGATTGACGGCGTGCGGCGCAACGAAACAACCGAGAAGGTGCTCGACAATCTCAAGAAACGCCTGCTCGCCCTGCGCGATCACGCGCGTTTTCGCGTCACGGTGAGCGGAGTGATCGGCGCGGCCCCGCCTCACGAAGCTGAGGAAGTGATCGCGTTCGCCCGCGAACTCGGATTCACGCCGCGCGTGCTTTTGGTACACGACGGGAATGGGCAGCTCAAACTGAAGCCCGAAGAAGTGAAAGCGTTCCAGCGCATCGTCGAGACGCTGCCGAAAAGCTGGATGGACTTTTCAAGCTACCGCAAACGGCTGGTGCGAGATGGCGCGGCGCCGTTCAAATGTCGCGCCGGGAGCCGCTATCTTTATATCGACGAATTCGGCGGCGTGAACTGGTGTTCCCAAACCCGCTCTGTCTGGTCGAAGCCCCTGACGAACTACACGCGCGAGGATTTGCGCGAGCAGTTTTACGCCTACAAATCGTGCAACGAAACCTGCACCCTCGGCTGCGCGCGTTCTGCCAGTCAGCTCGACAATTGGCGCGCCCAGGCGCCGCCGGTCGCTACGAGCGGACAGACGGCTCTTCCGGTCTGAGCATCTGGCGTTTGCTCAACTCTTCCTCGGCGCGCCTCCGCATCGCGAAGTTATCGACGTCCTGCCACCAGGCGTCTCCGATATCGATCGCCCGCACCTTTCCCTCCTCGGCCATGAGTCGAACCCCGTCGGCCAGGCTACAGTCGCCATTTCTCCGCGCCCGCCGCAGGTAATCGAAAAGTTCGTTAGGGCATAAGAATACTCCGGTGTCGATGGCGTCGTAGTTCGCCAGATTTTTCCCAATCGCGACTGACGCGATCGGCATCGGTCTGCACTTTCATCGCGTCATCCAGGTCGAAGATGGCTTCGATCTTTCGATCGATTGCCAGATTCAACTCGCTTCGGTCCGCCTGCTCGACGATTCGTTCAAGAACAGAAGGATCGAAAAGATGATCACCCATCGTGAGGAAGAATGGCTCTCTCACTTTCCCCGCGGCGCAGAGAACGGAAATGCCATTTTGCTTTTGCCAATCCGGATTTGAAATCGCATTCAGGCGCATTGACACCGGCACCATGGGACGCAAGGCAGCGACGAGCTCGTCGCCGTCCGCGCCAATCACAGCGTGAAGGTTTCGGACGCCGACTTTCTCCAGCGCGTCGACAATGTAGGAGATGAGCGGGACGCCCGAAAATCGGCACGAGCGGCTTCGGCAACATTTCGCCGGAGGCGCGCAGGCGGGAGCCCGTCCCGGCCATCAGAATCACCGCGTCTGTTATTTCGCGCATCAATTAAATACCATAGTATTTTCTTAACCCCCAAAGTTTTACGCCGTTGTGGCAGAAAACGAAAAATGAGTGGCGCGATGATGGATTGAAACGAATCGCCTACCGTAACACGAGCCGGCGGATTGGCCTGATCAATCAGCTTTATGACCCGGCGCGCGACTAACTCCGGAGACGGCGCCGCCTTCATATTGCGATCGACACTCTGCCAGGCGCGGTTTACGCGCCGGTCATTCGTCGCAGTTTTCGCAATCGCATTATTGAAACCGGTGTTGATATCAGCCGGCTGTAGATCCACCAGCCGAACGTTTCCTTTTTCGAGCTCCAGTTGGATCGACATGGTATAGGCGGCGAGCGCGGCTTTGGCCGCATTGTAGGCCGCCATGTAAGGCACAGGGAGGCGCGACGCGAGTGAACTGACGTTGATAACAAGCCCGTGCTCCTCCCGGCGCATCGCTTCCAGAGCGAGGCGCAAGAGTTCAATCTGGCCGAAGACAAGGACCTGAAAATGCCGAGCCAACTCCTCCGACGAAAGGGATTCCGCCGGACCGAAGTAGCCACTCCCCGCGTTGTTGATCACGACATCAAAATGCCCGGCCTCGCGCCAGGCAGAACGAAAGATTTCGCCTAGCGAATCCCGATCCAACAAGTCGAGCGCAAGACGATGCAGCCCGGGCAGCGCGGGAATGCGCTCGGCCTTGCGCGCTGTGCCCCAGATTTCATCTCCATTCGCACTCAGCGCCCTGGCGATCGCGAGGCCAATCCCGGAACTCGCGCCCGTCAGAAAAATTTTTTTCACAGGTTGCCCACAGACCCACTCGATTCTATTTCATTCCAACTTCTCACCTGAAAGCCTTCCGGCAGGAGCAGTTTGTGCGACAGCGCGATGCTCTCCGCGAAGCGGGAGAGCGGCAAGGTGGAACTCATGTCTTCGCGATTCTTTTTTCTCTTTAAGACCGCCCGCGAGATTGCCGACGGCATGGGTGCTCGACTCCTTCTGCGCGTGGTCGGGAGGCGACGGCGACAAGCTGGGTTCATTCGGGAAACCCTCGCCAGTTCCTGCCACCGACTCGCACCGCCGGATCATCGCCTCCCTAAGCACTCTTCCCGATCGGATCGCGAAGCTGGGACCGACGCTGCAATGCCTGCTCAATCAAACCCGGCCGCCGGACGAGATTGTGCTGGCCGTTCCGCCGTTTTCCTTTCGTCAGAAAAAGGCCTATGTCATCCCGCCAGCACTGGCTGCGATTTCGCAGTTGCAGATTGTGCGCTGTGGCCGCGACTGGGGTCCAGCCACAAAATTCATCCCCACCATCCAGCGTGAACTCGCCGCCGACCGGGCAGGAACGCTCATCATGGTGGTGGACGACGATCGGATTTATCCACGCGACGCGGTCGAGACGTATCTTCATTATCACGAACAACTGCCGGATGCCGCGCTTTGCTTTCGCGGGGGCTGAGATGCCGCGCAGCCTCGATTGGCACGACGCCAAAATGACCTACGCCGATCTTATCCGCGAGCCCCGGCCAGTCGCGGTTGTGACGGGCTGCGGCAGCTACCTGATCCAGCCGCGATTCTTCGACGAGGCGCTCTGGGACTATTCCAACGCACCGGCCGGCGCGTTCTTCATGGACGACATCTGGATCAGCGGCTGCCTCGATCGGCGCGGCGTGAAAAAATATGTCGTCCCGGGTTCCGCCATGATGCGAACTGCCGTCCGGCAATTGGGCACCCTCACGCTGCACGACGTCCCGGGTGGGCGCCAGCCGAGCAACAACGAAACCGTCCGTTATTTCCATGAGAGCTGGAACGTCTTTGCTTCTCGTTAGACGCGATCGCTCGCGGCGCCGATCGTTCAATTCCGTGCCCGGTGGTATCGCCACGCGATGAAGTAGACCACGAGGAAAACGGTCGCGCTGAGTACCTGGCCCCACATTCCTTCAATTGTCGTGCGACAGACGACAGCGGGAGCCGTTGCGATCAGCCCGGCCAGCACGGGAGGGCCAAGCTTCGACCAAGGGTTGCGCCAACCAAAAACCTGCTGCAAGGCCCGGTGGCGAAGGATTCCGAGCAGAACGTAGGGCAGCAAGAATGCCGAAGGCTGCGCCCGTCACGCCGAAGCGACTTGATCAGCCAGACATTCGCAGCCAGCGCAATCACGCAGGTGATGGCGGAGTTAACGAGATTGAGCCGCGGTCGTTGCACCATGATCACGGTCTCGGCCAGGCCGACAAAACAGTTCGTGCCGCAGGCGAGCGCGACGATGTTGAGCCAGAGCGCGCCCTGGCGAAAAGCGGGCCCGTAGATGCTGAGGATGAGCGAGCCAGCCAGCGCCATGACCGCGAGAAGCGGCAGTAGAATCCAAAGCATCCATTGCGCAACGCGCGAGAAGGCGGCAGCGGCATGTTCCTGCTCGCCCTGCGCTGTCATTCCAGCGACCAACGGCGCAAAGATGGGATTGAACGCCTGGTTCACCTTGCGCAAACCGCTCCCGACCTCGACGACCGCGCCGTAGATGCCGACGGCGGGCAGCGTGACGCCGGGCGCGCGCCCGATGAAACATCCGAGCATGATGACATCCAGCCTAACGATCAGCGCGTTAAGCAAATCGTAGCCGCTGATCGAGGCCGCGTAACTGAGCAGACGTCGCGCTTCAACGCGGATAGGAAATCACTCCGCGAGCCGACGGCGCAGAACGGAAGAGCGACGACGCCAGGATGAGCGCCACGACACCGGAGGCGCCGGTCCCGATAATCGAGGCGATGGCGGGTCCAAAGGTCTTGCCAGCCGAGCGCCACGGTGCCGAGAAACGCCAGCGTGGTAACGACCGATTCCGTCAGGCCACGCGAGAAGATGTCGTGCTTCATCACCTTCATCCCGCGCGAAACGGCCGTGCAGACGCGATACAAAATTACGCCCGGCATGGCGCAGAGCAGGACCGAAAGCACGGAAACCATCTGCGGATTCAGGTTCAGCTTATCGCCCGCGAAACGGACTACCAAAATCGAGATCGCGGCGACGACCGTGCTTTGCCCGAGGGCAAGGACAACGGCGAGATGAAACAGCGCCCGACTACGTGCGCGCTCGCCGGCCGCCTCGGAACGCGCGATGAAGGCAATGATGGTGTTGTCCAGACCGAACATCGCGATCTTGCTCAGCACATCGGTCGTCGCCCACGCCACGAGGAAGGTGCCGAGGGCCGCTGCGCCCAACAGTCGCGCGATGAGAAAAGTGAAGACGCCGCGGAAATTCGACGCCAAAAGCGCGATCGTGTTGAAGAACATCCCGCGCTTCAATTCCGCACCGTGATCGACGGCGCTGCCCATCTCCGCGGCAACCGGCACCACCCCGGCGGGCGGCAGGATGGGAGTCGCGGGAGTCATCCTGCCTAACGAGTGCCGCGGGCGCTGCTCCCGCGAGGATGGCTGCCGACGATCACGCCGTCCTGCATTTCGTGAATCCAATCGCACGCTTCCGCGATCAGCGGGTTGTGCGTCACCAGGAGCAACGCCTTGCGCTCGTCGCGCACAATCCGCTGCAACAAGCGAAAGGCGCGCTCGGAATTAGCGGTGTCAAGGTTGCCCGTGGGCTCATCCGCGAGGATAACGCGCGGATTGTTTGCCAGCGCGCGAGCCACCGCGACGCGCTGTTGTTCGCCACCCGAGAGATGCCGGCTCGGGCGGGAAAGCTTGTTCCCAAGGTCAACTTCCTCGAGCAGAAGCGCGGCCCGCTCTCGCATCGCTTCTTCCGTCAGGCGACCGAGCCGCCGCATCGGGATCATGACGTTCTCTTGTGCGGTAAAATCTTCGAGGAGAAAATGAAACTGGAAAATGAAGCCGAGCAGTTCGTTGCGCTTCCGCGTCAGCTCGCTATCGGGCAGATCAGCGATCAGGCTTCCGTCGATCGTTAGGCTACCGGCATCGGGTGAATCGAGCAGACCAAGGATGTAGAGGAGCGTACTCTTGCCGCAGCCCGACGGACCGACGACCGCATGGACCGTGGCCGGTTCGAGATCGAGCGATACCCCGCGCAGCGCATGGACGCGCGAATCCTCCTCGCCGAGATAGCGTTCGATATCCGCGGCAGCTTAACCAGATTTCTTCGCTCATCGTTAGGCAGGAAAGGATTGGTCTTACGAGGATTTATGAGGCCATGAAATTGCCACAAACCCGGATCTGAAAATCCAGTTACTCCCGTCCAAGAGCGTCAAACCGCCCGAGCTGGCGCCGCCTCAGGAATCGCGTTCGCCGCGGATGAATTCCTCGACGTGTTGATAAGCCTCGTCGTCGGTTAGTTGAACCGCAGGATGCTTGGAAAAATAGGCCGACGCGGAGTGGAGCACGCCCCCTTTCCCGCGATCGAGCGCGAGCTTGCAGCAACGGATCGCGTCAATTGCCACTCCGGCAGAGTTCGGCGAATCTTCGACCGAAAGTTTGAGATCAATCTCCATCGGCACATCGCCAAAGAGCTTGCCCTCCACCCGGATGAAACAAATCTTGTTATCGTTCTGCCAGGGCACGTAATCGCTCGGCCCGATGTGAATATTTTCATCGGCCAGCCGTGCGCCGATGACCGATTGCACCGCCTCGGTTTTCGACGTCTTCTTTGACGCGAGCCGGCTCCGGTTCAGCATGTTCAGAAAATCGGTGTTGCCACCGGTGTTCAACTGATAGGTGCGTTCGATTTTCACGCCGCGCTTGCGGAAGAGATCAACCAGAGTGCGGTGGAGCACCGTCGCCCCCATTTGCGCCTTAATGTCGTCGCCGACGAGCGGGAGATTTTTTTCTTCGAACCGCTTCGCCCAAACCGGGTCGCTCGCGATAAAGACTGGGATGTTGTTGACCAGGGCCAGGCCGGCTTCGAGCGCGCAGGCCACATAGAAGCGCGTCGCCTCCTCCGAACCTACCGGCAGATAATTGACCATGATCTGGGCGCCCGATTCGCGCAACTCCGCGATGATCCGCTCGCGAGTCGATTCCTTCTCGAGCGGTTGAAAGGTCCGCCGCGGATCATACTCCTTCATGTGTGTGCCCACTCCGTCGAGCACGCAGCCCATTCGTACGATCGTGCCGGTCTTCCCAATTTTTTCGCAAAAGACCTTGGTACAATTCGGCGGCGCGAAAATCGCCTCGCTGACATCGATCCCTACCTTGCGGCGATCGACATCGAACGCGGCGACGACTTCGATGTCGTCCGGCCAATAGGGCCCGACCTGCTGGTGCATCAGGCCGACGCTTGCCCCGTTGCGGGGAGAGCCGCCATAGAAACTGATTCCCTGGACCAGCGAGCTCGCGCAGTTGCCGACCCCGACGATCGCGATTGGAATTTTACTCATTCGAAGCCGGTAGATTGGCGCACTCGCTGCCTGCGAGCAAGCTCGCAAATGCTGAAGCTGCAAATTGATAGCCAAGCGCCGCCAGACCGCCCATCATCTCGCGCGAGAACGGGAGTTCTCGTAGCGTCTGCCTTAACCTGATGATCGAAGGAATTCGCGCCATCGCCTTCCAGCCTGGGAGTGGGATCCTTCGATCCTCGCTGCGCTACCGCTCGGTTGATGCTGGGAATTTAGTTGCGAAAAAAGGCGACGCCGTAGAGAAAAAATTCATGGGACCGCTTTTTCGCCTCACGCTCTGTCGCGCTCATTGCGCTGCCTTCGATCGCGATCGTCAGCGGCGCGCCCCGGTACACGATCGTGGATGTCGTTAGGCTGGCCCAGGCGCAAAACCCGGAAATCGCGATCGCCCGGAAGAAGATCCAGGCCGCGCGGGGCGGCCAACTCGAAGCGCGCTCCGGTTATCTTCCGTCCGTTGTTTCCGGTGGATACTATCGCCGCGGCGCAATCGCGCAATCGTCGCAACTCCGCCCGGAGGATTACAACGCATCGCTCCGGGTGGTGGAGAATCTTTACACGGGCGGCGCCACCAGCAATCAGGTCGCGATCGCTCAGCTGAACCTGGCCAAGCAACAGGACGAACTCCAGGCGGTGACGGATCGCGTCACGATGGATGTGCGGCTCGCGTTTTACGAGTTGCTCTTGAACCGGGAGAAAATTCACGTGCGCGAACAATCGGTCGCCGTCCTGCAGGAGGAACTCAAAAGCCAGCGCGAACGCTTGAGCGCAGGCCTGGTCGGACCCCTGGATGCCAGCCGCGCAGAAGTCGCGCTCGCCAATGAAGAACCCGAGCTGGTTCAGGCGCAGACAGATCTGCGCAACTCGTATTTGCGCCTGAACGACCTTTGCGGCATCGATGGCCGCTCTTCCGGCGACCGGCAATTCGAGGCCGTCGGTTCTTTAGCAATACGAACCGCGTCACCCGACTCTGAATGACACGCTGGCCCGGGCGCTGATCAATCGGCCCGAGATCAAGTCGGCCGAAAAGGATGTCGTGATCGAGGAAAAACAGTTGGAGGTCGATCGCAGCGCAACTCGTCCGCAGGTAGAAATTTTCTCCGGCTACCAAGTCTACAGCGAACGCGATCCCAATGTGGGCCCGGCGTTCAATCATGGTTACGTCGTCGGACTGAATGCCTCCTGGCCTCTGTTTGATGGTTTCGCCACGCGCGGCCGCATGCAGGCAACGCGCGCGCGACGAGACGGCGCAGTCCTTGCCCTCAAGGCGGTCAGGCTCGGGATCGAATCCGAAGTGCGCAGCGCGTTCCTTGACCTGGAACAAGCCGACAGTGTCCTCCAGGCGCAAACGAAAAACGTGCAGACCGCGGATGAATCACTCGCTTTCGCCAAGAGCAATTTTGCCGCGGGACTCGGAACGCAGCTCGATATTCTGCAAGCGGCCGCCGATGTCACGCGCACCCGAACCACGCGGTTGAGCGCGATCTATCTGCACAACGCCGCGCTCGCCCGGCTCGATCGGGCGTCGGGTGGCGAATCGGAGGTGCTCGACTCGGGAAGAGCGCTCCTCCAGGACGGTTGAGCCTAACGACGCCCAATCCGGTGAGCAGATTTTTCGCTCTGCCCCTCCCCCCGCAACTCCCGAGAAGAAAAAATGAAGCGACGCCTGCTGCTCTTCTTCGCACTCGCGGTCGTCGGTTCCCCGGCGCTGCGCGGCCTGACACTCGACGAAGCGCTCGCGCGGACGCTGGAAAAAAATCCGCGCATTCAGAAGGCCAAGACCGCGGTGGAACAAGCCGCCGGTCAGCGCCTTGTTTTCCGTTCCGTCGCACTGCCCGTCGCCTCTGTCAGGGTGCCCCTGGGCGTGCAAGGGGGCAAGCGCGCCGGACAACCGCCGAACCGGCCTTTTGCGCTTGCGCGAGGTTTCTTTCTTCAGCCACTCTTTCAAGCGGGAATTCCGGCCTCGTTGCGGCGTGGCGACATCGAAGTGCTGATCGCCACGCAGGAGTTAAATGTCGCAGTCGTCGAACAACTGCACGAGGTCCGCACGGCGTTTTACAGCTGCTCTTTACGAGCGCTCGCTCGAGGAGCTGGGACGATCACAACGCCAGCGGCTGGACGAAAACCTGACGAGCGAAGAGGCGCGCTACGAAGCCGGCACGGTGGACCGCGGCGCGCTCGCCGCCGCGACTTTGCAGGCCCGGGAACTCGATCCGCAAATTGAAAGTGCGCATCGGGCCTACGGCGCCGCAATCCTCCAACTGGCGACGGCGATGGGCGACGATCTCGCTCCCGGGGCGGTCTTGCCTTCGCCGCAGGGGACCCTCGAGTTCCAGCCCGTGAGTTTCCCGCTGGAAGGCGAGACAGCCGCCGCCCTCGACCGGCGCGCCGATCTCCGGCTGGCGCGCCTTCTGGTGCGCGCCAGCCGCGAAGATCAACGAATCGTCAATGCCGGTTTTTATCCGCGCCTCGACCTCACGCTCTTCGGCCAATACGTCCCGAAAACCAACCTTCGCCAGCCCGGCGCACCGAGCACCACTAATCTCGTTTCTTCGGAAATCCTCGCCGGCGCCGAGCTATACCTGGCGCGTGATCGACAACGGCAAAGTGAGCGGCGCGTCCCTACGAGCAGCGATCCGTTCGCGAAATCAATGAACTGCAATTGCAGAAATTGGAAACGAGCGTCGGGCAGGAACTGGCGGGCCTGCAAAACAATTTCCGGGCGATCGCTGCCCGTCATGATTCGCTCACCAAGGCCGTCGAGGTCGCGGAAAAAAATGTGGCCGTCGTAGAGCAGAGCTGGCAGCAGGGACTCGCTTCGCAATTGGAATTCCGCACGGCGGAAACCGACTTGCTCGCGACCCGCGGCGGCATCCTGAAGGCGGCCTACGAGCAGGAAATGACGCGCGCTGAATGGGATCGCGCCACCGGCCGCTACTTTCAATTCTCGGACGACGCGACACCAAAGGTGCATAGTTCCCAACAGTGAGCCCGCCGCCCGCTTCCAAACGAACGCTCTGGACCGCCGTTTTGCTGGCGGTGCTCGTCTTCGCCATGGTTTTCTACTGGTCGCGGCCGGTCGCCGAAGTAGAGCGGGTCAAGCGGGGTACCGCCATTTCCGCAGTTTACGGGACGGTTCGAATCGAACCATCGTTTGTAAATCATATCCGGGCGCAGAACGCCGGCGTCATCCGGCTCGGCGAACCACTGGTCGCCGGGCGGGGCGCGATCGGCAGGGAAGTGAAGAAGGGTGAGCTGCTGGCCACGATCGCCGACGAAGCAACCGCGCGTCAGCTCAAACAGGCGCAGGCCGATTTGCAAGCGGCGATTGAGAGCGCGCGATTGGAATTGCCCTCCGCCGAGCCGCTCAAGATCGCGGAAAGCAATGTGGAGCGGCAGGAAAAGCTGGCGGCATTGAGCAACGTCCCCGCAGTCGAGTACGAGAAAGCGAAAAGTGAAGCAAACCGCCTCCGGGCGGCGCTCAAGACGGAACAGATTGAGCGCGATCGCAACCTGGAGGCCCTGCGAACCGCCGCCCAGAAAATTGAAGCCCAAATGCAGAACACTGAAATCCGCGCTCCGATGGACGGCATCCTTTCCGACATCAAAGCGATCGACGGCGAGTTCGTGAACGACGGCAGCGAACTGCTCAGCATCTCTTCCAGAAGGAATTACGTGCGTGGCGAAGTGAACGAAGAAGACGTGGGCGAAGTGAAGGTCGGCATGAAGGCCATCCTGCAAATGTACGCCTATCGCAACCGGCAGTTCAACGCCACCGTCACTTCGATCGTGCCCGCGGCCGATCCCGAAACGCAGCGTTACACCGTGCTGCTCGACCTCGAAAATCCACCCGAAAATTTACTCGCCGGAATGACGGGCGAAATGAACATCATCACCGGCCAGCATACCGGCGCGATCCTCGTTCCAACGCGCGCCCTGCTGGTTGATCAGGTCTGGCGGGTAAAACACAGCGTGGTAGAAAAGCGCACGGTCAAGGTCGGGTATCGTACGCTCGAGTTTTCCGAGGTGCTCGACGGCTTGCAGGAGGGCGATCGCGTGGTGGTTTCGGATCAGGATAAACTAAGGTCCGGACAATTCGTTAGGCAACGAATTGTGAAAAATCTGCGGCAGGAAAAGCCAGAGTGACGCCAACCCTCCATATCGCGCTGCGCTTTCTTTTCCACCGCAAACGCGCCTTCGTGCTCAGCCTTTGCGGGGTTGTTTTCGGAGTCGCGATTTTCGTTTGCACTCAGGCGCAGACCCAGGGCTTCACCAAACGTTTCATCGACGCTACCCTCGGGAGTAACGGGGCCATTATGCTGCGGGCACAATTTAGTCCGCGCTACGGCAATCTGTTGGTCGCACCAAAAAACGCCAGCGTGGAAGCAGCCCGCCGCCGCTATTTCGAGGGGATTACCAATGCCTCCGAAATCATGCGCATCAGTCGGCGATTTCCCAATGTCGTTGCTTGCGCGCCGGTCTTGCGCGGGACGCTCACGGCACGGGCCGAGTTTGAAACCGCGACGGTCGATCTCTTTGGGATCGATCCCGCGCTCCATCTGCGGACGACCGATATTGGCCAGCAGATCATCGCCGGGAAGTTTGCGGATTTCCAAAACAACCCGAGCTCGGTGATCGTCGGTTCACGGCTAGCGGAAGCGCTCGGCATCACCACCGGCGACCCCGTGCAATTGCTTTCGCCTGGCGGCGAATATTGGCGCTTCACAGTCGCGGCTGTGGCGCGCAGCGGTGTCGGGGCAGTCGATTCCACCCGCATCTATTGCCAGACGAAAATTGCCCAGCGCCTTCTGCGCAAGCCGTATCCCGCGACAATGATTCTTTACAAATTGCGCGACCCCGATAGTGCGCCGGAATTGGCGCAGCATTTCGAGCAACTCTTTCAACACGAGGCGCGCAGTTGGCAGGAACGCGAACAATCCAACCTTCAGCTTTTGCTGACCTTGCGGCTCTCCACTGCGATCACGGTCTCTTTGATAATTCTGCTCGCCGGCTTCGGCATTTTTAATGTGCTCACCATGACCGTGCTTTCGAAAATCAAGGAGATCGCGATCCTGCGTTCGATCGGTTACAGCAGGCTGGACATCAGCGCGATTTTTCTCTGGCAAGGGGCGCTCATCGCGGCGCTCGGCTCGTTCATCGGCTGTCTCTGTGGCTGGCTCATGGTGATCGGCGTTTCCCATATTCCGCTCCGCGTGCGCGGTTTGCTTTACGCGGATTATTTTCCCGTCGCCTCCACTTGGCACCACTATTTGTGGGCGATCTTGCTCGCGATCATCGCGGTAGCGATCGCGAGCTATGTGCCCGCACGGCGCGCCGGCTTACTCTCGCCCGTTTCGACGCTCCGCGGAACCAGCGGCTAGGAATGAACATCTCCCGCAGGCTGATCGTGCGCCACGCGGGAGAAGGTACCGTGACTGGAATCAATGCGTTTCCGTAAGCTGGAGATTGCGGAAAAAAGATTAATCCGAAGGGGTCTCCGACTTCTGTATTTCTGTGCCTTCTTTACTCTCGTCTGCGCCGCGGGAATGGAATAGAAACGTGTGTTATGAACGCACTTCTTATTTTGCTTGCCAGCGTCAATGTCGCCGCCGCCCAGTGGCCCGACCCGAAATCGCCGCTTGTGCCCGCGGCTGACGGCTACGTTGCGATCCCAAACGTCGCCCTGCCGCCGGCCGGCGAGAATACATATCGCGCAATCTTCGATGCCACTCACGCAGCGGATAAACCGGCCCAGTTGGTTCCTGCGCTGAACATGGCGGGTTCGGAGCTGAACGCTCTCTCTGTCGCCCATGTGCCGATAGAGAAGGCAAAATTTGTCGTCGTCTTTCACGGCTCGGCCGTCGACGGAATCCTTGATGACGCACACTACAAAGCAAAGTTCGGTATCGGCAATCCTAACCTGAGAACGATCGCCGAAATGAAGAAACAAGGTGTCGAATTCTACGTCTGCGGACAATACCTGGCCGGCGAAAAGATCGATCCAAAAACGCTCGTCCCCGACGTGATCGTCGCCGCCGACGCTCTTCTCGTGCTCATGCAGTATCAGAACAAAGGCTACGCCCTGCTAAGTTTCTGAACTTCTGTCGATGAGTTTCTGAGTGCCAACTTTCATTGGCGCCTCTGTCATTGCCCGCCACCTGCTACTCGGCTCCTCGCCAGTTTCCTCGATCTCATCTCCACGGCGAGCTCGCCATCGCGCAACACCTCTGCCACGTCCAGTCCGTAACCTTTTCCGGTCCAATGAATAATATATTGACGAGCGATTGAAAACCCGATCTGGATACGGCCTATGAACCAAAAAACAACCGTAGTAATTCTGGCGCTGTGCTTTGCCTTCGGGGCAGTGTGCTTCGCCGATCCGCAGATGGGGACCTGGAAACTAAACGAGGCCAAGTCGAAGCTCGCCCCTGGAATGGGCAAGAACAGTACCGTTATCTACCAAGCCGATGGTGACAACATCAAAGTCACGGTGGATGGGACGGATGCGCAAGGCAAACCCACGCATAACGAGTGGGTCGGCAAGTTCGACGGCAAAGACTACCCAGTCACTGGCGATCCGAACTCCGACATGAGGTCCTACAAGCAAATGGACGATCACACCCTTGGCATCACCATAATGAAAGACGGGAAAGTCACGATGACCGGCAAGGTAGTCGTCTCAGCGGATGGAAAGACGCGCACGATTAAGACGCACGGCACCGAGCCCAATGGTAAAAAGTTCCACAGCATGGGAACGTACGATCGGGAGTAACCGGTCAGAGAACCTAAACTAAGCGAGGCTGGCGTGCCTCCCGTTCGGAGTCGAGCGGGAGGGATGCGTCGACTAGGTATGACTGGTTATCCCTCTTCCGTCTAACTCACGAGTGACGCGCTAAGCCATCAATCGTTTTCCACTCTTCCGACGTTAGCTTGAGCTTTGCGGCGGCGACGTTCTCTTGCAGATGCGCCAGCGACGATGTGCCGGGAATTGGCAGCATCACAGACGATCGCTGCAAGAGCCAGGCAAGCGCGACCTGAAAAACAGTCGCCTGGTGTGCCTTGGCAATCGCTTCCAGCGCTGTGCCAGACTTCAATCCCCTGCCTCCGCCAATCGGTGACCATGGCATAAAGCCGAGACTCTCTTTTTCGCAATAGACCAGAGTATTTTCCCAGTCGCGATCCGCGACATTGTATTGGTTCTGAACGCTCACAATCGGAAGAACCTTCCGCGCCCGATCGATCTCCTCCGGCGCCACCTCGGATAATCCGACGTGGCGAATCTTCCCGGCGTCTTGCATCTCCTTGATTGCGCCGAGCGATTCCTCCATCGGCACTTTTCGATCGACGCGGTGCAATTGATACAGATCGATGCGCTCGAGCCGAAGTCGCTTTAGGCTATTGTCGACGCATTTCTTGAGGTATTCAGGGCGACCGTTTGGTACCCACTTGCCAGGCCCTGGTCGGGTCAGACCGCCTTTCGTCGCGATCACGAGCCCGGCCGGATAAGGATGGAGCGCCTCCGCGATGAGCAGCTCACTTGTTTCCGGCCCGTAAGCATCGGCCGTGTCGATCAGATTCACCCCAAGTTCAACTGCGCGGCGCAGAACCTTGAGCGCATTGTCTCGGTCGGCCGGCCATCCCCAAATACCGTCCCCAGTGATGCGCATCGCACCGAACCCGAGCCGATTGACCGAGAGATCGCCGCCTAATTTCCAAGAGACATTCGTGGCCTGGCCCGGCACTGCCGATGGGCCGGCTGCGAAAATCGTGGCCGATCCTCCCGCCAATAAGGTGGCCCCGCCGGCGAGACTCATGCCAAGAAATGTTCGGCGGGTAAGGCCGTTGTCGGTCCGTCGTTGCTGCGCGCTTGGAGATTTGTCAGCCATGAGGCACAATTACGGTTGGCGGCAAGCGCCGTCAATGAACGAATTGAATGAGCGACATTGCCCATAGAGTGCGAGGACAGCGGTACGCAGCTAAAGCACGAATCGAAACCATAATCTGTAATCCACGAGAAGCTGACAGTCCTTTAGGACAAAGGTGACACAGCGGGTTCAAAGTATAAGTGTCGACTGAGTGATGGATAGGGTAAAGGTGAAACTCTATCAGGCCAGAAAAGAGCGAAACTTATGAAAGAATTGGAGTTGAACGTAATGAGGCCGCTCAATTCCCAGATGCAGGCAACTACCACTTCCACCCCGCGCTCGAGCTTTCCCCTGCAGGGCTTGCTGCACCCGCGCCTGGCACCTCGGAATCAGTCGTTGTCGCAGCCGGATGGACGGGGAACGGATCATCATCCGTCGCGCAACCGGTCAGCACCAAAAAAATGGCAACAGCGAGAGCGGTAGCACCAACCAAGCGATTCATGAAAAAATATGAGTCCGTACCGGTGCGGTTCGCAATGCAAAAATAATCCGGCTCCGCCGCCTCCCTCAAGGATCACGGCGGGCAGACCTTCGGGGTGGACCTCCCGCTCACCGGCAAGCCTGGCGTCGATGCCGTGATAGCCGGGGACACCACACGCTGGTCTTTACCCTGAACGATAACATCGTAAGTGGCACTGCCACCCCCACGACCGACTTCGGCCAAATCAACGGTGTCGCCTTCTCCGGAAACACAATGAGTGTGAATTTGAGAAAGGTTACCGACGTTCAAGAAATCGCTCTTACTTTGATGGACGTAACGAGCAGCTCCTCCGTTGTGTTGCCCGAAACCGCGGTGAGCATGAACGTGCTTGCCAGCGACGTCGACGGGAACCAGACCGTCGACCGGCCCGACGTCAGCCTGATCAAAGGCGATGTCGGCATGGCGGATGACCGGTTTCAACTTCCGCGAGGAAGTCAGGGTGGACGGAACGATCGACAACGGCGACGACAAGGCCCGCAAAGCGGACATCGGCCATAGCCTGCCCTAGCTTAAAGAGGCTCCGATTCCAGGGATCTACATTCGGCGCGTCCAGCACTGGACGCGCCGATTGCCGGACGAGGAAGATTTGCCCTGACGTCGCGTCCAATCAGCCTTTGCGCGCACGGCTCTTGACGAAATTTCCAAGCGGGCGTTGCTCGTCGTCGGGAGAGGACCCGGCGGAGTTGGCCAGTCCGGCTTCGGCGGCCGGCAGGAATTTTTTGAAGAGATTCTTGTCGATCGCTTTCATGAAGGCTTCGTGCGGCGAGACGATGCCTTGCTGTAACAACGTCCAAATGGCGTCGTCCATGAATTGCATCCCCTGCCCTTTCCCGCTCACGATGACGTCCTGCAATTTCTGAGTGGCGCCTTCCCGGATGATGGAAGAAACAGCGCTGCTCGAGATGAGGATTTCGTTGACCGCGTTGCGACCGGTGCCGTCCGCGCGCTTGAGGAGGAGCTGGGCGAGGACGCCACGGAGGGAGTTGGCCAGCATGGTGCGCGCCTGTGGTTGCTTGTCAGCCGGGAAAACGTCAATCATTCGGTCGATGGTTTTGCGGGCGTTGTTGGTGTGCAGAGTGCCAAAGACGAGCAGGCCAGTCTCGGCCGCGGTGAGGGCGAGCGAGACGGTTTCGAGGTCGCGCATTTCGCCGACGAGGACAATGTCGCAATCCTCGCGCATGGCGGCTTTCAAGCCCGCCGGGAAGGTAGAAGAATGCTCCGGCACTTCGCGCTGAGTCATGATGCTGCGTTTGTTGTGGTGCACGAACTCGATCGGCTCCTCGATCGTGATGATGTGCCGCGCGTAGTTGGTGTTGATGTAATCGATGAGAGCGGCCAGTGTGGTCGACTTGCCCGAGCCGGTCGGGCCTGTGACCAGGACGAGTCCGCCGCGCAGGTCGCCAAATTGCCTAACGACTGCCGGAATGCCAAGCTCCGTCGAGTGAAGCGATGCGAGTAGGAATTAGGCGGAAGACAGCGCCGTAGCCGTTCGTTTGTTTGAGAAAGTTGCAGCGAAAACGCGATTTCTCATCCATCTCGTAGGCGAAATCGAAGTCGCCCCGCTCTTCGAAAAGAGTCCAACCTTTCGGGCCGCAGACTTCGCTCAACATGTTCACCAGTTCGTCCCGGTGCAGCGGCTCTTCGCATATCGGCCATGACGTCGCCGTGCTTGCGTATCTTCGGCGGCTGACCCTCTGCGATATGCAAATCGGAGGCTCCTTCGTTCACCAGCACCTCAAATAATTTGTCTATGTAGGGCATTTTTTAACCACGGATTACGCGGATTTCACGGATGGGGAGAATGTAGATCTGGCGGGATAACGTTCTTGTGCACGCGCTCGTTGACCACACGCTTCCAAGTGACGCTGGCGTTTTTGAAGTTTAGGAGGAGTGCGAGTTTTAGGCCCGTGATGTTCAAGTAACCGATCATCTGCGCCGCATGACTGTCGGTGAATGCGGATACGACCTTGCCATCCACGATTACGAGACCATCGACAATCATATCGGGGATGAGATTGCCGATCATCTCGCCGCGATAGAATACTGGAAAAGAGTTTTGCAAGGCGACGGCGTGACCGCACCGTCGTAGCTCGATGGCCATTGCGCGCTCGTAAAGCTTCTCATCGAGGCCGGGCTTCAATTCGTTGAGCACCTCCATCGCAATACCGATAATCGACCGGCTCAACGCTTCATGAATCATCTTCCCCATCCGTGAAATCCGCGTAATCCGCGGTCAATCTTCCGTCTCTCAAATTCCCACATGTTGTCGCATGGCCTGTTTTTGTTCGGCGCGGCTGCAGGCTTCCTGGGCGCTGATCAAGCCCTGGTCGAAAAGCTGCGAGAGCGAGTCATCCATCAAGCGCATTCCTTGTTTACGCCCGGTCTGGATGATGCCGGGTAACATGAAGGTTTTCGCTTCGCGGATGACGTTCGCGACCGCAGGAGTGTTCGTTAGGATTTCGAGCGCGAGGATGCGGCCCTTGCCGTCAATCCGCGGCACGAGCTGCTGGCTGATGACGCCGCGCAGCGATTCGCTCACCATGACGCGGATCTGGTCCTGTTGATCGACCGGGAAAACGTCGAGCAGGCGGTCGAGAGTGCGTGAGGCGTTGCCGGTGTGGAGCGTGCCGAGAACTAGGTGGCCGGTCTCCGAGGCAGTGATGGCAAGCGAGACGGTCTCGAGGTCGCGCATTTCGCCCACCATGATGACGTCGGGATCTTCGCGCAGCGAACCGCGCAAAGCGGCGCCGAAGGATTTGGTGTGGGTGTGAACTTCGCGCTGTGTGATGTGGCAGCCCTTGGGCTGGAAGACGTATTCGATCGGGTCCTCTAGGGTAATAATATGCTCGCGCCGCTCGATATTTATCTGCTCGACGAGAGAGGCGAGGGTGGTTGACTTGCCGCTGCCAACCGAGCCGGTAACGAGAATTAGCCCGTTATGGAAGCGCGTCAGCAACTTGAGGCTCTCGGGCAAACCGAGTTCATCCATCGTGCGCACCCTGGTGCTGATGATGCGAAAGACGATGTCGATCCCGAGCCGTTGCCTAACGACGCTGGTGCGGAAGCGGCCATCTTCCGTGGCATAGGCAAAATCGACGTCCCCCCGGTCGGCGAGCTGGGCCCGTTGCGCTTCGTTGAGGAAACCGGCTGCGAGCGCCGCGGTGTCTTTCGCGGTCAGCTTCGGCGCATCGGGCCAGATCGGTTGGAGAATCCCATTAAGCCGCCAGATGGGCTGCGCGTTGACGCCGAGATGAATGTCGGAAGCGCCGCCTTGTTGTCCAACCAAGAGGTATTGATCGACGTGCGAGGCGGAAGGCGCGGAGACGAGAGGCAGGTGCGGCGGTCATGGGGGGACGAGCCCGGAAAATAGACAATCCCTTCCCAAGCGTAAATCGAAATCCGCCTACCAGTTCCGCGAGCGCGGACGTTCCTCGCCCTTTTTCGCTCCCTTTTTCGCGAAGTAGCTGACCACCATTGGCTGCAAAAGAGTCATCCCGAATTTTAACGCGCCGAGCAACGCGCCCGATTGGAGGAGCGACTTATTGGGCGAACGCACTTTCTTCCCGCTCGCACCGACATAGACCTTTTGCGTGCGCGCCTTCAGGAGCGCAATGAGCAATCCGACCGCCAATGCGGCGCCCACCCAAACGACCGTGTTGCGTTGAAAGGCCCTCTTTAACTTAAGCGGAAAATTGAGCTCGTAACGCAGCCCGCTGGCGTCGCGCACTACCAGCTCGCGCGTTCGGGCGACCTTCAGCCGTAACTCTACGGGCGTTTCGTCTGGTCCAGATTTTTCAGCCATTCAGTGTCCTCTTTCAAAACGGTCGCGGTATCGCGGAACATCGGATGCTTCGCCTGCCCGCGGGCAATAACTAGACAAACGAGCGCGCCGGCGAAATGCAGCAGCGCCAGGATGAGTGCCATCCAGGTCCAGGAAATCCCGACGAGATGCGCGATCCCAACAATTGCGAAAACGAGCAGGAAAATGTAGCCAAAGAGCAGCAACACGGCCGCGGCGATGCCGCACGCGACCATGATCACGAGATGCCCGACGGCGGCCTTCGATTCCCGCACCGCCAGGTGCAACCGGGTCTGGAAGAACTGCGAGAGCGACGCAACGAAAGAGATGAGGTTCTGGCGCAATCCCGCGTGCCCGGCGGGATTGCGGAACGGCATTGGCCGGCCCGCCATCCAATGCTCCCTAACGACGGAAGATCAAGCCAAGCACGAACCCGATTCCGAGCGCGGTAAAGACCGCCTTGGTCGGGTTTTCTCGGACGTATTGCTCAGTGTCCTCCTGGAAACTGCGGACGCGATCGCTGGCATCGTTCCAGACCTCCTCGGCCCGGCCCCGATACTGGTCGGCCATGGCCCCCGCCGCGGAGCGAAGATCCTCCGCCGCCTGGCGGGCGTGGGATGCGCCACTTTGCATTTTGCTTTCTGCCTCAGGCGGGATTTCCGCGCCTTCTGTCATATTTTTTTCGTCAGCCATATTTTTCTCCTGGTTGGATCGCCGCTTTTTCGCCCCTGCGCGGGCGGCTTTCGACGATGAAGTTTTCTTCAATGGGGATACGGAACTCGACGTCGGCTCGCGCTTACGATTTTCGTCGTTGGCCTTCCCGGATGCCATGGAATTATTTAGCGCGGAAAATGATCCGCGCTTTGGTCAAGTCGTAGGGGGACAATTCGACCTCTACCTTGTCCCCCGGCACAATCCGAATGAAATGTTTTCTCATCTTGCCGGAAATATGGGCAAGAACATTGCGCTGCCCGGCGAGATCGACGCGGAACATCGTGCCCGGCAACACCTGAGTCACCGTGCCTTCGGTCACGATCTGCTCTTCCTTCGGCATCCACGAACTATACGGCCTAACGGCGATTACTCAAGCTACGCTCCCACGGTACGAGTGCAGGTGATCCCGGAGGAGCTCATTCACCGCGTAACGAGACCGTGGGTAAGTAGGTGCGTGCGTCTTCGCGCTGCCACCATGCACCGGTTTGCCGGTGTTCCGCCATCGTGGTGAAACGGTAGCGATAAATCTCGGCCCGGAGATAACGCGGCGGTTTGTCCGGGAAAGGATTCTTGCCTAACAAATGCACGACATCCGGCGAATTCTCGAGCAGGCGAAAAGCGAGCGCGAGGAACCAGGGATTTTGCCGCACATCGCTCAGCGCGGCGAACCACATCTGCCAATCGAGCCGCGGCTGATGCGGCTCGACGAAGCCCGGCATCCGATCGAGCGCGCCCGGTTTCCATTTGAATTCGTAGGCTTTCCACTCAATCGCGTCGTCGCTCCCTTCGAGGATGATTTCCGACCGCTCCTTCGTCATGACGCGGAAAAGGCCGTAGCCATTGACGATGCGGTAAGAGGCGATCGCACCATACATTTGTTCCAGCGGGCGCGGCCATTTCGTTTCCGGCTCAAAGGCGTTGAAGATAAGCACGGCATTCATCGGCATTGTGAGGAGAATGACGCCGATTGGGACCCAGACCGGCCAGCGGCGAACTCGGCGCCGCGGATTCGTTAGGCGAGGCGCGCCCGGCCAGACGGCATCGTCGATCAGGAGGAGGCAGAGCGCGATGGTAAGGAGATTGAAGAATGCGTAATTGCCGGTGAGGCCAATGACGATCTGCAGCAGAGACAATCGCGCCGCAACCGAGCAAGCGCAGCCGGCGTGGCAGCCAGATAAGGAAGCCGGCCGCGATTTCTACGACGAGGACGAAAGCGGTCGAGAAATGCTTGAACCACTCGGGCGACTTGTCGGCCCACCATCCGATTACGGTCGGCAGCGGCTGCGTCCAGTAGTGATAGTCGAGCGCGGTGAGATTGGCCCACGATGTGTCTCCGCTCGTGAGTTTCACCACGCCGGACATCAGCATCAGCTTGAAGAGAAGAAAATGGAGGAGAAAAAGCGCGGCGCGTGATAGCGGCGCAGGCTGGCCGCGCTTCGGCCACCAGCGCCAGGGCGCGAGGAAGATGGCGAGGAATCCCGTTTCGAGCAGGAGGACATCCCATTGAAAACTGAAGAACGTCTGCCCCACGATGCTGAGCGAGAGATAGGATGCGAAAAGCAGGACGAGGCAGAGAATGGGCGCGATGCCGGCAATGAGTAGCAGAGAGAGAACCGCGCCGGCGCCGCAGAGAAAATGCAGGAACGCGTTGCTCGGATTGAGCCAGCAGAGCGTCGGGAGGGCGAAGTAAGCCTGCCCGCCGAGTTGCGCGTGCGCATCCGTCAGCAATTGAGGCACCGGCGCCAGACCCCGGGCGCCGATCAGCCCGTCCACCTGCACCCAGAGCGAGAGAAACGCGATCAGATAGATCAGGCCGAGGAAGCGCAGAAACCAGCGACGCGCGTGGAAATAGGTGGGGCGCCGGACATCTTCGCCCCAGAAGAGCGAGGTTACTGTATGCGCCAGCGTGCGATGCCGGGCAATGAAGGCGTAGGCGTAGTTTGAAAACGGAGCGAAACCCGGAACATGCTCGAAAGCCCAGCGCCCGAAGCCGCTGCCGCCACCCTTGCCTAACGAGCGGTAAACCGCTTCCGCTCCACTGAAGACGCGTCCGTCGGTTTCGATCAGCTTGACCGCATTCTCGAACGCGGCGCGCGGCACTTCCGGGAAACGCACCGCGGCGTCCTGCAGTTCCTCGTAGTCGACTGCGCCGGCAGTGATTTCGCGCCAGCGCGCGATCCAGAGTTTGCAGAATCCGCAATCGCCATCGTAAACCAGCAACGTTTTCGACGGCGGATTGGCGACCTGGTGCGTTGGTCGGGGCATCCGTTCCAAGGTCGGATGCGCCGCGGGCGGCGTCGAGCCGGAAGTTAGGCTTTTAGCCTAACTTCCGAATTCCGCCCAGACCGGTGCGTGGTCGGACGGGTCTTTTCCTTTGCGCATTTCGCGGTCGACTCCGGCATCGCTGCATTTCGGCGCCAGCTCGCTCCCGGCAAGGATGGCATCGATCCGCAGCCCGCGGTTCTTCGGAAACGCCAGCATCCGGTAATCCCACCAGCTGAAGATTCCCGGCTCTGGATGATGTAAACGCAGGGTGTCGGCCAATCCCAGTTCCTCCAGCGCACGAAAAGCTGCCCGCTCGCCCTCCGAACACATGATCGCGCCGCGCCAGAGCGCTGGATCGTGCACATCTTCATCGTTAGGCGCGACATTGAAATCACCGCAGACCAACACCCGCTCGAGTACGCTTTTCGTTTCTTTCAGGCAATTCGTCAGGCGACGGTACCATTCCATCTTGTACTGGTAGGCTGCCGCGCCGACCGCCTGTCCGTTAGGCGCATAAATCGAGATTACGCGCACGTCGCCCACATTGGCTGCAATGATCCGCGCCTGATCGTCTTCGACTTCGTCGCAAAATCCGATCCGCACTTCGCGCGGCTCTTCCTTCGCCAAAATGGCGACGCCGTTATACGACTTCTGTCCGTGGAAAACTGCGGCATAACCGGCGTCGCGCAGCGGCGCGGCCGGGAATTGCTCGTCCGTGCATTTGGTCTCCTGCAGGCAAACGATATCGGGACTCGTCTCGCGCAGCCAGAGGAGCAAGCGCTCCTCCCGTTTACGCAACGAGTTGATGTTCCACGACGCGATCCTCATGGTAGCGCGTGCGCTACAATTCGATCTCAACCCCGGGCAGTGGGACAATCACTTCAGTCGTCGGCAGCGCCGCCGCGGCGGAGGCCCGCACCCATTCCACCGCTGGCAGGTCACCGTGCACCAGCACCACTTTGCGCGGTCCGACCTTCTTGATGTAGTCGAGAATCGACTCACGCGAAGCGTGAGCGCTGAACTGGAATTGCTCGACGTGGCAGCGAAGCGGCTGGGCCGGTTCGTCTTCGTCGAGCGAGACCAGCTCGTTAGGTTGAGCACGACGCAGAATTCCCGCGGGCGACTCGGGATCAGCGTAGCCGACAAAAAAGATCGAATGTTCAGGGCGATCGATCACCCGGCGCGCGAAAATGTTGGAGAGCGTTTTCGGCGTCATCATTCCGCTGGAGAGCGCATAGATGCGGCCGGGGCGCGCCGGTGAGTCGGCGATCGTTTTCCCGTTGAGCACGAAGGGCGCGACCTCGGGGAACAACTGCAAACGCGGGAGGACTCGCGGTGAGGTGTTCGCGCGACGGTCGTAGATTTCCGTCATTTTCGAACTCAACCCGCCGATGTAAATCGGAACGTCTTCGAGTAATTTTGCGCGCTTGAATTTGTAAAGCATCGCCAGCACTTCCTGTGTCTTCCCGAGAGCGAAGACCGGCACCAGCACACAACCGCCCCGCGCAAACGCTCGGCCGATCGCCTCGGCAAAACACTGTTCCTCCGCTGCGCGCGTGAATCCATCCGGGAGCGGAGAATCGCCACGCGTCGTCTCGATGATCAGGACGTCGATCTCCGACTCCGGGAAGACCGCGCCTTTAGTGAGTGTCTGGTCGTCGAAGTTCACGTCGCCGGTGTAGAAGACCGTCCGCCCTTCCGCGCGAAGCAAAATGCCGGCCGCGCCGAGCACATGACCGGCGCCGCAAAATTCGAAACTCAGCTCATCGTCAGGCCGGGCCGGGCTGCGCTCACCGTCCACTGTGAACGGCTGGCCCAGCGGACAATGCTGCCAGCGGTCCGTCGCCCGCTCTGTTTCGCGATGGGTGAAAAGCGGATAAATCACGCCCACCTCTTCGCGTTCTCGCGTCATTACGTTGACCGAGTTGTGGAGCAGGGCGTCGCCGATCGCGGCCGTTGCTTCCGTCATAAAAATGCGGGCCTGCGGCTGCTGCCGCATCAGGACCGGCAGCGACCCGATGTGATCGAGATGCGCGTGCGAGAGGAGGATGGCATCGACCGGGCGACCCGCCAGCGCCGCGAGATTGGGCAGTGCTGCTTCCCCTTCGTCCTTCGGATGCATGCCACAATCCAGCACGACGCCCTGCTCACCCGAGCCGAGGTAGTAACAATTGGCGCCGATCTCGGTCCGACGCGTCAGGTTGATGAACTTCAAAATCGAGCGCCAACTTGCCAGTCCCGCGCCCGCGAGCAATCAGCATTTTTTTGATTTTCGCCTGAATTAAGTCCGATTCTGACAAGCCATGCAAAGATGACCGGTTGGCGCCAGTTTCATCGCGTCGCTTCCGAGGATTCCAGGGAAAACAGGCCACTCGGCTTGGTGACGGTGGCTCGCCTTCGCGACCTTCGCGCCCGCCGGTTGAGTGCGAACCGGTCCCGAAAATCAAGAAAATCGCGCTGGTGGACCGCCAAAATCAATCGGCCAGCAGCCTGCAAAGATCACGACGAGCAGGCGCATCGCAGCTACGACCAACATTGCGCCGAAGCAATCTGCCCAGCAACACGCGCATTTGCATCGACCCTGCGACCGGTTGATAACTTCCGCTCATGAAACCTGCGCTTCTCATTTCGCTCGCGCTCTGCGCTCTCGCGGCGCCTGCCGACGCAGGATGGTTTTCGCGCCGCACTCCCACACCAGCCCCAACCCCGATTCCGGTGAGAAAAGCTCTCCCGCCACCGATCCCGACGCGTCCGACTCCCCCACCGCGGGAATTGGTCGCGCTGCCGATCTACGACGAGGAGACGAGCGTGCGGCTCCAGATTTTCCTCGATAACCACGAGTTCGGTCCCGGAAAAATCGACGGCAAAATGGGCGAGTTTTTCGGCAAGGCGCTGGTCGCTTACAAAAAGGCGAACGGTTTGCCTCCGACCGGAGCCGTCGACGCTCAATTGCTCGCGCAGGTGCCAGATCCCTATACGACCTACACGATCCGGCCGGATGATTTGAACTATGTCGGCGACGTTGCCTCGACCCCGTCGCAGCAGGCGAAATTGAAGCGCATGCCCTACAGCTCGCTGCTCGAGTTTGTCGCCGAACGCTATCACGCGGAACAGGATTTTCTGCGCAAGCTCAACCCGGGCATGGACCTCGAGAAGTTGCAGCCCGGCGACACGGTGAGAGTGCCTAACGTTCAGCCGTTCGAGATCGAAAAGCTGACGGAGAAATTTATCCCGGCGAATCCGGCCTTCGCGACGCGGCAGATTTACATCGACACCCGCGAAAATTTTCTCGAGGTGCGCGAGGGCGATCGCCTGGTAGCGGAGTTTCCGATCACGCCAGGATCGAAAACGCTGCCTGCACCGAAGGGCGTCTGGAAAATCCTCGGAGTGGCGACCCTGCCCTGGTTCCGGCACGATGAAGGCGTGCTCAACCATGGGGTGCGGACGAACGATTTCTACAATATTCCGCCCGGACCTAACAATCCCGTCGGCGTCCTCTGGATGGGCTTGAACAAGCCCGGCATCGGCATTCACGGCACGAACAATCCGGAAACGATCGGGCGCGCCGGGAGCCACGGCTGCATCCGCACGGCCAACTGGGATGCGGCGCGCTTGAAGGACATCGTCGGCACCGGCAACGTCGTCACGATTTTCTAGCGGCGCTGCCTGCCGTCATCCGAGCGAACGCGCGGAGTCGAGCGACCGCGCACCGCGGGCTGTATTTGCCGAGTCGGCAGCGCTTCCCAGCTGCCCGTCCCCCAGCCTAACGATGTTCCGCCTGCCGCGTCGTTTCGCTTCTCGGACGGAAGTTCAGCATCAGCGGCAGACCTGACAAATGGATGCGCCTCGCGAATCTGCGCTTCCAGGTAACGCGCATAGGTCTGGCCTAACAACTGCGGATCGTTGACAAAGAGCACAAACTCCGGCGTCGCGAGCGTCTGCTCTGCGCTCCGCGGCTGGGTCGCGTAGAAAAGTTTGAGCCGCTGATTGCTCACCATCGGCGGCGGATTGGCGGCGAACGCTTCGCGCAGGAGACGATTCAGCACGCCCGTGCCTATCCGCTCACCGGCGCCGCGCCGGATTTTGCGGATGGCGCTGAAAAGCCGATCGACGTTTTCCCCGGTCAGCGCCGAGGCGACCAGAATGGGAGCATAGGGGAGAAAGAAAAGGCGCTCGCGCGTTTCGTTGATCAGCTCGGCCAGCGTCGCCTTGGCGCCGCGCTCCGGTTTTACAAGATCCCATTTGTTGACGACCAGGATCGACGGCTTGTGCGCCTTTTGCATTAGCGCCGCGATCTTCTTATCCTGCGCCGTGACGCCCATTGTGGCGTCGATCACGAGAACGCAGAGAGCGGCTCGACGAATGGTGCGTTCGGAACGCATGACGCTGAAAACTTCGACTGAGGTGGAATGCTTGCCTCGCGGGCGGATGCCGGCGGTATCGATGAGCACGAACTCTTCCGCGCCGCGGCGATAGGCGATGTCGACCGCGTCGCGGGTGGTGCCGGGAAGGTGGCTCACGATCGTGCGGCGATCGCTCAGAATGGCGTTGATGAGGGAAGATTTGCCAACGTTAGGCCGACCAACGATCGCCAGTGAGAGAGGCAGTACTGTTTGATCTCTGACCTCTGACCTCTGATTTCCGACCTCTGAGCTCTGATCTCTGATCTCTGATCGCGGGAACCTCTCCTCGATCGCCTGGACTAACGAGTCAATGCCGCGGCCATGCGCCGCGCTGATTGGGACGCTCTCGAAGCCGAGACGCTGAAACTCGAGGTCGAGATCTTCGTGTTTTGGATGATCGATCTTATTCGCGACCAATAAGACAGGGCGCTTCGATCGCCGCAAGAGGCGCGCGAGTTCCTGATCAATCGGAGTGAGACCCTGTTGCGCATCGACGATGAACAGGATGACGTCGGCTTCGCGCATCGCCGCATCTGCCGCGCTCCGCACCTCCCGGAGCAGTTCCGTTTCGCCGTGACCTCCGATTCCGCCCGTGTCCCAGATCATGAACGGCTCGGCGCCGCGCAGGCTGAGTGCGGAAATCCGGTCGCGTGTAATGCCGGGCTGATCATGCACGATGGCAATGTTGCGTCCGGCAAGCCGGTTAAAGAGAGCGGACTTACCGACGTTAGGCCGGCCGACGATCGCGACCTGGCGACTGGCTGGTTTTTCCATCACCTAAGGTTTCCGCTGCTCTCCGTTCGCGTTGGCATGCCCCTGCGCCCCGAGCTGACGAAAGCCATCCATCACGTAAATGATTCCGGAGACGAAGGTGAAAAATCCCGCGGCCGCGACTACGTAAAGGAGCGGGATAAACATGAGTTGCAACATCACCCAGGCGATCGCCGCCATTTGCAGAAAGGTTGCGACCTTCCCAGTCCAACTCGGTTGCACGCGCACCTTGCCGTTGAGGAGATGAAGCACCGCACTGCCGATCACGATAACGGCGTCGCGGCTGATCACGAGCACCGGGAACCAGGTCGGGAAATTGTCCGTACTGCGGATCGATGTTGCTCCAGTTGCTGATGCTCAGGGTGATGATGCCACTCAGGAGCAGGCCCTTGTCCGCGATCGGATCGAGGATGACACCGAGGGCGCTCTTTTGGTTGTAACGGCGCGCGATATAGCCATCGAGACCGTCGCTCACGGCGGCAACGAGAAAGATCACGATTGCGGCGTAGCGCTGCCATTCGAGCGGCTCCCCGCGCTTGATGCTTTCCCCGTAATAGATCGCCATCAGGACGAACGCCGGAATCATCAGAATGCGGATGAGGGTGATCTTGTTCGCGGTGGTCATGGCCGGGGTCGCAATATGCGCACTGCTCGCCAAAAAAGAAAGGCAACAGTGGCGCGAGCCCGGCGCGCAACGTCCATCCAGCGCCCTTTGGTAGGGCGCGCCTTTCAATCTTGGTGGGGCGAGACTCTGTCGAACCGGGGAAAGCGGGCCGCCTAAAGAACGACATTTTCCCCACCTCGACAGAGCCTCGGACTACCAACCAACGCCTTTCGAACTTACTGCGTGATGCCTAACGAAATGGTAAGTTAATTCCAACGCGGCTTCGTCATCTCGACCTGCTCAAAAAAAATGCCATCAGAATTGGCGCTTTTTTCCGTCACGTTTTTTTGCGTGATTCGTTAGGCAAAGAGCGCGTCGAGCTCGGCCTGATGATCCCGCACTAACTGCTCGTAGCCGGTCCGACTATGGTCGGCCACCTCCGGGCTGAGGTGAGTCGTGATTTGAAAGAATTCGGTAAAGCCCTCGAAGGTGCGCGCGAGAAAGTTGTTCCACTCGCGGCTCTCGCGACGCGGCGTGCCCGGTACTGTCGAAATGAATCATCTGACCGAGGTCAGCGTAGTTCCATCCGCGAAATGGGACGCGCGGGACAAGGTCTTCCCGGTTAATGAAGCGAAAGGTCTTCTTCGCAAGGAGGTGATCATATGCTTCGCAGAAATTGTGCAAACCGATCCGCGGCTGCCCAAAAGTGTAGACGCCACCGACCGGCCGAATGATGCCGCCCGGGAGCACGGAAAAGACTCCGCCGGCGAGCGCGGCCAGTGCGCCCCCGAGACTGTGACCGGCGATCCAGAGAGTCTTTTGCGGTCTGGTGGAAAGGCCGTCCAGCATCGTTACCGGGGTCGCCACCGGTGGCAGGACACGGTTCATGGCCTCCACGATTTTTTCCCAGGAATGCCGGAGGGCGAAGGCGAAGCCCGCGTGTACTTCGCCGATGTCGGGCGCGCCGCGAAAGAACCAGGCAAACCGGCCGGGGGTTGAATGCAAATCGGTCATCCAGTTTTTAAGGTTCTTGGTTCCGCAAAAGGCAATCGCGGCGAAATCGTCGCAACCAACGATGAGCGCGGAGGTGTTCTCGAGGGGCTGTTCGAGATCGACCCACTCGAAATCAGGAAAGCCCATTTGCCCGGTGAGCGAGCGGGCCTCCGTCTCCGTGCCATAGGCAGCGTTGCAGAGTTGGGCCAGAAGGAGTGCGTTCTTGGCGCTGAATTTTGTCGCGTTATGATCGAAGTTTTGCATCATCCGTTTTTTTCGTTAGGCGTGGGTTCAGTACCGCGGGAAATCGCGACGCTCAGAGGAAGAGACCGCGGCGGAGAGAGGCGAATTCGAGCGCCATTGTTTTAGCCGTAGGCGGCGCGGTCGGGCAAGATTATTCTCCGGCGCGCCGGTCCAAAACCGGTTGGTGCGGCGCATCGCTTGCGCGTAAGCTGCGACTGCAGCGCCGATGTGGCGAAATGGCAGACGCAACGGACTTAAAATCCGTTTTCGCGAAAGCGAAGTGTGGGTTCGAGTCCCGCCATCGGCACCCTCTGAAAAGCGGTTTTACGAGGGAGAATCGTCAGACTGTGCGGTTTAGGACGGTTGCGAATGGTAGCGCACGAAAACGCACCAAATCGAAGTCTATTCGTCAACTATTCGTCAACTACTTGGAACGCCTGATCGGCGGCAAAGACGCGACTAATCGCAGAAAATTACCGCGGCTTGGTCCCTGCCCGCAAAAAGCGCCGAATCTTTTTACTAGAGGCCGAAGTCGTCTGCAAACCGGTCACGAACACCGAAGCAGTTTCAGCCAGAGACAATCTCCGCCTCCAATAACGGCGTTGCAGAAGCTGGCGGCGGGAGTTGTTTGACGGCCTCGCTGATTTCGGCCGTGATTCGGAGGAAGTCGGCGTAGATGTCATTGGAGCGAAGATTAACCTCCATGCGACAAGTGGTTTCTCCGGCCAACAGGAGCGCCTTCTCTGCTCACTCCAAAGGCGATCGTGGCTTGCGTGATGTTCGCGCCGTCGATTTGATCTTCGATCCGATCAGCCGCTTTGTCGGCAATCCGCAGGGCTTTGGCCAGGAGCCTCTGTTTTCGCTCCGCTATCGGAACCGACTGAGACTTCTCGATCGCTTTGACGGTGTGCTCGCTCACATGAAGTAGTCTGCAAATGTGGTCGTAGGGCACCTGCTCGCGCGGTTCCGCTAAAAGGTCCAGGACACGCCGATAGACGTCAGGGCGCAGCACTTTCAGTCGTTCACCCGTGAAACGGCCCTTCGGTTTAGGGGATTCCAAGTTCGTTGGTGTCTGGCTGTTAGTTGCCTGGTGCATGTTCGGACGAACGTAATCGCCGAGAAAGCAATAGCAAGACCCCGGTCACCGTTGCCGGCCATCGCCTCGTCAACAGAACGTCAAAAGGGGCGATTCTCGCCGCAGCGGAAATGCCGGAGGTCAATCGTGCGTGTCGGACAAACGATTTTCAAATTTCTTCGAAACTTCGCTTCACGCTTCCCGTAGAAGGATGGTGAACACGAGATCTGGATCTGGCGCGGACGTTTAGCCTGGGGGCTTTCTCCCCTCTTTCAGACCTGCAATCGCAGGCAAATTCCCAGGTGAAAGGAAACGTTTATGAAAAAACAGTCCACTTCTCGATCCGCCTTCTTCATTCCACGCGTCTTAATTGGTTTTGTTCTTTGCTCAATCGGCGTGCTCCTGGCTTTGGCTGGGTTGAGTAAATCTGTAACTGGAAATCCCGCGGCAACCTCTGCTGAAACGCAAAATGCGCTTTTCAGTCTCACAACCGGCACCGACAACACGGCAATTGGTAGCAGGGCGCTCTCTAGTAACACTCCCTCGAACAACATGCCCCCGGCTCGCTCTGCAATGGGGATGGCCTACGATGCCGCCCGGGAGCAGGTCGTCTTGTTCGGCGGGGGTGTCGACTGTTGCTCAGGTAACT
>CAWGFS010000004.1:0-16618 GCA_963821915.1 uncultured Verrucomicrobiae bacterium
CGCCTATGCGTGCCGCGCGTTATCATGTTCATTGTGGACGGATCAACCGCGCTTTTCCCCATTCATTGTCTTGTCGGTCTAACGGTCGTCAGATTAAGTCCCGCAGAAAAAGTCTCGCCTTTGGTCCCGGCTCGCCCCTCCATTTTTTCGTCGCTGGCATTTTCCGGCGGCCGCAGCCCGCGCACGTATTGGGCATCGAAGGCTCGAAGCGCCGCTTCGACCCGTCTGCCGAAGCCGGCAATTCCCTTCTCAATATTGGGACCAAGAAGCGCGATCCAAATTTCGCCGCGGGCCAGCAATCGCGGCCGCCGCACCGCGCTCGGACTTCCTGGATGCGCCATGCAATAAAGCTCCATTCTCTCCATAGCACCCTTGGTCTTGTCGGCCGGTTGGTTCTTCGCCGTTGCGCGCGATGCACCGCGTTCGGTGAATCGAAAGCCGCTACTTTCTATACTATTCATCGTCGACCTTTCTGTTGCCGCCAGGGTTGCCTCTTGATTTACTTCTTCTGGCCAATGCCAAATCTTTCGAGTCAATAGGAGTTTGACCTCACGAAGGCTTAATGTCCGCCCGCGCAGCGGGAATCAGAGAGCCTCCGTCCATGATGCGCGGGCGACGCTTGTGCAGCCGGTCTTGCCGAGCCGATGAGAGTTTCAATTCCTCCCCAAATCCCACTGCCTAACCAGAAGAAACCGGCCAGGATCAGGACCAGTCGCCCAAAACAAGCTGACCCCAATCACGAGAATGCCTTCCCGCAGGCCGGCATTCACTTTCCCGAGAAAGGGAGCTGGCGACACGATCCGCAAAGGAACGAGTGAGGATTTGTGTGACTTGGGTGGAGTCGCCGAATTCATGATGTGTGACGAATGGCTCAAGATATCTCGCCGGAAGACGGCCGAACATCAGCCCCGTGTCCCAACGCGAATAGGCGCGCGACCTATGAATGGATCGACGCGGCGCTCGAACCGCAGTGGCATCCGGCGCTACGCCCTATGCAGCGACCGCTAATGGAGGGAACGATGACGACGATTTTTTTCGCGCCGGGGCAAGAGGTGCTCAACCGGGCTGGCTACCTAACGATTGGTGCGGTCGGCGGTCAGGATGCCCTCGCACTCCTCGGTATGGGTGCTTTCGATCTTGTCCTGACAGATTGGCACATGGCGCACCTCGATGCCGCGGGTGCTGGTTGGCGGCGAACGCGAGAGGCGAGGCGTAGAAGAAAGCGGCGCACAGCGCCAATTGCGTGACGCGATTTAGTTGTCTGTTTGTTTTCATGCTTTCCGTTGCTTTATATTTGGTTGTTTGGATTTACCTAACGAACGAACATCCCACCGCAGCGGGACGCGGTATCGGCCTAGCGCCGGTTCGAGAATAGGCAGAGCGCTTAGCTTGAAAGAGAGTCGTTCGGATCCGGAAGGAATCTGACCGGTCTTGGTCGTCGTAAGGCTTGCCGTTCGTAACGGCGCTCTATGAGTGTCGATTCCCGATCGCCTTTTTCTCACCTCTTCGGCGGTTACAAACCGCCGCTGCAAGACTGCCGACAGCGACTGCTAGTCTGTACCGAGCTTCTCTACCTCCACGTAGCGCACGGCCTGGCGGATCATCTCCGCGCTGGTCGCGAATTCGAGCTTTTCCTTGATGTGATCGCGATGCACCGAGACGGTTTTCGGACTTAGGTTGAGCTGCCCGGCTATTTCCTTCGCCGTCTTGCCTTCACCGAAAAGGCGGAAGACTTCGAACTCGCGGTCGCTCAGCTTTTTCAGGGGCGAATCGCTCCCGCGCGGCCGCGCACCGGCGAAGGAGTCGAGCACGCGGGCGGCGAGTTTTTCGCTCATGAAAACCTGCCCGCCGAGCACGCGGCGGATGGCGGCGAGGAAGGTGGGGCCGTCGACATCTTTCATCACGTAACCTTTGGCGCCGGCCCGCAAAGCGCGCTCGGCGTAGAGCATTTCGTCGTGCATCGAGCAGACGAGAATGCGGATGTCGGGATGCAGCGCGAGGAGATCTTTGATGAGGTCGATGCCGCCGCGACCCGCCATCGTGAGGTCTGTAACCACGAGGTCCGGCCGCGCTCGCTCCACGGCGGCGAGCGCCTCGGGCACGCTCGCGGCAAGGGCACAAACGGCGAGGTCTGGCTCGCGCGTCGATCATCAGCCGATAGCCCCCTAGCACAGAGCGGTGGTCGTCCACGAGGAGGAGGCGGGACTTCGCGGCGCGCTTCGTTTTTGGTTTCGCGGCGCTCATGAGGCAAGTTTAACACGGCAGCAAACGCGCGCACCGCCGGCGGGGGCCGAGTCGATTTCGAGCACGCCGCCGAGGAGCCGGACGCGGTAGCGCATGACGCGGAGACCGATCCCGTCGTTAGGCAGGCTGCTTTCCGCAAACCCTTCGCCGTCGTCGTCCACTTCCAGCACAAGCCATCCGTCGCGTTGCTCGAGACCGATGCGGATTTCGGAGGGCGCGGCGTGCTTGAGCGCGTTGTTCACCGCCTCCTGCGCAATGCGGTAGAGGTGCCCGGCTACCTCCGCATCGGTCATGCGCACGGGCCTCGGGCACTCGAAGACACACCGGACCGCTCCACCGCGGCTCGTGCCCTCCGCGAGCAGGCCGAGAGCGCTCATCAGTCCGTCATCCACGAGGGCAACCGGCGCGAGACCGTGGGAAAGTGAACGCGTCTCGGCGATAGCTTCACGGAGTTGCCGTCCGATGTCCTCCCCGCGTTCGGCCAGCGCGGACGCCTCCGTTTTCAAAACACCGACGAGTGCATTGGTAGTCATCGAGGCGGCGGTGAGCTGCTGGCCAAGGCCATCATGCAGGTCTTGACCGATGCGGCGGCGTTCGCCCTCCGAGATTTCCAACACTTCGCGCTCGAGCCTCAGCTGTTCCGCCTCGCGCTCGCGCAGTCGCGCAGCCATCGCGGTGAATGCCGCGGAAACCTTGCCCACTTCGTCGCTACCAGAGGGAAGCACGACGGCATCCGCCCTCCCCTCGCCTAGCGCGCGCATACTATCTGCAAGCTGTCCGAGCCGCGCCGCGAAACCAAAATGCAGGACCGCCCAGAGCGCGAAGCTGAGCAGCGCCATCGCAGAAGCCATCCAAGCCAGCTGGGTGCGCGCGTCGGCCTTCGTGGCGGCGATGGCCGCGGTGCGATCGAGTTCCAGCAAGACCCACCCGGTGGTGGCGCCCGCGCCGAGGCGAAAAGGATGGGCGCTCAGCACAGTCCGCGCGTCTTCGCCGTGCTGGACCGACGCCTCTCCGGTTGACGTGATGAGCGCCGCCGCCTTCGCCAGGCGCGTCGCCGTGGCGAGTTTGCCGTGCAGAGTGCCCGTGCTGTCCGCGAGAACACGTCCGTTTTCATCCACCACACCAGCGATCTCGAACTGGGGCAACTCCGTCATTCCTTCCAGGTCCGCCTGCAACGCCGGCTGCGTTGCGGGCAGGAGGTCTTCGCTCAAGCGCGCCAGGCGGCGTCCGTTCGAATCCGCACTCTGGCGTACTTCCGCGAGGTGCCGGGCTAGGTCGAGGTCGAGATTGAGCCGATATTCAAAAAAGGTCGCCGCCAGCCCGACCGCGAGCGCAAGGAGCGGGGCGGTAATGCGGATGGGTGGCGGGAAACGCATGGCGAAGCTTGTCGTAATCGAGCGCCAAAGGCGAGCGGCGGTTCCAAATCCCGCTGTAGCTGGTTTTACTGGCCGATGCGATCGACGCGCCAGGCCTTTTGGTTTCGGGTAGGCGCGGAGCCTATTTAGGATGGGGCGCGAGACCGATGACCTGGAAAGCGGCGGCGTGAGAAACTTCGTCCATCATGGCGAAGATCTCAGATGCCAGCGGCGACGAACAAGGCGAGTGAGTTGCCTAACGACTAAAGAACGTGAGCGCATTCGCCAATTCTCCTGCAGCTCCGCGGCCCGACGCCAGCCTCGCGAATTTCTCCCGCCCGGCCGTGACCACGCTGGCCATCGTCTTCGTGGCGGTGATCGGCTGGTTCGACTACGTCACGGGCGACTTTTCGCTGGCCTTGTTCTACCTCGTGCCGGTCGGTATCGCGACCTGGTATTCAGACGCTGCGAATGGTTGGTTCATCGGGTTGCTCAGCGCCGCCGCGTGGCTCGTGGGCGAGCTCGCACTAAGCCGCTCCGACGGGCAACTGTTCCTGCCTTACTGGAATGCTGCGATGCTCGCACTGATCTGCGGCGTCGTCGTTCAGGTCCTGTCGGCGCTCCACCGCCTGCAGGTCGAACTCGAAGAGCGGGTCAGGCGCCGCACCGCTTCGCTCGTGAAAGCTAATGCGGAGCTCGATGCCGCGCGGATGCATTTCATTGAGGTGGACAAATTGGAATCGATCGGCCGCCTCGCGACCGGCGTCGCCCACGAGGTGAAGAACCCGCTCATGACCATCACCATGGTCGTGGACTATCTCTCCGACGTAGTGCCGTCGAGCGACCCTAACGGCCGGACAATGATCGAGTCATTACAGGAGGCCGTGGAACGGGCCAATCGGGTGGTGAGCGAAATGTTGGAGTTCGCTCGACCCGCTGCGCTGTCACTCAAACCAGACAATTTCCACCTCATCGCGGAGCGGGCGCTCGGTTTGGTAAAGCACGAAATGACCCGCAAGCATCTCGGCGTCGTGCGCGATTGGTGCGAGCCGGTGCCGCAACTCTCGCTCGACCGCAACAAGATGGCGCAGGTGCTGGTCAACGTATTCATGAATGCCAGCCATGCGACCCCCGAGGGCGGCACGCTCACTTTGCGGACTCGCGTCCGCGGTTCGGAGTTCATCGCCGAGCTTGACGATACGGGCACCGGCATTTCCCCGGCGCACCAGGCAAAGCTTTTCGAGCCCTTCTTTACCACTAAACCGGTCGGGCAGGGCACCGGGCTCGGCCTCTCCGTGGCCCGGCAGATCATCCAACTCCACGGCGGCACGCTCCGTCTGGCCAACCGGCCGGAAGGGGGCGCGCGCGTCACCATCCAGATTCCACTCAAATAGAAGCCTAACGATGAAAACAAAACGTATCCGCGCCATCGGCGACGAACCGAACAGCACCCGCACAACGAAGGCGAACCTCGAATCGGCCATGAGCTCTGCCGTCCGCACAACAAAGGGCGGCGCGACCGCGCGTGAAACTAACCCATCCTTCGGTCCTAGTTTCGAGCCTTGCGGCGACCTGGTATTCGCCGTATCGCGGGAAAGCGAATTCGCAGATCGGTTTAGGCATCCGCGAAATCCGAACCGCGCGCTCAACACGCCAAATTTTCTCCCGGGCTCCCCGTCTCGCGCGCCTGACGCCTCAGCTCGTCTTCCAAGGTGGAAGCGCACTTTGGATTTTTTCATCATACTCCTGTCCTCCCCGCTCTGGCTTCCGCTCATGATTTTGATCATGGTCGCGATCAAGGCCACATCTGCCGGGCCGGTTTTTTATCGGCAAGAACGCGTCGGTTACAGAGGCCAGCGTTTCATGCTCTTTAAGTTCCGGACGATGAAAGTGAATGTCGACACGCGCGTTCACGAATCTCATCTCGAGCACCTCATCGCGACCGATTCTCCGATGACAAAACTGGATGCCCAAGGTGATCCCCGGCTGATCCAATGCGGGAGATTTCTGCGCGCGGCCGCACTCGATGAGCTGCCGCAGATTTTCAACGTTTTACGCGGAGAGATGAGCCTCGTCGGCGCGCGTCCGTGTACGGTGGGTGAGTTCGAGCACTATCGGCCATGGCAGCGCGAGCGGGTGAACGGCCCGCCGGGACTCACCGGCTACTGGCAGGTGAACGGCAAGAACAAAACGACCTTCAGCGAGATGATCGAAATGGATATCTTCTACGCAGGGAAAATGTCGGTTTGGCTCGATCTCGCGATCATGCTTCGAACGGTTCCCGCAGTGATTTCCCAAGTTCGCGAAGCGAGAAGTGTGACTCTGCGTAACAACGGGTCAAGAGGCCTGGCTCGAACTCTCCCACTGCGCGGCAGCGCCGCGCGTGTTCCCACCCGGTCCGAGGCGTAAAGCGCGTCACAATTCAAAGATCGAAAACAACCCATGAAAACCAAACGCATCCTCGTCATCGACGACGAACCGAGCATCACCCGCACGATGAAGCTGAACCTCGAACGCTCCGGCGCTTACTCCGTTTGCACGGAGAACCACGCCGACCGCGCCCTGGAGACGGCGCGCCGTTTCCAGCCCAACCTCATCTTTCTCGATGTCATGATGCCGGAGATCGACGGCGGCCATCTGGCCGCGCAAATCGGGTCCGACCGGAGTTTTAAAGGCGTACCCGTTATCTTCCTCACCGCGATCGTTTCCGAGAAGGAAACAACCGCAAACGGAAAGATGATTGCCGGGCACTTCTTCCTCGCCAAACCGGCCAGCCTCGCCGCCCTAACCCGGTGTATCGAGGAATTTACGGAAGAATAAGAGCGGGGCCTTCCGCGTCCCCGATCAAGTCCTGTGCAGAATACCGCGGCGCAACCTGCGCAACGGCCGGCTGCTCGACCCCGCTCGACGGGCGGTCGGCTCCGGCGAATCATTAAAGTCCTGAGCCCGGGATTAATCACCGGTGCGGCCGATGACGATCCTTCGGCCGTCGGCACTTACTCGGTGGTCGGTGCGCAATTGGGCACTGCAATCCTCTGGACGGCGCTCATCACCTGGCCGCTCATCGCCGCCATCCAGATGGCGTGCGCCCGCATCGGCATTGTCACCGGACATGGTCTGGCCCGGGCGCTCGGAGAAAAATTTCCGCGACCTCTCGTCGGCGCGATCTCGCTTGCCCTGTTAGTAACGAACACGATTACCGTCGGCGCCGATCTCTCCGCCATGGCAGATGCGGCGGAAATGTTGAGCGGCCTGAACTCACACTACTATGTCATCTTCTTCGGTCTCATCATCGGGATCGGCACCGTCGTCTTCCGCTACCGTCAGATGGCGAATCTGCTGAAGTGGTTTTCGCTCAGTTTGTTTACTTACGCGCTGACTGCGTTCGTCCTTCACCCAGATTGGAGCGCGGTCCTGCGTGAGACTTTCCAGCCCAGGTGGCCGACGGGGCAGGCGGCCTGGGCTGGTCTCGTGGCCGTCCTGGGAGCGACAATCAGTCCTTATCTGTTTTTTTGGCAGGCCTCACTCGAATCGGAAGAAAAGCGCGATCCCGCCGAGCCCTCGCGCGAACTCGAAAGCGTCTCGCAACGATTGAGGACCCGCCGGTGGGATGTCGCTTTCGGCACTCTGGTTTCCAATGCCGCAATGTATTTCATCATCCTGACGACAGCTCTCACCCTGCATCGTCACGGCATCACCAACATCAACACCTCGCGGGAAGCGGCGGCCGCACTCATGCCGCTGGCCGGCCCTTTCGCCGCCACGCTTTTCACGCTCGGCATCGTCGGCGTCGGCCTGGTCGCGATCCCGGCCTTGATCACTTCGTCCGCCTATGCCCTGGCGGAAACGTTTCGTTGGAAAAAGGGATTGCACAGGAACTTTCACGCCGCGCGTCCCTTCTACAGTGTGATCATTGTCTCCTCCCTCATCGGCATCGGACTCGATTTTACCGATGTCAGTCCGATGATGGCGCTCTACTGGGCGGCCATCGTCAGCGGTCTCATCGCGCCTTTTCTCCTCGTCGGCCTTCTTCTGGTGGCTTCCGATCGCAAAATCATGCGACAGCAGCCGATCTCGTTAGGCGCGAAACTCGCGATTGCCCTCACCGCTCTCCTTATGTTCGGAGCCGTCATCGGCATGTTTTGAGAAGAGCGAAAATCTGCGCAATCTGTGGATGAATCATGGCTTTCCAAGACAACCAGCTCCTCTTCGGGTCGGATCCGACCCCGCGCATTGTCGCAATCGAGTTGGGCGAGACTGGGACGGTAAAGGTTTACCGGCGGGAGAAGGATGGGACAACCGCCTGCGATGTTGAGGAATTTCATCCCTTCGTCTGGGCGGATGGCGACGTGGCCGATCTTGGCCTAACGAACGCGGAGAAGCTGTCGGGCGACTTGAAATACAACTGGCTGGTTACGACCGACAGTTGGAAGGAACTGATCGCACTTCGCAACGGACTGAAGAATGCCGGGCGCAATTTTTTCGCGCTGAGCGATCCGGTACAGCATTATCTCACCCAGACCGGCCGGACGCTTTTCAAACAACTGCCGTTTGAAGAATTGAAGCGGATGCAGATCGAAGTGCTGTCGTTTGCCGGCGGCGATCTCGAGGCGGCGGCGGATGATCACATCACGAGCATTGCGGTTTCCGACAACTCCGGTTGGGAGGAACTGATCGAAGTCGATCCGAGAGCGATCGAGGAGTCCGAGCACGCGGCAATCAAACGCCTGACGAATCTGATCAGGGAACGCGATCCGGATGTGATCGAGGGTCACAACCTCTTCAAATTTGATCTGCCGTTTCTGGTCGCCCGGGCGCGCAAGGCAAAGACGAAACTCGATTGGGGACGAAGCGGCGGTTTCCTCCGTTCGCGCCCGTCGCGGCTCCAGATTGCGGAGAAAACGATCGACTACCCGAAGTTCACGATCGAGGGCCGGCATTTTGTCGACACCTTTCTGCTCGCGCAATTTTACGACGTTGGGATGCGTTCGCTTTCCGGCTTCGAGCGAAGCGATGTCGCGCAGCACTTTGGCCTAACGAATGCGCTCGAGGTTTCGCAGCTTTCCGGAAAGGAACTGCAGCGCGCCTGGCAGGATGAGCCCGAAACGTTATCGCGAACGCGCCCTCTGCGCGGTGCGCGAGACGCGCGCCGTGGCCGATCTCCTGAGTCCCAGCTACTTCATCCAGGCCCAGATTTTTCCCTACAACTATCAGGACGTGATCGTGCGCGGCAACGCCACCCGGATCAACGCCCTCTTCCTCCGCGAGTATTTCCGGCAGCGCCACGGCATTCCCGAGATGCCGATGGTGCGCGGGTTTGAAGGCGGTTACACCGACATCTTTTTCACCGGCGTGGCGCGCAACGTCTGGCATTGCGACGTCGCCTCGCTCTATCCGTCGATCATGCTCCAGTTCGATTGCTTTCCGGTGACCGATCAGCTCCAGATCTTTCGCCATTTGCTCACGGACCTGCGTACCTTTCGCCTGCAGGCGAAGTCCGACATGCGCGACGCCAGGGATGCGGCGCAGCGGCGTTACTTCCACGCGCTGCAAAACACCTTCAAGATTTTGATCAACAGCTTCTACGGCTACCTCGGTTTCGCGCAGGGGAATTTCGCCGACTTCGAAGCCGCGGCGCGCGTCACGCAGATCGGACGCGATCTGCTCAGGCAGATGATCGAATGGCTGAAAGCGCAGGGTGCGCAAGTCATCGAAGTCGACACCGACGGCATCTATTTTGTCCCGCCTAACGACATCGAACCGGAGCGGCTTCGCAGCGAACTGGCGAAAGAACTGCCCCCTGGCATCGAGATCGAATTCGACGAGCAATTCGAGGCGATGTTCAGCTACAAAGCGAAGAACTATGCCCTGCTCGACAGGGCAGGCATCGTCACGCTAAAAGGCGGTGCGCTCAAGTCGCGCGGGCTGGAGAAATTCCAGCGCGTTTTCCTCGAGGAAATGATCAAGCTACTGATGCAGGGAAAGCCGGAGGAGATCGCGAGTTTGCGGGACGAGTTCGAGCGCAAAGATCCGCGAGCGCGAGTGGCCGATCGAGATGCTGATGAAGACTGACACCCTGCAGGATTCGCTCGAGAAATACCGGCAGAAAATCGCCGGCGGAGGCCGCAACCGGGCCGCCGTCTACGAGCTCGCCCTAACGAGCGGTCGCAACTACAGACCGGGCGATCAAATCAGCTACTACGTCAAAGCGACCCCGAAGAAAGTCGCGGCCTACGAGGCCGCCAAACTCGTGACCGACTTCGATCCGCAAGCCCGGGACGAAAACGTCGATTACTACGTCGCCAAGCTGGACGAGCTGGTGAAGAAGTTCGCCGGCGTCACCGCTGAAGCAGCATCGACGAAGCAGGAGAGTCTGGCGTTGTAATCAATCAGGTCGTAACGAAATCCGCCCGGATGAGGCCGGGCTTTCAAAGCTGGAACTCAGGGTTGCACCGCGATGCGCAAGGGCACGCACACTGTGCCAATTTTCCGGATCAACCGTGCGTTTGGCCGACTCAGCGTCTGATCGATCTCTGCCACTAGTTCAGCCGTATTCTTGAAACGCTTAAGATAGCTTCGCCATCGCTCCATTTGCGGCCTCAGGTCGCCGCCGCCCTTCTGGATTCGGGTCGCGGCGCGAATGATGTCCCGGATGTCGGCGTAAGAGCGCTCGCTGATTTGATCGGAGCCGGCGTCAATTTCCGAAATCCGCGAGAGGACCAGATCGGACCTGCGGGCAAAGGCCGGAGCCAGCGCTGGTCCGGGCGCTGGATGGAACTCGCCGATGTATCTTGTCGCATCGCTCGCGAGGGTTTCGCTGCCAAGGTACTCGATGAGTTGCGCATCCCGGTCCGCGCGCCCGGCTATGATTTCGTGGCACTCTTTGCGAAGTTCCTCGTTCGAGATGTACATATAACCGAGATATCTCCAGAGTGGCGCCTCTTTGCCCAATGCTCGAAACTCCGCGTCCTGGCTGTCCTGGAACTCCTGCTCGTGCGCGATCCGGCTCTCCGCAAGCTGAGCTTTCTCCTGAGAATATTCACTCAGCCAGACGGCCACCTGGACCCATCCCGCCACGCCGCCGAGACCAAGAGTTGCGACGATGGCCGTCCTGGCGGCAATCGATGGGGCGGCGTTCACGGCAATGAAACAACCGGCGAGCAGCAGCCAGCCTGATAACGCCGCGAACTGCTCATACTTTGATTCGGACTCGGACATCGAGTAGTAGCCCGACACCGCGAAGGCGACCAGAAGTCCAACCCAAATAGAGAAGCACGTCAGGCGGCCACCAGGGACCCATGAAAAGGTTCCCAGCGCAATGAGAGCGGCAGTCACGGCCGCGGCCATGAGTAGGTAAGGAACCAGGAGAAGCCAGCCTCCAACCGGACCTTCAGGACCCCAATGGGCGTGGCGGACTGACGAGAGCAACGCAAGAGCTAATCCCACCAAAACAACCGCCGCGTTAAGCAGCAAGTTCTTTATGGAGAAGCTACCTTTTTCCACGATCTAATTTGGAGTACCCGAATCGGACGAAACGATCATTGCGGAAGACTCAAACGCAGAAAGGCTGAAACTAAGAATCAATGCAGAAAAGCTGGAACGGCCAAAACGGTGGGGTCACTCGATGACTTGGAGAGCGTTCAACAACTCGGAGAGCTCTTTTTGATCGGCCGTGTAGTAGGCCTCCCACTTGAGACGCTCTTGCACGGAGAGCGGCTCGTACTTGCGGGCCTTGGTGTTGAAGCGGTGGTAGACGCTTTGGAGCGTTCTGGCTACGACGGGTGATTTCAGGAGTTTGCCCGCGCCCGGGAGAGCGGAGAGGGCGCCGTAAAGACGCTGAGCGCTGGATTGGATGAGGGGAAACCGAGGAGCCCGGGCGGCGTTCTTCCCCTCTTGGGAGAGCTGCGGCTTGAAGTCCGCGGCGACGCCCAGAAACTCGTAGGTGCGCTGGCGGACGCGGTCAGGATCGCGCCGGATCGCGTCGAATTGAACGACCAGAATGTTTTGCGCCGGAAAACGATCGAGGTATGGCTTGAGATGCTGGGCGAAGCACCCGAGGTCGCGGAGAAACGGATTTTCCATCATCTCCGCGAACGACTCAGGCAAGGACGCCACCACCGCGTTCCGGTTGTACCAGTACCACGAGTAAATCATCTCGGCCGGCGGCCGGAGGCAGAGCAGCAGTTTGATGTCGGGCCGGTAAGCGGCGATGCGGGTGGCGGCTTCTTCCGAGTAAAGATAGGAAGGGCAAAACTCTCCACGACTGGAAACGGCTCCGACGGCGGCCGGGAATTGTTCGTGATACCAAGCGTCACCTCGCTCAAAGCAGCGCAGTTCCTTGCCTGCGATCCGACGCAGGATCGTGTCGGCGAAGTAATAGACCTCCTTGTCCGGGGCGAAGCCGATTTGCGGATGGGCCTCAAGCTGGGCGGAAAGCCAGGTGGTCCCGCATTTGGGTGCACCAATGCCGATAAAGTCGATGTGGGACATATGAGGCATCAGTAGGCGCAGTTCTTCGGAAAGTACACGCCGTCGGAACTACTCTATCGTTTCAAGGCGTTTTGCCTTCGCTTTCTTCACTGGCCGACAGATTTGCATCAGTCTTTTTGATTTGACCGGTAACGAGCTCGCCCACCGGGGGCAGCACATCTTTGAACGTCGCGCCGTAGATTTCCCAGACGGTCAGGAATAGCCCGCAGACGAGCGGTCCGATGATGAAACCGATCGGGCCAAAGAGAAAGAGCCCTCCGAGCGTGCCGATGAGGATGAGAAGGTCGGGCATTTTTGCATCCTTCCCGACGAGCTTTGGGCGCAACATGTTGTCGATCGTCCCGACGACGGCTGCGCACCAGATCAGGAGCAGGGTGGCAGTGAGCTTCTCGCCGATGACGAAAAGGTAAATCACTGCTGGCAACCAGACGAGAGCCGCGCCGATTCCCGGCACGATTGAGAGCACGGCCATGATCGTTCCCCAAAAGGCCGCGCTGGGGAGTCCGGCAAACCAAAGGCCAATCCCCGCCAGCGTCCCCTGGATGATCCCGATGACCACCGTGCCCTTGATCGTCGCGCGCGTGACGGAACGGAGCCTTTCCAGGACTCGCACCTCATCTCCGTGGCTGAGCGGTGTGTAGTATAAGATTTTCTCCAGAATGACGCCGCCGTCGCGGAGGAAATAGAACATGGCGTAGAGCATGACGAAGAGGTTAAGCAGAAAAGTGGCGGTGCTCGCGGTGAGCTGGGTCGCGCCCCCGACGAGATATGTGCCGCTTGCTTTGGCCAACTGAGCCGCGCTGTCGACGATCTGGTCTTGTTCTGGAACGTAATGGGCGACCGCCGGGAAACGCCGTGCCAGCCAGTCGTGCGCGTTGAAAGCGCTCACCGCCCCAAAATGCTCCTGCACCCACGGCAGGGCCTGGTTGCTTACTGCCAACGCCTGCTTTACGACCACTCCGACGAACGCGCTCAGAGGCCCAACGATCAGGACAAAAAGAATCAGAAGCGTTATCCCAGCCGCGAGCGACCTGCGTCCGCCGAACAGTCGCGTGACCCGCCGGTAGAGCGGATCGCACAAGCCGGCGAGCAGCGCACCGAGGAGCAGAGGAATCAGGAACGGCCACGCCACCGCGAGGAAGGCAAAGGACACTGCCAGGACGAGCATGAGGACGAACGCTGTTCGAAAGGTCGTCCGGCTCATGTGGGTGTTCTCCATGGCCGACAGTATGACCCCGTCGTGGCGCAGGGATCAACCTATTGCGCGACCGAAGGCGTTGTCTTGCTCGTGAGGAAACTGAGTCTAACAACCCTGCCCGACTTCCAGAATGTCGAGCCGGTCTTTGAAACGCATTTCGTTAGTCTGAACGAACCCCAGGCGCTCATAAACCGCGCGACCCTCGTCTGAGGCGTGAAGCACAAGGCGGTCGAGACGCTCGGCACGAGCCCAGTCAATAAGGCGCTCCATCAAGAACGTGGCGAGCCCGCGCCGTCGCCAATCAGGCTCGGTAAAGACATTGATAACGATGGCATGACGGCCCTCTGCGATGGCGATCTCACCACCTGGTTCGCCGACTGGATGTGGAAGAGTGCGCCGCAGTTGGACGCCGACGCCGGCCACGATCTTATTGCGAAATTCGTTAGGCCAGGCCAGCCAGCCGATGTATTCACCGCTCTGAAGCATCTCGCGAATACGCGTTTCACATCTCGATCGGTAAGTTTCGAAGAGCGACTCCGGCACGAGCCCCATTTCCTGGAACATCCGGACGCGGTGCGATGCGATCAGTACGGCATCGGAGACGTCGGCGAGGCGAATCTCGAACCGCGTCGGCGTCATGAGGCAGAGCTTCTGTCGTTAAGGGGAGGACGCAACCGACTTCACATCTCCCTCACTCCCGAGCGCCGCGCGGAGGTGCGGGACGAGGCGTTTCGTGAACTCGACGGAGTCGCCCGCGGAAAGATGCGACCACTCGGGACAGGTGAAGTCCGCCAGCTCGGGGTAATCTTCGAAGTAGATGCCGGGCATGGCAGTTTCTTTCAGGAGCCGATCCCAAGTCGGTGCGCGGGGCGTCGTCCGATCCTCCAGCTTCTTGAGATTCGCCGCTCAACGGAAAGCGGACGAAGACAATGTGGCCACCGCGGGCACGCAGTTTGTCAACGAGTGCTTTGGTGTCGGCGAAGCGAGCCTCGAAGGCGCGTGCATTTTTTGACACGAAGGCTTCCGTCGGGATCATAAGCTCGGCGGCGGCGGCGGGGTGAAGAGCGCGAGCCCAGCCGATGCTTCACCCGGTCCTGCAAGCGTCCCTGGCCGCGCGCATTGCTCGACCATGCGCGCGCGGCGTTCGCGATCGAGCGAGGCAAAAATATGGCGGCAGACAGGGGCGGCACTTGGGCGTAGGGCCGGTTCGGAATCGGCAATTTCTCAAGAAGCGCGTCGAGCGTGAGGTCGTCCTGCTTCAGGAAGGCGAAACATTCTTCGAGATAAATTCCGAGAATTCGTGACTGGCGCGTTGGGCATACGTCTGGGCGTGGGATCGGCTGCACCGCTTTTTCCGAACGATCTCCATCGGCGGCGAACCCGGCGGCGCGAAGAACATTCTCGGGACAACGCTGCAGATGATGGTGCCGTGAAAGCGCGGTCGTTCGCCAGGTCCTGGCCAGCACGGGATACGCCAGCTGCCGGGCAGCGCGAGTTGCACCGGACGCTTGCCCAAGCCCGTGCTCGAGTTCGTCGAGATCGAGTCGAAACAGCGCGCGCGAATCGCCGACGATGACGATGCGATTCGGGCTGCACGCGCCGGCGCGCTTCGGCCCAGAGGTCGCCGGTGTCGTTCAAGGTCGGCCCGTAGCCGAGCGAGCGGCAATAAACCTCCCAGGCCGCGATCGCGACGAGCACAGCCACGTCATCACCGACGCTGACCGCGATCCCGCGCCACGGCTGGGTCGGGATTACCCGCTCAAAATTGGAAGTAGATGAATGCATTGCTGTTCCCTTGCGTGAGAATGATGGCGCCGACCATGAGGATCCAGACTCCCGGTGACGACCCAGCGCGGCAGCCGCGCGACCGCGCTTCGATGATGTGTCGCGCAGCGACCAGTGCGCGATGAGCAGGCCGAGCGGTCACGATTCCGACCTGCAGAATCTCGCGCGTCGTGAGAATCGCATCGCCCTGCGCGATGCGCCGCCGAACATTCCGCTAAGCATGCGCGCGGCGACGGTGAAATCCGGAGGCGCGGAAGAAAACCCACGCGATGCAGACGGCGACGTAGGTGCCGAGGCCGAGAAGCAACTTCACCGGCAACGTGCTCCGTCCAGCTCGGCTTCGCTCGACGATCGCCTTCAGAAGGCGCTCGATCACGAGATAGGAGCCGTGGAGCAGGCCCCAGACGACGAAGGTCCAGGCCGCGCCGTGCCAGAGTCCGCCGATGAACATGACGATGATCAGGTTGATCATGGCGCGCGCGGCTCCGGCGCGATTGCCGCCGAGCGGAATGTAGAGGTAGTCGCGCAGGAAAGTGGAAAGCGAGATGTGCCAGCGCCGCCAGAAATCGGAGAAGCCGACCGCGGCGTAGGGGAACCGGAAGTTGTCCTTCAGATGAAAACCAAGGCAGAGCGCCGCGCCGATCGCGCAGGTCGAGTAGCCGGCGAAGTCGAAGAAGATCTGGCCGGCAAACGCCATCACGCCCGTCCAGGAATCGAGCGCGATCAGCGGACCGCCATAAGCCGAAGACCGTGTCGGCCGAGCCGGCGAGCAGCGTGTCGGCGAGCACGACTTTCTCGAAAAGCCCGAGCGTCATCAGCAGCAGGCCCCAGAAGAAACGGCCCTGCTGCGGCTTGGGCGGCGCCTCGAGTTGCGGCAGGAAATCGCCCGCGCGCACGATCGGACCGGCGACGAGCTGCGGGAAGAACGAAACCGCGAGCACGAAGTCGCGCAGCGATCGCGTCGGCTTCATCACGCCGCGATAGATGTCGAGCGTGTAGGAGAGCGAGTGAAAGGTGTAGAACGAGATGCCGATCGGCAGAAAGATATCGAGATGCGGCGGTTGGTAGGCGATGCCGCCGCGCGCCAGCACCCATTGGAAATTCTCGAGCAGGAAATTCCCGTACTTGAAAAAGCCGAGCATGCTCAGGTTGACCGCCACGCTGATCACCAGCCAGACCTTGCGGCGTCGCGCGGCTGCGTTCGCTTTGCCCATGTGCGGCCGAGATAGAAATCCAGCGCGGTGGTGGCGAAGAGCAGCGCGGCGAACGGCGGATTCCACGCGCCGTAGAAAATGTAGCTCGCGACCAGGAGCAGGTTCTTGCGCGCCGGCCAGGAGCGCATCGTCCAGTAGGCGCTCAGCACGACCGCGAAGAAGACGACGAAGGTGAGCGAGTTAAAGAGCACGCGGGCGGATTTAGCGAGTTGGTGGACTCAGTTGCAAGAAGATTCGCCGGTTTAGTCTGCTAAGCACTCGCGAATCATCGACATCCTGGCTGCGGGGCTTCCCTAGGTGTGATGGCGATCGCTTTGGGGGCGTGGCGGCGT
>CAWGFS010000005.1:0-274706 GCA_963821915.1 uncultured Verrucomicrobiae bacterium
TCCTAGTTTGGCATGAACGCGATGATGATCGCGGCGACAAAAATGTTGGCGAGCGCGATCTCGAAGAAAAAGACCCAGCCGAGCCGCATCAATTGATCATAGCGGAAACGGGGCAGGGTCCAACGCACCCAGATGAAGAAGACCAGCAGAGTGCAGACCTTGGCGAAGAAGACGAAGATGTTGAAGAGGCCGCCGAGAACTCCAGGCCAGCCGCCTAACGAACCGTCGATGAAAAGCCAGTGGAGCCCGTGCGTATGATTCCACCAGGGGACCGGCAGATGCCAGCCGCCGAGAAAGAGGGTCACGATGATGGCCGAACCGGTGATCATGGCGGCGTATTCACCGAGGAAAAAGAGAGCGAACTTCATCGAGCCGTATTCCGTATGATAACCGCCTACCAGCTCGGTCTCGGCCTCGGGAAGGTCGAACGGGAGGCGATTTGTTTCCGCGAAAATCGCGATCGTGAAGACGACAAACGAAATGATCATTGGGATGGCCAGGAGCCATTTCCAACCGTCGGTCCAGTGCCCGATGAATGGCGCAATCATCCAGCCATTTTCGATCTGGTAACGGACGATGGTTGTCAGACGAAGTTGCCCGACGAGAAGAAAAATCGGAATGACGGCCAGGCCTAACGAGAGTTCGTAGGAGATCATCTGCGAGCTGGATCGGACGCCGCCGAGGAAGGGATACTTCGAGTTGGACGACCAGCCGGCGATGACGATGCCGTAAACGCCTAACGAGGCGATGGCGAAGACGTAAAGGACTCCGACGTTGATATCCGCGATCACCATCGGCACCCCGAAGAGGGTGCTGCCGAACGGCACGACTGCGATCGTCATGATCGCCGGCACCATGGCAAGGCAGGGCGCGAGCCAATAGTAGAATTTGTTTACGTTCGCCGGAGTGAAATCCTCTTTCAGGATGAACTTCATGGCGTCGGCGACCGGCTGGAAAAGTCCGGCCGGACCGACGCGATTCGGACCGAGCCGATCCTGGATGAGGGCGCTGATGCGGCGCTCCGCATAAACGCTGTAAGAAACCATCGGAAGGATGATCAGAAAGACGATCGCGAGGATCTTCAGGAGTGAAGTTAGAATCAGAAAAGTCATGTCCAGTCAGAGCGCCCGTCGAAGGGTCTGGGGAGCGCCGCGCGCTCCCCAAAACCGCGCCCGCCATCATTGCGGATGTTTCTCCTGTTCGCGCGCGCGCACCTTTTCTCGAGCCGGCTCGCCGGGAGGTCCCGGTGATTTATCGAGATCCAGCACTTGCACGCCGAGATCGCTGATCCGGCTTAACGTCAGGCCGGCGAACTCTGGAACCGCTTCACTCATTTCGCGAAAAACATCTTCGATCGTGTAGATGCCGTTCCCACCGGAAAGCGCCTGATTAAGGTCGCGCAAAATCTCCCAGTCATCGCGCGCCTGACCCGGGCCGCGCAGAGCGCGATTGAGCCGTTGCAGACGGCCTTTGCCGTTGATCATCGATCCGCGCTTCTCGGCGAAGCCTAACGACGGCAGAACGCAACTGGCAAAGCCAGTGCTCTCGTTCGAGAGCAAGTCCATGATGATGAAGACCGGCAATTCGCTCAGAACATCCGTCGAAATTCCGCACCGACCCGGGTTCTCGCCTAACGAAATGAGCGCTTTGATGTGACCGAACGAGACGGCGTCCTTGATTTCCTGCAGAACGATTCCCGAATCGGAAGCGACCCGCAGGAGGCGGGCGCCGTTCGTGTTAGGATTACGATCTTCGCTCAGGAGGATGTCGTCGCCGGCGCCGGTGCGCGGGACGATGTCGATCAAGCTCGTGCCTAACAATTTTGCGAGATGCATCGTCAGCCAGAGTTCTTCGTTCGTCATTCGGCCTGAAGCGAGAATGGCAATCTGCCGGCCGACGTAGCGTCTCAATTGCGCCGCGGCAGTCTCAATCGCTTGCTTCCAAGACACGGGCTCGAGCTTGTCTTGTATGCGCACCGCGGGTGTGAGCAAACGCCGCTCGCTTTGCAGGTAATCGAAATTCAGTCGCCCGTAGTCGCACATCCAACAGGAATTGACCGCGTCGTTCTCGCGCGGTGTCTGGCGATAAATGACGTTTTCCCGGGCGCCAATGATTGTGTTGCAGCCGGTTGCGCAACTGGTGCAAAAACTTTTCGTTTCCTTCAGAAACCAGACCCGCATTTTGAAACGAAAATCCGACGAAGTAAGTGCGCCGACCGGGCAGATGTCGACCGTGTTGAGCGAATAATTATTCTCCAGCCGCCTGCCCGGGTGGGCGGTGAGGGTGGTGTAACTCCCGCGATCGATGAAGCCGAGGACGTCGTCCTGCGCGATTTCCTTGGAAAAACGAATGCAGCGCGAGCAGAGGATGCAGCGCTCGTCATCAAGCGTGACGCGCGGGCCGAGTTCCACGTTCTTCGGCTTCTTCACCTTGTTCTCAAGAAAGCGCGAGTCCTGCCGGCCATACTCGACGCTGAATTCCTGGAGCCGGCATTCGCCCGCCTGGTCGCAGATCGGGCAATCGAGGGGGTGATTGATAAGGAGAAATTCCATGACGCCACGGCGACATTCCTCGACCAGAGGTGAGTTGGTGCGCACGCCCAAGGCCCTCGGAAACGTCGGTCGCGCAGCAAATCTGCGGACGCGGCATCCAATTGATCTCGGGTTTGCCGTCGTCGCCGAGCGCCGGTTTGCGATCCGGACCCATCCGCGGCATGCCCATTTCGATCAGGCACATGCGACAGTTGCCGGGGGAGGAGAGCTTCTTGTGGTAGCAATAGCGCGGCACATAACTGCCGGCCTGCTCGCAGGCTTCGATCAAACGAGTGCCCTTGGGGAACTCGTGCCAGACGCCGTCAATCTGGACGTTGACCATCGGAAGAGACGCAACTGTCGGCGTGTCGGGCATGAATGAATCAGGAAAGCAGGAAAGCAGGAAAATTAGAGAGCGATCTCATCTGTAGTCGGAGTTTCGGGGGAGCTCGCGACAGAAGCGTTTGATCGTCAGGGGAGAGGTCGCGAAATTCAAGAGCAGACCATCCTTCAGTCCGGTTGCTTTGAGATAACTGCGACCGATCGCGAAGTGAATGTCTTCCAAGGCACGGATTGCCTTTAGTTCAACGACGATCAGATCTTCCACAACAAAATCGAGGCGGTGTTCACCGATCTGATGGTCCTTGTAGAAAAGCGTGACCGGTTGCTGCCTAACGAACGCTATTCCCAGGAGCGCAAACTCGACCGCGAGCGCCTCTTCATAAAGCGACTCAAGAAACCCCGGTCCAAGCGCGCGATGAACCGTGATCGCAGCACCGATGATCTGCTGTGTCACGGCGCGGTTGCGCAAATCTTTTCCTGTTTTCCTGCTTTCCTGATTCATACGGTTCCTGGCGCGCCGGCTTTTTCCCAGCCGGGATCGTGGGCCAGCGACACGCTGGGGATTTCCTCTTCGGCGATTAGTTCCTCCGGCGTGTATTCCGGCGGGAGGGGAGGCGGCACCGGCTTTTGTGCGCGATCGGCGAATTCGTCGCGGGAACTTTTCCAGAAAACTTTGGGTCGGCCAGGCGCAGGCTTCGCCGAAAGCGCAGATGGTTCGGCCCGCGATGTTGTCGGCCACGTTCTTGAGCGTTGCGGGATCTTGCGTCACGCCGCCGCCGGACAACATCCGGTCGGTGACCTTCTTCATCCAGAGCGAGCCTTCGCGACAGGGGGTGCATTGGCCGCAGCTCTCGTGCGCGTAGAATTCGTTGATATTGTTCAGCGCCCAGACCATATCGCGCGAATCGTCCATCACGATCACGCCGCCGGAGCCGGCCATCGAGCCGACCGCGGCCAGAGAGTCGAAATCCATCGGGATTTCTTCCAGCGATACCTCACGTTCCTTCAGCTTGAAGAGGTCGCCCGCGCGCAAGACTTTGGCGGAACTGCCGCCGGGAATGACGGCTTTGATCTTGCGCCCCGGCTTCGGTCCACCGGCCATCTCGTTGATTACCTGACCCATCGTCAGCGCCCCGACTTCGATCTCGAAATATCCGGGCCTAACGACGTCACCGCTCACGCAGACGATGCGGGTGCCGGTGTTGTTCGGCCGTCCGATGCGCGCATACTCCGCGCCGCCCATCGCGATGATATGCTTCACGTGGCAAAGCGTTTCGACGTTGTTCACGATCGTCGGGCACATGTAGAGACCGAGCACAGCCGGAAAATAGGGCGGCTTGATCCGCGGATAGGCGCGCTTGCCTTCGAGCGATTCGATCAGCCCGGTCTCCTCGCCACAAATATAGGCGCCGGCGCCGCGGTGGATGTAGATCTCGACGTCGAAGCCGAGGCCGAGCACATCTTTCCCGAGAAAATTGTGAGAGCGCGCCTCTTCGATGGCGTGTTCGAGGATCTTCGCGCCGTCCGGAAATTCGCCGCGGATGTAAATGTAGGCGGTATGGACGTTCAGGGCGAAACAGCTGATCAACATCCCCTCGATTAGCTGATGTGGGTCCTGGTAAATGATGTAACGATCCTTGAACGTGCCGGGCTCGGATTCGTCGGCGTTGCAAATCAGGTAGACAGTTTTTTTCTCATCGGGCTTGATGAAGCTCCACTTCACGCCGCAGGGAAAACCGGCGCCGCCGCGGCCGCGAAGACCGGAGCTCTTGACCTCGTTCACGATTTCGGCGCGGCTCATTTTGACCGCGACCTTAAGCTGCTCGTAGCCGCCGTTTTGCAGGTAACAATCGATGTCGGTGGTGTAGCCTTCCCGCCCGATGTTTTGGAAAATCAAACGGCGCTCGAGCGGATGGGGCAGAGGAGCGTGCCGGAACGGTTGCGAAGCAACGGCCGGGCTTTCAATCGTGAATCGTGAATCGTGAACCGGGGAAACGGTCGCGACCTTGTCCGGATCGACTCGTTCGAGGAGTTCGTCATCCACCATGCAAACCGGCGCGCTACCGCAACTGGCAAGGCATTCGACGAATTCGATGCTGTATTCGCCGTCTGGGCTGACCGCAACCGGAGTGTGCATCCCGCCGACGTGTTGGGCGCGATCGATATTCGCGAGGGCGGCCAGCTTTTCCATCAACGGATAGGCGCCCGCCATGGCACAGCTTAGGGTCCGGCAAACGCGAATGTGTTTCCGTCCGACCGGCGCCTGCCGGAACATGGGATAGAACGTGACTAGCTCGAGAATGTTGATCGGCTCGAGACCGAGCTTGGCCGCGATCCAGTTTACTCCTTCGTCGCTAATGAAACCGAAGTGCTCCTGCCAGAGATGCATCAGCGGCAACGCGGCGCTCCGTTTGTGCTCGGCCGGATAGTGGCCGATCGCTTCGTCCATTTTCCGTTCCAGTTCGGCCGGAACGTTCGTCGTCATCATCGTCTCCACGGATGATGGCTAATCGTGCAGGTTGCTGTCCTTTGAGGACACTTCGTTGTTGAAGAAGACGATCGTAACAGATTCGTTTCCCTGTCGATAAGTGTAGGTCACCTTCTTCGTAACCAGCAGATTGGTGCTGTCGACCGAGGTCGGCGGACCAAGAATCGATTCGACTTCTTTCTGGCTCATCCCGTTCGAGACTTCATCGACGTTTGCCTTCGTTATGCGTTTTCCATGGCAGGCGCCGCAGGCCAGGACCGCGGTCGCCAGCAGAGTCAGCCAACGCGCCGCTTTCAAGTGCTTTTTCATCAAAATGAAATCGCTTCCAGCCTAGAACTCGCGTCCCAGATTAGTGTCCTTGCTGTCGACCTCGTCATTCTTGAAAGTGACCATCGCGAACTTCTTCCCATCCTCATAACGATAGGTCGTTTTCTTGAAAATCAGCATATCCTTTGTCTCGGCGCTGGTCGGCTTGCCGAGGATGGTTTCGACCTGCGCTTTCGACATGCCGAGCGTGACCTGGTCGTAATTCGCGCTCGTCAATTTCGACCCGGAAAGTGGGTTGCGATTGCACGCGCCTAACAACCCCAACGCGAGGACGGCGAGAACGAGTCCGAGGAGCTGCACTTTGCTTTTCATGGGATTTTACCTGTCGCATTCTCCCATCACGAAGTCCAGACTGCCAAGGATGGCGACCACGTCGCTCATCATCGCGCCGGGCAGGAGTTCAGGGAGAATACTCAGGTTAACGAATGACGGCGCGCGGATTTTCAGCCGATGCGGCACACCGCCGCCCTTGCTGTTGATATAGAAACCCAGCTCGCCCTTGGGGTTCTCGGCCGCGAAATAGACTTCACCCGGCGGCGCATCGAGTCCTTCCGTCACGACGATGAAATGGTGAATTAGCTCCTCCATTTTCGTCATCACCCGCGCCTTCGGCGGGAGCGTATTTTTCCAGTCCAAGACGTTGATTGGACCAACCGGCAGTTTGTCGATCACCTGGCGGAGAATGCGCACGCTCTGGCGCATTTCTTCGATCCGCACGAGGTACCGATCGTAGCAATCGCCTGCGCTCCCGAGCGCGACCTCGAAATCGTATTGTTCGTAGTCGAGATAAGGATGGGCGCGCCGCAGATCGTGCTCGACGCCGCTGCCGCGGAGATTCGGGCCTGAGAGCGCGTAGGCGATCGCGCGGTCTTTCGTGATGACGCCAACATCGCGGGTGCGATCGACGAAGATGCGATTTCGCGTCAGCAACTTGTCGATCTCGTCGAGCTGCGGGATGAAATCGTCCATGAACCGCTCGAGTTGCGGGATGAAAGATTCCGGCAGATCGCGAATCTGACCGCCGACTCGCGTGTAGGAAGTGGTGAAACGCGCGCCGGTCAAAAGCTCGAAGAGATTATACAGTTTCTCGCGCTCGGTGAAGGTGTAGAGAAAGACCGTCATCGCGCCGAGATCGAGCGCCATCGCGCCCAAGCCTAACAAATGGGCCGAGAGTCGCGCCGTTTCGCAACAGATCACGCGGATCGCCTTGCCACGGGGCGGCAGTTCCCAGCCCATCAGTTTCTCGACGGCGAGCGCGTAGGCGACATTGTTCGAGAGTGGTGCAAGGTAATCCAACCGGTCGGTGTAGGGGACGAACTGGTTATATTGCATGTTCTCCGCGATCTTTTCGTCGCCCCGATGGAGATAGCCGATCTCGGGCGTCGCCTTCGTCACCAGCTCGCCGTCCAGCTCGAGGACGAGGCGCAAAACGCCATGCGTCGCCGGGTGCGACGGGCCCATGTTGATCACCATCTTTTCGCCGAAATCGTCGCTAGGCTCGGCTCTACCTGCGCCTGCAGGGTGCGGGCGAGCGGATCGGGTGCTTCGATTTCGAGTGTTCAGAGTCATGGCGGAATGCTGTTACGCTCGCGGCCCGCGATGACGGCGCAAGCGGTAATTGCCCTCTTCCCAAGCGACGGAACGGTGTTTTGATACTGCGCAGGCGAGTTCGCCACCACAATTGCATGCCGGCCCAATCCATGTCGCGGTTCGATCGAATCTTATCGGTCTCCGGGATCGCTCTGCCGATCTTCTTTCTCGCTCTCCCCTCTATTTGGCTCATGACGACGGTGCCGCCCCTGTGGCGCGACATTGATGCTTACGTTCAACTGACCTATCCGCCCGGACCAAGCACGATCCTGCTCCATGGGCCACTCTACTGTGAGCTCGCGCGCCTGCCGTTGTGGATCGGCCACCTCGCGGCGGGCGGATCGATACATTTCGCTCGAGTTCAGGAAGCACCCGCGCCTAACGAATGCGGGCGTTTATTTCCTGGTTGCCCTGCAACATGGCGGGCTCTGGGTTGCGGCATTTTACTTCCTCAGTGGTCTTTCGCACTCGGTCGGCGGTCGAGCGATTCTGGCGATTTTTTTCGCCAGTCACCCGCTCTTCTACGCGTTTGCTCATTGTGTTGGATCGGAATCGCTGAGCGTGATCGAGATTCTCCTCCTGGCTGGGGTCGGGCTGAGGATGGTAGATGCGTATCCGTCGGTGGAGATGGAGCACTGGCTGCTTGCCGGGTTGCTACTGTTTTGTTCCATCCTTACCCGGCACATCAATTTGCTCTTGACCGAGCTTGTTCCGTTGACTTTTTTGCTCTTCGGCCTCGCATCGCGCTTCTCGCGCGAGGAGTTAAAAAGCGAAGTTTTTGTTCCTTCCTATCCGCTGAAGCGACATCTTCAGACATTGGGCGCAGCGGTCATGCTCGGCCTTATCCCGATCGTATTGGCAAGCGGATATACTCACCTCATTTGCCGTAAGGTACGCATCGAAGTGCGCTCGAGGGCCGGTTACACATTTTTGTGGAGACTCAATTTTCTCAGTGCAATGCCAAGGGAGGCACGGCGGGATCTTATTGAACGAATTGCCCAGCGAACTACTCTGTCGGAAAGCAAAAGGTATCTCGCTTTTTTGCAAGACTGGTTCGACCACCATAAGGCGTGGAAGCCCGTGCAATTCCTTGCCATGCCGAACAACGCCGCGAATGCCGGGACGCCCGCTTGGCGCGATCATGTACTCAACGATGTGGCGGCGGCGTTTCTTTTCCCGCCGGTAAGTCCTCTCCGGGCAATCGCGTACGAGGACTTCCTCAAATCCACCCACTTGAATGAAGGCGACATCGCGCGGTATCTGTTTCTTACGACCGATTACTTTAGCGTCCATCGCGAGCAAATGCCGCAGGCAGCCTTGCTCGTCACTTTTAGACGGCCGGCCGATGAGGTAAAGCGGGGGCAGGACGCAATCTATTTTCACCTTTGGGATTGGATTTCATTCCGCGGCTGGTTCGGGATTTGGTTAGCGGCGATCGCGTTGGTCTCGTGGATGGGAAAGCGACTTATGCAGCCACAGCTCGGCGCCATCTCTTATGCTGTGGCATTGGCTGTGACTGGAATGCTGATGGTATTTTCGAATTGTTTTTTCGCCGAATTCCTGCCGCGTTTCGTACTGCCGATGATGGAACTGCAGTTGCTTTCGCTCATGCTGCTGCTCGGCCGTCTGCTGCCCTATTTTCTCGCAGGTTGTTCCGGTAACGTGATCGAGCGCAAGTTGAGCAGGTCGTAGTTGTCGAATTCCCGATTGCACCTTGATGATTTTCGTGTGGCTTGTTCAAAGATGAAGCGCAGTATCGCACTCTTATTTGCCGGGCAAGGCGCGCAGGCCGTCGGCATGGGCCAGGATCTCGCGGCGGAATTTGTCGAGGCTGCTGATCTCTTCCGCCGTGCCGATGAAGTGCTCGGCCGGAACTTGAGCGAAATCGCCTGGCGCGGTCCAATCGAGGAATTGACCCGGACCTCGAACTGCCAGCCGGCCCTTTACGTGCACGGCCTCGCCTGTCTCGCCGTCCTGCGCGAGATCGCGGGCGAGTTGCCGATTACGGCGGCGGCTGGTTTGTCGTTAGGCGAATGGACCGCACACGCCGCCGCGGGAACCTTTTCATTCGAAGACGGATTACGGCTCGTCGAGCAGCGCGGGGAGTTCATGGAAGCAGCTTGTGAGGCAACTGTCGGCGCGATGGCGGCGATGATCGGGGCTGACGAATCAGCCGCGCGCGCGCTTGCTGCGGCGGCCGATGTTGACGTTGCTAATTTGAATTCGCCGGGACAAGTCGTGGTTTCGGGCGAGCGGGCTAAAGTCGAATTGGCCATCGGTTTGGCCAAAGAACACGGCATTCGTCGCGCTACACTTCTAAATGTGGCTGGCGCCTATCATTCGCGTCTGATGGAAAGTGCTTACATGCAAGTGGGAGAGGCACTTCGTAACGTTGTATTGCAAAAACCGGATTTTCCTGTCATCAGCAATGTTACCGGAGCACAGGTGGATGCGGTGGCTGAAATCAAGCGTATCCTGCAGGATCAGGTTACAGGCACGGTGCGTTGGACTGATTGCATGGAGCGCATGCTCGAGATGGGCTGCGATCTTTTCCTCGAACTCGGCCCCGGCGGTGTGCTGGCGGGACTGATGCAGCGCACGCGCAAAGGCACCGAAGTTCTCAGCATTTGTGACAGCGCTTCGCTGCAAGGCTGCGTCGAAAAATTGCGGGAGATTGATATCTGCCGGCAGATTTAACCTAATACTCAACTCCTTCGCGGCTTGCACTGGCGTTTAGTTCTGCTAAGACCGGGATTCCCGAAATGAATTTGCCGCCTCTAAGCTCACGCTCTCGCGTGATGCTCTTCGCTCCGCATCCCGACGACGAGTCTCTTGCCGCGGGCATTTTTCTCCAGCGAGCGGTCGCGACCGGCGCGGCCGTCCGCGTCGTATACGCGACCGATGGCGAGCGCAATTGCTGGCCACAACGTGTGCTGGAAGGAAAGATGCGCATCCGCGAAAACGATCGTCGCCGCTGGGGTGCGCGTCGTCGGGCGGAGGCGCTTGCGGCGTTGCGTACCCTGGGCCTTGGACCGGCTAACGTACGCTTTCTCTCGCTGCCCGATCAGGGCGTAACCGATCTGTTACTCGAAGGTTGCGGCGAAACTTTGCAACGCCTCGCAATCATGATCGGCGCCTGGCAGCCGACGCATTTGCTCATGCCGTCGGCGGCTGACACGCATCCCGATCACAGTGGACTGGCTGTGCTTCTTGGAGTCGTGATCGACGACTACCTGCCGTCCCAGCACCGGATGACGCGACTCCATTACCTCGTGCACGGAGCGAGCGAATCCTTTGCGCGAGAGGCGTACGACCTTCCTTCGAGTTCGACGGAAAGGAAGGCGAAACGTCGCGCCATCGTCTGCCACGTCACGCAGGTCGCGCTCTCGCGCCGCCGCTTCCTCGCCTACGCGAAGCGGCCCGAACGCTTCGTTGTCGGCGATGGAAAAACGATGCGCGCCTGTGACGGACCCGTCCGCTCGTTCCTGCGCGACCGCGGCGAGCTGCGCCTGCACGTCGCTTTTGCCCTTAAGCCCCTGCGGGCGGAAGGAACGCCCCTTTACCTCGTCGGTCACGACGCCTTTGGCGGTCTTCCGCAGGCTGCGCACTACGCTTCCCGGTCGCAGCAGCAAGATCGACCTGGTTGATTGCGCGACGGGCGCGATCGCCTGCATTGGCCGCTATCAGGGCGACGCCTTTAGTGCTGAGATCCTGGTCCCGATGCATGGCTTTGCCGCCAGCCGCGCGGTTTTTGTCAAGCTCGACCGGCGCGTCTGGTTCTTTGACGAGGCCGGCTGGATCGAGATCGGTCCGCCCGTTCCGCAAATCGCCGCGCAACGCCGGCACGAAATCGCGACCCGCGAGCTGGCCGTCGCCTAACGAGTTGGAATTCTCCGGTTGACCATGACGCTCGCCCAACGAATCGACTCCGACCTGAAAGATGCGATGCGCGCCAAGGATGCGACCAAACTCGGCGTCCTGCGCATGTTGAAATCCGCGCTCAAATACTCGGCGATCGAGAAGTCCGGCGCGGCAGGTGAGCTCGACGACGCCGAGACGACACAAGTTATCCGCAAACAGGTGAAGCAGCGCCAGGACTCGATTGAAAGCTTCGAAAAAGGCGGCCGTGCCGAGCTGGCCGAAAAGGAGAAAAGCGAGCTCGCAATCCTGAACTCCTACTTACCGGTGGCGATGAGCGTGGAGGAAATCGCCCGGCTTGTGAGGGAAACGATCGCTGAAGTCGGCGCCACGTCGCGCGCGCAGATGGGCGCGGTCATGAAGACGCTCGGCCCGAAAGTCGCTGGGCGCGCTGACGGCAAGACGCTGAGCCAGGAAGTGCAGCGGCAGTTGGGATGAAGAAAACGTCCAACGTTCAACGTCCGACGTGCGAGGCTCTTCTCTTATTTCGACGTCGAATGTTGGACGTTGGACGTTGGACGTTTCCCCATCAATTCCCCGGCACTAGCGACTCTCATGCTCACCGCCATCATCGTTGCCGGCGGCCGCAGCCAGCGAATGGGTTTCGACAAGCTCCTCACGCCGCTCGAGGGGATGCCGGTCGTCGCGCATTCGATCGCTGCTTTCGAGCAAACCGAATCCGTTACCGACATTATCCTCGTCGGGCCCACGGAGCGGCTCTCCGAGTACGAAAAAATCGCGAAAACTCACGGCTTTCAGAAGGTTTCCGTCGTGATACCAGGCGGCGCGCGTCGGCAGGACTCAGTCCGCCTCGGCCTGGACCAACTCGGGGCCGAGACCGACTTCGTCGCGGTCCATGACGCCGCCCGTCCGCTCGTTAGGCCGGACCTGATCGAGCGCATTTTTCAGCTGGCGCACGTGCATGGCGGGGCGGCGAGTGCCGCGCCGGTTATCGACACGCTCAAACGCGTCGATCGCGATCACTTCGTCAGCGGCGGCGTGGCGCGCACGAGTCTTTTCGCGGTGCAAACGCCACAGATTTTCCGTCGCGACCTCTTGGAGACAGCCTATGGCGTGATCTGCAGCGAAGGCCTCGAAGTGACCGACGAGATTTCCGCGGTCGAACGGGTCGAGGGTAAGGTGGTTCTCGTGCCTAACGACGAGCCGAATTTCAAGATCACCTATCCGGCAGATCTGTCGCTGGCCGAATTCGTTCTCCGCCAGCGCGCGGCATCGCGCCTCTGATTGCTCGCGCTCCGCGTTTTCGATCAGGCATTCTGATGGCAAAACGGTTACGCGACAGCCGATGCAGATCGGTTAGGATAATTGAGGGATCAATGAGCGTGCGAGTTTATGGAATTAATCATCTCGCGATCGAGGTGGACGATGTGGCCAAAGCGGTCGCCTTTTACGAAGACGTCTTCCAGCTCGAGAAGATGGATGAAGGCGAGGGCGACGCGTTTTTCAAGATCGGTGAGCATCAATTCCTCGCCATTTTCAAAGTGGAAAAACTACAGCCTGACCGAACCAGACACTTTGGCCTCATCGTGCGCGACGAAGCGCAGCTCAACGAGGTCCGGGAGAAATTGACGAAAAAGTACGGCCTTACCTTGATTCCCGGGCTTTCGCTGCGATTTCCATGACCCATTCGGCAACCGCATCCAGGTCGTTGACCTGCACGACGAATCGCTCGTCTGGCTCCTGCCCTACCAGGAGGTGCAGAAAGCCGGGATCAAATTCTCCGATTAGAACCAGGGAAACTTTCATTCTCCCACCGGCTCGGCGAAATAGACGCAGGCGCCAAGGGCGACGCGAATCAGGGTCATGAAGACTACAGTTTTGACGATTCCCGAGTTGATGTTGGTGGCCGGCACCCGTGCTCTTCTCGGGGCGGGGCTCGCCCTTCTGGCCGCTGATCACCTGAACGTCGGGCAGCGGCGCGCCATCGGCTTCGTCCTCACGGCTGTTGGCGTGATTACGACCGTGCCGCTGATGCTTCTGGTTCGCGGTCACATGCGCGAACCCTCCTAGGGCGACCACGGAAGCGATTAACGAAAGCGCGCCCCGACCATCCGATCGCTCTTCGCAGGACGAGCTCTCTGTTTTAACTCTCGGCGAGGGTGCGACGAACGCCGACTGGCTTATTTCCTTGACTGCAAATCGCGGTAGCCTCATCGCTGTAGAAAACTTCTCGAATAGCGTCGAAAAAAAGAAACAAATATGAACACAAACGCACCTGCTACCGCCTTTGGAAAAGCTTCCGCATGGTCGATCACCTGGGGCATTCTTATGTTTATCTGCGGCCTGATCGCCATCGCGCTACCGCTTATTTCCTCCATCGGCATCGTCATTCTGCTGGCTTGGGTCATTCTCTTCGCCGGATTGTCGCACCTTGTCTTTGCTTTTCACTCCCGCGGCGTTGGCAGCGTCCTATGGCAGATCCTGCTCGCCGCCCTCTACGTGGTAGCTGGGATTTACCTCCTCGTACACCCAGTTCTCGGCGTGGTCTCGCTCACCCTGGTGTTGGCCGTATTTCTTGTTCTTGAGGGTATCGTCGAGATCGCTCTTTACTTTGGGCTGCGCGGCGTCCGGCACTCCGGGTGGGTGCTGCTGGATGGAATCATTACGCTTATTCTGGGCATCCTCATCTGGCGGCAATGGCCGTCGAGTTCTGTTTGGGTAATCGGAACACTGATCGGCATCAGCCTGATTTTCAGCGGCATCTCCAGGGTCATGCTTTCGCTGGCTGTCCGGCACGCCGCTCCGGCCGCCGCCTGATTGGTCTGCAAGTTGTAACCGGGGGCCTGACCCCGCGGGTCCTGCGCACGGCCACGGCTTAACATTGGCCGGGGTCAACGCCCCGACTAAGACATGCTTCTGCGGTCAACGCTTTTCGCGACGCTCAGCGCATACTAGGCGTCAAAGGTTGCGCGAAAGAGCAATTATCCCTCACGGGCAGAAGATCAGGAGAAGGAAGACCATAAAGAGCAGGAGGTGAATGCAGCCCTGCAGAATGTTCGTCTTGCCGCTGGTAAAGGTGACGACGCTGACGGCCAGGGTGAGCAGGAGAAGAGGAAAATTTCCACCCTGCAAGCCGAGCGAGACTTGGCGATGGGTGATGAGTCCGATGGCAAGGACGGCCGGGATAGTGAGTCCTATGGAAGCGAGGACTGACCCATGCAGGATGTTAACGGAACGTTGCAGTTGATTCTTGATTGCCGCCTTGATCGCGCTCAACGCTTCCGGGGCGAGAACGAGGGCGGCCACGATCGCTCCGCCAAAGGCTGGTGGCATTCCGAAACGTTCGATGCTGTCATCGAGCGGGATGGCGAATTTCTCCGCCAGAAGGATCACCGCGAGCAGATAGAGGAATAAAAGCAACGTGTGATAAGGGCCAGAGCGCATTTTGATCGGCTTATGAGTGGGATGGATCACGGCCGCAGCGTCGCCGGTCTCCATGAAGTCTTGACTGTGTCGCATGGTCTGAATAAGCAGGAAGATGCCGTAAAGACCGAGAGAGCAGGCGGCGAGAAAGATTTCCGGCAAATTCGAATGATGCGACCCAGACATGGATTTGGTGAAGTCCGGCAAGATCAGGCTTAGGACAGAGAGCGCCATGATGGCGTTGAGGTAGGCATTGGCGCCTCGGAGGTTATAAGACTGTTCGTGATGCCGCAAACCGCCCAGGAGCAGAGATAACCCGACGAGGCCGTTGAGAGCGATCATGAGGACGGCGAACATCATATCCCGTGCGATGGTGGGATTATTGGCGCCATGCAACATCGTGGCTGAGATCATCATGACTTCGATGCTGATCGCGGCGAGAGTGAGGATTAGCGTTCCATAAGGTTCGCCGCATTTGATCGCGAGGTAGTCGGCATGCCGCACCACGGAAATGGCGGACCAAAGGACGGTGCCGAACAACCAGATGAAGACTACTCCGTGCACGAGGGGATTGGAGAGCTTTTCCAGCATCACGTTGCCGGTGGCGAAAAAGACAACGGCCGTAACGAGGCCGACGAATAGAGGATACTCCGATCGTATGAAGGCGACGAAGCCGTTTCTCTTGTGCGTCGCGGACTTAGCGGCCTGCGGAGCGGACATGGATCGGAACATATCGAGGGCGACCGGGCGATGCAATCGTTCGGTGTGAGCGAGAGGGGAACGAGGGAGCCTCGGTGCCAGCCGGGCGGCGAACCCCTGCATTCCCCGGTTTTCGTAAAACAGCTGTTCCGACGACGAGTAACGTGGCGCGGATCTGTCAGTTCCAACTGTGCTTGCGACCTTGCTTCTTCTGCTCTGATCGGCTGTGGTTGGTGAGTTTTGCCGGCCGCGATCGCGAGAGAAATGGGCACCGCGGGATCACCGAACCCCGGCGCCAAGACGAGTCACCGTACGACTAACGAATAAAGGGGACCGCTGGGGTTAAGGAGCTCGGTTTTGTGTTGCGAGATGGCGAGATAGACCTGCAGGCACCAGAGCAGGACGAAGCCCGCGGCGAGGGCGCACCACCGGGCGCGAGTGAGGCGGGGACGGGGGATGCGGACAAGGAGGTTGCCGAGGAAGAGGAGCTCGAGTGCGTTGGTCAAGGCGAGAACCAGCGCGCCGGCGACGAGCGGGTAGGCCAGCCAATTGTAATAGAGTGCGCTCCTGAATTCGCCGTGCAGAAGATGGTAAACGGCGCGGGTGGCGCCGCAAAAGATGCAGGGCAAGCCGGTGATCGCCCCGCACGAGGTAGGGAAGGGAAACCAATGCGGGAGCGAACCGGGAGGGACGAGCGCAAGCAGAAGGAGCGCGACGGGCAGGAGAACGAGATGAAGCGCGCGCCAGCGCTTTTCGCGCCGGCCAAGTCGGGGCGTGAAGTGAGGATTCATCAGGCCGGCGGGAGGGTCTCTTGCACCGGCGGGACTGATGGCGGCGGTGGGGGTTCGGTTGGCCTAACGACCGCCCAGACATCGTAGGGGTCGCCAAACTGTCGGATGAAACAGAGCGGGTAGACGAAGAGAAACATCACCACTGGGAGGAGGATAACAGTGCCGATGTAAGGCAAAGCTGCGATGCAGCACGTGACGCAGGCAGCAAGGCAGCTGATCATCGCTCCCGCGATGCAGAGTACGACATAGAAGAGACCGAAAAGAACGAAGGTTCCCGGATTGGCCGCGATCAGCTGCCAGACGGCGCGAAACGCGTCCATCGCGTCGCAGCGCTGTCGATACATCACCGGAACCATGAATTTCAGGATGAGCCCGATGACCACCGCAACGAGAAAGAAAACGACTCCAAGGAGGATGAGTAGGGGCAGAGGGAAGATGGGATTCTTCCAATACCAGCCAAAGACAAAGATCAGGGCGAGCCCGCCAAAGACCAACATGCTGCAGAAGGCGATGACGAGCTGGATAGCGAAATAGCGGTTGCCCTCGGTCCGGAATTCGTGCCACGGCTCGGCGATCGCGCCGCGATTGCGCGCGATGCAGTCAGTGAACATGAAACGGCCGCGCGAGTTGAGCCAAAGGAGGAGCACGACGATGGCAAGGAGGAGGAGACCGCCGCCGATGACCACTGGGATGACCCAGGGCGGAACATCGTGCATTGAAAACCCCTGGCCGTGGGTACGCGCATTCCAGTCCCACTCGCCATTCCCGAAGCCGCGCCGGTAGTTGAAGCCGCCGCCGCTGAACATGGTCGCGAGCCAGGCCGCGAAGCCGATGACGAACCACTTCGTCAGGTCGAAGGGTTGGAAGAGGATTTTTTTGGTGGTTTCAAACGCTTCGCCGAAAGGGGCGAAGATTTCGATACGCGGCTCGCTCGGTTCCATGGGCTATTCCAACCAGTTTCAAAGGACGGGGGCAAGCCTGGATGCAGGCGAAAGGTGATGGAGGAAGGTTTCGAACATTGTCAGTTTGTGAATCGTTCTCGTCCTTCGAAAAATCGATGGAAAACGGAGGACGAGGGGCGCGCGAGAGGATGAGGACGATTGTCATCTTGATCCGGCGAAGCGCGGAGAAGGACCTCGCGCGTGGGCCGCCACTGCCACCTTGTTGGATGGCCGCAGCGACCACCCCTTGACCCGTCTGGCGACGAACCCGACACTTCCTGCTCGATGCGCTTCCAAACCCTCTTTGAAGCACGATGGATTTTTGCCGTGCTGATCATTCTCCTCGCGCTGTGCTGGTTCCTCATGTCCTGGCTGTGGTTGCTCTTCTTTTTTCTCATCGGCTATACTTTCTTTTTCTTTCGCGACCCGGAACGCACCGTGCCGGCGGAGCCGGACGTCGTCGTCGCCGCGGCTGACGGCGTGGTGGTGGAAATTGTCGAAATCGAGGAGACTGAGGTCGTCAGGGAAACGATGCGGCGAGTAGCGATTTTTCTTTCCGTCTTCGATGTCCACACCAACCGCGCGCCGTACGATGGGCGGATCATCTACCGCGACCGCCGCAAGGGACTCCGTCTCGACGCGCGCAACCCGGAGGCGTCGGTGAAAAATGAGGCGATGACCTGGGGGTTCGAGAATCCGCACGCCACCCTCGTCGTTAGGCAAATCGCCGGTGCAATCGCACGGCGGATCGTCGGTTGGTCGCAGGTTGGCGACACGTTGAAAAAAGGCGAACGCTTCGGCATGATCCGGTTCGGATCGCGGACGGAGGTCTACCTGCCGCTGAGCGCCACGATCCTCGTCAAGGTAGGCGACCGTGTCGCCGGGGGATCGAGTCCGATTGCCCGGCTTTCCTCATCATGAGCGACGCGCGGAGTCCGAAAATCTACCTGCTGCCGAATTTGATGACAGCGGGCAACCTCTTCTGCGGGTTTGCGGCGGTGCTGCGAATCTATGATGGCGCGCAGGAGACTGATTTTCTCAGGGCGGCCTCCGATTTCCACGACGCCATTTGGTTCATTCTCGCGGCCTGCATTTTCGATCTCCTCGATGGAAGGCTGGCGCGCCTCGGCGGTCATGAAAGTCCCTTCGGAAGAGAATTCGATTCTCTGGCTGATATTGTTTCCTTCGGGATTGCGCCGGCCCTGCTCGTTTACCAGATCGTGCTGGGCGAATTCCAGAATCTCGGCTGGATGATCGCGTTCGTTTACCTGGCCTGCGGCGCGCTGCGGCTCGCCCGCTTTAACTGCGTCGCAGCGACCGGCCCATCGAATAGTCCGGACAAGAGTTTTACCGGCTTTCCTATTCCCGCGGCGGCCGGGGTGATTGCTTCACTTACCTTGTTCATGCTCTGGCTGGATGAAGGCCAGCGTACGATCGGCCGCTGGAAGTATGCCCTCCCGGGCCTGATGCTTTTTCTGTCGTTCATGATGTTTAGCAAGTTTCGCTACCCGAGCTTCAAGGCACTCAACTGGCGGACGACGCAATCGATTCCGCGCTTCTTTTTTGTCATCGCGCTTCTCGCCTTAACGGTGAAGTTCTATCACTGGATGGCGGCGGTGCTTTTCCTCACCTACCTGCTCTACGGCTTCCTGCGGCCGTTTCTCTCGCCGAAACGGCGGCGCGTGATCGAGGAAGAAATCGGGGAGGAATCACCCGAGACCGAGACCGTCGAGGAAATTACCTAACGATTGAGCTGGGCGAGGATCTCGGGATCGCGCACATCCGCCCAGTCGCCGCTTAGCTCAAGTGCCTGCACTTTTTTGCCGGATCGGGCGAGAGCTCGGATCGCGTCTGTCAGCTCGTATTCGCCGCGGGGCGAACGTTGCAGGCGGGCGGTGAAATCGAAAATGCCCGGGCGGAATGCGTAGATGCCGGCGTTGTACCAGGGACTGGTCGGCTCGCCCGGCTGCGGTTTTTCGCGCAAGTCAATGAGCTCGAAGCGCTCGTTGACGAAGACCGCGCCGCCTTTGCTCACGTCCTCGTGGCGCTTCACGCTGATGATGGCCGCGGTATCCTCCTGCAGCGTTGTGAGGCGTGGATAATTCATCGGATCGACGATGATGTCGCCGTAGCTCAGGACAAAGGGATCGACGCCGGCAAAATCGCGTGCCAGTTCGACCACCTTCCCGGTGCCATCCTGCACCACCTGGGTCGCGTAGTTGATGTTGACGCCGAAGAGCGTGCCGTCGCGGAAAGTTCGCCTAACGACTTCCGCACGATAACCGACGACAAGTAAAAATTTCGTCACGCCAGCGGCGCGGAGCCCTTCGATGATGTGTTGCAAGATTGGTTTGCCGCGAACCACGATCATCGGCTTGGGCAATTCGTTAGTCAGGTCGCGCATGCGGGTGCCGCGACCGGCGGCCAGGAGGACGGCTTTGTTAATCAGCCGGTTCATGGCGCATGCGTCTCGTGTTCGGTCGGGCAATCGGTGCCCGCGTAGCGCTCAAACTGGATAGTGGTGTGCTCGATTCCGAAGCGTTCGTGCAATTCTTGCGCGATCGTCTTGAGTAACTCGTCATCGAGCTGGGGCTCGCGCTTTACAACATGGGCGGTGCAGGCGGTCTCGGTCGTGCTCAAGCCCCAGACATGGAGGTGATGGATCTCGGCGACGCCAGGAAGTTGCTCGAGGAAATCCTCCACCGCGCCTGGATCGATCCCGCGCGGGACGGCGTCGAGCACGAGATTGATCGAATCGCGCAGCAGTCCCCAGGTCCCGGCGAGAATGATCGCGACGATGACCAGGCTGCTGATCGGATCGACCAGAGACCAACCCGTCTTAAGAATGATGAAGCCGGCTATGACCACACCGGCCGAGACGGCCGCATCCGCCGCCATGTGGATGAAAGCGCCCCGTACGTTGAGATCGCGTTTGCGACCGCCAATGAAAAGCCAGGCGGTAAGACCATTGATCACAACCCCAAGGGCTGCGACCCAGATGATCGTTAGGCCAGCGACCGAGGCGGGCTCGCGCAGGCGGCGAATCGCTTCCCATGCGATTGCGCCGACGCTCACAAGAAGAAGGATGGCGTTGGCCAGCGCGGCGAGGACGGAGGTGCGGCGGAGGCCGTAGGTGAAGCGTTTCGTCGGACTGCGGCGCTCGAGACTGAGCGCACCCCAGGCGATAAGGAGGCCCATCACGTCACTCAGATTGTGGCCCGCGTCGGCGAGCAGAGTAAGGGAATCGCTGAGCAGTCCGAAAACGACCTCTGCCGCGATAAAGCCGCTGTTGAGGAGGACGCCGATGGCAAAGGCGCGGCCAAAATCGACTTTATGGTGATGCGGATGGCTCATCGTGTTATCACTGGCACTCTCGGCCAACGATAACGTTAATTGCCGGATGCGGCGGCGATTTTTGTCTTGTCATCCGAGTACCGACAGCAGACGACAAGGAGTCCGCAGGCGCAATGCACGGAACTTGGCGGACATGGTCGCGTGGATTGCAATTGCGAGGCCCACTCCGCTCTGCGCCGGACCGGGATGACAAACGCGGCGGAGCTTTTGGACCACGTCTCGTTAGGTTAATTCTCTTGAGGCGAGCTAGTGGGTGATGGCGAACCTGCAGGCGTCGGCGAAGCGGCCGGCGAGGCCGCGGAGCCCGGCGTTATTCCCACCGTGGCCGCCGGCGACGCCTTGGCCGCCTCCGCCACAGTTAGCGCCGGAACGTCCGCCTGCTTGATCAGCTCGTTGATTTTCGGCACTTCATCAGCCTTGAGCTGCACCCACGCTTGCAACTGCTCTTCGAGCCGGCCGTCCAGCATTTTGAATACTTCCAATTGCGGCTCGGTCGGTGCCGCGTCGGCTTCGACGAGCGCGGCTAAAGGTATAGAATTCTTCGTTCAGCTGATTCGGATAGACGAGATTTCCTTCCGAACTTTTCATCTTCACCTGAATGAGCTTTTCTTCGATGGCCGACATTTTCTCCGTCATCTCGTCGGCCGCGGCGAGCGCGGGCTTGAGACGTTCGAGGTCGGCGAACCGCTTGCCGAGCGCTTCGATCTGCGATCTTGTCTCGCGGATTTCGTTGATCGCCTGATGCAACTGCGAGAAGCGCTCGTTCACCCTAACGGAAAGCTCGAACGATTTCTTCATGCCTTCCCCGGCGTCCTTAATGCGCGGGTCGATTGCGAGACGAAGCGGCACCATTTGGCTCCTGCCATCGGCCTTGAGTCTCAATTGATAATCACCCGGCAAAGCGAGCGCCCCGCGCGGTCCGCTTCCATAATAAAAAGCGCCCGGCGTCTGTACTGGCTCGTCGTAGCGCAGATCCCAGGCGAAGCGGTTCATTCCCTCTTTCGCGGGAATCGTCTTCGGCGCTTCCACCTGATCGGGCCATTCGGGCGGTTGCTCGTGTCCGGCCTTTTCCTTGCTTGAAAGATGGCGGACTGGCTTGCCCTGTGCGTCGAAAATTTCGAGCGTGACTTCACCTTTCGGGCTTTCCTTAAAGTAGTAGTCAATGATCGCGCCCGACGGCGGATTGGTACCGGCCGCCTGATGCGTGTCGATCTCCTCGGGATAATGGAGGCGGACCGCGGTCTGCGGCTGGTACAGATTCATGTCGGATTGCGCGATTTGTTCGTTGACCTGGCGCAGCGGCGTCAAGTCGTCGAGCACCCAGAAAGAGCGGCCGTGGGTCGCCACAACAAGGTCGTCATCCTTTACCACCAGGTCGTGAATTGGCGATGTCGGCAGATTCAGTTGCAACGATTGCCAATGCCCGCCGTCGTCGAACGACACGTAAACACCGAGTTCCGTTCCCGCATAAAGCAATCCGCGCCGCTTTGGGTCTTCGCGCACCGCGCGCACGTAGGCGCCGTCCGGGATGCCGTTCGTGATCGCGGTCCAGTTACGCCCAGTGTCGTTAGTCTTGAAAATGTAAGGCTTGAAATCGTCGAGTCGATGACGATCGACCGCGACATAAGCGCCGCCGGCGTCGAAGTGCGATGGATCGATCAGACTCACATGGCTCCACTCCGGCATGTTTGGCGTAACTCGAGCCCAGGTCGCTCCATCATCCGTCGTGACGTGGAGCAGGCCATCGTCTGTGCCCGCCCAGAGCATTCCTTTTTTCAGAGGCGACTCGGCGAGGGCAAAGATCGTGTCGTAATACTCGATGCTGGTGATGTCGTTTTGAATCGGACCGCCGCTCGGCTTTTGTTTGCTTTTGTCGTTCCGCGTGAGGTCTTCGCTGATCGCCGTCCAGGTGTGACCTTGATCGGTGGATTTGAAAACAGCTTCACCGGCGGTGTAAATCGTGTCCGGATCGTGGGACGAAAGTAAGAGCGGCGAGATCCACTGGAAGCGATGTTTCAAATCGCTCGCGCCATGTCCCGAGTTATCGAGCGGCCAGACGCTCACGTCCTGGTATCGCTCCGACGTTTTGTCGTAGCGCGTGATGTAGCCCTCGTTGTTGGAATAAATGATGTGCCAGTCGCGCGGATCGGGAACGACAAAGCCGCACTCGCCGCCCCCGGCCTGGAACCAGTCTTCGCGCGCGATCACGCCGCTCTCGCCGCGGCTCGCGATGCCGACGTTCGAGTTGTCCTGTTGCGCACCGTAGATGTGATACGGAAACGCATTGTCCACCGCGACGTGATAGAACTGCGCGGTTGGCTGGTTGTCCACCGTCGACCAGGTCTCGCCACCATCGATCGAGACGCTCGCGCCGCCGTCGTGGGCGTTCGCGATCCGCTGCGGATCCTTCGGATCGATCCAAAGCCCGTGATGATCGCCATGGCGTGCCGGGAGAAGGTTAAAAGTCTTGCCGCCATCGACCGAGCGGAAGAGCCCGGTGTTTAAGACATAGAGCGTGTCGACCGCGCGTCGGGTCCGCGTAGATTTTGCTGAAATACCAGGCACGCTGACGAAAACGGAGATCGTCATTGATCTTCGTCCAGTTATCGCCGCCGTCCTCGGACTTAAAGATGCCGCCTTCCTTCGCCTCGATGATCGCGTAAACGCGGTCGGAATCGGCGCCCGAAACGGTCACACCGATGCGCCCGAGAATGCCCTCCGGCAAACCGTGTCCCTGCAAATGTTGCCAGGTGTTGCCGCCATCGGTGGAGCGATAAAGCCCGCTCCCTTCACCGCCGCTCGAGAAAAACCACGGCTGCCGTTGCACCTGCCAGAGCGCGGCGAACAGAGTGTTCGGATTGTGCGGGTCGAAAACGACATCGATCGCACCGGTGTTCTCGTCTTTGCTCAGGACTTTCGCCCAGGTTTTGCCGCCATCGGTCGTGCGAAAAATTCCGCGCTCGTCGTTAGGCCCATAGGCATGCCCGAGGGCCGCGACAAAAACGATGTCCGGATTCTCCGGATGGACGATGATCGCGCCGATGTGGCGACTGTCTTTCAAGCCGACATTCCGCCAATTGCGGCCGCCATCGACGGACTTATAAACGCCGTCGCCGTAGGTGATATTGCCGCGCAGGGCCGACTCACCGGCGCCGGCGTAGATCGTGTTGTGATCGCTCGGCGCAACCGCCAGCGCGCCGATCGAGGAAGTGGAATGCTGCTTGTCGAACATCGGCTTCCAGTTGGCGCCACCGTCGGTTGTTTTCCATACACCACCGGCGACTGCGCCGAAATAATAGGTGTTCGGCTCACCCGGGACGCCTTCGATTGCGACCCCGCGGCCGCCCCGAAACGGTCCGATCTCGCGCCACTTCATGCCGCTCCACAGCTTTTCGTCGAATTGAGCCTTGTTCTCCGCCTTGGCCGCGGTGGCCATCGAGTCGGTCGTGGTCGATTGTCCCACAGCTGGCGACGGGCTCGGGCGAGGCTGATTTGGCCGGCTTCGTTTTTTTCGGCTTGGCTCCGATTGTGCTCGTGAGGCCAAAAGCCAGCCCCCAGGCCAAAGCGACGGCTAAGAGTGCGCGTTGGGCGACCCTGATTTTTTTTTGCATCGCACAGTGTGGAACTGTTCCGCTTCCCTTCAACTGGAATGTCTGGTCCGGCGGGGACCCTGTCGCCCGATCTGTCTAACGCCTGCGACGACTTCTGCCAGAGCGCTGCCGGGCTGAAGCGCGGGGCGCCGTCAGACCGACGGGTTCAACGCCCCAGCTACAGGCGACGGCCGGTGGCCGATTCCGCGATCAGCTTGCACAGCCGCTTCAGGCGCGTCTCTTCCTGCTTCGCGCTCACCACCCACCAGCCGATCGTCTTGCGGTAAGATGGTGGCTGCGCCTGGAAGAACTTCCAGGCTTTCTGGTTCTTTCGCAACCGGCCCGCGTATGGCTCGGGCAATTGCTCGCTCCGCTGTTCGTAGGAATAGATGCCCGACCTGTTTTCGCGCCGCGCGGCAAAGGCCGCCAGTCCCGCAGGCCGCATCCGTTTTTCGTTAGTCAGCACTTCAACCCGCTTGATGTTGACCGCACTCCAGATACTCCCGCGCCGTCGCGGAGTGAACCGAATCATGTAGCTCTCTTCATCGATGCTCTTTCGAATCCCATCGATCCATCCGACGCAAAGCGCTTCATCGACTGACTCAGGCCAGGTGATGCTCGGCTTGCCTGAGTTCTTTTTGTAAAATCCAATCCAAAGCTCCCGCTCCGTTGCATGATAGCGGCGAAACCATTTCCGCAGATCAGGCGGTGTGGGAAAGAAAACGATCTCCATGTGGCAGCTCTCTCACGTGTCATCCTGAACAGAGCGAAGGATCGCGCAAGGCACTTCCGGCGTTTTCTTCTGCTCTTTTACCTTGACCACCAGGCTCCCGTTCCGCTAGACGGAACGGGAAATAGCTTATGGCCTATCGTATCTTCTGCCTTGCGCCCTTCCTTATCGTCTCGGCCGCTCTCGCCGATAGCTGGTCGCCGATTTCAGTGGCGGATGCTCCCACCGCGCGCGCGGCGCATTCCGCGGTTTTCACACGCATAGATGTCACTGACCAGATGATCGTTTGGGGCGGTCAGGATTCCGGCATTCTCCCGTTCGCTAACACCGGAGGCCGCTGGAAGCGCTCGACCAACAAGTGGACAGCCACAACCACAGCCGGCGCCCCCTCAGGGCGCGAGGGTCAGCCCGCCGTCTGGACAGGACACGAGATGATTGTCTGGGGCGGCGATGCCGGGACTGATACTTTCCTCAACACCGGTGGACGCTACGATCCCGTGCGGGACGTATGGCAGCCAACTACTCTCACCGGCGCGCCGATAGGGCGCTTTGGGCACTCGTTAGTCTGGACGGGCGACCGGGCGATCGTCTGGGGCGGCGCGACCGGATTCGTCGGTGTCACAAATACCGGTGCACGCTACGATCCTTTCACGGATACCTGGACGCCGACGACCACCGTCGGAGCGCCTTCGCCGCGTACCGGCCAGGCCTCTATTTGGACCGGGTCGCAAATGCTAGTCTGGGGTGGAATCGCTGACGGTACCTACGTCAATGACGGCGCGCTCTACGATCCGCGTACGGATACCTGGACACCGATCTCGAGTATGAATGCGCCTTCGCCCCGGCTCTTCTTCGCGGCCTCCTGGGACAGCACCAATCTTTTTATCTGGGGTGGCGTGAACTCGCGCTTCCAACCGCAATCCGACGGCGCGCTCTACAACATCGTCACCGGTTCCTGGAGGAGGATCGCTCGCACCGATGCACCCACCGCACGCCTTGGCCCTACAGTTGTTTGGTCCGGGAAAGTATTCATCGTTTGGGGAGGCTCCGATGCGGCCGGCAATCCGATCGGCACGGGAGCGAAATTCGATCCGGCCACCAACAGATGGACGCCAATGACCCTGACCCGCGCTCCCGCGCCCCGTTCGAATCACACCGCGATCTGGGATGGATCGCGCATGATTGTCTGGGGCGGCTCGGGCGAATGTTGCAACAACTGGTTCAATGACGGTTTCGCCTATCGTCCTTGATCCGAGTTCCCGTAACAATGCGGTTGCCAAATAAATTGAAACGGGCAAAGTAGCCGGCATCTGTTCTCCCCGTGCGAAAATTCTGGCACCGTTCCCTTCTGAACTCAGGTTGTGATCGCTTCCCTGGTTCTCGGCGTCTGAATCAAGGCATGGATGGTCTCTTCAAGTTCGTTGCTGGGTGCGGCTTGCATCTTCGGTATTGCCGTTGGCACGCGGTGATTGCGACCCTGTCGGCCTTCGCGCTCGGGTCAGCCGACTCCGGCTTCGCTCAACTTGCCCGACCTAAGGAAAACGCGCCTGCCACCTTCCAGCCGGAGGCTCGCAAGCATGTTTCTCCAAAGAGGCCCGAAGAGCCTATCGACATGAATCCATTCCAGACACCTGCCGGGGAATTGACTCGGGCTAGCCTGCCAGAGGTGACGATGGCTCCTACCCGCAGTAGCTTCCTGGCGAGCTGGAGATCGGTAGGCGATGCGACTGGCTATCGCATCGATGTCTCGACCGACCCGTCATTTAGAAGTTATGTGAGCGGTTATGAGCATTGCGACGTAGGCAACGTGACCAGTCGCATCGTGAGCAGGTTGAACCCGGGCACGAAATACTATTACCGGGTTCAGCCTTACAATTCAGCTGGCGCGGGATCCAATTCGGAGATAGTGGCAGCCACGACGACCACTGCTTCCGGGCTAGTTATCAATCCAACCTTCGACAGTTCCATCACGGGCAATCCTCAGTCGGCTGCGATCCAAGTCGATGATCAACCAGGCAGTCGCGCTCTACCAGCCGCTCTTCGGCGATTCCGTCACCGTCGAGATACGTTTCCGGTATTCGGATACTGAACCCGACGGCACGCCCATTAGCAACGGATCGATCGCGCGAAAGCCTTTATGTTGTCTATGGCATCCCCTGGGGGACCTACATTTTCAACCTCAAGGCAGACGCAAAGACAACGAATGACACAACCGCCAACGCCGGCCTGCCGACGTCGCCCATGACGCCCAATCTCGTTACGGCAAGCGCGAACGGCCGGGCAATTGGGTTGAATACTCCACCGGCGATGTTCGCGGATGGGACCGTCGCGGATGGAGGTCCGTACGACGGCATTGTGACCATCAATTCTAGCCGAATCATTCCAATTTACCCGCCCGCCCAGCAGCAATAATTACGATGCACAACGGCTTACGGAGCACGAAATCGACGAGATCCTCGGCTTGGGATCTTACCTCGGCGGCCCTCCGCTCGAATTCCGACTTTCGTCCGCAAGATCTGTTCAGTTGGTCGGCTCCCGGCACGAGAAACCATACGGTCCTCGGCACACGCTACTTTTCGATCGATAATGGAGCGACCAACATTGTCGGTTTCAATCAAGACCCGACCGGCGATTTCGGGGATTGGCTAAGCGGGCTGTGTCCGCAATCCACCCCTTATGTCCAGAACGCCTTTAGTTGCAAGGGACAGGCCTCTGATGTCACCGCGACCTCGCCTGAAGGGATTAACCTGGATGTGATCGGATACGATCTCACTTCGGCGATTCCGCCTCCGGGGCCGACGATCTTGGGCAACATCTCCACCCGTACCTTGGTGGAAACAGGCGACAAGGTACTCATTGGCGGTTTTATCGTCACGGGGACCCAGCCGAAGAAGGTGATCGTACGGGCCATCGGACCGTCGCTGCCTCTTACGGGTGTGTTGCTCGAATCCTTTCCTCGAGCTGCATGACTCCTCCGGCGCAATCATTGTCTCGAATGATAACTGGCGTAGCGATCAGGAGCAGGAGATCATCGCGACCGGCCTCGCACCCAGCAATGACAACGAGTCAGCAATTGTTATGACCTTGGATCCGGGGTCTCTATACGGCGATCGTCCGCGGGGCAACTGGCGGAAGCGGTATTGCTCTCGTGGAGGTCTATGACCTCGATCAGCTTGTCGATTCAAAGCTGGCAAACATTTCGACGCGCGGGCTCGTCGAGACGGGGGACAGCGTCCTCATTGGTGGCTTCATCGTCCTTGGCGACAACCCGGCAGATGCTCTCCTGCGCGCCATCGGGCCGTCGTTGCCGGTCGCAGGGTCCTTGGCCGATCCCATCCTGGAATTGCACGATAGCAATGGGACAACTCTCACCTCGAACGACAACTGGAGAAGCGATCAGGAATCGGAAATTCTCGCCACCGGCATCCCGCCGACCGACGATGCAGAGTCAGCGATCCTGTACGACTCTGTCTCCCGGTTCCTACACCGCGATCGTGCGCGGCGCGAATAACACCACGGGTATCGCACTGGTGGAAGTGTATCAGCTCGACAATTGAGATTCCTTTGCGGTTTTGGCATCGCTTAGCAGAGACGGTTTCAGGAGTTGCACTTGGAAAGCGTCGGCTTAGGAAAGCGCCTTTGATAAGGCGGCGATTGTAGCGAGATAGCAGGGCGCGAAGAGCGAGAGGGAGTTCCTGCGGCCCAGTCGGCCAAGATGGCGATTGAGTTTTCGGCGTTTGCCATTCACAGTCCAACGGCAGCACGAGCGCGATGAAAGATCTGACTCAAGGTTCGGTCGTAAAGCATCTCATCCAGATGGCGGCTTTTCTCGCCGTCAGCATGGTGGTGCAGACGCTTTACCTCTTGGCCGATCTTTTTTGGGTCGGCCGGCTGGGCAAGGAAGCGATCGCCGCCGTAGGCCTGGCCGGGAACCTGACGATTATTGTCCTGGCTCTAACACAGATGCTCGGGGTCGGGACGACCGCGCTCATCTCGCAGGCTGCGGGCCAGAAGGATCAGCCGCGCGCGGAGCTGGTCTTCAATCAGTCCTTTGTCATGTCGATCCTGATCGCGGCCGCGCTCGGCGTAGTCGGATTTCTTCTGCGCGCGCCGTATTGTGACGCCTTAAGCGCGGACGCGACGACGGCAGCGCTGGCCAGGAGTTATTTGTTGTGGTTTATCCCCGGGACGCTGCTCCAGTTCCCGCTGGTTACACTTGGGTCGGCTTTGCGCGCGACCGGAATCGTGAAACCGACGGTGGGGTTGCAGGTCTTGAGTGTGGCGCTCAACATGGTGCTCGCCCCGTTGCTCATCTTCGGTCTGGTGGGTTTGCCAAGACTCGGAGTAACAGGCGCGGCCCTTGCGACGTTTATCTCCATTCTGATCGCCGATATATTGATGGTGATCTATTTCGAGAAGAAGTATCACTATCTGCGGTTCCGGGCGGCGCAATGGCGGCCACAAATCAAGACGTGGTGGGCAATGTTGCGAATCGGGTTGCCGGCCGGTGCTGAGTTTGCCCTGCTCTTTCTTTACATCGTCATCGTTTACGGAATCATCCGGGGCTTTGGTCCGGCGGCGCAAGCCGGCTTTGGAATCGGCGCGCGCGTGATGCAGGCGCTGTTTCTTCCGGTCGTGGCCCTGAGCTTTGCTGTAAGTCCGGTGGTGGGACAAAATTTCGGTGGCCGTCACGCCGACCGGGTGCGGCAATCCGTTTATGCCGCGATCGGGCTCGCATCGGCCATCATGCTTGTTCTCGCACTGGTGGCGCACTATCTCCCGGCGGTGCTGATCCGGGGTTTCTCGAAGGATCCGCATGTAATTGCTTTCGGGAGCGAGTATTTTCGCATCGTCGCGCTGAATTTCGTGGCGGCAGGAATTGTCTTCTCCAGCTCGAGCGTCTTTCAAGGGATTGGCAATACGATACCACCGCTGCTTAGCTCGATGACGCGGCTGGTCTTGTTTGTTTTGCCGTTGTTGATTCTCTCGCGTCGGGCAGGGTTTGAGATTCGCGAAGTGTGGTATCTCTCCGTCGCGTCGCAAATTTTCCAGGCGTGTCTGAATCTGGTCCTGCTCCGGCGGGAGCTGCGGAAGAAACTGGTCTTTTCGGAAACGACCGGCTTCCTAGAGGGCGCAGCAATTCCCTAGAAGTGATTTCGGGGCGACGCCCAGCCGTTCGGGCCGCGGTAACTTCTCGAAGGACTCAGCTTGAGTCGTTCAATAGCTGGGTCATGGTCACGATGCTTGATCCACAACTTCAGTTCATCTCGAAAAAGCGCCAACTCGCACTGGTAGCACGCGGGAATTTCGTCGGCATAACCCGCATAAGTGACGACCCGGGTCCCGATCGGCATCGAGCCCAGGTTAGCTGCGACATAGTTATTGTATCTCTTGAACAAGACCGGAGAGAGGGGAATGGCGGAGTCAATCTTCTGGCCGCGGGCCATGTTTTCCTCGAAAGGATTGTACAGGTAGAAGGCGTCGTAGTCGGCAAACGCGATTTCGGTAACGTTGCCGTGAATGATCTCGACATTGGCCGACCTGGAGTCTTGCCGCCGCCTTGCGGGCAGCCGTCGCCAGGTCAGCGCGCTGCTCGATTCCGGTGAAGTGGCCGTTGGTAAGGGCGGCTCCGACGAGGCAGAACTTGCCGGGGCCGCAGCCGATGTCGAGGACGCGGGTGCCGGGAACGGTGGCGAGGAGTTTCGCCGCTTCGGCGGCGACGCGGACGGGGGTCCACTGGAGGGGCGAGAGCTTTCGAATCCGGGCCGGATAGATTTGGTCGAACTTCTCGTCTTCGATGGACCTCGGGTCCTGGTCTTCGAAGTCGTCTTCTGTTTGCAGCATTCAACGGAGTGAAGCAGGCCGTGACGGAGGGTAAAGGGCGAACTCGAGTTTTGCGAGAACGAGCGCGAACGGCAAGACTTGCAATCGGTCAACACAGTCGGCGGCAGGCGCAGTTAAATTTTGTTGTCCGAGCAGGGTGGCTCCGTAGGTTGATCGTTATTCGCCTGCGTCGAGCGGTGGTCTGTTCGACGGGGCTCAACCAAACCGAAAGGATATCACAATGAGCGACACTTACGTTCCAATGATCAGTTCCGGCACGGCCGGCCCACTCGGCGTGCTTCATCTCCCGCGTCTCTGGCAGAAGGTCTCCCTCGAGTCGCAGGGCAAACTGGCCGCGGGCTATCCCGGCATCGGTCGCGGCTACGACGCGATGACTTGCGCCGCGCTCGGGCTCGAGGAAGAAGCAGTGCAGGATTATATCACGCAGAACAAGCCGACCTATCCGCAATTCGAAGCATGGGTGAAGGAGAACGCCAAGTCTCTCAACAAGGAGACGGTCGAGAAGCATAACGCCGCGGTGCGCGGTTATATCCACGACGATGAGACGCGCCAGAGTATCCTTGGAGCGTGCGGTATTGCGGACGACGCCTCGGCGCCAAAGGACGCGGTGAACCTAAACAATCTCGACGACTGGTATGGGTTTCACCAGGCAGTGCTGAAGTAAGATTAGGCTAAACCTTGTCATCCTGAGCGAACCGAGGCGAACCTCCCAGGTGTCGCGCGACAAGTTCAGGCACGTCATCGCCGTTGACGCGCGCGGAGGCGACGTGCGAGCATGCTGGATGCAGCCTGCGACTCCAGCGAAAACGCCTGTCTTCCGCAAGACGACCGAAAGCTTTACCGCGGGCGCACGGACGTTGCCGCAGCGTTACTTTGTTTCGCCGGAAGTTTTCGCGGAGGAACAGTCGAAGATCTTTGCCCGGCAATGGGTTTGCGTGGGGCACCAAAGCCAGCTCGCCAGGCCGGGTGATTTCTTTGTTCAGGAGGTAGCAGGTGAGAGCCTTGTCATGGTGCGCGATCAGAAGGGCGCAGTGCATGGATTTCACAATGTTTGCCGCCATCGAGGAACTCGGCTGTGCGAGGAGGCGAGTGGACATTGCGCGGCGATCCAATGTCCATATCACGCCTGGACCTATGCGCTTGACGGCCGACTGATCGGGGCACCGCACATGGATGCGGTGCCCGGCTTCGATAAGGCTGATTATTCGTTACACGCCGTAAAGCTGGGACAGTGGGAAGGCTTTATCTTCGTTAATCTGGCGGATGAAGGCGCCGCCGCTGGATGAGGTCTTTGCGTCTCTGGCCGGGAAGTTTGGCCACTGGAATCTGCCGCTCCTCCGCTCGGCCCGGCGGATTGAGTATGATGTGTGCGCCAACTGGAAGCTGATCTTCGAGAATTACTCGGAGTGTTATCACTGTCCGGGCGTGCATCCGGCGCTCGCGAAGATCTCGCCCTATGATTCGGCGGAGAACGATCTCTGTGAGGGGCCGTTTCTCGGCGGGTTTATGGCGATCGCGAGGGGAGCGAGCCTAACCATGAGTGGGAAGGCCTGCGCGCGGCCGGTCGGGGATATCGAGGGCGAGGATCACGCGCGTGTTTTCTATTACTCCATCTTCCCGAACATGCTTCTGAGCATGCACCCGGATTATGTGATGGTGCACCAGCTCTGGCCACAGTCACCCAGGCGGACGTTGATTGAGTGCAATTGGTACTTTCATCCCGAGGCGGCCGGGATTCCCGGCTACAATCCGGAGGACGCGGTGGAGTTTTGGGATATGACAAACAAGCAGGATTGGCATGTGTGCGAGCTGAGTCAGCAGGGGATCGCGTCACGCGCTTATCAACCGGGACCTTACTCGCCGCGGGAAAGCATTCCGGCGGCGTGGGACCGGGAGATACCTTCGCGTGATGTGAAGCCGCCGTGATGTCGTCCCGAATCGTTGCATCGGAGAGCATCGCCATGCTCCGCTTGCGACGCGTCTGCTCGAGTTATGCCTCACACGACCGAGCGAGCCTAACCGCCAGCCATCGCGCCGATGATGAAGAAAGGTTCGGCGCCGGTCGCAACCAATTCGGGAAGGGGAGCATCGGGTGATTCGTGGGAGAGGTCCTCGGAGCAGGCAAAGAACCTAACGAGCGCGCGACGTTTCTGCGTCGCCTGATCACGGACAGTTCCGCGCAAGGTCGGGTAGCGTGCCTCAAGGGCGTCGAGGACGGTGCGCTGCGTGACCGCGCCCTGGACGTCCAGCTGCACTTCATCGTTGACGCCGGCCAGGGTGCGGAGATGGGTCGGCAATACCACCCGGATCATGGTAACGTCTGGGCTTCGACGGAAAGAACAGCGGGAAGATCGCGCACGACCGCGTTCCAAGTGTCGCCTGCGTCAGCAGAGGCGTAGACCTGCCCGCCGGTGGTGCCGAAGTAGATGCCGCATTTATCAAGCGAGTCAACGGCCATTGCGTCGCGCAGGACGTTGACGTAACAATCGCTCTGCGGCAGTCCTTTGGTCAGCGCTTCCCATTGGTTGCCACCACTTCGGCTGCGATAGACCCGCAGTTTGCCATCGGGCGGGAAATGTTCGGAGTCACTCTTGATCGGCACGACATAGATAGTTTCCGGTTCGTGAGCGTGGACGTCGATCGGAAAGCCGAAATCCGAGGGCAGGTTGTCGCTCACTTCATTCCATAAGTCGCCGGCGTTATCGCTCCGCATCACGTCCCAGTGCTTCTGCATAAAGAGGACGTCAGGGCGCGATGGGTGCATCGCTATCCGGTGAACGCAGTGACCGACCTCGGCTGTCGAGTCGGGCAGTTCGTAGGGAGATTTGAGTCCCTTGTTTATCGGACTCCAGGTCTTGCCAGCGTCATCGGTGCGGAAGGCGCCCGCGGCGGAGATCGCAACAAAGATTCGGTCGGGATTGCTCGGATCGAGCAGGATTGTGTGCAGACACATGCCACCGGCTCCGGGTTGCCAGAGGTTGCCCTTTGCGCTGCGCAGCCCGGGAAGTTCCTGCCAGGTCCGGGCGCCGTCGCTGGTGCGGAAGAGAGCGGCGTCTTCCACACCTGCGTAAACGGTGTCCGGATCGGTCAACGATGGTTCGAGATGCCAGACGCGCTTGAACTCCCACGGGATGTTGCGTGCCGTCATACCATTGATGAGTGCCCGGCGTGCCGTCGTAGATGAAGTCCTTGCCCACGGCCTCCCAAGTCTCGCCGCCGTCGTCGGAGCGCTGGACCATTTGGCCAAACCAGCTCGTTGACTGCGACGCGTAGATTCGGTTCGGATCAACGGGCGAGCCCTTGAGGTGATAAATTTCCCAGCCCGCGAAGTGCGGACCGCTAACTTTCCAATCCGCGCGCTTGCCATCTGAAGTCAGGACAAAGGCGCCCTTGCGTGTGCCAACCAACAATCGTACTGCGCTCATTGTTTTTTATTAACCTCGCCGCCGCTCCGGGCGCAACTCAATTGCTGGTCAGTGGAGGGCGAGAAACTCGCGCGCGCTTCCGCTCAGCAGCCGCGTTTTTTCCTCGGGGGAGAAATCTGGCATCGATTCGATCAGCTCGCCGGGATGCGCTTCGCCTAACGGGAAGGGATAATCCGAGCCGAGCGCGATCCGCTCCACGCCGAAAAGTTTGAGGAGGAGACGGAGCGCGTCGGGATCGTGGACTAACGAATCGACATAAAAGCGCGCCGGGGTGCCGCGCCGCGCTCGTCGGTCGCGCGAGGTAGCTGCGCGGATTGATCTGGTTGTCGATCGCGACCAGGTCGGGTCGAACGTTAAAGCCGTGTTCGATGCGGCCGATCGTGAACGGGAAGGCGCCGCCGCCGTGCGCGAAGGCGACGCGCAGATCTCGGAAAACGCTCGAAGACTCCGCCGAACATCATCGAGCAAATGGCGAGCGAAGTCTCGGCCGGCATACCGACGAGCCAGGGGAGCCAGTATTTCGGCATGCGTTCCTTGCCGACCATGTCCCAGGGATGAACGAAAATCGCCGCCCCCGATTCTTCCGCGGCCTGCCAGACCGGATCGAGCGAGCGATCGTCGAGATTGCGTCAATTCGTTAGGCACATGCGCGATTCGCATCGACGTGCGCTGCCGATTTGCACGCCGCGCAGACCGAGCTCGCGCACGCAGCGCTCCAGCTCGCGCGCCGCCAGCTCCGGATCCTGCAATGGGATCGTGCCCAAGCCCGGCAAAGCGCGCCGGATGCGCGCGCACGACTTCGGCGATGTGATCGTTGAGTCGGCGCGAAAGATCGAGGCCATCGGCCGGTTTCGCCCAATAGCTGAACATCACCGGGACGGTCGAGAGCACCTGCACCGAGACGCCGGCGCGATCGCATTCTTCGAGTCGGCGCGCGTGGATCCCAGGCGTTGTCGCCGATCTCGCGAAAGAAACGATCGCCGATCATCATCCGCGCGCAGCAGGGCCGGTAGTGGTCGAGCCTAACGAATCCCGGGTAGCCGTACCTGGCGTCGAGATCGGGCCATTCGTGCGGGAGGATGTGAGTGTGCAGGTCGATTTTCATCGCTGTAGCGACGGGCCTGCCGCCCGCGATCGAACCAAGGCGGCTGACAGAGCCGCCTCTACGTCGCGGTGCCGATTATTCATCAGAACGGCTTGACCGGCTCGGGTTTCGCGCACCTTGGTGCCGCACTTTTTGCAGGTCCGTCGCGCGTCGTCGTTCCAGAAATCGAGCATCGCCTGGCTGAAGTGCTCGACGATGTCGCCGCAATCGAAATCGATGTCTTCGACGAGCGCGCCGCAATTCTCGCAATAGAAAATGACGTGCTCGTGCTCGCCGGGCGGGCGGCGACGCTCGACCACCACTCCGATCGTGTCGGGCGGGCGCACCGGAGCGTGCGGGACGTTAGGCGGGATGAAAAAGGTTTCGCCCTCGCGCACGAGGTGATCGACGATTTTTTCACCTTCGCGGGTCCGCACTTTGATGTCGCCCTTCAGTTGATAGAAATACTCCTCCGAATCGACGAGGTGAAAATCGTTCCGCGCATTCGGACCCTTGATCACCATGACAAAAAAGTCGCGCCCGTCGTAGAGGTATTGATTGCTCACCGGCGGTTTGAATTTGTCGCGGTGTTCTTCGATCCAGTTCGTCAGATCGATCGCTGGCTGTACTTTTGTTTCCATAGGTGAGAGATTTCCCTTCTTCTAAACTCCGCTGCGGAACGCGCTCAACCTTTTCGTCATCCCGAGAGGAGATCGGGATGACGAGGCTCATGCCGCGCGGTGTTCGCGCTTCCCGTCGTACCAGAGAGCGAGTTTCTCTCGCTTCCGCAGGGCGTCTTTTCCTCCAAAGACGATAAAGAGGCTCTGTGCGAGAACAAAACGCGGCGAGTGCATGCGCACTTTTCGGGCCGAGGTAACGATCGGCTCGCGCAGGATTTTGAAGCGGCCGAGCTTCTTCAAGCGCGAGCGTGAGGTAAACTTCTTCGCCGGCGAAATATTGTTCGTCGAATCCGCCGACCGCGTCGAACGATGCGCGTCGCATGAAAAGAAACGCTCCCACGCCGAGCCCGGCCGCGAAGTAAACGGCGCAGAAGGAGCGGAGGAAAAGCGCGCGCCCAAAACGGCAGATGACTGTCCACTGCCAGCCGTGCGCTCCCTCCTGAATAGCCGTCGGCCAGCGCCTCCAGGCCCGCGATGACATGACCCGGCTTGATGCGCGTATCTGCATCGACGAAGAAGAGGATTTCGCCGCGGGCGACGCGTGCGCCGGCATTGCGCACGGCTGCAATCTGCCGGCGATTCACCGGGACGACACGGGCGCCAAATTGTCGCGCGATTGCGGCCGTCGCATCGGTTGAAGCGTCGTCTACCACAATCAGCTCGTACGTTTCCTTAGCAGCGTCGGCGGCGCGGTGGATGGCGCGCAGGGTTTCCGGCAGTTCGTGTTCTTCGTTATGCGCGGGAACGACGAACGACAGTTTTGGAGCTTCGACGCCGCTCGCATTCGGGTGAAGAAATCTTCTCAGCGTCTCAATCGTGAAGGCATAACCGTGGGGCCATTGGCTCGCGCGCGGACCAGCGACATTGAGGATCTCGACGCGATTGGTCTGCACGAACTCTCTGAGATGTTCTGCCGCCTCCGCGGGGGAAACGGCAGTCGCGTCGATCGCCAGGCATGGCTTTCGCTTTTCGGTGCAGAAGTCGGCTGTCGCTTTAGTTCCGCCCTGGAGCGAGCCCGGGTGAAAGATCACCGTCCCGTCCGCGTCGCTGACGTTTCGCGCTGTCCGTTCCATGTAGCCGCCGCCGGGCAATTCCTGCAGCGGATAATGCGGCGGGATGATGCCACATTCGTCAAGACGACCTTCGGGGCACCACCCGCCGGCCGGCCACGCCTAACGAGAGCGCTGCATCGAGTGCAGCGCGATCGACTCCCGTTTGTCCGCCGGAAATGATTTTCATTCAGGCACTGCGGCGCGCCTTCTCGTCGAGCGCGAGATAATCCTCCCGCGGCGGGCTGAACGTGTCGATCACGGTGGTGTCGTCGATCGTCTCCACGCCGTGCGGCACGTTGCTCCCGAGGTAAAATGCGTCACCTGCAGCAAGCTCATGCGGCACCCCCGCAACGATCAGCTTCATCCGGCCCCTGATCACATGCGCGATCTGCTCCTGCGGATGCGTGTGCTCGGGCAGGCGGCTGCCGGCCGCGAGTTCAGCCCGCATCTGATACATCGATGCGCCGGTCGCAATGGTGCGCCGCTTGATGCCGGGCGCGATTTCGATCCACGGGTTTTCCTGTTCGTTCACGGGAGGATCATCGCGGAAAAATGCGCGCTTTCCAACCGGCAATACAAAGCGTCGAATGCTGACTTTGATTGCCTTAACGACTTTCGGCGTTCAATCTCCCGCCATGCCCGAAATGCAACCGCCGCCATCGTTGCCGAAATCGCAGCCCTTCATGCGGCGCAACAGCACCGTCATCAAACTTTTCGGCGTCGGGGCGCTGATCCTCGTGATGTTGATTCCACTGGCCATGATCCGCGGCGTGCTGAGCGATCGGCTGGAGCGCCGGAACGAAGCGGTGAGCGAGATCACCGATTCGTGGGGCAAGGCGCAGAACATCATCGGTCCGGTCCTGGGAGTTCCGTTCCAATACAAATTCAAATCGATGAAGGACACGACCATGCCCGACGGCCATGTCGAGCGGCGCGAGGTGGAAGAGATGCTGGTCGCAAACGCATTTTTTCTCCCGGAATTGCTCAAAATCGTGAGCGACGCGCAAACCCAAACGTTGCATCGCGGGATTTACGATGCGGCCGTTTTTCGGGCAGAGATCAAACTGACGGGCAAATTTGCGCCGCCGGATTTCGGTGCGCTCAAGATTGACTTGAAAGATGTGCAGTGGAAAGACGCCTTCGTCACAATCGCGGCGAGTGATTTGCGCGGCACCCGTGAGGGTCTTGTCGTCGATTGGAACGGTACGAAACGCTCGCTGCAACCCGGCTCCCAGCTGCCGGGTTACACGACCGGCGCGACCGCCTTGCTTGGGCTCGATCGGCCGATGGGAGAGGCCGCGGAGTTTTCCATCCCGCTCGACGTGAACGGGAGCGGTGGAATTTTCTTCGCGCCGTTCGCGGTGCAAAACGAAGCCGAGTTGAAGTCGAACTGGCCTGATCCCGGATTCCGCGGCGCCTTCCTGCCGGCCGAACGTTCGGTCCGGGCGGATGGATTCGATGCGAAATGGAAGGTCTCATATTACGGACGCGACTACCCGCAGATGTGGACGAGCATCAGCGGCAACCAACGCTTCAACGAGAAAACGGTTTCGGCCTCACTTTTCGGCGCGGAATTCCTGTCGATTCTCGACGCCTACCGATTTGTCGAACGCTCGATCAAGTACGGCGTGCTCTTTCTCGTCCTCGTCTTCACCACCTTTTTTCTCTTTGAAGTGACGGCGCGACAGAAGATCCATCCGTTTCAATACCTGATGGTGGGCGCGGCCTTGTGTCTTTTTTACCTCCTCCTTTTGTCGATCTCGGAATTTCTCGGCTTCGGGCTCGCCTACTTGATCGCCGCAATTGCGTCCACGGTGCTCATCACATGGTATTGCAATTATTTCCTCGGCGGCGGTGTGCGCACGCTGATGATCGGGGCGGGGCTGGCGGGCGTTTACACTTTTCTCTACATCACTTTGCGCCAGCAGGATTACGCGCTCCTGATGGGCGCGATCGCGCTCTTTATTCTGCTTGCGGTAGTGATGTTTGTGACCCGCAAAGTAGATTGGTATGCGCGCGACGTTGGTTAAACGGATGAATCTGACGCTGCGCGTCCAGGAAGGGCTGCTCCGCTAAAATGAAATTTCTCGATATCACGCGCCCACTCGCCGCTGATCTCGCGCCTTGGCCGGGGGACACGCGATTCGATTACTCGTTGGTCGGGCGAATCGCCGAAGGTTCGTCGGTCAATGTCGGACGGATCACGACGAGTGTGCATTCCGGAACCCACGCGGACGCGTTTTTTCATTTCGATGATCGTGGCCTAACGATTGATCGTTTTGCAGCAGAACGTTACCTCGGTCCGGCTGCGGTCGTGGACCTGAGCGGGAAATTCTCTCCGGGGTCGTCAGGGGAAATTACAATTAGCGATCTCGAAACGGGCATCATTCCTCCGCGACTCCTGATCAAGACCGGTGCTTGGCCGGATTCGAAAAGGTTTCCGGCGGCGATCCCAGTCTTGGCCCCTGGCGTCGCGAAATGGATGGAAAAGAGGGGGGTGAAATTGCTCGGGCTCGATTTGCCGTCGGTCGATGCGATCGATTCCAAGGACTTGCGAAATCATCATGCGCTGGCCGCGGCCGACATCGCGATCGTGGAGGGACTTGATCTTGGCGAAGCGGAGGCGGGTGCCTATTTGCTGGCGGCGCTGCCCTTGAAAATTGTCGGGGCCGATGGCGCGCCGGTGCGCGCGATCCTTTGGCGGGAAGAGGGGGCGTGACCGGCGAATGGCTCGAGCAGCCGCGCACGCGTCGGATCGTGCTTTGTCTGATTGTCGGATTTTTCGCCATCACGAATCTCCCATGGACGCTCGACGACTACGACCAGGCGAAGCAGGCCTACACTTCGTTCGAGATGGTGGGGCAGGGGCACTGGCTCTACCAGCACACGCCTAACGAAAGCGTGGCAACGAAACCGCCGCTGGTCGGGTGGATCTCGGCGGCGCTTTTCGAAGTGACACGCTGGTGGGAAGGCGCGTGGCGAATTCCGTCGTTGGCTGCCGCGCTCGCGCTCCTTTGGCTGATTGCCAAAGACGCCACCACAGCTTACGGCGCCGGTGCGGGACTGATCGCGCTGAGCGCGTTCGGTCTCAATCTCCTCTCGCCGCGGATCGCCACCCTGGTGCGGACCGACATGCCGCTCGCGCTCGTGACGTTTCTCATCGGACGTCAGATCTGGCTAAAAATCCGCCGCGCGGAAGCGTGGACGCGGCGCGATCGCGCCGTCGCTTTCGTTCTTCTGGCGAGCGCGATGTTGATCAAAGGTCCGATCATTTATGCCTTCATTTTGCCGGGGCTGATCGTCTACCAAATTCTGCGTCGCAAGCGCGGTGCTCCCAGCGCGTGGAGCGGATGGTGGCCGTGGATTTTTTCGCTCGGAATTTTTCTCGTCTGGGCGATCGGCGGAATCGTGAATCAGCCCGGCTTTTACGAAAGTGTGGTCGTTAGGGAATTCGCCGGACGCTTTACCGAAACGATCCACAAACCACAGCCGCTCTATTTTTATCTCCCGCATCTGCTGCACAAATTTGCGCCCTGGAGCATCCTAATCATCGGACTCGGGATCGCATTCTGGCGCGGACGGGAGCGTCTCGCTCTCCGGATGCGACCGGACACTCTCTGGCTGGTTTGCTGGAGTGTGGGCGGGTTGGTCCTGATGTCGATTATTCCCTCGAAGCGCGTTGACCGGATTTATCCGCTGGTCCCGCCGCTCTGCCTGTTGTTAGGCGCGCAAGTCGCGAGCGCGCGGGCTGAGGAGTGGTCGGGAAAACTGCGGATCTGGCTGCCCGCAACGCTGATCTTCGCCTGCATTTTCACCGGCGGCTACGCGGCCTGGAAAATTGGAAACGGATATCACGCGCGCAGCGACGCGCTGGTGCGGTTCTCCCGCCAGGTCCGCCACGAGACAGCGCGCAACGGCTGGCGCTACGCCGTGGTCGGCGGCCGGGAGGAGGGGATGTTGCTTTACCTGCGGCGCGATCATTTTCTCTCGCCGGACGACGCGCTTGCCCAATGGGGTTCTGGCGCGCTCGATGCGCTGGTCGTTCGCAATGAGCCGGTGCGCCCCTGGCGCGCGCTTCTGCCTGGCGCTCAGCTCCAGCTCGTTTCGGAAAAGGCACGCGAACTTCCGCAGTATTCGTTCTTCGTTCGCGCGCCAGAAGCCTTCTCCAGCAAGGGGCCCGTGAAAACCGCGCTCGACATCCTCGGCTCAGCCGATACGCTCCCCGAAACGTTTTTGCCTAACGAGCCAATGGAGTTTCCCAAAGCTGAGATCGAAGCCCTCTGGTGCCCCTGGCGGGTGGAGTATTTCGAGCTCGAAGATCGCAACCCGAATTTCCTCTCCGAGGCGGCGCAGGCGAGCGACGACGCCGCCCATCTCGTGATCACGCGCCGGAAAAACGCTTTCCTGATGATGAACCGCTATCCCTACTCCGTCGGCCACCTCATGGCTGTGCCTTACCGAAAGACGGCGGAGCTTTCTTCGTTAGGCGAAAACGAGGTGCTGGAGCTTTGGGCGCTGGCGGTGCACGCGCAGCGGTTGCTGCAGGCGACGATGAAGGCGCAGGGCTTCAATCTCGGCCTTAATCTCGGCACAGCGGCCGGCGCCGGGGTGGATGATCACCTGCACTTGCACATTGTTCCGCGCTGGACGGGTGACACGAATTTCATGCCGGTCCTGGGCCGGACTCGGTTGCTCTCCGAGGGATTGCAAACGCTTTACGAGAAGTTAATGGACGCGCAGAGTCGCCTCGCAAGCTGAAATTATGCCGACTAATTCCACCAAACCGACCTGGATCGAACCACCGCCGCCACCGAAACGCGGAGGAATGGGCTGTTTCGCGAAGGGATGTCTGGTGCTTGTCGTTTTCGGAGTATTGATGTTCCTGCTTTTCGGGGTGGCGAGCTATCTCCTCTATTCTCGCGGGTCGAAACCGGTCGCCTTGCCGGTTGCAGAGCTTCCGCCAGCAGAACTCGCCAGCGTTCAGCAGCGCGTCGATCAGTTCGAGGCGATGCCTCCGGCGCCGGCGCCTTCGCCCATACCGACGGCCCAGGCCGCCCCGGATGAAACACCCACAGCCGTGCCCGCGACACCCGCCCCGGAGCGCCAGCTCGTCCTGACCGCGGACCGAGATCAACGGCTTGATTTCTGCCAACAGGAAATCACGCGGACACGCCTATGTTTCGCTCAGCGGAAACACGGCCCATGTGCAGATCAGCATTTCTTCCGACAAAGTGCCGGGTTTTCCGCGCGGTTATTTGAATGGAAGTTTCACCATCACGACGAACGGGCCGACTCCCATTAGCGCTCTGCAGGTTTCGAAAATTCAGGCGAACGGGCTTCCGGTGCCCTCTGGCGTTCTCTCAATGAGCTACCGGGGCCGTTCCATTCTCAGTTACGCCATGGACGCGGCCGCGCCTTACAATGTCAGCACTGCGGAGATCCGCGACGGCGCGGTCATTCTGCATTAGTCATCCCGAGCACGATTGAGGATGCCGCTCAAGGCTTGATAATTTCGCGCACGAAGACATTCAGCTGACCATCGGATTGCCGGCGCACCTCGGTGATCTCGTAGGGCCGCGCATCGTCGCGGCTCACAGTGGAACCGGGATTGGGAAGCGACGCGCCGGCAGGATAATCGACGATGACGCGCAGATTGCGCGCAAGTCCGCCGGATTGACCGCTCGTGGGGCGAAGAACAGCGCGATTTGCATCGGCAAAGTTCACCACGAACTGCCCTTTCAAATAGACGCGCTCGCCGCGAGTCCCGTTGTTTGCCACCTCCTGGAGCCCTGCTGTATCAAGCACCCGGCCAGCCGGCGCCGCACCGGGTGCGAAGGTTTTCCAAGTGGCGCCCGTGGTGGAGGTGAGCGCGACCGCCGGCGACGAAGATGTCACCGGCAACGCGCGCATGACCCTGGGCGCGGCAGAAGGAGAGACTGCGGCGAGGGACGTTGTCTCGTTAGGCGAAGCCGTCGGCGTCGGTCACAGGCTGGGCCCGGAGTGCCTTGAACGGCGTGGAAGCAGCATGCGCTATCGCAACCCTATCGCCTGAGTTCACCAAGGTCCCTTTGCGTCTGGCGCGGAGTGGCGGTGGCGAGGGTTCTTCATCGAGCGGCACAGCGGGTTCCACCCGGACGAGCGCATCTTCCGGCGGCGGGGCCGCCTTGACCGGAGGCAAGTCCGACGATCGGCAGCGTGCTGGTGGCTGGCGCGAGACGCGACCGATAACTATTGTAGCGGTTTTCGACCGTGCGGCGCATGTCGGATTTGAAGATCGGCCAGCCCGCCGCAAGATTGAGATCTGACGGCGGCTCCAGACTGAAAGTCCCTGTTCCGCGAGTGACGGCATAACTCCCGTAAAGCAGCGGCATCACCGTGATCTGCACCCGCCCATCCGCCAGTCGCTCCGCGTGAATGACCGCCGAGAGATCGTGGCTCCGCTCGAGATTCACGTCCATTCCCATGACCAGCCGCTCCTGGAGAAGCTTTGCGTCGTGCTCATCGGCCGTCGTGAAGACGTGCTCCATGATCAATTCGGGCTGCTCGACCGCGCGCGCCAGTGCCACCGCGCCCGAGGTAAAAACGTCGTCCTGCGTCAGCTGGCGCGCGCCCATGATGTTGAAACGTCCAACCACGTAGGTGACGAGACCGTGCACCTGCTGGAAGTTTCGAATGAAATTCCGCGCCAGCTCCGCGTCCTTACGGGCCAGCTCTGCCGGACCCATCGATCGATAGCGCTGGTAAAGTTGCTTGGGATTGAGGAACTCACCTGCCGGGGCCGCGGTCAGAGCAAATCGTTTTGGCGGCTCGATCTTGTGCAGCTTCTGCAGAATCCGATAACTCTCCGGCCGTTCCGGTTGCCCGATGACGTAAAAGCTCCCCAGCCAGGCAGCAATCGCGAGGCCGCTCAGGAGAAGAATCCCGATCGTCCAGGCGAAGAAGTTGGTCTTCTTGTGCCCAAAGCCGCGGTGATCATCGTAGCGAAAAAGGTCCGGTTCCATGCCAGGGAAGCCAGCCGTCGTCCGCGATCGCTCCTAGGCCGGGCGAACCGGTTCGAACGAGGTCCCGCAGCCGCAGGTCCGCGCCGCGTTGGGATTGACAATGCGAAAGCCGGCGCCGGTCAGTCCGTCCTCGAAATCGAGGGTGGCATCGCGCAGGAAATCCGCGCTCTCGGCGTCGATCAAAAATTGCACTTCATCGCGCTCGACCACGGCGTCGCCGTCGTGGCGCTCGTCGAGCGACATCTCGTATTGCAGGCCCGAGCAACCGCCCTTCGCCACTTGCACGCGCAAGCCTTTGCCGCGCCGGCGCAGGCTGCTCGGCGAGGAGCGAGCGGAGGTGATTGACCGCATTGTCGGTGACATGAATCATCCTTCCGAAGGCTATCGTGAGCGGGGAGCAAGTCAACCGGGCCGGTCTGGCGCGAAAGGGCGCGGCGCCGCCAGTTCGTTAGGCCAAAGGATGGAGAAGAAACGCCTCGGCGAGCGGCGGCGTTGGAATATTTGAGCTTCATGATCCCTCTCTTCTCGGTAAGACTGACTTTCGTTCCGCACGTCGTCATGTTGAACCCGATCAAGCGCTACACCCACTGGCTCCATACTTGCTGGCCCGCCGGCGTGGTCGAGAAATTACCGGAATCAGGCGAGTTCGGTGTGACCAACATCCCGGGCGTACGTATCGTCGGCGACCTGACCGGAATCCCCCTCCTGAAGTTCTCGTCCAAGACCGGCGCGGAAGCCGTCCGCGCGATTTTGCAGGAGCCGGATTTTGTAGACCGGGGGCGTTGACCCCGGTAGCTCAAGCCGGAGCTCGGGAAAGCCGGGGTCAACGCCCCCGGCTACAGCTGATGAAATGCTCGATCTCGCGATCATCGGCGGCGGCGTGTCAGGTGTGTCGGCGGCGATCGAGGCGAAAAAGGCCGGGCTGAACTTCCGGATCTTCGAGGCGACGCAGCCGTTCTCGACGGTCGCGAACTTTCCCAAGGCGAAGCCGATCTACACTTACCCAACCGATTTGAAGCTGGAAGGCGGGCTCCAGTTCACGACGGACGTGAAAGAGGCGCTGCTCGAGGAACTGGAGGAGCAGCGCAAGGCGGCTGGAGTTGAGTTCACCGACGCCCGGATCGAGCGGATCGAGTCGCGCGGGAAAGGAAATTCTGCTGCATCACGGCGACAAGGCGAAGACGATCACGCGAGCGCGGCGGGTGATCGTGGCCATCGGGCGGAGCGGCAATCATCGCCGGCTCGGCTGTCCGGGCGAAGATCTCGACAAGGTCTACAACCGGCTCTACGACCCGAAGGATTTCAGCGGCAAGAATGTGCTCGTCGTCGGCGGCGGCGACAGCGCGCTGGAATGCGCTATCGCGCTCGCCGGCTCCGGCGCGAAGGTAACGGTGAGCTATCGCAAGCCGGAGTTCGCGCGTCCCAAGCCGGAGAATGTCGAGAAACTGAAAATGCTGGAGCACGATCCGAAAGCGGACGTGCAGGTGGAGCGACCGAGCTCGGAGCGGGTGACGACCGCGTTCACGAGCGAAATGATGAAGAACGCGCCGCCGCGGCTCGGTCACGCTCGCGATGGCGACGACTGTCACGCGAATCGAGCCGGACAAGGTGACGCTGAAGCAGGCAGACGGCAGCGAGACTGTCTCTGCCTAACGACGTCGTCTTTTCCATGATTGGTCGCGAAGCGCCGCTCGAGTTTCTTCCGGCGCAGCGGACTGCATGTGCGCGGCGACTGGCGGCCCATCACCTGGATCAGTTGTCTCGCCTTCGTTCTCTTTTGCGTCGTGCTTTACCATTGGAAGAGCAATCATCCGCAGGAGTTCCCGGTGCAGCGCTGGGCGAGTCAAGCGCATGCCTTCCCCTACAACGTCCCGAAAGCGATCGACGCAGCCGGCGGCAAAATCGCGGAGTGGTCAAACCGCGAGACCAACCTCCTCTACACCGTCAAGCGCGGCCTCGGGAATCCCTCCTTCTATTACACGCTCGCTTATTGCACCTGCGTGCTGGTCTTCGGGATCCGGCGTATCCGGCGGCGGCGCACGCCTTATGTGAAATGGCAGACGATCGTGCTCATCTGCTCGCAGTGGATCCCGCTCTTCATTCTGCCCGAGCTCATCCTCCCATGGATGGGTCACAATGGCTTTTTCGAGCCCGGTCATCCGTTGCGCTGGCTGGCTGATCAGTTGTTTGAAAGCTATGACGGCTCGTTAGGCCACGAGCGGGCTTACTGGCGCGCCTACGGTTTCATTCTCGCCTTCCCGCTTAACGTTTACAACGTCTTCACCGATCACCCGCTGTGGCTCTGGCTCGGCATCTCTTTCATGCAGACCTTTGTCATTATTCCGCTCATCATCTTTCGCTGGGGCAAAGGGGCTTACTGCGGCTGGATCTGCTCCTGCGGCGCGCTCGCCGAGACGATGGGCGATACGCAGCGCGCGAAGATGCCGCATGGACCGTTCTGGAATCGGGTCAACATGGTTGGCCAGGCCGCGCTCCTTTTCGCGTTTGGCATCCTCGGCTTGCGCATCGCCGGTTGGGCACTCGGGGAAGAGTCATGGCCCACCCGTTGGTATCACAAGCTTTTCGAGGGCATCCCGTTCCTGAACTACGCCTGGAGCGTCGATATCTTCATGGCCGGCATTCTCGGGGTCGGGCTTTACTTTTGGTTCAGCGGCCGGGTTTGGTGCCGCTTTGCCTGCCCGCTCGCGGCGCTCATGCACATTTACACGCGCTTCTCTCGTTACCGGATTTTCCCCGACAAACGCAAATGCATTTCCTGCAACGTCTGCACTTCGGTCTGCCACCAGGGAATCGACGTCATGAACTTCGCTAACAAAGGCCTGCCGATGGAGGATCCGGAATGCGTCCGCTGTTCCGCCTGCGTCCAGCAATGCCCAACTGGCGTATTGTCGTTTGGCCGCTACGACAATGAGAGGAACATTATCCTCGACAAGCTCCCAGCCTCTCCGGTGCTGATGCGAGAAGAACGCGGGCTCCAGATCTCCGTAACGCGGGCTTCCAGCCTGCCGCAATGAACTTGCGGGAAAAATGCCCGCGTGACCTGATAACCAGCGTGGCGATGTTGGCGGTGCCGCAAGACCGAGCTTATTTGGCTTTGGAAACGCCGTGATCCACAATCCCGCCTGGCAGACAGGACCGACCGAAATGGACGGGCTTCCTTGATGATACACGGCGGCGATGCGACCACTGCATGCTGGGGATTGGCTGCCTCGGAAACGCTAGATCTTGTGGCGGTGTCTCGCAAAACATCCCGAGATATTACTTGTTCCGGAGCGGTTTCTGCCTATCTTTCCGGGTCGAAATTTCGACCGCATTTCTATGCTTCAAACCAAAGACGAAACCGCCATTTCCAGCCCACCATCCGAACGCCCTGCCGGCATCAGCGAAAACCAAAAATACAACGCCGCCCAAATCGATAAACTCGAGGGTCTCGAGGCGGTCCGGAAACGCCCGGGCATGTATATCGGCGACCCGGACGAACGCGGTCTGCATCACTGCGTTTTCGAAGTGCTCGATAACTCGATCGACGAACATCTCGCCGGTTATTGCTCCAAAATCGACGTCTCGGTCCATGTCGATGGCTCCGTTTCCGTGCGCGACAACGGCCGCGGCATCCCGGTCGATATGCATCCGAAGTTCAAGATGCCGGCGGTCGAGCTGGTGCTGACCAATCTGCATGCGGGCGGAAAATTCGGGCAGGGCGCCTACAAGTATTCCGGCGGTCTGCACGGCGTCGGCGCGAAATGCGTCAACGCGCTTTCCGATTGGTTCAAGGTCGAAGTCTCGCGCGACGCCAAGGTTTATCACATGGCCTTTGAGCGCGGGAAGACGACCGAAAAGCTAAGCGTCATCGGCGAGCTGAAGAACAAGAAAACCACCGGCACGCTGATCACCTTCCTTCCTGATCCGACGATCTTCACGATCACGACCGAGTTCAAGTTCGAGCGTCTCGCGAGTCGTTTGCGCGAACTGGCTTTTCTGAATCCCGGGCTGGAGATCACCCTGCAGGACGAACGGACGGAGCCGACGAAAGGAGAAGCCTTCCTCTACAAGCACGGCATCGAGGAGTTCGTGAAGCAGCTGGGCGAAAACAAGAACGTTATCCATCCCAAACCGGTCGTGATCTCGCGGCAGCGTGACGAAGTGTTTGTCGATGTCGTCCTGCAATACAACGACAGCTACAACGACCAGATTCTGCCCTTCGCCAATTCGATTCCGAATCCGGACGGTGGCACGCACCTGACCGGCTTTCGCACCGCCCTGACGAAGGCGGTCAACCAATACGCCAAGACAAACAGCCTCGTGAAGGAGAAGGACCCGGCGATCTCCGGCGACGACGTGCGCGAAGGACTCGTCTGCGTCCTCAGCATCAAACTGCCGAACCCGCGCTTCGAATCGCAGACCAAGGTGAAGCTCGTTAACACCGAGATCGACGGCATCGTCAACTCGGTCGTCTACGACGGGTTGATGACCTATTTCGATCAGAATCCGCCGGTCGCGAAACGGATCTTCGATAAGGTGCTGACGGCGGCCCGCGCCCGCGAGGCGGCCCGCAAAGCCCGCGAGACGATTCGCAAAGGCGCGCTCACCGGCGGCGGTTTGCCCGGCAAGCTGGCCGACTGTTCCGAGCGCGATCCGGAGCTGACCGAGCTTTACATCGTCGAGGGTGACTCCGCCGGCGGCTCCGCCAAGCAGGGCCGCGATCGCCGTTACCAGGCGATCCTTCCGATCCGCGGCAAGTTGATCAACGTCGAGAAAGCGCGCCTCGATCAGGTGCTCAAGAACACCGAAATCCAGTCGATGATCACCGCCATCGGCACCGGCATCGGCAAGCCGAAAGAAGAAGCGACCACCAAAGAAGAGGGAACCTTCAACATCAGCAAACTGCGCTACGGCCGGATCATCATCATGACCGACGCGGATGTGGACGGCTCGCACATTCGCGTCCTGCTGCTGACCTTTTTCTACCGGCAGATGACGGAGCTGGTGCGCGCCGGGAAAATCTACATCGCGCAGCCGCCGCTCTATCAGATCAAGCGCAAGAAACGCGAGGAATATGTCGATGACGACGTCCAGCTGAACAGGATTCTGATCTCGTTAGGCGCGGAGGATGTGCGACTGAAAAATCTGGCCGACAACAAGGAGCTGACCACCGCCCAACTGAAGGACATCCTCGATCAACTGGAGAAACTGGCCAAGTTGAGCGAATCGGTCCGGCGGCATGGCGGTGATTTCGAGAATTTCCTGAATCATCGCGATAAGAAAACGGACAAGCTGCCGGCCTACCTGGTGAAGGTGCGCGACGGCAACGACGAGTCGGTCCATTATTTCCATGACGAGCGCGCGGTGCGGAAATTCCACGAGGACAACCTCGACCTCAATCTCTTCGACGTGGAGATGGGGCAGGAATTGCTGCCCCTGGCCAATGGCCCGGCGAAGACCAACGGGAATCGCCGGCGCGGGAAGCTGGTCGAGTTACACGAAGCGACCACGATTCACAAACTGATCAGCGAGCTGGCCCGCAAAGGACTGAAGGTCGATCACTACGCCGCGGCGGACAGGCCGATCTTTGAGCTGATCGAAGGGGAAGGGGAGCGGGCTGTTTCCCATCCGCTCTTCTCCATCCCGGAGATCCTGGAAAAGATCATGGAAATCGGCCGACGCGGCGTGCAGATCAAGCGTTTCAAAGGCCTCGGAGAAATGAATGCGAAGGAACTGTTCAACACCACGATGGATCCGGAGAAGCGCAAACTGCTGAAGGTCGATCTGAACGATGATAACGCGGTCGAAGCCGACCAGATGTTTTCCAAGTTGATGGGCGACATCGTCGAACCGCGCCGCCAATACATCGAGGACAACGCGCTCAACGTGCGCAACCTCGACGTCTAGTTGTTCATGGGTGGCCTCTTTCACAAGCTGCGACATCCGCGGCGTTGTTACGTCGTCTGCGCGATCGCCCGTTCCGGGAGCAATCTGTTTACCGATGGTTTGCACGCGACGCGGCGGGCGGGTCGGCCCAAGCAGTTTTTTTTGCCCAAATACGAGCACGAATATGCGGCCAAGAGCGGCCTCGACGCCAATGATTTCGCCGGCTATGTCCGTGGCATAATCCCGGCGACGGCCACCTCGAACGAAGTGTTCGGTTTCAAGTTGATGGGTTGGTATTTGCAGGAATTTCTCGGGCGACTGCGCGGGACTCGGGCCTTCGGCGGCGGCCATCCGGACGAGGATCTTGAAATGCTGCGCAATGCTTTTCCTCAGCTGCAATTTATTCAAATCGTTAGGCACAACAAGGTGCGGCAGGCCGTCTCGAAAGCCCGTGCCGCGCAAACCGGACTTTGGAAAATCCAGGAAGGTAATTCCGCTTCCGGCGAAGCGCGGTTCGACCCCGACTTGATTGCGAACTGCCTCGAAGACACGCGTCGCGAGGAACTCATTTGGACCCATTTTTTTGACCGGATCGGCGTCCAGCCGTTTCTGGTTAAGTATGAAGATCTGTCCGCGGATTACGCCGGCACCATCGCGGCGGTGCTCAAGTTCTTAAGAATACGGGCACCGCGGCGTTCGCGTCTCCAACCGGTCACGGTCCGGCAAACAGACGTCCTTTCGCGGGAATGGGAGGAGCGCTTTCTGACTCTCTCCTGCGCCTAACGAACCTGTCTCTTCCTGATTCATGTATAACGCCAACGAAAAAGTAGAACCCATCAACGTCGCCGAGGAGATCTCGAGGTCGTTCCTCGATTACTCGATGTCGGTCATCATCTCGCGCGCGCTGCCCGATGCGCGCGACGGCTTGAAGCCTTCGCAGCGCCGCATCCTCTACGCGATGCACGACCTGTCGCTCTTTCCCAACCGGCAGCATCGAAGTGCGCCAAGATTTGCGGCGACACGAGCGGTAATTATCACCCGCACGGCGACGCGGTGATTTATCCGACGCTCGTCCACATGGCGCAGCCGTGGGCGATGCGCGAGACGCTGGTCGACGGCCAGGGCAACTTCGGCTCGGTCGAAGGCGATCCGCCCGCCGCCATGCGTTACACCGAGGCGCGCCTGACCCATCTCGGCGCCGCGCTCATGACGGACATGGACAAGGACACGGTCGATTTCGTCCCTAACTACGACGAGACGCGCACCGAGCCGACCGTTTTCCCGGCCGCTTTCCCGAACCTGCTCGTCAACGGCGGCACCGGCATCGCCGTCGGCATGGCCACGAACATGCCGCCGCACAATCTCGGCGAAGTGATCGACGGCATTTGCGCGCAGATCGACAACCCGGACATCACGATCGAAGGATTGATGAAGTACGTGAAAGGGCCGGACTTTCCCGACCGGTTGCGCGATCTGCGGCGTCGCCGGCATCAAGCAATATTTCGAGACCGGCCGCGGCAGCATGAAGGTGCGCGGCAAGGCGGGCGTCGAGGAACTGAAGGGCAATCGCGAGCAGATCATCATCACGGAAATTCCCTACAACGTGAACCGCGCCGACGCTGGTCGAGCGCATCGCCGCGCTGGTGAACGACAAGGTCCTGACCGACATCACCGCGATTCGCGACGAGTCGGACGAGAACACGCGCGTCGTCATCGAGCTGAAGCGCGACGCGCATCCCGAAGGTCGTCATCAACAATCTCTACAAGCACACCGCGCTGGAGTCCTCCTTCGCGTCAACATGCTCGCGATCGATCACGGCCGGCCGAAACTGCTCACGCTCAAGGAAGCGAACCAGTCCTACATCGAGCATCGCCGCGAGGTCGTCCTGCGCCGCACCCGCTTCGAATTGCGCAAAGCCGAGGAGCGCGCCGAGACGCTCGAAGGTTACCTCATCGCGCTCGCGAACCTCGACGAATTCATCCGCATCATCCGCGGCTCGGCGAATCGCGACGAAGCGCGCGTCAAACTGCTCGCCTTCGAATTCACCCGCCGGCAGGTCGAACAGATCGGCATCCTGATTCGCAACGAAGCGCGCCTGACCGACGGCCGCTACGCTTTCAGCGAACAGCAGGCGAACCAGATTCTCGATCTGCGCCTCTATCAACTGACCGGCCTGGAACGCGACAAGATCATCAACGAATACAAGGAGCTGCTCGAGACGATCAAGGACTTGCTCGACATCCTCGCGAAGGAATCGCGCGTTTTCCAGATCATCAAGAAGGAGCTGCGCGAGATTCAGCAGAAATACGCCACCCCGCGCCTGACCCAGCTCGTGCCCGACGAAGGCGAGATCGCCATCGAGGATCTGATCGCCAACGAAGGCGCATCATCAGCATCACGCACAGCGGCTTCATCAAGCGCACCGCCGTCAGCGCCTACCGCGCCCAGCGGCGCGGCGGCAAAGGCGTCATCGGCATGACCACGCGCGAAGGCGCGACGCAGGAGGACGAAGGCGATTTCATCGAGCATCTCTTCACCGCCACGACGCACGATTACCTGATGTTCTTCACCGAATCAGGCCGCTGCTACGTCGAGCGCGTGTACGAGATTCCCGAGATGGGCCGCGCCTCCAAAGGCCGCACCATCGCCAACCTGCTCGAGCTCCGCGCCGGCGAGAAAATCGCCGCGACCATTCGCATCCAGTCGAAGCGCAGCGGGACGGGCCCGAACGAAGTCGACGAAACCTGGGACGAAAACCTCCACATCGTTTTCGCCACCCGCACCGGCATCGTCAAGAAATCGAACCTCTCGGATTTCAGCAACGTCCGCAAAGGCGGCATCATCGCCATCAAGATCGAGGAGGACGATCGCCTGATCGACGCCGTCCTAACGAATGGCGACAACGAGATCGTCCTCATCACCCCCGAGGGCATGAGCATCCGCTTCCACGAGGACGAATTGCGCGACCAGGGCCGCAACACCGTCGGCGTTTGGGGCATTCGGCCGGAGAAGGGCGATCACGTGGTCGGCGATCGCCCTCGTGAACAACGACGCGATGCTCCTCGTCGCCGGCGAAAACGGCATCGGCAAACGCACGGCGTTCGACGATTACCGCACCCAGACGCGCGGCGGCAAAGGCATCATCACGATGAAGACCGGCGACAAGACCGGCCGCGTCGTCGGCGCGCTGACCGTGACCGAGAAGGACGAGCTCATGCTCATCACGACCAAAGGCCAAATGGTCCGGACACGCGTCTCGGAGATTCGCGCCGTCGGTCGAAACACCATGGGCGTGAAACTGATGGACCTGCGCGGAGCCGAAAAGCTACAGGCGATCGCGCCGGTCGTTAGTCAGGCAATTGAAGAGGAAGCCGAAACGCCGGCCTAACGCCTGCGCTGCCAAGGTAACTCGTCGGTTCGCGCGCAAAAGGAAAAGGAGACGCGATGCGTCTCCCTTTCCCTGAACGAATCTGAACTTCCGGGCTTAGTAGCCGCCCGTGCTCTGGCGCGTCACGGTCGTGCTGGTGCTGGTCGGAGTGCGCGTGACGGCTGACTCCGTATGTGTCGTCGTGGTCGTGGTGGCGGGTTCTTTCACGGTCGTGCAGGACGACAGAACCATGGCGCAGGCTGGGATCACCGGGATTAAGAGAATAAGTTTTTTCATAGTAAGTTTGATGCTCACAAAGGATTCGCCACAAGTTGTGTCGCTGGATGGGGCTAGCAACGAGTTTTTTCAAGCGCGCGCAATCGGGACTTCACGTCCTGTGCTGCTTGAAAGATAAATTGCATCGAGCATTTCCATCAGATAGACCGCCTGCCCGGCGCTGTTCGTCGGTGTTACTCTGCCCGCGACCGCATCCACGAAGTTTTGCATCTGCAGTTCAAAAGAGTCCGCGTTGTCCGGCGGCTGGAGCGGCTGGTCGACCAGCTTTCCATCCTGATCCCGGAAAAGTGTGAGCGGACTTAGCCGAACGGTCGCTTTGCGTTCCGTAGATCGTGCAATTGTTCAGCTCGCGGCCGAAAACCGAGCCCTCTGGAATCTCATCCGTCAGGTTGCCGGCCCAGGAGGTCTTTAGCTGCACGACCGCACCATTCTCAAAGCGAATGAAGGCGAAGGCTGCGTCCTCGACGTCGAAGATCGGCGTTTGCACGAGGTGCTTGAAGTTTTGGAAAACCGCTGCCGTGACCGAGACGGGCCGCGGCGTTCCCATCAGATACCAGGCCGAATCGAGCGCGTGAATGCCGATGTCGATCAGCGCCCCGCCGCCGGAGCGTTTCTTCTCCGTGAACCAGCCGCCGAGTCCCGACGGAATGCCACGCGAACGCACCCAGACGGCTTCGGCAAAATAAATTCGTGCCAAGTTCTTCCCGCGCGATCAGATCGCGGGCCAGCCGCATCGCGGGCGTGAAACGAAATTGCCGGCCGAAAAAATAAACTAGCCCGCGCTTCTCTGCCTCCTCCTGCAGGACGCGCATCTCGGCGCTGTTCAAGGTCGGCGGCTTTTCACAGAGGACGTGCTTACCGGCGTGGAGCGCGGCGAGGGTGGCGGGAAAATGTAGATGGTTAGGCAGACAGATGACGACCGCATCGACCTGCGGATCGCCTAACAAGTCGCTGTAATCGGGATAAATCGATTTTGGCGCGTAGGGTGCACGAAATTCCGCCGCCCGCTCTTCGTCAGGCTCGGCCAGCGCCTGGAGGACGCGCATTTGCGCGAAGCGCGGATGGCACGCGCATGCTGTTGGCCCGGCCAGCCGGCACCGATGATTCCGACTCGCAGCCTTTTCGTCACGAGCGGACGATAACTCAATCGATCGCTTTTGCGCGCAGTTTTTTGAGCTGCGAACGCTTTCGCTTCGTTTCCAGAATTCTTCGCTTCAAGCGCGGCGGACGCGGGGAATTTCGGCGGCGAACCTTCGACAGCGCGGCGCGCTTCGCTTCCAGAACCTCCGTCGCGCGGTGCTCGATCGCCTCGAGCAGCCGCTCGCGCGCGAGCTGCCGGTTGCGCATCTGCGAGCGCGAATCCTGCACGGTCACGCTGAGACCGGTGGGACGATGCCGCAGAGTGACCGCGGTCGCCACCTTATTTACGTTCTGCCCGCCCGGGCCGGATGAACGAGCGAATGTTTCTTCCAGTTCATTTTCAGGAAGGCTCTTCACGATTGGCCCAGCTTTTGCGGTGAGCAGCATCCTGTCAATCTCCGTGGAAGTAGGGACGGTCTCCTGCCCCGTCTGAAACAACCTGTAACAGAGTTGTTACAAAGCTGATCTTGCCATGCGATTGCCTGAGCGAAAGCGGGTAAGCCATTGTTAGTCACTGGAGCGAGACTGGGCGGAAAATTGTTTCGAACATTGTGAATTTCCAAATCATCGTCGTACTCGTTCTCGTCCTTCCAAAAACATATGGAAAATCGAGAACGACCTCCGTCGCGGGACTAACAATCGCCCAGAAACTGCCTGTTTCGGCGGGGCAAAAATACGCGCATTTTCCGCCGTTGAGCCGATTACATCTTGTTGAGATGCATGCTCTATCGAACGCCGGAAGGGTTTAGATTGAATACCTCGCGGCGCAGGTGCGTCTCTATTTTCAACTCAAGGCTACTCTGAAAATGAAAACAAAAGTTTCTACCATCGCGCTCGCGGCGCTGCTCTTCGCCGGGCTGCCGTTGGCTTCCACTTCTGCTTATGTCGCCGTCTCGGTAGGGATTGCTCCGCCTGCGATCCCGATCTACCAACAGCCGTACTGCCCGGGTCCCGGTTATATCTGGACTCCAGGCTATTGGGCTTACGGCGATTTTGGCTATTACTGGGTCCCTGGCGTCTGGGTCTACCCACCGCAGATCGGTTTTCTCTGGACGCCCGGCTACTGGGGCTATTCCGGTGGCAGCTACGGCTTCAACGACGGCTACTGGGGCCCGACAGTCGGCTTTTACGGGGGGATCAATTATGGCAACGGCTACATCGGGCACGGTTACTATGGCGGCCAGTGGTCTGGTGGAGTTTTCCGCTATAACACGGCCGTGACCCGGGTGAATACCGCGGTGATTCACAACACTTACGTGAATAGGGAGGTCGTGAGCAAGAACGTCGGCAGCCGGGCCGGCTTTAACGGCCCGGGAGGTGCGAAAGCCAAACCTACCAAGCAGGAACAAGCCGCCGCGAAGGCAGAGCGTGTCCCGGCCACCTCCGAGCAGCGAGCCCGGGTCGACGCAGCGAAAAATGATCCTGCCCTGCACGCCAAGAACAACAAGGGCAAGCCCAACGCCGAAGCGGTGAAGACGTTCGACAGCAACAACGGGCGGCAGGCAGCGGACGGGGGCGACGGCGCTGGGAAGCAAGCTGGTGATAGGAACCAAGCTGGCGCTCAAAAGCAAGCTGGTGTTGCAAAACAGGCCAGTGCTGAGAAGGCGAAGGGCGGAACCGCCCACGCGGCGAATCGTTCGCACCAGGCGGCGCAAGCCGATCGGAGTCCGAAAAAAACGAACGGTAGCGTCTGCCGGTCACTCAACGCAGGCGAAACAGACCAGCCAGCACAACAAAAAGGTCGCCGCCCCGCAGGCGACGCGGCATGCACAACCAGTAGCGCATCGACCGCCGGTGAGAGCCAAGCAGGCGCCGCCCGCGGCGGGCCGTGGGGCTCCTGCCAACGCCCAGCAGTCCAGCAAAAAGAAAAAGAAGCACGGGGAAGAGGGTTCAGGCGGCGGGCGGTAGCAGACGGCACCCAACGCGGAACGGAAGCCCGGCGCACATCCGCGCTTCTCTGTGCTTCCTTTGTAACAATACCGAGCTCGTTAGGCTTGGCCTTTCCGCGGGCGATCGCCCTCCAGAGGGGTGCCGATGGCTGGACTCGAACCCACACTTCGCTTTCGCGAAAACGGATTTTAAGTCCGTTGCGTCTGCCATTTCGCCACATCGGCAATAGGTTATCAGTAAGTATGTTACAACTTTTAAGTCATCTGGCGTGAAATTATAATTGACTTTATGTTGACCTAATGAGATGTTTCGGTGTGAAAAAGCCCAAACTCGAGGTTCTTCCCTACCATCACCACCCCAAAATACAAATTCGTTCTCGATCTTCGCGCGTTTGGAAAGGGGCGCAAGTTCTTCAAAACCCGCGCTGAGGCTAACGCTGAGCGGCTTCGCCAGCTTACAACGCTTGAGCGTCATGGCAGAGAAGCGATTGGCCTGTCACCCCGCGAACTTTCAGATTTCATCACGGCGAAGGACAAGCTGGCTAAGCATGGCCGGTCGATCAGCGACGCGGCGGACTTCTATCTAGATCATCTTGAGCGCGTGCGCCGTCATGGTGTGTCGGTTGCGAAGCTGGCCGAGGAACTGATTGCGGCAAAGCGCAAAGATGGTTGTTCCCAGATTTATCTGCGCGATCTGCGAAACATGCTGGCGATCTTCTCGCGCGACTTCGGTGACCGCGCCATTGCCGGAATCACAGTAGAAGAACTGGATAACTGGCTGCGCGAGTTGCCGGGTTCGCCAAAGACACGCACTAACTTCCGGGCGAACATCGGGGTTTTATTCAGCTACGCGACAAAGCGCCGAATCTTGGACGTCAACCCGATATTGCACACGGCCAAGCCGAAACTTCCGGACAATCCGCCAGGAATCCTCAGCGTTGAACAACTGCGCGCACTGTTAGAGGCCGCCAACCGCAAAGCCCCCGACGTCCTGCCGCTGCTGGCTATGGGCGCATTTGCGGGGCTTCGCGACGCAGAAATCAAGCGCCTTGATTGGTCAGAAGTGAATCAGACGCGGGGACACATTGAGGTAACAGGCGCGAAGGCGAAGAGCGCACGACGGCGCATCGTCCCTATTCAACCAAACCTCGCCGCATGGCTGAAGGTGTTTAGCGCGATGACGGGAGCGGTACTGCCTAGGGGATACCGGAGCAGCATTGAACAGGCGCGGAAAGCTGCGGGATTGACCAAGTGGCCCAATAACGGCTTGCGACACAGCTTTGCTTCCTATCGCCTAGCAGCGTGCCAGGACGCACCGCGGGTGGCGTCTGAGTTGGGGCATACTTCGCCGCAAATGCTGTATTCCAACTACAGAGAGCTGGTGTTGCCCGAAGAGGCCGAGCGATATTGGAATATCGTGCCAGCAAGGGAAGCAAACAACGTAATAGATTTTCTTGGGAAACAGAAATTCTCGCCCATTTGCGGGTCGTGATATCTCGATTGCAGACTTCGTCAGTCGCCAGAGATAGTCCTCTCATTGGTAATAAAGCCCTAACGACGGCCCCAGAGGGCCTCTTTTGCAAATCATTTGCGAAAGTTCTTGATTCCCTTGCCGAATTGGCCGCATATGGGTGTTCGCCGGGCGCAGAAGTTAGCTATTCGCGGGACAGCGTACAGTGAGTCCCGCGCAGGCTGATTCCTGAAACTTCGGAGCGCAGCCCGAGAGCCAAAGCTGCGATGGCGAGGCGCTCCCGCTTAATTGCGGAGGCCTGTCGGCCACGTTGAATAACCCTACAGAAATAACCCAGAAAGGGAGTTAGCATGTTAAATCACTGCGAACCGCAGACCGAAGCGGTCAATCATTCGGCCATCCTAACGAAACGTCAGGCGGCAGAGTATGTCCAAGCTACGCCGCGATACCTTGAGCGCATGGTTGCCGAAGGGCGACTACGTGCCTTGAAGCCCACGGGTAAGCTCTGGCGAATCCGCCGAAGCGACCTTGACGCTTTTCTTGAGAGTGGCGCAACCATTGGAGCGCGGAAATGAGCGCGCAAAAGCAGAATGGCGCGCCGGTTCGACCCGCAGCCAATGACCGATTGGAAGCCGACCTCGTTTGGTGGCAGTACGCGCCCGGCGTTTGTCGCTTCCAAACGTCCACTCCTGAAATCGCACGAAAGCTGAGTCAACGCGATGGCGCTCAACTCGTCACCTGGTCAGTGCAAGGTGGGTATCTGCGCATTTTCCAGGAACGAATCGAGCCGTGGCGCGCGCGCTCTCTTGTCAGGCGGTATCTGGGTCAGACCCGTCACGAGACGCCGACTAATAGAGCGTTTCCGAGCCGCAAAATCGCCGCTAAGGCGTCGTGCTGAACGGCGAGTATGGCAGGAGCGGAGGGGGCGCAAATGAGCGACCACGACGATCTAGTGAGCAAAATCGCTCAAGCCAAGCTTCGCCTACCTTTGCCGGAATTGCTCGCCAAGCTTGGTCTGTCCGATCACGCAAAGAAAAGCGCGCGCTGCCCGTTTCCGGGGCACGAAGACAGGCATCCATCGTTTTCGGTATTCAAAGGAACCGACGGCTTCTGGCATTGGCAGTGTTTTGCCGGTTGTGGCGAGGGGGACGAAATCACCTTTCTCAGCCAGGTTAGGGGTACTTCGATCGTGAGGCGATAACCGACTATCTGGAAATGGCAGGCTTTCCACGCTCCCGCCCTCCTGTGTCTCGTGAATGTCCTGAATTTCGCTGCGTTTCTGAATATCCTGCATTACCTGCATCGCCTGAGTTTCTTGGGTGTCATGCGTCTCCTGTGTCTCCCTGTGTCCGGAGGACGAGCAGCGCAGGGCGACATGGAGCGGGAGCTGACGAAGCTCGCGGCGGACAACGCCTGTACAGCGCGGAAGGGCGCCAAGACGCGGCGCTTCAAGTTGGCGCGGGGTTTGGCGACTATCCAGATGCGGGAAGGCAGAAAGCTAGCGCCATCAGAATTGATAACCGCGTGTGGCGAATGGTTTGAGCGTTCCCGACCGTTTCTTGAGCCTAAGGAGACGTTCGAGGAGCATTTGGCAGCGCTGATCGCGCAGGTGAGCAAAGTACGCGTGCCGACAGGCGAAGGCGCACTCGCAGTGGCAAGAGCAAAGGTTGCGAAGCTTTCGGTGTCCGATTTGCCAGCGATACCAGATTGTCCAGCCGCGCCTGAGACGTGGAAGAGGCTCGCGGCGATTCACCGCGAGTTATCAGTGGCGAACGGAGGCAACACACACTTCCTGTCCTATCGCGACGCTGCCCAAGCAATCGGTGTGAGTCCGCAGCAAGCCCACGATATCACTTTCACGCTGGAAGCTTTCGGTGTGTTCAAGATTGTCGATAAAGGTCAGGCAGGGCCAAACGGGGGAAAGGCGGCGGAGTTCTTGTATCTGCTGCCGGAAGCTGAGGGCCGTTTGTTGGATTTGTGAAAGGAAGCGCTTGATAGCCTTGCGCGAGAAGGTCACGTTGGTCGAGCGCGGAGCCAAGCAACTGGAGGCGTCGCAGCCCGCGTCAGTGTCTTCGGCTCCAACTACTGGCACCACCGTGAGCGTCAGATCGTTGCCGTCGCCGCCTTCGTAGCTGGCTTGGAAATTGCCCGTTAAACTACGGGGACTTACAAATCTGGAAAAACTGGCTTCCGTTGCGGCAAACGGATCAGAATACCTTCCTTTAGCGACTGGGCCGTTTCCCCTTCTTCCTTGTTTTGTCCACAACGGCCGCCCCCTTCTGGTGACGCACCTCGGCAAGGGCGTCGGCCAACTGCGAGTTTAAGTGGCTGGTGGCTTTCAGCTGTTCTTCGACAAACTGGTTGGCTGAGTCACTAATGACATCGTCTACGGCTTGGTGAATGATATTTTCCGCTGTTCTTCGAGTGTTGCCGTCCAACTCTGGCACTTTCCGAGCGTACGCATCTAGCCAGCTATGGGAAATAATTTTTCGAAGGACGCTCGCCTCGCGTATGACTTCCTCGAGCCTGTAACCCTGTCGCCAGCGGTATTTGCCATGGCCTCGTGCAGCACGGACTATCTGAGCGCGGTTTTGATCCGATTGCGGAGACTTTAGGAGCTCCGCCAGGTTCTGACAAAGCTCTGGCATGTGGTCGACTAGCTCCTTTTCATCCTTTAGATAGCCAACAGAGCTAATGTCAGGATTCTGTTCAACCGCTTGAAGCCATTCGCCGACTATTTCCTCGCGGTGCGCCAGCAGGTAATCGCCCAGGTCAGAAAGAACTTTCTTGCTCATGGTTTATCCTGAGTCGCAGCGTATTTTGAAACAGTCGCGCCCGTCAAGTGCCTTTTTTTCAGGCGTTTACTTCATAGTTCCTTCCAAAAATGAGAGTCGCTGCCCGCGATTCGGCTTCAAGAAAAATCGTCGCTTCGTTCGCAGCGAAGCGGAGCAAATGCCTTCCTGCTTCCGGACTGATATTTCTGGAAAGCAGAAAGCCGAATCCCACCACGAACAAAGCGAACCTTGATGAAATCTTCGGCCAGACGGCGCAGCCTTCAACCCGAATCCGGGCGTTTGCATTCAAAGGTGGCTGAGAGATGTGGTTGGATCTGCCGTCCCACTGGCTGATTTGCCATCAAACGTTTCAGGCGTTGCCGCCAAGGCAAGGTTTAAGCCTCGCGGCAATCGTTTCACATTTCATCTGTTTTCCAGTGTCTCTGTTGGAACGTCGAGCCACTTTGCGGCCTCAGCCAAATCCCAGAACATTTTTACGTGAAGGGGCGAATGGTTGGTGAGGAGCACGGGGACTTTTACGATTCGGGCGGCTGCCTTATTGGCTACAAGGAAGGCAGATTTCGCTGGAGGATGTCGCGAATAGACGAGCCGCCGATGAAGAGCGATCCGGAAGAGAGATTCAAAGTTGATATCGATTGCGTCCAACTGCGTCAGGTCGGTAAAACGATCAAACGGCCTGTCCATTCGAGCTTCTTCTTGTTCGACAAATTCGACAACCGTGTTGATCCGCTTCTCATCGAGAATGCCGTAAGGTCTGAAAACCATCAGGCGAATATCGGAATGAAACCGGAGTTCAGAAGGAATCTTCATTTCAGTTGCCGTGAAACAACTCGCTTCTGCAAGTATCTTTCGAACTATTTAGGAGATACGCAAAGCCATCGGCTGTCCATGGGACTTTAGTCCGATACCGTCACTGTCCGCCTCAAGCATTGTGCGCGTGCCGTACCGCCCATGGAGTCCTCCAAAAAGTAAATCCCGCCGCCAGTCGAGCCGAAGGCGGCGGTGTGGGCGAGCAGAATCGCATTACCAGCGCTCGAGTTCCCGTAGAATCTTATATCGTTAGTAGCTCAACTCCCTTCCCTCCAACTTCCATGGACCGCTAATCGTCGCGTTACTCGCAGTCGAGCTGTCAAAGAACCAAATGGCGGTACCACCTTCCGATTCCCAGCTTCCAAGATCCAAAATTTGTAGATTGGCAGCGGTTGCATTGGCGGAAAACACGATTCCGCCGCCCTGCTGACGAGGCGGCTTCACGAATAACGTTTGAACGTTGGTGGAGTTGTTCGTGACGCCAGCGCCGCTCGGGTACAGGCAAGGACTACTGCAGCAACCACTGATGTGAATGGTGAAAGCCGGGGCGCTCGCAGTAAACACGATGCCGTTCACCGCGTCAAAACCGTCCGAGATAGTCACGTCAGTTGTATTAGAGACGTCGAAAGTCGCCGTGTCGTCGGGTCCGTTGGGGACGGTCATCGGCGTCCAGTTGCCGCGGTATTCCAATCGCCGCTGACCGGATTGAGATTCCACGTTGCGCTGCCGCAACGGCGGTGTTCGGCACTGGAAGTAGGAACACCGGCAGGATTCCGGCAATCAGTGTGGATCTAAAGAAGCGTGACAGTGCGCCTGGTTTGGATGTAGTGAGTTGTTGTTTCCTAGGTGTGGTTTTCATTGTGTTACGGCCTGTTCCCTGCGGTTTGCTTCGTGTGCTTACGGCAGTGAGTTGCCTCGGGCCGCTCTCGTCAGGCTAATATCCGTGTGGTTGACCTTGCCGTCGCCCGACACGTCGTTGCGGAAGTTGGCGTCCGTTACCAGGCCAGGTCCCGAGTTGCTCCTGACCGATTGCAAGTCGGAGGCGTCAACCGTTCCATCCCCGTTGACGTCACCGGCCAACTGTCCAAAGGTGACGGCGGCGGAGGTCAGTGTGCCTGAGCCACCATTCACCCCCGTCAAGGTTACAATGACGTCCGAGCCATCGCAGGTGGTTTGGATGTCCTTGAGTAAGACAGTGACAGTTGAGCCATTGGCTGTCGTGCTTATGACCCTGCCACAGCTCGTGGACGTGCTATCCACGGAATCGACCGTGTCCGAGAACGTAAAGACGATATTGGTCGCGGTGGCAAGGGCGCCCTGTCGGCATTCAACGCCCGTCCCGTCAAGCGGCAAGTCTATACTGAACGTGCCCGCGTTGCCCTGCTTCTTGCTTGAGGCCGCGCTCACCAGCGTGAGTTCGCCACTCACGTCGCTTGTGTAGAGTTCCGCGCTGGATACGAAACCTGCTGCGGCGAGCACCTTGCCGTTGGTCAGCAAGGTGGCAGTATGGCCAACGCGTGCGGTGTTGAGGCTGCCGGTGGCGCTCCAAGTCCCGCTCGCCGGATCGTAGATTTCCGCGCTCACGAGAACATCAGTGTCACCCTGACCGCCTGCAACGAGGACCTTGCCGTTGGGCAGCAACGTCGCCGTGTGAACAAACCGTGCGGTGGCAAGGCTGCCGGTGGCCGTCCAAGTCCCGCTCGCCGGCTCGTAGAGCTCCGCGCTCGCGAGATAGTTGGCACCATAGCCGCCCGCAACGAGAACCTGGCCGTTGGGCAGCAAGGTCGCCGTGTGAATAGCGCGTGCGGTGGCGAGGCTACCGGTGGCGCTCCAAGTCCCGCTCGCCGGATCGTAGAGTTCCGCGCTCGCGGTAAAGCTGGGTTGCCCTTCCCCGCCCGTGACGAGCACCTGGCCGTTGGGCAGCAAGGTCGCCGTGTGAAGAGCGTGTGCGGTGGCGAGGCTACCGGTGGCGCTCCAAGTCCCGCTCGCCGGATCGTAGAGTTCCGCGCTCGCGAGATAGCCGCCGGCATAGCCGCCCGCAACGAGCACCTTGCCGTTGGGCAGCAAGGTCGCCGTGTGATAAACGCGTCGGATGCGGAGGCTGCCGGTGGCGCTCCAAGTCCCGCTCGCCGGATCGTAGAGTTCCGCGCTCGCGGAAATAGTAGTGCTTCCCTTTCTTCCCCCTGCAACAAGCACCATGCCGTTTTGTAGCAGCGTCGCTGTGTGACTATAGCGTCCGGTGGCGAGGCTGCCGGTGGTTGCCCAAGTCCCGCTCGCCGGATCATAGAGTTCCGCGCTTGCGAGAGAGTTGGGATTGAAGTCACCTGCAACGAGCACCCTGCCGTTGGGCAGCAAGGTCGCCGTGTGATGGTAGCGTGCGGCGTGGAGGCTTCCGGTGGGCGTCCAAGTCCCGCCCTGACCCGCGCACGGTTGCACGACCCCCATCCCAGCGAGTAGCAGCAGCAAAACGGCGATCCGACGCGCAAGAATCAAGCTGGCCGGCCGAAGACTGGCGAGCAGAGCGAAGCAGGTTCCAATGGCTTGTTTGTCGTCAGGCCGCGTAACCCGTGAAGTTGTGGGGGAAGAATTTGTTTTGCTTAGTTCGATCAGGCGATGCATAGGGATTTGCTTTCACCTGGGGATTTGCCTGCTACTGCAGGTCTGAAAGAGGGGTGGAGGCCCAGGAACGTCCACGCCAGATCCAGATCTATTCGAAAAGAAGCTGCCGAACCAATCGCAGAGATGTTAAAATTGGCCTTACCCCCAGAGGTGGTATCGAAGTGGTCAGACCACAAAGAGTCCCCAGGCTGATCCAACTGGAATCTCATGCTTACATTCGAGTGCCGAGGGAATTCCACTTCCAGACGACCCGAATAATGGATGTCTGCTTCCAATGAGTGATTACCACCTAGCGCTGTGGCGGCGCCAGCGGTTGCGTAGGCAAGCCAGCGGGAATGCGAAACTTTCGCGGTCTGACGGCGGGATGGGCGTTTCTTCATATTCGTGTACCTCAAGGTCGCGCGAGCGAGGCGTTGTCGTTCGCATTTAACCCTGCGGAAAGAGGGTCAGGTGGCTGGGCTGGAGTCGCCTAACGGACTTGGCGCGACCGCAGAATTTCAAGCCGGTAGAAAAACGTCAAGGATATTTTTCTGCGTTAGCCGAAATCCCGCGCTTTCGTCTGGCTCGTCAAGCGGACGGGCTCAATCGTTGGCCACCACACGCGGAGCAGCTTGTGCCCAAAGCTGGTCGCTCACCTTCTGGATTTGCGCGGCCTGCGCTTTGAAGGCTCTGCCTGAACCTGCGTAACGGTTGCTTCCAGTTCCTCCACCATGCGGTGTGGTTCACGCGGTTACGGCAGCGCAGTGCCCTGTTGTTGCCGGATGAGCACAATGTCCGAATGCTCGATGTGCCCGTTGGCGTTCACATCATTGCGGAAGTTCTGCTGCGCGGTCTTTTACTTTTTGTGCACGCGCGCGCGTTTGGCGCGCTTAGTTTTTGTAAGGGTTATCGCAACTCGAGGGAAGAATGTCAAAACGCTTGACTCACCGCCTGGCCCTTGAAAACAATTCAGCAGTGAAAGCCTTTTTCTATCATCCACATTCTCGTCAATCGTTGTCATCCTTGGTTTTTTGGCTCCTTGTCGCGGGGATAGTCGGGACGCTGCAACCGTGCGGCGCAGGTTCGTCCGGTTTTGTTCGCGCGGGACAACTCCAGCACGCGCGAATTTTCCAGCAGGCCACTCTTCTCGCCGACGGCCGAGTCCTTATTGAGGGCGGGGTAAACCGTGCTTTTAGTCGACTGGCTAGCGCCGAATTATATGACCCCGCAACGGAGAGCTGGAGCGACGCGGGATCCATGACCGTTGGTCGATCTAATCATACTGCCACATTGCTCGCCAGTGGGTTGGTTCTCGTCACAGGAAGTCTGGCCCCGACTATCACACCGGCAGAGCTTTATGACCCAGTCGCCGGAAGCTGGTCTGTCACGGGCACTCCCGTCGTGGATAGACGCTACGCTGCCAGCGCCACGTTGCTGCCTGACGGCACGGTGCTCGTGATTGGGGGCGGGGATCTGACCGGATCTTATCTTACGAGTGCAGAACTTTATCGTCCGAATACGGGAACCTGGGAATTGACCGGAAGCCTCATAAACAAGCGAGCGTATCATACTGCTACTTCTCTCAGTAATGGAGACGTTCTAGTGGTCGGTGGTCTCGAGACCGCCTTCGCATTAACCGCGAGCGCCGAGATTTATCACTTCTCTACCGGCCAGTGGAGCGCCACCGGCAGTCTCGCCACCGCCCGTTGGGTTCATAGCGCACGAGTGGTGTGAGGGTAGCTACCCTTCTGAATTTCTGACGGCACAGGATCATGTCCGCGAGAAGACGCGTGAATTCGAGAGCAATCCCCCGCCGGCTAACCCAGATGATCCGTTTTAGACGCGAACACAAACCGGAATAATATCATGAACGATTCTGCGCTTATTGCGACCAACAAAGGCGGGAGGCCGAGCAAGTATCGCCCGGCGACCGTGCGGCGGATTATAGCTGCAATAACTGATGGCCTGACACAGAAACAGGCCTGCATTGCCGCCGGTATATGTGAAAACACACTCGCTGGATGGCGAGAGAAGCATCCAGAGCTAGAGGCGCAAATGGCCGAAGCACGAGAACAGGCCCGGCAGAAAGCCCTGGCCCGGATCAAGGCAGCGGGCGAAGCGGGAGACTGGCGGGCATCGGAAGCCTTTCTTCGAATGTCGTTCCCGACTGATTATCGCCGGGATGCGAGCGTGAACGTCAATGCAATCGCCACGGCACAACAGGCAGGCATTGTGTGCGACGAAGCGACGCGCGCACGCCTGATCGCCTTGCGCGAGAGGATCACGCTGGCCGAGCGCCGAGCCGAGCAGCCGGAGGAGGCACCAACGAGCCTGACGGAACCAGTCGCGAAGCTACAGGCCAACCTAGGCGCGCCAAGCGGCAACGCGGCGGGGAATGATAAAAGATCTCGATGAAGTCCAAGATGGCGGTGCGGGCCTCGGCGCGGGTGGCGAAGCGATGGTGATAGACCAGTTCGTATTCGAGGGTGCTTCCGAAGGCCGCGACGATAGTGTGATCGGGGTGATCGTTGCACCTAAGAATAGCGAGCCTTATTATATAAGGCACTGACTGCCGGTCGCGGTCGAACCTGAACTGCTTCGCGACCAGAAGCCCTAACATTCTCAACCTAACGAGGTGGCTTATTCGTCACCTTCCAGCTCTCGTCCGAGACAGGCTATAGCAACCGCGGGCTTCGGCGTCACGACCCAGCTTTGCATAGCAATCTGCCGCCAGCGAGTAAGCGTCGGCCTGGAGTGAGCCATGATCAGCGGTAATTTCAACCCATTTCGTAGCCGCCTCCAGTCCGGCTTCGTAGCGGCCGAGATCATAATTGCCACGAGCAAGGTAAGGAAGTACGTACAGCAAAGAAGGCTGCGACTTAAGCATCCGCCCTTTCAAGTCCTCGGCGAGAGCCTGTTGCCAGTTTGCGACCGCGGCTCCGATTGCGCCAGCTTTATAGCAGGCCAGACCCATGTCGGTCCGCATTCGCGCAGCTTCATGGCGAACCGTTTTGGCGAGAGCAGGGCTTGTCTCGGCTGCGCGTTGCAACTCAAGGATTGCCGGCTCATACTGGCTTTCGGCACGGAGATCTACAGCACGACTGATAGAGCGTTCGGCCGAGCCTTCGGTGAGGCCAGCCTGCCTCTCCACTTGCCCGATCAAGTTATAGACTTCGATCCCGTTCGTGTAATAACGGTCCCACCTCATGGCCTTGCGGTAGTTGGCGATCGCCTGCTCGTTGTTGCCTGCGGCTCGAGCAAGTGAGCCGCGATTAAAATAGTGTTGCCCTATAACCGATGGCACGGCCAGGATGGTCACCGCACCTACTGGCAATGAGATGAGTACCAGGCTCGACGCCACCCGCTCGCCCGGCAGGCGGCTAACTGCATAACAGGCCACTAGAAATGAGCCAAAGCCAAAACAGTACCAACCCAGCCTGAGGATAGAGAGCGACGCAGCAAATCGGCCTGAGAGAGTAACCACGTCGAGATGTTTGGGGATCTCCTCGGGTGAACGGTAATTCTGGGAAACATAACTCCTGGTGAACGCTTTGATAGCTGCAACGGCCTGATTTTCTTCGCTCAGTCGGCGAAGCAAAGGCGGCTCGCGAAAGGTCAGCCGAGCCGGCAGGAGCATCCAGAGAGTAAACAGGATCGCGGCCCCGAGGAGAAGCGAACGCCGAAAGTGTTTGCGAAAGTGAAAGTAAAAGGCGACGGCCAGAACTGCAATGCCGATCAGGCCATAAGAAAAATGATGAATATGCGGAACCAATGCCTGCACCGGTAACTCGAAACCGGCAACATTCCAGCTGTAGGGAAACTTAATCCACGTCAGAACGACGGAACCAACAATCAGAAAGCTACCGCAAATCAGCAGCCAGTAACTCGTCCAGATTCGGCCGGCAACTTTCATCCAGCGTTGTATCCAGCTTATGCGTGAGGAGGCCGTGAGGGTTTGATTGATGTCTTGTCTCCTGGTCGGGTTCACAGCGCGCTTTTTACGCGATTTTTAATTTCTCTGTCAATTCTAAAATGTTTTTGCTGTCTAGTTTGGAAGTGTTGGCCAACTGTCAAGGGCATGTTGCCCAAATCGGGGGGAGTAAAAAATAATCGTACCCAAGTTCGCGGTGATTTGATAAAGCACGGTTCCCAAATGAGCGAGACTAGCTGCGAAAAGGCATTCGTGATGTAATGCGCGGCATGAAAACTGACTTCTTGACTAGAATCGCTCTTTGCCGCCATCGCGCTCTCTATGATCTGCATCGCAACGATCCAGGGTTTGTCATATCGCGCGAGCAAGGAACCGCGCGAAGTGAAGGTCGTTAAATCAGGACCATTGGATATAGACTCAATTAGCGACACGATTACGGTTACCGAACCCCTCGAGGTTTACGCCGAAGTCGAGGTCGGTAGCATCGCAAGCGAAATGGACGTTCAAGTCGTACGCTAAAAATCGCCTGAATAGTTTTCACCCGGGCTGTGAAAACGGCCTTGAAATCAACCGTGAAATGGCCTGAAACGAGGATGCGTTTCGGTGAATCAGAGCATCGCACTAACCCGCGTCTTGTTTCAGCGCCTTCGGTGCATTTTCAGAGACGAGAGCGCCTGCATATTAGCGCTCGTTTCACGTTTGCCGCCTATACGCTTGAAATGTGAAACGAAGTGAACGAGGTAAAGGTGAAATAATGTCGCTTCGGACTCTCCCCCGGCAATGAACACATATTCGCGGCCGCCAATGCTGTAATCCCCGCCATGCATCATTGCACCCGGAAGGCTCTAAAGATCTCCGCTGCCGCCGTTTCGCTTCTCGTCCTCGCAGTCGCAGCATTCTTTGTGATCCAGATCGGTCCCCGGAACATCTTCCACGTGTCGCGCGTCAGGGATTTTGATTGGGGCAGGATCCGCTATGATCAAAGACGCGAAGGGGATCTCGTCGTCGGAGACAAGGCGCCCGACGTGGTCCTCACGGCGCTCGATGGCATCTCCGCTGTACGATTGCACGAGCGCACCGGAGGCCGCCCGCTCGTCCTCATCTTCGGCAGCTACACCTGACCGTTTTTCCGGCGCTCGGTCGAGCGTGTCGCCAGAATATACCGGCAGTACGGCGACCGTGTCTCGTTCCTCACCATCTATATCAAGGAATCGCACCCGATCGACGAGTGGAGGATGAAAGAGAACAACAAGGACAGGGACAATGTGTGTTACCCGCAGCCGACGAACCTGGCGCAGCGCGTGCTGATCGCCAACGATTTCGTTAAACGCTTCGACTACGATGTGCCGATTCTGATCGACGGCATGGAGAACCGCGCCGACTCGCTATATGCAGGCTGGCCGGAGCGCTTCTATATTGTCGATGAATCGAACACGATTGTGTACAAGGGCAAGACGGGACCGTGGGGATACCACCCCGAAGAAGTCGAAGCGTGGCTCGCCGCCCGGTTTCCAGAGAAATCGCTCACAAACTGACTGCTATTCACCGATAGAGCGCCTTGCCAGGCGACGCACTGATTGCAGCCCGGGAGGATCTAGAGGGAGCAACTAAGACGGCGCTGATGCAGGCCTTAGCCAAGGCGGCTCAGCAAGTCGCCGGGAAGGAAGCGCTGGAGATTTCCAGTACGGCGCAATTGCGCGACATCTGCCTTGCCGCTGCTCGCATATTCGGATGGGACGAGAAGCCGCAGACCCAAGTTAACATCGCCAATCAGGTCGGCCTCGTGTGCGACAAAGCGACACGAGCGCGCCTCATCGCCTTGCGCGAGCGGATCACGCTGGGCGAGTGCGGAGCCAAGCAACTGGAGGCGTCGCCGCCCGAGTCAGTGTCTTCGGCTCTAACTACGGCACCACCGTGAGCGTAAGATCGTTGCCGTCGCCGCCTTCGTAGTTGGCTTGGAAGGTGTTAGGACCTATGGTAATGGTCGAGCCGTCGGCCAAATTGCTAAACGTCCCGGCGATAGCCGACGCAGCGGTGTTGCTAATCACAGTAAAGGTTGCTCCTGCTGGCAGGACAGTCGCTCCAAAATCAGCAAATTGAATCACTGCCCCGCCAATCTTTATTCCATTGGCGGTCACCTGGTCCGCGGCGGGTGTATTGCTGTTGATCAGAACCTTGTAAGTGGCATCGCCTTTGAACGTCAGTTTGCTCTGGATCGTTAGGGTGCCCGGTATTGTTCCGTTTCCTGGGCCAAGAATGGCTCCGGTGTTGCTTCCAGTGCCCACTATAACCGGGCCTCCGATTGTGCCACTACCGCCCAGGGTCCCCGTCATTACCCCGTACCGGGCCAGAACCCGTGGCCGAACCCTCGGTGTTATTGGCTATCAAGATCCCTCCACTAATTATTGTCCCGCCCGTATACGTATTCGCAGTGGTTAACGCCAGATTGCCGCTGCCTACTTTGCTTAGCGAGCCGCCAAACCCCCCGTCGTCAATCAATCCAGAGAAGGTTGTGCTCAAATTGTTGGTGCCCACCGCCAGGTTTCTTGCGCCAAGAAACACCTCTCCGTCTCCTTCGATTGAGCCAACCGTCATTCCTGGAGGATTGTGAGAACTGATTGACAACATTCCGCGGCCGTCTGGGCCGAGAAGCTCGATCCGAGAGGTGTCGCCGGTAGAATCATCCCAGAAGGTGACCGTCCCTCCACTTTCTTGGCCGGGACCATTGTTTGCTATGAGCGTGCTGTTACCCGCACTGGAACTGACAAAGAACTGAAGGGTCGCGCCGTCGACCTTTGGTTGCAGGCCGCCCTCCAACGTAATCAGAGCATCGCCCGCCGTGGCACTGTCTTGGAACTTTATCGTACAATGTTGGCTATCATCAATATTGCCTCCTTCTGCCGTGAACGTCCCATGATCGGCGCTTGAGTCGTTGGAAAAGAAAAGTAGTCCTCCGCTGGCTCTGCTGGCAGTACCACGTTGAAGGGTAAAGGTCCCAGTACCCGCGGTAGCGCTACCGCCAAACGAAACGGAACCCGAGCTACCGAAAGGAGGCGAAAGAGAGCCACCTTCGGCGATGAACGTGCCCCTATCCGCCGTGGAATTGCCGATCAAGATAGTCAAACCGCCTATGCCTCCCGCTTTGTTGACAAACGTTCCGCTGGATGCAGTTGAATCGTCGTTGAACGAGGTGAACCCAGTGTTGATGAAGGTAGCAATGCCCGCGCTGGAGTTATTGAAGAACAGCACTGGCGCATTAAAGGTAATACTGAAAACGGTTTTATCTCCAGCCGTTGCCCCATTTTCAAAAAATACCAGACCCCTGGCACTGCTGGTCGTAAAGTTGGAAGTAACAAAGTTCTGCGTAATACCGGAATCGTTGACAATACCAAGGCCGCTGATCGTGAGCACCGATTCTGTGCCCGGGATGTCTGCGCCGATGGTGATTGTGTAGGGACTGGCGTTCGCTGTGAAGGTGATATGATCGACCGTATCTCCTTTGCCTGAGATGACGACACTCGCCTGATTGGAAACATCGAACGTTGCAACATCGGTGGGAGCATTAGGTACGGTTGACGGTGTCCAATTTGCCGTCGTGTTCCAACGGTCGCTGGTTGGGTTGACTCTCCAGATCGCGCTGCCGGCATAGGTAGGGGCGTTCGGAAAAAGCAAGAGCAATCCGCACAGGAGCAGAGCGGACAGTGGGTGACGAGGAGGGTTCATCGGGTTCCTTTAGGTTGGGGCCGCGTCGAGCAGCCTGGCTTCCGTTCTACCGAGCAGACGCCCCGCTTGGCAAGCTCAAAAGGCTCCGTTCCCTGCCCGGCACCGCACACCCCTTCACTAGCCGAAGTCCCGCGCTCCGTCTTTCCCTTCAGGCGGACAAGAGATCGCGGCTCCCGGTTGGTGATGCAACATTCCATGCGGGCATACGATCTTGGGTTTCGTGGCGATCTTGGAGAGTGGGAACGGCTTTTAGGGGCTGCTTCCCGTTGAAAGCATTTAATGCATAGTATTCAAGGTCACGCTAACGAGCGAAACGTTTCCTCCATCAGCGCGATCATCCATCGGTTCGTTAAGTCTCTTGCATCGTTCGCCAGGAATATAATGAGCTTCGACGTCATCTTTGATAACTTTATCGGACTGCTCGCCGATGCGTTGCCCTGGTTTTTGGGTGGGGCAATTTTGGGCGCTGCGCTGGAAGCGTTTTTGCCGACGGATTGGGCGCTGCGCTGGCTCGGTTCGCCCCGCGCATCGATCTTCCACGCCACCTTTGCTGGCGCCGTCTTGCCCGGTTGCTCGATGACCACGATGCCGCTAGCCGCCGCGCTAAGAGCTCGGGGCGCACGGCTCGGAACGCTGACAGCGTTCATCATGATCTCACCCATTCTGAGTCCCGAGACCATCATCCTCACCGCCGCGCTCCTCGGTGCCAAATTCACTATTGCTCGAATCGTTTTTCCAGTCGTTGTGACCATGCTCATGGGTCTGGCTTTAAACGCCTTGCAAGCGCGACGGATCAAGCAATTTCAAATGCCGGTTGGGAATCCCGCGGTTTCCGACCTGGAGGGGGGCTGCTGTGCGGACGATGGGCCGCTCGAGGGCAAGCGCACGTTCTGGCCCAGCTTTACGGCGTTGTTGCACCCACTTTGGATTTACTTTGCGCTTGGCCTGCTCGCGGTAGCGATATTGCAGGTGATCGTGCCGCCGCGAGACATCGCGCGCTACCTGCACGGCGGCATCGGAGCATATCTACTCGCGGCCGTCGCCGGGATTCCCTTATACGTCTGCGAGGGAGCCGAAGTGCCTCTCACCTATGGTTTGCTCAAAACAGGCGTGGGAATTGGTCCAGCGTTCACTTTCATGCTTGGCGCCGTCGGCACCTGCATCCCAACGATCCTGATGGCCCCACGAGTTATCGGGAAATTTTCCACCTACGTTTACGTTGCGGTTTGGTTGCTGCTGGCAATCGGGGGCGGCTGGGCAATTCACCTGTTATAGAGCGGATGCCAGTGTGAAATGGCGAGGCCGCTCTCGCACACTGAGCGATCAGTGATTGACCTCGCTCGAACAAGCACCGATCCCGACGAGCGGGCCGATTTTTTCGAGCACGGCGCGGGTTGCCGTGAGCATGGCGTAGCAACCGGAACAGACTGGGCCGAGATGAGGATCGCCTAGAATGCCTGGTTCAGATTCGCAACAGCGGCAAAGCGGGCGGCGGTTAGATTTCGCGCTCATGGAGGGGACACACGCAGACTAGCTTTCGATCGACTCGCGCGGCAAACCTTTGTCTTCTAACGCCTCGCTGTTCTCGGCGAACCGGCTTATCAACATTGCGGAACCCTTGGCGAATGGGAGCGATTGATGGACGCGAAGCCTAGGCGGTGGAGGGGTCGTTTGTCGATTTTAACGCTATTTTATTGTTTGATCGACCGGCGACGCCCTACGAAACAGCCCATTGGCCAGATGGCGCGGCCTTCAACCGAATCTGGGCACGCGTGCGCGAAAATTTTCGTGCCATGCCTTTCCGCAGAAACCGCTTCTCTCTTGCGCAGCGAATCGTTCCGACACGACTGCTCGCACGAACGTTCGCCGATAGAGACCAGCCTCCCGCTGGCTCTGAGCGTTCTCACAGCAGCGGTCGAGCTGGTTGCGCAACGGCTTGCTTCACAGAACCGACCCGAAATTCGGATGTTCGACTTTGCGGGTTAATTCGCGCGACCAGCTTTAACCTGTGCTCTCGTAACAGGCAGTCGGCATTCGATACGCGTTCCGCCGCCCTTCCGCTGCGCAATGGTGAGCGCCGCTCCGATAACACTAGCTCTGTACTCGATGTTTCGAAGGCCCATTCCGTCCGAGGTTGAGTTGCGTTGGAAACCCTTACCGTCGTCCTCGATAGCGAGCAGTGTCTGTCCATCGAGGACGTTGAGTTCAATCGTGACGTTCTTGGCTTGGGCGTGTTTCACGGCATTAGCAACAGCCTCTTCCGTTATCCGGTAGAGGTGCAGCGCAGTTTCAGGCTTGAGGCTGATCCTCCGGCCGCTCGGCCATCGGAAGTTTATCCCCACCGGCATCCTTTCAGCAAGCTCGTCTAAAGCCGCCGGCAGACCCTTGGAGGCCAGTGTTATCGGATGCAGCCCCCGGGCAAGTAATCGGCAGCCCTCGATAGTATCATTTATCAAGCTCACAATTTCTAGGAGTTGTTTGCCCAAAGCGCCGTCCTTGCGCCCAACTCGCGCGGCAATGACGAGAGGTCATCATTGCCGTCGCGGCCAACCGCTGGCAGAGATCGTCGTGTAAATCTTGCCCGATTCGTTCACGTTCGGTCTCCACTGACGTCAACAACTCAGCCTCCAGTCGCTTGCGCTGTCGCACCTCACTCTGAAGGATCGCAAGCATTGATTTGAGGCGCGTTTCATCCGTTGCAGGCATTGAATCGACCAGCCTCTGATAACGTTTTTCGCACGTGCGTAGGTCAGCGATCACCTTCCGATACTCGTGCTCCGCGATGGTTTTTTTATGCGTTTCTCGTCGCTCCACGAATAGGATTCGCGTAGCGCCCAATGTCTGGACGCAGGGGAATGGGGCGAAAGGAACGTTGGAGCGCCTCCTTATAGGTAATGGGGAAATCGCAGGTGGAAGCTTCTACCGGCACAGTCCTCTCTTTCTCTAGCCGCACCTCGCGGCAACGCCGCAGCCAGTGATTCTTGAGGCTTTCCTCAAACAAGTCCCACAGCGGCCGCGGCGGAGATGCCAGTATCTAAAATCAGGTCTTCTTTTATCTCTTGATCACACTGACCTCTCCGCTCCTTTCCAGTCGGGCGTGCTTCACGGCCGCGGGACCGGTCACGCCGCTGAGACGCAACTCCTCTTCTAAATCGTCCTTGCCGAAGTGATGGTGCCGGAGGACATCATCTCGGATACGCCCGTCCTCGATGAGCGGTTGACTATGCCCTTTGATCCAGCCGGAAAAACGCGGCCATTTGAAAGCCAGTAGACTCATTCCTCGGTGCAGGAGGGCGAGGAGAAATCCCGCTGCGATCGTTGGTCCGAGCTGTTCGGAGCCATTGATCGCACGAGCCATCATTGAAGCCAGGATGACGGCGAGAATGAAATCGAAGGCAGTCTTTTTCGCGAGAAAGCGTTTGTCCGCGAATCGGACAATGATCAGCGTGGCGAAAAAAATCACCACTGCACGGAGTGCTACTTGCGGGACAGTCAGGCGGGCAGCTTCCACGCCGACACCAAATGCGGAAAATAAAGCATTCATTCTTCACATGAATCGCCGACGCATCAGAGTATGAGCGTGAAAGAGCCAAGTTTTCCTCGTAGCATTCGCGACTAGGGTGGCGCAGGAGCCCAGCTAATAGTCATTCATCACCCAAACTCGCCGGATCGCTCGGCTTTTACAAGACGCCCGTAAGCCAACTCACCATCCCAGATATAACGCCGCCATTTCGCGCCGCCCGGCTCCGCCATTCATCAGTATTTGTTAGATCGCGGCGTGTTGCTTCGTTGTTTCAGAGGTGTCGCCTTGAGCCATCTCGACAACGCCTACTAATTGGCGTGCACGCCGGTTGTTACGGCATGGCCGCCCTCTGTCCGGACCGTCGTCGAACAACTAGAAAACAATCCGAGTACACAAAGGGCGCCGAGAGCTGAAAAAAGAATAATTCGCATAGTTTGTTGATTTACTTGGTATTCGTAAGCCGCTGACCCTGTGAGTGTCCGCCTGAAGAATATTTTGTTGGAATTTCAAGACGAAACCGGAAGTCACCAGCATCGGTTCGTTCCCAACTGGCTGGCATCGAGCAATCCAACGTTAATCTTCCCATCTCCGATCATGGTAGAGATGGTGGCCTCGCCTCTTGTCGCACTACTTTATGAAGTCCGCCGCGAAATCGAAGCGTTCTAGCCTTCAGCCGGGCTCAGGTCCCTGTCGGCGTAACTTCAGTGCGGGCACGGGTAGGATATCTTAGCAGTTCAAGGGAGGATTAACAGGTATGCCGAAGGGCGATAAGTCAAGTTACACGAGCAAACAGAAGCGAAAGGCAGAACACAACGAAGAAGGTTACGAAAAGCGGGGCGTTTCGGCGAAGGAAGGCTAAAAGCCGGGCTTGGGCAACAGTATGAATGTAATCTTGGGGCAAAAAAATCCAAACCGACTCGTCAGACTGGATTGCGGCACGCGCGAAAGTTCGGTCCATTTACGAGTCCCAATGTTTTGAAACGCGTGCTACGCGGGTATTTGCGATTATAGGGCGTCGTTAAGAGATCCATCAACGCGAAGCTGTCTTGCGCAGTTGATCAGGACCTTCGAGCGGCATGGATTCGAACGGTGCAAAAAATTCGGTTGAAATAGCCACATCTTTTCTTCACACCGGCTCGCCTTGCCCTTACGCTTCCTTATATGAGAACAAAGATTGTTGATCGCGCGGAGGTGAAGACTGTCTCCGCCACGACTGGAACGAAACAGAAATGGCCGGCCCTTTTGCTGCTTGTGCTTTCTGTCGCCTTCGGCGCAAGCGGATGCACTGATTATTACGGAAATCCTGCATACGGCCCCGGTTACGCGGGTTATGGTCCCTACGGCCCCGGTTATGCCGGTTATGGTTCATACGGGCCCGCTTATGGCGGCTATCCAGGTTCTGTTACGGTCGCGATTGGAGATCGGCCATACTATACTCGGGGCTCTGGCTATTACGTGGGCCGTTCCTATTACGTCTGGCGCCCAGGACATTGGGTACGGCGCAACGGTCAAAAGGTCTGGGTCCACGGTCACTACGTTGTAAGATAATTTCGGCACCCCGGTCAGCGTAAGATAGTTGCCATGGCAATCGCGGTATTGGGCGTCCAGCGAACGACCCCTTCCGTTCCGGTGTTCCGGGCGCCTTGGGAGATGACACGGGGTGTCCGAGAGTTGCCGCGGGCAGCAAACGAAGGGTTAAGCGTGGAGCGTCTGCAGATTTTGCTTGGTGGCCGATCAGCTTTGTGCAACGGAAAAGCCGGCTCGCTCTCATGTGAATCTGACCTTTAATCTGCCTGCGATCCAATCCGCGCTAGTGAAGGCGGCGATGTCGCTGATGGGAATTGGCCTCGTGCTCCTTATCGGGTGGCGCCGCCGCCTTTCTTTCGCCGAAGTTTACGGACTGCGGCGCGCGGCATTAAATCAGACTCTCTTATTCACCGCGATCTATGTCGTCTGGATGCTGGCCACAAATGCGCTGGTTGCCTGGCGCGGTCCCTGGGATTTTACAATCTGGCGAGAATCGCCACTCATGGCGGACATCTTGCGCGTGCTGGCGGTGGGCGTTCTTGGTCCTATCGCCGAGGAATTGATTTTTCGCGGTCTTCTCCAAGGCTTGCTCACTAAGACCCGGCTTGGACCTGCCATTTCAATCGTCTTGATCGCCGCGGTTTGGGCGGCGATTCACGTCGACTATTCGTTCACCGTCATCGCAATTCTATTTGTTTGTGGACTGTTGCTGGGCGTCTCTCGCTGGCGCACGGGAAGTCTTATTCCGGCGATGGTCATGCATGTGATCTGGAACCTTTTCGCGGTCTGGTAAGGGCAGCAGAGACTAGCCTTCCTAACGAAGCATGGCTGCGCGACCCTCCGCAATCGCGGTTGCCAGGTGCGGAGCGCTTTCGTGCCGTTTCTAACCGCAGGGCTACCGACGCGGCTTCTTAGCGCCTGATCGATTACCTTTAATTGGGTTTTTTCGACCAGAAGAATGCCTTCTCGCTTTGGTGACGGACGGTTTTGACTTTGCGGATCGCGAACTTGTTTTCGCGGTCCTGGACTTTCTCGCGCCGGATTTCGTGGTTTTCTCTTTCCCCGGGCGGATTGACTTCACGACTCGTTTCGCTGCCGGCAGCGCCACGCGCGCCGCTTTCGCGGCGGCTTTCACTCCGCGTGCTGTTTGTCGCGCGGCCCGCTTAACCATCGGCATCAACGGTTCGCTCTCAGCCCTCTTCCCAACGACTGCCCCTACGACGCCGCCAACGGCTGCACCTACCGGCCCACCGACTGCCCCAAGGACTGCTCCTGCCGCCGCACCGGTGGCGGATTTCGATAAGGGCGGGAGGTCGATGTTTTTGTTCGATCTGGATCGCGGTTGAAGGGATTTGGATTTTTTTGTCATAAAATTTGTTCGTCTGGTCTTCAGTGCAGCACTGCGGTTGAATCCTGCCCCAAGATTGATTCGCGCCTCACTTCGCGTCTGGGGGTTTTTTGAAATTCTTTCGCACCTTCACTATGCATCCTCGGGGTGATCGATGCTACCCCGGGGTGTTCCCCGCGCGACAGTCGGAAGCAATCAGCGATTGACCTCGTTCGGACAAGCACCGATCCCGAAAAGGGTCAATCGTCGGCCACGACACGAGGAGCAGGAACCTGCGTCTTAAGCTGGTCGCTCACCTTCTGGATTTGCGCGGCCTGTGCTTTGAGGGCGGCAGTGAGTACCGAAATTGCATTCTGCTGTTCAGCATTGGTTGATTGTTGGTGCGCCACTTGGGCTTCAAGTGTTTCTACCTTCCGATGCTCTTTGAGAAACTCGTTGAGCAACATCGCGTTCACCGCTTCATAGCGGACGGTGTAAGGCTTGCCTTCTGCGTCGCGAGCGACCAGATCGGGATTCACCTTTTCGACCTGCTCCGCCACAAGGCCGAACTGCGGGATGCCGTCAGGGTCAAGCTCCTTCTTGTAATGGAAGGTAACCGGTTTGAGCGCGAGGATCGCTTCACTCGCTTTGTCCATCGGTTTGATTGCGTCTTTGAACCGCGCAGAAGAGGTGATTGTGCCTACGCGACCGCTGGCATTTATGATTACCCCTACGCCGGTTGGAACTGTCGCCCCACTAATGCCAGCGATAAATGTGGCGCTCGAATTTTCTCCCGTGCCAATGCGGATGGTATTGGACTCGCCAGCGACACCAACATTACCGATGTCGATATCATGACTACTGTAGTAAGGTTGGCGCCTGCACGATCACCCAAGGCGATGTTTTTGCTGCCGGTTGTCCGAAACAGCGCCTTAGAACCAACGGCGGTGTTGCTGGCGCCGGTGCCGTTGTCCTCGAGCGCAGCGGACCCGATGGCCGTATTATTGTCGCCGTCGTTGTGAAAGAGCGCAGAAGAACCGTTGGCCGTATTGCCGTTCCCGTTGAGGTTGTTAAAGAGCGCAAAAAAACCGGTGGCCGTGTTGCCGTCGCTGGTGGTGTTGCTAAACAGGGCCTGAAAACCCACGGCGGTGTTAAAGGCGCCGGTTGTGTTGTTCACGAGCGCGTCCCAACCCAGGAACGTGCTGAAGGTCTCCACGTCGCAGCCTTCTTGGCAAACGTTTTGTGCTGCAGCCGAGAGCGCAAGGCAAGCGAGGGCGAGACAGGCGGCTGCGAAAACACCGGTGAGTTTTGTTCGTGGATGTAGATTTTTCATAGGGTTGCTCCTGAACCGCGCAGTCTGACGGGGCGAAGGGCGAATGGTCAAGCCTATTCCGGGCGGGACCGCTCAGCCATAGACAGCTTTACGTGGAATCCCGCTGTCCTGACCCTCCCGGACAATCAAAATGCGTGCTAGGTCGGAGGGTGGGGTATGAAATGGCCTTTCGAGGAACCGACTGATGAGTTAATTCAGCGATTGACCTCGCTCGAACAAGCACCGATCCCGATGAGCGGGCCGAGTTTTTCGAGCATGAGCCGGGTTACCGTGAGCATTGCGTAGCAACCGGAACAAACTGGGCCGAGATGAGGATCGCCAAGACTGCCTGGTTCAGATTCGCAACAGCGGCAAAGCGGACGGCGTTTAGATTCCGGGTTCATGGAGGGAGACACGCAGCCTAGCGGTCGATCGACTGACGCGCCAACCCTTTGTTGCGAATGCAGGAAACAAGCTATCCCGGGATAGAGCAGGTGCGACCGCGTGTCGGACAAAAGATTTTCAAAATTTCTTCGAAACTTCGTTTCACTTTTTCCGTAGAACAATCTTGAACACGAGATCTGGATCTGGCGCGGAAGCTTTATCCCGGGGACTTTCCTCCCCATTTTCAGACCTGCAGTTGCAGGCAATTCCCTGGGTAAAGGAAAGCTGAGAAATGAAAAACTTGAAATTTGCACTTCTTACATGCCTCACCGTGAGCTTGGCTTCGAGCGCGATGGCGCAACATCAACACGCCTTCATCTGGGACAGCGCCAACGGGATGCAGGATATTGGCACGTTGGGCGGAAACACCAGCTACGCCCTCGGCATTAATGATAGCGGCGAAGTGGTCGGATATGCTTATCTGGCCGATAACGTAACGACTCATGCCTTCACCTGGACTGCATCAAGCGGGATGATTGATCTCGGGGCGCTTCCCGGCGGCTCCTGGACTCAAGGCTCGGCAATTAATTCTGCGGGTGACATCGCCGGCCAGGGCCTCGATGCCAAGGGAAAGCAGGTGCCGTTCTATTGGTCGCCCAGTGGTGGATTTGTGAGCTTGGGGGAAAACGTGGGAGACCCGAGAAACTACGGCTTTGGCATCAATGACTCCAGTGACGTGACTGGACAAGAATACGAAGCTGAAGTTGTCCGGGCATACTCCTGGGCCCCTGGGCGCCCAGGCGTGCGCGACATCGGCACTTTGCCGTGGGGTATCCATAGCGTGGGCAACGCCATCAACAACCTGCAACATATTACCGGAACCGCCAGCACTTCCGTCGTCGGCCGCTTCGTGGCCTTCGTCTGGAGTAAGACCGGCGGAATGCGCCAGATCGCAGCGATCTCAGGTGGCAGTTACACAGCAGGTCAAGCGATAAATGAGAGCGATGAGGTCGTCGGATTCGGATTTGACGGCACTGGCAAGTTCATCGGCTTCGACTGGAACCAGTCGGCGGGAATAACGCTTTTGCAGACGCTCGGTGGGATCCAGAGCGCTGGTTTTGGTATTAATAGGAGCGGAGTGATTACGGGTTATACCACCAACGCGGCCGAGTCCTTTCACGCCGCCACCTGGGCTAACAAGACGAGCGTGCCATTAGATCTCGGGACCCTTCCCGGCGGTACCAATAGCTATGCTCGAGCCATCAATAGTTCCGGTAAAGTCGCTGGCTATGCCGACGTGCCATAGTCCACTAGCTGGCTTCCCTGCCAACGCGAAAAATCACTTGGGCCGACTCGAGGAACTTGATGGCCTCTATTGTTGCTCGAAAAACCGAACCTATAAAGAGATTCAGTCCTGCAACAATAGAGAAACCGGCTTCTCTCACGAAGAATATCCTTGACGCCCGAACCCTCCGAAAACTAGAATTGCAAAATTAAGAGGCCACAACCACCCCTTAAAACGATTCACCCAGCACCAGCAAGGAGTCACGTTATGCAACCCAGACGTTCGTTGATGTACATTCTCGCGGCGCTAATCACGCTCCCGCTTTTCGGATCCGTTGCCCCTGCGACAACGATCGATATCATTAAGACGTTCGATTATCCCGGACCGAACGTAATCGCAACTCTGCCACAGAAGATTGAGGACCAGACAGACCTCGTTGGCACTTTGATTACGTCCGACGGGACAGTGAGGGCCTTTGTTTACAAGCCGCTCGCGCCTTCGTTCAGCCCCCTGCTCCTTCCGCCTTTTGCTAACAAAGGCCCTACTCAAGGCCGGGGCATTAACTTCAAGCGGCACGTCGTCGGCGAGTACCTGAACCAAAGCGATGGCACCTTTCACGGTTATTTGATGACCCACCCCAATTGTACACCAACACCAACACAACGCCAACGCCAACGCCAACCCCAACACCAACACCTTCTCCGACCCCAACCGCGACGCCCAGCGAAATTGTAACAGGGGCGGCAAGCGATTTACCCTTTGTGAACGATCCCGACGGGAAGAACCCGCGTTGCCCTCTCCAGTATGATCCGTTCGATCTCAACGGCGCCTTGGATACGATCCCATTGGGAATCAACAATTTTGACGATATTGTTGGTACTGCGATTTTCAGTGACGGTACCCAGCCGGCCTTCATTAGCGTAAACCAAATTGTCACGACGTTTGCCGTGCCAGACGCGACCGCCACGTTTGCTTATCAAGTGAATGACTCAAATCAAATCATAGGCTACTACATCGATTCGAATGGGGCGACACACGGGTACATGCGCGATAGCGACGGCGCCTTGAGTTACCCGATCGACGTACCCGGTGCGACCGGAACGCTTCTGCTTGGAAATAATGCTTCGAATTGGGCCGTCGGGAGATACACAGATACAGCAGGCGTGACTCATGGTTTGTTCTACGTCACGCCCGATGATATCCTAACCTATGATTATCCAGACGCGACCTACACCTCGCTCAATGGGATTAACAAGGCCGGATTGATCTGTGGCTATTACGGTGACGCGGCCGGAATTTTCCATGGGTTCGTGGCAAGGGTGAACCTTACGGGTAGCCGTAAACCCAACACTGACAAGCGGAAGGCACCGGTGAAGCCCGTCTACGCCTTGCCTCATGTGTCAGGGATCGCCGAGCCCGCCTTGTAATAGGAAATCCGATCGCTTTGTATCGCCGTTCTCGAACCTACCGCCAGTTGAAATCTCCGCAAACGGCAGTTCGTGCCCGCGATGGCAAGCGGACAACCCAAGGGATCTTAGAGCGCCGGAATAATTTCCCGGAAAAATTAGCTTGTTCCGGTCAAAAACAGAAAAACTGCCTTTTTTTCCGCTGGAAGTTCAACGGTTAATTATTGCTGCCGACGCGTTATAATTTAACGGACAAAATCCGTTATCTGAAGCGGGAATGAAGATTCGATTACTTCTGACGCTTCAAATTGCTCACTGCCGTCCGATCGCAGTTTGGAATCCGAATCCGTTATGTCTCTAAAAGGGAGTTTATTTCATGAAATTCAGTCATCTCGCATTAATTGCCGGACTTACCACCGGTCTCCACCTGTCAGCTGGCGCACAGCAGGCTGACCCAACCAGCACCGGTCCCGCGGTGAGCGCGAGTTCAAGCGGGTCCCCTCACCGGGAGAACAGGGAGCGCTCTCGGAGGCGTGAACGGCACGCCGCACGTGAACGTGAACGGGAGCGGGAGTGGAAGAACAACGGCGGACTTAACAAGGAGCGGATTCAGACGCGTGAGCGTGAACAGAACGGGGTCGTGACCGAGCAGCAGCGCGAACAGCGCACTAACGGCACCGATACCCAGAGCCGGTCGCGGACGAGGAGCAAAGACGTGAACGACTCCTCGGCGGCGCCGTCGTCCCAGCCCACTCCTTAGCGCTAGCGTCTCCTCTCCGGGAGCGCGGAAAACCGCGTCGAGCCCGCGGAACGGCTTGGGAACGGTCGAGTCAGCCGGCCAAAGCTCAATCGTTGGCCGCCACACGCGGAGTAGTTTGTGCCCTATTCTTGTCGCTCACCTTCTGGATTTGCGATGCCTGTTCTTTCGCGTTTTCCGCCTGAGATTCCATTTCCTTCTATTTCTCTGCGGCAGTTATTTTCTGTTCAGGGCACAGTTGATTCAAGCTGCGAGAAAGTCGCCTCTTTGTGCAACCGTTCCACGCGCACGCGCGCGCGCGACTCGGCGAGCCTGAAGGCGGCACCCGCCGCGCAGCCTGTGCGACCCGGCATTGCCGTTGGCAAAAAATTCACGGTCGCTTTCTACGGTGCGCGAATTTTTTGGTGCAAGACTACGCAATCCGGCGAAACGATGCGCGAATGCGCCGGGCCCGACTCCCCTCTAAAAAACCGACTGCGCAACATCGCGAAAAGCTGCGCAAAAACTCGTTAGGCAATTAGAAATCCGATGCTCTATCCGGCTGAGCTATGGGCGCAAAAGAAAAGTCGGTGATTTGTTGACGGTATGTTGAGATTATGGCGACCGGGACCTGGGCGGTGACCGGTCACTCGCCGCAGCGATCATACTGCGACGTTGCTGCCGAATGGCAAGGTGCTTGTTGCAGGTGGTCTACAAAACAACGCACCCCTATCGCTCTGGCGAGCGCGGAACTCTACGATCCGGCGACTGGAACCTGGACGCCAACTAGCAGCCTCGCCTATGCACGCACATTTCATCGGACGACTTTTGCTAAAAGACAACAGGGTGCTCGTGTCCGTGGGATCGCATTTTGAGGGCTTCCCTTACGAAGTGCTGAACACGGCGATCTATGATCCAGAAACTGAGGCTTGGACAGTCAGTGGCAGTCTGAACACCAGACGCGCTGTCGGGACTGCAACTTTATTGCCCAGTGGCAAGGTGCTTGTTGCAGCTGGTTCTAGATACTACAATGGCCCAATCAAGGATGTGGAACTCTACAATCCGACGAGTGGGATCTGGGTAAGGACTGACAAACTCGCCATCCCACTTGTCGGTCAGTCTGCGACGTTACTGCCGGATGATACCGTACTCGTTGCAGGTGGCTATTCCGAAACAAGTCCCAGCGCCATTTCAGTATCTCGAGCAGAACTCTACGGTCGCCGCCATCAAAAGTAAAAAGGACAGTCCAACTATTGAAGCTTGCAGGTTTCAGCCGTTCGTTACGAGTAAATCAACGCGATGTTGCTCAATGAGTTCCTAAAGGAGCATCGGAAGGTGGAAACACTTGAAGCCCAAGCGGCGCAGCAGAAGGCGACTGAGGCCCTCGCCGCTGCCCTCAAAGCGTAGGCAGCGCAAATCCAGAAGGTGAGCGACCAGCTTAGAACACAAGCCTCTGCTCCACGGGTAGTGGCTGACAATTGAACCGGTCCCGCCATCGGTACCTTTTCTTGAAACGCATTAAATTGCCTTGCCTAACAAATGAAGCGTTGGCGCACAGTTGCGCCGAGAAAAACCATGAGCCTGTTTGCCAACTATTCGCGATTGAAAAGCCTAAATAGCGCGTCGCTAGAGCCCGAACGCGTATAGCTTGCCGTCCCAAGCCCCCACAAAGACCCGTCCGTTGACGACAATCGGTGCCCCGTAGATCGCGCCCCCTATGGTCGAGCCGCTCGACCAGAGCCGCGTCCCGGTCGTCGCGTCAAAGGCCAGGAGTTGGCTGCCGGGCCCGTCGCCGTAGTAAACCACGCTCCCGGCGACTGTCGGCGGCGAGACCGACGCGAAGTTCGGCCCCACCTTTCTCTGCCAGGCGAGTTGCAGTTGGCAGTTCGCATCCACCGAGAAGGCCACCATCCCGTGCTTTGTCGTGTCGGAGTTTGAGTCCGACGAGTTGCCTATGTAGAGCAGATGCGTTGTGTCCGACCACGCTGGGATGCCGTTGAATTGATAGTCGCTGATGTTCGCCACCTGCAGCCGCTGGGTCGGCCCCGCCGAGACGTTGCCACGCTCGTAGACGACCAGAACGCCCGTCTTGTTTTTCGCGGCCACTTGGGCCGGGCAGCCCGGCGGCTGGTAGAGAATAGGAGTGGCCCCGAAATCCACGTCGCCGCCGGTGAGTCCAGGGTAGTTCGCGCCGAGTACGCGAAGCCTCGACGAGAGTTCAACGACGTTTTCACAGTACCGGAAGCTCTCTGGGTCGGCAAACGCATTGCCCGTCGCGGTGAACACGTGTCCGGTCACCGGGTCGATCGAGACCCCGCCGGGTCCCCAGATTCCGCCGCCGTCGAACCTTGGGCCGGCTGGAAGGAACGCTCCCACCTGCCTGTGGGCATCGATGTTGATTGCCACCACCTTGCCGTGATACGGCCGAAAGTCGCAGTAGCTGGCAATCTCTGCGTAGGCAATGCCGTCGCTGACGTTAACGGCACCATAGGTATGTTCGTGGGCCGGATCGGACGTGACGGCGACCGGCCATCCCGTGAGCGTGGCGCCGGTCGACAGGTCGAGGGCGTACATATTGCCATCGCCCCCCACCACAAACATTCGGTTGTTCGCCCGATCAAGGAACGGTGAGCCGCTCACTCCGAACACGCCGTCAGGGATGTCACCGCATCCGGTGGCTTGCGATCCGAGGTTCCGTTGCCAAACCAGCGTCCCCGAGGCCGCGTCGATCGCGTAGAGGTCGCCGTGTTCGGCTCCCATGTAGACGAGGTCCTTCGAAGATCCGTTGACGAGGACGCCAGCCGCCATGACCGGCTGCATAATCGTCACCGCGCCCAAGTCGAAGCTCCACAGTTCGTGGAGGCCACCGACCGTCGACGGTGTGAGGATCGACTCGAAGGGGTTCTCGCCGGTCCGTTGAAGGTTGAAGCCGTACATCGGCCAGTCAACGGCGGCGGCGGCCGGACCGGCACCAACCGTTAATCCGAGGACGGCGAGCGCGATGAGCAGGGTTCCGAGTCGTCTCGCGAGCCCGCGGGGGCGAGCAGTGTGACCGCGGCTGCCGCGTTGCCCAAGCCTTAACCGTAGAGGTTGTCCAGTTACGTCGTGTTGCTGCGACACACGGACGAGTTGATGTGTGACGCCATCCTCACAATTTTGTGTTGCCATACTAATATGATCTCATGTCGACGCTTAATCCGTCCAGCGAAATGCCTCCTTGGCCTACAAGTGTCGTTTTCCGTCGACGCGATGGGCTTTCAGAAGACTGGTAAGGCTCATAAGAGCGTGCCAAACATTTGTTGAAATTTTTGCCTTGACGGCCGTCTACGAACTTGAAATCCTCCGGTTGCGCCAAGTCCGTTAGGCGACTCCAACACAGTCACCTTACCCTCTTTCCGCAGGGCAACCGCGACCGACAGGGCTCGCTCGCACAACTTGAGATACTGGCTATGAAAATCACGCAAAAATTTGTGGAGTTCACTTCTGCACCGCGAAAACACGGAGTGGCGCCATCCAGGTTGACGACGGGAGGCTTCAACAAGCTGCGTATTGTCCAGAAATGTCTTCTGGCTTTGCTACTCATCGTTTACGCTTTTGCTTCATCGGCTTTCGCGTCCTCCTTGTTTGTCGTTACGAGATTGTCCGACGCCGTTGCTGTAATCGATACTTCGACCGACCAAATTACCACCAAAATCCCCGTCGGCGACGCGCCGGTTCGTATCGCTTTGTCGCCGGATCTGCTCAAGGCATACGTTTCCAACGACACGGGAGCAACGGTGTCGGTTCTTGATACGGTCGCTCTCACAACCACCGCCACGATTCGCGTGGGCCCCCATCCGCAGGAAAGCGCGGTCACCCCGGATGGTGGACGACTCTTCCTCGTCCATCAAGCGACCCCCTCCGTCACCGTCATTGATACCAAAACCAATTCAGTCATCACTAATGTCTTTATCGGCGGGCACCAGGCCAAGGACATCTTGTTCACGTTGGACGGACGCTTCGCCTATGTCGCGAACTATACCCAAGCAGCAGTGAACGTGATTGATACTGCCACCTATCAAGTAACGACGATCCCCACCGGCGCCGGCCCCCGCCGTCTTGCCATCTCTCCCGCAGGCGATCGCGTGTTTGTCACCAACAACAAGGCCGACTCTGTATCCGCTATCGATACACAGACCCAACAGGTGATCGCAACAATTCCTGTTGGACATAAACCGAGAGGAATTGCGATCACGCCCAGCGGCGACGCGATTTATGTGGGCAACGTGCAGAGTGGGACAGTCTCCATCATCGACTCTACTACACTGACTGTGATCGACACAGTCACGGTTGGAACCAAACCGTGGCAAGTGATCATTACAGAGGATGGAACACTTGCATTCGTATCCAGTTCTGTGTCCGGGACTGTTTCGGTTATCGACACTGCAACGCGAGAGGTCATCAAAACGCTCGTCACTGGAGACGGTTCCTTCTTTTCAGTGATCCGTCCAGACGGGAAGAGATTTTACGTGTCCAATAGCAACGACACGACCGTATCAGTCATTGATATTCCGTCGCTGACTGTCCTGGATAAAATTCCTGATGTAGGGTCGTATCCCTTTGACCTGGCATTTGGCCCGTAGGCCGTCCGTCCGAGCATTTCTGCGGATATTACCTGGCGCGTTTGCGATTGAACATAATCAACTGGGAAATGGTCAAAAGGCAAAATGCTGGATGACCCCACGGGGGTGGTCTTCGATATTCCTCAAAGAGCACCGCCAAAGCCAGCAACAGGTTCGCAAGATCGAGGATCTGGAAGCAACCGTTGCGCAGCTATCATTCATTTTGCCATCAGCTCGCCGGTGCCCCAGGAGGCCCTAAAGTGTGTCTCCCTTCGGCGAATTACTTCCAAGCCAACCGATTCTCTCCCAGTTCCCAAAGGCACCGAGCCCATTCTGATTTGGAAATCGGTCAAGGAATGATGGGAACGGAGGCGCTCGAACTCAATGCTGGATACCGTTAGAGTTTCGATATTGGTCCTTCGCGACCGTGGCGGGAGGGGTATCTCTAAAGCTTCTAGAGGCAAAGCTTAATTGAGAATGTCCTCTCTAATGGACTGTGAGTGTCGCGTTATTACTGGTGACACTTCCGGCAATGTTGCTGACTACGACTGAGAAGAGACTGCCATTATCAGCCGGGGTCGTGGGGGGCGTGGTGTACGAAGACCTAGTGGCTCCTCCCTGGATGTCCACGCCGTTTTTGCGCCATTGATAGTGCAAAGGGAAAGTGCCGGTAGCGATTACCCTAAACTTGGCTGTCTCCCCCATATTGACGGTCGTATCGGCAGGTGGAGTCGTGATCGACGGCGGGGCAGGGGTAGGGCTTGGCGTTGGAGTCGGCTCGCCTGCCGCAAAACTAGCTTCGAAGAATGAAAGCACAGCGTCTTTGACCACTGACCAAAAAGCGAAACCATGCGAATGACTGTTCGCCAAGAGGAGTGCTTGGTAATTGGTCACGCCGGCGGCGTCGAGTGCACGGATCATGTCAGGGTACTGCTCTAGAGGCATGGTATCGTTATCGGCGGCAATGATGAAGTACGGACACATCGAACTCGTGACAAACCTGTAGGGAGAAGCCATATCTAATGGACCGCCGTCGGAGGCATCGGTCGAGTTAACGAAATTCGTTACGGCACTCGCGAAGTTGGCTCTTTTCGGATCGGTCAAGGAATCCGGATCATGAAAATCGGTCGGCGGCGACAGGCTTACCACCACGTCCAGCTTATCGTCTCCTGCAGTGCCTGTGCCCGCCCAGTAGATGGGAAGCGCCCCTCCCGACGAGCCTCCGATGGCCCCAACCTGTCCGTTGCAGCGGGCATCCGCCCGGGCCACCCGAATAGCCATCTGCATATCGTTTACCGACTCCGGATAGAAGCCGTCATCGCCAACATCGTTTTGGCCAGGACAACAGTGTCGGGGAGAATTCATCGTAACGTGAGGGGGGGCAAGCCGAAACTCGATCGCGAGCGCGAGATAGCCGGCTATCGCCAGATCTTGCGCAACGTCCATATTACCGGGATCGTTATTCCTAAATCCACCTTCGTGAACCACGAGCAGAGCCGGGCGTGGACCCGGAAATAACACCGGATCCGGCTGAATGGCTTTCCAGTAAAGCGGTACTCCGGTCGGAGCAGTTCCGTATTGCTCATATGTAAACGTGGGCGTCGGTGATGGCGCTGATTGCGCCAAAACCGAGGAAGCAAAGGCACAAACAATGGCCACTGGCAGCAAACATTTCTTTATTCTCGGCACCTTGTCGGGGCCTGCTAATGTCAATCTAGACCGCCCCGCCTGTGTTTGCTGTGCCGCCGCGGAGTCCGCGCAGTCTATGCAATATCGTGGAATCAGGTTCATACTATAAGGTGTCGGTATCGGTAGCACTGTTATTAGTGAGCTTGGGATCTGTGGCTCCGACCGGGGCGGTTATCGTCCCGGTATCGGATATGGAGCCGGTGGCCGAGGAGTTGATCGTTCCTTTTGCCTTGTAAGTGATTTTACTCCCTGAGGGCATCGTTACGCTGTCATTGATGTTGCCATTGCCACTTGCTGTAAATCCTGTAGCCCCACCAGTCGCCGTTGCAGTAAAAGTTACCCCGATAAACTCCGCCGGGAAATTGTCGCTAACTGCTGCCCCGCTCACATCACTCGGCCCAAGATTTCTCACCGTAATGGTGTAGGTGTTCTTCTGCCCGGCAATCACCGAAGTCTTGTTGTCTGTCACCGTCACTTTAAGATCGGCTCGCAACGTGATGGCATCAGTATCGGTCGCGCTGTTGTTCGCAGGATTTGTATCGGTTACTCCACTTGGCACACTGACACTCGCCGTGTTGGAGAGCGTGCCGGTTCCTGAGGAACTAAGCCTTCCGCTGGCCAGGTAAGTGATGACGCTGCCTGCGGGCATTGTCACCGTGTCATTAATATTGCCACTCCCACTGGCGGTGAATCCTGAAGCTCCTCCACTCCCCGTCGCAGTAAAAGTTACCCCAGTGAAGATGCTCGGAAAAGTATCGCTTACCGTAGCCCCGGTCACATTACCCGGTCCAAGGTTATTCACCACAATTGTGTAGGTGCGCGTCTGACCGGCGTTGATCGAACTCTTATCGTCAGTTACGGTCACGTTGAGGTCGGTTGAAATGGATCCCGCCAAGGTCGGCACTACCTTAAAAACGCCTGTGGTGGCGAGTGTCAGCGAGTCGATAGTGCCGGACGTGACGAAGGGCGAGAGGTCAGTTGTTGATGTGACAATGGTATAAAGAACGGCTGTTCCCGCGGGTTGAGCAGGGATCGTCGCGGAGTAATCCATTCCGGAACCAGTCGCTTCAATCATGTGAGAGGTAACGAAAAAATCCGTTGACCAGCGCAGGTAGATTAGCTCTTCCACCGATTTGATCTGGCTCGTAAGAATACTGACAACAATCGGATCGTCAGGCGTCGGGTCTTCGGGACTTTGTCCACTCCGGCTTACTGAAACGGGCGGAGCCGATGTTTTCATTACTGCAAGCTGTGTCGGATCTAAAAGTCGGAAGGAGTAATAAAAACCGTCTTCCAGGGTGATGTCGTTAGTCGGTCCCAAGGTATCGCCAGGAGTGAACGGAAGCGTAGTTGTTCCATCAATATTAATTGTGACTCCTCCCCACTGTGTTGCCCAACTGTGAGCAGCGACCAGAACGAAGGAATGTGTTCCCGGAGTTGTATCACCGCCTGTTGCAGCTACATGCACCAGGTTGACAAACCAATTAAAGGCATCAGGCGTCCCGGCAGGCCCAGGTGCGGTAATACTCGTCACTGCCCATGGAGGGGTCGAATCATTTTTGGCGAATCCATTCCAATCCCCCGCCAAGACTAGCGCATCAGGAAAGTAATCGCTCTCCTGCCAGAGCGGAAAAACCGTTTCGGTATTCCATTGATCGTAGAGCTGTTTTAGAGAGGCGACGTCGTCAGGCTGAGTCAGGGATAAGTCTTGGTCCTCACGAATGTCGTTGGGGAGGTCGTAGAGCTTAGCAGGCGGAGTGCGAGTCATAACAAGCTTGAGCGGACCACTGCGCACAGCCCATTTTGTATCTACCGATCCGGGCGGACCATCTGGCCCCAAACCAAACCAACGCCAGAACAATGTTCTTTGCGGGCTAACTTGTTCACCCGCCAGATAAGGTGTTATGTTCAGTCCATCGTAGACGCGATCCGTTGGCAGCGAGACTGCAGCAGCTGCTGCTACCGTGGGAGTAATATCCAAAGACGAAACTGGGTCGTCGTAGACGACGTCCGCCGGCAATCGTCCGGTCCACTGAACCACGAAGGGCACGCGAATTCCGCCTTCCCAGACATCAAATTTGTAACCCCGGAGCGGGTTATTTCTCGTAAAATCCGCCTGCACGGCGCCGTTGTCGCTCAAAAAGAAAATCAGGGTGTTATCAAGCAGGTTTTGCTCTTGCAGCGTTTCTACAATTTGCCCAACGCCGTCGTCCAGCGCGAGGACCATTGCCGCATACTTACGCCGGGCTGGATCGCTGATATTGGCAACCCTATCCATGTAGACTGCCGGAGGCACGTCATATGGCACGTGCACAGCATTGTATGCCAGGTAGAGGAAAAACGGTTGTGTCGCATAACGATTGATAAAGGAGACTCCTTCCCGCGTGAAAGCATCGGTCAAATATTCCGTCTCTCTGAGCGGGGTGTACCCTCGAAGCAAGGGGGCATTGTAGTAATTAGAACGCGCTCCTAAAAAACCAAAGAACTCGTCAAAACCCCGATTCATCGGATGAAAGTTCGAGGTACCTCCCAGGTGCCATTTGCCGACCGCTCCACAGACGTAACCTGCCGGTTTTAGCAGTTGCGGTAGGAGCAGTTCTCCCATAGGTAGCCCGAGCCGCGGGTTACTATCGTCATCGTCAGGGTTATTTTCGTGTCCGAACCGTTGCTGATAACGCCCGGTAAGTAATCCAGCCCGGGACGGACTGCAAAACGGATGACTTACATATCCATTTGTGCAAAGTACTCCATTTGTCGCCAGGGAATCTATATTCGGTGTCGAATAATCCGGGCAGCCGTCGAAACTGACGTCTCCGTAGCCCAAATCATCTGCCAGAATAACGATAATATTCGGAGGGCCCGATTGCGCCAAAGCCGAGGAAACGAAAGCGCAAACAATGGGTAACAGAGATAGGTATTTCTTCAGAATATGCACCTTCGAAGCCTTCTGGCAGAAAGCTGGAACACGCCGGCGGCTGTTTTGGTCGCCCTCTTGCGTGCTGCACAAGTTTCGTCTGATGCTCATATCGTCCAGTTGTGCGAGCAAACCCTGCGGTTTGCGGTTTGCCCGTGCGCGAAGAGGGTCGGGTTGTGGCTGGGTTGGAGTCGCCTAACGGACATGGCGGTAGCCACAGGCTTTCAAATGCATAAACAAAAAACAAGGTAAAATTTCAATTATTTTTGGCGGTCTCGCCTTACGGTTTGGTCATCTTTCACTGCGGGTCGGTTCAACACCGTGTTCCCCACTTCGCGGCGCTCGCCTGCGCTTCCAACCCGGCAGGTGACCCAATTACGCACGGACGTCGCGACCGTGACAAAGGTCAATTGTTCGCCACCACCACGCGGAATAGGAGCCTGTGTCCATCGCCACTCGGGGGGGTGACCTTCCAAGTTGCGCTGCCGGCATTGCCATGGAGCGCGAGACCGAGGCTAAGAAGAACAAGGAGTTTTGGTTTCATGGTTGCTTATCGAACTTGCGGTTTACCTATGGCACCACCGGGGGGGTGAGATCATCCCCGTCGCCGCCTTCGTAGTTTGCTTGGAAGGTGTTGTTGCCGACGGTGATGGTGCCGCCTTCGAGCAGGTTGCTGAAGGTGCCACTGGTGGGATTAGCCGAGGTGTTACTGATCAAGATCATTACCAGTCCCCTGTCACATGGCTCCCCTGGAATGGCCACTCAGGCCGATCATCGCACTGCTGTTGATAGTGACGCCGTTGGCAATCACCGTGTCGGACCCGGCTATGTTCCGCGTCGCCCTGAACGTATAGGTGTAGGTCGCATCCGCCTTCGCCTCAGCGCCGGGTTAGAAGCTTGGCTGCTCGAAGAACGGCGATAGGAATGGGTCTCGTAAAGCGCGGAAGCCAAGCGCCACGCGTGGCGCGTGTCCGTCGGAGAGCGGGGACAGGTCGCTTTCGGAAAAGAAAGCGAATTCGCTGGTTTCGCTCGACGGGCCTGGGCTGCCCACGACGACTACTGCCTGGACGAGGATGTGACAGAACTCGTTTTCCTTCCACGGATAGTGGACATACTCGTAGCGCCGAGAGCTAATGACACCGAGTAGGCGCACCAGGCGCACGGTGAATCCAGTCTCCTCGCGGCACCCCGGCAAGCGCACTCCGCCGCCGTCTCGCCGAGGTGTTGACAGCCACCGGGGAGTGCCCGGAGGTCGTCGTCGCGGCGGCGGAGCTAATTCCGGTATTTCCGCTGCCGTCTACACGAGCCCGGATTTACCTCTGTTGACATTATGTTAACGGGAAGATGGCCGCGCAGCGTCGCAAATCGTCGCAACCGTTCGCAAGCTGTCGAGAGCAGCGATAGCGCGCGAGGGCGAAACACTAGATTAGAAATCCGATGCTCTATCCGGCTGAGCTATGGGCGCCGTCGCTCGGAAAGTAATCGCGCTTCAGCCGGCTGCAATCTTCGCTCGGAAATGCCGCTGATCGATTGGTCGAGTCGACCAGATCGGCAGTGGGAGCGACGGGGTGCCGCTCGCAAGACTTGGGTGTTACTGCCGGAAATCCGCACGAGGCTTTTTTCGGCGGCCGGAACGACCGCCGCGACATTAGTCGCGGATCCCGTTTTTCAATTCCCAGACCTTTAACGCGGCCAGGAGGAGACTCTTGGTTCGTGAAAGCGTGCCGACGGCCGGGCGCACTGCTTCACCATCGACCGTCGGACGGACCTTTGGGCGGCGTTTTGAGGTCTTCGCCCGGTTCTTGGGGCGAGGACGCACAGCCGCCTCGCTCTTCGCGAGGTGTCCGCTTGGATGCAACGGTGTCATAATTACCATACTAAAGAGCAGCTTCCCTGCCAGCCCTGCTGACGCCCCGTTTTCCCCTCGAAAAGCGCTTGTGCCACCGCACTTCTTCGGCGATTTCATCCGGGCATGGCGGCGAATCGAAAACTGGGTTGTCTGAGCATTTTTTTGTTCGTGGCGCTCTGCGCCAGCGTGCTGGTGAATTTCTTTCTCGCCGCGACCGCTTTTCAACGATTTGAAGGTGGTCGGGAGCGAAGTGGAATACCGCCCGCGCTTCACCGAGATGATCCTGGAGCGCGGGACTCGGGGAAGCGCAAACAAGATCGCGGTCATCTCGCTCCGCGGTCTGATCAGCACCGGCATCGCCGGCAATGTGGGCGAATCGATGGTCGACGATTTGCGCTGGGAGCTCGAACAAGCGCGTAACGACGACAACGTGCGGGCGGTCGTCCTTGAGGTCGATTCTCCCGGCGGCGAAGTGACCGCCTCGGATATGATTTACAATGCGGTCGTGACGACGCGAGCGCGGAAGCCGGTGGTCGTCTACATGGAATCGCTCGCCGCGTCCGGCGGCTATTACGTTTCCTGCGGCGGAAAATACCTGATGGCGAATGACACCAGCATCACGGGCAGCATCGGCGTGATCATCCAGACGCTGAATTACGAGCAGCTCTTCAATAAGATCGGGCTCGCTTCGGTCGTCTTTAAGAGCGGGAAGTTTAAGGACATGCTCAACGGCGCGCGGCCGATTACGCCGGAGGAGCGCGACTACATCCAGAGCTTTGTCATGAAGACCTACGAGAAGTTTCTCGGGATCGTCGCGAAAGAACGCAACCTGCCGGCTGACGCGCTGCGCAACGGCATCGCCGACGGACGCATTCTCTCGGGTCGCGACGCGCTCGATAACAAGTTGATCGACGGCCTCGGCCAGATCGAGGATGCTTTTGCGAAGGCGAAGGAACTCGGTCATGCGCCCGATGCGAAGGTCGTGAAGTACGGGCCGCCCTTCAGCCTCGGTCGCGTGTTGCGCATGCTGACCAAGAGCGGCGACACCAAGATCGAGCTCGCACTTCCAGGTCAGATCACTCCGCAATTGCAAAGTGGCCGCGCATATTTTCTGCCGAGTTTCTACGCTCCGTAGCCGCGCGCCTGCGAGATGATCGACAGCCTGATTAACACGCTGCTCGTCATCGCGGGCCTCTACGTTTACCTCTCGCTCTTTCGCCAGGTCGCGGTGCGGCAGAACGGCGCGGCGGCCTTGGGCGACCGGGAGTTTGGCGTGCCCGAAGCCGTCGCCGCCATCCTGCTCATCGGCTGGTTTGCGCTCAATATCCTGGCGGCCTCCGAAAGTCGAACACGCGACTTTTCAGACGCGCGATCTCCTTATCACCGGCTGCGTTTTCTCTCGCCGTCATTTCCATCCTGACGGCGCTGCTGCAGTTGCGCGGCTTCAGTGTCCTGTCGTTAGGCGGATTTTCCCGTCTCGGGTTCGGACGAATTGTCAGCACCGCGGCGGTTCTGCTTTTCGCCGCTTATCCGCTGCTTCTCGCGGCCGATGGCGTGTCACGCTGGCTGCTCGGTGAAGGCTCGAGCAAACAGCAGATCATCGAGATGTTCACCGGTTCGGAAACGCTCCAGCAGCGCGTCCTCATCATCGTGCTCGCGATCACGATCGCGCCGATGGCTGAGGAGTTCATTTTCCGGTTCTTTTTATACGGGGTTCTGAAACGTTACCTCGGTCGCGGGGCCGGGTTGGTCTTGAATTCGCTCCTTTTTGCCGCGGTGCACGTGCACTTGCCGAGCTTCGGGCCGCTCTTTATTCTCGGCGGATGTTTCACCCTGGCCTATGAATGGAGCGGCTCCATTCTCGTCTCGATGACGATGCACGCGCTCTTCAATTTCCTTTCCCTCAGCGCGCTCGCCTTTCCCAATCTGATTCCGCAATGAAACTGCGCGAGTCCGCCAAAGGACGGATTCGCTGCGGCGAACTGGGCGAGGACCGGCTGATCGCGCAACTCACGGCGCGGCTGAAGTCGCGCGCCGACGTCATCGCTGGTCCAGGCGACGACTGCGCGGTGGTGGCCGCGCCGGACAAAGGCCAGCTGCTCTTGTTGAAAACCGATTGCGTGGTCGAACGGGTGCATTTTCGGCCTAACGAAAAGCCAGGCGCGGTGGGCTGGAAGGCGATGGCGCGTACCTTGAGCGATTTCGCCGCGATGGCGGGTCTGCCGCAGTTCGCGCTCGTGACACTGGTCGTGCCGGCCGATCGCGAGGCGCGCTGGGTGAAAGAAATCTATCGCGGGCTGCAGCGGGTCGCCGATCGCTTTGCGGTCGCAATCGTCGGTGGCGAAACCAGCGGCACGGACGGTCCGGCGATCGATTTCAGTCGCCGTCGTCGGGACTGTCGAAGAAGACCGATGGGTTTCACGGGCCGGCGGGAAGGCCGGGGACGTGCTCTTCGTCACCGGAAAACTGGGAGGTTCCATCGGCGGGAAGCATCTGAATTTCATTCCGCGAATCGCAGAAGCCCGCTGGCTGAGCGCAAACTTTTCCATCCACGCGATGATGGACTTGAGCGATGGCCTCGGGGCCGATCTACCTCGGCTGGCCGCGGCGAGCGGCGTTGGTTTCGCGATCGAAGAAAAGGCGCTGCCCCGCACGCGGGGCTGCTCGATCGAGGCAGGCGATCAACGACGGGGAAGATTATGAGTTGCTCTTCGCGATTGCGCCTAACGACGCCCGCTCACTGCAAGCGAAATGGCGCAGGAAGTTTCCGGGTCTCGCACTCACTCGCATCGGCGTCTTGCTTCCGGCAGCCGGCTTCGAGCTTCCGCGTTCCTTCCATGGCTACGTTCATTTCCAATAGCGTGGCCGAAACGATTGCTTTCGCGCGCGACTGGGCGGAGTCGCTCGTGCCTAACGACGTCGTCGCGCTCGTCGGCGATCTCGGGGCGGGGAAGACGCATTTCGTCAAAGGCCTGGTCCAGGGCCTCGCGAGCACCGACGAAGCGACGAGCCCGACCTTCACCCTCCTTCACGAATATCGAAAGGGCCGGCTGCCCGTTTTTCATTTCGATTTTTTTCGGCTCAAGCAGCAGTCGGAAATCGACGAGATCGGATTCGACGAATATCTTGACGAGGGCGGCGTGGTGGTGATCGAATGGGCCGATCGATTCCCGCAAGTGCTGCCCGCAGCGGACGCGCTGGCTGCGGATCGAAGCCGTGAGCGAGGTCAAACGCGCCATAACGGAAGAGAAACAATGAAAGTGCTCGCCCTGGAACTTTCGGCGCCGATCGGCAGTCGTCGCGTTTTGCGATGACAGGCGCCCGCCTCTTTCGAAGCCTTTCCCGCCGACCGCAAGGACTCCGGCGTTATTCTACGAAAACCTCGAAGCGATCTATCGTGAGAGCGGGCCCGCCCGAAGTTATCGTGGTCGGGCTCGGGCCCGGTTCGTACGCCGGAGTCCGGATTGCGATCGCCACCGCGCTCGGTCTGAAGGCCGCGGCGAATGCGCGGTTGGTCGGTCTGCCGTCGATCTGCGCGATCGATCACAGACGAATACCTCTTCGTGGGCGACGCGCGCCGGAGTTCGTTCTTCTTTGCTCATGTCGTGCGCGGCTGTTGTGTGGAAGGACCGACGCTCGCGTCCGAGGAGGAGATTCGCGCGAAGCTGCAGGCGTCCCAGCCGTTGCCGGCCATCGCCACCCAGCCGTTGCCGCAGTTCGAGGACGTCACCGTCGAGCATCCGTCGGCGCTTGCGTCTGGTGGAACTCGCGACCGAGGCAGATTGCCTGATCGAGGAAGAGCTCGAGCCGATTTATTTGCGGGAGCCGTATATTACGACGCCGAGGAAATGAATTCGTTAGGTTCAGAACGTTGTTGGGCGGAAGTGGATTGCGCCGCTCTGCGCCACAACGCGCGCCTCGCGCGGGAACGGATCGGACCCGGCACCGCGCTGCTCGCGGTTGTGAAGGCGAATGGCTACGGCCATGGCATGGTCGAGGTCGCGCAGGCTTTGCGCGAAGAGGCCGAGCTTTTCGGGGTGGCGAACTTGCACGAGGCGATGGAGCTGCGTGCGGGTGGTATCCGGCACCCGATTCTGATTCTCGGTCCGTCGCTTGCCGGAGGAGCGGGCGGCGATCAACGACCACGGATTCATCGCTACGGTGTCGAGTCTGGGAGGAAGCGCGCGCCTTCGAACGCAACCCTGCGGGCATCAACTTCGCTATCGATACCGGGATGGGCCGCATGGGCTGCTGGCAGGACGATGCGGTGGCGGAGCTGGAAAAAATATCACGCATTCCCGAGCTGAAATTGCACAGCGTTTCGACCCATTTGCCGGTGGCGGATGAAGACGCCGCCTTCACCAAAGAAGAACTGGTTCGCTTCGAGGATATCGTTAGGCAAATGCGGGCGCGCGTTCCGGGCCCCTACCGAGTGCACGTCCTGCTCAGCGCTGGGATTCTCTGCTTTTCAGAACACAAGTTCGACCTCGTGCGTGCCGGCCTGATGCTTTACGGAAGCTCGCCGGTGCCGAGCGAGCAACGTTTCCTGCAGCCGGTAATGACCTTGAAGTCGCGCGTCGCGCTGCTGCGCGACCTGCCGGCGGGTCGGAGCGTGAGTTATGGCCGGACGTTTACCACTTCGCGGCCGATGAGGGTCGCGACGATCAGCGCCGGTTACGCCGACGGTTATCCGCGCTCGCTTTCCAATCGCGACGGCAGCGGTCCTGATTGGCGGTCGACGCTGTCCAGTACTCGGCCGGGTGACGATGGACCTGACGATGGTCGATGTAAGCGCAGTGCCGGGAGTCAAGCTGGTGACGAAGTGGTGCTCATCGGAAAGCAGGGTAGCGAGGAAATTCTCGTCGCGGAAGTGGCAGAGCGCGCCGGGACGATCGCGTGGGAGATTTTTACCGGCATTGGCAGCCGGGTGCGGCGGGTGTATCTCTGATTCGTGAATTGAGATTCGAGATTCGTTGAATCACCTGGCATTCGCCGATTCTCGATCCACGCTTCAGCGACACCATGTTCCAGATCATCTTCAACGAACTGAGCGCGGCGGAGATGGCGGCGTTGCCGAAAACCCTCCAGCTCGAGTTGCTCGCGGAATTTCAAATTTTGCCTGAAGACCTCGATAATCTCGACGCCAGCCGCTTCGGCGTGATCAGAGCGCGAGGGAAAGAAACTGCATCGTTATCGCGCGAAGGATTACCGCATCTACTTCGAACGGAGTCCGGAGGGGGTGACGGTCCACCGCGTCCTGCACAAGAACACGCTGCGGGATTTTCTTTTCCGGAGCAAACTGCCGATGGCGGAAGACGATCAGCTCGGGAAGACGAGAGAATTCTGGAAGTTGATCGAGCAGGGCGAACGGACGCGCAAGGCCTAGACCGGGCTCGGTCGAATTCTCGCTGGTTTTAAGTCCTTGACATGCTGCACGATACGCCTCACAAACACGCGAAACTAATCAAGGCGAGTTCGCTTTGAGGGGCTCGCAGGATAGGCGAAGTGGTGCCTGGCGGACCTTGTAACCGTTAACAAGAAAGACACCAATGCACTCATTCATCCGTATCTTCATTCTTGCGCTGTTCGGCCTAGCGCCGATCACGGCGTTGCAAGCGCAAGGCACAACCCCCGCAGCCAAATCAACGCTCGAGCTCCGAAGCGCACCGACGTTTATCACGTTTTCTTTGGCTATGCCGCGCCCGGCAAGGCCGCCGAACTTCTCGAGTTCCTCAAGACACCGGATCCAAACGCCTCCGGCCCATCCCACGGCATCATCCTGCGTCATCAGGACGGAGATGCCTGGGATTATGTGCGCGATCGAGCACATCGGCACGAAGGCGACTGTGGAAATTCCCGCCACGCCGATGCCTGCCTCGGCGCGCGGCTTGATGCAGAGGCATGACGACACTTTCGTCAGCGGTCCGCCGTGGGCGGAATTTGCCAAAGCAAATGGGGATCGATGGCGATACGGCGAAGACAACTGGTTCGGTCTATGTCGTCTCAATCTATCGCGCGGCTCCTGGTCAGTTCGATGCTCTGGAGAAAATGCTGAGCGAACCACCGAACGGCGCCGTTGACACCTCTTCGGGCAACGTCTTGATGCAGCACCTGGAAGGTGGTCCATGGAATTTTTTGGCCGTTGCGCGTTACGATTCGTGGCAGAAATTCGCGACTAACGAAATCAACAGCATCGCGCAGACTAACAAGAAGCAGGGCGGTTGGTTCCAGCTCCGCGAACACGTCTCTTTCCACAACGACACGTTGACCGATCGCGTCGCTCCGTAGTTTGGGACGAGCTTCGATCGCCTTTCCACACCCTAATTCCACCCACGGCCGGGTCGATCCCTCCCGGTCCGGCCGTCACGGGCGGCGCGTTACCGAAAGCGCCGCGCCGCCGTTACTTCATCAAGAGCACCGAACGACTGCGCTTGATTTCGCGCGTGATCTTGCGGTGCATGTGCGCCGGCATTCCGGTCACGCGGCGCGGCAGGATCTTGCCGCTCTCGGTGACGAACTTGCGGAGCAAATCCGGATTCTTGTAGTCGATCGCCTCGGCCGCGATGTCGATGCGACGGCGCGGCATGGTGCGGTTGGCGCGGCGAAAGGCGGAACGGCGTTTGGCGGTTTTCGGTTGCATGATTACTTGGTTTCCCGGTGAAGCGTGTGCCGCTTCATGAAGGGATTATATTTTTTCTTTTCGAGCCGGTTCGGCGTCCGCGGGCTTTTCTTGTTCCGCGTCGTCATGTAACGCGAAACGGGCACGCCAGCGGCTTTCGCTTCCGTGCATTCGAGGGTGATGATTTCCTGGGCCATGTTCGTTATTCCTTGGTCTCTGCCACCGGCTCTTCTTCTTCGCCTTCGCGCGCTTCTTCATCTGTCAGACCAAAGAGCGAGGTGACCGATTGGCGAACGCGCGAGGCTTTGCTCTGTTTCTCGAGCTGCGACTGGCATTCCACCGTGAAGCGGGCAAACGGAATCGCCTCGAGCCGGGCGCGCAGGATCGGTTTGCCCGACATCTCGCACTTCCCGTAGGTGCCGAGATCGATGCGCTTCAGCGCCTCGTCGATCTCGTAAAGCGCGTCCTGTTCCTGCGACAAAAGGCTGAGCGCGAAATCGCGATCGTAGGCGTCGCTTCCGGCATCCGCCTGGTGCATGCCGAAAGCCGAAGCCTCGCTCCCTTCGGCGCGCGCGCGCAAGGTGTCCTGCGCGACGCCCGCCATCGAATCCACCATCGCGTCGCGGAGTTGCAAAAGCTTCTCCTTCTGCGCCCGGGTGAAGGGATCGAGCCGGCGCTCCTTTGGCTTCACGTGGTTGCCGATGATCGTCAACGTTTGATTGGGTTTGCCGCCAGCCTTTGATGCCTTGCCGTTTGCGGACCGGATGGCCGACGCGCTGGGCCTGCTCGACTTGGCGGACTTCGCCATCCGAGCCGGTTTGCGCGCCGTCACTTTGGCCGGCTTTGGCTTCCGAGCGGTTGTCGGCTTCTTTTTCGCGGCAGCGGACTTTCGCGCCGCCACCTTTTTCGGCGCGGCTTTCTTCGCCGGCTTCTTGGAAGAGGCTGATTTTTTCGCGATCTTTTTGGGAGCTGATTTCTTGGTTGAACGGGCCATAAATGTGATAGGCGGAGCTGCGTTTCTCTCTCGTCCGGAATAAGGGGAGGCTTAACTAAGGGCAATTCGTTTTTCGCGCAAGCGGTTTCGGAGCGATTCCAAAGCGGCTTTCGCCTCTCGAATGAGGCGTCCCGTTCACGAGCTGGCGCTCGAATAATGGCGGAGCGCCCATCGCCAAAAGGCGCGGCTGATCAAGGCCGCGATCGTCCCGGCGACGATGAGGTGGAACATCAGCCAGGCGGGCTGTCCCAGCGATTTGATGAGCAATCGCGCGGGGATGTTCGCCACGATGATGACCGGAATGATCCAGCCGAAGATCCAGCGGAATACCTGCGGAAAGATCACGTCCGGATAGCGCGCGATGTTGAGAAAATTGAAGTAGCCGTAAACGAGCCCCTGCGCCCGCACAATCCAGAAGCTAACCGCGGCGAGCGCGAGCATGATCGAATAATGAATCGCGACTCCGAAACCGAGCGCGACGAGATAGAGCAGGACGGCCAACGGTCCAGGCGTTACGTGCAGTTGCTGAAGTGAAATGATGACCACAGCCGCGCCGATGAGCGCGTTGACCACGCTGTCGAGGCTGAATTGCTTCGTCGAAACCGCGAACTGGCTGTCGAGCGGCAGGACGAGCAGGGAATCGAGTTTCCCGGTCCGCACCAACTCCGGAATGTTCGCGACGTTGACGAAGAAAAAGGCCTGGAATAGTTGCGCGATGATCTGGTGCGTGCCGACGAGCAGCACGACTTCCCATTTCGTCCAATCACCGATCTGATCGACCTGGCCGAAGATGATGCTGAAGAAAAGAATCTGGCCGCAAAACCAGAGGACCTCGACCAACATCCAGAGAAGGAAATTCGCCTTGAAACTCATCTCGCGAATGAGCGAGTTGCGCAGCATGATCGAGTAGATTTCGAGGTAACGGCGCATGCTTTTCTTGTAACTAATTCTCGGTCCAAGCGGTCTAACAATAGCTGCCGACGTCTGTTCGTCGGCATTTTTTCATGAAACGAATCACCCTTATCGGCGGTACGGCGTTGCTCGTCATGCTTGCGCTTTTCTCGTTCCGCCGCTGCGGCGGAAATGGCGAGGCCGAATATCAAACGGCCATCGTGACGCGGGGCGCAATCACGCAAGCGGTCACGGCCACCGGCACCCTCAATCCGGTCGTCAACGTGCAGGTCGGCAGCCAGATCTCGGGTAACATCCAGAAGCTGTTCGTCGATTTCAATTCGCCGGTGAAAGCGGGCCAGGTGGTCGCGCAGATCGATCCCGCCGTTTTCCAGGCGAGCGTTACGCAAGCCGAAGGCGATCTGGCCAACGCGCACGCCGCCCTCGAGCTGGCGCAAGTCACCGCGAAGCGAACCGAGGAACTGGTCGCGAAACAGAATTCCGCCCAGTCCGATCTCGATCAGGCCATCGCCACGCTCCATCAGGCGGAAGCGATGGTGACGATCAAGGAAGGCGCGCTGCAAAAGGCGCAGGTCGATCTCGATCATTGCACGATCACCTCGCCGATCGACGGCATCGTCATTTCGCGCAGCGTCGATGTCGGGCAAACCGTCGCGGCCAGCTTGAGCGCGCCGGTCATTTTTACGATCGCCAATGACCTCGCAAAAATGCAGATCGACGCCAACGTCGCCGAAGCGGACATCGGGACAGTGGAAGCGGGGCAGAAGGTCGATTTTACGGTCGATGCTTTTCCCAAGCGCACCTTCCACGGCGAGGTCGTGCAGGTGCGCAACGCGCCGATTACGGTGCAGAACGTCGTCACTTACGACACCGTCATCGGCGTCAATAATGCCGACCTGAAATTGAAGCCCGGCATGACCGCGAACGTCTCGATCGTCGGCGCGCAGCGGGACAACGTCTTGAAGGTCAGCAACGCCGCGCTGCGCTTTCGTCCGCCGGATGCGACTCCTCCGCCGACTGGTGTCGCTCGGACGTCGGGGCAAGCCGGGCGAACATTCCACCGAGCGGACCGTGTATGCCCTGCGCGGCTCCAAGCCGAGCCCGGTGCAAATCAAGACCGGGATCAGCGACGGGATTTCCACCGAAGTGCTCGATGGTTTGCAGGAAGGAGACCGCGTCGTCACCGCGATGACCGGCAAGGCGGCGTCCGCGGCGCAACAATCGAACAATCCGTTGGCCGGTGGACAGCGCCGGTTTTAGGCGAATCGATATGGCCGGGAACGCCGCTGTCGTTAGGCTGGAGGACGTGCACAAAACCTACCACACCGGCGAAGTGGACGTGCACGCCGTCCGCGGCGTTTCGCTGGAAATCGCGCGCGGCGAGTTTGTCGCCTTCATGGGCTCGAGCGGCTCGGGCAAATCGACCCTTATGAATCTGCTCGGCTGCCTCGATCGGCCGACCCGCGGCCGCTACCTGCTCGATGGCTTCGATGTTTCGGGACTCGACCGCGATCAGCTGGCCGATATTCGCAATCGCAAGCTCGGTTTCGTTTTCCAAAGCTTCAATCTGCTCGCCGCGCACTTCGGCGCTCGAGAACGTCGAGCTGCCGCTGCTCTACGGCGAACATCGCCTAACGAACGCGGAACTGCGCGAGAAAGCCGAGAAAGTGCTCGCTGCCGTCGGCCTTGCCGGCCGCGAAGATCATCATCCGAGCCAGCTTTCCGGCGGCCAGCAGCAGCGCGTCGCGATCGCGCGCGCTCTGATCAACGATCCGGAAGTCGTCCTCGCCGACGAGCCGACCGGCAATCTCGACAGCCGCACCAGTCGTCGAGATCATGGACATTTTCCAGAAACTCAACGAGCGCGGGATCACGATCGTGATGGTGACGCACGAGACCGGACATCGCGGCTTATGCGCGAAACGCAACATCGTGATGCGCGACGGGCACGGTGCAAACCGATCAGCCAGTCGCGCGCCGCCTGACTGCGGAAAGAGAAACGAAGAATTTGGAGACCGAGAGATGAAGGTCGACTCGACCTTCAAGATCGCCTTCCGCGCCTTGCGCCGAAACAAGCTGCGCTCCGTCCTGACCGCGCTCGGCATCATCATCGGCGTCGGCGCGGTCATCGCGATGGTCAGCATTGGCAACGGCGCCAAGGCGCAGGTCGAAGAACAGATCGCCAGCCTCGGCGAAAATGTGATCCTGATCTTTTCCGGCAGCGTTACCTCGAGCGGCATCCGCACCGGCTGGGGAAGCGCCGGCACTTTGAAAATCGAGGACGCGGAGGCGATCCGGCGCGAGGTGCCGGGCGTGATCGCGGTCAGCGAGGAAGTGATCTCGACCCGCCAGGTCTCGGCCGGCAACCAAAATTGGTTCACCCGCATTTACGGCGAGTCGCCGGAGTATTTCGACATCCGGCAATGGCCGTTGAGCGATGGCGCGATTTTCACCGCCGCAGGATGTGCGGAGCGCGAACAAGGTCTGCGTGATCGGGCGCACGACCGCGAGCCAGATCTTCGGCTCGGAAGATCCGATCGGCCAGGTCTTGCGCATTCAAGGGTGTGCCTTTTCTCGTCACCGGCGTGCTCACGCCCGAAAGGGCTCAGCCCGCAGGGCACGGACCAGGACGACATCGTCATCATGCCCTACACCAGTGCGATGAAACGCGTCATCGGCGGCACGACCTTGCGTGGGATCAATGTCCAGGTCGCCTCGCCTAACGATCTCGCGCCGGCGCAACAGCAGATCACCGAACTGCTCCGCCAGCGGCACAATATTCGCGCCGGACGCGACGACGATTTCACGGTGCGCAACCAGCAGGAGATCGCCGAAACCGCGACCGCCACCTCGCGGATCATGACCTTGTTGTTAGGCGCGATCGCCAGTGTTTCGCTCATCGTCGGCGGCATCGGCATCATGAACATCATGCTCGTGAGCGTGACCGAGCGAACGCGCGAGATTGGCGTCCGCCTCGCAGTCGGCGCGCATGGGCGCGACATTCTCACCCAGTTCTTGATCGAGGCGGTAACCTTGAGCGTGATCGGCGGAGTGATCGGAATCCTGCTCGGTCTTGGCGCCTCACGGATGCTCTCCGTCTTCGCGCATTGGCCGACCCTCATTTCGATTCCGTCGATTATCGCGGCGTTTTTTGTCAGCGCCGCGGTCGGGATTTTTTTCGGATTCTATCCGGCGCGCGAAGCAGCGCGGCTCGACCCGATCGAGGCCTTGCGCTACGAGTAGGTATGGAGCCGAACCGTTTTCAGGAGCTCGTCGCCGCGGCGATAAGAAGTAAAAGCGCCGCGGCGAGGCCTCGACATGCCGAAGCGCGTCTCTCTGCCGGGATCAGAACTCAAAGACTCAGGGCACTAGCTGCCACAACTTTTGCGGAACAAAGTCGGGCCGGCGGTCGTTGCAACAAAAGTGCGAACTTCCGCGTTGTGCAGTGGAGTTCGATGAGTAGTTTTTCCGTCCCTTGACCAGGGAATACGGCAAAACGTGACGCACCGCTAGCTCAATTGGCAGAGCAAGTGACTCTTAATCACTGGGTTTCAGGTTCGATTCCTGAGCGGTGCAGATTTCCTGGCGCGGTTCTCGCGCTTCGCCTTGGCTGGGTAAAATCTTTCCTGCAATTCAGCGCCGACGGACATTCGTAGGTCTAACCAACAAACCAGATGAAAAAATCGATCACTTTTATCGCTCTCCTTCTCGCTCCTTTCCGTCTCTCTCAAGCGAAGCGCAACGCGGAGCGCCGCGAGCGTCAGCGGCACGGCAACGCCAGGATCTCGGCGATACCGTTTACGCGACGGCGGACGATGGAACCCCATTGAAATGGAAGGTGTTTCCGGCCGCAGGCTCGGGCCCGCATCCGGCCGTCCTGGTGATTCATGGCGGCGACTTCGACATGACGCCGGGAAGCCCAAAGACCATTCAGAGCGCGCGGGACGCGGCCGCGGCCGGCTTCAATGCTTTTCTGGTCGAATATCGTCTGTCACCCGCCGAGTGCGCTGCCGGGTCAAAAGTCTAATGGACGTTATCCGGATCAGACAAACGACTTGAAAATGGCGGTGCGCGCGGCGCGTAAATATCCCGGAGGTAATGGCAAGGTGGGCGCGATTGGCGGTTCGGCCGGCGGATCGCACGATGTCTATCTCGCGGCGACCGGGACGAAGGGCGACGACCGGCTCGATGCGGCGGTGGCGCTCTCGGGAGCCTACGATTTTACCGACAAGGGATCGTTAGGCCGGCAACATTTTTGGCGCATCGTCGAAAACTATGTCGGCTCGTCCAGCCCGGAAGATTTGCGCAAGGCGTCACCGATTACCTACGTCGATGCGTCAGTCGCGCCGCTCTTATGTCGTCGCGTCGGATAACGATACGATGCCGCCGGAACAGTTCTCGGATCTCATCCGCAAATTAAAGGAGGTGGGTGCGACCAACTTCAAGCAGCGCCTTCGGACCAACAGCCAGCAGCACTCTTTCTCTTACTGGCCGGAGGTGAAGGACGAAGTCGCTCGATTTTCTGAAGGAACACCTCGGCACGGAAGGCGGGCTGCCAAAGACGAGCGTAACACCAACGCCGATTGCCTCGGCCACGCCGAGCGCAACAGCTCGTTAGGCGGATTTCTTCGCGGAACAGCCGGCGTTTGCGAGCGGTTCGAGGTCCGCATACCGCTGCGCGATCGGCATCCGGCGACCGACGACCGAAGGCGCGGCTGGTGACCTTGATTCCCGGCGCGGCCTGGGCGCGCTTGTATTCGTTGAGGTCGACGCGGCGCTGAATCCAGCGCACGGTTTTTTCCTCGAAGCCTCGAGCAATGATGTCGCGTGCGCTCTGATTTTCCTCAACGTAGAGCTGGAGAATTTGATCGAGGATGTCATAGGGCGGCAGCGAATCCTGATCGACCTGGCCGGGTTTCAGCTCCGCACTCGGCGGTTTCTCGATCGTCGAGGCCGGGATGATTTCGTGTTCGCGGCCGGCTCGCGATTTATCGGAGTTGATCCAGCGCGCGAGCTGGTAGACGAGCGTTTTCGGCACGTCGCTAATGACGGCGAGGCCGCCGGCCATGTCGCCGTAGATCGTGCAGTAGCCGACGGCGAGTTCGCTCTTGTTGCCGGTGGTGAGGAGGAGGTGACCGAACTTGTTGGAGAGCGCCATCAGGATCATCCCGCGTAAGCGCGACTGCATGTTTTCTTCGGTGGTGTCCTCCGGCAATCCGGCGAAGACCTCCTTGAACTGCGCCTTGAAGGCGGCAAAAGCGTCGCCGATCGGGATTTGCAGGCAGCGGATGCCAAGGTTGCGCGCGAGAGCGAGCGCGTCGTCGATGCTACCGCGCGAGGAGTACGGGCTGGGCATGGAGACGCCGACGACGTTCTCCGCGCCTAACGAGTCGACCGCGATCGCGGCCACGACCGCGGAATCGATCCCGCCGCTCAACCCGAGGACGGCGGACTTGAAGTTGCACTTCGCGAGGTAATCGCGCACGCCTAACGAAAGCGCGCCGAAGAGCTCGGCCATCAGATCGACCGGGGGAAGCGGGATGGCAGTGGTCGAATCCGTCTCGACGATGGCTTCCGCCGTTTGAAAAGAAGGGAGCTGCGCGATCAATTCTCCAGCGCGGTTGAAAGCGATCGAGCTGCCGTCGAAGACCAGCTCATCGTTTCCGCCGACGACATTGCAATAGACGATCGGGCACTGATGCGTGCGGGCCACCGTCGCGACCATCTCACGGCGCGTCCCGAGTTTTCCCACGCTGAACGGCGAAGCGCTTAGGTTCACGATAATCTCCGCGCCTTTTGCGACCAGGCCGGCGACCAACTCGAGGTCGTAGAGCGGACGCGGCAGGTAATCCTCTGTCCAGATATCTTCGCATATCGTTACGCCGACGCGACGGCCGGCGACGGTGAAGACTTCACCGCCTGAACCCGGCTCGAAGTAGCGATCCTCATCGAAGACATCGTAGGTCGGCAGCAGCGTCTTGAAACTCTTGCGGATCGGCTGCCCCCGCTGGAGCAAGGCGGCGGCGTTGAAGAACGGCTTGCCGCGCCCGTCGTTGCGATCGACGTAACCGACGAGGAGCGGGACGGCGCCGAGGCATTGGTGCAGGCGCTCGAGCGCCTCGAGATTTTGCGGCACGAACCGCGACTTGAAGACGAGGTCCTGCGGCGGATAACCGGTGATCGCCAGTTCCGGAGTCAGGACCAGTTCGGCGCCAGCGGCCGCGAGTCGCTCGTAGGCGGCGAGGATCTTTTCGAAGTTCCCACGAAGATCCCCGACGGTGGGATTGATCTGCGCGATGCCGATCCTCATGCTTCTCTCGCAGGTTAGCTGCGCGACAGCCGAGGGCAACGGCTTTCGGGTCAGGGACCGGTGACCGAACTGGCGTCCTTTTTTGTACCCGGCGTTGAGCGCGTCGTCCGCCCCTTCGACGAAGATCTTGCCCCACTGGATGAGACAGGCGGCGAAGAATGCCGCGATCATGCAGATCAGGACTTTCTGAATAAAGGTCGAATGCATTGCCCCTTCTGGAGAGCAGGAGCGGTGCCATGGTGCAGGCGTCATGCCTGCGAACGAGCACGCTCATCGGCGTGAGCAAAGGCTCCACTCTCGCGCCGTGACAATCCAGTAGCCAAGCGCGAAGTTCGTTAGGGAGCAAGACTCGCCGGCCGATCCGCAAACATCATTGCGCCTTGCACGCCGCCGTGTGAGAATTCGCCATGTCCGGACTCGAGAAAGCTGAACCGGAGCCGTCCGCGGCCGATCCCGAGGCTCTGACGAGAGGGTTGGAACTGGAGCTGATCACGAAACGCGCCTCCTGGCAGAAGATGCGGGCCAGGCGCAGCACGTGGCGCGCGCTGAGTTTCCTTTTTCTCTTTCGTGGTGCTCGTCGGCGCACTCCTGGCCTATTTCTATTTTTCAACGGAGATGAGCCACCGGGGCGGGGAATCGCCTTCCGCCGAAAGAATCGAGCGCAACCGTTAAGCGAAACTCGGCTCGGAATCCGACTGGCAACATTTCGCGGATGTGCGACCAGTGGCGATGTTCGTCGGCCCGCTTCCTTCGGGCGCTCGACGGATAAGTTGCACGATGGGTTTATTGCAGATTGTTCATCTAGAAACCAATGACGCCGACGCCGAACTCGTCGGCGCAGAGCTGAGGAATAGCGCGATCGAGTGCGAGTTGATTCGCGCCCGCAGCCTGCGGGAATTGACGAGCGAACTCGCGCAGCGCCCAGTCGATATCGTTCTGGCCGAACGTCACGGGTCCGCCGTCGACGGTTTGCGCGCCCTCGCCGTCGCCCGGGAAAAGGTGCCCGGTGTGCCCTTCATCTTCGTCTGCGGCAGCGCGCACTCCGATCAGGTGGGCGAGTCGCTGCGCGCGGGTGCGACGGATTTTATCCTGAAGGACCATCTTCCGAGGCTCGTTCCGTCGATCCGCCGCGTGATCCAGGAGGCGCATACGCAGCGCGATTTGCAAAATGTGCGACGGGAACTGTTGCGGCACGCGGAACTACTCGACCTGGCGAACGACGCAATCGTCATTTCGGATGCCGAAGGAAAGATTTCCTATTGGAATCGTGGTGCGGAGCGGATGTACGGATGGTCTCGCGAAGAGGCGACCGGGCGGGATGTGCACACGCTTTTGCAGACGGGTCCACCGGAACAACTGGCCGCGGTCATGCGAACGTTGCAGGAAGAACACCATTGGGAAGGAGAGATTCGCCAGATTCGCCGGGACGGCTCGGAGATTGTCGCCTCGACTGGTTGGACCCTGCAGGGAAACGATCCCGAGGCCTCTTTGCTCCAGCTCAGCATCGATGTGACCAGCCGCATCGTGGCGGAGGAGGCGCTGCGCGGGAGCGAAGAGCGTTACCGGCGTTTTGTCGAGGAAGACCTCACCGGCAACCTCATCATGCATCCGGACGGCTCCATCATCACCTGCAATCCCGCTTTCGCGCGCATCTTTGGCTTCGACTCGATCGAGGAAGCGCGGGCGGCGAATTTCCTCTCACTGCTGCACACCAAGAACGAAGGCGCTGAGTTGCTGGCCAGCCTTCGGCCTAACGAAAGCACGGAGCGCCACGAGCTCGAGATGCAACAGCGCGATGGCGACACCGTCTACGTCGCGACCAAGTTCATCGGCAGCTTCGACGAGGCGGGCCGGCTGACCGAGGTGAAGGGTTATTTCTTTAACGACACCAAGCGCAAGCGCCTCGAGCAGCAACTGATCCAGGCGCAGAAAATGGAAGGCCTCGGCACGCTCGCCGGCGGCATCGCCCATGATTTCAACAACATCCTCGCCATCATCCTCGGCTACACCACCCGGCTGGAGGATTGGAAAAAACATCCGGAGCAAATGCCCGAGGCGATCAAGGTCATTCGCGACGCCGTCGCCCGGGGCGCCTCGCTCGTCCAGCAGCTCCTGACCTCGGCCCGCCAGACCGAGGCGCGCTTCACCCCGCTCGACTTGAACGCGCTTGTCCAGGAGCTCGAGCGCATGCTCGGCGCGACTTTCCCGAAGACAATTAATTTCATTCTCCAACTCCAGCCGGGATTGCCCCTCGCCAAGGCGGACCGGAGTCAGATCCATCAGGTGCTTCTCAACCTTTGCGTCAACGCGCGCGACGCCATGCCTAACGACGGCACCATCACGCTCGCGACCGGCGTCGCCTCCGGCGATGAGCTGCGCGTGATCTTTTGGCGGGGTGAATGCCGAGCGCTACGTTTTCGTGCGCGTCACCGACACCGGCACCGGCATCAGCAAGCGGGTCAAGCCGCACATTTTCGAACCTTTCTACACCACCAAGGAGCGGGGCAAGGGCACCGGGCTCGGTCTCTCTGTCGTTTACGGCGTGGTCAATAACCATCGTGGTTTTGTCCAGGTCGATAGCGAGCCCGGCCGCGGCACCACTTTCAGTATTTACCTTCCGCTCGGCAGCGCGACCGAGCCCGCCTCGGCCAATGGCCGCAGCGTCGGGCCCGATCACGATCCGGCGCGCACCGTCATGCTGGTGGAGGATGAGGAAATGCTCCGCGAACTCGGCGTGATGCTACTGGAAGGCGACGGCTACCGTGTGCTGGCGGCGAAGGACGGCGTCGAGGCGGTCGAAATGTTTGAGGCGCACGCCGATGAAATCGGGTTGGTCGTGTGCGACCTCGGCCTGCCGCGGCTGGGCGGACGCGACGTCTTCTTGCGGATGAAGGAAATCAAGCCGAGCGTGCGCACGATCGTGGCCAGCGGATACCTGGAGCCCAACCTGCGCACGGAAATACTTCGCGCCGGCGTCATCGACACGGTGCAAAAGCCCTACGACTTTCGCGAGTTGATCGAGCGGATTCGCTCCATCATCGGCGAGCCGCAGACGGAAGACGACAGCCAGCCGCAACTCTTCTGAGTTGCCACGATGACTGCCCTCCATTCGCATCATCGCACCTCGCTTACGATTGGCTGGGAAGCGGCGCGCGCCAATCTCGTGCCGGCCCTTCTCATCCAGGTGGTCATGCTCGCTCTGCTTGCCGGTTACTACCTCAGTCCGGCCGTCGCGGCTCTCCTCAACGACTTCGCCGTCCTCAAGATGCGGCATGGCTTCACCTTCGTCGTCGTTGCTGCCGTTGCCGCCGGTGCGCTCTTGCCGGAGTTATTTCTTATCGTCTTCTTCCAGCATGGACGTCCCGCCCGCCAAAATCTGCGCAACCTGCTTTTTACCGTCCCGATCTGGGCGATTGACGGCTCACTCGTCGACCTCCTTTACCGGAGCGAGGCGGCCTGGCTGGGCAACGTCGTCACCTTTCCGGTTGTGCTGGCCAAGATCTGCGTCGACCAGTTCGGTTACAATCCGTTTTTCGCCGCGCCCTTTGGCGTCCTGACCTATGAGTGGAAAAACACGGCTTCAGCCTGGAGTCGTTAGGCCGCGGTTTCACCTGGCGGTCACTACCGCGACAAGGTCGTGCCGACCCTGCTCGCCACCTGGGCGGTCTGGATTCCGCTTATGGCCATCATCTACTCGCTCCCGCTCGCTTTGCAGTTCCCGCTCTTCAGCCTGGCGCTCACTTTTTGGGTCTTACTCCTTACTTACATGACCAATAGCTTTGCCATGAAACACACTCATGTAACCCAGATGCCGGAAGTCGTTTCGCCCGCCGCCGCTCCGGACGATTCCATGAAGTCACACGAAATTTTCCAGCACATGTCGCCGGATCTCGCCGTGGAGATTCTCGGCTACCTGCAAAAAGAGCGGACAGCGGTCTTCAAAAGCGTCGTCTCGGGGCTGGCCGGTCAGCGCAATCTGCGGACTGTCTTTGTGGAGCGAAAGCCCCCGCTTGAGCGGTATGCCTGGATCAAGACGGCGCTTAGTCGCAAGGCAGGCGACACTTTGGCCGCCCATCTGCTCCAGGCCTGGCTCCTCGGCGCGCAAAAGCCGATGCTCTGCGAGTTCCTTGATTCGTTAGGTATCGACCACGACGAAGACGGCACGGTCGAGAACCTGCCCGAGTCGCCGCCGAAGGAAAAGCTGCACGCGAGTATCGACCTGCTACTTGCCAAGTACCCGGCTGAATCAGTCGCGGTCTATCTGCACGCCTTTCACGACATGGACAGCACCGTGAGCTGGCCGCCGTTGGGCGAAGTGTTGGGTGAGGACGAGCGGCTGCGGATCGGCTCGTAGTAGCCGTGAGCGGCAATCGCCTGGAGGGCGCGGCACGTCCGTGCGTCGATCGTGTCCTTGGGTTGCCTGAGGAAGCGACAGCGCACTTCCTTCAGCGCACCGGGTAATCCGACCCAGCGCGAAAGGCAGATGCTGCCAAGTCGGCTACATAGGCCGCGATTCAAGATGCGCGCATGGGTCTAACGAGATTCATACGAACGTTCGCCTTCTAAGGCCAACAATTCTTGGTCGGAGGATGGCGGGGTCAGCGCCCCCGGTTACAACAGGAAATGCTGAAGCGCTTCGTGGACGCCGGCGCCGAATTCCTTTTCCGCCACCCAGCCGCCGGCGCGCCGCACCGCTTCCTTGACTTCGGCAATGGCATTGGCCGGACAGGCCGGGAGCCCGGCGTAACGGCCGTCGAGCATCGGAAGGTCGTTGTGATGATCGCCGGCCGCGAAGATCGCGGCGTGCGGGATTTCTGTAAGGCGAGACAGTTCCTGCAAGGCGGCGCCCTTGTGATAATCGGTGTGGCAAAAGCGCAGGTAGATAGTGTTGCGCTGGTAATGAAATTTCGGTTCCTTTGCTTTGGCCTGATCGATGAATTCGGCCAGGCGATCCATCTCTTCTTCGCTCGTCGCGATCAGGCCGGCGGGCTCATCGGCTTCGTAGATGACCCGGGCTTTGGTCTGGCGGCTGACGAAATCGACACCTCGGCGAGGATCGACGGAGGCGGAATTGGCGTAAAGCTCGGCGTGGGCCTGCGCGCAGCGGGCGTTCCAATCGCCGAAAGGTTCCCAGCCATCGGCAGCCGGCCGAAAGACATCCCGCTCGCTCGTTAGGATAAAATCGGGCTGCAGCGGGAAGGCGAAATCCTCCAGCCCTTCCTCGAGCAGGGCAACGGAGCGGCCGGTGTTGATTGCCCAGATGGCGCCACCGCGCTGCAATTCCCGAATCAGCTCCATGCAGTCGCGATCGAAGACCGGATCGCTGGCGTGCGAGACGAGTGTGCCATCGAAGTCGGTGCTGATGAGTTGAATTTTGGAGGGCATGCGGCAGCGGAATGTAGGAACGGATTTCGGCTGCGCAATGGCGCGATCACGATTACGATCAGGAGGACGGAAGAGAAAGAGCAGGAGGAGGATTAGTATGAAATCGGCTTACGAACTCGCCATGGAACGGCTCGAGAAGAGCGCACCAACCGTCCAACTGACGGACGCGCAGAAGGCGCAAATCGCGGAGATCGATTCAACCTACAAGGCGCGGATCGCGGAGAAGGAGCTGTTCCTGCAAGGGAAGATTAAGGAGGCGGGGTTGAGCGGGACTTTCGAGGAACTCGAAAAATTGGAGAAACAGCTCGCGACCGAGCTTCGCCGTTTGCAGGAAGATTGCGAGGAGAAGAAAGCAAAGGTCCGCGCATCATTTGGAAAGTAATCGAGGCTCGGGTGGCAGGCGCGCCGAGGAGGATTTTCGGGGGGTTCGGCGCGCCGCCGATTCCTTTTGCCAACCCTGATTAGTCGCGCCTAAGGTAGCGGCCCTCGACGCATGTTTGCTCTCCAACCTGAGCTCAAGGTTTTCTCCGGGTCCGCCAACCGCGAACTCGCGCAACGGATCTGCAATTTTATCGGCGTTCCGCTTGGCCAGGCGACGATCAGCTCGTTCCCCGACGGCGAAACCTACGTCAAGATCGACGAGAACATTCGCGGCCGCGACGTTTTCATCGTCCAGCCGACCTGCCCGCCGACGAATCAGCACCTGATGGAGTTGCTCATCATGGTGGATGCGGCGCGGCGCGCGAGCGCCGATCGCATCACGGCGGTGATTCCGTTTTTTGGTTACGCCCGGCAGGATCGCAAAGATCAGCCGCGGGTCCCGATCACGGCGAAGCTGGTCGCCAATCTCCTCTGCGCCGCGGGCGTGAGCCGGGTGCTGACGATGGATCTGCACGCGCAGCAGGTGCAGGGCTTTTTCGATATCCCGGTCGATCATCTTTATTCGCTGCCGGTTTTGATTCCCTATCTGCGCGAGAAGTTGACCCGCAAGACGGTGGTCGTCTCGCCCGATGTCGGCGGATTGAAAATGGCGAGCGCCTACTCGCAGGCGCTCGGGCGCGAGTCTCGCGATCGTGGCCAAGCAGCGCAAGAGCGCGACCGAGACCGAAGCGCTCTACCTGATCGGTGAAGTGGACGACTGCGACGTGCTCCTGGTCGACGACCTGACCGAGACCGCCGGCACGCTGACATCCGCGGCGACGTTGCTGAAAAAGAATGGCGCGCTCGACATCTATGCCGGGGTTGCGCATGCCGTCCTGGCCGATGTCGCGATCGAACGGTTGCAAAAATCCCAAATTAAGGAATTAATAACGACCAACAGCGTGCCGGTTCGCACCGTGGAAGGCTTTACCACCACGGTGCTTTGTGTCTCTGAGCTGCTCGGGGAAAGCATTAAGCGGATTCACAATGACGAGTCTGTTTCCTCGCTCTTCAAGATCGACAACGGCGCGCACTAGCAAACTGAAACCATGGCGAAACAAGTAAAACTCTCGGCCACCCGGCGCACCGGCACGGGGCGGTCCGCAGTGCGCAAAATCAAGGCACAAGGCGCGGTGCCGGCGATCATTTACGGCGGCAAGAACAAGCCCGAGGCGTTGCAGGTCTCGAAGCGCGACATCTCTCTGATGCTCAGTCACGCTTCGGGCGAAAACATTCTTGTCGAGCTCGAGATTGAGGGCGAAAAGGCCGGCCGGCTCGCGCTCGTGCAGGAAGTGCAGCATGCCCCGCTCGGCGGCGATATTTTGCATGTCGATTTCCACGCCATCTCGATGGACGAAATGATCGAGGCCGACGTGCCGCTCGAGCCAACCGGCACGGCAGAAGGTGTGAAGACCTTTGGCGGTTTGCTCGAACAAGCCCTGCGCTCGCTCGAGATCGAATGTTTGCCGAAGGATTTGCCGGATGTCATCACCGTCGATGTCTCGCATCTCAATATCGGGGACGCGATTCACGTGCGGGAAATCCCTCTGCCGCAAGGCGTGACGACACGCGTGCCGGCAGATTTGACGGCCTTCTCGGTCCTCGCACCGACAGTCGAGGAAGAACCGGTTGCTGCTGAGGTGGCCGCCGGGCCCGAAGTGATCACGGCCAAGAAGGAAGAGGGAGAAGCGACGGTTCCGGCCGCGGGCGCCTCACCCGCGAAAGAGAAGGAAGCGAAGAAGTAATTTCCGGGCTTCGCGCCGGAGCGGACGTGAACGAAGCAGCCGCGCCCATTCGCCTGATCGCGGGTCTCGGGAATCCGGGCCGCGAATATCAGCGAACGCGACACAACATCGGCTTCATGGTGCTCGACCGGCTGGCCGCGGATGCGCAGCTTCCGTGGGATTATTCGGAGAAATGGAGCGCTGGCTGGGCGAAGAGCGACGTGATCATGGTCAAGCCCGCAACCTTTATGAATCGCAGTGGAGAAGCCGCTGGCAGCGATCGCGAATTTTTACAAGATCGCGGCCGCGGAAATTCTCGTTGTGCTCGACGACCTGGCGCTTCCGCTCGGCCGGTTGCGCCTCCGCGCACAGGGCATCTTCAGGCGGACACAATGGACTCGAATCCGTCTTCGAACATTTTGGAACCGAGGCGGTGCCGAGGTTGCGCGTGGGAATCGGCGCCGCCCCCTCGCGCGGTGCGGTCGATTATGTGCTCGGCCGCTTTTTTGATGAAGAAAAGCCGGTGCTCGACGAGGCGATCGAACGCGCCGCGGAAGCGGCGAAGTGCGCGGTCGACAAAGGGCTGTTTGCTGCGATGAATGTTTTCAACAAACCATCTGAATTATGAAGAATCGTTATGAAGCGTTGCTCGTCCTCAATACGCAGGGCAAGGATGACAACTTGAAGGATATCGTCGACCGCCTCGAATCCGAATTTCAAAAAGAAGGCGCCCAAGTCGAGCAGGTCCAGAAGATGGACAAGCGACAGTTTTCCTACGTCGCGGGCGACCTCGAGGCCGGCTTCTACGTCAACTTTATCTTTCACGCTGACTCGCAGCTGATCACGAAACTGCGCTCCAAATTCAAGCTCGACCCGGAAGTCTATCGCCAGCACTACCAGCGGCTGCGCGAGAAAAAAGAGCAGCCGGCCAAAAAGAGAGTCGCCGCGGAGAAATAGACCCGCTAGAACTGGCGCATGGCCAATCTCAACAAAGTCCTCCTGATGGGAAACCTGACGCGCGACCCCGAAGTGCGTTACACGCCGAAAGGCACCGCGGTTACGGAACTCGGGATCGCCGTCAATCGCATCTACACCGGCGAGAACGGGGAGAAGCGCGAAGAAGTCACCTTCGTTGACGTGACCGTCTGGGGACGCACGGCGGAAAATGTCGGCGAGTATCTGAAGAAAGGCCGGCCCGTCTTCATTGAGGGACGTTTGCAGCTCGATTCCTGGGAAGACAAACAATCCGGTCAAAAGCGCAACAAGCTCAAGGTCGTGGCGGACAACGTGCAATTTCTCGGCTCCCGCGGTAGCGGCGGTGGTGGTGGCGGAGCGGAGGAAGGCGATGAGGCGCCTCGCTCGGGTACGGGCGGTGGAGCGCGCAAGCTCCTCCGCCAAAAGTTCCGGGCCGGCCGAGCCGGACGACGACGAGATTCCGTTCTGATTTCTTCGCGCGAATCCTCGCCTAACGAGAGATCGTCTGGCCTTCGGCTGCCGCCATATGAACAGCACCGAAGCCTGCATCGCGCTCAACATGGTCGCGAAGATGGGGCCGGTGCGTCTGCGCAAGTTGCTCGAAGTTTTTGAGAACGCCGGAGCGGATCCTCTCGGCGAAGCGCAGCGAGTTGCGGGCCGTCGAGGGTATCGGCAACGACGTCGCGGAGCAGATCGCGAATTGGGAAAACACGGTCGATCTTTCCGCCGAACTGGCAGGCATCCGGGAGTTCGGCGCGGAAGTGATTACCGCGCAATCGCCGGATTACCCGCGCCAGCTGCTCGAAATTCACGCGCCGCCGATCGTGCTCTACGTTTGGGGCGAACTGACGGCGCGCGATCAGCACGCCATTGCTGTGATCGGTTCGCGCCGCACGAGCCATTACGGCGCGGAGTGCGCGAAGAAGCTTTCTTACCAACTCGCGTATTCCGGTCTCACCGTCATCAGCGGGCTCGCGCGCGGCATCGACACGGCGGCGCACCAGGGCGCACTGGCCGCGAAAGGCCGCACCATCGCCGTGATCGGCTCGGGCCTGACGAAACTCTATCCGCCGGAAAACGCCGCCCTCGCCGAGAAGATCCGCAGCGGAAACGGCGCGGTGGTTTCCGAGTTTTCGATGGCGGTCGAGCCGGATCGCCAGACCTTCCCGATGCGCAACCGCATCATCAGCGGCTGGAGTCACGGCATTCTCGTGGTCGAGGCCGGGTTGAACAGCGGCGCGCTCATCACCGCCTCGCAGGCGATCGAGCAGGGCCGGTCGGTTTACGCCGTTCCGGGTCACATCAATGCCCCGACCGCGCACGGTTCCAACCGCCTCATTCAGCAAGGCGCGAAGCTGGTCATGGATGCGGGCGACATTCTCGACGACCTCCAAATTCTTCTCCCGGAAAAACAAAAGCTGCCCGAAGCCTCGTCCCGTCCGCTCCCGGAATTGACCGCCGATGAGCGTCTCGTTTACGACGCGATCAGGCCGACCGAAACGCCGATCGATCAGATCGCCACGACGAGCGAACTCCCAGCGGCAGTGGTCTCGTCGGTCCTGCTCCGGCTCGAATTGAAGCACCTCGTCAAACAGTTGCCGGGAAAATATTTCGTTAAACTCTCGTAGTCCCGCGCACCGTTCGTGCTGCTGCTGTAACTTGCAAACCTCGCCAACGAGGTCTAGTTGGCATCCCTTCATGGCCAAAACCCTCATCATCGCCGAGAAACCGAGCGTCGCCGCCGACATCGCGCGCGCGCTCGGCAAGGTCCCCAAGAAAGGCGACCACTACGAGAACGACGAGTATGTCATCTCCTCGGCGGTCGGTCATGTTGTCGAACTCCAGATGCCGGAGGATATCGACAAGAAGAAATACGGTTTCTGGCGACTCGAGACGCTCCCGATCATCCCGGAAAAATTCGAACTCAAACCGAGCGAACGACTCGAAGGACAAGTTCGCGTCGCTCAAGAAGCTGATCGCGCGCAAGGACATCGACGAAGTGATCAACGCCTGCGACGCCGGCCGCGAAGGTGAGCTGATTTTCACCTACCTCTGCCAGCTGGCGAAGAACAAGCATCCGGTGAAACGGCTCTGGCTGCAGTCGATGACGCCGCAGGCGATCCGCGAAGGTTTCCAACACCTGCGCGACGGAGCGGAAATGAAAGGCCTGGCCGATGCCGCGCGTTCCCGGAGCGAAAGCGATTGGCTGATCGGGATCAATGGCACGCGCGCGATCACGAAACGGATGTTTGGCTCGCGCGCGGGCAACGTCGCGTCGGTCGGCCGCGTGCAAACGCCCACTCTCGCCCTCGTCTATGCGCGCGAGGTCGAGATCCGGAATTTCAAACCGCGCGACTACTGGCGCGTGACGGGGAAATTCGAGATCGCGAAAGGCACCTACGAAGGCACGTATCAGCGGCCCGAGTTCAAGAAGAGCGACGACGAGCACGACCGCGTCGATCGTCTCTGGGATCGCGCCGCGGCCGAGGCGGTGGTCGCCGCCTGCCAGGGCGAGCCGATGGCGGAGGTGTCCGAGGAAAAGAAAAGCAGCACGCAAATCGCGCCGCGTCTTTATGACCTCACGACGCTGCAACGCGAAGCCAACGGCCGCTTCGGTTTTTCCGCCAAGCGCACCCTGCAGATCGCGCAGGCACTTTACGAGAAGCACAAGATGCTGACCTATCCGCGGACCGATTCGCGCGCGTTGCCGGAGGATTATCTGCCGGTCGTCCGGCAAACGCTCGGCAACCTGGGCGGTTCGTTACAAGCGTCCTGCGCATAAGGTTCTCGAAAAAGATTGGGTCAAATTCAACAAGCGCATTTTCAACAACGCGCAGATCAGCGATCACTTCGCGATCATTCCCACCACCTCCGAAGCGAAACATCTCGATGACGCCGAGGCGAAGATCTTCGACATGGTGGCGCGCCGTTTCGTGGCGGTGTTTTATCCGGCGGCGGAATTCGACGTCACGACGCGGTTGAGCCAGATCGCCGCGCACAAGTTCAAGACGGAAGGCAAAGTCCTGACCGCGCCGGGTTGGCTGGAAGTTTACGGTCGGACCACGGTCGAGGATTCCGACAAGAGCAAAGCGCTGCCGGCCCTGAGCGCTGAAGATCACGGGCAGGCCAAAACGCGCGAAGTGACGCTGCAGGGCGAAGCGACCAAGCCGCCGCCGCGTTACACCGAAGCGACGCTGCTCTCGGCAATGGAAACCGCGGGCAAGTTTGTCGAAGACGAAGAAGCGAAGGAAGCGATGAAGGAACGCGGCCTCGGCACGCCGGCAACTCGCGCCGATACGATCGACGGGTTGATTTACCAAAAATACATCGATCGCAATCAGCGTGAATTGATCCCGACCGCGAAGGCGGAACAGCTGCTGCAGTTTCTCGAGGCCGTGAAAGCGACCGACATCACGAGCCCCGCGATGACCGGCGAGTGGGAACATCAGTTGCGCCTGATGGAGCAGGGGAAATTCCCACGGGAAAGATTCATGGCCGAGATCGTCGAAGAGACGAAAGGCATCGTGGAGCGGGTCAAAGGTTTCGAGGAAGACGATTCGGTCGCACGCGTGACCGATATGATTTCACCGACTGATGGCAAACCGTTGCGGGAAACGTTGCGCGGCTACAAATCGGAAGACGGCGAGTTCATGATCTACAAGGTCATCGGCGGCCGAAAAATGGAGGAAGCGGAGATTCGCGAGCTGGTTGAGACGGGATCGGTCGGACCGCTCGACGGGTTTGTTTCCGCGAAGACGCGCGCCGGTTTCGCAGCCAAACTCAAACTCGCGAAAGACGAGAAGACCGGGAAATGGAAAGCCGAATACGATTTCGGCGAGAAGGCCGATCTCGGTTCGATGGAACCGTTCTGGACTGATCCGGCGACGGGCGCGCAATTGTGCGAAGCGGGTTCGAACTACATCGTGCGCGAACGAACGGGCGACGAGTGGAAACAGGTGTTTCGCGTCGGTCGGCTGATGTGCAAGAAGGAAATCACGCGTGAAGACGCGGTGCAGCTGATGGAAAAGGGCAAGACCGATTTGATCAAAGGTTTCACCTCGAAGAAGGGCCGGCCGTTCGATGCGTTTCTCGTGCGCAAAGGTCCGCGCATCGCGTGGGAGTTTCCGCCGCGTGCAGCGAAGAACGGGAAAGATGGAAAACCAGTGGAACGCAAAGCCCGACGGCAGGTCGATCTCTCCAAAGCCAAAGCGGTCGGCAAAAGCAAGCTGCATCACGGAGAGCTTGTGGAAATGGAGGACGCATACTACGTGCGTAAACCGGACGAGGACAACCGGCCGGTCTTCAAGCTGAGCAAGACACTCTGCGAACACGAAATCACGACGGACGAAGTGAAGGAATTGCTCGAGCAAGGAAAGTCGCCGCTGATCGAAGATTTCGTTTCGAAACGCGGCAACAAATTCGCCGCCTACCTCATTCTCTCGCCGAAAAAGGACAAAGCGGAATTCGAATTTCCGCCTCGTTAGGCGAGCCAGTTTGGGCGCGTTTCGTTAGCAAACGCCCCAACAAGCGCAGATTTTTGCCACAATGAAGCGAATTGTTGCGGAGGAACGTTGACGCTACAACTAATGGTGTGTTACTGACAACGGCGACACTATGCGTTGTCCAAAGTGCGGATGCAGAGATGACAAAGTCATCGATTCCCGCCAGTCGCGGGATGGATCCAGCATTCGACGACGCAGGGTCTGTTTACAGTGTGCCTTTCGTTACACCACCTACGAAGAAATCGAGCGAACGGATTTGCGGGTCGTCAAACGCGATCGCACCCATGAAGTCTTCGACCGCCGGAAACTGGCCAGCAGCGTCGCCAAAGCGTGTGACAAACGTTCGATCAGTCTCATGACGCTTGAACAAACGGTCGACGACATCGTGCACGAACTTGAAACGAGCGGACACGAAATTTCCTCCGCCATGATCGGTGACAAGGTTTTGGAAAAGCTGCGCGAGATCGATGAGATCGCCTATTTGCGCTACGCGTCGGTCCACCGCCGCTTTGAGGATGTCGAGCGTTTCGTCGATGAGATTCATGCACTCGGCCGGCGCATCAAACCCGACGCGCTTCAGCCCGAACTGTTCAACGAAGCCGCTGATCATGGTCGCGTTTAAAGAAGAATTTCCCTACCTTCGTTCCGATTCCGGGCAGCTCTTCGAGTTCAATCGCGATTGGTTGCACGCCGAGATCAAGCAGGCAGCCGACCGCGCCGGTTATCCGCGCTGGTGGCTGACCGAGCATGTCACGGAGAGCATCGCGTTTTATTTGCGGCTCCGAACCGACGAATCGGTCGTGGCTTTCAGCCAGCTCAATCAAACTGTGCGCTACGTTTTGAAAGTCATCGGCTACAAGGAAATCGTGCCGCATTTTCAGCCGACACCGCCGCCGATTTCGGTTTCGCTTTACGAGATCGCCGAAGCGGCCGGCGCAGGATATGAGCTGGCCTTTTTTGACCTGCTCGAGAAACGCGTCATCGCGATCCTGGCGACGGGCGCGACCGGGATGCATTTTTTTGGTTTGCAACCGGCGATCAAACATCTGCGCGGGGTCAAGATCTGGACCCGCGCCTGCGACGCGCTGCGTGAGGAAGTCACCTGTTTCATCCGGGAAAAAATCTGCAGCGGCGGGGAAGTAGCGGAATTGAGCTGCTCGATCCGATGACACTCTTCGAGAAAATCATCGCGCGGGAAATCCCGGCGAAGATCGTTTTCGAAGATGATGACGTGATCGCTTTCCAGGACGTCAATCCGCAGGCGCCGGTGCATGTCTTGATTGTGCCGAAACGCGTCATCCCTCGGCTCGCTGAGACTAACGAGTCGGATCAAGCATCTGCTCGGCAAGCTGATCCTGACCGCGACGAAGGTGGCACGCGACCTCGGGGTAAGTGAAAGCGGCTATCGCGTCGTAATCAACAGCGGACCGGACGCCGGCGAGAGTGTCCCGCATTTGCATGTCCATTTGTTAGGCAAACGCGCCCTGGCCTGGCCGCCCGGATGATTTTCAAATCGCTGCCGAGCTCGGTGCTCGCCTGGCTCCGAGATACCCGCTGCCGATGGCTGCTCATAATGACCCTGCTCGGTCTCGGCCTGCGCGAAAATTATCCGTTCTCGCATTTCCCGATGTTTTCGTCGTTCAGCAACCGCACCTATTTTATTCATCTCGCCGATGCGGACGGGACAGTGCTCAGGACGCGCCAGTTCGGTCTTTCCAATTCCGCGATGAAAAAAATTTTCGACCGATATCGCCGGGCGGAGTTGAAGCATTTCGCCGATGCCGGAAGCGAGCGCGTTCCTCTGGCTGAGGCGGCGGCCGGTCAATCGCTCCTGCGTTATCTCGATGGACTGACTGCGGCGAGGCCCGCCGCCAGGAAATTGCTTCCCGGTCTGCAGGTTCAGCACGTGAAAGTGCACCAGGAGTCCAATAAGCTCATCTTCGAGACGAGAACCGTCGCACGACATCGATGACGGCACAGCGGCCGGATTCCAACCTTCGCCTTCTACGAGCGGTTGGTCATGCGACTGCTCTTCGCCTGGCTTGTCTGGAGGGCGACGCCCAGTGCCTTGATCGTGAATGGGATTCCGTCGCCTAACGGAATCACGCGCCTCTTCGACCTCCACTTTCTGCTCGATCCGCGCGTCTTTTCGTTCGCCCGGATCGCCTTGGGCGCCGCGCTGATTCTTTATGTCCTGCGGCTGGTTGTCTGGCTAGCGCTGCCAGTTGCGCTCTTTGTCAATCTCGCGGCCAACGGGATCATGAATTCGCAGGGTGCGATTCAACACGCAGCACAGATTGTTTCGCTCGTTCTGTTCGCGCAGACCGTAGCGCACTTTTACGGACTTTGGCGACGCCGCCATGGCGAAGAGGGCGCGATCCTGGAGAGCCGCGCCATTTGGTGGTCGCAACAAACGATCGTCGCGGTTTATCTGCTCGCTGGAATCGCCAAGCTGATCGTGACCAAGGGGCTTTGGATTTTTCAGGCGCGATGGATTGGTGTCTCGATCGCGAAAGCGGCTTATCAAAGATTTTACAACGGTTTCGATTGGGCCGATCTGCAGCAGCAACTGGCGGTCGCGCATTTCGCCGCCGCCCACGGATGGATCGTCGCGCTCATCGCGGGAGTCGGACTTTTCCTTGAACTGGGCTCGCCGTTGATGCTGGTCAACCGCGCCTGGGCCGCGATCCTGGGCTGCGGGCTGATCTGTTTCCACCTCGGTCTCGATTACACGATGGGTCTGACGTTCATCTACAATCAGTGGGCGCTGGCCATTTTCATGATCAACGCGCCCTATTGGATTGTGACCGGTGTCAGAAAACTCGCCGGCACATCGCGCCGAGATCACATCCCCATGATCTGATAGCCGCCGTCGACGTAAAGCACCTGGCCGGTGATCGCCGCCGCGCCGTCGCTCGCGAGGAAGAGTCCGGTCTGCCCAAGCTCGGCGGGATCGCAACTGCGCTTGAGCGGAGCGCGTTCCTGATAATGCTTGAGCATTGAAGAGAAACCGCTGATCCCGCGTGCCGCAAGAGTGTTGACTGGCCCGGCGGAGATGCAATTCACGCGGATTTTTTTTGTCCCGAGATCGTAGGCAAGGTAACGCGTGCTGGCCTCGAGGCTGGCCTTGGCGACGCCCATCACGTTGTAGTGCGGAACCACTTTCTCGGCGCCGTAATAAGTCATCGCGAGGATGCTGCCTCCGTCGGTCATGAGTGGCGTGACGGCGCGGCTGAGCGCGACTAAGGAATAGGCGCTGATGTCGTGCGCGGTCCTGAAGGCGTCGCGCGTCGTGTTGAGGAAGTCGCCCTCGAGCGCTTCCTTGGGGGCAAAAGCAACCGAGTGCAGGAGCAGATCGAGTCGATCAGTCTGGCCCCGCACTTTTTCAAAAAAGGAATCGATCTCTTCGTCCTTCGAGACATCGCAAGGGTAAAGAGGAGTGCCCTGCGCCAAATTCACCGACGAGCTCCTCGACGTTTTCCTTCAGGCGTTCGCCCTGGTAATTAAAGATGAGTCGTGCTCCAGCCGCGGCCCATGCCTTGGCGATCGCCCACGCGATGCTGCGTTTGTTCGCGACGCCGAAGACGACGCCGGTTTTGCCTGCGAGAATTTGTTCCGCCATAACGTGAGGACTTTAGCGGCTTTGCGTCGGGGCGAAAGCGCTACGATGCCGGAAGATCCATTGGATTCGGTGTCGGGTTCAACTGTCAAACCTGCATTGAGGGACGGGAGCCGATTGGGGAAGGATCCGGGATGAAATCCGTGTCTTTTTACTTCCGGCCTCGCGTTGACCGGATAATAGTGGCGCATGAAGGTAAAAGTGATCGTGACACCGAAGGAGACCGTGCTCGACCCCCAAGGCGCCGCGGTGCGCGAGGCGATGCAGCATCTCGGTTTCAGCGCGGCGCGCGACGTGCGCATCGGTCGTTATCTCGAGATCGAGTTGGAGGGCGACCCCCAGGCGCAGGAGCCGAAATTACGCGAACTTTGCCGCGATCTGCTCTCCAACCCGGTGATCGAGGATTACCGCCTCGAAATGCCTAACGAGACAAAATGAAGTTTGCCGTCATTCAGTTTCCCGGATCGAATTGCGATCAGGATTGCCTTGCCGCTTTGCGCGGCATCGACGGGATCGAGAGCGATTACGTCTGGCACAAGGAAACGTCACTCAGTGGCTGGGACGCGATTGTGCTCCCGGGCGGGTTTTCCTACGGCGATTACTTGCGCTGCGGCGCGATCGCGCGCTTTTCACCGATCATGCGCTCGGTCGTCCAAGAGGCGCAATCGGGCAAGCTCGTGATCGGGATCTGCAACGGTTTTCAAATTCTCTGTGAAGCCGGTCTCCTGCCCGGCGCGCTGGTGCGCAATCGTTCGCTCCATTTTGTCTGCGACATGGTCACGACGCGGGTCGAGGTGACCGATTCGCCTTTCACGCGCGGAATGCCTGTGGGGACGCTGCTTCGCCTGCCGGTGGCACATGGTGAGGGATGTTACTACGCGGATGAGAGCGACGTTGTCGCGAACTGAACGAACGACAGCAGGTTTTGTTGCGCTATTGCGACGAAACCGGGCGCGTCGTGCCGGCCGCCAATCCCAACGGATCGGTCGAGAACATCGCTGGCATCTGCAACCGCGAGCGCAATGTCTTTGGCTTGATGCCGCATCCCGATCGCGCATGTGAGAAGCGGCTGGGGAGCAGCGACGGCGCGCGGATTTTCGAGTCGATGCTCCGCTCGCTCGCGACCGACCGGGCGGCCGCGTGAGCGTGTTCGTCACCGGCACCGACACGGGGGTCGGCAAAACAAAGTTCACCGTCTGGCTGCTGCGAGTGCCTGCGCGAGCGCGGGGTGCGATGTGCAGGATACAAGCCGATTTGCTGCGGCGATCGCGATGACGCCGTGCAATTGCGGGCCGCGAGCAGTTCGGGCCTAACGATCGATGAGGTGAACCCAGTCTGGCTGCGAACGCCGGCCGCGCCGTTGATGGCGGCGCGGATTGAAGGCCGAAAGATCGACCTGCCTGCGCTGCGCGAAGGATTCGTTAGGCTAAGCGCGCGCGTCGATTTTGTCGCGGTCGAGGGAGTGGGCGGGTGGATGGTTCCGATCACAACCGACTATTTCAGCAACGATCTGGCGATGGATTTGGACCTGCCGGTCATCGTCGTCGCGGAAAACCGCCTCGGATGTTTGAATCACGTCCTGCTCACGGTTCGCGCCATTGAGACAGGCGGGCTTGAAGTGCGTCGGGGTAGTGTTGAACAACCTCGCGAGGGAACCCGACCTTGCCATGACGACCAACGCGGAAATTCTTCAAAGCTGCCTAACATTGCCGGTTCTCGCCGGCTTTGACCCTGGCAAAGCCGAGCTCGGCTCAGGGTTGCGCCGAATGATTCCGGAAATTGAGGAATTACTGTAACCGTCTCGACGGAAGAATGATGACAGTTGTGTATCAAAAATGAACACAAAAATGGGATGTGCGAATGGGGTTGTCCGAGGGAAAAGGGGCATCGGCATATGCATTGCTAAAACAATCGGCACAACCTCATCTAACCTATGCTGCTACAAAAAACCTTTCACATGAGCCAGTCGCTGGAAGAGTGCAAAAACCGCCTCGCCAGTATCCACTCCTACCGCCGTCAGTTCGTGATGGTCACGAAGGCGACGGTGACATCGTCTAAAACGCTCGACTTTGGCTTCCGGGGTCCTTTGGGCTTTGAAGCGGAGACGGTGGTCGCGGTCATTGAAAGTGATTCGCCGGACCAAATCGCCTTCGAATCGTGGAGGCGGGAACATTGACCTGATGGGCCTAATCGAGTTCGAGGAAGTACGGCCCGATTGCACCGAGATTACCGTGGCGGTGCACTATGAGATCAAGAACAAGTGCTACGCGTGGCTCGACCGGAGATTCGGTTTTGTCGACACGTTCCTGACCTCCGAGTTGCGCAGCCTGCGTTCGCATTTCGAAGGCATTGCCGCCCCGGTGAAGGAGCGCGCACCGGTCTTCGGGATTTTCGAGCCGCTTTCGGCCTAACGAAATCGAATTTCTCCATTAAGGAGCGCGGACCCGGGTAACCGGGCCGCGCTCTTTTACTTTACCCGGACGGCGCGCGTCTTGTCGAGGCGCAGCACATCGCCTGTTTGCAGCGCGATTTCCGCCTGCGCGTCTCGAATTTTTTTGCCACGCAGCTGGACGCTGCCCTGCTCGACCAAGCGACGGACCTCTCCGCGCGATTTCGTTAGGCTAAAAGCTGCGCCGTAGGCCGCGACGACGAGCGAGATGATATTGCTTTCGTCCGTGAGGCGGAGAAAATTCCGGCAGTTCTGCCTGGTCGAGACGCTTTTCACTGAAACGACGCTCCCACTCCTTCGCCGCCCGCTCGCCTTCCCCGGGCTCGTGATAGGCATCGACGATTTCTCTCGCGAGCTGCTTCTTTGCGGTCATCGGATGCAGTTCCGGCGGCTGATTGCGTCCGAGGAGGAGGGGATAGTAGCGCGCCATCAGTTCATCCGAGATGCTCATCAGCTTGCCAAACATCTCGTTAGGCGCATCGGTCACCCCGACGTAGTTGCCGAGGCTCTTGCTCATCTTCTGCACGCCGTCGAGGCCTTCGAGGATGGGCAGGAGAAGGACGACCTGCTGCGGCTGGCCCTCCTCTTTTTGCAGGTCGCGACCGACCAGGATGTTGAAGAGTTGATCGGTGCCGCCGAGTTCCACATCGGCCTGCACCTGCACCGAATCCCATCCCTGCATGATCGGGTACTGAATTTCGTGCGCCCGAATTGGTTGCTGCTGTTCGATCCGCTCCTTGAAATCTTCCCGCTGCAGCATCTGTTGCAGGGTCACGCGGCTGTTGAGGCGAATCACTTCGGCGAACGACATTTTCTTGAACCAATCGCCATTGAAAACGGTCCGCGTCCGCTTCGGATCGAGCACCTTGAAGGCTTGTTTGCGGTAGCTTTCGGCGTTGGCGAGGACCTCCTCGTGGGTCAATTGCGGGCGGGTGGCGGAGCGACCGCTCGGGTCGCCGATCATGGCGGTGAAATCGCCGATGATGAGGATTGCTTCATGGCCGAGGTCCTGGAATTGACGCAGCTTTCGCAGCAGGAGCGTGTGGCCGAGGTGGAGGTCGGCGCTGGTCGGGTCGACTCCCAGCTTGACTCGGAGCGGCCGGCCTAACGAGAGCTTTTGGCGCAGCTCCGCTTCGCTGATGATTTGCGCCGCGCCGCTCTTGAGACGTTCGAACGAGTCCGCTGGATCCATCCCGCAAGGTGCGTCAGCTTCGCGCGGCTTCAACCTGGCCCGAGAATCGCGGCACGACCCAGCTACTTGCTCTTGTTCAAGAGCTCGCGGACCTCGTCGATCGTTAGGGGTTTGTCTTCCTGGCTAAGAATCTTCTGCCGTGTCCCTTTCTCGATAAACGGCCGGCCATCCGTGTAGTCGCCGGTCTGCCGCCACCTTGCCTTCGTCCGAAGCGGTCTGAACGAGGGAGCTCTTCCTGGTGACAAATTCCGCATTGGCAGATGCCATTTTGGTTTTGGCCTGGGTGTTCGGAGTCTGTTCAGCACGCGTAAATTTTTCCATCTCAAATCTTTTGGCGGAAAAATCCTTTTCGCTGGAGAAGCTCTTGACCGTTCGCTCGTCGACGGTAGAAAATGATTTCGCGACGAACTTCTTGTTGACCGGTGTAACGTCCGCGCCAGCAAATTTCTTGTCCTGTGCCGAGTTGACGAGCGTCATGTCGGGTCGCAAGAGCCGATCGGCCAGATTCCTTTCTTGTTCCTGCGCTCGGACGGGAAAAGGGAAACTCGTCAGACAAAGAAGCAGGAAAAACCAGCGCACGCCCGCGACCCTGCCGCAAGCGCTTCGTGCCTGCAAAGGAAAAGCGTGGCTGCGGAGGTTGCTCAATACCGATTCAGGAGGCCGACCAGGCTCTTAGCGCCCAGCGGTGGCGCGATGCTCCCGGCTAAGATCGCGCGCGCTCCTGCAACACGCCCGTAGTAGCGGTCATTGGCGGTCTGTCTGCGTCGCAATGATCGCGCCTTCGAGCGAGACACCGGCAAACAGTCCCTTGCTGCGGCTGTAGGTGTAAACCGCCGCCGTGGTCGTGACGTCGGCTTGCAAATCACGTCCCACCGGGCCGGCCGCTGCGCTCACGTCAGCGCCCAACTTGAAGTTGCCGCCACGCGAAAAGGCGCGCACAGCGGCATCGTTGTTGAGAACGAAGATAAAGTCGCTCACCTGCGCGCCGATCTGCAACCCCCACCCGGCACCGCCGAGGCCGATGAAGGACGGACCCGACCATCCGTGCTCGGTTCTTGCCACGACCACGCCTTGGCCTCCCTTTCCGCTGAACACGAATCCGGCTTTCAGCACTCGGATAATCGCGAGACCGCGGGCATTCCTCATGATGCTGCGCGGGATCTGGCGCTCTGGCATTTCGTGGAAGTCGCGAAGGATTTTGACCGATTGATCAACGAGTTCCTGTTCCGTGGCGGCGACGGCAGTCGAGGAGGCCACGCAACAGGCAAGTAAGACGGACGCTAGTTTTTTCATTGCTCTTGTGTTTCGCTGCTTCCTGGCCTTTTGGTTGTGAGGGCCTGATTGCATTCAGGAAAAAATTCGGAAGCCGTTAGGCATGAAGAGCGACGACACAGCCGCGCCCATGAGTGCGCCGCGTGAAATCTTTTCTTTTTCAACGTCTTCTCAGAGTTCCTTACCAAGTGAGGACACGTTTTCAAAACAAATCGTAGGATGGAAGCGATTATCGACCTTGCAAAGCGACGCTTATTTCATGAGCGAGGCGTTGCGCATGGCAGTGCGCGCTTACGAGGCGGAGGAGGTGCCGATCGGCGCGGTGGTGGTGCGCGACGGAAAAATCATCGCGCGCGCCTTCAACCAGGTCGAGTTGCTCAAGGATGCCACCGCCCATGCCGAGATGCTCGCCCTGACGCAGGCGGAAGCCTGCGTCGGCGATTGGCGTCTAACGGATTGCGACCTCTTCGTGACGAAAGAACCCTGTCCGATGTGCGCCGGCGCGCTCGTCCATGTGCGGATGCGGCGGCTCATTTTCGGTTGTGCCGATCCGCGCGGCGGCGCGGCAGGCAGCTTACTCAATCTACTGCAGAATCCTTCACTCAATCACCAATGCGACATCATCTCAGGCGTGCTGCGCAACGAATGCGCGAACCTGCTGCAAAGTTTTTTCCGCGCCAAACGCGCGGGAAACAATCAGTTGTCGTAGCGCCGGGAGTCTCCCCGGAAGTCGCTCGGAAGAATCGAATGACAACGGAAATCTTTCAGTTGGATTACGTTCCAGCAATCTCGTCGATTCGGCTGGCAGGTTGAATTTTTGAAATTATTCTCCCGGCTCATGATCGAACCCGAAGAAGACTCCGCTTCGATCGTTCTGCTGACGTTCTTTTCTGGTATTAGGCGCCTGCACTTTTGTTAGCGGCGGGGACTTCCTCCGTCTCAGGCAGAACCCAGCACCGGGCCAGGGCAGACGACCGCCACGAACGAGGCGACGCCCCCAGCGGAAGTTTACGGAACGGCGTCGGATGGCACTGTGCTACATTGGGTTGTTTACACGCCCTCGACGCCCGGTCCGTGGCCGGCAGTCCTTGTCATCCACGGCGGGGGTTTCAATTCCGGCATCGCCGGATAGCTCGGCGGACTCAATCGTCTGCGCGCAGGATTTGGCCGCCGCCGGCTACATTGCCTTTTCGATCGAATATCGATTGGCTCCGCCCGGCGCGTTGCCGGGCCGAGATTTCCGATGGCCGTTTCCCGGATCAATCCGACGACGTGAAACTGGCCGTGCGCACTGCTCGCGCCGACCCGCGTTGCAACGGGCAGGTCGGCGCGGTAGGCGGTTCCGCCGGCGGTTATCAATCCGCCTTTACGCCGCCACCGGAACGATACACTGCCTTGGTACATGACGCCACTCTTCGACCGGCATCGGGCTGGTCGAAGTCTATAACCTCGAGCCCTAAGGGGTGGCTGCCTCGCAAGGACTCGAACCTTGACAAAGAGATCCAGAATCTCTCGTGCTACCATTACACCACGAGGCACCGCAGAGGGACGAGACGTAAGCCCCGCTCGTGCTCTCTGCGCAAGTGACGACGCAGCGAGCGGAAGTCTAACGAACCACTCGCACCACGCGATTTGCCACCGGCCCTCGCGCCCACTCCGCAATCGTCCTCGTTAGGAGATCGAGCCGCCGCATCCGCCCGGCGAGATCCGCTTTCAACTGCCGTTCCACTCGCACCCGTAGAGTCCGCGCTCGGACCAAGTCCGCGCGAAATTCCATGCCTCTTCGCCCTTGGCCTCGAGCAAGCTCTTCTCCAGCGCCCGCAGCGGAGCGCTCCAATTCGACCAGCACCACGTGCATTTGCGAGAGCGATTGTTCTGCGGTGCGTTCGCCTCGATGTCGCTGAGCGCAAGCAGTATTTCCATCCGGGCCACATCGCCCGCCGCATACGCTTCCTGCACCTCATGCCAGAGCCCGGAGACCGCCGCGCTCCCATCCGCGCGCAGGTCCGGATGCAACCGCCTAACGAGCCGACGGTAAAGCTCCTTTATGCGCGCATCCACCGGCGTCGCCTCGTCCTCCGTCATTCCGAGCGGAATCGAGCCCTCCCGCGGCGAAACCGGAGGCCTCTTCGCAGATCGAGCGATATTCGGTGGACGGTCCTCTGCCGGACTCCGAAACATGTGCGATTTGAAAGCCTCGAAGGTGGTCGCGTAGGCCTCGTCATCCATCTTCTCCGGGCTCGTGCCTAACGAACTTCTTACCCATTCCTGAAAGAGCGCTTCCTTCTCGAAATCGCTCAGCTTGCGCGCGCTTCCGCGCCTCTCTCGCGAGCCGCCGGCTTCATCTTCGGTCGGCGCGGCCGAAGGATTCGCCCTCCGAAACATCACTCGCAGATAAGCGCCATGTGCATCCTGGAAACCCCGCCGCATCTCCATCTCCACTTCGTGCACAAGCGTCTGGCAATCGCGAATCTGTGTCTCCACCTCCCGCGCCGTGCTGAGGAGCGCGCCAAACTCGCGCGCCCGCCAGCGAGCGAATGCCGGCTTGTCTTTGCGCTCAAAGTGGTGCCATCCCACGCGGACTCGTTCCAGGCGCGCCATCGCCTCCGAGCATTCCGCCGCCACCCGTTCACGCAACGGTTCCTGATCGATGAGCACGATATGCCCCGCGGGCAGATCTCGATTCGATCCCGCCTTCTGCTTCCGCGCCCTTTGCCCTCGCGACATTCGGCGAACTTACGCATGGGTTGGCATCGGGAAAGCTTCGGTGCTGTTCGTAACTTACCGCGGATCGCGCAAGGAATTTGGGTTCGTCTTTTCGGCTCTCATCTTTCCTTCTTGAACTTGCGTTCTCGACGGTGATTTCCGGTCACGGCGAGCGGCTAACGCTTTGGAATTCATCGCCCGACCCAATGCACAGTCTGTCATTTCGCACAGCGGGAGCAGCGACCCGGGGCACCAGAGCTGCTCTCAAAGAGGGGTGGATTCCCTGACAAAGTTGGCGCTTGGAGATCGGAGCGATCGCCGGAGTCGGCTTTCTTGTTGAGCTAATGATCTCCAAGCTAAGACGTGGTCCCCGCCGGCGAACGGATTCGCGAGTCGGCGATCGCCGTTTCTGACTCTTGCAGCTCAGCGCAGGTCGCCAGAAGGCCGGCGCAACTCCTTCGGACCGCTCTCATTTTGCCGGCGGCCAATCCGTGGGATCCAGTCGTTGAACGGCGGGACGACCAAGCAAAAGGCTCTTGAAAACAGACCTCCGCGGCCTCCGCGTGCCCTCCGATTAGACTGCAACAATCGGCCGTTCTCTCTGCCGCCGACCGTTGCCATCCTACTATCTCGGCGACTATCCGACGGACGCCAATTCAGGGCGCGTGGCCGCCAGCACTTTGGCCGCGCTGGCCTCTTCTCTTTCGCGTTCCTTGGCGACCATTACCGGCGCATGGCGACGCGTGCTGGATTTTTCGCTCCCTCTTCACCGTAGATTCTGCCGGCCAGGAGATCGAAGTGACTCGCCGACGTGAAAGCGAGGATGGTCGTCGCGTTCGGTAATGACGGGCGTGATCCCCTGTCGAAGCAGATACATGGCCGCGACCGCGCTAGCAGGACCGCCGCCGAAGGATAATGACAGGATGTTTTTGAGGAAGCATAGATTTCGTGGCGGATCAGAAAAGCCAGGAACGGAAGGCCGAAAGCGGTAATTGAATGGACTTTTTCTGTCATTTTCGTCAAGCAGTTTGCCTTGGCTGCAGGGTAACTTTTCGAGATTCCTTGGCGAGCGCCAACGGGACCAACTGAAAGTCAGCCTCCCGGCGCTTGAACCTGGGTGCGGAGATCGTTGATCCGCCTGGCTGTAGATTTGCTAGGCGCGATGGCCGGAGCTTGCGCCGACGGAGACAAAAACCTATCCTCGCCCCATGAGTAACGGCGATTTCGTGTCGGCCATTCAAGACGGCTATTCATTTAAGGGCGACGCGGTTTTGCTCGGCGCGGCGACCCGTGACGGGAAGGTGTTTGCCGAGGCGCCAGTGCGACTCCCGCTGCGCACCATGAATCGTCACGGGCTCATCTCCGGCGCCACCGGCACCGGGAAAACCAAGACGCTCCAGATGATTGCCGAGCAGCTTTCCGAGGCCGGTGTTCCGACCTTGCTGATGGACATCAAGGGCGATCTCAGCGGCTTGGCCATGCCGGGTACGCCCGCACCCGCCATCACCGAGCGCCAGGCAAAGATCGGGTCCGACTGGTCGCCGAGCGCCTATCCGGTGGAATTTCTCACTCTTTCAAATGAACCGGGCGCGCATCTCCGGGCGACGGTGCTCGAGTTTGGACCGCTCCTTTTCTCCCGCATGCTCGGGCTCAACGAGACGCAATCGAGTCTCGTCGCGCTCGTCTACAAATTCTGCGACGATAAACATCTGCCGTTGCTCGATTTGAAGGATTTCAAGAAAGTCCTCGAATACATTACCGGCGAAGCGAAACCGAACGTAACCGCGGAATACGGACTCGTCCCGACTAGTTCCACCTCTCTCATCCTGCGCAAGCTGATCGAACTTGAACAGCAGGGTGCGGAGGAATTTTTCGGCGAGCCGTCATTTGAGATGTCCGACCTGTTGCGGGTCGTCGACGGCTTCGGCGCGATCTCGATTTTGCGCCTAACGGATATGCAGAATCGTCCGAAACTATTCTCCTCGTTCATGCTTCAGATGCTGGCCGAGCTCTACGCCACGCTCCCGGAAGTCGGCGACCTGGAGAAACCGAAGCTGGTTCTCTTCCTCGACGAAGCCCACCTGATTTTCGACGACGCCGAAAAGTCGCTCCTGACCGAAATCGAAACGGTGATCAAGCTCATCCGCTCTAAAGGCGTCGGCATTTTCTTCTGCACGCAATTGCCGACCGACGTTCCAGACGCGGTCCTCGGGCAGCTCGGGATGAAAGTGCAGCACGCCTTGCGCGCTTTCACCGCGAAGGATCGCAAATCGATCAACCTTGTGGCGCAAAACTATCCGGAGACATCGTTCTACAAAACGGAACAATTGTTGACCGATCTCGGCATCGGCGAAGCCCTCGTTACCGTGCTCGATGAACGCGGTGCGCCGACCCCGCTCGTCGCAACCGTGCTCTGCGCGCCGCGTTCCCGTATGGGCCCGCTTTTGCCTGACGAATTACAGAATCTCGCGAATCGCTCCGAGATCGCGCAGAAATACAACACCACCCTCGACCGGCAGAGCGCCTATGAAATTCTTGGCGGGAAAATCGCAACCGCCGCTTCGCCCGAACAGGCGCAAAGAGTGGCGAGCGCGACGCGAAGAACCTTCGCGCCCGGCGCCAGCGCCGAGCGCAGTCCGGAGTTGGACGCCGCCCTCGGAGTTCCCGAGGACGCTGCCGGCACAACCGGGTGGCGTTCCCTACGCCCGGCCAGCACCGCCAGCCGAGACGCAAAAAAATGTTCTCGGCGAAATATTCGGGAGCAGCGTCGCTCGAAGCGTCATCCGCAGCGTGGCGGTCAACGTGACCGGAACGCTGACCCGTTCGCTCCTCGGGGCGATGGGCGTGCGCGGGCGGCGTCGTTAGGTAGAACTTTCTATTCCAAGGCGTGCGCTCGTAATTCCTCGAGTGAGACGAATTCCAGCGCCGACGAGTGCGTTGCCTCGAGATCAACCGGCGGCGCGACGCCGCGTTCGAGCGCCTGTTTCCAGCGCGAAACGCAAATGCACCAGCGATCGCCCGGCTCCAATCCCGCGAAGCCCCACTCCGGATGCGGTGTGACCAGATCGTTGCCCATTAGCACCGAGTAGTCGAGAAAGTCGCGCGTCATCTCCGCGCAGACGGTGTGCAACCCGGTATCTTCCGGGCCCGTACGGCAATAACCGTCGCGATAAAAGCCGGTCGCCGGATCGCGGCAGCAGGAACGCAACTCAGTTCCAAGAACGTTCGTCGGCATGCTGAACGTTAGCGGTCATTACTCTGCGCTCCACGGGAATTTCGGGCTTTCGAGCTCTGTGAAGACGCCCCGGAGTGTGAGAAGCGGCTCAAGCGAATCAGACTGGAGAGTCCCGAACGTCGCGCCGAGGAATAAAGCGCCACTCTCCAGCATCTTAACTCCGAAAAGTGCGCTGAATCGTCCCCAAGCAAAAATTGATGCTCGACAGTGGAAAAGAAATGAACAACAAACATCCAAGCACTGTCTTTATTGCGATATTTAACCTTGTTAAGTAGTTCGCCAAATGCTACAAGATGCATTCCAAAAATGCCGGGGTTTCGAACCGACCGGCGTTTTGTGCCCTTGCCACCCAACTTTCGACCTAATTCATGAGAACTTATATGGCCGCTGAAGATAGCGACACTGGTATAAAGATTTACCTGCGCGAGATCGGGCAAATTCCGCTTCTCACGCCCCTGCAGGAGATCGAACTCGCCGCGAAAATCAAGAAAGGCGACAAGGAAGCGCGCGCCCTGATGATTCGCTCCAACCTGCGTCTCGTCGTGAAGATCGCGCACGATTACGCCAACCTTGGTCTGCCGCTGCTCGACCTCGTTTCCGAAGGCAACATCGGCTTGATGAAAGCCGTCGAGCGTTTCGATCCCGCCAAGGGCGGCAAGCTCAGCACTTACGCCGCGTGGTGGATCAAGCAATCGATCAAGCGCGCCCTGGCCAACCAGATCAAGACGATCCGGCTGCCCGTGCATCTCGTCGACAAGATCTCGAAGATGCGCCGCGTCTCGCTGCAGATGAGCGAGGAGCTCGGCCGCGAACCGACCGACGACGAGCTCGGCGAAGAGATCGGCATCGCTGCGGGCAAAGTCTCGCAGCTGAAGACCGTCTCGATTCGCCCGGCTTCGCTCGACGCGCCGATCAGCGACGATGATTCGACCGAGTTCGGCGAGATCGTCGGCGACGAGGAAGCGCAGACGCCGTTCGAGTTGCTGCGCGACAAGAACCTGCGCAACGAAGTCGGCGGGCTGCTCGACGTGCTCGACGATCGCGAGCGAAAGATCATCTTCTCGCGTTTCGGACTCGATGGCGGCAAAGCCGAAGACGCTCGAGGAAGTCGGCAAGAAATTCGGCGTGACGCGCGAGCGCATCCGCCAGTTGCAAAACATTGCGCTCTCGAAATTGCGCCGTGCGCTGAGCAAGAAAGAGCGCCCGGTCGACGTCGAGCTGACCGCTGAAGTCTAACGACTCGCGAAGAAGAATATTAAGAGCGCGCGAAGGGAAACCTTCGCGCGCTTTTTTTTGCCGTCCAGCGCGAGGTCCGATTTGTCATCCCGATCCGTCGTAGGAGACGGAAGGGACCTCGCAACTGCAATCCGCGATTTCTCGCTCCTCGGTGTCCTCTTTTGCAACTGGGAGGCCCTTTCCGCGCTTCGCTCGATCGGGATAACAGGCTAAAGTAGCGAGGCTTCGTCAGGCGCGAGCCGCGCCCGTTCCACCCCGAAGATCTGCTTCTTCGGCGGATACTCATCGATCAATCGCTGATAACGCGCGATGAGATGCCTAACGAGATCAATTTCAAACAAATTTGTCGTTCGACTCATGGCCGATTCGTGATGCCGGTAGAGGCAAAGAATGTTCGGAACCAACACGGCCCGCAGATGCGCCGCCGCCATCCGCAGCCAGAGTTCATAATCTTCCCAACCAAACCAGCCGATCTTGAAGAGCTCGTTGTCGTAGCCGCCGAGGGCGAGGAGCTGCGGCCGGTCAAACAAGGCCATCGCGTCGATGTAAGGATGTTCGACGAGCATCCGCGGATCCCAGTCGAAGTAGGAGAGAAGACCACTGCGATTGTTAGGCTGGCCGCGAAAGCGACAAAGAATGGAGTAGGCGGCGGCCGAGCCAGATCGCGTGATCGCTTTGTAGAGCTCTTCAAGTGCGCGGGGGAAAATCAGGTTGTCCGCGTCCATGATAAAGGCGTAGGGGGCCCGGGCGAAGCGCAGTCCGACATTGCGCGCATCGGCCAGGCCGGTGTTGAATCTTTTCTCGATGATCCGGACGGGCAGGACCGAATCGCGCTGCGCCCGTCGCGCCTGGCGGAGCGACTGATCAGTGGAAGCGTCGTCGACGATCAGGATCTCAATACCCCCCGGGATCGCGTCGAGCGATGCCTCGTTCAGGCTCTGAACGCAGGACTGAATGTAGTGTTCGTAGTTGTAGAGCGTGATAATCACGGAAATCGCCGGCGCATCGCGACGTGCGAAACGCGTCGTTATCGCTTACCCGTCACGGCTTCCTCACCGCCTTCTTCCGCTTCTGCCTGGAGCGCGAAACGTTGGGTGAAGCCGCGGCGGCGTTCCCGGATCGACTCGATGATCCTCGTTTGTTCGATCGCCGACATGTTCGTTAGGGGAGGAGGCTCCGCCGAGGCAAAAAAGTTGCGTCAAGTCGGTGCGCAAGGCGCGCCGGAAAGAACGGGCACCGCTGTGTCCGATTGATCGTTGGAGCGATCTCGGGAGCGGTTCGGCGCTCGCAGACTCGGCATCGCTGTCTTTGCCTAACGAAAAGTAGCGGCCGCTGGCGATTTGTTCCACGCAGGTGAGGCAGTTGTCCGCCTGGGTGAAGTGGTCGCGAATAAAGGCGCGTCCGGCCTGGGCGATCGCGGTCCGTTCCTCCTGCATGTTCGAGATAATACCGGCAGGCTTCGACGACCTGCCCGGGCTCCACCATGACAAAATGCTTCCCCGGAATGAGCGGCGCAAAGCCTTCGCAAGTTTCGGTCACGATGCAGCAACCGTTGGCCAGGCCGACCAGCATCCGGTGCCATTCGAAATAACGGAGCTCGGAGTAATGAATGTTGAGCAAAAGCTTTGAGCGCTGAAGCACCGCGTTTCGTTCCTCAACCGCGAGATAACTTTTCGTTTCCTCGGTCTTGGCAAAGCCCAGCGGGACGAGGCGCAGGTGGCAATTTCGCTCGGCGAAAAAGTCGGCATTGCGCGCGAGAAATTTTTCCCTCCGCTCGGTCAGGGAAGCGAGCAGACAGATATCGAGATCGCGTTCGACCGCGGGCGGGCCGCTCGTGCGTTCGAGCATCGGATGGTAACCCAGAGGGAGGTGAAAGCAGCGCAGGCCGCAGAGACGATAAGCTTCCACGCCGAGCGGATTGATATCGAGCATCGCGCGCGCGTTTGGCGCCACCATCAGGTTGCTGTGAAACCAGTCGCTGTCCGGTTGCTCGGTCCCGAGGAGATAGAGTTGCCGGGTCATCTGTTTCAGTTCCGGCGCGGGAAATTTTGGAGTAAGAAACAGATTGAAGAACTCGTGAGGGGTAACCACGATCTGGATGGTGTTGGTCGGGATCTCCACAGAAGGAATGCCATCCACGAAAAGTTCAGCAATGAACCCGGCCTCGCGAAATCCTGCGCAGACCAGTTGCGCAATTTCGATGATGAACAGGTTCGACTTTGAAGTCACAAAAAGATGGATCGTTGTGATCTGAACCGGCGCTGCGATTGTCGCTACATCGGCGAGACGCTCCTTGATCTCTGCCAGTTCCCCGGCTTCGCTCTTGAGAGCCGGAGGTCCTCCCGCAAAACGGTCGCGCAGCCGCCCCACCAGCACGCGCTGCACGTTGGGCAGCCGTAGCTGGCCGATGAAGTCGAGCGGGAAAACCGTGATCGTTGTCGTGTAGATCGTTCGCCAATTCTTCTCGTGATCCCTCACTTGCAGTTCGAGCGTGCAACGCCCGAACGGAAGGTCTTCGATCTCGAGCAGAAACCCGCTCATCGCCGCCTCCGGCAAGTTGGGATAAGCCGCTCCGATGGCGGGTCGAGCGCGTTTGCGCCGGGCTTTGTGAACGCGCTCGCTGCGTAGCGCCGTTTTCACCACTCCGCGGAGACCATGGATCGGCTTCCCCTGGCGATGGAAAAGCCAGCCGCTGATTTCGATTCGCCTGCTGAAACTGACGCGATCGGGTACTGCGTCGAGATGGAAGAGATACTCCGCTTCGGCGGCTGACTCCTTCGCCGAGACCGTCGCTTTCACTTCGTTCGCCATGGGAACGAAACGCGCGGCGGAAAGGCGAGGGTGAAGCCGCCCGAGAGCGAGCGACAAATTGGGATTGTAAGCAGGGTCCTGCCGAAGCGCGTCGCCCCAGGTGTCGTGCATGTATTTTATCTCCGCCTCAAAACGACTGTTCTTGGCCACCGTGTCCTCCAGGCCGCGGCTGGCCGATTCGGCGTGGTAGAGCTCAGCGTATGGCGTGTAGACAATGCGATAACCGTGCTGCCTGAGACGGAGGCAAAAGTCGACATCATTGAAGGCGATCTTGAGATGCGTTTCGTCGAAGCCCCCGGCCTCGAGATAGGCGCTGCGCCTAACGAGCATGCACGCCGCGGTCACGGCGGAAAGTTCCTGGGCAAGAATGGCGCGCGAAAAATAGCCATGATTGGCCCGCGGCAGACCCTTGTGCGCGTGCGCCGCCACGCCCCCGCCCCCAAGGATGACCCCGGCATGCTGAATATGATCGTCCGGATAAAGCAGACGCGCGCCGACTGCCCCGACGCCCGGTTGCAGCGCCTGGCTTACCATCTCGTCCAGCCAATCCGGATTGATGATCGTCAGGTCGTTGTTCAGCAGGGCGACAAATTCAGACTCGACCTTGCGCACCGCGAAATTATTGAGCCGACCGAAATTGAATTCCTCTTCCCAGCGCAGCACCCGAACCCGCGGTTCGCGCTGCGATGGCGGCGAGGAAGGACAACGCCGCTGGATCCTGCGAGCCATTATCAACCAGGACGATTTCGAAATTCGGATACGTCGTCTGTCCGAGGAGGCTCTCGACGCACGGCTGGAGCAGCGCGACCAGATCGCGCGTTGGGATGATGATCGAGACGCGCGGCTTTTCGTTAGGCAAATGATAGCGGATTCGTCGGAAATCCTCGTCGCCGGAACTGGTCACCTCCGCGGCGATCTTGCGGCGGGCAAGATGTTCTTCCACGGCCTTGATCGCAGCCGCGCGGGCGTGCGGCTTTGCGTTAATGTTGAGCGCCGCGCTCTTCTCCGACATCCGCCAGTGATAAAGCAGACGCGGGATGTGCCGAATCTGTCGTGGCTCGACTTGCTCGGCGCAGCGCAGAACGAGGTCGTAGTCCTGCGATCCCTCGAAGCCGGCGCGAAATCCGACACTCTTGATCAACTCGGTTTTGAAAACCCCGAGGTGCGAGAAAAAATTCTGGGCCAGGAAAAGCGGCCAATTCCAGTCGGGTTTGAAGTGGGCATTGCCGCGGCGCCCGGTGGTGTCGAGCTTGTCCTCGTCGCTGTAGATCAGTTGCACGTCCGGATGCGCGTTGATTTCACAGGCGACAAAGTAAAGCGCGGCGGGCGCGAGCACGTCGTCGTCGTCGAGCAGCGCGACGAAATCGCCGGTCGTTAGAGCGAGCGCGTCGTTCGAGGCGGCGGCAATCCCGCCGTTCTCCGCGCGGCGCTGGACCTTGATGCGTGGATCGCATTTCGCGTAACGCGCGAGAATCCGGTCGACATGTTTGGCGGGCGAGGCGTCGTTCACCACGCAAAGTTCCCAATGCGGATAAAGCTGAGCCCGCACCGACTCGATCGCCGCGCGCAGGTGGGCCGGAGAAGGATTATAGACCGGCATCACGATCGAGATCAGCGGAGTCGCCGCGAATCGCTCGATATGGGCCCGGATCTCGCTCCGGTCGGACGAGCGCAAGGTGTCGTAACGCTTGATCCAGGTCGTGTAATCGCCGATCTCCCAGAGCTGCGCATCGGCAATCGGGCGCAGATTGATCAGCGGCGCGCGGATTTTTTTGGCAAAGATTTCAGTCCACCTGCCATCCGCGCGGCGCACGTCGACGACGAGGGTCGCGCGGCCGCGCGGGGCTTCCGCGATAATCTCGAAACCGCTTTTGAAAGTCGCGGTGTTCTCCTGGTGCATCTGGGCGACGTCCGCGCGAAAGACGCCGTAACTCCCGGGAAATTCCCGCGCCCCGATGCGTACCCGGATGGCTTCGATCGGTGTGTTGTCCCGACAGAAGCACCATCCGGAGAGGCGGAAGCGTCGCGGAAGTTTTGTCCAGTCGGACGGCTCATCAAACCATAGGTAGAAACCCGGATGCGGCAATTCCGCGGCCGGAGGCGACCCCGGCGGTCGAGGGTTCTCGCGATTCGTTTCCGTTTCTCCCGAGGTTGCGACTGCGGTGCGGAAGAATACGCTCCAATCGTCGTTAGGGCTGGCGCTTTCCAATTGCAGTTTGAAGCGGCAACGGGGTGGATTCTTCAACTGGATCGCGAACCCGCTCGCCTCGGCATGCCGAGCATTGGGAAAAGCCGCCGCCACATCCGGGCGCGGGATAGGAAAGACTGCGAGGTGCGTCCCGTCAGGCGTGACCGCTCGGACGCGCTCGATCGGTGCGCCGGCTTCCGCAAAAACCCAGCCTTCGATCCGGACAACCTCCCCGGTGGGGATTTCGACGCGTTCGACGTGAACCCAGGATCGATTTTCCACTTCGCTCAAGCTGGCCAATGGAAACGGATTGTCCAACCTCAAGGCGGCCCCGGCGAGGCGCCGGGCTTGCGAGCGAGAAGTTCGAAACCGGCAGCCAATCGCTTCTGGAATTCCTGCGGAAGAGTGAGGAGCGCGTCGAAACCCGGCGGCGGCTCGGATTTTCGATTCCAGAAGTGCGCCCATTGCTCGAGCCGGCTGTGGGCGAGTTGCGATTGCGCATCAGCCGGAGCGCCGCTTTCGCGGAGCGTTTCGAGCAGGCTGGCAGCGAGAAAGCCGAGGGTAAAACCCGGCGAAAAATTCCCACTTACCGCGCACTGCTCGATTTCAAAATCGCGGAACCATTCCCGGACGCCGAACTCAGTCGCGTTGAAGAAATGTCGCGGCGCCTCGTGCAGCGGTTGGAGAAATGCCGTGTGCAAAGCGAGCGCACCGCCCGGCTTGAGCACGCGAAGGATTTCCCGCGCGGCGCGCGCCGGATCGCGCAGATGTTCGAAAACATTGAAGGCAAAGACCCGATCGAAACTGCTGTCGCGAAAAGGCAGCGCGTGGGCATCACCGACCACGTCGGTGTGGCGAAAGATTTTGTGCTCCAGCTCAATGCAGCCGGGATATTTCGTGGCGGTCGAGCCGGCACCGAGATGCAGGACGCGCTCATCACCCCGCGCAAGGATTTCTTCGAACTCGGCGCCGATCGCGTTGCTGGTATGCGCGGATGGGACGGTGACAACTTCCGCTGCGTCGGGCAGGAAGACCGGGATCCCATCCATGATCGGGAATTCGAGCACCGCAATTTGCGCAGCGAAGCAGGCTCGCCGTGGCTATCAGCTCGTGCCGGCAAACCGGGCAGGCGAGGAGAGGCGCGAGGTCAGAATTCATGCGGCGGGGCCGACAAACATTTGCCTTGTGAACGGGCTTCGATTCACCAAGCTTCCAGCTCTCTACGCATCGGAGCGATCATAGCATGAGATTCCGCGAGCGCTTGTTCCCCTTCTCGTGGAACGCCGTCACAATCTTCCTCCTGACGATGGTTGCGATGGTGCCGGCTGGATTGATGTGGCACTGGGTTTCCACCAACTGGGTGCCGCTCCCGTTTTGGGACGAATGGCATACGCCCGGGAGCCAGTTTGAATCGTGGTACCGCGGGACGCTCACCCTGAAGGAGATGTTCTCCCAGCATAACGAGAGCCGGAATTTTTTCCCGCGACTTCTCTATTTCGCGCCTTGAGCATTTCGGCGGCTGGGATGTGCGCAAGGAAATCCGGGTCGTGTTTTTTGGCGTTTGCGCACTTTGTCTTCTCCTCCTGCACCTCCTGCGGCGAACTCCGGGCGCGACTCCCGTTTCCACTTTGGTCGGCTGGACTCTGATGACATTCCTCTGCTTTGCGCCGGTGCAGGTGGAGAATTTTTTATACGGCATCGAGATCGAGACTTTCTTCCCGGGCTTCGCGCTCCTCGCGGCGGCGGCGATCAATCTTTCCGGGCTCGCGTTTTCGCTGGAAGGCGCTGGCGAATCTCACTCTCGCCTTCGTCGCGACTTACACTTTTGCCAACGGCATGCTCGTCTGGGCACTGGCCTGGCCGTTGCCCGCGCCTAACGAACCGGCGCCGCGGCAACGCCGGCTCATCTGGAGCTCGATCTACGCCCTAGCCGGAGCGATTTCGGTGGGCGCTTATTTCATCGGCTACCATCGCCCTTCCTACCATCCGGCGTTCGCTTCGATCAGCGCGCGGTTTCTCGATCTCGCCCATTACGTTGTGCTGTGGAGCGGGAATTATTTTTCCACCGGCTTCGCCTCGCCGTTTTTCCTTGGGATCATCGTTTTGACGCTGTTTTTCAGTGGCGCCGGTTTCGTCCTCTGGACGATCTGGCAGCGCGGAGATTGGCGGACATTCTATGCCTGGCTTCTGCTCGGGGCGTTCGCCTGCGGCACGGTCACGATCACGGCGCTCGGGCGGTTGGGCTTCGGAGTGGAACAGGCGCTCGACAATCGCTACTTGGCGTTCAGTCGTTTTTTTTATATCGCGCTCTTTGGCCTCTACTTTGCGATCTATTGCGCGCGCGTGCGCGGTGCTTCAGTCGCCGTTCGTACTCTCTTCCTCACGCATACGCGGATGGGCGCTCGTTTTCCTCGCGCTTTCCTGGGCGACGTCCTACGAGAAAAATCTTGCGGTGCTGGCCGAGCATCATCAGACCCGCGGCCGTCTCCTGCGCGCCTTGGAATGGATGGAGCCGATTCCGGATAATCCCGATCTTGCGCTCATCCTTCCATTCGTCGAACCGCTCCGCAACCGGGCACGTTACTTGAAGGAGAAACGAGTCTTGCGGCTCCCATTTGTGCACGACCCGCTGGCTTCCGCCGTTAAACAATCGCCTCCGCCGGCGGATGGCAGCCACGGCGAGATCGAGTTGGCCGAACTGGAGGGCAGCGGTTCCCTCAGCCTGCCGAGGCTGGGCTTGGCTGCCGGAACGAAATCGCCCGGCCGATTGCGTTGTGATCGGAGCCGAGAACCGCTCCGGCGACTTCAAACCGATCACAGTCCTCGGAACGGGGATCGCGCGGCCCGATCTGCGCGATGGAAGGCACGACCCACACGTTTACCGCGCTGGCTTTGTGCAAACCGTCAGCACAGCCAACCTTCCGCCGGGAGAAGTCAGCGTCAAAGGCTGGACGATCGATCTTCGGGCGCAAAAAGCATGGCCGCTCGCTTCCTCTCGCCACGTACGTCCGCCATTGTAGTCGGGGCGTTGACCCCGGCATGTTCTGACTGGCCTGTGCCTCGACCGGGTCAACTCCGCCCTCGGCTACAACCGTTCGTTAGGCGCGCGCCGACCTGCCGCAGCTGCACGCAATCGACCAGCGCCTGCCCGGCGCGGACGTCGCTGATGATGACCAGGTTATCGTTAGGCACAATCAACTTCGCGTCGCGCAAATATTTTTCCGCGGCCTCGATCGTCGCATTAGGATCTTCCGTAAAATCGATCCGGATCGGAAACATTCCCCAACAAATCGCGAGCTGGCGGCAAACGTTTTCGTTCGAGGCGACGGCGAAAATCGGCGCACGCTCCGGGCGCAGGTTGGAGACATAGCGCGCCATCGTCCCATGGTGGGTGAAGACGATGATCTTCGCGCGCGCGAGTGAGTTGGCCAGGTTGATGGCCGCGGCGACGGTCTTCTCGCGCGGGTCTTCGAGGAGCGCTTCCTTGCCATAACCAGCGCCGCCGCTCCGCTCGATTCGCAGCGCGACGCGATTGAGGACGTTCACGCACTCGACCGGATAGCGGCCCGAGGTCGTTTCGCCAGTGAGCATGATTGCGTCGGCCTGCTCAAAAACCGCGTTGGCGACATCGGTGATCTCGGCTCGGGTCGGCACCGGATGATTGACCATCGACTCGAGCATCTGGGTTGCGACAATCACCGGCTTGCCAAAGCGCAGGCAGCGTTTCACGATCCGCCGCTGAATGATGGGCAATTCTTCCATCGGGCATTCGATCCCGAGATCGCCGCGCGCGATCAGGATCACGTCAGCGGCCCGGATCATGTCGTCGATCTCGCGGACCGCGCTTTGACTTTCAATTTTCGCCACGACCTGCGCGGCGCTTCCCGATTTTTGCAGGACCTGCCGCAGCTCCTCGAGGTCTTCTTTTTTGCGCGCGAAACTGAGCGCGACGAAATCGACGCCCAGCTCGACGCCGAGAGCCACGTCGGCCAGATCCTTTTCGGTCAGAGCAGGGAGATTCACATGCACGCCGGGGAGATTGATGTGCCGGCGCGAACCGAGCGTGCCCGAGGTCAAAACTGCGGTCCGAATCCGGTTGTCCCCTTTCTCCAGGACGCGCACCTGCATGAGGCCGTTATCGAGGAGAACTACGTCGCCGACCGAGACGTCGTCGATCAAGTCGTCGTAGTTCACCGTGATCGAATTCGGTTCCGTGCTTTTTGCGCCTCGCACGGTGATTTCCAGAACGTCGCCGACCGCAAGCGAGAGGTCGCGCTGCAGAATGCCGGTGCGAATCGACGGCCCCTGCGTGTCGAGAAGGAGCGCGACATTGCGCCCGAGCTGCTCCGCGAGAGCGCGGACTCGCGGGACGATGTCGCGCACCCATTCGTGCTTCGCGTGACTCATGTTCAACCGAAACACGTCGGTGCCTGCCTCGATCATCTGCCGGATGATCTCGGAATCTTCCGAGGCCGGACCGAGAGTGCAGATGATCTTGGTCTTGCGCATCGCGCTTCAGAATTCAGTGCGGAGATTCATTTGCAAGACTGATTTGGCTGGCTCGAACCCGTCGGCGCAGGCGTGAAAATTTTGGCAACGGCGGGCGCGACGCGTTCTCGCAGACCGGTGCACGGCCTCTCAAAGAACCGAAAGAGCAGAGCGCTCACCAGAATTGCGCCGCCGATCTCGAAAACGAACAGAATGAGCGCGTGGCTGAAAGAGGCCCGCCAGTCTTGATATCCATATTTCATCAAGAGCTGAATGAGCGGGATATGGACGAGGTAAAGCGCATAGGACCAGAGGGCAATCTTGCGCACCGCGAGGCTGGCAAAATTCTCATTTTCGAGTTTCCAAAGCGACGCCCACGGCAGAAGAAGGGCAAAGCCGAGCGACACGAGAGTGAAGCGAAAGGTGCGGGCAAAATAATCATCCGGTGCGAAAACGAATTGCCCGTCCCGCCATCGCCATAGCGAGCAATAGAGCGCGAAGAGCAAGAGACAACCAATCGCCGCGCTGAGCCTCGGCCGTGCTTTCCAAAATTCGGGCCAGCGCAGCGAGATCCAGCCGGCGAAAACGCCGATCATGAGTCCATCGAATCGGTAGATGACGATAACTCGTTGCCATTGCGCCCAGGTGGCGTCCGGCCCGTAGGCCGAGATCATGCGGCCGATGGTCGAAAAAAGAAAAAATGTTGCCGCAACGGTCAAAAAAACAGGCGCGAAACGCCTCCGAAAACGCAGCCCGAGCCAGATGGCGGCCGGGAAGAGAAGGTAAAACCATTCCTCGATCGCGAGGCTCCATGACTCAGGAAAAAAGACGGGATGATAGGTCGCAAAGGTGCGCAAAAAGAAGCCGTGTTCCAACACTTCCCCTAACGAGACCGGGTGGTCCTTGACCTGGAACTCGAGCAAAACATTGAGGACAACGAATAACCAGAAAAGCGGCAAGGTTCGGAACCAACGCCGGATGTAGAATACACCCACCGTGCCGGGGTTCCCCAAATCGGAATCGTAGCGGATCAAAATCCGTCCGATGAGGAACCCGCTGAGGACAAAGAAAAGTTCAACGCCGTAAAAGCCACCGTGCCCGAGCAGGCCGAACCAGGCTGGCATTTGCGGGTAAAGCAATCCAAATCCGTGAGCGAACAGGACACTCGAAATGGCGAGAGCCCGGAGGCAATCCAGTCCGAAGACCCGTCTTCTGTCGGCGTGTGTCATCGACGGATCGCGCGGAGCGTCTTGTCCGGCCCGATGAAGTGCAGGAAAAGGATCAGGCGTTGCATCTAAGTCGCAGGATGCAGTATCAGCGGAGCCTTGCATAAGTGAAAATCAGGACCTCCGACCGTCCCCAGCCACGGCTGACCGATGATGGATCGGTGTGAACCGGAGAAGGCCTGCGCGCCCGTCGTCGATGCCACGGATTGGGGGCGGCAGGGAAGGCATCCGTTCACTGTTGCCCCGTCCTGGCCAACACACTGGCTAGTGCAACGAAATCATTAAGTTCTGAACCACGTGAGCGAGGCTATTCTGCGCGTTCGGGACTCGCCTCGCGAGGCCCTTCGGCTGAGCTTCTTCTCACCAACACTGGAGTCCCGAGAGAAGGCCCGTCACCTTGACATTATTCTTCGGAGAAGGGCGAGAAGAAGTAGCCTGCAAGGATTTCCGTCATTTCTTTTGCGCCATCATTTTGTCGCGCCGGGCTTTGAACTCCGAGCCTGGTAGCCAGGTCGGAAATTGGTCTGCCTGCGCAACTTGATAGCCGATTTCAAAGAGCAGTCGAGTGTCCTCAACCGCGCCGGACAAGTCCCACGCCGGATTCACTTCGTCGGAGACCTGATGATAATGATGCAACGTATAGTCCTCGCTTTTCTTCCGACCATAATCGGCCGGCTGGCCGATGTAATTTTTCGGCTTGCTTCCGATGTAGAGGGCCGGCACACCGACTTTGGCGAACTCAAAATTATCGGCTCGGAAGAAGCTTCCTTTCTCCGGTTCACTGTTCGGCACGGCCGTCCGACCCGAGCGAGCGGCGCCCTGCGCGAGGAGATCGTCAAGGGTTGAATTCTCGCCGCTAATGTCCTCGATGTCGCGGGTTTTGCCCCAGGGATTAACGCAGTCGATGTTGATGTCAGCGAGGGTGTGGTCGAGCGGGTAGAGCGGATGCTCGGCATAATATTTTGCGCCCAACAAACCCGCTTCCTCGGCGGTTGTGGCCATGAACAGAAGGCTGCGCGGCGGCGCCTGCGAGAGCTTGGTAAAGGCCTGCGCGATTTCCAGGATCGAGGCTACGCCAGAGGCGTTGTCGATTGCGCCGTTGTAAATCTGATCGCCCGGCAAATGCGAGTCGCGGCCGAGGTGGTCCCAGTGGGCGCTGTAGATGACGTATTCATCTTTCCGCTGCGGATCGCTTCCTTCAAACAGGCCAACAACGTTGTGGGACTTGAAATGTTGAATTTGGTTTCGCAGAGAAAAATCCGCCTTCGCCCCTAACGAGACCGGCTTGAATTCCCTGCTCAAGGCCGCTTTTTTCAGGTCGTCGTAATTCTGGCCGGCCGCAGCAAAAAGCTTTTTGGCTGTATCGAGCGTGATCCAAGAACGAATTCCGACCGTTCCCATGTTTTTGTCCGGGGCATCGATAACAAAATTCTGTTTCGCGTTGCTATTTTCGACCACCGACCAGGGGTAGGCGGCCGGAATTGTTTCATGCACAATGACCGCGGCGGCCGCGCCTTTCTCCGCCGCAATCTCGTACTTGTAGCTCCAGCGGCCGTAGTAGGTCATCGCTTTGCCCTTGAACATTTTGTCGTCGAGCTTTGACGGACCTTTCGGGTCGGGCAGGGGCGGGTCGTTGATCAGAAAAATTAGCGTCTTCCCCTTAACGTCGACGCCTTTGAAATCGTCCCAGCCGTACTCCGGAGCGACCACGCCGTAGCCAACGAAGACGACGTCGGAATCTTTTACTTCGACCTCCGGAGTGATCCGCTGGGTAAAGGCCACAAACTCGCTAGGCGAGTGCAGATCCATCCGTTTATCGCCGACCGCAAACGCGGCGGTCAGGGGTGCCGAGGATGCCGGCCAAGGGAACTTCCTGGGTGTAGGTCCCGTTTGGATTGCCTGGCTTCAAACCGAGCTGTTTGAATTGCTCGATGATGTAACTAACCGATTCTTTTTCGCCTTTGGAGCCCGGCGCGCGGCCTTCGAATTTATCGGAGCCGAGGATCTTGATGTGTTCAAGAAGACCGGCTGCGTCGATGGTGTTGATCGCTTCCTTGGCTGGCTCGTTGGGTGCGGCCGCGAAGATGGAAGTGGCGAACACGACTAACGAGAAGCAGGCGGTTTTGTTCATTGGCGAGGATGCAGTCTAGCCCGGAAACGGATGCGTCTGGAATTCAACTGGCCGGGACGTGATCCATTCTCCCCAGAGAAAACGTTTGCCGAGCGTAGACTATGGCTTGAGCGGCTTCGCAGCGCCCGGATCGCTCTCAGTGGACGGGCCGCCTTTTGCTTTCCCCGCTGATTCAATGCCTAACGTTTTCAGGAAGGGCTGGATTGAGCGGTCGCGCCCGAGAAAATTGCGGATAGAGACGTCGATGTCGCGCGAACCGCCGGGTGCGTAAATTTCATTGCGCAGTTTCATACCGGCCGTCTTATCGAGAAATCCATTGGGCGATTGCTCGAAGACGGTTGCCATGTCCGCCGCGATCGCATCGGCCCAGGCATAGCCGTAATAACCGGCATCGTAACCCGCGAGGTGCCCGAAGTAGGCGACGAAGGCGGTATTCGGGTCCATCGGCAGGAAGTCTTTCTCAAAGACCGGGTTGGAGATTGCGACGCAGTCATAGGGCTGACCTTCCGGATGAACGTCGTGAAGCGTGAGGTCGATATCGGCGAAAGTAAATTGCCGGCGATAAGTAACGCCCACCGTAGCCAGCTTCGCTTCCTTCATCTTCGCAATCATGGCCGCTGGAATTTTCTTGGAAGGATCGCGGTAATCCGCCGCGAAAGTGTCGAGCACACTCTTGTTCCAGACCCAGTTTTGCAGCATTTGCGAGGGCGCCTCGACGAAATCGGCCGGGACGTTCGTGCCGGAGAAGCGCACATACTTGGCCGTTGTGACGATGGAGTGGAGAGCGTGTCCGAATTCGTGGAAAAGCGTCTCTACATCCTGGTGACTCAGGAGCGACGGCTTGTCCTTGCCGGGCGGCGGGAAGTTGCAGATGAGCGCGCTCGTCGGACGCTGGTATTTTCCGTCGGGCAACAACTTACCCGGAATGATCCCGAATTGGGCGAAGTGATTGAACTTTCCATCGCGCGGGAACATGTCGAGGTAGAACATGCCGAGCGGTTGTCCGCTGGCCGCGTCGGTCACCATGTAGAGCTGAAGATCGTCGACCCATTTTTCCGGCGCGATGATCTTGGTAAATTTCAAACCGAAGATGCTTTGGTAGATGTTGAACATCCCATCGAGTGTGCGCTGGAACGGGAAAAAGACGCGCAACGCTTCGGTATCGACGGTGTACTTCTCTTTCTTGAGTTGGTTGGCGAAATAACGCCAATCCCACTTATTGATCTGCGCGTTCGGGTCCTTGGTTTCCGCGACCTTGAGTTTGCGCAATTCCGCGATCTCAGCGTCGAACTTCGGTTGAATGCCGGCGATCAGATCGTTGATGAACGTTTTCGCCGCGGCTCCGCTCTTCGCCATTTTTATCTCGGTCTGGAAATCATCCCACGACTTGTAGCCGAGTTTGAGCGCGATCTGGTTGCGGTGCGCGAGGATGTCGTTCAGCACCGGCACGTTTTTCTCGCGCGCGAGATTGAACCGCACCTCGTAAAGATGCTTTCTCGTCTCTTCCTTCTTCGCCGTCTCCTCGACCGTGTTGTAATGGAACGTCACGTTCGCGAGCACGGTGTAGGAGTCGTCGCCGGTCTTCACGCCGGGTGATTCGAGGATGCTGTCCGGCACGCCTTCCAGCTCCGCTTTGGTGAAAACAACCGGCGCCTTCACCGCCACGATGTTCGCCTGAAAATCGGTCTCGAGTTTCGCCAGTTCCTTGCGCAACTTCTCGACCTCGGCGCGTTTTTCTGGCGAAAGCGCGAGACCGGCGCGGCGATAGTCGCGCAGAGTATGCTCGAGCAGGAGCGCGTCCTCACCGTCCAACTTCGGCTTCGTGTCGGCGTAAGCCTTGACCGCCTTGTAAACGTCCTCGCGGTAGTCGACGCCCACCGCCCAATCCTGGAAAACCTTGACCGCTTTCTCGGCCGCGTCGCGCATCGCAGGATCCTGGTTGGTCTGTTGTATGACGACGGTCTTGTTGATCGCGATCGTCGCGTCATTCTGCAGGTTATCGATCGCACCAACCGTGCTTTCAAAGGTGACCTTGCCCAGGTCCTGCTTCCCGATCGTGTCGAGTCCGGCGTTGGCTTTCGCGATTGCGTCGTCGATTTCGGCCTGCACCTCGAGGGGCGTTTTCGGCCAGTGCGGAATCGTGAGGATTTCGTTCGCCTTCTCCGCAGCGGCCTGAAAATCCGAGAGACTTTTGACATCGCCGCCACGAAGCGGAAGAGCGAAGGCGGCGAGCAGACTGACGAGCAGGAAGTGTTTCATAGGATGGTTGATGGCGCGCTCAACATTGTGTAGATGCGGGAGGTGGTAAAGCGATTTGAACGCTGGATCCTGCCGGTTCGCCCCGAGACTTTGCTCGTGAAAGATTTCGCCACCAAGTTCGTCATCGCCTTCATCCCGATTTTCGTCGCGATCGATGCCATCGGGATGGTGGCGATTTTCATCGGACTCGGCGCGAACGTCGAGCCGAAGCGCCGTCAGCAGGAAGCCCTGCTCGGGATCGGGACTGCTCTTGCAATTTCGGTCGGGTTCATGTTCCTCGGCAAACTGATTTTCCAGGCGCTCGGGATCACGGTAGCCGATTTTCAAGTCGCCGGCGGAATCATCCTGCTCGCTTTTGCTGTCCGCGACCTGCTCGAGGTCGGCGGGGAAAAACGCCCGACCACCGAGGCATTCGGCATTGTGCCGCTGGGGATGCCGTTGATCGCCGGGCCGGCCCTGTTGACTGCGCTGCTCGTCCTGGTCGATTCCGTCGGTGCGATTTATACGCTCACGTCCCTGATCGTGAATCTTGTCATCGTGGCGGTCGTGTTTCGTTACGCCGACCGACTCACGAAATTGATGGGCAAACAGGGGATCAACGGAATTTCGAAGCTGGTCTCGCTACTGCTGGCGGCGATTGCAGTGAGCTTGATCCGGCGCGGCTGGCTGGGGCGGTAGGGACGGCGAGACGGCCCGGTGTAGGGGCGACCGTGTCACCTGTAGCGAAGGACCTTTGCGTCTTCCACCACAACGTCCTCTTTCGGATGGTGACGCCCAACGCAAAGAGCGCTGCGACCGGCAGTATCACCGTCCATAAGAGGACAACTTCCGCTAGCAGGAAACTCTTGATCAGGATTGCTTTCATTTCCGTCGGTGCCTGCCTAGGGTAAGGAACTCACGCGCGCCTTGCTTAAGAGATTTCGCGTCGGAATAACCGAGCTTCAGCTTGATATGTTCGACATACGATTCGACGGCCTTGCGGCTGATCTTGAGCTCTTGCGCAATTCGACCAACGTCGTGACCGGCGCAAATCAGGGCGAGCATATGCAATTCTCGATCGCTCAGCTGGGTCACATGCCCTGGAGCCTTCGCCGGCCGATTGATCAATTCGCGAACCGCAAGCAACGCGATACGAGGACTCACGTACGGTTCTCCACTAAGAACCATCTCGATCGCTTCCAGCAGCTCAGCGGCCGGACCACCTTTCATCCAGTAGCCTGAAGCACCGGCGCGTAAGGCGCGCTCTGCATAGGTCGGTTCCGCGTTTGAAGATGCGACCAGAATCTTCGTTTGCGGAAACGCGCGAGCCAGATCTTTGATCCAGATAATTCCGTCCTGACAGTGGTGAAACGGCTCAGCAATCATCAAATGCGGCCGGTGACGTTTTAAGAGATCTGCAACCTCGTCGTAGTCCCCCGTCTCTGCGCAGACCGTAAGGCTGCAAGCAGCACCAATGACCTTGGCTAGTCCAACCCGGACGACTTCCATTCCATCCACTAACAATAATCGGCGAACGTGGTCCCCCGCTGTGGTCGGTTGTGGAGACATCTTAAAGAGTTGTTTCTTTTATGGGAGAAGAGGACCGGCTCAAGCGGCAAGTCGACGGATAGCATCGAGCACGTCGGCGCCGCAGTCGGTCTTGCGGAAGTAGGCTGCACAACATGCGGTCATCGCCTGTTCCCAGGCTTCCTCGTCGTCATGCGCAGTGATGAAGATGATGGGCGTGGGTCGGCCACATCCGCGAGTTGCTGCGCGAGCTCGATGCCCGACATACCGCCGAGTTGGATATCAAGCACAAGGCAGTCAAATCGCGGATGCTTCGTATCTGCGAGGAAGGCTTCGGCCGAGGAATAGGTGACCGCCTGAATGTCCGACGCACGCAGCAGTCTGCTAAGCGATCGGCAAAGGCTTTCATCATCATCGACGACAGCGACGTAAATGGGTGTGGCGCGATTCACCGGAGCACCATAGCCACTGCCGCTAAGTATGGACTACTGCCCCTTAGGGAAGGAGGCCCGCCTCGTGCGCAAGGCGCGTCAGTTCCGCCACGGAGGGCGCTCGCAGCTTCGTCGTGATGCTCGTGCGATGCAGCTTCACCGTGCGCTCATGGACGCCGAGGTCTCCGGCGATCTGTTTGTTCAAGCGTCCACGAACCACGTGCCCGAGAACTTCGCGCTCGCGTTCCGTCAGCTTCTCGAATCGCGCGCATATCTCGCGTCGTCGCGCCCGCTCCTCGCGTTCGCGCGTATCGCGAGCAAGCGCGCGCTGGATCGCATGGAGGAGTGCCGTCTTCGGCGCGGTCTTGGTTAGAAAATCCTCCGCCCCTTCGCGCATCGCACGCACGCTCGTCGGAATGTCGCCCTGGCCGGTGAGGAAAATCACGGGCAGCGGGTTACGCGTCCGTCCTAGCGCCAATTGCAGATCGAGTCCGTTCAAGCCCGGCATTTGCAAATCCACCACCGCGCAGCCCGCAGCTGCCACATCGCGCTGCGCGAGAAATTCTGACGCCGACGCGAAACGTCTTCACCGCAAATCCGCTCGCACGCAGCAGTCGCGAGGTCGCGGCGAGAAAAGACGCGTCGTCATCGACAAGTGAACGATCGGCACAGCCGTGCTCATGTCGCGCCGGCGTCCTTCGCAGCTCGCAGCGTGAAGCGAAACGTTGCCCCGCCGCCGTTGTTGTTCTCGGCCCAGAGGCGCCCGCCGTGCGCTTCGATAATCGTGCGCGAGATCGGCAGGCCCATGCCCATGCCCTGGGGCTTGGTTGTAAAGAACGGCTCGAAGACGCGCGCGAGTTCGTCCGCAGGAATGCCCGAGCCGGTATCGCTGACGGCAATCTCGATGGATTGAGGACCGTCGAGCCGCGCACCGACAGTCACGCGACGATCGTTCTGTGTGGTTCCGTTGAGCGCGTCCATTCCGTTGAGGATGAGATTGAGCAGCACTTGCTGCAGATGCACGCGGTCGCCGTTCACCGACGGTAATTCGAGCGATACATTCGTTTCGAGCTTCACGTGCCGCGCCGCGGCGTCGACGCGAGCGAGAGCTGCGACTTCGCCGATGAGTTCGCCGACCTCGATCGGACGCGTGTCGAGGCTGTGCCCCTTGAGTAACGCGCGCATGCGGCTGATCACGGCGCTCGCGCGTTGGTCGTCCTTTCGGATGTCGGCAAGGATGGCACGGATTTCGTTGAGGTCTGGCGATTCGTGCCGAATGAAAAGCTCCGCCGCCTCCGCGTTGCGCAAGATCGCGCCCAGCGGCTGATTGATCTCGTGCGCCAGGGCCGAGGCGAGTTGGCCCATCATCGATACGCGGCTCACATGGGCGATCTCCTGCCGCAATTGCTGCAACTCCTGCTCCGCGCGCCAGCGCTCCGTGATGTCAAGCGCAACGCCGCGCATTCGTGTCGGTTTGCCTTCGCGGTTGAACTCGACGCGGCCGCGCCCGGCCATCCAGCGCACTTGCCCATCTGGCAGCACGATCCGGTATTCGGTGTCGTATTCTGCACCAGTGTTCAAGGCGTTCTCCACAGCCACGCGCACGGATTCGCGATCCTCCGGATGGACTACACTTCGGAGGCGCTCAATGTCGAGCTTCTCCGACGGCGCGAAGCCATAGAGGGCGCGCCTTTTGTCCGTCATCCAAACCTCATCACGCTCGATGTCCCACACCCACATGCCGAGGTCGGCAGCGCTGGCTGCGAGCTCCATGCGCTGTTCGCGTCTCGCGCAAGTCAGCCTCGCTCGCCTGCAACTGCCGCGCGAGCTGTGCCGCGCGGAGGACATCGGAGCTCAACTCATAGCCCATCGCCGCGATGATGCCCAGGTATGGGAAGCTGACGAAGAATGGCGATTCGATGGCTCCCCAAATTACCAGCGCCGACTGCCCGAGCGCCAACGTGGTGAAAGCAATTGCGCTCCCGCCCACAACGAGCGCACGCCCCCGGTCGCCACGTCGCCATACGGTGATCGTGGCATCCACGAAAAAGATGATGAGCAACAGCAAACCTAGTTCGCCGACCAAGGTCCACGTGCTCGGCACGCCGATCGGCGCCGAGACCGTTTCTCCTCCCCACCACGAGAGGTGCCGCAGGCTCGTGATTTCCCGGTAGTTAAGATTCGGCGTGAAAACGAAATTGAGGACCAGCGTCAGCGTTCGCAGGCCGCAGACACTCCACGCCAGCCACGGTCGCCCGGCACGGAGGTAAAGCCGCACGAACCACACGACCGACACGATCAGCATCCACACCGGGAGATGCGCCCATCGTATCAGCGCGCCGTATTGTGCAGTCGTTGCGGCGTGCATCGAGGCCAACTCGAACCCTGCGATGACCCCGGCCGCCACAGCGCTGCACGAAAATAGCAAATGCACCCACCCTTCGCGCTGCTTGCACCAGACCAGCAAATATATTCCCGCAAGTGTGAAACACACCGCGGCGTCCATCGACCAAACAACGGTAATCCAACTCATCGGACGCAGATCTACTGGAGATTTGGAAACCGAAACAACATGCCTGAAACATTACCAAACGACCGCGCTTTTAGACGACTTCAATTTCGATCCGGTGACCATTTCCGTCCCTTGGGTCGCGGGCGAGCCGGCCAAAATTGCATTGGCAAAAAAAGAGAAAGGCCCCGGGGCCTTTTGAATTTCCAGCGTGATTCTCAGTTAGTCGCTATTCTCCGCCGTAACGCAAAACGAGAGAGCGGAAGGATTCCTCTGCGGGATCGAGCGCACAGAGACGGACGATGTGCCGGCTGAAACGAAGTTTCAGTCCGAGTGGGGAGTCGTGCGGTCAGAGTGCACCTCGCAGGCGCAGCAGGCCAAGTCTGGCTCGCCTAAATGGCGCAGCGAATTTGGAGGCGAATTTTTGCGCGTGGCCGGCAAGCGGGAAACGCGCGGAAACCCGTCCCCTCCGAGTTCAGAACAACCCCGTCCGCAGCATGACCAGCGTGCAGCCTTCGACCACTTCGATCCCGGCACCGCTGGCCGCGGCGGCCAGTTCCTCGTTTTCCGCGCCCGGATTCAGGATGATGCGCTGCGGCTTGGCCGCCACGATCTCATCGATCAACGGCGTCGAGCGCGCCGGCCCCAGGTAAAGGGTGATGGTGTGCACCGGCTCGTCGATCGCCGCGAGTTTGGGAAAACAGGGCAGCCCTTCGATTTGCGTCGTAGGCCGGATTTATCGGGATTGGCCGGTAATCAAAACTCGCCAGGAGTCTCACCGCCTGGTTGGAATACCGGTCCGGTTTTGGCGAGGCGCCCAGGACTGCAACATTTCTCTTCTTTTCAGGGATCAGCGCCATGGTGTAAGGAGATCGTTTGTGGACCGTCGAATCGCCGGGTCAGATGGCGCCGTCGGTTCCATTGACAGTCGTAGCATGCTTGTTAGTATCCCGCACTTATGAGATTTCCGCTCCCGCTCACGACGAAGATCGCCGCCTACATTGTCGGCCAGAAGCTTCGTGGGACGAAAAAATTTGCCACCGTGTTGCAGCTCGAACCGCTGCATACCTGTAATCTTACGTGCACCGGTTGCGGCCGGATTCGCGAATATTCCACTTCGTTGAAAGATCTTCTGCCTCTTGAGGATTGCCTCGCGGCGGCGGAGGAATGCAACGCCCCGATGGTCTCGATCTGCGGCGGGGAGCCGTTGATTTATCCACAAATCGAGGCCCTCGTGCAGGGCCTGCACGAGCAGGGCCGGATCATTTACATCTGCACCAACGCGATGTTCATGCGCAAGAAGATGCGCGAATGGATGGCCGCGGAGTATCCGAAGCGTGCCGACCTTTATCGAGGAGAAAATCACGGCCCTGGTTAGTGCAGGGTTGGTGACTGAGAAGGATGCGACCGCGATCCGGGTTGGGCCAAAGGATCCGGCCAAGCCGACGATCGGTCCGAGCAAGTGGATGTATTGGAATGTGCACCTCGACGGCCTGGAACGAACCCACGACCTGATTGTCGAACGCGAGGGCGTTTTCAAGGAATGCATCCTGGCGATCAAGATGGCAAAGGCACTCGGCTACCAGGTCGCGACCAACACCACGATCTACAAGGAAACTGACATGAGGGAAGTCGAGCAGATGTTCGATTTCCTAAGCGATCTCGGAGTCGACGGGCACACCATCTCGCCCGGCTACGAATACGACGCGGCGAAGAAGGACATGATCAAGCGGCTCAACTTGCAGCCGGAGAATTTCTTCCTCACCCGCCAGATGACGATCGAGAAGTTCAAGAAGATCGAGCAGTGGATGAAGAACTACACGCTTTTCGGAACCCCGATTTATTTTGAATTTCTCGCCGGCAAGCGGGATCTGACCTGCTCCGCCTGGGCGATCCCGACGCGCAACATTCGCGGCTGGAAAGGCCCGTGCTATCTGATGACGGACGCGCATTACTCGAGCTATCAGGAGTTGCTGGAGAAAGTGCAGTGGGACAAGTACGGGGTCGAAAACGGGGTGGTGAAGGACAGCCGTTGCGAGAATTGCATGGTCCATTGCGGCTACGAACCGACTGCGAGCCTCGGCCTTAACGCCCAGCGGGGCGACACTTGGAAAACGGTGCGCTTCAACTTTGGCCCCAAACCCAAGCCGACGGGCAAGGGCAACGAACTCGCCGCCTACAACGGCGTGACCTCCGGCAATGGCCACCTCACCGGCAAGAAAGTGGAGCCTGCCGCGCAGGCGTCGTAATTGCCGGAAATGGGTAATCCCTCAGCCAACATCATTGCGCTGCCGCGGGTAGCGAAAGCCGACCAGCCGCGCCTGGCGACGAACGAGGAGCTGGCGGAGTCGATCGCGCGCGCGCAGGGCAACCTCCTCCGGCAACAAAAGCCCGATGGCCATTGGGTCGGCGAGCTGATGGTCGATAGCACGCTTTGCTCCGATTACGTGCTCTTCATGCATTGGGTCGGAGAGGTGGACGAGACGCTCCAACGCCGTTGCGTCAGGCATATCCTGAAACGCCAGCTCCTCGATGGCGGTTGGAATATTTATTACGGCGGTCAGAGCGAGATCAACGCCTCTGTTAAAGCCTACTTCGCGCTCAAGCTCGCGGGCCACAGTCCTGAAGCGCCCTTCATGCAGGAAGCCCGCGCCAACATCCTCCGCCTCGGTGGCATCCCCCGGATGAACACCTATAGCAAGCTTTACCTGGCGTTGTTAGGGCAATTCCCCTGGAAATATCTGCCGGCCATTCCGGTGGAAATGGTCCTCCTGCCCAGTTGGTCGTTTTTCAACATCTACAAAATGTCGTCGTGGAGCCGGGCCATGCTCATTCCGCTCGCGATCATCAATCATTTCAAGCCGACCCGTGAGTTGCCACACGACAAACAGTTGCACGAACTTTATCCGGTCGGCACCGAGGGAAACGACTTTACCCTGCCACATGACCAGCGCCTCCTGACCTGGCGCAACTTTTTCCTGCGCGCCGACCGCGTCTTGAAATTCCTCGAGCGTGTTCATAGTCGCCCCTTGCGGCAGCGGGCGCTGGAGGAAGCCGAACGCTGGATGGTCGAGCGAGTCGGAAAAGGGAGCGATGGGCTCGCTGCAGTCTTCCCCGCGATGCTCAACTCGATCATCGCCCTGCGCACGCTCGATTATCCAAAGGACCACCCGCTTTATCAAAAGGCGCTCGCGGATTTCCGCAGTCTTTTTGTCAACGACCCGGAGGATTTTCGTATTCAGCCTTGTCTTTCCCCGGTCTGGGATACGGCGATTAATATCATCGCCCTGGCCGAGTCCGGCTTTCCAGCGCAGCATCCCGCGCTGCAAAAAGCCGCGCAATGGCTGGTCGATAAAGAGGTGCGAATCCGTTGCGATTGGACGGTTAATAACCCGCATCCGGAAGCGAGCGGCTGGGCCTTCGAATATAACAACGTCTTTTACCCTGACACGGACGACACCGCGATGGTGCTGATGGCGTTGCGGTTGGTTCGGCCTAACGAACAAGCGGAGCTGGCGAAAATCTTTGATCGCGCGCTTGCCTGGCAGTTGAGCTTCCAATGCCGCGACGGTGGCTGGGCCGCCTTCGACAAGGATGTGACACGCCATTGGCTGGAGGACATGCCGTTCGCCGATCATAATGCCATCCTCGACCCGACCTGCAGCGACCTGACCGCGCGCACTCTCGAATTGTTAGGCTACATCGGCTTCAATCCCGGCCGGTCGTTGGTGCGTCGGGCGATTCGCTATCTGCGGCAGACACAGGAGGACGACGGCTCCTGGTACGGCCGCTGGGGAGTGAACTACATCTATGGAACGTGGCAGGTCTTGCGCGGTCTGCGCGCGATCGGAGAAGACATGACCGAGGACTGGATCCTGCGCGGGCGCGATTGGCTGGAGAGTTGCCAGAACGACGACGGCGGCTGGGGGGAATCGTGCGCCTCCTACGAAAATTCCGACCTCAAAGGCAAAGGCGCGAGCACGGCTTCGCAAACCGCCTGGGCGTTGATGGGATTGTGCGCCTGTGGCGATCTTGATCGGCCGAGCGTGCAGCTCGGTCTGCGTTACCTGCTCGATACCCAGCGCACCGATGGCGCCTGGGACGAATTGGAAATTACCGGCACTGGATTCCCGCGCGTCTTCTATTTGAAGTACGACATGTATCGCCAAAACTTTCCGCTGCTCGCGCTTGCGACCTACATCAATTACCGCAGCGGTATCGGGCATTATCAGAGCTTCTACCGCTGGGCCGGGAAGTAGGCCGCGAGCACGTCATCCCGAACGAAGTCGAGGATCTCGTCGCGAAACCTGAAGGAGTCCGCGGGATCCCTTGACTCCGCTTTTCCACTCGGGATGACGACGCATTCTACTCCTTGGCGATCTTCCCGCCCCAGGACAAGAATCTTCGCTTTCGTCCCGGCGGCTTCGGCTTCCTTGATGTCGCCGTTGCGGTTGTAGAATAACGACAAACTCGTCCAGCCGATCTGGTCGTTAGGCCTGAGCTCGACGGTCTTCTTGCCGGCCTCGATCGCTTCCGGAAAACGCCCGAGCTTCATCAGCGCCATCCCGAGCGCGTGCCAGCCGTCGAAGAACTGCGGATCCAGCTCGACGCAACGGCGATACTTTTCCACCGCGCTCTCCAGTTCGCCGATCGCGAGGTCGCCATTCGCGTCGTCAAAAATTTCGTCGACCGATTCCATTGTGTGAACTTGCAAAGCGCTCTCGACGGTGCGAAGCATCTCCAATTTTCCGGCGCTCAAAAGTGAATCTGATCGTTAAGCCCGTGTCGACTCTGCCAGTCGGGCTAGCTCAGTGCAACTGGCCGGCGCCGGCTGCGCTTTCGTTTCTTGAACACCGGCCGCGTGGCGGCGCTCGCGCAACCACTCGTAGAAGACAATCTGGCTCCTATTCTGCAAAGCCTGGCGCTCGATCAGGACACGCGATTTTTCGAACTCCGCGGGAGCGAGGGTCTCGCGTTTCTCGAGAATAACAATCAGTCCGCCATTGGGGGTACTCAGATAATCGCTCACGTCACCGGGACTCAAGTCGCTCGCGGCTTGCTTGATGCGGGGCATGTCTGGCCTCTCGTTTTTCGGATCTGGTGTGGGCGAGGGTGTCGCGCCGGGCAATGTATCGACAAGGGCAAACGTCGGAATCTTCTCCACCTTCACGCCCGCCTCGGCGGCGGCGTCCCCGACCGGCTTCCCGCTCTTTAATTCGTCTCGCAGCTTGCCCGCGACTTCCGAGGCCTTCATCGCAACCATCTGATGCGCTCTTTGCTGCTTGAGTGCCTCGACGATTTTCGATCGCGCTTCATCGAGCGTGAGCGGGCGGGAGGGCTCGACTTTCAGCAAAGTAAGCACGTCGAAACCGTCCTGCGTTTGAATCGCATCGCTGTTCGGCGCTTCCTTTGTCAGCGCAAAGGCTGCTTGCACAAGCTCAGGCGCGGAGGCCAGCGTCCGGATCGGGCGAGGCTTTGGAAAAGTCTGCCGTCTCCTTGGGCGTGAGTTGGAACTTGGCCACGACCTGGTCGAAATCCGCGCCCTTTACCTGCAGCGCTTCGGTAAAATCGTTCGCCTGGTCGGCCAGTTTTTGCAGGACGTCGATGCGCGTCTTGCCGGTCAGTTTTTTTTGCTCATCCGTCAGACCAAACCGCACGAATTTTATCCTTCGCTTCTCGTCCGTCTTCAGCTGCGCTTTTTGCGCCTCATAATATTTCGCGATGTCCGTGTCGTTGATCTGTGCGTCCTGGGCAAAATCCTCGAAGCGGAAACGGACCACGCTCGCGTCCATTTTGGCGTAGGCCTGTTCGAAGCTGTTCCGCAGCTCCGCCTCCGGTACGTTCACCCCGGCGCTGAGGATTTTCTTCACCCGTTCAAGGATAATTTGGTCCGCCGCCAGCTCCTCGATCTGGGCCTCGCTAAACCCCATCGGCGCGAGCGCGTGGTCGGTGAAATCGGTGTAGCGCGCCAAATCGAATCCATGTTCGCCACCGAAAGCGGGCAAAGCTTTGACCGCGTTGGCGATCTCGGTCGTGTCTGGTCGGATGCCCAGTCGCTCCGCTTCGTGGCGCAACACCATCAGGTTCCAGGAAAAATTCTCGAACGCTTGCGCTTCGGTTTGCGCGCCCGCGGTCAGTTCTGTAATCAGCTCACGCATGCCGAGCTGGCTACCGAGGCGGAGAAGGCGCGCATTGCGCTGAAATTCCACCTGCGGAAACGTTGCGATCGTAAATCTTGCCCACCGTGCCGTTGCCCATCTGCCCGAAGTCGGTCTTGTTCCAGTACCAGGAAAAGGAAATACAAACGAGAACCGTGATGAAGATCATCAGGACCTTGTGGTGCTTGCGCATTATGGTGATCATGGGCGTTTGGCAGGTTGGAGTGGCGAATTTACAAGCCATCTCAAAAATGCAAAGCAAGTATATCGTCCCGAGCTCCGAAAAGAACTCGGAGTCGCGCGACCGTGGAATGAAATCTGAAACGCAACGCTAACGAAGTGCTTCAGGAGCCATCCTGGTAACTCCACGGAATTCCGCGACTCCGCTCGAACGAACTTTGAAGGGAGAGGTCTTATTCCCCGTCCGGCCGGCCTGAATCAAGCCCGCGCCGGAGCGCCATGAACTGCGCCACCTCGGGGAGGTAGCTTTGGAATGGATTGCCCATGACGAGACAGTCGTGGGTCTCGCAGGCGATCGAATCCCAGTTGATCACGTAGGGCAGATTTCCCTTCCGGAAGGCAGCGACGGCCTTGCGCGCGGCCGCTCGCCCGAGTGTCGACGGGCGGAGTGCGAGCGGCGTCTTTCTGGCGGACGAGGTTGTTCCATTCGCCGATGCGCTTGGCCGGTTGGAGTCCGAAAAAAAGGCCGCGGGCCGGATCGATGTTGTGATATTCGAGGTCAAGGCTTTGCAACCACGGGTCTTTCCAGGTGAGATTTTCCGATGCCCGGAAGGCGTCGAGCAGCCATTTCTTGCTGACCCAATCCACGCCCCCGAGCAGCGCTTCGGGTTTGTTAGGCAAAGCATCCAGCGTGTAGCGCCAGCTTTCGAGCAGCCAGTCGGTTTCCTCATCCACGTTGCCGAGATATTGCGTGGCCAGTGCGTGCAAACGCCATTGCACATCGAGGGCGCCGATCGTCCGGCCGTTTTCCAGTTCCACGATCCAGCGCTGGGTCGGATCGCGCGAGACTTCCCGGGTCGCCTTGACCGCATCGAGCAATGTCAGATCGTTAGGCAAAAGCCCGGCTTCGAGGAGGGTGAGAATGCAGGCGGTGGTCCCTATCTTCAGCGCATTCGCGAAAGGACTCATGTTCGAGTCGCCGATGAGCAGATGCAGCCGGCGATATTTCCGATAATCGGCCAGCGGCTCGTCGCGCGCGTTGATGATCGCGCGGTTGAATTGAACCCACTGATAAATGTCGTTCACGATATGGTCGGCCCGCTGGCTGAGCTGAAAATCGACCGTCTCTTCCGCCGCCGGCACTTCGAAATCGAAGGCGAGGGGATTGGCCTGGCCGACCCGGCCCGCGCCGGTGAAAATCTGGCGCGTGGCAAGAAACGCGAGGAGCGCGCCGAGGGCCGCGGGAGTGAACTGCGCTTCGCGCTTCATCAGGTAATTTTCGTGGCAGCCGAAGGTAGCCCCGGTGTGATGATCGACGTTGTTCTTGATGAACGAAACAGAGTTCGCTCGCGCCTAACGATTCGAGAGCGGACTGAAGAAGCTGGTCGCCCGCCAAATCGTAGGCCACGATATCGCGCAATTGCCGGCACTCGGGCGAGGCGTATTCGATATGCCCCATGTCGAGGTATATCCGGCCGCCATTGAGCAGGAAGCCGCCGTTGCCCGGCGGTTCCTCATAGTCCCGATAGTGCAGGTCGATCGCGCCGGCGCGCATCCGGCGGAAGAGGTGATTCTTCACGCGCACCGGCCAGGCGTCGCCGTTCGGGTGCACGGCGTCGCTGCTCACCAGGCAGCCGTATTCGGTTTCGATCCCTGCAATGCGATCCATCCCGAGCGAGCATCCGACAGCGCCGCGCGATGGACAAGGGTCAAAACGAAGCGCAACTTTTGCGCATGACCGCGAAACCATTTCCCGCTCGCAGTCCGACCGAGAAAGTCGGCGGGCTGGTTTATTTCGGCCGCATGCTCGACAAGATCCGGGCGCACGCCAAAGGCGAGTTGCCCGCGGAATATGTGGAGAAGCTCGGGAGCGGTTTCGACGGACGCTGCGTCCGCTTCCTTGGCATCAAATACGAGGATCTCGTCGCGCGCGTAAAAGAGGGCGGAACGGACGAGGAAATTTTCCAGTGGGCGTTCGAGCAGGGGCGCAAACCGTCCGAGGAGGACATGGAAAACTGGAATGAGTTCATGCGAAAGTGTGGCTGGAAGGACGTGGTGTCGCCGATTCTCGACCGCCGCAAAAAGGAAAGCGGTCTGCAGGATCGCGATGATATCGAGACCATGTTCCAATACATCGACGTCGACGAAGGCCGCGCCTAGTCGCGCGCCGCCGCTTCCCAAACCTGCCAGAGAAAGCGCGTCTCCTTATCGGACTCGTTCTCCCACCTTGTTGGGCGGCGGGGGCGGCTGCTGCCGGTAGTCGATCACCTTCCACACGACAAGGACGACGAGCACGACGATGAGCGCCGATACGATCAAGCGGGTCCGCGTCGGTGCGGCAGTCGCCTCCTTCGGCTGCGCCATGGCGGCTACTCCGAGAGCGTGTCGATCCGTTCCGCCAGGCCGAAGTCGAGATCGGTCAGGCCACCCTTGCTGTGGGTGGAAAGAATCAGGCGAACCTTGTTAAAGCGAATATCGATGTCGGGATGATGCTCTTCGTCCTCGGCCACTTCGGCGACGCTGTTGACGAAATCGATCGCCTCGGAGAACTCGTCGAATTCGAAAGTCCGCTCGATGTGCTTCTTCTCGAGCTCCCACTCCGGGATCTTTTTCAGGCGGTTTTTCAGTTCGTCCGCTTTGATTAGCTCGGCCATAACGGCAACACGAGTAACATTGCGTTTTGCTTTTGCAATGGCGAATCCAAGCGGTTTTTTCGGCCCGATTTCGCCCGGCTAAATCCCAAGGATTTTGCGCAGATTTTTGGCCGAATCGAAAACCTCGATGGCGCATTCCCGTGCCTCTCGCGCCAGGGCCTTCCAATCGCGCAAAACTCGCTTCGCAGCTACCGCGGCCTCGGCGGCGCTTCCGACAAAGAACATGCCGCTCTTCTGCGGAAGGTATCTCCCTGCCCCTGTCTCCTCCGTGATCACTGGCCGCCCGAGGGAGAGGAAGGCGGCCGCGCGATCGCTTACCCATCCGGTTCGCCAGCTCACGTCGACGCCTTTGATTGCGGTAAACTCGGCCAGAGCCGCGGCCAGGTAGCGCCGATACTTTGCCGGTGTGCGCGCGACCCGGTGCGGTGAAGCCACCTGCCAGCCGAGCTTCCTGAGCCGCTCCGTCTCGGGATCATCCGCGTTGAGGTTCATCGCCAGTTCCCACGTCGCCTCGGGCACGCGTGACGGCAAATCGAGATACGGTGCAAAGGCGTGCTTTTTCGAGAGATCTGGAAATTCACCGTTCACCTCGACACTGCCGCCCCAATACCATTGGCCGATGGTGGTAAACTTTGGTCGCTGCGGTCGGGGCTGAACGCGCAGCAACGCCGTGTCGGCAAGCGGATAAAACGTCCGCCACGCGAGGGCCGACTTCGGCAGACGGCAATCGTCGCCATGGACGTTGAGTCCGATCGTCCAGAACTCGTGGTGATAGCTCTGGCCGAGATCAAGTTTCGTCATCCAATAAAAGATTTCGCTCGGATCGAGGTCGCAAAAAATGCGGCGCTCGAATTCGAGCAGAAGCGGCGGATGAATCGAGTAAGCGAGATTGAGCAGAACGTTAGGCCCGGCCAGTCGAGCGCGTAGTTCGCGCTGGGAAATTCCGATGCAGCGCATGGCGGCGAGATCCTGCTCCTGGCTTGCCGGATCCTGATAAAGCAGACAGTAGCGCCGGGCCAACCCATGGGCGCGGAGTTGTCGTTGGAAGTTAACGATGCATTGGGCATCAGCGACGCGGTCGCTCGTCGCGGGCAGAAGTTCGAGCCAGATCGCATCCTGCTTCAACCGGCGCAGACCGAGCATCCACTGGAGCGGGACGGAAAAATTGCCGCCGCCTTCGCGATACTTCGCCGCAAATCCGCACCCGAGGAAAACTGTCACGCGGGAATCATCGGCGGGAAGTCATCGTGAGCCAAGCGGCGGAAAATCGCGTGAACTCGACAGGTTGACGTGTTCCTGCAAGCTTATGCCGGCCGGCTACCGATCATGGAGACAGAAAACATCGTCCGCCTGCTCACCATCGGTTCTCTGGCTGGCCTCCTCGCGGCTGTCGGAATGAGGCTAACGGTCACGCAGGTTGTAATCGCGCTCCGCAGGAGCGGGTTGGGGCTGGTTGTGACGGCCAATTTTGTGGTCGTGCCAATCCTTGTCCTGGCAGCGACAAGGCTTTGCGGTTTCGGGTTCGACATCACGATCGGAATGATCTTGTTGGCGGCCTCGCCCTTTGCACCGGTCGTGCCGGTCTTTGCTCGCATGGCGCGGGCCGATCTGGCCCTGGCCGCCGGGTTGACCGCTCTGTTTCCGCTTCTTTCAGTAATTCTGACTCCTTTCGTATGCGAGATGACGTTAACGCAGGTCGCTCATGCGGCCTCCGTGCAATTCAACGTCAACACAGCACTACTCGTCCTGCTCGCGACGATTGTGGTTCCGCTTTGTCTCGGCCTGCTCGTTAAACATGTCTCACCTCCATTCGCCCGCCGGATCCTACGTCCGGTGGAGATCTTTTCAGAGGCGACAGGAGCGGCGTCGCTCGCGTTTGTGACGGCTACGCAATGGCAAACAATTCTGACCGTTGGCTGGCGGCCGTTGCTGGCGATGGCGATCGTGAGCGAGATCTGCCTGTTACTGGGTTATGCGCTGGGTGGACCGGAGCGCGGTGCACGGCAAGTCATCGGGTTAGGCACGAGCAATCGTAACATCGCTCTGGCTCTATTAATGGCGCTCCAGGCCTTCGCTGGAACACCGGTGGTCTCGGCCGTGGTGGCCAACGGGCTACTCTTAATCCTGCTCGGCTTGGTCCATGTAGCCTTCTGGCGATTCAGAGGTCAGCGGGCCAGCGAATAGTGGTCGAGTAACGGGCCAAGTTCCTCCTGGATCCATTCCTTCGAGAGCCCGAACTCTTCGAGCGTATAGTGATGCTGACTTTGAAATTCGCGCTCGTCATGCGATGCCGCCGCCAGGCGCGCGCGGAAGGCTTCGCTCATGGTCCATCCAAAGTGTTGATAAAGCTTTTCTACCACCGCCTTTGGATCCTGCGTCAGGTTGCGATAATCAAGGCAGTAATATTGGCTGGGCGGGACCTTGGAGCGGAATTCGAACAAGTGTTGATACCACTTAACCGCCAATCTGGCATATGATTTCGAGACGGGCCCGTCCTTGGCAATTTCCGGCGAATGCGCGCGCCAAACAGGGTAAAAGACACTCACATGTGACGGAACAGACTGATAGGGATGCCGGATGATAGTGATAAATTTTGCATCCGGGAACGCTTCCAGCAGTGACTCGACTGATCCGGAAGATTGGGTCGCCTTTGAAAGGACGGTCTTGCCCGGACCGTTGGCGTAGAGTTGGCGCTGGAGGCAGCTCCGATAAAAGCGCATGAGTTTGCGCCGTGCCTTCGGGCTGAGCGCATCGGCAAAACCCGCCTCCCACAATTCATCGATGTGAGGAAAAAGAAGGTAGACCGCCTCTGTGACAAAGCTGGAAACGAAAAACCCATCGTCTTCCTCCGGCTGATCGAAACGCAGTCTGTGCATGTCGTCCCAGCCACCGAAGAATGTTTTCTCAGACCAATGCATTAGACGGGTCAGCAACTGACCAGTGCTGCGGTCGATGCGGGCAAGGGCCTTGAAGCACTGCTGATAGAAGACGGAAGGAAAGATGGTCTGGTAGAGCTTGGCGTGAACGAAGCGCTCGTCATCCAATGCCATCAGCCTCTGGATCAAAGTCGTCCCGCTCCGGGGTGGAGCGACGATGAAGACCGGTTCGCGAATTTCCTGGCGGAGAAAGCCCCGAAAAAAGAGGCGGTCCAGCAACCGGCCGAACGCTACCACGACCCACATTATCCAGTAAATAATGGTAAAAAAAATGACGTAAGCCCAGCGACGAAGGCTGAACTTAGACTTACAAAAAGCCAGATACTCAGCCCGAAAAAACAGGTTCAAGTTCGTATACATCGCAATTGAATTCTAACCATAAACCAGTCGCGGCGAGCCCGCCATGAGGGAATATGAGCGCGAATCGGCAGAAACAGCGACGTCTATCGCCGTCTGCCAGGTCCCAGACGGGTGTTACGCGCAATCCATTGATCGATCGAATTTCATCGCTTCTTTGAATTTTCGGGGAGATTGGCGCCGGCGCTGGGCGAGTACATGCCGACAAGCCGGGAGATAAGTATCGCCAAATACAAGGTGCCAGTAACCGCCTCCATGACCGCCAATGTGCGCGCGACCTTGGACAAGGGCGTGATGTCGCCAAAACCGACAGTAGTGAGCGTGCTGAAGCTGAAATAAAACGCATTAAAGCCACCCAACCGCCCTGCGGAACCCTCGGCCAGCGGAAAACGGAAAGTATCGGGTGTGACCTGCGCCGTCAGAATGTAGGCCTGCGACCAGAGCAATCCCAGCAACAAGTAAACGACGATACCAGCGCTGAGCACCTCGGTATCGACATGTGTAGTTTTGAGAATGAAGCGCAGAATTCGGTAAATGGTAAAGGCGAAAAAGGCGATCCCGAAAACAGGAAAATAGAGCGCCGAAACATAGTTGGGGAAAAAATGGTGAAGCCATTTGCCGGCAATCGCGGGAACAAAAAGCAGAGCTGCCAAGACGAGAACCCGATGATCGCGGCCAACGGCGATTAAAGATGCGATCATCACCAGGGTTACCAACCCGGACTCAACAAAGTCCCCGTTGGGAAGGTTCTCGACAAAGGGAGTCACCGCGAAGAGCAGAATCAGTGCGATCAGAAGCTTCACGGTGGAAATCCGCCACACACCAGCGTTCGCACGCTTCTTTCCCATCGCCTTGGCGTCGCCCTTCTCTGCCATAGCTTTTGTCAGGGCTTAGTTTCCGGGTCGCGATCCAGAGTCCGCGCGAGATGAAGCATTGGGCTCTGACTCACGGGCATGATCCCCTGATGTGGCTTGTCCAGATCCAGCACCACGTAGATCGTTCCGCAAAGCAAGAGGGTCACGGCAATCCGCGGGGGAAGGCCGCGGTGGTTTGCCAGTCCTCCGTAAAGCCCGATCACCGCGACCGCGAGCACCGCGCCAAACAATAGCAACCAGGTCACTGGATCGGGAACCCGGCCTTCCCATGAAAAGATCCGTTCGCGATAGATCGAGGCGACCTCAATCAGCCGTTTCAACATGTCATCGGCTACTGGGTTAGGCGGGTGGGTTTCCGCCGCGCTTTGGATCAGTTTCCACATCTGCTCGTGGATTTTCTCGGATTGGGCGGTGGTTCGCGCGGTTTCGGCGTCCGAGGTGTCGTGGTGGAGGAGCGCGACCTGCGCTCGCAAGTCCACATATTGGCGAAGCAGTTGCTTGAACGCTTTGCGCGGCGGATCCGGCAGGAGACTGCTCTGCAAATAAAGTCCTCCGAGCGCGTTGGCGTCGTTCACGACCAGTTGACGGCGGATGTCGTAACGACCGGCCGCCATGGCGAAGGTAAAGGAAATCAGCAAGGCGAGCAGCCCCAGGAGCGATCCCACGACCGAACCTACGGTCCGGCGGCGGGCCTCATCAGACTCCGGGTGCTGGCGACGACCGGCAAAACAGCCAAGTTCCCCGGCCAGCACGGTCGCTCCGAGGAGCGCGACGACAATCCAGATCGAACTCTGCTCGTAAAGCCAGCTGGACTTCATCGCCGCCTTATATACGGCATTCGGATCATGCCCTAGCGTCGCCGGCCGCCAAAGTCGCGGCCGCCACCGCGCTCAAAACCTCCTCCGCCCCGCTGGAAGCTATCAAAACGCTGACTTTGCGCTTCGCCGCGTTGACGGTTCTGGAAATCCCGATCCACATCATCTGCGCCGGAACTGCGACTTTGTGCCGACTGGTAGGAGTGCTGCGAACTCTGGGCGCGTTGCTGGGCTGCGGCCTGATTGGCGCCTGAGTTTTGGTAGCTCTGCTTTTGTGCCTGATCGTTCTTCGAACTATTGACCGAGTTCCAGTTGCCGTTGTCGTATGAGCTCCACCCGTTACCGGTATTCTTGTAAACGTTGCCGTCGTGCGCGGCGTACATATCGCCGCTGGAGGTTTTCGCCACGCCGGTATTCCCGTACTTGGTCGAAGCGCCAGCGGCGGCTCCGCCCTTTGAGCCCTGGACTGTTGCGACCGTGCCGTTTGCATTGGAGTAATGCTGGGTATAGGCAGATTTATTACCATTGGATACAACTGACTGTCCCCAGGAACTGTAGGCGTTCGACCCTTGGTGGGTTGCGGCCGAGGTTCCGGTGTAAGGGTTATATGCCCGCGCCACACTCTGGCTCCCGTAGGGACCGTAGGCCGTAGCACCGCGGGCGTACGTCCCGGTATAAGGATTGTAGGCAGCACCGGCGGCGGCCCCGCGATAAGGACCGTAAACCCCGTGCGCGACTCCGTAGGCGCCGTAATATGGATTATAATACGAACCTACGCCATAGGTGCATGGATAAGGATGATAGATGGGGTATCCGCCCACGGGATAACCATAGTAAGGGGGATAGTAATATCCGGTCCCGCTGGCAAGAATCGCTCCCACGGCTGCGCCAGCGATGAAGGTTCCGAAATAGCCCGCAGTGTAGCTGGCCTGGATAGTTCCCTCGGGAGTGGTGGATTGGGTCACATAGGTGACGTTATAAACCGGCGAGCTCGGTGGAATCGTGTAGATCTCCTTGGGAACGGACGCGGCCGTTGTCCACGCACCCGTCGGGTTCGGAGACATGAACCAGACTCCTTGCAGGCAAAGATAGTAGACGTCGCCATCCTTGATGACCTTATCCGGGAGTGTTGACGGCATATTCGAGTGATGTCCCTTCGATCGGCTTAAACTCCGGATTTCCACTGTAGGAGACTTTTACCTGCTCCGCGGCCTCCGGCTTGACCACGGCGGTCGTCGGAATCTGCGCCAGAAGCACAGCGTCTTGTGCCTCTTCTGTTCCGGGAACTGATACCAGCACTCGAGCAGCAGGGCTGTTCCCCGGAATCTTCGCGAAATCAGGCGGCAAATCCGGCGTCGCATATGTCCACGGTCCCTGGAGTTCGGCTGATTTGAACCAGCGGCCAGCCACCAGATAATAATACTCTTTGGTGGGGGCATAAACGAAGAGATCGGCACCGGTGTTGGTCGCGAACGATAATTGGGTGTCCAGGGATATTTGCGTAAGCCGGTTGACCCTCGAACAAGATGACTTCGGCTGGCTTGTTCGAATAGAAGATAGTCGGGGGTTTTCCTTTGGCCGAAGGAGAGAGAATCGGCTTCTTCATTTGGGTCCACTTCGGGTCGTTGGCGACTTTGGTGAAATCCCCGGGCAACTTCGGACTGGGGGACCACGGGCCTTCCATCGAAGCCGACTTCAGCCACTGGGCACCGGTATACAAATAGTAATCCTTCGCAGCGTCCGTCTGGAAGAAGAGCGGAAAATTTGAGTTCACGATAAAACCAAGGTCGGTATCGGCAATGTCTGCCCGCGTCGGCTCACCGTCTATCTGCAGAAGGATGGCAGGTGCGTAGCTGACGAAGATCGTCGGTGGATCATTCTGCACCTTGACGGTGGGCGCGGCTTTCGACTTGTTCACACTGGCGACCAGCCGGTCCAACGACATGGCGACGAGGTAGTCCGGCGGTAGGAAACTTCGGACGAGTTGTTCCAGCTGACCTGCCTTTTCCGGGTCGAGCGAAGGGAAACGGACTTCTGTGATCTTAAAGTCAGTGAGGACGACATCGTGTTGATCAACGTCCACCGCGGTTTGGGCCTGCAGGGAAAGAACGCCCACAACTTCCTTCTGCCCTTTCGGTGTCAGGGAAAAAGCCATCCGGAAATCGAGTTGTTTGAAATCCTTCCAGTCATCCACCTGTGGCTGGTAATAAACGAGACTTCCCTGGTCCGTCGTTTTCTGGCGGGGCCAGCCGGGGTCTGACGCGGCCAGGGCCGTTAGGCTGAGATTGGGCGCTGGCGGGGTTGTTCGCGCAAAGGGCGCTGAGACCAAGTAAGAGAACGATTGCGATTTTCATAGTGCTTTGCTGTTGTCGGTTTGTCAGTTGAATCTGGTTCGCCCGCCTTCCACCGCCCTGTCGGCATCCGGAAAAACGTCGCGAGAATACCGGGTTCTCTGGCAAGAATCAATTTTCCTCATCGATCGGAGCGGAGACGCTGCGCGTCAAGCCCAAATTGGCTCCGCGTTTTCATGGAAGATGATGAAGGACCGGGCTCGTCTGTAGGACTTAGGTCGTACTCGATCGATCCTTTCGGGATTAAGGCTTGTCGCCCGGCGACGGAGCTATAAACTCGGCCAAATGAACACGGCACAAGCAATTCTCCCGAGAGACAGAGTCGTCAGAAGCACTTTCGATTGATTCTCAAGTTCCTTGTTTCGGCGGGTCCGTTGCGCTCTGGTCGCCATCTCGGGCGAGTGCTGGGCATCATCGGCGCCGTCGCCGTCATCGCGCTCATGGGCATGTTGTCGCCGGCGGCGTTCGGCGGCAATCCCGCGGAAGAGATGTTCAAGACGGGGACTACCACCGGCGGGACCGACCCGCACGGGAATTCATGGCTGTCGATCCAGCACAGCATCCAACAATTCGCCCATCCAGAATTCCTGCTGCGACTTTTCCTCAGTTTCACTCTGGCCGTGGGCTGTGCCTGGATCATCGCGTGGCATCCACGCCGTTCGTCGCTCATGGATCCACTGTCCGATCTCGAGGAACGCAAGACGCTCATCCTCCTCGGTGTGGTCGGGGCGGTCGTCGCTGAACTGGCCGGGAGCAGCCAAACGCTCGCGTTTGTCATCTTCGGCATCGGCGCTCTGCTGCGCTTCCGAACCGTGCTCGACAATCCAAAACTCACCGGGAAAGCCATTATGGTGGTGGTGGTTGGGCTCGCCTGTGGCATGGGATCATGGGCGATGGCAATCTTTGTCACCGCCTTCAGCTGGCTTCTCATCTATTGGCTCGATTCACATGCGAGCTGCCGGATCAGGATCCGACTCGCTAACAACGTGAATCCGCAGCCGGTTTTTGGCATGGTGCAATCGTTGCTCGTCTCCCACCGTTGCCGACTTCACAGTTCCGCGCTCTACGAGGATAAAGGCCAAATGGTGTTCCTCCTCTACATCCCGGCGGGAGTCGACCCAAAGAAATTGGAGGCAGAGATGCGAACTAAACTGGGGAAATCCGCCGCCTCCAAGATCGATATTGACGTAATGTAAGGGCGCTGACCCGCCGCCGACGGCGACACGGAACGCGGCATTGTCGGTGCGGCTGCGATTCACGTCGCAGGTCCGACCTTCTCACTTCCCGCAAAACGCCGGGTCGGTGAATAAGAAGATATTTCGCCGCTCACTCGTCGCCAATAGTCCATCGGGCACAAAGCAGCAGCCTTCGATGTGCTGGTCCTTGAGCTTGGTGTGGTGTGGCTCGACGTCGGTGACGCGCGCCACATCGCCGTCGATCCGATAGACGTAGGCCCCGGCTTTTGACACGAGGCCAAGCAGGTTCCCGTCGGCGGAAATGTCCGCGCCCGTGACTGGCGATTCGATTTTCGTCGTCGCGACGAGTTCGAGCGTGAGCGGCCCGTTCGTGTTTTCGAGGGGAAAACGGAAAACTTGGGCACGCGCGTTATCAAACACCTTCGAGATGACGTAGCCGTAGTTCTTCCAGATGAAGAGGCTTTCGCAGTCGAACGGCGCGCCGGGAAACTTCAGCGTCCATCCGCGTTTCGGGGAAATGGAGCCGGTGCCTGACGTTGGATCCGGCTCGTCGATTTCATAGACGGCCAGCTTGTCTTCCCTACTGTCGTTGTTCCCAATGTCGCCAAGATACAGGTGTCCCGCGTCGTCGATGGCGATGTCCTCCCAGTCGTGGAACCTGGGACCGACGACCGGGAACGCCGCGCGCGTCTTGCCCTCGCGGTCAATGGCATAGAGGACCTGCTTCTTCGGTCCACCGCCGTCGTTGTGTGTCCAGAACACGTTGGGATACCGGCGGCTGGCGATGACACCGGAGCTTTCCGTGATGCGCGGGTCGCTTATGCGCGCGACCAGCCGGACGCCCGGTGCGATTTCCTTGCCGGGCTCGGGCTCGGCGACGTTGCAAGCGGTCAGCGAGGCAAACAGGAAAGAAGAAAGCAGCAGAGTTCTTATCTGGTTTCGGGCCATGTTGTGTTCGTTTGCGCTTGGTTAAACAATCCGCTCACCATCGCAATTTGCCAGCGCACCTCTCGCAAGCAGGGCGCTCTGGCAAACCGGATTCATTAGACGCGCGAGACTGTCCCCAATGGATGAGGGCGCGTGATTTTTGGAAAGGTCAGTTGCGGGTGCGCAATGCCGTATGGTAATCTCGACCCCGCACATATGAAGCTCGTTCAATGGGTCCGTTTCACCTGGGAATTAGACAAGCTTCCAACACTCAGCGCTGCGCTTCCGGCGCACTATTTTTTGACCGCGGCCAATCGGGCCGACGAGAAGGAATTGCGGGCGGTCATCGAGCGGTCTTTCGTCCAAGACACTTCCTGGGGCGACGCGATTCACGAGGTCAACAGCATGCTTGATGGCTGGCTGGAGCGCGCCTTTGAACCGGAGAAGAGCGGCATCTGCCTCGCACTGCGGCATGGCCTGCGCATGATTGGCGCCTCGATCTTGCTTCCCGGATCCGACGGCCGGAAATCATCTCACGCCTGGTCCGTGTGTCCTGATGGAATATCGCAATCGCGGCCTCGGCACTGCGTTGCTCGTGGAATCGCTCCGCCAGTTGCGTGCCGCAGGGCTTTCTCGTGCCGCCGGGCTGACGAAAAACAACGCTCCGGTCGCGAAATTCCTTTACCCGAAGTTTAACGGAGTCGTCACCCCCGGGGACACGCCGGTCCTCGTCGCCTGATCGTTAGTCGTTAGGCGCCACGCCGGTCCAGGACGACCGCGAAGTCGTCCCCTAACGAATGATTCCGCGTTCGCTCTCCTCGATAAAGCGGACGATGGATTGCACTTCTTCGCTCTGCCCCAATTTCTCACGCAGCGCCGCCACCGCCTGCGCGGTATTCAGCTTTCCGCGATAAACCAATCGAAACGCCTCCTTGATCGGCTTGATTTTTTCCGGCGGAAAGCCCGCCCGCTCCAGTCCGACCTGGTTGATCCCGCGCACCTCGGCCGGGTTGCCATCGGCGATCATAAAGGGCGGAACGTCCTGCACGATCTTGGAGCAGCCGCCCGTGATGGCAAAGCGTCCGATCCGGCAGAACTGATGCACCGCCGTCAGACCGCCGATGACCGCGTGATCGCCCACCTCCACGTGCCCCGCAAGGGTGCCGTTGTTCGAGAAGATGACCGCGTCTCCGACGGTGCAATCGTGGCCGATGTGCGAGTAGGCGAGAAAATTTCCGCCGCTTCCGACGCGCGTCTTGCCGCTCTCGGATGTGCTGCGGTTGATCGTGACGAACTCGCGAAAGCAGTTGTCGTCACCGATCTCCAGATAGGTCGGCTCGCCGCGATATTTCAGATCCTGGGTTTGCTGTCCGATCGAGCCGTAGGCGTAGAATTTATTGCCCCGCCCGACCGTTAGCGGCCCTTCCAGCGTGACGTGATGCTGCAGCCAGCAGTTTTCGCCTAACGACACTCCTGCCGCGACGAGGCAATACGGTCCGATCACTGTGCCCGCCCCAAGCCGGGCCGCGGGATCGACGATCGCGGTCGGATGGACCGTCACCTCGTTCATTTATCGAGAAAGGTGAACATCAACTCGCCTTCGGAGACGACGGCGTCGTTCACCACGCAGCGGCACATCGCCTTGGCCAGCTTGTTGCCGCGCGACTTGGTCAGCTCCGCGTGAATGAAGAGGGTGTCGCCGGGGAAAACCGGTTTGCGAAATTTGACGCCGTCGGCGCTCATGAAATAACCGACGCGGCTTGCGCTCTTGCTGATGCGCATCATCAACACGCTTGCCACCTGGGCCATCGCCTCGACCTGCAGCACGCCGGGCATCACCGGGTGACCGGGAAAATGGCCCTCGAAAAACGGTTCGTTGATTGTGACCGATTTGATCCCGAGGCACTTCGTTTCGCCTTCGAAAGAGAGGATGCGGTCGACCATCAAAAACGGATAACGATGCGGCAGAATGTTCATCACCTCGTTGATATCGAGGCCGCCTTCGCCTTGGGGAAAATTGCGCTTGGGCAACATCGCCTCCGCCACTCCGAGCGCCTTGGCGAGGGCACGCGTGAGGTCGGTATTGGCGCCGTGGCCCGGTCGCACCGCCACCACATGGCCGCGGATCGCGCGACCGAGCAACGCGAGATCGCCAATGATATCGAGGATCTTGTGCCTCACGAACTCGTCGGGAAATCGGAGCGGTTCCTTGCTTAAAACCGATTCTCCCCTAACGACGATGGCGTTTTCCAGGCTGCCCCCCTTGATCAGGTTTTTCTCCATTAGCGCCTGGACGTCCTCGTAGTAAACAAAAGTGCGGGCGGGGGCGATTTCGCGCTCAAAAATCGCGGGCGTGATCGCGGTCGACATGAACTGCGTGAAGCGCCCCTCCGGTCCCGCCTGGGTGCAGGAGATGCGAAATTCGTCGTCCGGCAATAGGACAAGGAGCGACCCGCTTTTTGTTTCAATCGAGATCGGCTCTCGCGGGTGAAAGAGGAGCCGGGGCGCCTCCAGCGGGACCACGCCGGCTTTGCGGATCGCCTCCACGTACATGAGCGCGCTGCCATCGCCGATCGGCGGTTCGTTCGCATCCATCTCGATCATGGCGTTGTCGACTCCGAGGCCGGAGAGCGCCGCCAGGACGTGCTCGACGGTATGCACACGCATCGAGCCTTCGCCGATTGTCGTTGCGCGCTCGACCGTTTTCACATTCGCGATCGTGGCGTCGATCGTCGGCTCGTCCTGCAGATCCTTGCGTTTGAATTTGATCCCGGAATTGGCGGCCGCCGGCTGGATCTTCAACGACACCTTGGCGCCGGTGTGGAGTGAGGTGCCGCTCAGCGGGGCGGCTTTGGCGAGGGTGTGCTGAAACTCTGCTGCGGAAGCCATGGCTCGCTAACTAGCAGAATTTTGCCGGTGTGGCCAGTGGCGCTTTCGCGCCGGGAGCCGCTTGGGGTAACTGGGTTCGGATCACCCGACTCGCAACCTTTCTGATTGACCCTTTGGAATTCAGACTTCTACGCTCCGCCCATGAAGAGGACGCTATTAATGCGATGACTTGCAATAAGCCGCACCATGTTCGCCTCGAAGGACCGCGATTCGCTCACGCATTTGTCTTGATGAAACTCGCCGCGGGCATCGCCCTGATTGTTGCGCTGTTTGCCACATCCGCCTCTGCCCGCGATGTGGTCATTCACGCCGGCACCTTGCTCGACGGTGTGACCGATACCCCGCGCCGCGAGGTTTCTATCCTCATCCAAGACGATCGCATCACCGCGGTTGAACCCGGCTTTGTCAAACCCGCCGGCTCCGAGATCATCGATCTCTCCGGCCAGACAGTGATGCCGGGCTTTATCGACTGCCACGTTCACATCGCGTCCAGGCTGCCCAGTCGCATGAATGCCACCGAAAACTGGCTCACGCACTCCGCCTTGGACCGGGCCTTCGACGGCGCTGTCTTCGTGCGTGCCATGCTGCAGCAGGGTTTCACCAGCGCCCGCGATGTGGGTGGCGGCGATGACACCGTCGCGGTCCGTGATGCCATCACCGCCGGTAAGATTGCCGGGCCCCGGCTCTGGGTTTCACTGGAGCCGCTGGGGCCGACCGCCGGCCACGGCGATCCGCGCAATGGACTCGACCCCGGACTCTCCCATCCCGGCTGGTCCGACGGTATCGTCAACACGCCGGAAGAAGCGCGCCTCCGGGTTCGGGAACACCGCCGTCGCAGGGCAGATCTGATCAAGATCATGCCGTCGGGCGGGATGGCGTCCACAGGGGATGATCCGCGCCAGCAGTTGATGACCGATGACGAGATGCGTGTCGCGGTCGAGACAGCTCACTCGCTTGGCTTGAAGGTGGCCGCGCACATCTACCCGGCGAGCGCGATTGAGGCTGCCGTTCGCGCCGGCGTCGATTCGGTCGAGCATGGATCGTTTGCCACCGCGCAGACCTTTGCGTTGATGAAGGAGCACGGTACCTACCTCGTGCCTACCCTGACGGTCTTTGAGGTTTACTATGTTGCGGCCCGCGATCACCCAGAACTCCTGACTCCCGGGACCGCTCCCAAGGAACTCGCCAACGATCTGCTTCCGAAGAAAAACTTTCCCCTGGCGGTTAAGTCCGGTGTGAAGATCGCCTATGGCACCGATATCGGCGAAGGCGACCACACGATGGAGTTCGGTCTCATGATCGCCGGCGGCCTGACGCCCATGAAAGCGCTCTCCGCCGCGACGCGCAATGCGGCCGATCTCATCGGCGCGGCCGACCGCATCGGCTCCGTCCAGCCCGGGCGCTATGCCGACCTCGTGGCGACGGCGGGCGATCCCATCGCTGATCCCGCGCAGTTTGCGCACGTCGATTTTGTGATGAAGGGCGGAGTGATTTATCGCCAGGGTGGCCACCCGACGGTCGCGGGCGGGCAATAGTCACTCATCCTCAGGCCATGTTTTGACCCATGCAAGAAAACGACAATATGAAAGAGAGCATCCGCAATCAACTGCCGGGTACGATCAAGAGCATCGTCTCCGATAAGGTTTTGAGTGAAGTCATCGTCGAAACGGCCAGCGGTGAGGTGGCATCGGTCATTACCACTCACTCCGTCGAAGAAATGAAGCTCAAGACTGGGGACAAGGTCTTCGTGCTTATCAAAGCCACCAATGTTTCCCTGCGCAGGGATAACTGACCGAAGTCCAAATCATATATGAAGATCCTTTCCATTTTCCTCAGCCTGTGCCTTACGGTCAGCGCTCAAACCGCGCAGCTTACCGTCCAGGCCGCTTCCAGCCTCACTGACGCGATGAAGGAAATTAGCGCGGCATATGAAAAGCAGAGCGGAGACAAGGTGCGGCTCAATTTTGATGCCTCCAGCATCCTCGCCCGGCAGATTGAGGAAGGCGCGCCCGCCGATGTGTTCCTGTCCGCCGACGAAATGAAGATGGACGCCCTGGAGAAGGCTGGCTACCTCGTGCCAGGCACTCGTAAGACGCTACTGAGTAATACCCTGGTCATCGTCGTTCCGTTCGACAGCACATTGAAGATTCATTCCGCCGCCGACCTGGCCGGCGGTGAGGTTCAAAAAATCGCTATCTCCCAACCATCCAGCGTCCCGGTGGGTATTTATTCAAAGGAGTATCTCACGAAGTTGGGGCTTTGGGACAAGCTCGCGCCCAAAGTAGTGCCGACGCAAAACGTGCGCGCCTCGCTCGCGGCGGTCGAAAGCGGCAACGTCGAAGCCGGCTTCGTTTACAAGACCGACGCTCTCATTTCCGACAAGGTGAAGGTTGCCTGCGAAATTCCGGCGAACGCGGGTCCTGCAATCAGGTATCCCGTCGCCGTTCTCACTACGTCGAAGGAGCCTGCTGCCGCCAAGAAATTCCTCGCCTACCTTGAGAGCGAGCCTGCACTCGCGATCTTTCGCAAATACGGGTTCTTAGTCGCCAAGTAATCTCGTAAGACATCTTCGCCGCATCTACACAACACGCTTATAATCAAGTCGGGCGGCGTTGGCTCCCATCGGATGGTCAGGTGGCGTTCCGTGACTCGTCGCGACGTCCTCGCACCTCGTAACACAGCTCCACCATGCCGCTCTTGTAGGCTTTGACCTCCGCCAGATGGAGGGCGATGTCTCTGTCGAGCTTCTCGAAGAACGGGATTCCATCACCAATCAAGATCGGCAGGATCGAATAGAGAACTGCGTCGGCCAACCCGAGACGAAGGCATTCCCCGGAAACTACACCGCCTCCAACAAACCAGATGGTCCGGAAGGTGGGCCGCAGGCGCCCATTCACGAACTGCGCAAGATCGCCTGAGTAGAACTCGACAGTATCCCGGGTTCGCGGCAGTTCGCGACTAGTGAGAACAAAGGTGGGTTTCGTCACGTGCACGCACCACTCCAACCCTTTGGCTTCAAAACTCAACGCGGTCTCATAGGTTCGCGACCCCATGACATAGCAGCCGATCGTCTTGAGAAAGGTCTCGACGAATCCTGGGTCCAGGGTGTCTCCGCCTGCGAATTCGCTCTGAGGTCTCGAGCCAGTCGACGCGCCCGTCCTTTCGAGCGATGAATCCGTCGAGGCTCGCCGCCATGTGAATCGTTACGCGAGAATCAGTGTTTGCCATCATGTCGCCCTGTCGTGGAGTGCCATGGCTCGCCCGCGTTGCCGGTGCCGCCAGTTGAGTCCATCTAACGAGACCAAGATGAGCTGCCGCGAGCGAGCGCGCGCATGGCAACAGGATAAGGATTCAAGCTAGCAGAAAGCAAGTTACGGTTTGCGCTCGCACCAAGTTATTTCGGCTCATCACGAACCTTCAACACGATCTTGCCGCGGGCGTGACGTGTATCCGCTTTTGCCAAGGCCTTGGCTGCGTCAGCCAGTGGAAAAGTTTCGGAAACAACGACCTTAATTTTCTTTGCGTCGATTAGCTTTCCGATCTCGGCCAGCTGATCGCCCTTATATTCAGCCTCGAGAGACACGCCGCGAATCCCGTATTTGTCCAACTCCGCCTGATCAACGCGGCCAACCAGACCCACCAGGATTCCACCTTTTTTCACGATCGGATAGGATCGCTTCAGCGTTTCGCCACCGACGCCATCAACGACCACGTCAACGTCTTTGGCGATATCCTCGAATTTTTGGGTTTTGTAATCGATGGCCACATCGGCCCCGAGTTGTTTCAGGAAATCTTGATTGGCAGTCGAAGCAGTCGCGAACACTTTCGCACCGCGAATCTTTGCAATTGGAATCGCAAACATTCCGACTCCGCCAGACGCTCCCTGGATTAATACTGTCTGTCCCGGTTGAACATTTGCTTTGTCAACGAGCGACTGCCACGCGGTCAATGCGACACTGGGCACGCCTGCAGCTTGAGCAAAACTCAATGTCGCCGGCTTCAAAGCCGCCTGGTTTTCTTTCGCCAGAGTATACTCCGCGTAGCCACCGCCATTCGAAATTGAAATGAACGCATAAACAGGATCACCCGCTTTAAATCTTTTTACGTTGGCACCGACTTTTTCGACCGTGCCGGCAATGTCATATCCGGGAATCCAAGGCAGCTGTGTTCCGAAAACTTTCGCGTACTTGCCCGACAAGAGAGTCCCATCGAATGAGTTCACCCCAGCGGCAAAAGACTTGATTAGAATCTCGTTCTCTTTCGGCTGGGGGAGCGACACATCTTCAACTTTTAACACCTCCGGTCCGCCCCATTGATGCGCCACGATTGCTTTCATAGTCGGGCCCGGTGACTGCGCATCAATTGCGGCGGCAATGAGCGCTGCAAACAAAGCTGCCAATTTCATGTAATCCTTTCTATTTCCGGTTGATTATCTCCATTGTCGCACACGCCCAAGATTCTGATTCTCCGACGCGCCGATAAAAAAGCTGTCGTCCGGTCCGCGATAGTAACGCTCGTAGCTGTGAACCAGAAGCGAAAAGACGACGAGAACCGCAACAAATCGTTCAAGAGTCAGTGCACCCGGTCGATGGTGGCGGAACGAGGACGTGCGGAAGCAACGTCTCTCCGAAGGGTGCGAGCCGACGGCCTCTTGATGGTTGACCGCGCCGCTTGCGCCGATTATTTGCATGCCTTTATGCGAAGACTGACCCTTGTTCCCATCCTCTTTCTTGCCCTGGCGCTCCTCCCATCGGGCGCGCAGGGAGCAGTCGCGCTCACGGCCCTCGATCAATACGTCGTGGCCCATGGATATGGCGGCGCCCAATTCATTCTGCATCAAAACGCCTACCGCTTGCCGATCATCGCAAACGGAAAAGCCGGCGACCTGACGATCGATACGGGCGCGCCCACCTCCGTGATTTTCAGAGCGACGTTGAAAAAATTCGGCCTTAGCCAGGAAGGCACCGACATGGCCGTCCACGGCGCCTTCGGCAAAGGCAGTGAGAAACTCGGCCTGACCAGCGTTCATCAGCTCGCAATGGGTAACTGCACCCTGATGAACGTCAAAGCCGTCGTCGTTTCGGATCCCGATAGCGGCGGACTCTATCGTATGTACGGGCTTTCCGATGGCTTGTTCGGCCTGCGCGAGATGCTCAAGTATGGCGCCGTTCTCGACATCTCCAATCATTTGCTCATGGTGCATCCGGGCGGACAAATGAAAGGCATCGCGGGTGGGATTCGCGCTATCCTAACGAAACAAGGATATACGCCGGTCGATCTGACGATTACAGGCGGCCATCTCCATGTCTCGGCGGTCGTCAATGGCGTCCCTTGCCGCCTTGTGGTCGATACGGGGGCGTCTCTGACCGTGCTCGATCGGCAGTTCGCGCGCAAAGCCCGTCTCGGGGGTTACGATACCGGCCAATACGCCCGTGGCATCGGCACGAAGGCACGGCCCATCCGGGTGAGCCAGTTCCCCGAGCTAAAATTGGGCGACTTTTCGATCAGGAATGCGGCTGTGACCATCAGCGATCTCGACCCGGACCTGCTCGGCGGCGACGGCAAGGCCCCGGCGGTCGGTTTGCTCGGGGCGGAATATCTTGGTCTGCATGGAGCCGTTTTTGATTTCAACAGCGGCACGCTTTATCTGCGGCCGCAGAAATCGTGAGTCGGAGAGGCGCCGGTTCCTCACGCCAGGCGAGATCGATCTGTGTCGTGCGGCGCGCCGATTCGCGCGCACCAGAAACTTTGCGTCTCGTCGAGCGACTGTGGGGCGAGCTGGGATCTCTTTACCCGGAGGTGAAGGGACCTCCGACTGCGCCTGACGAAATTGTCGGCGAGCGAGCATCGTTCGTGGTTGCCTGGGTGAAGGGCGAGCCGGTCGGTTGCGGCGCTTTCCGTCCGCTTTCGGAGGACGAGAACAATGTGGCGGAGATCAAACGAATGTATGTGGAGCCCACCATGCGCCGGCGCGGGATTTCCCGATCGATCTTGATCGAGTTGGAAAAGCTGGCGCGCGACTGCGGCTATACCGTCGTCCGTCTGGAAACCGGTCTCCGGCAACCGAACGCGATTCGATTATACGAAACCTCCGGCTACCACCGAATCGAACCATTTGGGCGTTATCGCGACGATCCGCTTTCGGTTTGTTTCGAGAAATCGCTCTAGAGCCTGTTGGAATACTGGAGTAAGCGCGCGCTTCTCGCGCCCGAAGGGTTGCGCCGATATTGGCCCTGGCCGGCGTTGCTCACTGGGCCGAGATCACGCGGATATCGACGCTGCGCTCGCGCCTTGGCCAGCGCCAATATCGGCAGCAACACGGGCCACTCCAGTATTTCAACAGTCTCTTAACGGCCTTTCCTCTATCTCTCTGCTGCTAGAAAAGAAAGAGGAAGAGGTAGAGGAAGATCGGGGAGGGGCTCCAGGTGGGGAATCGCAGCTTTGCAGGGTCTAGTAAAAAATTGCCCCGAGGTTGCATCCGATCCACGGCGGGGAGCGGATTCTCTCGCAACACTCAACAGAGGAATCCTTATGATCAAACCACAACAATACTCCGCCGCCAGGCGACGTTTCGCTCTTCCAGCTCTGCTGGCAGGAGCTGTCTTTGCAACCGTCGCCTTCCTTAGTCTCACACCTGCAGCTATCGCTTCCAGTCACAGCGACGCGCCGCTTATTAAACTCGATCCGCAAGCCAACTTGACGGATGTTTATTCCTTTATCACCCAAAAAGAGGACGGTCAGAAATTCCTCGTCGTTGAGGTGAGCGTCCGGCCGTTCTCGGAACCGGGCGATGGAGTCATGTATGACTCATTTTCGCCGGATGCGCTCTATAGCATTCATCTGGCGAATCCCGTGACCGGCGCAGAAGTGGAGCGCTACGATTTTCGCTTCACTCCGGTGGACATCGTCAAGGGCTCTTACAAGAACCCGAACACGATTCTGCGTTATGGCCTGGGGACGGAACTCGGACCGATCCAGACGGTCGGCGATGCCCGCCAGAATTTCGTCCAGAAATACTGTGTGACAAAGGTGAAAGGCAACACTTCAACGCGTCTAAATTCCAATCCCTTGCTGGTTCCACCACCGAACGTGGGAGCGAACACGACGCCGTTCTACAATGGCCCCGATGGGCGCGCCATCTCCGGTGCGACCAGCCGCGAGAACCTCGATCCCTACACCGCGCAAACCGTCTATGATTTGCCTGACGGATTCACGGTTTTTGCCGGCTCACGCGAAGACGGATTCTTTGCCGATGCGCCGGCCATCTTCGATCTGCTTGACGGTCGCATTTTGGATAATGACGGCGACCCGAACGACGGCCTCGGTCAGGATGGCAACGGTGTGGATGGGTTCAAGGGTTACAATGTCCTGCATTACGCAATCATGATTCCGGTGAGTGAGTTCCCGAGCTTCACTTACACAGGGGCATTGCAACCCGAGAGTAAAGGGATCGGGGTTTACGCCTCGGTTAGCCGGCCGCGCGTCACCTTGCGCTCGGACACCGGGAATGACACCAGCAAAGGGCCCTGGATTCAGGTGAATCGCCTCGCCAACCCGCTCTTTAACGAAGTCCTGGTGGCACTTGCGGACAAGGATAACTACAACCGGACCAAGCCGACGGAGGACGCGGCGAAGTTCTGCGACCTACGCGCTGAATCCGGAAATCGCCGTGCTCATCAACACCGTCTTTGGAACGGAATTCCAAACGGATAACCGCGTGGACCTGCAGGCAATCTATATCCCGGATGTTATTCGCGTGAATACGACGACCGGCGCAGTGCCGGTCTCGGGCGAGACGAACTTCAACCGGCTGAGTTTTATCGGCGGCGACACCGTGGCCAACGGTGACGGAGCGCAGATTCCGTCGGGCTGGCCAAATGGCCGTCGCTTCGGCGACGACGTGGTTGATATTGCGCTCACCGCGGTGGCGAGCGGCCCGAGCTTCGACACTATCACGGTTGTCGGAGACAATGCGGCGGCTAACGACCAGCTCTACAACCGGACCTTCCCTTATGCGGGAACGCCGAATGCCGGCCCAAGAAACAGCAAGGACTCCGGCCCTAACGATACTCCGCCGGCGGTTGCGCAGGCGGCACTGCGCTAGGCTTTCCTGCGAAAGAATAGCAGAGGTTGCGCCGGCGCATTTTCGATAATGCGCCGGCGTTTTTCCGACACATGATTCTTCAAAAAAATCACCATTCTTTGTCCGGCTTCGGTCGGATGGGATCGCGCATCGGCGCACTCATTCTTTGTCTCGTTGGGGGGCTGGCGGCAGCGCTGATCTTGAAACATGCCCAAACTCCCATCCGGCCGGCGGCTGTTGCTGCCCCAAGTTTAGCGCCGGCAGCATTAACCGCCGGTCAGATTTTCGCGGCAATTCCTCCACCCAAGGGAGATTCAATGACAGATAAGGCCCTGACTCAGGCGCTCACAAAAGCCCGCGAAAAACCGCGTGGCGCCATGGCATGGGCAAACCTGGGTGACGCGCTCGCCCAAAAACTGCGCGATTCGGCGAATCTCGAATACTACGACTACGCCGAGATGGCTTACCGGCAGGCTTTGCAACTCGATCCCCGCAGCGTGGACGCGATGAATGGAATGGCCTGGGTCGCTGGTGGCCGTCACGTTTTTGATCAAAGCATCGAGTGGGCAAATCGCGCGCTGAAGATCGATCCCGGGAATGCTCCGGCACGCGGCATCATTGGTGATGCCGCCTTGGAACTGGGCGACTATGACCGGGCCTTTGACGAGTACCAAAAGATGATGGACCTGCGGCCCGACCTTTCGTCCTGGAGCCGCGGGGCCTGGCTGCTCTGGCTCACAGGGAATCCAAGCAAGGCGCAGTGGTTGATGCAAAAGGCGATCAAAGCGGGCGCGCCTTATGCCGAGAATACCATCTGGTGCCGGGCGAAACTGGCTACGATGCTCTTTCAGGACGGAGCATTGCTCCCCGCTGAGCAAGCGCTCGCCCCCGCTCTGGCGGCTGCGCCGCGCAACCCCCAAGTGCTACTTGTCGCGGGACGCATCGCCGTGGCACGACACGATTTTGCGACCGCGACCCGCTACTACCAAACGGTGCTCGACACTGCGCCAAATCATGAAGCGCTGGCGGCCCTCGGCGATCTGTCCGCGGCCAACGGGGAGCAGGAAAAGGCGGAGGAATATTACAAAAAAGTCGAGGCGCTGCATGCCGCTCATCTCGCGAGCGGCGGTCATACCCACATGCTAATGGCCAAGTTCTATGCCGATCACGATCGCAACCTTGTCGAAGCCTTGCGCCTCGCGGAGCAGCGCAAGCTCACCCGCAACGTCCTCGAAGCGGACATCCTGGCCTGGGTCTATTTCAAGAGCGGCGATCTGCCGCACGCGCGCGATGCCATCAAACGCGCCCTCAGTCGCGACACGCCTGACGCAGAAATGCACTACCATGCCGGGATGATTGCAGCCGCCTCCGGCGATCGCGGTGCGGCGCAGAAAGAATTGGGGAAAGCCTTCAGCCTCAATCCGAAGTTCAGCCTGCTTCAAGCGCCGATCGCGCACCGGATGTTGGATCAAGTCGCGGGTCGCTCGGCCGCGAAAGCGGTAACCACGCAGCTTGCCACTGCCCCATGAATGGATCTCGCCTTGGCCGACTGAAATCCATTCTCCTTGGCTTGCTTACCTGCTGGCTATCGCTGGTGAAGGTTGCGGCCCACGACGCGCCGACCAGTTTTATCGATCTTCGGGTTAGTCCCAAAGGAATCGACGCCAGCGTGACTGCTTCCAACACCGATTTGGCGCACGAGCTTCCGTCCGTCGAACCCGACATGCTGCTTCAACCGGCAGTCATCGATGTGCAACGAGACGCACTCACGGCCGCCATCCAATCGCGGCTACAAATCTCGGTCGCGGGAAAGTCGCAGCGTGCCGAACTACGCAAGGTCGTATCGCTCCCGGAGAAACGCGATTTGCGTCTCGACTTCCACTATTCCTGGTCAGCCGTGCCGTCGAGTTTCGCCGTCCAGTGCCGTCTCTTTCCTTACGATCCACGGCATCGGACGTTCCTGAATATCTATCAGAACGGCCAGCTCGAGCAGCAGCAGATTTTTGAAGGAGAGAAATCATCGAGTGAGTATCTCATCGGTTCGGGCCAGAGCGTCGGCGATGTCGTCAGGCAATTCCTCTTCGAAGGAGTGCACCACATTTTTATCGGACCGGATCACATTCTGTTTGTTGTCGGGTTGCTCCTGCTCGGCGGCGGGGTCGGGCGTTTGCTGAAGATTGTTACAGCTTTCACTTTCGCGCACAGCATCACGCTTGGGCTGGCTACCTTTCATATTGTCAGTCCGCCTGCTTCCCTGATCGAGCCGGCGATCGCACTCAGCATCGTCTTCGTCGGCGCGAGCGCGTTCCTGGGAACGAAGCAACACGATCCGCGGCTGCTCTTCGCATTTTGCTTTGGCCTCATTCACGGCTTCGGGTTTGCCAATGCTTTGCAGGAAATGATGCTCCCGCGCCAGGCTCTCGGGTGGTCGCTTTTTGCCTTCAACGGCGGCGTCGAGATCGGCCAGGGCTGCATCGTTCTCGCCGTCGCGCCAATGCTCGCGCTCCTCCGCCGTCGTGATCCAATCTTCGCGGATCGCATCGTCGCCGCCGGCGCGCTCTGCGTAACGGTCGCCGGGGCATTCTGGTTCTTTCAGCGCGTCATGGCCTGACGAACGCAGCTACTTCTTGTTCGTCGCGCCGCTTTTCCGAAGGGCTTTTTTTGCCACTCGACTAACGAACACGGTCACGGCGATGGTGGCGAGAAGCCCGGTGCCAAGAAAGGTCCACTGGAGCGGGCTGTATCCTTTTTTCCCGCCCTCCAACCCAGCCTGGCCGATTGCGCCGAGATACGCGTAGAGCAGTGTGCCCGGCAACATGCCCACGCAGGAGGCGAGAAGGTAGGGCCAAAATCCGATCGAGGTCACGCCGTAGAAATAATTGCTGACATTGAACGGAATGAGCGGACTCAGGCGGAGAAGGCCAACGATTTTCCAGCCCTCCTGGCCGATGGCGTTGTCGATCGCGCCAAATCGCCTGGTGCTTTCGCGCGAACTCTTCAATGCGTCCGCGGACAAGGTAACGCGCGACGAGAAAGGCAAGGCCCGCGCCTAACGTTGCCCCGGCCAGCGCGACGACTGTTCCGGCGACGATTCCGTAAACCAGGCCGGCGGCGATAGTGAAGATCGCGCCAGGCAGGAAAAGGACCGCGCCGAGCGCATAAACACCGATGAAGATGAATGCGCCTGCGAGGCCGAGGTGGCGGATCCAGTCGGTAAATGCTTTGACCCATTGCGCGACCGGCAGGAACGAAACGGCGGTCGAGAGCAAGATCAGCCCGAGGCCGAGCGCGATCCATTTCCAGTAATCGTTTCGCCAGTTCACCTGTCATCTCCGAGCGCAGTCGAGCCCTGGCGCAGCTCCACGGGCACGGGATGCGACCGCGCTTTCAAATGGAGGGGCGAAGCCGTGCAGGTGACTCCACGGGATCCTTCGACTCCGCTGCGTTCCGCTCAGGATGACCGTGCTAATTCCGTTCTCTTTCATAGAGCCATCCTGTGATCTTGCGTGCCCGGGGCGTGAGCCGCTTCTTGTTAAATTTCTCCGCTGACTTCAACACGAGGCTCGCGAAAGTGGGATACGCATAAATGGTGGAAGCGATTTGCTTCAGACCGATGCCATGTTTCATGGCGAGAACAAACTCCTGGATCAACTCACCGGCATGCTCGCCGACGATGGTTGCGCCAAGAATTTTGTCGCTGCCGCGTTTTACAAGGACCCGCGCAAAGCCAGCGTCTGTTCGCTCGACGACGGCGCGATCGACCGCTTTCATTTCCTGCTCGATGAGCTCGTAGTCAGTCCCGCGCTCCTTCGCCTGGCTTTCCGTCAGGCCAACCGTCGCGACTTCCGGATCGAGATAGGTGCACCAGGGCACGACGGAATAGTCGACTTTCTGACGCAGGAAAGAAAAAGGCACGAGCGTGTTCCGAATGGCGATCTGTGCATGATAATCGGCGACGTGCGTGAACTGCAGTTGTCCGACGACGTCGCCGACGGCGTAGATGCCAGGCTCCGAGGTCTCCAGGTATTCGTCGACGGCCACACCGCGCTCGGTGAATGAAACATTCGCTTTTCGGAGATTGAGATTTTCAACGTTCGGTTGGCGTCCGGCTGCGACGAGCAACGTGCTGCCCGAGACGCTCTGGCCAGCGCCGCGCAGCGTGACGGCGCCCGCGGTTTCTTTTGCCTCCTCGACTTCAAAGCGCGTCAGAATGCGCACGCCTTCCGCTTCGAGCGTGGCCTGCACAAACTCGCTCACGGCGGGATCCTCCTTTTTTAGCAAGCGCGACCCACGCTGGATCAGCGTCACCTTCACGCCCAGCCGTCCAAACATCTGGCCCAGTTCGCAACCGATCGGTCCGCCGCCGACAATGAGCAGGCTTTCCGGCTTCTCCTTCAGTTCGTCGAAAATCGTTTCGTTCGTGAAATAGGGGACTCGGCTCGCGCCTATGGCCGGCGGAATCGCGGCGTGTGAGCCAGTTGCTATGACAAAATGGCGGGCCCGCAATTTCGCTTCGCCCACCGTCAGCTCCACCGGCGAAAGAAAAGTCGCTTCGCCCCGAAAAACATCCACGCCTAACGACTCGAAGCGCTCCTGGGAATCGAGCGGGGCGAGCTCAGCGCGGGCCGTCCGCATTTGGGCGAAGACCGCGTTGAAATCAAAGGCCGGCTCCCGCGCATCGATTCCCCAGCGTTGCGCGTGCCGCATTCGGTGGAGCAACCGGGCCGATGAAATGAGCGCTTTGCTCGGGACGCAACCGAAATTCAGGCAGTCGCCTCCCATTTTATGACGCTCAACGAGTGCGACGCGCGCGCCGAGCGCAACCGATCCCGCCGCGGTCACGAGGCCGGCGGTGCCGGCGCCGATCACGACCAGGTTGTAAACGCCGTCGCCCTTTTTCACGACGTTAGAAGGAGCGACGGCGTGTACCATTCCAACGCAGAGGTAGCCCTGTGGGCGACTCGGGAACGCGCGTTGAATTTTTCCGGCGCCTTCCCCGCGCTTCGCCGAGCGAAGCGTCTACTGGATCGCGTGGCGGCGGCACACCCCGGAGAGCAGTTCCCAGAGCCCGCTCAGAATGCGCTCGGCCGCCGCCGTAACGGCGTCGGAATTTTCCGGCCGGATGTTTTTCGCGAGCAACGTCCGCTCGGCGGCCGCATGTTCGCGATCGGCTTCAATGTGGACGGTGAAGTAGCGATAGCTCTCAGGATCGGTGAATCCGTAATGCTTTTTCAGTCCGTCGATCTTCGATTCCGAGACGGCCGGGATCTGGCTTTCGTAGGCGTAAAGCGCGGCGAGCCCGGCGGCCAGGTCGCCCTGACTGCAAACGGAACGAAAAGTCGTGATCAGCTGCGCGGTTTCCGGCCAGGCTCCAGCGTTGTCGAGATCGTTAGGCGCAACGCCGAGGGCGGCGGCGAATTGCCGCCAGAGCTGCGGGTGATTCGGTTCACCGGCTTCCTCGTCGATCAGGTTGGCAAGCAATTGGCGCCGGGTCGGCTGATCGTCACAGCGCGCATGCACGGCCGAGAGATAAGTCGGGAAAGCGGCGACGTGCTGATAATATTGGCAGGCATAATCGGCCAGCGTCTCCTTGCGCAGTTCACCTCGTGTCCAGGCGAGGTAAAAGGGATGGGTCAGCAGATGGCGGGCGGCGATTTGTTGGTCGAGGCGGTCAAGATAGGCGTTCATGAGTTTGCAGATGTTTTATGCGATGAATGCCCGGAAGGCAAAGCTCATTCGGATCCACACCCGACAAATATCGGCGCGTCAGGCGAAGATCGTCCCAGGTCGTGCGCAGCGGGCCTTTTCCGGCGAAGCGTCGCGCCGAAGAGTAGGCGGGCGGCGTGAGCGTAATTGTTTTCCCCAGGGCGCGAAGCCGGCGCGAGAAGTCGAGGTCTTCAAAAATCGGGATATCGCGATACCCGCCGAGCCGATCAAAGATGTCGCGCCGGACGAAAATGGCCTGGTCGCCGAGATGCCAGCCCCAGAGGCGATTCCGGATGCCGGCAAGGCGGCTGGTCATTGCGAGAATGAGTGATCTCGATCGGTAGCGGCGGGCGAATCCTCCTCCCAGTGCGCGGCGGCGATCGATCGCTTCGATAATTTTTGCGAGCGCATCGGGAGGCAGCCAGGTATCTGCATGCAGAAAAAGCAAAATCCGGCCGCGCGCCTGCGCGGCGCCGAGGTTCATCTGTCGCGCGCGATGGCGCTGCGGAGCTGGCACCACACGACAACCAGCGGCTTGCGCAAGCGCACCGGAGTCATCATCACTGGCGGCATCGACAATCAGAATCTCGCCGGGCTGCTGAGTGATCCGCGCAAGACAGCCGGGAAGAGCGGCGGCCTCGTTTGCCACCGGAATAATAACCGAAATCTCAGGCGGGTCGCTCGTCGGCATCTTGCTCTCAATCTAGGCCCGCAGCGCGGCGGCGACGAGCCGTTTCGCGCGCGATTTTCAGCAGCCGGCCTAACGACCGAGCGGAGTAGTCACGCTGGTTCCGGGGGGCGGGGTGAATTCGAAGGTCGCTGCCGGGATCGAGGTCCTCGATTCGTTGCTGTAGACCGTGATGATGTGATCGCCGTTCGGCTGGACCATCTCAGTCCGCCGCACCTGCAGGTCGACATTCATCTGGATGTTGAAAGTTTTGAGAAGGCGTTTGAGTGACGGATTGCGCGGGGCGAGCTGCAGTTCGTAGCCGGAATCCTGCTTGCTCGCCGTGATGTGGTAGCTGTTCTCGACATTTTCGAGGTTAAGCGCCGCGGTCAGAGCGGCGATCCCGGCGTCGAGGGGCGAGTGTTTGCCTAACGAGTAGTGTTCGGCCGATTGGAATTTCGGATAATAAATCCAGAGCTGCTGCCCATCGCTCACCGTGATGCTGGGCGAGTTGCCCTTTACTTCGCGGCGGAATTTGTTCGGCTTCTGAAACCAGACTTTGCCCGCGCTGCTGATCGGCTTGTTCATCAGGTGCACCGTTTTCTCTTCCTGGAAATCAGCCTGCACTTGCGGTGCGCCGGCGCGCCTGGCGCGGATTTGATCGAGGAGTGCTTTGACGTCGGGGGGCGCGAGCGGCTCGGCCTGCGCCGCGGCGATCGCGACGAAGACCAACGAGAGGAAAAGTGAAGGTTTGGAGATCATGTGCCGGCCAGGAGTTTGCGTGCCTCAATAGACATCGGTTCTGCGAGGGCTGCTGCGGGCAGGGTGAAAAAAATGGTGGCAAACAAACTCCAGGCGAGCCCGATCGCGCAAGCGACGCCGAGACCGCTCAGGGTCGGGTTATTGGCCAGGCCTAACGATCCGAAGCCGGCGATCGCAGTCAGACCGGCCAGCGCGACCGGCTTCAGAACGCCCGCCACGTCGTGCTCGATCTCGCGCGCGCGTTGCCAGACGAGCAGGACGTAAATGCCGTAATCGACGCCGATCGCTAGGACGAGGCGAAACGCGAGGACGTTGAGCAAATTGAGCGGGATGTGCGCCAGCTTCATCGTCGCGATCATGGCTCCGATCGCGAGCGCGAGGGTGACGATTTGGATCAACCAAAGCCGCCAATCGCGATAAAGCACGGCGAGAAGGACGGCATCGAAAAAAGCCATCAGCGTGCTGATCAAGATCAGTTGATGATGCGACCACGGGATCAAATCGGTGAGAGTGAAGCTCCAGCCGGAAAGCGTCATCGGCACTCCGGCGACCGGTAGTGTCGCGCGTCAGCATTTCCTTTTGATCGTGGGTTTCGACCGGCTTGTTCGTGGTCACGAAACCGACCGTGAGAAGCGGGTCGGCGGCAAAATAGCGGTCGACCAGAAACCACCAGCTCGAAGAAATGGGCAGCGCCTTGCGCCAATTCGGGATCGGGATTGTGCCGTGGGCGACGGCTTCGAGTTGCTGGAGGAGCTTGAAGCCCGGGACGAAGGTCTCGCGACTAAAGCCTTCCCCGGTGATCGCCTCCTCCAGCGCCCGCCGAGTCTCGGCGAAATCAACCGCGCCGAGCCGCTGCCGGTTCTGTTCCATCAGCCGCGGAGAAAACGCAAGCGCGGCCGGGGTGGAGAAACTTCGGATCGCGCCGGTCTGCTCCAGGTTCCGCCAATGCGCCTCGATTTTTTGCCAGTCCTCGTGCAACTGCTCTTCGTTAGGCGCGCGCACGATGCCGAGGACCGGTTCCCAACGGACCGGCATCTTCGCCATGATGACAGCGAGAGCGTGGCCGGCCTCGCTCGACTTCGGTTCCATCGAACGGGCGCTTGCGTCAAAGATCAGGGGGAGTTGCGGGAGGAGAGCGAGCGCGAAAAGAATGAGCAGAATCGGGAGCGCGAGCCAAAGGATGAGCGCGGGGCTGCGCAACGTTCGGCGGACATATCGCCTAACGAACGCGAGTATCCAGTCGTTCCGAGGCGGGCGTGAGTGTTCCCGGGTGAACAAAAAGAAAACGCTCGTCATGAAAAGTCCGGCGACGAGGATGCCGATCGCAATCAGCGTGCCGAGCTGGGTGAAGCCGCCCGAGTTGGCGAGGAGGAGGGCGAGGAAGCCGACCGCGGTGGTGAGCGCGCCGAAGAAAATGGCGCGGCCGAGCTTGGCGACCGCTTCTGCAATCGCCGGGGCGTGCTCACTCCCTTCGTTTCGCGCCTGTTGATAGCGGCCGAAGATCAGGATGGCAAAATCGACACCGAGGCCGATGAGAATGGCGCACATTCCGATCGTCACCATGTTGAGCTCGTGGAAGATGAGGAGACCGGCGGCGAGCGCGACGAGGCAACAAAGGAGGAGCGAAAATCCCATCCCCACGAGCGGCAACCAGCGACGGAAGCCAACGTAGAAAACGCCGCCGACAAGGAAGATCGAGCCGAAGAGGGTGACGATGATGTCGTGCCGCATGCTGAGCGAGATCTCGGCGACGTAAGCAGAGCGCCCGGTCACCAGGATCTCGAGCGGTCCGTCGCCCTTCCCAGCCTGCGCTCGCCGCGCGCGCGAAACGCATTCACCTTTTCCATCAGCGCCTGGCAATCGAAGGCGCTGATCGATGGTTGATTGGTGACCGCGAGAAAAATTCGAGTCGTCCGATCTGGCGAGGTCAGCGGCTGGCCCTCGTCGAGCGCGGCGTTGCCCGCGAAAGGCTTGAGCGCGGGCGCGACGATGCCTAACGGATCGAGCGAAAGCTCAAACTCCGGCCGAGGCGAGCCAGCCTCGATTTCCTGATGCAGGCGGCTGAGCCGCGACCGCAAGTTGGCTGGCTGCAGGCCGGCGATCGTTTCGGCAAACGCTTGCGGTTCGAGATTGAGAAGGAGCGGCACGGCCAGACCCTGCAGGTCGTGAACGCCTTCCGGGGTCTCCATCGGCGAGCCGGCCAGGACACGCGTGCTCCAGGGTTGCTGGCGGAGGCGTTCGGCAAAGACTGGTGCGAACTCCTCCAGCCTGTCGGCGTCGTTAGGCTGGCAGACCAGCGCGAAGGTCAGCTCGCGGGTCTGTGCGAAATCATTGTTGTAAATCTTGAGCCCCTGAACCGAGGCGAATTTTCCCGGAAGGAGGTTGAGGACCTCGGTGTCGAGCGTCAGCCGGGTGACGAGGATGTAGATGCTGACCGCCGCCATGAGCACGACGGCGAGCCAGACGAGGCCGCGGTGCTGGGTCACGAGGCGGGCGATGAACTTCGAGTACGACATCAGCGACCGCGACGGTCAGAAGGCAAAGGTGAAGCGGTCGGGGCCGACGGTTTGACGGACGAGCGGCTGGTTTTTGGAGCGCAGGAGCACTTCGCGGAGCGAAACCCAACCGCGAAGTCGGGCGGGCGCCTCGGCCGGCGGGCCCGACCACGAGCCGCGGGCGAGGGGACCGCTCACGCGGACGAACTTGTCGTCCTGCCGCACCGTCAGAAGCGTCACGCCCGGCCCTTTGGTGAAGGTCAATTCGAAGTCGCCCTGGCTGGAATAACGCACCAGCACGTCGCCGATGAGCGAGATTCTTGGCCCGCGATATTGCAGCTGGCCGATCTGCGATTGCCAATCGGGCTCGGGCGAGGCGAATTGATGGCGCAGAGTCTGGCAACTCGTTAGGGCGAAAAGAAAAAGCGCCGCCGCGGCCGCAACAACAGAACGATGCATGAGTCGTTAGGCTGCGGAGCGCAGCGCGGGTTTCTCGGCGTTGGGTGCGACGAGCGTGCGGCGCGGACAGAGCGGCAGGTAGCGTTGCAGCCAGACGATGAAATAGAAAGCCGACATGCGCCAGCGGATGGCGAAGCTGCCGCTGATGTTGCCGCCGAGGACGGCATTCACCGCGGGCGGAATCTGGAGCACGTCCTGCGGATAAAGAAAGACCTCGATGAATTCCTTCGAGTACCAGGCATCGACGAAACGCAGATAACCTTTCATCACCCGGCGGAGCAGCCGCTCGTAGTTGGCGAAAAGTCGCGGCGCCCTGCGCGGATGATCGAGCACGATATCGAGGATGTCGGCGCATTGTTCGCCGGCGAGAAGGGCGAGGAAAACGCCGCTGCTGAAAACCGGATCGATGAAACCGGCGGCGTCACCGGCCAGCATCCAGCGATCGCCCGTGAGGCGGGCTTGGCGATAGGAAAAATCCGCGCTCGCGTAAGCCGGCGTGACGCGCCGGGCTCGGGTCATGCGGCGGGCGAGAAACGGTTGCTCGGCGAGCGATTCTTCAAGGAACTCTTCGGGCGATTTTTTCGCCTGCTTGTAAAGCGCGGTGTCGCAGACGACGCCGATGCTCGAACGATCGTTAGGCAAAGGAATATACCAAAACCAGCGATCGGCCGCGCGAACCTGTCGGGTGAGGGCTGGCATCCCGGCCCTCCTCCAGCTCCACCCCCTCGTAGTGGGCGAAGATCGAGATTTTCTGCAGGTGCGGATAGGTTTCCTTGAGTTTGAAATGATTGCCGAGGACCGAATGTCGGCCGCTCGCGTCGATCACATAGCGGGCCGTGATTTTTTCCGGGGCGGCTGATCTTTGACTGCACCTGCAACTCCACCCGATCGTCAAAAAACTCCACGCCTTTGACCGCCGTTTCCTCGCGCACTTCGGCCCCGTTTTCGCTCGCGTGATCGAGCAGCACCTTGTCGAACTCCGCGCGTGGCACCTGGTAGGACGACTCGGTTTGTGAGCGATAACCGTCCTTGAAATAAAACTTCACTCCCTCGTCGCAACAGGCGCTGGTCATTTCGCCGCCGTATTTCTTGAGGAAGCCGGCGCGCTCGAATTTCTCGTGCACGCCGAGGCGGGTGAAGGTCTTCATGCTGACCGGCAGGAGCGATTCGCCGATGTGGAAGCGGGGAAATTTCTCCCGCTCGCAAACGATCACGCGCCGCCCGGCCCGGGCGAGGAGCGTCGCCGCGGTGCTCCCCGCCGGTCCGCCGCCGATGATGGCCACGTCGTAGATTGCGTCTGGCATGCGGCGATCAAGTTAGCAAGCTTGCGCCGGAAGCAAACTCCGGAGGGCGGCTCTATCCGCCGGACTGTCGCGGTTGCAGCCTATTGATTCGAGATGGTCGCGATCGTGCCGTCGATCTTTGTCAGGTTGACGGTGAACGGTTCCGCGTAGGTCAGCGCCCGATCCTGCAGGATGCTGATGGCGACTGCTTCGCCGAGCTGGATGGATGAGTCGGTGTCACTCCGCCAGTGGACGCCATCGAGGATGCCGTGACCGAAAGAGACGTTGTGGGCGAGCTTGTTCAGCTCGCCATTGACGGTGATTTGGCCGGCGTCGCTACCCGTGTAAGGGACGAGCGAAAGTCCGCCCGGTGTCGGGACCACCGGATTTGGAATGACGAAGTTGCCGTCAAAGAAGAACTTCAGGGCGGTGATGCAGGCGCCGGCGACGGTGCCGTGGCCGGTTGGATAAGCCGGATGAGTGGGCGAGCCTTCGGATAAGCCATCGCGAGGAAGTAATCGCCAAACTTATTGAAGCTCTCCTGCACGGCCTGGGAGTTGAGCACGTTGTCGTTGACGTGACCCTCGAGGGTGTTCCCGTTGCCGGTCAAGATCTGCCGGACGATCGCGCCGCCCGATTCGGGACGGTGGCGGAGGTGGAATAACCACTTTTGATACCAGACACTGTTGAGGGCAGGACGGGCGACTGCACAGATCGTGGCCGCGAAGTCGGGTCCGCCGAAGGTGCCGAAGCCGTTTTGTTTGGTCGAGCCGACATACGGATTACCGGGATTGCGTGGCACTCCCATGGTGGCGCAGACCAAGGAAAGCGACAAAGTAGGCCTGGAAGAGCACGTCGACGCGGGTGAAGGCGCCCAGGTCGCGGCCGTTATCGAGAAATCTCAGCTGTGGGTCGATCTGGACGGAAAGGCCGGTGTCGATCCCGTTCTGCACTTGCTGGAAGGTGACCTCATCGGTCATGTAATCGATGCCGTTGAGGTAAGTTGTCATTTGCTGACTGATGGGCTGCGCGCCCAAACGAGGTCGGGATCACCATGAACTGGGACACGTAAGGCCCGACGGTTTCGCCGGGATAGGGACCCCGGAAGAGCAGCCTCGGCGTGACTTCGCCCCGACTGTTCCGCGGACCTGCGTAGGTCGGCATGCTCGAAAGTTCCGCGGCCGCGGCGTGGGCCAGGGAGTCGGTTGCGTAATCGCTAAAGGAAACGTCACGCAACAGCGATGCCCAATACAGTTCTACCAACTCAGTGCCGTAGGCCTCACTGGCGAGGGCGGGAGCAGGCGGGACTACGATTTGATTGATTTGATTGGCCGGCGAAGGAGCATTGCCAAATTGAACGTCGTCACTTCCTTCCAAAGCAAACGCGTAGGACCCCATCGGGCCGTTTTGCGTGCGCGTGCCGCCAGTGATGATGTTTTCCCAATCCTCGAACCGTCCACTGTTCAACGCCTTCTTGAAGCTGGCATAGGCGTTCAGGTTGACGAGACCGATGCCATCCTGAAGCAGGCCTTTGGTGTAGGTGCCGGACTTATCGCTGTAACGCTGCTCATCGCCGTTGGTCGTGTGCGGCGGAACCGGGATATGGCCCTCCGCGGTCGCTGCTGCTTTGCGGATGAGATAGGACTGCTTCACTCGCGGATCGCGGCTAGTCTCGGTAGGCAGTGCCATCTCCAATGACGCCCGGGCTGGATTGGCCGGAGGCTAATGCGGCTTTACCAAAGACCGCGCCACCAGCCAGAGCCGCACCGACCTGGCTGAGAAATTTGCGGCGGCTGGGCCCCTTGCTGGCCGAGTGCTGGGGCGAACCTGCATCAGTGGCAACGATTTTGTTATTGTTTTTCATGTTAATCCTAGTGGATAGCGATGGGTATGCGGCGAATTGGCAGCATCATTTATCGAGTCGCTGACAAAAAAGCAATCCTTTTTTCGAGACTGTTGGAATAATTTTCTGCTTCGACGCTCTTAGCGAAATTTCAAGCCCCAAGGGTTCGGCCGCGACAGCGGCCGAGCGTGCCACTACGGAGCGGTGGTCGAGCGAAAAGGCGCGCGAGGCCTGGCCGCCTCGAAGTTGGCCGGCAGGATTAAGGTAACACTGGTGGAAGGCGCACGACGGCTTCCGCGCCGTCCGGTATTGCACGAACGCAACCCCTGATGCACTAACGCTCCTTCGGCGAAGTTTGGGCCTTAGGAGCGCTGAGCGGCGAGAGGCGACTCACCTTTTCCTGTTGGCACAATGTCGAGCAATTCCATCTCGAAAATTAGCGTCGCGTTGGGCGCGACGGGCCCAGCGCCATTCTTGCCATAGGCGAGATCAGCTGGCACAAAAAGTTGAAATTTCGAACCGATCTTCATCAGTTGGAACCCTTCCCGCCAGCCCTTGATCATGCGATTTACCGGAAGTTCTTCCGGACGGCCGGTCCTATAGGTACTTTCGAATTCCTGGCCGTCGATTGACTTGCCAGCGAAATTGACCGCCACCGTATCGGTCTCCTTAGGTGTCGGGCCGGTCCCTTCGCTCAGGACTTTGTACTGCAACCCGCTGGCCGTCGTTTTGACGCCTTCCTTGGTCTTGTTTTCGGCCAGAAATTTGGGTCCTTCCACAGCATTTTTTTCCCCGGCCGCTTTCCTGGCTGCAGCCAAACTGTTCGACATGTCTTCCTGGGCCTTGCGCATCACTTCTTTCATCTGATTCTCGGTCAAGCGCGGTTTCTTGCCGCTCAATCCGTCCTGGATGCCGGCATGCAAGATCTGCTCGTCGATGTCGATCTTTTGACGTTTTAGAGTGGCGCCAATGTCGAGGCCGATTCCGTAGCTGATCTTGTCTTTTTGGTCCTTTAGCTCTGTCTCGGCCGCGAGAGCCAGCGGTGTGAGCGCGAGCGCAATAGCGACGAAAAGAAGGTGGGTTTTCATAGATATTTTGCGTTAGGCCTGAGCGCGGCCGAGCCGATCTTGCGGGCATAGCGCGCAAATTCAACTATGACGACTGCACTCCAGCAAAGCCTAGGACACAGCGTCGACCACTCGAGACTCTTTAACTAAGGATGACGATTATTGCAGATTCGTGACTCGGTTGTCGGGAAACACTGGCATGCTCGGGAGCCCGAGTGGCTCCAAGCTGCTCAGCAAAGCCGGCGCTATTCCACGGGTTGGAAGAGACGATCGTAGTCGTAGTCGGCGACCTGCCGGCCCATGGCGATTCCCGCTGTCTTGTCGAAGGACCAGTGAATACCGAGGTAGATGCGGCTCTGACCGTTGTCCTCTTCCGCTTCGGAAAAGCTGGTGAACGTTTGAGGGATAAGAGGACGAACATTACCCTGGTTATCCTCGGTCACGCCGTTCCACTCGTCGGACGTGAACGTGAATGTCTTGGCGTCCGTCCCGTAAAAGCGGCGCAGGACTTCGAAAAGCGCGCCGCCAAAGGTGGCGTGACCTGAAGGATAAGCCGGGAACGGTGGCGTAAAGTTCACGCCGGTGAGGTTACTCGCCGGTGCGCCAAGCGGTGAATAGGTTACGTCGCCATGGGTATTGGGATTGCCGTCGCCGCGGCCAGTGGGACCGGGCCGCCTATCCGATTCCCGAATACCAGTGACGGGCCGCCAGAAATCCCAAAAATATTTGGAATCCCAGGCGGCGATCCCAGCGTCGGCCATCGCGACGTTTACATGGGCAAGGAGACGCGCCAACTCAACCGCCTTCAGGTTGGAGTCATTGCTGACTTGGAGAGCGATCTGATTATAGAGACGCGGCGGAGCGCAAAGACTCGGGACGCCATCGTAGGCCCAAAAAATTGCGACAAAGGTCTGGTCCTCTGTGCGCGTAGTCGGAGTGGTGATTCCGTCGCCTCCGAGCGGTTTCACTTCATTGTAGGCGACAGCGTATTCGTCGCTCGTCAGGGCGGGCGGAGGCGGAGCGCGGAATTGCGAGGCGGATACCATTCCGAAAGGCCGCACCTGGTGCCAGAAAGCGCCCAGAGCTACCGGCTGTTGGGCAATCGGATCCTGCCGCCAGTGACCGGGCTGATCGCTGGTGAACCATCCTATTCCGAGGAGTGGTTCGGGGATCTCCGAGCCGTCATTCGTCCGGTCGGTAAGAATCGCGCGTCGCAGACTTGCTTTTCCGAGACGAACACCATTCATTCGGCTGAGCCGGTTTTTGACTTTGAAGAGGTCCTGCGCCAGCCAGCCGTCGAAGGATGGTTTCTGCGAAGGATAGAGCCAGACGAGAGCATCATGGGCGGCCTGAGCTACCGCGGCCTTGATGGGACGTGTCCGCGGGAGCGGGATCATGTGGCAGATAGCTCTGATAGCCGCCGTAGATCGCATTCACGGCATCGAAGATCGCGATGTGCACAATGGCCATCGCCCGCGCCGACCGGCAGGGCCCGAGTTGTTCTCCGAATACGCGATGTTCACCGGGAACAACTGGGGTGTGGTCAAGGCCCGGTGGCGATTAGGGCGATTTGATTCCAGCGTCGGATTGGATCGAGACCCGCATCGGGTTCTCGATGGTCATTCCGGACGTTGGGATTGACGAAGTTTCCGAAGGCGTCGTGAAAGCTGATGGATTGGGCGGAAGCCAGCCCCGCTGAAGAAATGACGAGTGAAGCGAGAAGTAGAACAGATCGGACTTTCATGATTTATCTAGTAACGTTCCGAGAATGATAGGTCGTAAAGAAAAAGCAAGTTTTTTGGGAGGCTCTGGAATATTTTTCTGTCCCGAAACTCAGCATGTTTTGTCCCCGAGGGCGGACAGGCGGCTATCTGGTTGCCCATGGAGCGGAAGCGCGCTACCAATGGAAGCAGCCGTGAAGAGTGTGCGCCCGCGCAGGATAAATCGTTGACAAGTCCGGACCGGAGCGAGATGGACGTCAGGAATGCTGCCATGAAGTTGATCGACCGTTTCGTCGGCCGCGAGCTGATCGTTAACGTGCTCTTCGCGATCGCGGTGCTGAGCCTCGTCCTCGTGGTCGGCAATATCTTTCGCAAACTCCTCCCGCTCCTCGTCAATCACGATGTGCCGCTGGAGTTTCTTCTTACCTTTATCGCCTACGTCCTGCCTTTCTCCCTCATCTTCACGATTCCCTGGGGATTGCTGACCGCGATTCTCCTCGTCTTTGGCCGGCTCTCCGCGGATAACGAGTTGATCGCGCTCCGCTCCAATGGGGTGAGCGTGACGCGGGTCTGCGTGCCGCTGGCCCTGCTCGCCGTCGTTTGCACCGCGATTTGTCTCTGGTTGAACGTCGATGTCGCCCCGGCTGCGCAGGAAAAACTGCGCAGCAGCATCTTCGATCTCGCGACGCAAAACCCGATCGCGCTTTTCGGGGGCGACCAGGTGATCGACCAGTTTCCGGGGCGCAAAATTTACGTTGGGAAAAAGGAGGGCAACAAGCTGGAGAACATCATCGTCTTCCAGATGGATGAACATTCGCTGCCGATCCGCGTGACACATGCGCGTACCGGGATGCTGGAGACTGATTTGCCTAACAAACGCCTTCTCCTGCACCTTTACGACGCCCGCTACCAGGAGCGCGACGCAAAAAATCCCTACGATCTGCGCAGGATTCGCGATGGCATCAGTCTCGCGGAAGGCACGCTGCCGATCAGCCTGGAGGAACTCTACGAGAAGGAAAAAAAGCGGCCGACGCGTTCCTCGCTCTCCCTTGCGCAATTGATGGAGCAATTGAAGTCTGGTGCGCGCCGCGATCGGAGCGCGACCCGGACCGAGATAAACAAACGTTTTTCGTTTCCATTTTCCTGCATCGCCTTTGCGCTCATTGGCGTGCCTTTAGGCATCACCACCCACCGGCGCGAGACCTCGGTCGGCTTTGCCACAGGCCTGATCGTGGCGATCTTTTATTTTCTCTTCATCATCATCGCCGATACCATGCGGGCCAATGCCAGGATCCATCCCGAGCTGCTCGTCTGGTTTCCGAATGTGCTCTTCATCGTCATCGGCGCGTATCTCTTTCGCCGGCTGAGCAAGCAGTAGACGGCCATCCTGGCTGTCAGGTCAGGCGGGCATCCCGCCTGCCCAGTGGTGAAGCATCCGGGCAACCGGAGCGGTCGCCCTACAAAATCGCGGCTTCGTCGTAGCCATCTCGTCGCTGATGACGAAGAACTTCTTGAGCGTCGCACTTCCGAAGTTCGTCGTTAGGGCGACATCCGCTGCGTCCCGTCCGACTGCCATTACGATGCGGCCGATGCGCGGCACGTTGTGCCGCGCATCGAAGGTATGCCAGCGATCGCCCAGGTAAGCCTCAAACCAGCCGCTGAAATCCATTGGCAGGACAATTGGGACGCCGATGTCACCCATGTAACCGGTGACATAACGCGCCGGAATGTTCATGCAGCGGCAGAAGGTGAGGGCGAGGTGACTGAAATCGCGGCAAACTCCCTCGCCGCTTGTATAAACATCAAAAGCCGATTTCGATGGGTCGGCGAAGTGATAACCAAAGGTGATGTGATTGTGCACCCATTCGCAGATCGCCTTCACCCGCGGCCAGCCGGGCGGCGTCTCACCAAAGAGCTTCCAGGCGGCGTCGGAAAGCTTGTCCACTTCGCAGTAACGGCTCGGCATGAGAAAAGCCAGGGTGTCGTTAGGCAGATTCTCGATCTTATGCTGGAGCGCGTTGGGCGATTGCAGATCGAGTTCACCGCTGTCCTCGATCAGTGTCTCGAGGGTGAGGCGCAGATTGCCGGCCGGCGCGAGGAGCCGCGCGCAGCGGTTGCCGAAGAGGTCGGTGTAATACGAGACAGGGAGATCCGGTTCGACGTGTAACTCTTGCGCTCGGCGCAGATCCTTTTCGCGCGATGGGTGCACGAAAAGCATTAGCACCATCGGCGTCGGGCCACGGAGCTCAAACTCGATGTCGAATCCAATCTTGATCAGCATGTCGTTAGGCAGGCCAGTTTGGAAGTCGGGTCGCCATTCCTGTTCTTCCGTCACTCTCAGCTTGCTCAGGCCAAGCCGCATTATTTTTGTCACGCCGAGCGGAGCACCGGAGACGAAGGGATCCGGTCGCGTTTAGCGTGCGGGTTACTCCATGGGCTCTCTCGACTGCGCTCGGGATGACTAAACCGGGCGCCCGAACTCCGCCGTTACCCGCAGTTCTCGATCGGCCGCGATCCGGACGTCGCGCAGCTTAATTTCGCCCAGCGGCAAGGCCATTAGCGAAAACTCTCGCCCGTTGAACCGTTGCAGATGCGGCGCAATGAATCCGCAGGCCAGCGTCCCGAGCGTTCCTTCCCCGGCGCACTCGAGGCCGAAGAGCCGCGCGTTCAATTGCTCATCGATTGCCACGCTGCCGCTGATCTGCACCGTCGCGCTGAGAAAAAGCTTCTTCGCGCGCACCTGCACAACGACATCAAGTGCGCGCTCCGAGCGTGACCGCAGTTCGATCCGCACACTCTCCACCGTGACGCCTTGCTTCTCCGCCTCCATTTTCGCGCCCGCCAGAACCAGGGCTTCGAGATCGGCCAGCCCGACGGCGAGCTCCAATCGGCCCTCGGCCGCATCCTGCAAAATCAAGAGCACATTGCCCTCCTTGTCGCGACTCTGGCCGAGCTGCAAGTCGCGTGCGGTGCACGACAATTCCACCTTCGCCCGTTGCACCAAAATAGGCCGCCCGCTTATCTCAAAGTGTTCCACCCGGAGCGCTGGTTCGATCATGCCGACCGGCCGCGGCGGGCGTGGCGGCGGTCGCTCCCCGGCGTTCGCGCCATCGAGCGAGACGCGGATCGCGGCCAGTTGTGGATAACTCTTTTCCTCCAACGTCACCATCGGCGTTGCTGGCGTTAACACTCGGCGCAGACTCTCCTCCAGCGCTGCGCGCAACGCCTCGGCATCTGGCGGGAAAGCTTTGCACGACAACGGAAACATACTCCCAAGTTACGAAGCTTGGTGCGCGATCGGATGCTCTCTTGCTCGCACGCTCAGTTGCCCATTTGCTCCATCGCTTTTTGCATCTCCTCCGGACTCACATCCCGCACATGGGTGCCGATCGACCACTGATGACCGAATGGGTCTTCCACTTTGCCATAGCGGTCGCCCCAGAACATGTCGTCGAGTGGCATCGTGACTTTCGCGCCCGCGGCTACCGCCTGCTCGAAGACGGCGTCCGCGTTCTCGACATAGAGATGGATCGTTACCGCCGAGCCCTTGAGAGATTTCGGGCCAAAGGCGCCCCATTCTGGCATCTCCTCGTTCAGCATCACGACCGAATCGCCGATGCGCACGCTGGCGTGCATCAGTTTCCCGTTCTCGCCCGGCACTCGGGAGAGTTCGGTGGCGCCGAACGCCTTTTGGTAGAATTCGATCGCCTCGGCCGCGCCGGCACAGATCAGATGCGGTGTCACCGTATGCATTCCCTCCGGGATCGGTTTCACTGAGAGCTGCGTCCTACTATCTTCTTTCATGGTTTGATTCATGGTTGCTTTGTCTTCCTTGGTTTATTTGGATTGCGTTCAAAGATACGACGAATGGAGAGCAGTCATCCGGACACGGAGCGGGAAATCGGGCCGGAGCAGCGAAAGCAGAGAGCAGAGTGGCCGTGAAGGATTTCCGCTTTTCATCTCTCCAAGCTCCGCGACCTCTGCGGTTAGTTGTCCGCCGCCCGGTTAGAGCCCCATGTTCGCCAGAACCACGGCCGCCTGATTGACCGTGGCAAATAGCTTCGGATGCGAGCTCTCGAAATTCTCGACCGATGCCGTCAATCCGAGCCGGGCGGCTTCGAGCAGCTTAGGCTGCTTTTTCGCCCGGCTGGCCTCATGGGTCGAGGCGTCGAGAAAATGCGCGATGCTGCGCGCGTCTTCCTCGTGGCTCCGCGCCAGAGCAGCAACCTCCTCGCGCAGAGTCGAGACCAGTTGCAAGAGCTTCGCCCGCTCGGTTTCTGAAAGACCGAGTGCTTGCTGGATCCGCGCTTCGATCTTCCGCATGCGATCTTCCATCATATTGTTACTTCGGACTTCGACTCGGTAACGTCAATGAATGCTTGAGCGCGGAATCGCGCACGCGGCCAATTCCTTCCGCCTCACGGTTCAAAATCGTTAACGGTCTTGTCAGCACCGAAGCTCGATGGTTCGTATAGTTACGATGACGACGGCACGGTTGGACTACTGCCGTTAGCTCTGTCCGGACCCTCTCACCAGATCAGGGATCGAATCAACGGCCCCGGCCCCGCATAGGCGTCGGACGAGCAACTGCACCGCCCGAGTCTCCGAGTCGTAACGGTGCCGGTGCACTTCGTCCAGGGACCGACCCCGGTTCGGCGAGTCCGGCGACAGCGCCGTCCAGGCCTTATGCAGAGTGCGCTCGAGAAACGAGGAATTCGTTGTGTCGTCGACGACCAGCACGAACCGGTCGAGCGGTACGGTGTCGACCGGCCGAAACCACCGGGGTCAGCAACCCCGGCGAAGGCGTCGCTGCGAGCGAGCTCGTTACTTCGCCACGGCGGATGGATCATCGGCATGATCCATGCGGGACCTTGGTGGCCCGGCCGTAAGTCCTCAATGAATCGCAAGCGCTGCAGGCGCTCCGGCGAACAATTTCAAAGCCCGGTGGACGCTTGCCGAGGCCACGGATACAGGCCCGTTGATCCCGGTGGCAGCGGGGAGAAAATCAGTTGCGCAACAGGGTTTTCCCGCTAACTTCCGCGTTCCTTATGGCGAAGACTTCGTGGATCAATCGCAACGACCGCAAACGCAAGACGGTGGAGAAATACGCCGCGCTTCGCGCTGAGCTCAAGGCGAAGAAGGATTACATCGGGCTCTCGCAACTGCCGCGCGACGCCAGCCCCACCCGTGTGGTCAATCGCTGCCAGGTGACCGGCCGTCGCCGGGCTTTCATTCGCCGGTTCAAGATTTCCCGCCTGACCTTCCGCGAGCTCGCTTCCGCCGGTCTCATTCCCGGGGTGACGAAGTCGAGCTGGTAGCTGGCCGCTACGGCCGGTCTCGGGTGCCTTCCCTGGCATCCGCACCATGAATTTTTCTCTCACCTTTTCTGGCCCTCGCGACACTCGCCGAGGGCGTCACTGACCATTGGGATTCGCCCGGGCTGGTCCTGGCCAAGCTGGGCGCCATCGCCGTGCTCGTCTTCCTGAACGGTTTTTTCGTCGCGGCGGAGTTTGCCCTGGTCAAAATTCGGATGAGCCAGCTCGAAGCGCTGGCGGACGAGGGAAATACCCGCGCCGCCAAGGCGCAAACCGTGGCAGGCGATCTCGACGCATATCTGTCGGCCTGCCAACTCGGGATCACGCTGGCGAGCCTCGGCCTTGGTTGGGTCGGCGAACCGTTTCTCGCGCAGATTCTGCAGCCGGTTTTTGCGCTCTCGGGATTAGCTTCGCCCGCGTTGATTACTTCGGTTTCGTTCCTCCTTGCGTTTTCGATTATTACTTTCCTCCACATCGTGCTGGGCGAGCAGGCGCCCAAGATCCTGGCCATCCGCAAGCCGCTCCCGGCGACGTTGATCGTGAGTGGTCCGCTGCGGATGTTCTACATCCTGTTTAAGCCGGCGATCTGGTTCCTCAACGTCTCGTCGAATTGGGTGCTGCGGCATATTCTGCGAACGGAGCCGGTGAAGGAAGGCGAGATCGCGCACAGCGAGGAAGAGTTGCGCCTTATTCTCGACGAGAGCGAAGAATCCGACGAGGTCTCTTCGATCGGCCGGGATATTCTGGTCAACGCGCTCGATATGCGGCGGCGCGTGGTGCGCGATATCATGACGCCGCGCGGCGAAGTGGTCTATCTCGATATCGAGGAGAGCTTCGACGAGAACGTGAAGAAGGCGCTCGAGTCGCGGCACACGCGTTTCCCGCTTTGCCGCGGGCATCTCGATAACACGATCGGGTTGATCCACATCAAGGAGCTGGTGCCGATGATGCGCGACCCGCAGCCGGATTTGATGAAGATCCGGCGGGAGCTGATCCCGGTGCCGGAAATGATGTCGCTCGAGAAGCTGCTTAACCTTTTTCTCGTTAGGCACGCGCATCTCGCGATCGTGGTCGACGAATACGGCGGCACGGTCGGGATGGTGACGATGGAGAACGTGCTCGAGGAATTGGTCGGCGATATCCAGGATGAATTCGATGCGGAGAAGGCGGAGTTTCGCAAGATCAATGACCGCGAGTTTGTGGTCGACGGCGGGCTCGGGCTTTATGAGTTACGAGACCTGGCCGATATCGAGGTGGAGAACTCCGATGTCAGCACGGTGGGCGGATATGTCACGCACTTGCTTGGCCATCTCCCGAAGCAGGGCGAACAGGTGCCGATCGAGGATTACATTGTAACCGTCTCGCAAACCGACGGACGCCGCGTCGGCCAGCTTCATTTCAAGAAGATGGCCGATGACGACGGGCAGAGGGAGTAGGTCGCGCAGAAGAAAACCTTGAACGTTTTCTTCTCCTGTGCGAGCGTCGTTAGGCAGGGCCTAGAACTGCCCGAAATTTGCCACCACATTGATCCCGCCGGCGGCCGGCGTGCCGTTTTCGTAGGCGGGAGTAAACTGCGCTTGCTTCACCGCGCGATCGAGCAGAAGGCCCAGGCCGCTGCTCTTCGGGTTTTCGGAGATTCCGGAAGTGCCCGTGACCACGCCTCTTGCATCCACGCTCACTACGACCTCGGCCTTGCCGGAGACGAGAATGCCCTGGGTGAGCGAACTGATTGCCTTCTCCATCGTGTGGCGCAGGCCGCCGACCAATTGCGGCTGAATGTAGTTGGCCAGCTTGCCCACTCGGTCGCGATCGTGCGTCGCCAGCGAGACCACGATGACGGGTTCTCCCATTCTGATGGAGAAACAGCACCGTGCCGCCGAGATAGACGCGCACGGGCTTACCATTGACCGTCGCCGGCGTGAAGCGACCCCAATCGAGCGCCGTCTGCACGGCGCTCTTGAAGGCGTCGTTGTTCGCGACCAGCGCATGGGTGGTCTCAACGATCCCGTTCTCGGTGATGTCGCAGTAGAATTGGACCGCGCCGTCGAGCTTCGCCGCGTCCGGCGTCCTTCGGATAATGCAGGTAATGCGTGATGGAATCGGCATCCTGGCTGACGAGCGCGGGCGTGATCGGACCGGTGATCGGCGGCGCCGGCTGGAAAGGCAGGCGAGCCGGGTGCGGCTTGCGGAGGGGGGCGGGGGAGGCCGCGCCAGCTGTTTCTGATTTTTTCTGGCAGGCCATGGAGGCGCCGAGCGAGCAGAGCGAGAGACAGATTTGCCAGCCGGCGAACGGAGATTTTTTCCATGGTGAAACTCGCTGGAAGTAACCTCAGCGCTCGGCTTGCGCAAGTCAGCGCCCGGGCGTCGCGCGAGAAAAAAAGCACTACCCAACGCGCGCAATCTCGCCCGACATTTCAGCCCTATGGCATACGAACTACCGAAATTACCCTACCCGAACGACGCCTTGGAGCCGCACATCGATGCAAAGACGATGGAGATCCATCACGACAAACATCACCAGGCTTACATCACCAATCTGAACAAGGCGCTCGAAGGCAAACCCGACCTCGAAGGCAAATCGATCGAGGACCTCATCAGCAACCTCAACGCCGTCCCCGAAGACATTCGCACCGCGGTGCGCAACAACGGCGGCGGTCACGCGAACCATTCGTTCTTCTGGCAAATCATGGGACCACAGCGGTGGCGGCGAGCCGACCGGCAAGTTGGCCGACGATATCAAAGCGACCTTTGGCAGCTTCGACGCGTTCAAGGAAAAGTTGGCCGATGCGGGAGTAAAACGTTTCGGCAGCGGCTGGGCTTGGCTGATCAAGAACAAGAGCGGCAAGCTGGAGATCGTCTCCACCGCGAACCAGGACAGCCCGCTGATGGACGGCAACACGCCCGTGCTCGGCGTCGACGTCTGGGAGCACGCCTACTACCTGAATTACCAGAACCGCCGGCCCGACTACCTCAAGGCGTGGTGGAACACGGTCAACTGGGCCGAGGTTTCCAAGCGCTACGAGAAGTAGCTGCAATACTTAAAGCTGGAACTCGCAAGAGGCGCGTCGCGGGAACGGCGCGCCTCTTTTGCATTTCTCTGCCCGGAAGGGGGATCGTGATCGGCTTTTCCAATCAATCTCGGTGCATCGCAATCACCGGTCTCGGCTACCCCCGTTGCGCTGGCCGCGATCGTTGCGAGACCGTATCTTGTTCTCGCTGATGAAAAGACTCCTCCCTGTCCTCTTGATCCTTGGGATCGGATTCGTGCGCATTCCCCTCGCAAACGGTCAGGATTCGTTTTCCGGCGTCGATCTTCTTTATCCCGAGTTTGCTCATCCGCGGGAGGACGCTCTCGCGGCGGTCGAGCGGCGCGATTTCCGTTTCATCATGATCGATCGCCAGGGAACCGTGCCTGGCTTAGAGCGCTATCCGCAGCTCAAGGCCACCTACGGCACCAGGTTCATCAAGCAACGCTTCCGGATTTTCGCGACCCGCTCTCAGAATTTCAGCTTCAATCTCCGTGCCCGGACCTACGCCCATGACTATAACCAGACGCTTGTCCGCTATCTACTGCGAGTGGCGCCCTAAAGGATGACGTCGGGGAACATCAGACTGCTGGCGCACTCGCCGGATCATCTCCGGACTCTCCGGGAGGTGAACCATCCCGAGGACGGACTGATCTGGATTCGGGAATTGCCGATCCGTGGATCGGACTGATGTCTTGACTGATTCTGCGGCCACCGACGAGAGATCCGAATGCTGAATGAAGCTACGGCCTTCGCAATTTCTGCTCGCCTCTTCCAGCCCCAACTGATCTTGTTCCCAGATAACGACGTCTGCGCTCCTTGATGCGAACCCTCAATCACCTTTTCGAGAAGAACAAAGCCTGGGCCGAACGGATTCGCCGCCAGCAACCCCGACTTCTTTCTCGAGCTGTCACGTCAGCAGTCGCCCAGTTATCTCTGGATCGGCTGTGCCGACAGCCGCGTGCCGGCAAACGAAATCGTCGGACTGTCGACCGGGCGAATTATTCGTCCACCGGAATGTCGCCAATCTGGTCGTGCATACCGATCTGAACTGTTTGTCGGTCATGCAATTTGCGGTCGATCTGTTGAAAGTGCGCCACATCATCGTCTGCGGGCACTACGGCTGCAGCGGCGTGCTGGCCGCGCTCCGGCGCGACCGGCTCGGCTTGAGCGATAACTGGTTACGCCACGTGCAGGACGTGCGCCAAAAACATGAGGAGTCTCTCGCCACGGCGGGCGACGATGCGCAGGCGGCAAACCGACTTTGCGAACTGAATGTGATCGAACAGGTAGCCAACGTCTGCCAGACGACGATCGCTCTCGACGCCTGGGAACGTGGCCAGGAGTTGACCGTGCACGGCTGGATTTACGGGTTGCAGGACGGACTTCTGCGGGACCTGAATGTGACGGTTGGCAGCGTCGATGAAACGCTCACAGCTTATCAGGCGGCGATTGCAGCGTTATCCTGATTCTGGGTTCGCGGCGCGCGTTGTCTCTGAGTCCGACGACGAAGGATCGCAGTTGCAATCGAGTCGTCGATTGCACGGCCTGCGTGCGCTCCGCTCGGGATGACAACGTTCAGCCATCTGAGCATCGCGTTTCTCCGGCGGCCCGGTTCAATTGACCATCCCTCGGCACGCCCGCATAGTGCTGCCCCTTCATGTCGATCGAGCTGACCCGCAATTTCTGCATCATCGCGCACATCGATCACGGCAAAACGACTTTGTCGGATCGCTTGCTCGAGCGCACCGGCACGATTCACGACCGCGAGAAACAGGATCAGCTCCTCGATTCGATGGATCTCGAACGCGAGCGCGGGATCACGATCAAGGCGCACCCGGTGGCGATGCGTTACACCGCGCAAGACGGCCAGGAATACCGGCTCAACCTGCTCGATACGCCCGGCCACGTGGATTTTGCCTACGAAGTTTCGCGCAGCCTCGCGGCCTGCGAAGGCGCGCTCCTCATCGTCGACGCCGCCCAGGGCGTCGAGGCGCAGACGGTCGCCAACGTCCATCTCGCGCACAAACAGGGCCTCACGATCGTGCCGGTGATCAACAAGATCGATCTGCCCAACGCCGACCTGCCCTCGGTCCATCGGCAGCTCGAGGAAATTCTCGCCATCCCGGCCGAGGAAGCGATCGACTGCAGCGCCAAGATGGGCATCGGGATCGACGAGATTCTCGAGGCGGTCGTGCATCGCATCCCGCCGCCGCCCAAGCCGAAGGACGAAATCCTGCGCGCGCTGGTTTTCGATTCGGTCTTCGACATTTACCGCGGCGTGGTCGCCTACGTGCGCGTCTTTTCCGGCAAGGTGGAGGCCGATCAGCAGATCAAGGTGATGAGCACCGACACGCGCTACGAGGTGAAGGAAGTCGGCGTCTTCACCCCGAAGATGTTCGCGCAGCCGACGCTGCAGCGCGGGCGACGTCGGCTACGTCATCGCCAATATCAAGACCACCTCCGAGATGAAGATCGGCGACACCATGACCGACCAGCGCCATCCGGCGAAGGAGCCGCTGCCCGGTTTCCAGGAAATTCATCCGATGGTCTTCAGCGGAATTTATCCGATCAACACCGCCGACTTCGAGCATCTGAAGACCGCCATCGGCAAGCTGCGGATGAACGATTCCGCCTTCGTCTATCAGCCGGAAAGCTCGGTCGCGCTCGGCTTCGGTTTTCGCTGCGGTTTTCTCGGGCTGCTCCACATGGAGATCATCCAGGAACGGCTCCGGCGCGAGTACGACATGGATATCATCGCGACCTCCCCGAGCGTGATCTACGAAGTGCTGACGACGCGCGGCGAGATCGTGCTGGTCGATAACCCGGCGCACCTGCCCGATCCGAGCGTGATCGAGGAAATCCGCGAGCCGATCGTGCGCGCCTACATTCTTTGCCCTAACGAGTCGCATCGGCGACATCCTGCAGCTCATCCTCGAGAAGCGCGGGACGATGGATCACACCGAGTCGCTCGATACCCGGCGCGTCATGCTTCATTGCGAGCTGCCGCTGAACGAAATCCTGGTCGATTTTAACGACAAGATTAAGAGCATCACCCGCGGTTACGGCTCGATGGATTACGAGCATGCCGGTTATCGCGCCTCGAAGCTGGTCAAGCTCGATCTGCTCGTGAACGGCGAGCCGGTCGACGCGTTCTCGACCATCGTGCATCGCGATCGCGCCGAGCCGCGCGGCCGGCAGCTGGCGTCGAAGTTCAAGGAAGTGATCCCGAGCCAGCTTTACCAGGTCGCGATCCAGGCGGCGATTGGCGGCAAGATCGTGGCGCGCGAGACGCATCTCGGCGCTGCGCAAAAACGTGACCGCGAAATGCTACGGCGGCGATATCACCCGCAAACGCAAGCTGCTCGAGAAGCAGAAAGAAGGAAAGAAGCGGATGAAGAGCATCGGCAAGATCAACATTCCGCAGGAAGCCTTCATCGAGGTCTGAAGTCGTCGCAATGAGCGTCGCCACGGTCGAGACGGGCTCGACGTCGTCGAGCCGCGCTATCACGCGCTTCGCCGCCTACAATACCCTTTGCAAATCTCATTCCTCAGCTAGCGTTTCGCCGCATGTTCCAGCCGCGCTACATCAAGCACAGCCATCTGCTCATCCGTCATGCGGAGAAGTTGATTCGTTACCGGCGCGACCGCTTGAGCGAATCCACCATCGCCGAGTTGCGGGCCCAGATCGACGAAGGTGCACGCCGCGATGAAGGCGCGCGACAACCGCGCCACCCATGAAGAATCGGAGCGACTCGACGCCCTCCTCACGCCGCACACTCCGCCGCACAAGGACGCGGTCTGGCGCGAGAATGTCGAAGTGATTCTCGTCGCGATCGTGGTCGCGATCGGCATTCGTTCCTACTTCATCCAGCCGTTCAAGATTCCGACCGGCTCGATGCAGCCGACGCTCAACGGCATTATCGGCCGTCCGTCGACCGCGCCGGCGCCCAACTTTTTCAAGCAGATCATTGATTTCGTCGCCCTCGGCCGCAACTACATCGACGTCGTCTCGGGGGCGGAGAACACGGTCGAGCGAGATTACGCCGCGAAAAGTTTCTCTTCTTCTTCACCTTTTCGCGGATCGTTTGCGACCACGAGTCTTTCACCGTTTATGCGCCGCCCGAGATTTTGCGGCAGGATTTCCAGGTCTTTCCCGGCAACGTTTATCACCCCGGACAGGTGATTGCGCGCGGCGCGGTCGATACCGGCGACCAGGTTTTCGTCGATAAGTTTAGCTACAACTTTGTTCATCCGCATCGCGGCGACGTTTTCGTTTTCCGCACCAACCACATTCTCGGCATCCGCGAAGATCCGGAAGCCGGCGCGCCGTTCTACATCAAGCGCCTCACGGGGACGCCGGGCGACGAGCTGCGGATTGATTCGCCGAAGCTCTACGTCAATGGCGAGCTGGCGCGCAATTTCGGCATTGCCCGGGTTATGTCGGCGCAGGACCCCGTACCAGCGGCTATGCGCCCGGGCAGGCCGTTCCTCGGCTCGCCCGACCCGCACCTTCGTCGTGCCGCCGCACAGCTATTTCGCGATGGGCGACAACAGCTACAACAGTTACGACAGCCGTTATTGGGGACCGGTGCCGGAGGAAAACGTGGTCGGGCGTGGACTCTTCGTTTACTGGCCGTTTGGCCGGCACTGGGGCTTTATTCGTTAGGCGTGATTGTGGAATAATGGAAGTAGTGGAGTGATGGGGTCCCCGGGAATTCCAATCCTCCAATTCACCATCAATCCAGCGTCTACTCCCGCTGCTCGGGATGCTCGGTGGCTACCTCGTGATCATGCGGACCAACCCGGTGCGGGTCGCGCTGCGCGACGGCTTCCGCTGCGTCATGCGCTTCAAGCGTATCTGGCTTCTTTTCGCGCTCCTCGCGCTGGCCTATTCCGCCTTTCAGTTTGTCGTCTTCACGCCCGCTGCAATCCGAGCGCCGACCTGCGTCTGGAGCAGTTTGCCTTCTGGGAATCATGGCATTGGCCGCGGCTTTTCCGAGGTCTGGCGCGAAAGCCTGCTCCACACCGCTCGAATCAGTCGCCGGTATTTTCGACGCCGCTGCGACCACTTATCCGCTCTCGGTTCTCGCCGCGCTCCTCCTGATTCTGAACTGGCGCGGCCTGCATCGCAGTCTGGTGCGCGCCTTGCGCAAGCAATTCGGTCTGGCCGGCTGGTTGATTTATTTCGGCGTGTTGCTCAGCGCGCTCGCTTCGCTCCTCAAGCCGCTGATCTATTGGCAGCTGCCCGGTCGCGCGGATCTTCTCTCAGCCGGCGCACCTCCTGCAGACCTCGGCCGCGGTCGATACCGTGGCTTTTATTTTCGAATATCTCTGCGCGGTTTACCTGCAGGTTTACCTGATCACGGTCTGCCTGGCCTGGATCAAGGGCTTGCATTTCCGCGAGGAGCGAACTGCTCCGGTTTGCCATGCGACGGTTCAGCTTCGTCCTGAAATGGCTCGGCCTCGTCGTGCTCGCGAGCACACTCCTGCTCCGCCTGCCGCTGCTCCTCGCCTATTTCCGCGAACGTCCCCGGCGTGCTCGATTATCTGCCGGCCGGCCGTTGCGCGATGGCGGCTCTCATCATTTGTTTTGCCTCGATGCAGATTTCGCTCGTCTTGCACAACGAAAGCTTGCGCGAAGCCTTCCGGGCGCATTGGCAATTCGTTAGGCGAAATACTTTCCGCTTTGCCTGGTTTCTTTTCATCTGCGCGCTGCACTATTGGTTTTTCGCGCTGGCCGACTCGGTCATTCGGGCCGCGGCGACGGAACGGCTGCTCGCCCTTCTCGCCTGGAAGCTGGGTTACGTTCTGGCGCGCGCGTTGCGTTACCGGCTGGCTGCTCGCGAGCTGGGTTTGTCTCTTTCGGCAATGCGAGATTGGACTCGTGAATCAGCGAAACCTGGATCCGATATTAGAGCCATGCCGAGCGAACGTTCCAGCGCCGAAGAAATCACCCGCGCCAGCAAGTCAAACCTCGCTTTCGCCTTCGTCTCGTTAGGCAAGGAACGCCGGCGCGACATCACGATCTTCTACGCCTTCTGCCGGCTGATCGACGATATCGCGGACTCGACCGAGCTGGCCGCGGAGGAGAAGGCGCGTCGGCTGACGCGTCTGGCGGGAGGCCCTCCACGGCCCGCGTCGCGCAGGAGCCGCCGCTCGCGCCCGAGGTTCGCGGCTTGATCGACAGATACGCGATTACTCCGGCGATGCTGGAGGAGATCATCGACGGCGTGGAGATGGACCTGACCATCTCCCGCTACGAGACCTTCGCGGCCTTGCGCGAGTATTGTTACCGGGTCGCGAGCGCCGTTGGCCTCGTCAGCATCGAGATTTTTGGTTACCAGAATCCGGCCTGCCGCGAATACGCGGTCGAGCTCGGGCTCGCCCTCCAGGTGACCAACATCCTGCGCGACGTGGCGAAAGATCTCGCCAACGGTCGCATTTATTTGCCCCGGGAAGACATGGCGCGGTTCGACTATACCGAAGAAGATCTGGCGGCCCGCGATCTACGACGATCGATTCGTCAGGCTGATGCAGTTCGAGGCGGATCGCGCGCACGAATATTTTCGCCGGGCCGCTGCGCTCCTCCCGCGCGAAGATCGCACGTTCGATGATCGGCGCCGAGATCATGGCCTCGATTTATCATGCGCTCTTGCGGCAGATGGAGCAGGATCGCTTTCGCGTTTTCGATCGCGCAATACGGGCTGAGCAAGCTGGCGAAATTCTTGCACGTCGGCCGGCAGCTGCTAAAGCTCCTTTGAATAGCGGGCGGAAGCATCCGTCTGACAGTTTCACCGTTCGAATCCAAAGCATTATGAAAAATTATTTTATCCCCGCGGTCGCGGCCGCCGCTTCTTCTCGTGACTGCTCTTAGCTCTTGCGAAACGCCCGCGGGCCAGGGAGCAGGTTTCGGCGCGTTCTCGGCGCCGCCACCGGTGCGCTCATCGGCGCCGCCGCTACTGGAACCGGTCAAGGCGCGGCGATCGGCGCCGGCGCGGGAGCTGTCGGCCGGAGCGCTCATCGGCGCGGCGATCGCAGAAGATCAGGCGCAATATTATCACGCGCCTCCGGGCGGTTATCCTTATGCCCGCCAGACCGGCACACCGGGCTATGTTTACAGTCCCTATGCTCCGCACAACATGATCGACGTTCGCGGCGTGCCATCGGGTTCGTTGGTCAGAAGATCCTTCGACCGGCGGGATTTTCCGTCAAGCCCGTGACGAGCGGCCGTCGATGGAAGTCAGACTGTCAGGCAGCCCGTGACTAATCCGCTTCCTGCAACTCGTCGACCAGTTTTCGCGTCGCTTCGTCCATTCGCACCAGCTCTGGCCAGCCGCGATCGTAACCTTCTCCGGGGAGTTTACGTGTCGCGTCGAGGCCCATGTGCGACCCGACGTTTTGCCGGCTCGGCGCGTGGTCGAGTGAATCGCTCGGGTTCGTGATGATGGTGCTGTCGCGCTGCGGGTCGGTGTTCGCGCAGAGTCGGAAGAGCACTTCGCTCGTGTTCTGGACATCGCAGTCGTCGTCCACCACCACGATGTATTTGCTGAACATCATCTGCCCCATGCCCCAGAGACCGTGCATCACTTTGAAGGCCTGATAGGGATATTGTTTGCGAATGCTGACGAAAACGAGGTTGTGAAAAACGCCCTCCGCCGGCAGCGCCATGTCGACGATCTCGGGGAAATTCATTTTGAATACGGGCAGGAAAATCCGCACGCTGGCCGAGCCGAGATAGAAATCCTCCATCGGCGGGATACCGACGATGGTGGTCGGATAGATCGCGTCGCGCCGATGCGTGATCGCGGTGAGATGAAAGACGGGATAGTCCTCGACCGCGGTGTAGAAGCCGGTGTGATCGCCGAACGGTCCCTCGGGCCGCGTCTCGCCCGGCTGCACGTAACCTTCGAGAACGAAATCGACGTCCGCCGGAATTTCGAGCTCGTTCGTTAGGCATTGGACCAGCTCGACGGATTTCCTGCGCAGGAAGCCGGCGAAGAGAATTTCGTCCAGGCCGTCCGGGAGCGGCGCGGTCGCGGCGAAGGTGTAGGCCGGATCGCCGCCGATCGTAACCGCCACCGGCATTGGCTCGTTGCGTTCGTAGTAAAGTTTGCCGTGGCGCGCGCCAACCTTGTGCACCTGCCAGTGCATGCCGGTGGTCAGGCTGTCGTAAACCTGCATTCGGTACATTCCGAGATTGCGCGCGCCCGTCTCGGGGTCCCGGGTGTGAACGTTAGGCAAAGTGATGAAGCGTCCGCCGTCTTTCGGCCAGCATTTCAGAATCGGCAGATCGAAGAGCGAAAACGAATCGGCCCCGGGATCGGACGTTGGACGTTGAGCGTTGGACGTTGAACGTTCCGCGAAGCGGTGGACCACCTCCTGGCAGGCGGCGGATTTGACATGCTTTGGCCGCGCATGGAGCAGCTGGACGCCCTGCTTCAGGAGGCTCCATCCTTCGCGCAGATCGGTCGGGGGTTTGGCCTTGAGAATGAGCTGAATCTCCTGCGCGATGTCGGCGATGCTGTCGCGCTGCAGCGCCAGCGCCATTCGTTTCTCCGAACCCATCGTATTGATCGCGACGGGAAATTTGGAGGCCTTCCCGTCGATCAGCGGTTGCTCGAAGAGCAGCGCTTTGCCGCCACGGGGAGATTTCATTTCGCGATCGGCCCATTCCGCAATCACCAAATCGGTCTCGACCGGCGTCGAGATGCGCTGCAACTCGCCTGCCTTTTCGAGCGCCTCCAAAAACTGGCTGAATGAAGCGTAAGCCATCGTTGTCTGCCTGACGCTTCTTTACCCCGATTTCGCAGGCTCCGGCCAGTCGTCATCCCGAGCGAAGTCCAGGGATCGCGCGGCGATGAAAGTAACGTCCGTGTCGCTTTGGATCGGTTTGAGATGACGCCTCGAGATCCCCGACTCTGCGCAGGATCACGAATCTGGCCTAACGATGGAGCTGTTTGTTCCCGTTCCCGGCGGCGGCCGCGGTTTCGTCCCGACTGCCAAAGGTTGCGCCGTGGCAGCTATTCTTCGTCATCGAAATAATCTAAAGCTTCTCCGCGCAACAGCCTGCGTTCGGGCGAACGAACCAGCCATTTTCTACTGTCGGGGTAATAACAAGACTCACCGATGGGATTATCCGCAATGACATAGATGACGAGGTCCTCTGCGCTATCGTTGATGAGTTGGTGAGGCTCACCTGGACCGTAGATAAAGGCGTCGCCAGCCTCGATCGCCGTCCGGCCGGCGTCATCCCGAACGACACCTCTTCCGGAAATCACATGATAAAACTCCCACTGCGCAGCATGAGAGTGATAGGGATAAGGCGTTTGGCCCGGGGCGAGGCGCAGGATTTCCACGGCAAAAGGGTGCCGAGCCCTCGCATCCGCGCCCTGCGAATCCCAGCCCAGCGCCTCGGAGAGGTCCTTGCCCGCTCCGGCGAACTTCCCCTTTGGTGAAGTCCATGAGTATTCCTCCAGCTCATTGGAATTGACCTTTTTCATAGAGAGCTGCCTGGAAGGGTGCGCTTAACCGCGATCCTACCTCGAGCGGATTCTGGCTGCCGCTTTCGCTGCTTCCACTGCGCGATCGCGCGGCGGCGCTGTCGTGACCAGTGAATCGAGCAGCTCACGCGACGCCGCCACAACCTGGTCAACGGCCCGAGCGAAGGGCGCTTCATTCGCTTTGGAGGGCCGGGTAAATCCGCTCAGTTTCCGCACGTATTGAAGGGAAGAGGCCCGGATCTCTTCCTCCGTCGCGGGTGGCTGGAAATTATGCAGTCTCTTGATGTTTCGACACATGATGATCTCCAATGCTGGTGTTCTTATTATGAAACGCCTAAACGGCGGAAAGTCGAGGCGAGCTCCGCACAAATCAAGACGAGATCCAATTCTGTCATTAGCCTTACCGATATCTTACGTTTCTCCGCCTGAGTGAATCCGCTCTTGCCAAACGAGCCGTTCGAGAGGAACTACTGAAAACACAGCGTTTCCCAAATCGGCCTTAGAATGCGAATGCCGAGGCGAAAAATCGCAGATTGACCTGATCCGCGTATGAAAATAGACGTGCTGATTGTCGGTGGACGACCTGGCGGGTCGACGGGAGCCATGTTCCTGCTCGGCGAAGGGATCAAGCCGGTCATCCTTGAGCAGGAGGAATTTCCTCGGTTTCACGTTGGCGAATCGCTTGGCCAACCCGTTAAAGCGTGGGGTGACGGTTTACGGAACGAACGCGACCAACAGCCGTATGGCAGGTCTCGTCGCGGGATCAGATTAACTATCCGACTCGACCACTTGGCAGGTCCGGCGGAGCGAATTCGATGCGATGATGTTCAAGGAAGCGGAGGCGCGGGGCGCGACGATCATGCAGGGCGTCGCGACCAGCGCGCTCCGGAATGTTGACGGCTCGTTGCGCGGGATCGCAATGCGGCGACCGGATGGGAGGAGGAGGAGATCGAAACCAGGGTGGTGCTGGATTGTTCCGGTCAATCAGAACTTCCTCGCGAACCGGAAGGTGACGGCCCCAAATACGCGGGCATTCATGACAAGCAGGTAGCTCCTTCTCTCATGTGCGTGGGCGATTCGCGACACCGGTACCATGGGCGAGACGGCCAAGAATAACACCCTCATTTTCTACGCAAAAAAATTCCACTGGGCGTGGTTTGTCCCGATCGACAAAGACATCGTCAGCGTTGGGATGGTAACGCGGCGAGCCGACTTCCTGAAAACGAAGCAGACATCAGACGAAAACTATCGGAGCGAGCTTTTCTCGATCAATCCCGACCTCCCTGAGCTTGGTAAAAGTGAGCGGTTTGGAGAAAAGAGTGCTAAGCGACCCAAAGCGGCTCCAAGTCCGGATCTTGAAGGGCCATCAAATTTGAACTTCGCGTCGATCTCGGTGGCGCGCTTCGGGTGCGCTTTCGTTCGAGCTCCGAGAGACAACTAGCCCCAGATTTGACCGATCGTTCCCAAATCGCCCGGACTATTTGACGATCCGAAAGGCTGGGGGCCCGCAGTGACGGCTCTATTTGCCTCGACCGGAGCGGGAATTGCGTTGCGCCGACTGGCGGGTCTGCGGCTTGGCTCCCGTGGTCTTCTGGAAAACACCGAATGTGGTCTGAGCGAAATCGCGCTGGGGTTTTCTGTGTTTCGCCTTGGCTTTGGCTTTTGGCATCTCCGACCGTCGCACGAATCTTGATGAACGAACATGCAAAAATCAAACCTGACCCATTACCGATTGGTGCAGTCGATTGCATTCGAAGGCCAGTGAGATGCAATCGCAGGCTGTGCTTGGCGAAATGATTTTGGCTTTCTGCGTTCTCAGGGATTGCTGAGCTCGGCGACTTTGTGTAAATAACGAAATTGCCATTCAGTTCGTACCTCCGGCGAGAAATCAAGGGACTGAACCAGAACTTCTGGAAGAACTCTGGCCGCTGTGACGCCATTTTCATAAGTCAATCGTAATCAGACGTCCCCGTAGTTCAACGGATAGAACGAGGGTTTCCTAAACCTTAAATGTGGGTTCGATTCCCGCCGGGGACATTACCTAGGTAAAACAGCCCCAAAGGAGCCACAAGTCAGAACGGAATCAGACCAGCGTGGAATCCTTCATTTTTTGAAGAAGATTTGGCTTCTGCCGTCCTAGCTCGATAGGCCTCGCGCCGCGCTGTAGATGGCCGTGGAAATCGTCGGAGCGTGCCGAAGGTCAGACAAACCAGAAAGACAAACCAATGAGAATGCGAATACTGACGGTGATCGTGCTCGGCCTGGTGGCCGCGACCGCGGAGGGTGGCGACCGGAAACTGAAACCGAAACGAGAGACTCAGCCCAATTACATCCTGCGCCGGCAGGAGGCGTATCAGGTGCGCGGGGTGCCGATCCGCTCGTTCTATACGCACGGCCGGCGGATCGACTACTACAGAGACGGAAGCGCCTTCGAGGGTGACAACCGGATTCGTTAGATCGCGTCGGAGCGTGCTCTTCGGGGTCAGTGCGCCAGCCGAAACGATTCCGCTTCCCAAATGCCGAGCGATTCGGCACAATTTCTCGCCGTGCAGTCTTTTGAAACGGTTCCCCCAAGGGAGGGGCAGGAAATAGATTGCAAGATGCAGTCTAATTCTCGTTAGGCGACACGAACGCCACGACCACAACCGTAGAAAGACACCATGCAAACACACTGGTTCTACACCGTTTGGCCATTCATCGGGATTGGGGCAGCGATCGTGCTGGTCGCCGTCCTTTTCACGACCGACACATTCCGTGGCAACCTCACGGTGTCGCGCTGGCGTGATCTGGTGTGGCTGGCGTGGCTCGCCGTGCCGCTCTACCTGCGTGCACCAGTTTGAAGAATACAGCCTGCAGACGCTGGGCTTCGACTACTCCATCCAGAATATGATTGCCCAGAAGTTGGGCTATCCGCCGTATCCGGACTGCCCGATTCCCCTGGCTTTCTACCCGGTGGTGAACATCGCTCTCATGTGGTTTGGGTCACCGCTCGCGGCGTACCTCAGCAGGCGCAACGTCCTCCTCGGCCTCAGCTTTTGGGGATTGATCTTCGCCAACGGGATTGTGCACACCCTTGGGGGGCATCACTGCGGGCGGTTACAACACCGGCCTATGGACCGCCGCCTTCTTGTTTATTCCGTTGTCCGTCTGGGTCATTTACGCCACCACGATTCGCGGGCCGTACAGCGGCAAGGTCGTGGGCGTGGCGTTCGCCGGCGGAGCCGTCACGCATGTCTTCCTGTTCGTCGGCTACGGGCTATACAAGGCCGGGGTGATTGGCAATGCGGGCCTGCTGGTCTATGCCGCCGTGATCGGTTTCACGCCGCTCATTCTGGCGGCGCTTGCGTGCCCGTTCTTCAAGCCTGAGTCGCTGCGGCCAGCGCCTAACCAGGCGATGCAGCTAACCGCGAGATAGCGCGATATGTGTGCTTTGAGTGTTTGCCATTTACCCGCTGCCCCGGGGCGAGAGTTGCATAGGTCTCGCGGTCGCTGATCTTGTGTCTCGTTAGATGCTAATTACACGTCGCTGTCGTCATGTTATTGCTGCCGGGAACCAGATTCTACGGCACGTTGTACGCCTCGACCAGACCGACCCCGACGGTGTTATTGACTCCTCTGACGATTGTCGTGTAGGCGCCGCTTAGCAGGGTGATCTACGTGCAGCAGACTCTCGATCGTCGGTCGGCGCAAGGCCTGTGGCGCTAATTTCGGTCGCTTGAGTGTCTTTCCAGTTGTCGTTGCTTGCGATAACTGCTCCATCGCTGTCGTGTATTTCAAGTGAAGGATCTTGCAGCGCACCTGCCACGCCCAAAGCGGTCAAAGACGGGCCAATTGCACGAACTACCATTTTGGTGCTACCTCCGCTGGTGCCGCCAATAATAAAACCGCCGATCATAACGTTGCCACCGTTATTCACAAAGCCGCGCGTGCTGATATTTGCGAGCTTCGATTGAGGTTGCTGGTCAAGGTCGTATATCTCCACCAAACCGACACCGGTGCCACCGGTTTTGCCAGCGAGAATTGCCGTGTAGGATCCCGGATCGAGCGTTGCAACAATCGCGGACTCTCGGTCGTCGGACGGGGGAATAGTTGTGGCTTGAATTTCAGCCTCCTGTGCGTTTCTCCAGTCATCATTGCTAGAAATGATCGTGCTGCCCGCATGCAGTTCCAAGGTAGGATCGGTTAAGAAACCGACTACACCGGTCGAAGCGAGCGAGGGACCGATCCCACGAACAAGCACCTTCTTGGGACTAGTGCCAGTGACAATGAATCCTGCAATCGCAACGTTGTCACCTGCCAGGACGTTAAGCCGGGTCGAGATGTTAACTGGCTCAGACTATCGCTTTCACTTGAACCGATCGACCACTCTTCGAATCCGCCAGCACTTGACGCGCCCACTTGATCGCCGAAACGCACATACATGTAAACGAAATCGGTGGGTAGAGCGTCCGCAAAATTCGCCACCGGGATGTAGGCATACATGTCGCCCGAACCGCTGCCATGATTGCGCGCGGCATCGAGGAGCACATAACTCTCACCAGCGCCATCGAGACTCCAGCGCAGAATGCCGAGGGAGGAGATGTCGGTCGTCGTTTTGCCGCCGACGTCGGAGGTGTAGAATTCGAGGCGGTCCATCGAGATCAGCGACTTCTCGCCGCCGGGCTCGTTCACGTCGAGAAGAAGCTTGTAATATTGAATTTTCCCGATCGTGACAATGCTTGCCTCCAGATCCGAAACCCGGATATCGTGGGTCCAGGGACCAGACTTGTCGTCAAAAGGTGTCCCGCCCGATGTATTGTAGCCCTCCTCGGTCGGGTCGGCTTGGACCCGAAGGAACGGTTGGATTTCACCAGTGCCGGTTGGTTGTTCCGGAGTCCAATCAAACTGCGCATGATTTATCCTGCCCGTGTTATTGTTTCCGGTGAGATCAACCACCGTCGCATTCGCGAGGGTGGAAGTGACGATCAGTCCAGCGGCGACCATGACCGTAGCCATTGTTGTTCGGGCGAGTCTATGCATTTGATTTCCTCCTTGGTCCCTTTCAGTCGTTGTTGTCTGTGGGCTCGCCGAGGCCACGGGATCGCTATAGCCACAGCGGCTTCTATTTGTCACAACTATCGTATTTGCTCTTCCATTTGGACGGCAAGAAAAATCGCTCAATCAGGTGCCTGATGTTTTGCGCTTGAGTCTCTGAGTTGCTAGCGGGCATCGATGCAGTCGTTCTCGGCCAAGCGGCCCTTTGGGCACCAGCCGCCGTGAGGAATTCCGTGCTCGATGGCGAAATCTAGAGCGGCCCGATCGGCGTCCGTTTGCCCGCTGCTGACGATCTTCTTAATCACAGACAGCGTGAGGATACTGGCCGCGGCCGCCGATGACAATGTTGCGCTCGATGGTCGCGTCGTCGTCGTCAAAGACATGCACTACGCCGGCGTTGCCTCCGAAGCGACTGGAAGGCACCGATCTGAGGCGGCTCCTCAGTAGCGAAAGAGGAATAACTATAAGGCAGTAGAGGGAAACCTGCGGGGTCAACTCGTGAATCTTCGCCGAAATTTCAGGCGCACGAACGCTACCAAGAGCGGCAAGCGCCATCACTTGTCAGCGCGACTCAGTTGGCAACAGGCGTGCAATCTTGGGTTTCGTGGCGACCTCGAAGAGTGGATCGACTGCCAGGCGCGCGGGGCTACGGCACCACCGTCAGCTGTCAGATCGTTCCCGTCGCCGCCTTCATAGCTAGCTTGGAAGGTGTTGTTGCCGCCGCCGGCAAATTCTCCGTCCTCGAAGCGCGTCGCTCTTTACGGTATCGGAATCAATTGATCGCTAAGCCAGTTTTGGGCGAGAATATAGACCGGCGATTCTAGCGATCTTGCAGCTCGGGGTTGGCCCAGCCCCTCTTTTTCAGCTTGGTGTATAGCTTTCGGAGCCGATAAAATTCCGAAACTTGATGGCTGAGTTTTCGCAACACCCTGTTTGTTGGATCGTGAAAGCGTCGCCCTGACACCTGCAAAAACTTGCGATGCTTGGCGCGCATCTCTTCCGGCATCGGGTCAAGCAATTTCTTGATGTAGCTCGGCGAGAGGCGGTCGCGCTTCTTCGATTTCGGTCCACGTGAGTGGCTGCCGTCCCGGGACGGCGCGGCTTTAAACGGACGAAGCTCTTCGGGGTGCTGCCGCAGATAATTAAGCAGGTGCCTTCTGCGTTCTTCACCGCGTGATGTCGCGTTGGGGCAATCGGGGATCGGAGTCGGCAACAACTCCCTGTCAACATCCGCGACGCGTTCGTAGATCGCATGCCAGCGCTTCTTCACCGTCCACGGAGAAATGAATAGCGATGCCGCCAACATCCCACAGGTTTCTCCCCTTAAAGCATGCCGCAAAAGCACTCGTTGCGAGCGACTGAAGTGAAATCGGGGTGCGGTATAAATAAAAAGATCCGCGACATTGCTCCCAGGATGCGCAAACGCCTCTTCTTTGGTCAACCCTACGAGGCATGGCCGTTGCGAAGAGTCTGGCTCGGAAACAGCACTATTTTGAAGGTAATTGCGCCGGAGGCGAGCGCCTGCATTGAGCATCCATTCTAATGTTTGCCCTCCGAGCGGGTCGGCGAGGAATTCCTTCACGCGATAGCCGCTCAGAGCGAGATGGAGCGCTTCGCTCTGTTTTTCGCGCACCGCCAAGACCTGCTCATGCGAGAGTCCTTCGTGTGTCCAGCCTTCAAAACACATCGCTACATTCAATCCATCGCCAGCATTCGCCTGGGCGACCTGTTCGCGATTCAACACTGGCAATTGGTGCGAAAGATATCGCCGGACCAATTCAACGCCGAGGTGCGGAGGAAGCTTTGATCGCGCTTCCGAGCAGAATTTGTCAGTAACAAAAACCATTGCGTTGAATGAAATCATCTGCGAACCGAGTGCCTTAGCGCGGTTCACCACGAGACAAAGCTGCATTGCTCCTTTGGAGAGCAACTTGCGCCACATTTCCGGAAGAATGCCCAAGCTGCTTTTGGTGTAAGGACGTCCCAACCGTGAATGGAGGACGTTACACTCCGCAAGGTCCTGCGCGCTGCCTTTCCGCGCTATCAGATTGATTCCGGCTGGCGTCTTCCGTCGCCGATCGTCCCGCAGGAGGTCTAAGATGTTTAGGGTTTTCACCGGGGGAATCCACCCGATCGAATGTCCAAAAATTTCTTTAGAATGCAAGCAGATTACACAGGCGTCTGCGCAGATTTCCGGAGATTCTGTGTGGTTGTTTCACTAAAGTGGGGGTCAAGTTGTCTTAAAACCACCCAACGCCCCAGCCACCCCCACGCGCCCCACTGCATTACTGCGTCCTGATACACTTCAGCAGTTCGGAGGTTCTCTTGTGCAAGGTGCCTTTGAGCGCGGAGTTGTAGATAAGCCTGATACTCAGTAGGTCTACCCACATAGACCACGTTCCGAGGCGGGTCCGCGACAATGTAGTAGGTTCCCCCGCTTTTTTGGATCATGGCTACCTGGCCAGTTTGAAGTTGTTGGAGCTTTTGCTGTAGCGCGGCCGCCTTGGGGGTAATCGTCTTAAAGCCGGCGGCTACTAGCATGCTCGCATTGTCCTGTGTCCTGGTCGTTGTGGTGGCGCACTCAGCCATCAATGCTAGTGGCACTTTGGCACCGATCATCATGACTGACACCCTCCGTCTGAGTCAAATTTGTGACTTTACACCACCGAATTTTAACAGTGCTTCCCGACAGCCGCAAATAGGACCTTAGCCTATCGCAAATAGGACCTTAGCCTATAGACCTAATGGCGCCCGCGCATCCCTTTGCCGTTCTGTTGCCGCACGCACATCAAAACGCTTCCCGTCATCAAGATGCGCGTCTGCAATCCAGATCGTTCGCCCGTTTGAATCAATCGCTGAGACACAGCCCCAACTCCAACCGGGAAATGGCTGCTTACCCCCGCCAATCCAAGCGAATGACGACGTGCTGCACAATGGGAACCTGGCAATCAAAAGCGACGTAGCGTCACCTCTCAGCGCCAACGACTTACACGATGGCAACGGCAAAACCGGACCGCCAGCTTGAGCGAATCGCACATATTATTTATCGAACCGACCACTGGCCCACCCGCCAGTCCACCCATTGACCGCCAGCCGGTTCCACGAGCCGCTGAGGTTTTACCTCGCATCGCGCCAGACATTCGCTCCCCCGCATGCAGCTAACGGCTACCCGCGTTACGCCTCGCGCAAAATTTCCACTTTTAGGGGTCTAGCGCAAAAATCCGAGGCCTCATAAATTCGTCCTTTATCACGTCACCCGACGTGACTCAAACAACAATAAAAGGAGTAAATATGAAAAAGTTCATTATTCGTGCATTGTGGTGTCTATGTGTCGTGCTCATGGCTTGCGGAACGGCCCGAGCACAGGCTTTTTGGCAAACCTTAACTCAGACGAACGGTATCCCTTGTGGCGATACCTACGTCTTGGATAACGGTCTGTTCGTCTTTGGGGTGAACAATACCGTTTCGCCGGGAATACACCAAGACATCGCGTGGCCGTTCGTCTCGAACGAGACTGGCAGAGTGCGTCAAATAAATCTCTTGATCAGTGAGGCTACCGGCTCCACTACGCACAAGCTTAGGGTTGGTATCTATACTAGTTCATGCGGGGGACTGGGCGGGCCCGACACGCTGCTTGGCAGGAAGAGAGCTACAGTGCCAACTGGCGTAAACCACACGATGAATGTCCCTTTCTTTTCCGGTGACGCCAAAATTAACCTTACCGTGGGAACACGTTACTGGGTGGTAGTCGACACCGACGACGCCGACTCCAGCACGAACGGGACAGCGGCTATCTGGTGGTCGCCCATGTCGTCCGTGTATGCCATCGGTAACATAGCTGGAGGCGATTTAGAAAGTGTGAGCATAAATGGCCCGGGTGGTTTCGCTGTGACGCCGTAGCCAGCGACACGAATCGAACATTGAATCGAGCTCGCGCAGCTATTCTGCGCGAGCTCATTCTTTTTTTGCGCCATCACCGCGGCCCACGCGCGTCTCAAACTTTGACGATTCCCAAGCGCAGCGCCGTGACTTCCGTCGCGCGCGCACGTTCGCTTTCGCCCGTGCTCCACGTGCCCTGGCGGAGAGCGGGAATCCGCTCGCCGTCAGGTAGCGTGACTTTTCTCACATACTTCTGGAAAGCACTAAAAAGGTGGTGTCGAGTCCGCGAACTTTCGTGGCGAGGGTGAAGATGACGATCGAGGCACTCCAAACCGATAGCGCGCCGCGATACAGAAATCTGAAGACAAGGCCGAGAGCACAGAGAATTTCCAGCCAGGGAAGATAAAACGCCAGCGCGACACTGACGGGCCACGGCAGAATTTTGTAATTATCGATGTCGCTGGCATTGAACTGGATCGAGTGCTTTAACAGCCCCGGCGTAAATAAAAACAGCGGCCAGTACAAAATCGGAAATTCGCCAGAGAACACGCCAAACACCGGACGAAGCAACATCACTCGGCGGTTCGATGTTCCGTGTTCGATGTTTGCTTCATCTGTTCTTCTTAAGCCAGGCTTCCCAGCCACCTTTGAGCACGAACACCATCGGGGAGCTGCGCTTCCTTGCGCAGGCGGCGCGCGACTTCCCGGCTGGCGTTACAGCTCAGACTGCTGCAATAGACGACGATCTTCTTTTCCGGCGACCACACCGCCAGAAATTGCGGCAGCAATTCGTTGAAGCGGAGCCGAGTCTTCCCTTCTTCACAGGACCGTCCGCCATTGAACACGCGATCGACTATGCATGGGAGTGCACCAGATACCGCGCCGGTGAAATTCGTTTGCTAGCGCGGAATGGTGAAATTATCTCGGCGATGCCCTTTGGGGAAAGCGGCACCGTCCCGCTACCTGTAGTTCCTTAAATTCGAGGCGCTGCCTCAACTCGTGTTGCGGGGCGAGCTATCGCATCCCGCTTTCAGTTGGCGATTAGTTCCGAGCTGAATCTTCAGCCGACGTTTCGTTAGTCCGGAATGAAAGGGAGCAAATCGATGATGCGGTGCCGAAATTGTTAAGCGTTGGAGAACAGACGTTTAGTCCGTCTGAGTCCGCATCCGTCTACGAAAGTCCTCAGTATACCTTCACGGAATATTTGATCTGCTTCAGCGTGTCCAATGTAGAAAGTCGGCAATCTCCGCGCGATGTTGCAACGGAAGTGCAGCTTACATGCGGTGCAGGCACCAATCTTCCGCGAAGTCACAGGTTTGTCCGGGTTCAGAGACGGTTTTTGATTGACAAGAACGGCTCCGTGCCATGGAATTTGGCTGATCTGAAATCTGGCGGAGATGCTTTTTCGCCTGGGGAGTATCTGCACCTCTTTCAGACTTGTAATTGACGGCATAACCAACAGGCAAGGGAGGGATTAGGATGAAGATTAGAACTGGTCTCATTGTTGCGGGAGGCGGGTTGCTTCTGTTAACGGCTTCGGCCAACGCGCAGATGCGTGGAGGCGGTTTCCGCGGTGGGTTTGGTGGTATGCACGGTGCTCCGTCGGGAGCTTTTCATGGTCCTCCGATGGGAGGTTTCCGCGGGGCTCCAAACGGGGTTCGTCCCGGTGCTCCCAACGGCGGCTTTCGCGGAGGTGCAACTGCCGCGGCCCACAATGGACACGGCCACAATGACCATCATCATGGCAACGGTCACACGCACGTCGTGATCGGCGTCGGGTTACCTGGTTGGGGATGGGGATGGGGTTGGGGTTATCCTTACTGGTATCCGCCTTATTATTATGCTCCGTACGGCTACTATGCCTACGCCCCACCACAATATTACAGTGGAGACCAGCAACAGGTGTATAACGGTCGCGTGGTTCCAAACGATTACGGCAAATAGACTCTGGATTTACGGCGGGAACCGAATGAGGCGCTACCGCCCCGAGCGAATCCACTTGTCCTTAATTGTTCCGCCTCTCCCTTGGCAGGCGGAACTGCATTCGTGTGATCCGGGCTTTTTCCGGGAGTCAGGTCAGGGTATCAACCGAAGGGAGTTCCGTCGGGGACGAGCACTTTGCCCGTTGAGCAGTAATGTCGCCGTGTGAGAATCGCGTGCGGTAGCGAGGCCGCCGGTCGCGTCACCTCGCCTCCGACCAGTGCCTTGCTGTTGTGCAGCAACGTCGCCGCGTGCGCGTTCCTGCAAACCATCGTGTTTACCTTCTCGGCGGCGGTTACGGGTGTCTCTGGCACCACATCGGGAACGCCGAGGTATTTGTCCCGCGCCATCGCGCTCGCAATTCGATCTTCACGTGAAGTGAGCGAGAGCGTAAAAAGGAGAAAATTATGGCAATCTACTTGTTGGCATTTCTAATCGGCCTAACGACTGGTCTGCGAACGCTCGCGCCGCTCGCGATTGTGAGTTGGGGCGCGCATCTTGGCTGGCTCCATCTGGAGCATACCTGGCTGGCGTTTCTCGGCGCGACGGTCACACCGTGGATTCTCAGTCTGCTCGCGCTTGGTGAATTGGTGACTGACAAGTTGCCGACTACTCCGAGCCGCAAAATCCCGATGCAATTCGGTGCGCGCCTCGCGACCGGCGCGCTCTCAGGCGCTGCGCTCGCCGCGCCGGCCGGCGCATGCATCGCTGGACTCGTCGCCGGCGTTATCGGCGCGATCGTCGGAACGTTAGGCGGCGCCGAACTGCGCGGGCGGCTCGCGCGGGCGGTCGGGAATGACCTGCCCATCGCGCTCCTCGAAGACGCAGTTGCGATCGGCTGCTCGCTCCTCATCGTTTCGCGATTCGCGTGAAACATTTCGACGACCTCATCATTGGTACCGGTCAGGCTGGACCGTTTCTCGCGGGACGGCTCGCCGACAGCGGCCGGCAGGTCGCCATCGTAGAGCGGAAATTGTTCGGCGGCACGTGCGTCAACACCGGCTGCACACCGACGAAAACGATGGTCGCCAGCGCCTACGCCGCGCACCTCGCGCGGCGCGGGGCGGAGTTTGGAGTGAACGTAGGCGGCAAGGTGAGTGTCGACATGCCACGGGTGAAAGCGCGCCGGGACGCCATCGTGCAGGAGTCGCGCCGCGGGCTTCAATCCTGGCTGGAAAAGATGGACAACTGCACAGTCTTCGAAGGACATGCACGCTTCGAATCGGCCCACACGATCAGCGTCGGCGACGATCGTCTGACGGCCGATCGCATTTTCATCAACGTCGGAGGCCGCGCATCCATGCCCAAGATGCCGGGCCTCGAACAGATCGAATTTTTCAACAATAGCTCGCTCATGGACATCGACTTCGTGCCCAAGCACCTGATCGTTGTCGGCGGCAGCTACATCGGGCTCGAGTTCGGGCAAATGTTTCGCCGTTTCGGTAGCGAGGTGACGATCATCGAGATGGGACAGAGACTCGTTAGGCGCGAAGACCAAGACGTGTCCGCTGCCGTCCACGAGATCATCGCGCGTGAAGGAATCCAGATTCGGCTCAACGCGAAATGCATCAGCTTCTCGAAGCGAAACGACGAGACGTTCGCACAGGTCGATTGCACTTCGGGAGATCCCGAAGTGAGCGGCACGCACGTCTTGCTGGCGGTCGGTCGCGTTCCCAATACCGACGACCTTGGCCTGGAAAAAGCCGGCCTAACGACCGACAAAGGCGGCTACATCACGGTCGACGACCAGCTGCGCACCAATGTCGATGGCATTTGGGCGATGGGCGATTGCAACGGTCGCGGCGCCTTCACCCACACTGCCTTTAACGACGCCGAAATCGTGGCCGCCAACTCTGCTCGACCGCGATCCGCGCCGCGTCACCGATCGCATTCCCGCCTACGCGCTTTACATCGATCCGCCGCTCGGTCGTTGTGGCCTAACGGAAGCGGAAGTTCGCCAACGCGGCCGACCGGCGTTGGTTGGCAAACGCCCCATGACCAAAATCAAACGCGCCGTCGAAAAGGGCGAGACGGAAGGCTTCATGAAAATATTTGTCGATACCGAGACGCGCGAGATTTTGGGCGCCGTGATCCTCGGCCCGGGCGGCGACGAGATCATCCATTCCATCCTCGACATGATGTATGCGAAAGCGCCCGCCACCGTAATTCAACGCGCGATGCACATTCACCCGACCGTTTCCGAGTTAATCCCGACGATGCTCGGCGAGCTCGCGCCGCTCTAAGCGTTCGTCTCACTCAAGAGAACGAGGGCTTTCTTAGCCAAAACCGCTCAGACGCGTACCCAGCGACGATGCCGAATCGCCGGGTCATTCTGTTGCTCGTGCTCGCAGCGTTAACGGCCAGTTACCTTCCAGCGCGACGCGCATCGCTTGTCGACCTGATGGTGGCCCTGAGAAACGAGTGACTTTGAGCGACACTCCGGGCTCTGGTTCTTGATCTCCAACAAAGAGAAAAGCTCATCAAAGAATTGGAAGCCGACGCCCCTCGGGAATCCCTTTGACATATCGGGGTCTCGCCGTTGGGTCGCTCTGTCGGCGCGGTCGCCGCTCTCATCGCTGCATTTCGGTAAGTCCCATTGGCGCGGTTTCACTTTTCCCAACATCACCAGCCGCACGAACGGATGTCCGCAAAGCAGGTTGTTTTCGCCACTCGAAGTCGTGGCGCGCGAATGTTCTGGGCGCCGGCCGGATTACCTGATCGGACCACGTCATGGAGCGCCCTCTGATCGCGCCGATCACCGAGCCGCAAGCACCGTCTGGTGAGAACGAGGGGGAAGGGGAACTCCCAGGAGGCATCTGTTTCCAGATGCACTCCTGGGCGCGGATTACTTAGCGTGATGTCTGAAATGAATCGCTACTTAGGGCGCCATCGTGTTGATCAGAGTCGCTCCGTTCGCACTACCCCAGCCGGTGACAAGGTCGAAGCTCGCCACGCAGGAGAAACCACTGTTACTTCCGGACAAGGTATCGTGGAAGTTGGTGTGTAACGGTTGCTGGTACCGATCGTGTAGAGAAGCCGGGTTCACAAAGCCAACCGTGGAATGACCATGAGAAACCGCCTGTTGGTTAGCAAGGGCAAGATAACCGACCCACTCTCGGGACAGGCAAAGCTTGTGCCGCCCCAGCCGCCGTCGCAGGTGCCGTCGTGACAAATCCAGTTTTGAAAGTCGCCTTCCATCGCCACGTCCGGTCCATTACGAAGGGTCCTGGAGGCATGGTTCTGCAGCGTTGACCACCTTCTTGTTGCGTTTGCCAAGTCGGGATCGGAATGGCGTCAGGTGAGATGCCTCCGCCGCTGTCGAACCAGCCGGTTTCTGATTGCCAGCTGCCAGCCGGTCCGTTGGTCACGAGATGAGTTCCACCGACGCGAGAGCACGTTGGCGCTTTCCTGCGGCCAGTTAAATTCACCTGCGCCCCAGCTCGCGCTGTCTCCGGAAGCACTGGCGAAGGTTTGCCCTTGGGCGGCCATCTGCATGAAAGATCGGGTCGTCCACCTGCGGATCGGCCGGCTTCCATGACCAGGAGCAACTGAGTGACTTCGCGGTGTTATCGGTCGCCATCCGATTAAGCATAGACTGGTCCGTGCTTCCGACATAGACGATGCACTGGTTCAAGCCGGGCGCCATGGAAATGGCGAACTCAATGTCGAGGGATTGCTCAGCGTCGCTGCACGTGGTGCAGATGGCTGGTGTTCCGTCCGTTGACACTGGCACAACCGTCGTCGTGAGCGGCGGGCCATAAGTGTTGAAGTAAGTGGTGTAATCGGCGGGGTCGTAACCAACAAACTCCAGCAGTCCGATGTTTTGCCCAGCACCAGTCAGCGTCCCGGTGGTTCCATAGTAGGCTTTGCGGAGATCACTTCCAAGGAAAAAGCCTGCCCGGCCCCGAACCGGTGTTCGCAGTTACCTGATCTGGGTTCTGGCTCAGATAGGCCGGACGTGGAATGGCGAAGTTATCGAGACCATTAATGTTCCAGACTTTGGTTGAGAGATTCACCGTTCGGCTCGCGATCGGGCGCGTAGAAGGTCCGATTCTCGGTTGGATGTTGGTAGACGTTCATCTTGACGTTGAACGCTTTTTCAATGTTTGCCACCGACGCATCGACCTCGACGAATCAGCCGGTTCGGAGCAATTCCAGAGACAACGAAGCCATTCCTTTGCGCAAACCGAATCACGGCATCGTAGTCGGCCTGGGTGGGTCCAAACATCTCTGTGAATTGGTCGACGCTGAGATACTGGCGAGTAGTTAGGGCTGTTGGGATTATACAGGTTCTCCAGGAACGAATTCAGTCCCGCCCGGTTGCGCAACGGTAAGCCGATGACCAGATGCAGGGTTTGTGCAGAATCGAGGTGTTGCACGAAGGCGGCCTGGCCCACCATCACTGCATCGCGCGTGTGTCGCGTCGCCAGAACTTGCGACTGGGCCGGTGCATTCGTCATTGCAATAGAACACAGAAGCGATATCGCACCAGCGAGGCTCGCTCTGTGATTAGTCTTGAGGTATCGAATTAACATTAGTTTTTGTCTTTCGTTTTTTTTGGTTTTGCTTTCGGGAACGTCCCGAAAGCCGAGTATCTGGAGCGAAGTTCGGGCAGGATGTCCAATGTATTCTTACATTTTCGTCATGTTACTTGGCAGAGAAGATGCGCGATATCCTGCTCATTGCGAGGCACTAATAGTCCGAACGCTTGCTGTTTCATTACTGAATTGTAATCTAATTGTCTTCTGCAAGTTCGGGAGCAGACTCGGAGTGTCCTCCAGCGCCGACGTCTTCAGGCGCGGACGGAGGTACCGGCAACCTTTACGTGGCCAACTCGGCAGACATACCGAAGTCAAATGCCCGGTGCTCGGCAAAACGAAAGAACAAAGGCGTTGGTTCGATGCCTTATACTTCGGGAATGTGCCCTTCCACAGATACCAAGCCCAACCAACCGATCGCGGCCAGGGAAAAGATGGGGCTTGCGAACGCCGTCACAAATTAGGAAGAACGAGATCGGCGGGTGACTCCCGCCGCACTCCTCGAGATTGACATCCTCGGTCAGAGCTATCCGGCCCAAGTAAGGCACTTGACGAAAACATCGCGCCGGCCGTTTCATTCAGGCATGGCTTCAAAAGAATGGCACGTGCGCGCCTCCTGGTCGCTCGACAAACTGGCAACGGAAATGGCGACTCACTACGGCTACGCCGATCGGACTGCGCTTCTAAAGAGCATGATCCGGCTCGGCGCAATGCTCGGGCAGGAAAGTCCGGTCCACAAGGCGTTGCACCTGATCGCAGAACAAACGCCAATGCTGCAGGACAAAACCGATGCCGAACCGTTGCGCCGCTGGAAGGCCAACACGCCAGGCATCTTTACGCAGCTACGAAGGGCGATTGACGATGTATCACGGGCGCTCGGCGGCTCGGCAGTCGAAGAATTGCTCGCCACCGTTACGCGCGAAGCAATCCGAAGGAGTAAAAACGTGTCCACAGACTTGCGGTAGACACGCAAATAGCACTCGGCAATTATCGGCGCTATGAAGGCGTCTTTGCTTGCACGTCAAAATACCGTGCGGACGCCATAAAAGTGGAAGCAAACAAAATGAAAACCATGCAAATTAAGTTCGCCGCAAGATTCGCTGTTACTCTCTGCCCGCTGCTCGTGATCGGATCGTTGCTGTCGCCGCCAGAGGCACTTTCGGCAGGTTGTCGACTCAATTTCCGTTTCCTCTATCTCGGGCCGAACGGCTCCCAGGAAGGTACCTACGAGACTGCCGTGGCCGACTTCGATGGCGACGGTCACGCCGACCTTGCGGTGCCGCTCACGCTCGCGTCCACCATCCAAATCTATCGCGGCAACGGCGACGGGACTTTTACGGGGCCGGTCAGTTATCCTGCCAACGGCCCTGTGGTGTCGATCGCTGCGGGTGACTTCAACGGTGACGGCAAACCGGATCTCGCGGCCGCCATTACGTCCGTTCCGGACGGAGAAGTACGGATCTTCCTGAATGATGGAAGCGGCGGCTTCGGGAATTCGACACTCTTCCCCGCTGGCTCCTATGCATCACAGGTAGTGGTGGCGGATTTCAACGGTGACGGCGAACTTGATCTCACGGTGCCGGATTTCAACGCCGGAACCGTCTTGGTGCTGCTCGGCGACGGCCACGGCGGTTTCGGAGCGCCGATTTCGTCCCCAGGTGGCGGAGGCAACATCGTCGTAGGTGATTTTAATAGCGACGGCAAGATGGACCTTGCAGACGCGACGACCGACCTGAAGATACTGCTTGGGAATGGCGCTGGCGGATTCACGGTCGGGAATAGTTATTCATTCGGGTCGGGCAACCCAACGCGCGTCGTGACCGCCGATTTCAACCACGACGGCACCCTGGACCTCGCGGTCGCAGTGGTAAATGCGGAACCGCAGGTCTGCACCTTTCTCGGGAACGGGATGGGGGTGTTTCTCCCATCGACGCCGGCCGGGGACACCCACGCCTGGGGAATCGTGGCGGGCGATCTCGATGGCGACGGCAACGTCGACATCGTGACGGCGGATTTTGGTTACAACACGGTGTCGTTTGCGAAGGGAAATGGCCGCGGTCGTTTCGCAGCGATCAAGAGCTATCTCTTGCAGCGGAATCCAAGGTCTCCGCTTCCGATTAACCTAACGACAGGCGACTTCAATGAAGATGGCCTGCCAGATTTGGTCACCTCCGACTACGGGACGGGCGGCGCCACGGTGGCGTTAAGCCACTGCAGGTAGAGCCTTGGCCGAGACTCGGCTCGCGCAGCCACTTCAGGATCGATTTTTGCGTGGCCTGACTCTTGTTCCAAAGGTCGTTTCGTGCGCGACACTCCATCAGCTTGAGCATCGTTCCTTCTACATCGTCAACGCGATCTGGGTAAAAAGTCGCTATGAAGACGCGCTCGCGCTGGCGTCGCGTTCCGACGTGGCACGGGTTGAGGGTAACCCGCAGGTCCTTTCGCGGCCTTTGTTTGCATGAATGCCGCGCCGCTCACGTCTGCCTGGTCGGTCAGGATAATCATGAACTCGGCCTGTTTGCCGCCCGCGGTGTGTTGAGTGACCCACGGAGCGATTTTGCGCAACGCGGCGGCCTGCTCAGGGCTGCCCGGCTGATTGACGGCGCCCGACGAAACGACCGCGCTGAGCACGGCCGCCACTGTAGCGGCGAGGAAAAGTAGACCAATGATCCGCCGAAGCGGCTCGACTTTTGGGTGGCTGTGTGTTTCCATAGAGTTGTTATGGCCTAGGGGTTTCGCTTCGATAATTCAAGCGCGTTCGCTCCTCGAACATCTCAAGTTCGATATAGCCAGGCGCAGCGCGCTCGGGATTCCCAAGATTTCCTCTGCGGTCCACGCGAGGCAGAAAAACGTTCGGAGAAATTCGGACACTCAAACTGCGTATTCCTGCGCGAATACGTCAAAGTGATGAAATGCCGATGTCGCCTCTAAGATGGGAGACCGCGCGGCATTACGCTGGAATCGCGCAGTGATATCCTGATTGCCTCGCGACCTTCGTTTTTCGCCACCATGATCGCCAGTGCATGCATGTTCCCGAAAACCTACGACTGGCGTGACGGTGTCATTTCAATCTACTTTCGCGGCGTGATAACCCGGGCCTTTGCTGGTTAGCGACCGGGGGCATGGTGCTCACGGGATTGTCAGGCCATGGTTGAGTTGGAGCGCTCCAGGACTTTCATCGCTGCGTTATGGCCGGGGATTCCGCTGACGGCGCCGCCGCGCTGAGCGCTCGAACCACAAAGGTAGACACCTTCATACTCGGTCTCAACGCCCCACTTGCCGGCGTCGTCCCTTGTTGCCGCGAACGGGAAGGTCAGGGCCGTCTGGAAGATGTTGCCATGGTAGAGTCCGATCGCGTCCTCAATGTCAACCGGGCTCTTGCCCTCGATGCAAGGGCTTCCGTCGCTTGCTCGCGCCAGGCAGTCTTCCAGCGGCTCGGATAGCCAGCCGTTCACCCCTTCGATGAACCTTGTCTGCGCTTTCTCGCGCATCACCGCGTTGTTCTGCGCGAACAAGGTCCATGGGCTATCCATCCCAAAGAGAGTCAAGGTATGATAACCTTTCGCGTGCAGCTCTGGAGATAGGATGCTCTCATCAGTCAGCGTGTGACAGTAAATCTCGCTCGGCAGCTTGTCTGGCAAGCTGCCGTCTGCAGCTTGCCGATAACTGGTCATCATCTGCTCATAGCCTTCGTCGATGTGAAAGGTACCGCGAAACGCATCCGTGGCCGCATGATTTGCGTCCTTGAGCTTTGGCAAACGATGCAGCAGCATGTTGATCTTAAAGACAGAGCCTTCGTTGGTTGAATCCGGCGTGTAAGATTTGCCAAACACCTTCGCCAGGACATTGAGGCCGAAGTTAACGAGCAAAAATCTCGCTTCAACCGTTTGCGTCTGGCCGCCACTCTCAAATTCCACCGCGCGTTTCTTCGCCGAGAGATCCAACCTGCGCAGGTTGACATTCGTCAACATCTCGGCGCCATGTTGCCGCGCGGTCTGCTCCAACTGGCGCGCGACGTTGCCCATCCCCCCGACTGGTACCTTCCATTCGCCCGTCTTGTTCCCGATGAGGTGATAGAGGAAGCAACGGTTCTGGAGCAGTGACTCATCATGCGGATGAGTTAGAAGGCCGGTCTTCCCGTCGCTGAAGACCAGCCCGCGCACCAGGTCATCCTGCATGTGGTGTTCAATCGCACGACCCAGCGGTTCTTCCACCAGGCTGCGCCATGCCTCCCGCCCTTCCTCCGTCTGGCTAAAGCGCCGTCGAAACTCTTCCTTTGCCTCGAGTGGCTTCAGCATTGTGTCCCAGACTTGCTCGGCGAAGAAGCGGACCAGTCCATAGAAGCGTTTCATCCCGTCGAACTCTGCGTCGCTGCCGGTCAGTTCAATCATCGACTGCCGACCTACCTCCCTTGAGACATTGCTCAGGAGCAAGCCGTTGTGCCTACCGTCTCTTAAATAAGGCGTATAAGAAGCGATCTCGCGTCGACGGAATTCCAGATTCAGGTCGAGATCGCGAACGATCTTCTCGGGGAACAAGCTGACGAGGTACGAGTAGCGTGAGAGCCAGGCATCGTAATCCGGAAAGACTTTTTGGGAGGTGGTTGCTCCCCCGATGTAGTCATTCTTCTCTAATAACAAGACACTCAAGCCAGCACGCGACAGGTAGGAGGCTGCCACGAGACCATTATGTCCAGCCCCGAGAATCACGACGTCGTATTTGAAGTCCATAGCACGGATTGGTCCGGACTTTTCTCCGCAGGCAAGAGTTTGCCCACAACCCAGAGAAAAGCGAAGAACAAGATTGCAATCCTCACCGAAAAAGCAGGCAGGAGCAAGCGTGCGAAATCAATTGCTGCTCACCTTGATGGGAATTGAGGCCAAAGAGAGGTCGTTGCTCACGTCCTCGACTACTCGCGACTTGGAAGCTTGGGACTCGGGCCAATTCGGCCACAAATTCCTAGAGCTAGTCACACTCGGTCAAGGGCCAATGCAACACCTTGGCCAACACCCACGCACATAGTCACCAAGGCACGCGACTCTTGCTGCCTGCGCAGAGCGTACATCGCGGTTATCACCAAACGCGCACCGCTGGCACCGAGCGGATGTCCGAGAGCGATCGCGCCACCGTTACTGTTAACGTGTTCAGCATCGTCAGCCAATCCGAGACGACGCATACACGCAAGCACCTGGGCGGCGAAGGCTTCATTGATTTCGACGCGGTCAAAGTCGGCGAGGCGCAGGCCAATCCTGGCCAGCAGTTTTTGGATCGCCGGTACCGGCCCGATACCCATGATCCGCGGAGCAACGCCGGCGGCTGCCATACCGATGACGCGGGCCAGGGGTTGCAAGCCATGTTTGCGCAACGCTGCTGCCGATCCAAGCAATAGGGCGCAGGCGCCATCGTTCAAGCCGGAGGCATTGCCAGCAGTGATCGTGCTGTCGGCGCCCAATAGCGGCTCGAGTTTGGCCAATTGCTCCGGCGTGACGTTGGGGCGCGGATGTTCGTCTTCTTTGACGGTAATGCTTTCCCTGTCCTGCATCACCTGCACCGGCGCAATCTCCTCGGCCAGCCAACCCTGCGCCTGGGCGTGCGCGGTGCGCTGTTGGCTGCGCCAGGCATAGGCGTCCTGGCAGTTGCGGGAAATGCCGTGCTCGCGGGCAAGGTTGTCCGCAGTCTGCGTCATGGAATCAACGCCATAGCGTGCCTGCATCGCCGGGTTAACGAAACGCCACCCGAGAGTAGTGTCCTCGAGCTTTTGCTCGCGCCCGAAGGCAGTGTCGGCCTTGGCCATGACGAACGGCGATCGCGACATGCTTTCGACCCCTCCAGCAATCACCAGCTGCGCCTCGCCGCAAGCGATCGTGCGCGCCGCCTGACCAACCGCCTCCAGGCCAGAAGCGCACAGTCGATTCACCGTCACCGCCGGCACCGTTTCCGGCAGACCAGACAAGAGCGTCGCCATGCGCGCGACATTGCGGTTATCTTCGCCGGCCTGGTTCGCACAGCCGAGGATCACTTCATCCACCGAGGCCCAATCCACGTTGGGATAACGCGAGATCAACGCGCTCAGCGGCGCCGCGGCCAGATCGTCGCAGCGCACGGCGGCCAGTCGCCCGCCGTAGCGACCGAACGGTGTTCGGGTTGCTGCCGCGATGAAAACATCAGTCATGGGCGCTCCGCGAAACCGTCAGCGGCTGCCAACCGCCGCGAGCCATAGCCGCTTCGATCGACTGTCGCGCGCTCTTCAAGGTCGGCAGCATTTTTTTCAGCGCCAGCGCCTTCACACCGTCGCTGTAACGCATGCTGACGTTGAGACCGCACACGACCTGTCCGGCAGCGGAACGAATCGGCACCGCGATCGAACACAGTCCCAGCTCCAGCTCCTGCGAGACGAACGCGTATCCCTGGCGGCGCACTCGCAGGATTTCCGCCTTCAGGGCCCGGGCCTTGTAGATCGTGTGCGCGGTGATCGGCCGGAAGGTGTTGCCACGCATCCAGGCGGCGAGTTCGCTATCCGATTTATCCGCCAACAGGACGCGCCCCATCGAAGCGGCGAAGGCGGGCAAGCGAGCCCCGACCCCGAGAGCGACACTCATCAGGCGGCGGACCGGCACGCGAACCACGTAGACAATCTCACTGCCATCCAGCACCGCCATCGAACACGACTCGCCCACCCGTTGCGATAACCTCTCCATCGGTTCCTGGGCCAGATCGGTCAGGTCGAGCGAAGACAGGTAGCTGTAGCTCAGCTCGAGCACGCGCGGGGTCGGGAAAAATTGCCGGCCTTGCAGGGCCACGTAGCCGAGGTGTTGCAGGGTCAACAGGCTCCGCCGGGCCACCGCCCGCGACAAACCAATCTGCTCGGCAATTTCCGAGAGGGTGGAACGTGGCCGGGCGCGGTCAAAGGCGCGCAATACCTGCAGGCCACGGGCGAGCGATTGGACGTAATCTGGGCTATTGGTGAAGGACGCGGGCGACGCCATGAGTCAAGGCTTTCAATGTTTGGTTGACAGCGCCACACTAAATGAGATTTCCTGTCGTGCGCAATACGAATTAATGTTCGATTATCGAACAATCCTTTGACAAGACTTTTAGAAATCCGAAATGACTAGCGAGCGCGATAGCGTCTTGCACAGCTGGTGTGTGCAGACCCAGTGGCAGGCGCCGACCATCGTCGGCGGCCGCGGCGCGCATTTCTGGGACGCCGACGGCCATGACTATCTGGACATGAGCAGCCTGGCCGAATGCAGTAACCTCGGGCATCAACACCCCGCCATGATTAGAGCGATACAGCAGCAGGCTGAGCGCTTATGTTTTGTCACTTCCGCCTGGGGTGCACAACCGCGCGCGGAACTCGCTCAGGTCTTGCTGGAAAAGGCCGGCTTCGAGCAAGGCCGGGTCTTCTTTACCTTGGCGGGGGCTGATGCGAACGAGAACGCCGTCAAGTTCGCGCGGCAGGTGCGCGGGCTCGCGCGGGGCTGGATCATCACCCGCGATCGTTCCTACCACGGCACCAGTTATGCCTGCATGGCTTTGTCCGGAGACGCGCGCACCCGTCATCAGGTTGATCCGGAGCACTACGCGGTTGCGCACGTCGCGCCGCCTTATGCCTATCGCTGCCCGTTCGGTAGTAGCAGCGAAAGCGATTGCGGTCGCCTCGCCGCCGCGGCCGTGGCGGATGAAATCGATCGCAAGGGTGCGGAGGCAGTTGCCGCGGTTCTGATGGAGCCTAACGCCGGCACCAATGGCATCGTGGCGCCGGACAACTACTGGCCGGGCTTGCGCGAGTTGACCCGTTCTCGCGATGTCTTCCTGATTGCCGATGAAGTAATGAGTGGCTTTGGCCGCTGCGGCGAGTGGTTTGCCTGGCAACGATACGGCGACGCCGGCAAACCCGACCTGATGACACTGGCAAAGGGGCTAACCGGTGCGCATTTGCCGCTCGGGGCTGTGCTGGCGACTGGAAATGTCGCCCGGCAGTTGGAAACTCAGATTCTCTTCACCGGCCTGACTTACTGTGGCCATCCCCTGGCATGCGCCGCTGGACTGGCCGCGGTGCGCGCCTATGAAGATGAAAAATTGATCGAGCGTTCGCGCCGTTTGGGTGGTGCAATGTTGGTCGAGTTGAAACAGCTCCAGCAACGACATCGCGTCGTCGGCGATGTCCGCGGTGGTCATGGATTGTTCGCCGTGATCGAGCTGGTCAGCGACCCGATAAAGCGCACGCCACTCGCGCCCTGGCCGCAAACGCCGTCACAACTGACAGTCCTCGTACAAAAGGCCCTGACTCAAGGAGTATCTTTCGCGGCGCGCGGTAACCTGATCATCCTGGCGCCGCCACTGGTAATCGAAGAAGGTGAACTGACCGATGCTCTGGTCTTGCTCGATCGCCTGTTGACCGAAATGGAGTCCGCATGAATTTCAAACTGACTTACGCCACCATGTTTAACCCGCCGGCGGAAATGCACACGCATTTTGACGCTGCGCTCGCTGAACTCAACGCCTCCTTAGGCAGCACTCATGCCCTGCACATCAATGGCGAGGACCGCGTCAGCGCGAGTCACGACACGCGGCGCAGTCCCATTGATCAACGCCGCGTCCTCGGCCATTTCCCGCTCGCCAGCGTCGATGATGCCAACCAGGCCATGGCCGCCGCGCAGGCAGCCTTTCCCAGGTGGCGCGCAACACCGATGGCCGAGCGTGTACGCCTGCTCAAGCGCGTCGCCACGCTGATCGAAGAACGCGTTTACCACATCGCTGCGGCGCTGACCCTGGAAGTGGGGAAGAACCGCATGGAAGCGTTGGGTGAAACACAGGAAACCGCGGATTTCTTCACTCTCTACGCCGATGATTTCTTCGCCCATAACGGTTTCGATCATCCTCTGCCCGATGACCCGCTCCCGGACTTCCGTTCGCACAATCGCAGCGTGATGAAACCTTATGGCGTCTGGGTAGTCATCGCGCCCTACAACTTTCCGTTGGCACTCCTTGGCGGGCCAGTGGCCGCAGCCTTGGTCACGGGTAACACTGTCGTGTTCAAGAGTGCGAGCGACACACCCTGGTCAGGACGCCTGCTGGCGGATTGTTTACGGGACGCTGGCTTTCTTCCTGGAGTCTTCAACTACGTCAATGGCAGGGGCGGCCTGGTTGGCGAGACTCTGGTGCAGCATGCCAATACCGCTGGCATAACCTTCACCGGATCGTTTGCCGCCGGCATGCATATCTATCGAAGCATGGCCAATGGCCGTTATCCGCGGCCCTGCATCGCCGAGATGGGCGGGAAAAACGCCTGCGTCGTGACCGCCAATGCTGACCTAGACCGCGCGGCCGCCGGCATCGTGCGTTCAGCCTATGGCTTGAGCGGACAGAAGTGCTCGGCGTTGTCGCGCATCTACGTGGATGACGGTGTGGCCGATGCGTTGATCGAAAAACTCCAGAGAACAATTGCCGCTCTTACGATTGGCGATCCCACGCGATCGGAAAACTGGATGGGGCCGGTGACGACCACGAACGCCCTGCAAAACTACGAGCGCTACAGTAAACAACTGCGGGAAAACGGTGGGCGCATTCTTTGCGGCGGCCAGCGTCTGACCCATGGCGAAATGGCGCATGGTTATTTTGTGGCGCCGACGCTGGCAGAGGCGCCGGCTGCGCATCCCTTGTTTGCTGAGGAAATGTTCCTGCCCATCGCGATGCTTTGCCGGGTGCGCGATCGCGATGAGGCCGTTCGCCTGGCTAATGACTCCCTCCTGGGTCTGACTGCCGGTTGCTACGGCAATGACGAGGATGCGGCTTATTTCCTCGAGCATATCGAGACAGGAGTCACCTACGTGAATCGTCCGCAAGGCGCCACGACCGGCGCCTGGCCCGGCTACCAGCCCTTTGGCGGCTGGAAAGGATCGGGGTCCTCGGGCAAGGCCATCGCCTCTTTCTATTACCTGGCGCAATACCTGCGCGAGCAATCACAGACCATAGTGGAGTAGTTGATGCAATTCGGCACCCTGAAGGAAATCATTGCGCAATGTGTCAACGACGGCCAGAGCGTCGCGCTGGAAGGTTTTACCCATCTCATTCCGTTCGCTGCCGGACATGAGATCCTGCGCCAGAAAAAACAGCGATCTGCATCTGATCCGGATGACACCGGACCTGATCTACGACCAATTGATTGGCGCTGGCTGTGCCCGCGCACTGACTTTTTCCTGGGGTGGCAATCCGGGAGTCGGATCGCTCCATCGGCTGCGCGACGCGGTCGAGAATAACTGGCCGCGGCCCTTGACCATCCACGAACATTCGCACGCCGGGATGGCGGCGGCCTATACCGCGGGCGCAGCAAGGTTGCCTTTCGGAATGCTGCGCGGCTATGTCGGAACGGACCTGTCGCAGGTCAACCCCCAGGTTAGCGAAGTGTGCTGCCCGTATACAAACGCTAGCATCGCGACAGTGCCAGCGATCAATCCGGATGTCACGGTCTTGCATGCGCAAGCCGCCGATCGCCGGGGTAACGTTCTTATCCAGGGCATCGTTGGCGCCCAGAAAGAGGCAGCGCTGGCGGCCAGCACACTAATCGTCACGGTTGAGGAAATCGTCGAATCGTTGGCTGCACCGATGAATGCAATCGTTCTGCCGCATTGGGTAGTCACCGCGATTGCCCACGTCCCAATGGGTGCTTATCCGTCTTATGCGCATGGCTACTATGCACGCGACAACGCCTTTTACGTGGCCTGGGACGAAATCTCGCGCGACCGCGGTAGCTTCAACGAGTGGATCACTCGTCACGTATTCGGTAGTCGCGACCACGCGCAACTAATGGACAGTTTGTTGGAGGCTGTATGAGTACGCATTCGTCGTCAGCAAATACTTCAGGATACACTCCGGACGAAATGATGACCATCGCGGCCGCGCGTCTGCTCTGGCCGGGCTGTGTTTGCTTTGTCGGTATCGGCGTGCCTTCAGCAGCCGTCAATCTTGCACGCCTGACTCACGCCCCGGACCTGGTGCTGATTTACGAGTCCGGCGCCATTGGCACGCAACCAAGCGTATTGCCTTTGTCGATCGGCGATGGCGAACTGGCCGAGACCGCGACGGCGGTGGTGTCCTTACCGGAGATCTTTTCCTATTGGCTGCAAGCTGGTCGCGTGGATGTCGGCTTTCTGGGCGCGGCCCAGATTGATCGCTTTGGTAATCTTAATACCACAGTCATCGGTGACTATCGCAAACCCAGGACGCGGCTCCCGGGCGCAGGTGGTGCGCCGGAGATTATCCACCACGCCAGGCAGACTTTCGTCGTGTTGAAACAGTCAACGCGAAGCTTTGTGGCAAAGCTTGATTTTTGCTCGAGCGCAGGTTTTTTGAACGGACATGGCGAGCGAGCACGGCGTGGCATCCCCGGCGCCGGGCCACAGGTGGTCATCACGGATTTGGGCGTGTTCAAACCTTCGGCTGAGTCGCAGGAGCTGACCCTGGTTGCCCGCTATGAGGATGTCAGTGTGGACAAGATCCGCGCCGCGACCGGCTGGCCACTGGCAGTTGCCGATACGATCGCCGTTATTCCAACGCCGAGCGCAGGCGAGCTAAGCGTCCTGCGCGACCTGCATGAGCGCACCCGGATCGCCCATGCCGCTGATGCACGTCCTTCGAAAAAAAGATCCCAGTCCGTTGCTGTTGCCAACCAGGTCCAAGCATGAACAAACATTCTGACACTCATCATCCCATCGGAACCCACTTACCCGGCCCCAAGGCACGTGCACTCCTGGCCCGCGACGCCGAAGTGGTATCGCCCTCCTGTCCGCGCGAACACCCGTTCGTGATGTCGCACGGGCGCGGGGTCGAAGTTTGGGACGTGGATGACAATCGCTTCCTGGATTTCGCTGCCGGTATTGCCGTTTGCAGTACCGGGCATTCGCACCCGCAGGTGGTTCAGGCGATCAAGGATGCTGCAGACCAGTTTCTGCATATCTCTTCGGATTTCTGGCATGAAGGGCAAGTCGCGCTCGGCGAAAAGATCAATGCGCTGTCGCCGATGGGCGAGCCGGTGCTGAGTTTCTTCTGCCAGTCCGGCACCGAAGCGGTGGAAGGCGCGCTGAAACTGGCGCGTTATGTCAGTGGACGTTCGCGCTTTATTGGCTTTCTCGGCGGGTTCCACGGACGGACGATGGGTTCGCTGGCTTTCACGGCCAGTAAGTACACGCAGCAGAAAGGCTTTTTATCAGGCTTCGCGGGCGTGACCCACGTGCCCTATCCGAATCCTTACCGGCCGTTGTTCGCCGGCGACGACCAGGGCCAGGCGGTTCTCGATTACATTGAAAACGTATTGTTCGTCAGCAATGTGCCGGCAAGCGAAGTCGCCGCGATCCTGGTCGAACCGATTCAAGGCGAGGGCGGCTACCTGGTGCCGCCCGATGGATTTCTGGCAGGTCTGCGCCAGCTGTGCGATCGGCACGGTATTCTGTTGATCTTTGATGAAGTGCAATCGGGAGTCGGTCGCTCAGGCAAGATGTTTGCCTGTCAGCACTGGAATGTGCAGCCGGACATCATGACGCTGGCCAAGGGCCTGGGCTCCGGACTGCCGATCGGTCTGGTCGTGGCCAGGAAAACCATCATGCAACAGTGGAAGCACGGCGCGCATGGCAACACTTATGGTGGCAATCCGCTCTGCTGCGCGGCGGCCCTGGCCACACTGGACCTTGTCGAACGCGAGTACGCCGCGAATGCGGAGAAAGTCGGCGCCTATTTCATGACGCGTCTGCGCGAATTGCAATCGCGCCACCCGGTGATCGGCGAAGTCCGGGGCAAGGGACTGATGATCGGAATGGAACTGGTCAGCGATCGCGCCAGCCGCGAACCGGCCAAAGAGTTATGCCAAGCCGTGATCACCTGCGCCTTTCATCAAGGCCTGCTCTTGCTCTCCTGTGGGCAGAGCACGGTGCGTTTCATGCCGCCGCTGATGGTGTCGGTAGCTCAGGTGGATGAGGCAATCACTTTGCTGGAAACTGCCCTTGTTGAAGCACTGGCTCAACAACAGGGATGAAGATGCGTCAACATAAGATATTGCTGGCTGGCCTGTTCTTCCTGTGTGCCCTGCCGGTGATGGCCGAGCGCAAGACCGTGTTAGCGCAAATCCAGCTGCCGCATAACTACTACTACCGCGAAATGTATCTGCCCCAGCTGACTACTGGCCCATCGGCATTGACATTCTCGCCTGATGGCAAGGAGCTGGTCTACAGCATGGCTGGCTCGCTCTGGCGCCAGGCCATTGGTAGCGATGAGGCGGATGAGCTCACCCACGCCCCAGGCTACGACTACCAGCCGGACTGGTCGCACGATGGTCGACATATCATCTTCACCCGCTACCAGAATGACGCGCTGGAGTTGTGGCAGATCGATCTGCAGACTGGCCGGGAAGTAGCGCTGACTTCGCATGGCGATGTCAACGTCGAACCGCGCTATTCACCGGATGACCGCGGGGTCGCCTTTGTTTCTACCGCTGACAGCGGTCATTTCAATCTCTATGTGGCCGAGATCGCCGGCGATCGCTTGAGCGCACCGAGACGTTTGCTGCCTGAGCACACGAGCAGCATCTATCGCTACTACTACGCACCCACCGATCACGCCATCAATCCTTCCTGGACACCCGATGGTCAGCGCCTCCTCTTCGTCTCGAACCGGGAAGTGGCCTATGGCACCGGCGATATCTGGTCGGTGGCAGTGAATGCGCCCGAAGATCTGAAGAAAATCCTGAGCGAAGAGACCGCGTGGCGCGCGCAGCCGCAGGTCGCGCCGGATGGCCGGCGCGTCTTGTTCAGCAGTTACCACGGTCGCCAATGGCAACAGCTTTGGATAACGACCATGCAGGGTGCGGCACCGCTGCCGTTAAGCTTCGGTGAGTTCGATCGCACTCAGGCACGCTTTTCGCCGGATGGCAGCCGGGTTGGCTATATCAGCAACGAAGACGGCAACGTCTCGCTCTGGGTCCAGGACATGGTGGGTGGCGCGCGAACCCGCATCAACGCCAGACAACGTCACTACCTGGGTGAGGTCGGCAGTCTGCGGCTAAGTGTGCGCGACGAGCACGGCAAAAGCGTTCCGGCTCGAGTGAGCGTGATTGCTGCTGACGGCCGTGCCTACGCGCCGGATAGCGCCTGGGTGCAGGCCGACGATGGCTTCGATCGCAGCCTGCAGGCATTCGAAAACCACTACTTCCACTGCCCGGGCGAATGCACGCTGACGCTACCTACTGGCAACGCGCGGCTGCAGGTCTCCCACGGCATGGACTACGCCATCGCCGAACAGGACGTGGTCATTACGACAACAGGCAACAAGACAACGATCGCGCTCAAGCCGCTGCGCTTACCGGCTGAATACGGCCACTTCGCCAGTGCCGACCTGCATGTGCACATGAATTACGGTGGACACTATCGCAACGCTCCTGACGATTTGATCGAACAGGCCCGAGCCGAACACCTGGATGCCGTCTACAACCTGATCGTCAACAAGGAAGAGCGTATTCCCGACATTTCCCAGTTCACGACCGATCCGCTGCGCAAGGGCGGCACGCTGCTGATGCAAGGACAGGAATTCCACAGCAGCTATTGGGGCCATCTGGGCTTGCTGGATCTGGACGATCATTTTCTGACTCCGGATTTCTCTGCCTATCGCGAATCGGCCTTAAGTAGCCCCTATCCACACAATGGCGTGATCGCTGGCCTGACCCATGCGCAACATGGCTTGGTCGGATATGCGCATCCTTTCGACGAACCGGTCAATCCCGACAAGGATCTCAAGCTTAGCAACGCTCTCCCGGCCGACGTCGCTCTGGGCAACGTTGACTATTACGAGCTAGTGGGTTTCTCCGATCATCGCTCTACGGCAGACATCTGGTATCGCCTCCTTAATCTCGGTTTTCGCCTGCCTGCCGGCGCAGGAACCGATGCGATGGCCAACTACGCTTCGTTGCGCGGCCCGGTCGGCATGAATCGCGTATTCATTGCCATTGCGGGCGAGACCACGCCCGAAAAACTGCACACGGAACTGAAGCAGGGCCGAACCTTTGTCAGCAATGGCCCATTGCTTGGTCTGGCCATCGACGGCAGGCATCCGGGTGACGAGATCACGCTCGCCAAGCCGACGACGCTGCCGTATCGCGCGTCGCTGCGCTCGATCGTGCCAGTCGACCATTTCGAGTTGATCTTCAAAGGTCGAGTGATCGCCGATCATCATCTTGAAGGCACGCGCACGCAGGCCGATGTCAGCGGGAATGTTGAAATTCCTGCCAGTGGCTGGCTGGTCCTGCGCGCCTGGAACGACCATGCCGACCCCAATGTGCAAGACATCTATCCTTATGCGAGCACCAGCCCGGTTTACGTGACGGTCGATCACCAGCCGCCCCGCTCGCCGGCGGACGCGACTTATTTTGTCACGTGGCTCGATCGTGTGCTCGCTAACGCAACGGCGCGGAACGACTACAATAGCGCGCAAGAAAAGCACGATACGCTTCAATACCTGGGTGCGGCACGGGCAGTGTTTCAAGCCCGAACGGAACAAAGCAATTAACGCGTAAAGGTCGTAGGAATGGATCTGGCTTCGGCGTGAACGGCTTTAAAACTTCTTCGTAATCTGCGCGTAGATAAAACGCCCCGTGGAGTCATAAATAAAGTCAGGATAGCCGGTGCCGTTGCCACCGAAGCCAAAGGCCTGGGGAGGGTCCTGGTTTAAAACGTTATCGCAGCCAACAGTAATGCTTGTGCCGTTGAGGACCCGTTTCCAGAGGGGCAGACTGTAACTCGCGCTCTGGTCCTCGGCTGACACTGTTGCCTTCCCGTCTTTGCCCATAGTGACGTCCTTGGCATCTTTGGAATACCCTGGCACAGGCTGCTTTTCAACCGGGGCGACGTAGGTGAAGTCATACGAAGCCTGGAGATCGAAGAGCCAGGTTTGGCTGGAGTAGTGGATGGGCCCATTTGGCTTCCGTTCATCGAAGCCGTCGAAGTAACGAATAGTCCATACCAGGTCCCATGCGCCTAAAGTCCAGTCGAACTGTTGCACGCCTTTCCATTTGAGATAGGCGTCGTCTGAAACGAATGGGTCAGTCGTATACCCGGCAACTTGGATCGCAGGTGCTCCCGGAGCATTCGAGAGCAGGTAGGAATTCAGGTAGCTCACGTTGGTCAAACTGGTGAACGTACCGAAGTTCGTCGGACGGACATACTGGAGGCCAATGTCGACGCCGTTCGCATACACGAATCCACTGTTAATAAACGGCGTAAAGATACGGGTGATGTTGCCTTGCGCGTCTCGCTCGACCGACTCGCCCGGTTGGAGGCCGGGTAGCCCATTGCCCGATAGCTGATTCAGTTCTCGCTCGAGAACATCGTTCGCCTGTGACTGAGCCACGATACCCGTCTCCATGATGCGCCAAAAGTCGAGTGAGAGCGTGAGACCATTGACCCACTTCGGGGTCCAGACGAGGCCGACACTGAGGGAGCGAGAGTCTTCCGGAGTCAACACCGGGCTGCTCGTGACCACCGTCGGCTGTTCAGGCTCAAAGCGCGACGGAGAGCCTACCGGGGTAGGCGGGCCACCGAGAGAAAAGGGCAGCGGATCCTGTGTTCCCGCCAGGCTCGAGGTCGGGCTGCCGTAGAGTTCAATGAGGGACGGCTCGCGGAAGCCTTCGCCCCAGGTGCAACGAATCGTGAGCGTTTCATCAATCGGCTGCCAACGGAGGCCGACTTTCGGCACCGCCACGTTGGTGTTGTTATTCCGGAATGCCTCGAAGCGGCCCCCACCGACAATTTCCATCGCATAGAAGCCCGGGTAATTGAACGTCGGGCTGGTAACTGGAATGTTGATCTCCCCATAGAACGCATAGTCCTTGCGGCCTGCCGCGGTGGTCGCCGATGGAGAGTTGCCAATAATGTCGCCGAGGTTCAGTTGATCCACATCCTGCGTCAACTGCTCCCTCCGGAACTGACCGCCAATGGCAAATCCAACACCGCCAGCCGGCAGCTTGATTAACTCCGTCGTATAAACGTTGAAATCGATCGTGTAAAGTTTGGAGGTATCGACGTCCTTCGGATGCACCGTCGCGTAAGCAACAACAGCCGCGTTAGACGGGATCGCTGGCCCTCCCAGCGCATCGCCGAACGGATTAAACGCAAGGTCTCCCGCGAGGACACCGCCCGGCTGGAAGATCGGATCGTTTTGATTCAGAACCTGACTGTAGCGCGAACTCGAAACGAACGTCCCACCCGAGGTGACTTTGACCTGGCTGTAACGGAAGCCGACATCATAACCCCACGTTCCATCAAACAATTTGTCGCCTCTCACCCCAATCGTCGTGAGAAAGGCGTCGGTGGTGTTATCTAACAAACGGTTCCCAAATTCAAGGAGACGAGCGCGGCTGCCGCCCGAGATAATCTGATTGAATGGATTATTCGGGTTAAATGAGTCTGGCGGAAGACCAGTGGCCTCATACGTCGGGGCCCCAGGAGGAACCACCCCATTCATATTTGTGTGCGGCGGGATGGCAATGGTGACCTGGCCGGCCGTCTGAAAATCCCCTGTAGCGGAGGGCGCCAACTCGTCATGCGATTGGGCATTCTGGTAGTACAAATTTCCGTAAATGACCACCTGATCGCCGAACCATTTGTGGTCGAAGTCCACAAACCCACCGTAGTTTTCTATGCTTGGGTAAGAGGCCGAGAGCAAGTTGAAGTTAAAGGTGACCGCGCGATCCGGCGTGTAAGTGTAGGCCGACGCGGGCGAGGTTCCGTTCGAGCCGAACGGCGCGTGGCCGAAGAAGATGCTCGGGAGACCTTGTGTGTTGCCCACAGGGCCGAAACCCGGCGGAGGCGTTCCGCCAGCCGCAACGACCTGATCATAGGTCAACTGAAGATTTTCCGGTGTCGAGTTGGAGCTTAAGAACGGAGGCACGGCCGAGTAGCTGCGATCCCGATTGAAGATCGAATTTCGATGATAGTAGTCGATCACACCGGTAACATTGGTGTTTCCGTCGCCAATGCCAAAGACGACGCTGGCCCGGAATTCGCCCGAGTCCTTATCCGTCGTATTGCCATACTCGACCTGCGCCTGCACACCTTTGTAATCTTTGCGCAGCTTGATGTTAACCACGCCTGCGACCGCGTCCGCACCGTAGGTGGTAGAGGCGCCGTCCTTCAGAATTTCAATGCTCTCGATGGCCGCTTCCGGAATGGAGCGCAGATCGAAGAACGATGAAGTGCCGCCATTCCCGATCGGGTAAGGGGCGACACGACGACCATCGATCAACAAGCAGCGTGTTTTGGGGACCGAGACCGCGCAGTGAGATCGCCGTCGCGCCCGGAGTAAACCCAGCGGCGTTGTTGGAAACTGGCACACCACCGCCGTTGGCCACGGGAAGATTCTTAATCAATTGTTCCGCGGTTCGATCGCCGGATTTGTCGATCATGTCACGGTTGATATTCAGAACCGGGTTCGGTCCGACTTCTTGGGCCGTCGGGATGTTGGAACCGGTAACGATAATGCGCTCCGTTTCGGCGGTGGCGCCGCCGGGGAGAGTGGCGCCGCCTTGGTAGGTCGACGGCCCGATCGCCGAAGGGTTACCCTCCATCTGCTCCGCGGTGTCGCTGACCGGCGAGGCGGGAGGCACCGGGGCTTGGGCGAGGGCACTGGACCCCGCCAGAAAAGGAAACGCCACACTCGCCGCGAGGGCCGTGCGAACGAATCCCAACTTCGTGATTCTAGTTCTGATCATTGGTTTCTCCTTTGGTTGTTTGGTTTAGGGCTCGGGGTGAGGATGAGAGACGAACTGGGTCGCTGGCAAGCATTCTTGTCTTCTTTTCTCCGCCCTTTCTCGCTCTCGGGGTAAATCAACCGCGAATCTGCAAAGTTCATCCCAACAAAAAGGGGGCTAGTTTCCTGTATTATTGGGTTGGTACGGTGTCGGTTCGCGGGAGGTTTATCTGGAGTCGGGTGCTCTTCGGTTTTGCTGGCGAGCGGCGAGGCGATCATGTAAATGCCCCATCACCGTGCCTCGCATCATCGCTCTTTTCACTTTCGCACTTTCTCTGTCGGCCGCCTTCGCTGCGGAAAAACGTCTCTTGAAACCGGAGGACTTCGCTGCGGTGCGCGAGATCGACGAGCCGCAGTTCTCGCCCGACGGGCAGAGCATCGTTTACGTAGTCGGGACGGTTGACCTGAAAAAGGACAAGGAGGCGAAGAATATCTGGCTTGCGAAATGGGACGGGTCGGAAAATCGTGCGCTCACTTTCGGCGAAACCGAGCAGACGCATCCCCGCTGGAGCCCGGACGGCAAGTGGATCGCTTTTCTTTCAAGCCGCACGGATGAGAACGAGAATGACCAGCTTTGGATTCTTTCCAGCGCTGGCGGCGAAGCCGAACAATTCACCCGCGAAAAAGGGAGCGTGACCGATTTTGCCTGGGCGCCAGATTCGAACCGCCTTGTGCTGGTCGTGCACGATCCCGATCCGCGCGAGCCGGAAGCGAAAGAGAAGGAAAAGAAAACCGTGCCCCCGATCGTGATCGATCGCTTCCAGTTCAAACAGGACATCGACGGCTACATCACGGCTCGCTGGTCGCACCTCAAGCTGCTCGATCTCGCGAGTCGCAAACTGGATGGCCTAACGAGTGGTGCGCACGACGACCTGCTGCCGGCCTGGTCGCCTGACGGGAAGGAAATTGTTTTCGTCACGAAACGGGGCCCGGATCCGGACCGGACGGAAAACTGGGACCTTTATCTGATCGAAGCGAAAGCCGGCGGGAAGGAACGCCAGCTCACGACCGCGCCGGAAGCGGATGCGCATCCGGATTGGGAGAGCGCGCCGGCCTGGAGTCCCGATAACAGGATGATCGCTTTCGTCCACGGTGGCGATCCGAAGAAGATCGAGTACGCGACGCATTCGCTCGCGATCATTCCGGCCGCTGGCGGTGCGGCGAAGGTTTTGACGCCCGATCTCGATCGCAACGTGGCTCGACCGCGCTGGTCGCCAGATGGGAAATCGATCTTCGCCCTGGTCGAGGATGATGGAGCACAGATTCTAGTGCGCGTCGCTTCGACTGGCGGCGCGCCGGAGCCGCTGGTGGCCGGCCGACGGACGGTGAATGCCTTCGACGTGAGCAAGGACGACAAAGTCATTGTGCTGGTGAGCACGCCGGACCGCCCCTTCGAGGTCTTCGCGGCGGAGAATCGCGGGCTGCGTTGCTTGACGAAACAGAACGACGCCTTCCTCGCGCAGATCCAACTCGGCCGGGTCGAAGAAACAAAGTTCAAGAGTCAGGACGGAACCGAAGTACACGGCTTCCTGATTCATCCGCCTAACGAAAAGTCAGGACAGAAAGGTCCCGCTCTGCTCCGTCCGCACGGCGGGCCGGCATCGCAATACCAGAATGAGTTCGAATTCGAAAAGCAGCTTTTCGCCGCCAATGGCTACGCCGTGGTGATGCCAAACCCGCGCGGCTCGAGCGGTCGCGGGACGGAGTATGCGATGGGAATTTACGCTTCGTGGGGCGAGCGCGATGTGCAGGACGACCTCGCGGCGGCGGACGACGCGGTCGCGCGGGGCATCGCCGATCCGGATCGTTTGCTCGTCGGCGGCTGGAGTTACGGCGGTATGTCAACCAACTACCTGATCGCGACTACCACGCGTTTTAAAGCGGCCTTCAGCGGCGCCTCGACCTCCAACATCTTTGCCGCCTACGGCACCGATCAGTACGTTCGCGATTACGAATACGAGCTCGGCTTACCTTGGGCGCATCCGGAGGTTTGGACAAGAGTTTCCTATCCCTTCCTGCACGCCGACAAGATCAAGACGCCGACTTTGTTTCTCTGTGGTGAAAGCGATTTCAATGTGCCGCTGCTCAATAGCGAACAAATGTATCAGGCCCTGCGAACGTTGGGCGTGCCAACCGAGCTGGTGATCTATCCCGGGCAGTTCCACGACTTCACGCAACCAAGCTACATCCTCGATCGTTACAATCGTTACCTGAATTGGTTCGGCAAATATCTCCCCAAGTAATTGAAGCGTAGTCCCATCGCAGCATGAACGAGGAACAGCATCGCCTCGAGCAGCAAGCGGTGCCTGGGATGGCGTTGGTCGATCTTGCGAGCCATTGGCACGGCTGTCTAACTAATCTCAGACCGAAACGTGGTGCGCACCGCAGTAACCTTCTCGTAAGAACCGCCGGAAAGAACCGCCTCGACTCAATCACACCGCGCCGGATAAATGATTCCCCATCATTCGGCGAACGAAAACAGATCAACTGTAGTTGCCGAATTCGATTAGTATTTCGTTAACCCGAGTACGGTCCGCCGTGTAGGCTCAAAATCCGCGGGATGTATGCTTTTTCACCACCCAAAGGTCGCAGGAGATAACTTGGGAAACCCAATCCATCTGTGGAGGCAACAGAGTCGGTCCGTGGCTGGCCGCAGTTGGCACGACCAGCAAGTCCGCTTCAACGCTTGAGATAAAATTCGCCGCTGAAACTCCTGTCGCGGAGTTAATGACCCGGGGCTTGATCGGCACGGGGGAGTCTGCGGCGATCTCAGCAAATTCATCGAGCAGGGTTTCACGATCTGCCATGGCGCCTCCTTTGCCTGCACTCGCACCGCGGGCGCGGTCAAAGGGAGAACGGATCGCAATGACGTGCAGGCATTCGGCCTGGTCGCGTTCAGCGAGAGCAAGCGCTGCTCGGAAGGCATTGCGCGCACCCTCGGTAAAATCGGTTACCATGGCGATGCGCTGGTACAGGTGGGACTCAACTTGTGGCTTCGTAAGGAGGAGAAGGGAGCAGGGACCGCGTTGCAGTAGACCGCGCGCAACGGTGCCCAAGAAATGACGGCCACTAACCTCCGTCCCCCGAATCAACGCGCCGGCCACTAACAACTCCACGCTCTCTTCTCCCGTGGCTTGGACTATTTCGTCCACGGGGTCACCGGTCCGCCAAATCATTGGAGTCTCCAATGGAATCGCGAGATGCTGCATGGCCTCCGCCAAAATCGTCTCTTTCTCGACGCTGCGTTCACCGACGTGGATGATAGAAAACGAGGCTTGGAAGCGCGCGGCGAAGCGCCATGCCGCAGCTAGCCCCGGCAGGAATCGGGGCGAAAAAGCCGTGGCCAACGCGAAGCGGGACGAGCCGGGCAGTTCCATCGCTCAGAGTGGTTTATCGTGTAAGGAGAACCGCCAGATGACCCGGGCGGCACTCTTTGTTTGATAAACCCGGGTGAACGTGGTGGCAAGCTGCACCCGCACGGCTGAGGCTCGGGGCCGCGCACGGCGCTCGCCGACCTAATGCATTTAGTGCTGTCAACGAAGGCAAGAGAAGTTCCCGAATCCGGGTGGTCGATGGCCAGCAGACTAAACTTCGTGGGCGTCAAACCGCTCGACTGTCGATAAAGACGATGAGCGGTTCAGCGTCGCCTCAAGCAGACTTGCAGACGCTCGGCGCTTCCGCGTCGAGCGCTTCAAGCCGTTCTGCCGCGAGTGGTCGGCCAGTTACGGGATCGAGTGGCCCCTGTTGGTCTCGACCGACTGAACGTCCGGCTTATCCACAACACCGCTCAAGTTAATATCGTCGCGGAAGTTAACGGAAGTGACCACCTGGTTCTTGTCGGCGCTAATCTTTTGCTTGTCGGGTCTGTCCACGGTGCGATTGCCGTTGACATCGGCCGTTAGGAAACCAAACGGAACGTCGCCATGTGGCTGGCCGTCGCCGTTGATGTTTTGCACTCGCAGCGTGACGACTTCCGCACTTGTCACACCAGTTAGTTGTGCGGTCATGGTGTTCCCACTGAAAGAGATTGGACCAACGGTGGCGGTACCACCGACAGTCAGAACCTCGCCAGAGGTGACAGCTCCATCGAACGTGAAGACAGCATTGTAAGTGCCGGAAGCGCGGTCTTCCACGCCTGAGGTACCAGTCAGCGGCATCGCGATGTCGAATGTCCCCGCCCCGCCATGAGTCAGGCGTGAGGCTGCGCTAAGCAGGGTTTCAGTCTCTCCAGTCACATCCAAAAACGCCGCACTGATCGGCCCCCAGGTCTGGAAGCCCTGGAAGTTGCTCACGCCGCGTCCGCGCACGAAGATAACGTGGCGGCCTACCGACAGGCTGGCAGTGTTTATGGTTGCGTTGACGGCCACGGTCGGCGAATTGAACGTGCCGTTCATTGGGATGGCCGTGCCGCCAGCCCAGGGAGGCGTGTCAATGTAATATTCTGCTGCGCCCACGTTCTGGCTGAATGCGTTGTTTGACCAGGCGAAGTTAATGCTGGCGGTTAGCTGTGATGGCACGCCTTGCGGCACTGATGCCGGGTTGGTGACAACGGTGTTGGCATCTGGTCCGTGCGAAGTCAGATAAGGCGTGCGCGCTATCTTCGCCAGGTAAAGAAGCATCTCCTGATTCTCAGGCCAGATACCCTGCGACGAGCCGCAACCTGGATTATCTATGCACGAGTAGGGGGGAAGGAAGTCCTGGCCGCTCAACTCGGTGGAGAAGGCCGCCATGCCCAGCTCACCGTAGGCCCAGTCAATCGAACCTCCATCTACCGGATACAACTGTTCGATGATCGAGCCATAGGGGTAACCGTTACCGCCCGCGTTCGGCGCGGCCATGTGCGCGGCGATGTTGTTCGTCTCAGCAAAGTTAGGCATCCGCGTGGTCGTCCAGCCCCACGGAATGAGGTTGACTGGCACAACTGTGTGGATGTTCTGGTAAACGCCTGTGGCAGTGATAGGCGCCGGGTCGGTGTCGCCGGGGCCGCGCTGGTCGGGCACGAGGGTACGAAGCTTGTTGACGATCGCCATATCCTCCGGCTCCGATCCCGCCGACGTTCCTCGATAGGTCTGGTCGCACACAAAACCGCTCGAGCCGCCGCAGCAACCCCAGTGGAAGGGGAAGTTGCGGTTGTTGTCTACGCCGAAGTGATCAAATGCTGTGGGAGGCCAGGAGCACCCGCCGCCTCCGACGTTGTCGCCGTTCTTGCGGTACATGTACGGGCTGTTGCCGCCGCCCCCCGCCTCGACGATGTGGTGGCCGTCCGGGTTGACTTCGGGCATAAGCCAGATGTCGTGATAGTCCACGAGCCAGTGAGCGTCGGCATCGGTATTGTAGTTATTGAGCAGGTAGTCAATCATGCGGATGACGACTTCTGGCGTAGCGATCTCGCGGGCGTGTATATCGCCGTCCGCCCAGAAGACCGGTTTGGGGCCTGGTATGTTGCGGTTCGTGATGTGTAGCACCCACAGGTCATAGCCGTTCCAGGGACTGGGTAGGACGCACGCGCCTGGATGGGACTTGCACCAGGAGTCGCCGATGTCCACCTTCTCGACCAGAATGGGGAACTGTGCCACCTTCTGGTCGAGGAAGGCGTATATTTCTTCCACCGACTTGTAGCCGCCGTAGAAAGTGTCGCGCAGGATTTGAGGGTCGCTGAGGTTGCGACTGCTGTTCTCGTCTATCTCCACACGGAGGCCGCGCGCCGTCAGGCCATAGTAGAGGTCGCGATCGCGGATTACGGTGAGATAGCCTCCTGTTGTGGGCACTTCTTCGGCGTTGAGTTCCTGGGCCAGCTGGTCGCGCTCGGCACGGTCGCGGAAGTAGACGCGCATTACCAGCGTGTCGTACTTCTCGGCTATTGGATTCTTGTCGCTTGTTGCCTGGGGCTGGAGAGAGGCGGTTGTGGTGCGAAACCCGATGCCACTCGTCGCGGTACCGTGATTGTTTGAAGCGTCAGGATTCTCCGCGACAATCTGCGATTTGCTGCTTCGGACACTCAGGTGCCCGGGGCCAGCCGCCAAGGCGACACCGGCCAGAGTGACTGCCGCGACTACGCCGAAGGCGCGAAAGACGGGCCTCGCTCGCGCCGATGATTTCTTCGTCGTATTTCCTGTGTGAAGATAGTTGTTTTTCATTTTGGATTCTTCTTAGGGGGCATCTGTTTCATTTTCAGAGGCCGATTCTCTTCTACTTCCAAGATTTTGGCAATACGCAACGTTGCGTACAAAAACTTCAAAGGATAGCAGGGTAAAATGGGGGTCAGTGTGCAAATATTGACAGACGAGGTTTCGAATTCATACCGGTTGGCGCGTCCATGCCTGGGTGCTGCTGAGCAATCATTATCACATCATGATTGAAACCCCGGAACCCAGCGCTAGGAGTCGGGCGATCTCACGGGCGATCGGGGTCCGCTCTAGAATCTCGCTGCTCGTATCACCAGGAGCGTCGACGCGTTTCTAACGCACTACGCGCCCCGCGAGCATTCGGACAAATTCGGACACTTAAACTGCATAATTCTTGCACGACTCCGACAAACCGATGAAATGTCCGTTTTCCCTCTAATATGCACCGACACGCAGGATTGCGTCGAAATCGTGCAGTGTCACGAATGCCCTGTCTTCCGAAGTCGGTTGCCGCCGAGCAAATTCGTCCACACGTCACACCCTCCAGATTCACAGAATATTTGAGGAAATTCGGCGGGGAGGTATGTCCAAACAGCGACCATCTTCCCCGTAAAACGGGCGGAAGGAGGCCTCAAATCGTCTTGGACATGACCTCGGCACACCTCCCAAAAAAGTGCTCAAATATTCTGTGAAGGGAGTCCGATCGCAAAAGTCTTAGGTGCCGTAAAATCAAGTATTACCGAGCAATATCGGGCTTTATCAGCTTATTCGCGAAAGTACCCAACTACCGTGAAGGGACAAAAATGTACACCTCCGCGGAATATTTGAGGCATTTTGGCATGTCCAATGTCCAAGAACGCCGGTGCCAACAACGATAGAACGCGATTCGCTTTTCTCCTCGCGCAACCCGGCAATGCCGCCACTCCTCAGAATTGCTGATGCACGCCGCGCAAATCCAGAAGGTGAGTGACCTGCTCAGGACACAGGCTCCTAATCTTCGTGTGGTGGCCAACGATTGATCTCTTGTCCGCCTGACCGGCCAAGGTCCGCGCCGCAACCAAGACCACAGGTAGTGAACTATGGCACGTCGGCATAGCCAGCGACTTTACCGGAACTGTTGATGGCTCGAGCATAGCTATTGGTACCGCCGGGAAGGGTCCCGAGATCTAATGGCACGCTCGTCTTGTTAGCCCAGGTGGCGGCGTGAAAGGACTCGGCCGCGTTGGTGGTATAACCCGTAATCACTCCGCTCCCATTAATGCCAAAACCAGCGCTCTGGATCCCACCGAGCGTCTGCAAAAGCGTTATTCCCGCCGACTGGTTCCAGTCGAAGCCGATGAACTTGCCAGTGCCGTCAAATCCGAATCCGACGACCTCATCGCTCTCATTTATCGCTTGACCTGCTGTGTAACTGCCACCTGAGATCGCTGCGATCTGGCGCATTCCGCCGGTCTTACTCCAGACGAAGGCCACGAAGCGGCCGACGACGGAAGTGCTGGCGGTTCCAGTGATATGTTGCAGGTTGTTGATGGCGTTGCCCACGCTATGGATACCCCACGGCAAAGTGCCGATGTCGCGCACGCCTGGGCGCCCAGGGGCCCAGGAGTATGCCCGGACAACTTCAGCTTCGTATTCTTGTCCGGTCACGTCACTGGAGTCATTGATGCCAAAGCCGTAGTTTCTCGGGTCTCCCACGTTTTCTCCCAAACTCACAAATCCACCACGGGGCGACCAATAGAACGGCACCTGCTTTCCGTTGGCATCGAGGCCCTGGCCGGCGATGTCACCAGTAGAATTAATTGCCGAGCCTTGAGTCCAGGAGCCGCCGGGAAGCGCCCCGAGATCAATCATCCCGCTTGATGCGGTCCAGGTGAAGGCATGAGTCGTTACGTTGTCGGCCAGATAAGCATATCCGACCACTTCGCCGCTATCATTAATGCCGACGGCGTAGCTGGTGTTTCCGCCCAACGTGCCAATATCCTGCATCCCGTTGGCGCTGTCCCAGATGAAGGCGTGTTGATGTTGCGCCATCGCGCTCGAAGCCAAGCTCACGGTGAGGCATGTAAGAAGTGCAAATTTCAAGTTCATTTCTCAGCTTTCCTTTACCCAGGGAATTGCCTGCAACTTCAGGTCTGAAAATGGGGAGGAAAGTCCCCGGGATAAAGCTTCCGCGCCAGATCCAGATCTCGTGTTCAAGATTGTTCTACGGAAAAAGTGAAACGAAGTTTCGAAGAATTTGAAAATCTTTTCTGCGCCTCTGGTCACTCGCAAACGAAGGCTGGCATGTAACCCAAGACGGGGCCATCGTTCCGCGGCTCTGATGATTGTGAAGTCCTTCGGATCAGCAAGCTTCTTCGCCGACTTCCAGTTTCGAAGCGAGTCTCTTAATAAAAGAGTCGAACTGGCTTTGGATTGCTCGCGTTCGTAGCCGCTCGCGATCATCGAGCGTCAAATTACCGGAGAGCTTTTGCTGCAGTTCGGCGTAGATTGTGCACCCATCCAACCCGGTTTCCCGGCGAACCCGAACGGATGATTGTTCATGCGATGGATCAGCAACACGCGGATTGTCCCGCTCTCCTGCGCGAAATTCTGACTCCACCTCTGTAAATGTATCCGTTTGTAATTGCAGTCAGTCGTAACCGAGAGCGTTCGTGAGATTGTGCATCCGGGAAGGAGACATACTATCAGTGCTAGCAAAAGAGGGTAGCTAAAATGCCGATCAAATCCGACATCTTAAGGTTCATTGGGCTCACGCCACGAAGAAAGGCAAAGTATCCGGGCACAATATTGCTTCGGACTGTCTAACGTATTGGCTCAGCTGTGCACCAAACCGAAGGGCCCCACCGAGGCCAGACATAACCGCGTGGTGCGTCGGCTGAAGCGCTTTGTTTTGGCCGCGACATCTTTAGAGTTCTTTGCGCGAGCCTGAAGCTTGCTTTAGGAGCGCCGCAAAGGCTCGCTCGTCAATTTCAGAAACGTCACGGACTTTGGTGTGCCGGACGTACTTTCCCTCGCCTTCAAGTAAGCCTCTCGGGTCCCTTAAAGATGAGCCGTTAAAAAAACCGAACTGCACATATCCCGTTGCCGAGTAGACGTAAGCCACTGGCCCGTTACTCCCGATCCAACACCCGTTTCCCCATTTCACGGCCTCGGTCAGCTTCGGCTCAACACGTTTCACAAAACGCCGAAGTGCGCCAATAACCGCCCGGTTTTTGGGATTCTGATCCTTTAAGTAATCGTTAAAGCTTGCATATCTCTTCATCTTTCCCATAACAAGGTCCTTAAACTCTCGCACGGGACGCCTAACGAGAAGCGAACGATATTTTTTCGTAAAATAAGGCGCAAGAATTCCGTATAATCCGATCGTCGGCCGCCGTGAAGAGTGAGTTCAAGTCGTACAGCGTGGCCAGCGTCCTGAAGCAAGGCAAGCAAAACCCTTGTGAAACGACCCCCGTTCCGGGGCGAGAGATTTTAACGTTCTAGGTGGCCGCGAGGAGGCACAAGGCCGGGAAAATCTCTCGGACTGAGAATCACACTACAAAATGTTTGCCAGAAAGTGAGCGAGCGAATTTCAACCAAGTCGTTTTTGGCTTGGCATTTTTCTCCCGGCGACAAGATCGAGAACTGCTCGGCGCAATTTCTCGCGGTCTGCTGGATTGTCCGCGTCGAGTTTAAGGTTCATCGCCCCCGCGACGGTTTGAGCGTAAGCAACGCCCTGCTGCTCAACTAACCGCTCCCAACGTTCATCGGCCATAATCTCGACAAGATTGGAGACGGAACGCTTCTCTAAAGAGGCCATTTGTTCCAGTTTGTTTCGTTGCTCCCCACGAACCGTCAGGTTGAGCTTCGCTTTGTCTTTGCTCTTTTTTGATTTTGCCATTCGCAGTTTTTTGCACGCTCGATCTTCACAGGCGATCACGCAGGCTGAAAGCGAATAATTCTATACGCTAAAAACGTCGGTCGTCAAAATTGTTGCTTGATATACGCCCTTAATGCGTATACTAGGCGGCTGCCAATTAAACCAAACATGATGATCGAGCCGACCGTCTCTCAACAGAAATGCAAAGAAATATGACAACTCCATTCCTAGCAATTTCGATTAGCCGGTCGCCTTTGCGGCTCGGTCTCCTTCTCGTCCCGCTTAGCTGCTTCGTCTGCCTGGCGCGGTTGTTCGCCGATCGGACGGCGGTTGATCCACGCCACCGGCGACGGAGCTAGCCTTGCGACGGGTCCGGGCAATAAGGCCATTGGTTCTGAAGCGCTCTATTCACAACAGCCATCCAAGTTTGTGTTCAAAGACGCTTCCGGCAAAGCGACCTCTGTCGATGTCGTCGAAACGTATCAGCCGAAAAAGATCGTACGGCCTTTTGCCAAAATCGATCGCCAGATCGACCCCAAATTAATGCGTGCGGCCACTATCGCTGAGGAACGCGCCCACGCCCATTCGCGCACGAATAAACGTCGGTTCACCGGCCGCCTCGGTCAGCGTTCCGGCCTTCACGCTTTCATCCAGCAGGATAATGTCGCGAGCGGGGAAATTGCGGTCTTCGAGAACGGATATCAATTCTTTGCCGCGCAAGGAAGAAGCGCCAACAATTGCAACGCGCAGTTCTTTTTCAGTGTGGGAAGCCATAACTCAGGCGGGGCGCGCTGCCACGCGATGCCGCACCGCGCGGACCAGTTGCAGAACCAAGCCGTGAACGGCATACGCGCTGGCAATCGCCAGCAGTGTAGCCTGCGAAAAACGCACCACCGCTCCAACAAGTATCACGAGCAACACCACGGCCAGCGACTGTTGCCGCCGCGCCCACGGAATATCCTTGAAGCTGAAATGGCGAATGCTGCTCGACATTAACAATCCCAGCGCCACCACCATCGCCAGCCACAAAAGCGAGACGCGCGGATTCTGCAGCGGCGCATTGAAGCAATGAACCACCGCCGCAATCATTCCCGCTGCCGCAGGAGTCGGCATCCCGACGAAATATCTGCTTCCGCCCGGCGCCATCCCTTGAATGTTGAATCGCGCCAACCGCCACGCACAACAGCCAACAAAAAAGAATCCCACCAGCCAGCCCAGCTGCACCAAATGAAACGAGTCCGGCGCATTCGCCGCCGCAGCTGCCCGCACGCCCCAGTCGTACGCAAGCAAAGCCGGAGCCATCCCAAAGCTCACCACGTCAGCCAGTGAATCGAATTCCCTGCCAAACGCGCTCTCGGTGCCCATGGCTCGTGCAATCCGCCCGTCCATGGAGTCGAAAATATACGCAAACCCAATGGCACACGCTGCGAGATCGAAATCACCGGGGCGGCCATCGAGAATGGCCAAGATCGCGTAGTAACCGCAAAGAAGATTGGCAACCGTCAGCGCGCTCGGCAGCAAATACACGCCGCGCCGCAGCCGATGATTGCGAAGGGGACGCCGGGCTCGTTCTCTTGTCCGACGGGGTCTATGTCGTTGAATTCCATTTTGCCAGAATGCTCTCTCCGCCTTTAACCATCTGGCCCTTCTGAACCACGATCTTCGCTTCCGGCGGCAGCCAAACGTCTACGCGCGAGCCGAATCGAATCATCCCGACGCGCTCGCCCAGCGCGACCGTTTCACCCTCGCGTTTCCAGCATATCACGCGTCGCGCGATGGCTCCGGCGATTTGTTTGAACATCATCGAGCCTCGTGGCGTGACGATCGGGATCACATTCTGCTCGTTCTCTGCCGACGCCGCCACCCGGTACGCTCCCATAAATTTTCCGGGGTGGTACACGACGTTCCCTACCTGGCCCGCCACAGGCGCGCGCTGGATGTGAACGTTCCAGATCGAAAGGAAAATGCTTATCCGCTGCCCCGGCTTCCCGTCGTGCGGCTCATCCACAATCACCACAACTTTGCCGTCCGCGGGAGACACCACCGCGCCAGGATCGGAAGGAATCGTGCGTTCTGGATCGCGAAAAAAGTAAAACACAAAGAGCCCAAAGAAAAATCAGCACCCCGCCGATCCCCATCCAGTGCAGCGCCAGGGACACAACGCCCGCGGCAATCGGGGGAAGCCCAAACTTGTATCCTTCGCTGACCATGGATAAAAACGCCTCGATTCGACGGGATGAATTTACATAAGCGGGAAGACATGCCTGCTGCGGCCCGCTACCAAACATCCGCAGCGTCTACGGCGGTTCGCCAAAATACACTGGTATTGTACGACAGAAGTGGCGGGACAACTTGGCGCTTAGTGATGCACTAATTGGCGCTGATGGCGCGCGACCATCAGCTCCATCTGGTCTTTCAACCGCAATTTCAATTTTTTAAGGGTGATTTCCTGAATCAGGTCTTCCGAATTCAGGTACAGCTCGTTGTGTATCTGTTCCAGCTCGGTTTCGCACCGCAGATGCTCTTCCGCGAGCTGCCGGAATTGTGGATCGTGGGCCAATAGGGACTGCCGTAATTCTTCCGTCGTGTTCGGCATCCATTCCCCTCCTGGTTGGAGCAGGCGTTCACATAGGCGAAACAAATACCACAATCTTCGCCTTAGGGCAAATGGTACGCGGTTGGCGCGTCGCAGCCCAACGCCTTAGGCAAAACACGCTAGTCCTAGTCCTGTACAGTACTTCCCTTCAAACCCTCGGCACTAGACGGTATTCCAATAGGAATCAGCTCTCGCGAGAATGAGTCGTCAACTAATAAGTGTTGATGACTAAGATAATCGTTTTGAATGCGAGGAGAAGTAACTGATGAAATCAATTCTACTGGTCTGCGGCGCAGTCCTGATTTCCGCATCACCCGTTTTCGCCGATTCAATTCCCTATTCCGCACTTGCACAGGACTCGCCAGGAGTCGCATTTGCCGTCAACGCGCCGTCAGCTGCCAAATTTGTGCCTGCTGCGGCCTTAAGCCCCCTCTCGCTCATCGACGCTGCGGAGCTAAACAGCACGCCAAATCCGTGGGATTTGGCATCCTATAAGCCTTTCTACGCCTTCTCATTTGACGGCGCCACCCACCCTGGTAGCCTCGATGATCTGGCTCTATTGGCTTCTTCCGGTGCCATCACGGGCTCAACACTTCTCGCGGATGATCAGGGAGACAAGCACTTCATAATCCTTGACCCCGCTCGTCACCATGACAATGACGTCCATCACCACGCGACCGCCCTTCCTGAGCCTGGCACCCTGGCTCTCGCCCTGCTCGGCGTGTTTGCTATTGGCCTCTTAGCTTTCACGCGGCTGTTTTCGCGAGTACTTGGCGGTCGCGCGGGCAATCTTCCGACCGCTCCTTGATTCTCCAACGTAGCAAAAGTGAAAAGCCCTTACGGGATCTGGAAAAGAGATTCTGACAATGCTCGGATACCAAGCAGTCGCGAAAGCAAAGCACACCGGCAGCTCAAGCACAATTGCTCACGATCCGGTCGACTGGACACAACTGCTGGGCTGCTCCATTCGGGCAACGCAACCCACGCCATCACCGTCCAAATCCATCCAGCAACTAGAACCCCGTAGGGGCGAGCAAGTTCGCCACGGTGAGTCTCAGTCTAGCCCGTGGCAGAATTTGGCAAAAATCGACCAATCTTCGCTATTCCAAATGATGAAAACCGACACCGTGAGACTCTTCTCGCGCACCGTCGGTCAAATCGATTCTTTGCAACGGTTCCTTCCAGAGCATCTCTTCCTCGGAATGGTCTGCCTGGAGAGAAAAAGGGCCTGAGCGCTCGCGAAACAAATTTCTGCTTCTGCTGCTCGACGTCGAGCACTTGGAAAAGTCCGCTCGCGAGCGGCAAATATTGAAGGCCGTGGTAGCAGCTGCCGATTCGGCTCGGCGTGATACCGACCCAGCCGGCTGGTATAAACACAATTCTGTCCTTGGAATCATCTTCACCGAACTAGGCTCGGCGGATCACGCAGCCACCGCCCAGAGGCTTCTCGACAAGGTCCATGATTCACTCGACGCTCGATTGACCGCGGAAGAAGTGCGGCAAGTGCGTTTGTCCGCACATATTTTCCCTGACGATTCAAAGATTCCGGGAGCTGATACTCAAGTTAACTCAGCGCTGTATCCCGACGTTCTCCGCTCCGACGAATCGAACTACTTGTCCCAACTCTTGAAACGCGCCATGGACGTAGTCGGGAGCCTAACGGCTCTCTTGCTGCTCTTCCCTCTGTACCTCCTGATAGCCGTTGCCATCAAGCTCACGTCGAAAGGCCCGATTTTCTTTCAACAGGAACGTTTGGGAAGGTTCGGAACGAAATTCAAATGCCTAAAGTTCCGGTCCATGCACGCGGGCAACGATCCCAAGATTCACCAGGAATTCGTCAAGACCGTAATCGCCGGCTGGCACGATGGCAAGGCAGCCGCTGGAGAAGCGACCGTCTACAAGATGACGAATGATCCACGCATCACTCGAATCGGCCGCGTCATTCGCCGCACAAGCCTGGACGAGCTTCCTCAATTCATCAACGTGCTGAAGGGCGATATGTCCCTCGTAGGCCCCCGCCCTCCACTTCCGTACGAATTCGAGGAATATGATTTCTGGCATCGTCGGCGCGTTCTCGAGGCAAAGCCCGGAATCACCGGCCTGTGGCAGGTAAAAGGCCGCAGCCGCGTTCGCTTCGACGACATGGTCCGCCTCGACCTGCAATATGCCAGCGGCTGGTCACTCTGGCTGGATATCCAAATCCTGGCGCAGACTCCGAGAGCAGTTCTTTTGGGTGACGGCGCCTACTAAGTTCATTTATTTCATCATCCTCTGTTAGCGCACCCCGACTGCTACCGGATCCCTCTCAGCTACTAGATCCGGAGCACAAGCCTACTCCTCAAGCAAGCCTTCCGACTACGCCACGAACATCCGACCTGTACCAACGTACAGATACTCTTACTCCACACTATTCTGGTGATGCGGTCCTAACTTCTTGCTTTTCGACTATCGTAAATAGGACGCACTGTGCCCGATTCACCTAACTCGAACCCGTCACACCCGCTCCCATCCGAAATCCGCCCGGGCAGGGATCGCCAGGAAACTCTGCTGCTCAGCGACGTCTCGAACGCTACTCTGCTGACGCAAGAAGTGTCCGCCGCGCAAATCCTTACGCCATCGCTGAGCTCCGCCGCGCTCATCGCGCTTTCCCAACGCTACGACATTCTCGCGGAAGCCGGCCACGGAGCCATGGGCAACGTCTACAAAGCGCGCGACCGCGAGACGGGCGAGACCGTTGCGCTAAAACTGCTGAGGCCGGAGATCGCCTCCGATCAAGCGATGATCGAGCGATTCAAGAACGAGCTCCTTTTCGCGCGCAAGATCACACACAAGAATGTTTGCCGCGTATTTGAATTTAATCGCATCGGCGGAATCGCTTACACGTCGATGGAATTCGTCGAAGGAGAGAGCCTGCGAGCAGTCCTGAACCGCTGCGGCGCTTTTCCGGCGCCCAAAGGACTCGATCTCGCGTTGCAAATTTGCTACGGCTTGAAGGAAGCCCACGCACAAGGCATCGTTCACCGCGATTTGAAGCCGGAAAACGTGATGATCGATTCGAACGGCAACGTAAAAATCATGGACTTCGGAATCGCCCGCTCGATGGAAGCGTTGACGCGCCTCACCGGCTCAATGATCGGCACTCCCGCTTACATGGCTCCGGAGCAAGTGGCCGGAAAACCCGTCGACTACCGCACCGATATTTACTCGCTCGGCCTGATGCTCTACGAAATGTTTACCGGCTCGCAGGCGTTTCATGCGGATACCGCGGTCGCGCTGGCTCTGAAGCAAATGCGCGAGACGCCGCCACTGCCGCACGACGTGCAGCCTTCGATTCCCGCCGTGATCGAGCGCGCCATTCTGAAATGCCTCGAAAAGGAACCGGAGAAGCGATATCAATCTATCGGCGAATTGGCCAGCGTGCTGCGGTCTACCGGAATCTCGGGACCCGCGGGTGACGCGCCCACCATCATTCCGCAGGCGCGCGCAGTTCACGCGACTACTTCGATACCGCAGGCCGCACTTGCAGCCCAGCGGGAGCAAAGGCGCACCTCTCCTTTCGTTTGGGTCCTGGTCGGCGTACTCGTTGCCACAACCGCGTTGGGTGCCGTGCGCGCAAATAAAGTCTGGAGTACAGCCAAGAAGCTCACGCTTCCAACACAGTTACCCGCGCCGCTGCCCCCTGCATTCGCGTTCGATCCGGTACCTATTCCGTCGCCGGCAGCGACCTCGCCTTCGATCAAATCCACGGCAAATCATCCGTCGAAGAAATTGCCGGCAGTGCCTGCCAAGCTAGAGAAATCTACAACTTCATCAGCTCGTGCAACACAGCCCGTGACTCCGCAAACTGTGCAGCCGTTGCGAAGCTCCGGCCTCGCCGCGCAGCAGCAACGCTCCGAAGAGGATCCTGGCGCGGGACGGCGTCACAACAAGCGCCGCGAATGACGCGACTTATCTCTGGGTCGGGCGATACGAAAAAGAACAGATGGCGCAAAAAAATCTCAAAAAGCTGCGAGGCTTGAGTCAGGCAGCTTTCATGGTGACCAAGACCGTCTTAGGGAAAGACTACTACGTGCTGTTTGTGGGCCCCGTGGCCGAAAAGAGCGTTTCGGACACTTCCGAGTGGCTGGAGTCCCAGGGATTCCGAAACGTCAAACCGGCGAAACATCCCTACTTCGGCGCAAAGCCGGAGAAGAATCCGGCGCATTAGCAGAAGTTCGAAACGGAGATTGGAAATGGAGTTTGGAGTTCGCAGCGACACTGGGCGCGTCCGCGAAAACAACGAGGACAGTTTCTGTCTGGCGCCGGAGCTGAACCTGTTCGTTCTCTCCGACGGCATGGGAGGACAAGCTTCCGGCGAAGTCGCGAGCCGCCTTGCCGCTGAAACCGTGGTGCAGCATTGCCGCGAGGCTGCCGCGAATCCATCTCTGGCTTTTGAAGGCGCGAAAATCGCAGGCGTGTCTGAGGCCACGAACCGCCTTGCGAGCGCCGTTCGTCTTGCCAATGCAGCCATTCGCAGCGAAGCGCAGAAGACCAAGGCGCGCGAAGGAATGGGCGCCACGGTCGTTGCGGTTCAATTTGATGGCGAGCGCATGAGTCTCGCGCACGTGGGTGATAGCCGCGCGTATCGGCTTCGCAACGGCAAAATGGAACAGCTTACGCAGGATCATTCCTTCGTTGCCGATCAGGTGCGCAACGGCGTGATGACGCCGCAGGAAGCCGAGCGCAGCAAATTGCAAAGCGTGCTGCTCCGCGCTCTGGGGCCAGACGCCGACGTGGAAGTGGACGTCACCGAAGAATTGATGATGGACGACGACACATTGCTGCTCTGCTCCGACGGGCTTACGCGCGAGCTTTCCGACGCGCAGATCGCCGCCGTGCTGGACGACACGGATGATGAGCGCGAAGCCGCCGGCCGGTTGGTGGCGCTCGCGAATCAAGCGGGCGGCGGAGACAACGTCACAACGATCGTGTTGCGCAGCTCGCTGAAGCCGGTGAGCGCATTCGCGCGAATTGGCAGATGGTTTAAGGGTTCTGAGAAAGCGTCATAATCAGGAGGAAGCGGACATGCCGAAGCTGGTTTTGAAATTCGAAAATTCGATTTTGAGTGAGATGGCGGTTGGCTCGAAGGAACTCAGCATCGGGCGCTCGCCCGACAACGGCATGGTGATCGACAACCCCGCGGTGTCGCACTATCACGCCCGCGTGTTCAATGAAGAAAACCGCCTCATGCTGGAAGATTTCGGCAGCATGAACGGAACGTTCGTCAATGGCCAGCGCGTGAAGATGGTGACGCTCAAGGCCGGCGATTCCGTGGCGATCGGCAAGCACACGATCGTCGTCTCCGAATCGCGCGAGTTGGACGGGTTCGCTCCCGCAAACGGAGGCATGAAACCCGCCGCGCCAAAAATTAACGAAACGGTGATGCTGGACACGAAAGCGCGCCGGGAATTCCTTGAGAAGGTTGCAGCCGTCGGCGAGAGTTCGCAGGTCGCTCCCGCTCGCGTGAAAATCGCGAGCCTGGTGGTGCGTTCAGGCAGAACAGACCGGCAAGAATATGCGCTGGCAGACAAACTAACCGTCATCGGAAAGTCCGCGATGGCCACCGTGAAATTGAAAGGCTGGTTTGCGCCGAAGGCTGCCGCGCAGATCAACCGGCGCGAAGATAATTCCTACTACATTGGCCCGGCGGACAAAGTACCGAGCGTCAATGGAACACCTATCGCGCATCCCACAAAGCTGAATTCCGGCGACGTGATCGAAGTGGCCGGCATCAAGCTTGAATTCGTTTATCGCGATTAAGCGGCTTTGGACATCGGGCGGCGCGGTTTTAGGCGAGTGAAGCGGTGAGGAGTAGCGCGTCTTCGATTGGCGCGGTGTAATAACGCGGTCGGCGGCCGTTCACCTCGAATCCGAAGCGCTGGTAAAATTTCAGCGCCGCGATATTCGACGCGCGCACTTCAAGTAGCGCCTTTTCCGATTGCAACGACCGCGCCCAATCGAGAGTCCCCTGCAGCAGAAGCGAACCAGTTCCGTGGCGACGCGATTCGGGCCACACGGCGAGATTTAAAATTTCGATGTCGCTCGCGATTCGACGCGCCACAAGAAATCCTGCTACTTTGCCCGCGATTTCGCCGCCCTCTTCCGCAACCCAGCCGGACATTTCGCCGCGTGCAACACGCGAATAATCCGACATCGTCCACTGCGCGATTTCCGGGCATGCAGATTGAATTGCGAGCACGGATTCCACATAGCGCTGTTCGAGTGAGCGAAGTTTCAAGGCGGTCCCGTCTACAGATCCTTCCATTTCGCTTCAGCGTCGGACCGGCGCACGTAATTCGCATCGAGCGAAAGCGCGTCGAACAATTTTCCGCGTTGCGCGTGGCGAAATCCGATCTGGCCGATCAACGGAGCGAGAACATTCGACACACGCTCGACGGGCGAAGGCGGAGTCTCAATTCGAGACGCCGCTTCCGGAATCACATCCGGTGTGGGAGTGGCAATCGTGAACGGCAAATTCCCTGCTCGTTCGTGAAGCGCCTGCAAAAACTCCACAGGCGTCGCTGCGCACTCGTCGCCTTCGAGTGCTAATTCATTTTGTGTTGAGTTGCCTGCGCGTCGGTACAGGCCGTAATAAAGTTGCCCGCGGCGCGCGTCGGTGACGGGAACGATCAGCGTAGCCTGCGAATGTGATTGAATCGCGACGGCTTCCAGCGCGCTGACCGCTGCGATCGGTTTGCCGTACACTTCGGCCCAACCCTTTGCAGCCGTCAATCCCACACGCAAGCCCGTGAACGAACCAGGCCCCGCAGCCACAGCAAACAGATCGATTTTGTCGAGCGAGAGCGAGAGTTCACCCATCAGGAATTCAAGCTGGCGAAACATTCGTGACGAAAAACTTCGTCGGCCCAGGTGGAAACAACGCCAATCACTTTTTCATCACGAAGGACGGCAAGGCTTCCGGCGGGCGAGAGGTATCCAGAGCGAGAATAAGCACGAGCCCGATTATAGGGCAATTCGGCTGCCAAACCTCCTGCAGAAACGAACGTTTCTGAGTGATTCTAATTCGGGTAAGTGGCGGGATTCCCTTGACGTGGCGAATGCATGTGCCTAAACTTTAACTAGCTCTTTCGGGAGGGGCTTTCTACCTATGGACTTTAAGCTAGGCGAAAAGGTTGTGTACCCGAACCATGGCGTTGGAGTGATCGAGCAAATCAGTTACGGATACCTTAACGGCAAATCAGAACGATATTATATGCTGCGGATTGTCTCCAGCGGCTTGAAAGTGATGGTTCCCCAGACGAACG
>CAWGFS010000006.1:0-245864 GCA_963821915.1 uncultured Verrucomicrobiae bacterium
TCGCGCTCACGTCGAAGGACTCGCCGCCCGCGAGCGCAGCGTGCGGTGCAGCGCGGCTTCGCGCTCGAGGTCGAAGCCGTCGATCGCCCCGTCGCGCCAGCGCACGCGCCCGGCGACGATCGCCAGGTCGACCCGCGCACCGCGCACGCGACCAGCGCCGTGACCGGATCGGCGGCGGCACCCGCCAGTTCGAGCCGGCTGAGGTCGAACGCGATCACGTCGGCCGCCGCGCCGCGTGCCAACACGCCCAGCTCGGACCGGCCGAGAGGGGGCGCCGCCGCGCGTCGCCAGCTCGAGCGCGTCGAGCGCTGAGAACGCGGCCGGGCCGCGCCGCCCGGACGCTGCAGCAGCATCGCCATGCGCGCCTCAACCAACATGTCCGCCGCGCCGTTGCTGGCCGCCCCGTCGACGCCGAGTCCGACCGGTACGCCGGCACGCAGCCACTCGACAACCGGCGCGGTGCCGGAGCCCAGCCACAGGTTCGACGACGGGCAGTGCGCGATCCCGCAGCCGGCGCGCGCGAGCCCCGCGCGATCTCGCCCGCGTCCAGATGGACGCCGTGCGCGAGCCATGTGTCCTGCGCGATCCAGCCGACTTCTTCGGCATACTGGTACGGCCGGCATGCCGAAACGCGAGCATGTACGTGCCGATCTCGTCGGCGGCTCGCCGAGGTGCGTATGCCCGCGCACGCCCTTCGCGCGCGCGAGCTCGATCAGCTCGATCGCAAACTCGCGCTCGATCGTCCCGAGCTGCGGCGGCGCGATGCAGACCTGGGACATGGCGTGCGGCCGCGGATCGTGATGGCGGTCGATCAGCCGCTCGAAGTCGGCGAGGATGCCGTCGCGCGTCTCGCGCAGCGCCGCGGGGGCCGATCCGAGCGTGCGGGCGCCGCGCCCGGCGACGAAACGGATGCCGAGCGCCGCCGCGGCATCGATCGAGATGTCGAGCGTGACATCGCCGGGCAGCGCCGTGTGGTGGTCGAACACGGTCGTGCAACCCGATCGCAGCAGCTCGGCCAGCGCAGAACCGCGCCGCGGTGCGCATCGCACCTGCGTCGAGCCGCGTCCACAGCGGATAATGCGCCCGCAGCCACCCGCCAGCTCGGCGCTGGCGGCCTCCGGCAGTACACGCACCAGCGACTGGAACAGGTGCCCATGGACGTTGACCATTCCCGGCAGCACCACCTGGTCGCTGGCGTCGATGATCACGTCGGCGGTTGCCGGCAGCTCGTGTGTGCTGCCGACGAGCTCGATCACGCCGCCGCGCGCGAATAGCGCGCCGTCGTGAATGACGCGGCGCCGCTCGTCCATCGTGACGAGCGACGCCGCGTGCCTGATGAGCAGCGTTTCTGCCGCTGGTCTGGTCCCGATCCCGCTCACGTTATTTCGCCGCGAGGAAGTCGTTCGTGTAATACCTCGCGGGGTCGCCGACCTCGCCCGTGAGCAGCTTCGACTGCTCGAAGAAGGTCAAGCTCTGCATCCACGCCTCCGGCGCCATGTAGCCGAGCGGCTTGCCCTGCGGAGGGGTGAGCAGCGGCGCCATCGCCTTCCAGCCCTCCACCGAGGACTTCGACGTTGACGTTGGGGTCAAACTTCTTCATCGCCTTGGCCGCCGCCGTCGGGTCGCCGATCGCCGCCTCGTAGCCCTTCATCGTGGCGACGACGAACTTGCGCGCGGTCGCCGGATCCTTCTTCAGGAAGTCGTTGTTCGCGATCAGCCCATGGCCGAACGTGACGACGCCAGTGTCCGCGTAGTTTATCGTGCAGACCGGCTCCTTGCTCGCCGACTGGAGCGCGAGGTCGTAGATCGTGACCGTCCGCGCCGCGGCGCTGCCGTTGACGACGGCGGAGGTCTGCGCTCCTGCGCTGACGATCACCTTCTGCACGTCGCTGCCGAGCTTCAGACCCTTCTGCGCAAGCAGTGCCTCGAGGTAGTTCCAGTTCGAGGTGGACGCCGAGCCCGCAACCGCCTTGCCCTTCAGGTCGGCGACGCTCTTGATGTTCGAAGAGCACAGAAACGCGAGCCCCGCGGACTTCTTCTGGAGGATGATGGCGAGCATCGTGACCTTCGCGCCGCCGGCCACCGCCTGGGCCGCCGCGGAGGCGTCGGTGACTCTCGAACTCCATCTGTCCGGCCGCAACCATGCTCGCCGACGTCGACGAGCCGCGTCCAGGCTCGACCCCCACGTTCAGGCCGGCGTCCTTGTAGATGCCCTGCTCGAGGGCGGCGTAGATGCCCATGTGAAGCGAGCCGGGAAGGAAGTCGAGCACGAGCTTGACATCCTTGGGCGCTGACGACGTCCCGGCGCTCGCGTTGGATTTGGAACTGCCGCCGCTCGACTTGGAATCCCCGTCGCATGCCGCGACGGCGACCGCCACGACGGCGCACGCAAGCGCCATGGCGACCCGCCCAGCTCGTTTGTCCCGCGTGATAAGTGTGAATGCCCTCGACACAGCTAACGCTCCCTATCTTACGTCCCTTCCCTTCCTCGACACACCTTCCGACCAACCACCTCGACGGCGGCGAACGACACCATGGAGAGGACGCCGAGCCATACGAGCGCCGCGAACGCCAGCGGCGTGTTCATGTTGACCGAGGTCGAGACGATCAGGTAGCCCAGCCCTTCGTTGGACCCGACGAACTCACCGACGACCGCACCGATGATCGCCAACGTCATGGCCACCTTCAGTCCCGCGAAGATGCTCGGCAACGCGTACGGCAGCCGCACCTTCATGAAGATGCGAAGGGGCGTGCCACCCATCGACTTCCCGAGATAGAGCAACTGCGTGGGCAAGGCGCGCAACCCCGCCATGGTATTGATAAGCACCGGGAAGATCGCGGTTAGGAACGCGATGCCGACCTCGGACTTCAGGCCGAAGCCCAGCCACACCAGGAACAGCGGCGCCAGCGCGGACTTCGGCAGCGACTGCGTCCCGATGATCAGCGGGTAGAGCAGGCCCGACGCCACGCGCGAGAACGCGAGCAGCGTGGCCAGCGGGATGCCGCTCAGCGCCGCAAGCAGGAACCCGACCGTGAAGCCGAGGATCGTGCGCTTCGCGTGGAACCAGAGCTGGTCGTTCTCCGTCCATAGCGTGCGAAGTACCTTCCCGGGCGACGGGAGCATGAATTGCTGGATGTCGAATACCGTAATCGCGAGCTGCCACAGGGCGATCACGATAACGAAGCCCGCGATCGGCAGCGTGACCATGGTCAGCACGTCGCCGAGCCGGCGGCTGGTAACCCAACGCTGGCGTCCGACGCCGCGCTTGACGGCGACTGGCGCTTGCGGCGGGGCACCGCTGACGGTGGCGGGTCTCAGGCCACGCTCCCGTCGCGCTCGAGCGCATTGTCCTCGACGCCCTCGTCGTGCTCGCGCAGCACCCCGAAGTCCAGGAACATCTCTCGCACCTCCTCCACGTAACGGTCGTAGGCGTCGCTCAAGCGCAGTGCAAGTCGGCGCGGCCGCGGAAGCTCGATCTCGATCACGCGAGCGATCCGGCCCGGCCGCGGCGACATCACGACGACGTAGTCGGACTGGAAGACCGCCTCGTCGATGCTGTGCGTGACGAACAGGACAGTCGGCCGCGCCCGCGCCCACATGTGCTGGAAGTCGACGACGAGCTGGTCGCGGGTGAGCGCGTCGAGAGCGCCGAACGGCTCGTCGAGCAGCAGCACCGGCAGCTCCATCAGCAGCGCTCGCGCCACCGAGACGCGCTGGCGCATCCCGCCGCTGAGCTCGTGCGGGTACTTGTGCTCGAATCCGGCGAGGCCGACGAGGTCCAGCAGCTGGCGCGCACGGTCCATGTAGTCCTTGCGCTTGAGCCGCCGCATCTCGGCCTGCAAGAGGATGTTGTTGAGCGCTGTGCGCCACTCGAGCAGCGCGTCGCTCTGGAACACCATGCCGACGTCCGCGCGCGGCCCGGTGACGAGCTCGGAGCCGATGTAAATCTTGCCCTCGGTCCGCTCGAGCAGCCCCGCCAGCATCAGCATCAGGGTGCTCTTGCCGCAGCCGCTCGGGCCGACCACGGAGACGAACGAGCCGGCCGGGATCTCGAGATCGACGCGCGACACCGCCTCGAGTTCGTCGCCGTGCGGGGCGTACACCTTGCGGACGCCCGCGAAGCGCACGCCGACAACGCCATCGCTCATCGCGGCGGCGCCGCCGCCGGCTTGGCTACCGGCCGGCGCACGAAGCGGCCAGAAGGCTTGTCGGCAACGACGTAGCGTCCGTCCTGCAGTTCGGACACGATCGATCCACGCAGGATCGTAGCCAGCGGCCAGCCCTGCACGTCCCAGCCCTCGTACGCCGACCATCCGGCCGCGGCGAGGATGTGGCCCTTGTCGATCCGCATTCTCCGCTCGAGGTCGAGCAGGACGAAGTCGGCGTCGGCGCCGACCCGGATAGCGCCCTTGGCCGAATGCAGGCACCAGATCCGCGCGGGGTTGGAGGCGACGATTTCAACCAGCCGCTCGATCGTCAGCCGGCCTTTGTTGACACCCTCGCTGAGCAGCAGCGGAAGGTGCGCTTCGATGCGAGACGGGAAGCCGCTGACGTCCTTCCAGACGTTGCCATGGATCATCTCGTCGCGGGTCGCGTTGCGGTTGACGTGGTCGCTGCCGATCGAGTTGATCCGGCCGTCGGCGAGCGCCTCCCAGACCGCTTGCCGGTCCGCAGCGCCGCGCAATGGCGTGTTGAGCTTCCAGTCGCCCTCGTCGAGCAGCAGGTAGTGCACGCCAGTTTGCCCGAAAATAGTCGAGCCAAAGGCGCGCACCGCAGTCAGCGCCGCGATTGTCTCGGCAGTCGTCACGTGCTGCACGTGGAAGCGGCAGCCGAGCTTCGCCGCGAGGTAGCCGTAGGTGTGCACGTGCATCGCCTCGAGGAAGCCGGGCGAGCGGGCGTTCCAGGCGGCTACGTCGGTCCGCCCCGCCTCCCGCAGCTCCTTCTCGAGCACGAGCGCGATCTCCCAGTTCTCGCAGTGCGCCGACAGCAGCCCGACGTCACCGAACTTCGCGACCTCGCGCATCGCCTTGAAGACGAGCGCGTCGTCGAATGACTGCACGCCGAGCTTCGGCGCCTGCGCCCACGCAGCCTCGAGGCGATGGCGCCCGAGCCGCATGTGCATGTAGAGCTTGTACGTCAGCAGACCCCAACGCCGAGCGAGCTCCGGGATCTCCTCCGCCTGCTCCTCGGTCATCAGCAGCGGCGTCATCATGAAGTCGCAATGGCTGCGCTCTTCGCCAATGTCGATGAACGTCTGCGCGACTTCGCTGAACTTCAGCTGCCGGTCGGCCGGCGGGCGGCCATCGGCCTCGCGGAAGTTCACGTGCGTCGTCTGGTGGAGGTTCCAGGTGGTGACGCCGGCGGCGATCGCGGCGCGCGACTCGGTGGCGAAGTCGCTGTCCAGCGGACGCGTCGACCCGAGGTGCGCCTCGGGGTCGACCACGCCCGGGATCACATAACGGCCGCCAGCGTCGAGCACGTCGCCGCCGGACGGCAGCTCGACGTCGCGCGCGACGGCGGCGATCCGGCCGTCCTCGATCACAACGCCGCCCTCGACGATTCCGGTCGGCGTGACCAACTTCGCGTTGCGGATGGCGCGCAGGCTCATGCCGCGTTCCTGTTCGGACAGCGGCCGATCGATTCGAGGATCGGCAGGGGCTCGCAGCCGATGAAGCCATAGGTGATGTCGATGACGAGCAAAGCCGGCGACGTCCCCGGGGTGGTTCGGCGCCCGTAACCGGGCGCCTCGTAGATCTCCCGGTCCGAGGCCGGAATGATCGAACGCAAGACGCCCCGTGCCATCGCACTCCTCCCGCCTCCGCGACCGTTACATGACGTTTCGGACCGGCGCAAGCGCACGCGCAAGATGTACTGACGTGTCCGATATCTAACTGACTTGTCCGATATCTAAACGACACGGCGAAAGGCATTGAGCTTCGCCAATTCAATGAAGGCACAAGTGCCTTCTACAATTCCCGACACCCAAAGTCGGCAAACGGGCGATCAGAGCCAGCTGTTTTATCTTTTCACTTCTGACCGTCGGTGGCGTGCAGCTAACAGAGTTATTTTTGGCCGCCACTCATTGTGAATGCTCAAGCACTTCGTCCTGCATCTCAACAATGTCCCGACATCAGGATGCGCAGCGTGCCGCGTTCAGCTACCAGAGGTGTTAGTGCGCCGTAGCGGGCCAGAACTTGATGCCGAAAATCTCTGGGCGTCCTCCGGAATTCGCAGACGGGGATCCACCAACTTAGAAGCCTTACCTCTGACAGGAATTTTGCGACCCGCGTGGTGGCGCTGCCTCCATTCTGATGCCATTGCCGAAACTGACGGGGCTGAGACGTCATCGGTTCACTCGCGTCGACGGCAGTTGCCAAAGCTGAGGAAGCTGGCGATGTTAGACGCGGCTGGAAAAGGTATGAGGCGCAATGGGGAAACCCTCATGCCGCGAATGACGAGAATATCCAATGAAATCAACTGCCGACGTTCGCATCGCAGCCGACAATGGTGCACCGTCGGCCATGCCGTTGATCAAGATTTCGGGTCTCGACAAGCGATTTCAAACGCGCGCCGGCGAAGAGATTCATGCTCTCTCGGATATCGACGTCGCAATTGCAAACAAAGAATTCGTTTCGGTCGTTGGCCCTAGCGGTTGCGGCAAAACCACCCTGCTTCGCATCCTGGCCGGACTGGAGCCATATAGTTCAGGCTCGGTCAATGTGGACGGCAGCGACATGCGCGGCCCGCGAGACGATGTTGCGGTGGTCTTCCAGCAGGCGATTTTGCTGCCTTGGAGCACCGTTCTGAGCAACGTACTACTTCCAGCTGACCTTCGCGGCGACAGGTCGGAACTCACAAAAGGTCGCGCGCGCGAATTGCTGGCATTTGTCGGACTCGAAGGCTTTGCCGATAAATATCCGTTCGAGCTTTCCGGCGGCATGCAGCAGCGCGTGTCTATTTGTCGCGCTTTGATGCGCAACCCAAAAATCCTGTTGATGGATGAGCCGTTCGGCGCATTGGATGCTATGACGCGCGAGTTCATGAACCTTGAGCTCATGCGCATCTGGGCGGAAGAGCATAAGACAGTGGTCTTCATTACCCATAGCATTCCGGAAGCTGTCTTTCTTGGCGACCGGGTCGTGGTCATGTCGCCGCGGCCGGGGCGCATTTCTGCAATCTTGAACATCGATATTCCGCGGCCGCGCTCGATCAAAACATTGGCGTCGCCGGCGTTCGGGGCCATTTGCGACCGGATTCGATCGTTCTTCGGCGCTCAGACTCTCCAGGATACATCACTATGAGACCCGCCACGCGAGTGAGGGCAGCAAAAGCCGCACGAACGGTGCTATTCTTTTGCGTATTGTTGGGCGTCTGGGAGCTCGCCACGGACGTCTTTGGTGTTCCAAAGATCATCTTGCCCGCCCCGAGCGCAATCGTTCTGAGAACGTGGGACCTAATGGTGAGCGGTCTGATTTGGCCGCATGTGTTTGCAACGACGGCTTCAGTCCTTAGCGGATTTGCCATCGGGGTTGTTGCCGGCGTTGTACTCGGCGGCCTAATCTCGCTGATGCCTGCGTTGGAGGAGTTTCTCTATCCCTATATCGTGGCACTGCAGACGATACCGAAGCTTGCCATCGCGCCACTCTTCATTGTCTGGTTCGGATACGGCATAACCTCAAAGGTCGTGATCACCGCGCTGGTGTGCTTCTTCCCAATTATCGTCAACGTGATGGCAGGCTTGCATTCGACCGATCGCGATCAGCTCGAAATGATGAAATCGTTCGGTGCGTCGCGCTGGCAAATCCTCTATCGCCTGAGAATTCCTTCGGCGTCGGTGCTGTTTTTCGCAGGCCTGGAGATTGCCGCCGTACTTGCCGTCATCGGTGCCATCGTGGGTGAGTTCGTCGGGGCCCAGGTCGGTCTTGGGTACCTGATCACAGTTCTGAATTTCAATCTTGACGTGCCCGGCGTGTTTTCCGTGCTGATTTTCCTGTCATTGCTGGGCATCGGACTCCACAGCGCAGTCAAGCAGGTCGGCCGGCGCTGTATCTTTTGGATTCGAAGCGAGCATCAGGCTGCAACCTGATGGTACCGCTGCAACGCGAAGGGAGAGAAACGTGCTTCACAGATTCGCACCGGCCTTTGTACGAATGGCACTGTTTGGCATTGTCGCATTGGCATGGCACGGGGATGCCTATGCAGCCGAATTGAAAAAAATCAAACTGGCGATCGGAGTGAAAAACGTCGACGAAGCGTTTTCTCCGCTCACTGTCGCCAAGTACCTCGGCTATTTCGAAGCCGAAGGTATCGATCTCGGCTTCATGCCGCTCGGCGGCTCAAACGAAGCGGCGGTGCAGGTTGGCGCGGGCAATGCTGAAGTCGGGATGCCCTCCCCGGGCCAGGTGCTGGTGGGCATCGAGAACGGCGTGCTCGATGTCAAATATTTCTATCAATTGTACTACAAGAACATCTGGAAGGTGTCGGTGCTGCCGGATAGTCCTATTAAGGAGCTCAAGGATCTACACGGCAAGAAGCTAGGCGTCGCGAGCCTGGGCAGCGCGGGCATAAGCTATGGACGCGCCTACGCCAAGAGCGCGGGGCTTGATCCGCAGCGCGATATCAACCTCATACAGATCGGGGTCGGAGCGCAGGCCATCACCGCGGTGAGGCAGAAGCTGGTCGACGCGATCGTGTTCTGGGACGCGGCGCTCGTCAAAATGGAAACCGCAGGTCTTGTTTTGCGAAACCTGCCGCTGCCGGAGAAACTGGAAGCGCTGCCCGATGCCTCTTTGGTTGCCCGAAGCGGGATGATCGAAAAGGATCCCAAAACCTTGGTCGGGGTCGCGCGCGCTCTCGCTAAAGGTTACGACTTCACCATGGCAAATCCGACGGCTGCCGTGCTGATCACTTGGAAGATGTTCCCGGAAGCCAAACCGGTCGGAACCGACCAGAAGGCTGTGCTTCACGACGGCATTGCCGTGAACCAGGCGCGAATGGCAAACTGGAATTCAGACAAAACGAATGGCAAACACGGGCTCATCCTGAAGGATGATTGGGAGAACCTCGTCAATTTCCTGGTCAGCGAGGGCACTCTCAAGAAGGCCATTCCGAATGACAAAATATTCACGAACCAATTCATCGACGAGATCAATAACTATGATCGTGCAGCGGTGATCAAGCAGGCGAAGGACTTTAAGATTGAGAGCATCAAGTAGCGCTCTCAATCCTGAGCTGCAGATCGCGTTCCGCGTCGGCCGGAGGCGCGATCCGCAGTCGCGGCGTCGCGCCTCCTTCAAGGGGTACACGCAACAGGATACATCGTCCGGGCATGGCATAGTCTACTGATTGCACGGTTGAAGTTCAGTACTCAGTCCGTAAAATAACAGCAGACAATTGGGTAGGTGCTCTCCTATGCAACGACGCGGGAAACGATTCGGCTTTATTGCGCCGGCGACCTGTGAAACGACGGCGATAGAGCTGTATCGTATGCTCCCGCCCGGAATTTCTACGGCTATCTCGGCGCTTCGAATAAACCACGTGTCTCAAAAGGAGGTCGACAAGGAAATCCTCGGTTTGGAACGCGCGGCGCAGGAGTTGGCAGACTATGGTGTCGATGCGATCGGCATATCCGGAGCGCCGATTGTCTATTTACAGGGCCCCGGCGCCGACATTGAGATTGCGGATCGCGTTTCGCGGATAGCAAAGGCGCCGGCATTTTATGACGTCACAGCGGTATGCAACGGTCTCAAAGCCGTCGGGGCGAAGCGGATCGCGATCGTGTCGCCGTTTTGCGGACACCATAAATGCTCCCATGAGGCGCTTTTTCGAGGCTGCTGGCTTTGAGATCCCCGTGTTGGTCGGCGGCGAATACAGCACCAATCCGCAACTTCGCCGCGTGCCGCCGTACGTTCCGTACAAGGCCGGCCGACAGGCAATGTCTGCAAGCGCCGGATGTGGACGCGCTATTCATCACGTGCGCAGGGTGGGCGACGCATCCCGCCGTTGAACCGCTCGAACGCGACTTTGGCATACCGGTCATCGTGCAGATGCAGGCGTTGGCGTGGCAGGCGAGCCAGTTGTTGGGCCATTCACCGGAACGTTCCCCACGACACGGAATGCTGATGAACAAGGATCTTGCCTGCGGGACATTCAAAAAAGCCAAATCAATCGACGGTTGCCGCAATATGATCCAGCCGGTTCGTTGCTAGGCGCAGCTTGGAAGTTGCCATGGAAACAGGAATTTACGGTTGGCAGGCGTCGACTTGGATATGCAGCGCCATCTCCACTGCTCAACACTCCGCACGAATTCTGGCGACTGGCGCCCGAGGGCATCGCCATGGTTTCGACCGGGCTGCATGTGACGCGACTGTTTGATGACGGTGCCGATCACGATAGAGCAGGAGAGTCGTTGACGCAGCCGCCGCGCTCGATCCCTTTGGTCTGGATTACATTTCAGTTGGTCTGGCTCCACTTGTTTTTCACCACGGGAGCGTCGCCATCGTCGATTTGCGCGGAAAAATTGGGCAATTGACGTCAGCACCGATCTTTTTCGATTGTGAGGCGATCGTAGAGTCGTTTCATAGCCTCAAGGCGCATCGACTTTCGGTCTTGTCGCCATACAGTCACGGCGACCAATCAGGAATTGCGAAATATCTTGCAGGAGCAATGGCTTTGAAATTGCTCAAATCGTTTCTCACGAAGCCGAATCGGATGTCGTCGACGCCGGTCATCTCGTCAACTCGATCGCATCGGAGATTTCGAAGACACCACGCCGACGCAATCTATATCGCCGGCGATGCGTTGGCCGATTGCCAGGATGTCTCGGCGCTTGAGCGCGAACTCAACATTCCCATTGGTGACGGAGGCGCAGGCTTTGCTTTGGCTTTTCCTGCGCCGAATGCACATTCGGCTCGCCGCTTGCAAATTGCGGACAACTTCTCGCATCATGTCCGTGACTCGCGCACGGCCCTGCAACTTCCGACATAAAGCAAAAATATGAAACTTCCTCAGTTTGACTACGTAAGCCCTGCCACCATCGAAGAAGCCATAGGCCACTTGTCGCAAGCGGACGGAAATGCGTGCATTATTTCCGGCGGCCAAAGCCTGATGCCGATGCTCGCGTTTCGACTCGTGCAGCCTGCCCTGCTCGTCGATCTGCGTCACATTCCCGGACTGGACAAGATCGCGCTCAAATCGGATGGCGTCCACCTGGGCGCAAAAGTACGGTGGTGCGACATCGAAGCAAGCGGTGAATTGTCAACGGCGCATCCGCTCTTGAAAGCTGCCGTTCGAAATATCGCCCATCACCAAATCCGCACGCGAGGAACTGTCGGCGGCAGCATTGCTCATGCCGATCCCGCGGCGGAGACTGCCATGCGTGGCAGTTCTGTGCGATGCAACGATAACGGCTGTCGGACGGTCCGGAGAGCGGAAAATTCCGGCGACTACGTTTTTCGTCGGACCTCTGATGACCGCATTGCAATCCGACGAGATCATCACCCGCATACGACTTGCCAGCTTGGCCAGCGACCCGCCGCTGGGCATTCGAGGAATTTGCAATGCGTCGAGGCGACTTCGCTTTGGGCGGAATCGGCCTGTTTTTCGAACTTGACCAGACCATCGCGAAAAATGTGCACATCGCGGCCTTCGGCGTGGCCGATACGCCCGTTCGTCTTACAAACGCCGAGGCGGTCCTCGAAGGACGCGCCTCTGTCTGAGGCGCTCATCAAGGATTGCTGCAATTCGGCACAGGCAGACATCGATCCGAAGGATGACATTCACGGCAGTTCGGCCTATCGCCGCTCCTTGATCAATTATCTGCTGGAGAAAGCTCTGCAGCACTCGATGAAGAATCCAAACGCGGTATCGCGCAATGCTCATTAAGATCGACATCAACGACAAGGTTTTCAGCGTCGACCTGGAGCCGCGCACTACGCTTGCGGATTGCCTGAGACACAAAGCGAGGCTGACCGGCACCCACGTCTCATGCGCCCACGGTGTATGCGGGGCATGTACCGTTCTTCGTCGACGGCGCGCCGGTTCGCTCCTGTCTTGTGCTTGCCGTTCAGGCCAATAATTCGACGGTGGTCACGATCGAGGGCATCTCGAACGATGCCGATCTCACGCCGTTGCAGAAGTCGTTTCGCAAACATCACGCAGCGCAATGCGGCTTCTGCTCACCGGGAATTCTGTTGTCCGCGCACGCGCTGCTGAGTAGCGAGCCGGACGCTGACCCGGATCGAGTACGCGAAGTTCTTTCGGGTCATCTCTGCCGCTGCACGGGGTACGTCCCGATTGTGGAAGCCATTCTCGACGCGAGATCGTCATACAGGGCTGGACAGAACAAGGGTGCCGTAGGAGTGTCCCAGACGTGAACAAGCCTAACAGGTTTATCGGCGCGCCCATCGAGCGGCTTGAGGATTTGCGGCTGTTGCGCGGCAGAGGCATTTTTATCGATGATCTTCAACGTGAGGGAATGCTGCATGCCGTTATGGTTCGCAGCAATGTAGCGCATGGGATTCTGCGAGAGGTCGATGCGACCGAAGCACTGCGGATACCCGGCGTTGTTGCAGTGATTACGGCTAGGGACATTGGCACCCCGTTGCCGACGATTCCCTTGCGTATCTTGTCGATGCCGGAGCTCGAACCTTACGAGCAGCCGGTCATTGCCGATACTAAAGTTCGCTATGTCGGTGAGCCGGTTGCCGTTGTGATTGCCGAGATCAAGCGAAATTGCCGAGGACGCGCTCGATCACGTCCACGTCGAGATCGACCCGTTGCCGCCAATTTTAAGTTGCCGCGAAGTAGGCGTTCCCAAGGCGCTGTTGTTTGAGGACGCGGGTAGAAACAAATCCATCACGTACAAATCAGAAAAAGGCGATCCTAAGCAGGACTTCCCAGATTGTTACAAGCGGCGCGAGCGGTTTCAAACCAACCGACACACAGCCGCTCCGCTGGAATTGCGGGGCCTGTTGGCTGAATGGGACGAGCAAAATGGGCGGCTCATTGTCCACGGCGCGGCCAAGGTGCCCTTTGTCACACGACGTATTCTCTCGAAGTTGATCGGGATGCCGATCGAGGCCATCGACCATATTGAGGTCGACGTCGGCGGCGGGTTTGGCATGCGCGGCGAGTTCTTTCCTGAGGACTTCCTGATTCCATTTTCCGCGCGGCACCTCAAGCGGCCGATAAAATGGAATGAAGATTTTCGCGAGCACTTGATGGCCTCAAATCACTCGCGCGAATACGACGCGGACATTGAGATTGTCTGCGAGAAGGACGGCACCGTTGTTGCCTTGCGCGGTGAGGTCTTTGCGGACGTCGGCGCGTATCTGCGTTCGACGGCCAATATTGGGCCGCGCAATATCGGGCAATTCATGTCGGGTCCGTACCGCGTTCCCAATGTCCACATCGAATGTTCGATGATGGTGACAAACAAAACTCCGACGGGAACTTATAGGGGACCAGGCCGCTTCGAAGCTGACTACATGCGAGAACGGCTGTTCGATCTGGCTGCGCACGACCTTGGAATTGATCGCGTCGAATTTCGACAGCGAAACTTGGCGACCCGCGAGGAAATGCCATACTCCCTCGCAACTCTGACACCAAGCAAAAGAGACGAAGAACTAGATAGCGGCGACAACCTTGAGACGCTCGAGCGATGCCTGCGAGAATTTGACTGGGACGAGAAATCGAGGCGGCAGGGACTGCAGGAGGATGGCCGTTATTGGGGGGTGAGTGTGGGCTGTTTTGTCGAAGGCGGGGGCTCGGGGCCGCGTGAACACGCGCGGATGGTGGTGGAGACGGATGGTAAGATTTCCGTTTTCGTCGGCGCGGCGCTCGTGGGGCAAGGTGTTGAAACCGTCATGTCCCAAATCAGTGCCGATTGTCTGGGCGTCGATATCGGCTGCATCCGCCTGTTCCACGGGTCGACTACGTATTTGCCGGACGGCTACGGCGCGTCTCACTCGCGTGGTACTGTCATGGCTGGATCAGCGATTTTACTCGCGGCAGAAGACTTGAAAAAGTCCGTCCGGACGCAGGCGGCGAGGCGACTCAATTGCGCCGCTGACGAGGTCGTACTTCGCGACATGATGGCATTCGGACCGAATGATACATCCGTGCACTGGGCCGAGCTTGCTGGAAGCAGCTTGCAAAGCAGCGCGGTGTACGAATTCAAGAAACACACCTACTCGTACGGCGCTCAGGCCGTCCAGGTGGCAGTAAATGCAAATACCGGACACGTCGAAATTGTCGACTACGTCTGCACAGAAGACGTGGGGCGCATCGTCAATCCGTTGACAATGAAGGGCCAAGTCATTGGCGCTATGGTCCAAGGGCTCGGCGGCACGCTGCTCGAACACCTGCAGTACGATGATAACGGTCAGCTCCTGGTTGGATCGCTGGCGGATTATATGACGCCCACGGCAACCGATTTTCCGGTGTTGCGAGCATTCGTCAGCGGCGAGCACCCGTCTCCGAACAATCCTCTTGGCGTGAAGGGCGCCGGCGAAGGTGGCTTGATAGTTACCGCCGGTGTTGTGTCGAATGCGATTGCATCTGCACTGAGTGCGTTTGGTGTGCAGACCAACGTGCTGCCGCTGTCACCACACCGGTTATGGCACGATATTGCAGAATCTAAATTCTCGGCACACTGCCATTCAAAGTCCGACCCCAGCTATCCGTAGGTCAAGGACAACTTAGCAACGCTCGACGGCGCGACCTCAAACCCGAGCTTGAGCCGTTCGCCGTGAATGCGTGCCGCGACCCAAAGTGGGTTCCCAATACTCATCCGCCGTATCAGTACGCGAAGTCAGCCTCGATCTGCGGCCGCCCTCCCCGCAGACGCGACTTCCAACGCCAGTAGCAACGAAAGCCGGCACGATATTACCGCACGACAGTCTCGGGACGGACGATCGTAAGAACCTGCAGGATCGACGGAAACCATCGATACAGCTGGATAAGGGTCACGGCCCGGCTTTTGAGAACCGTCAAGTGTGGCTTTCAGCGTGACGTGTACCTTCCAGGGAGGAGCCATCCGCTGTGCTATTCAGTTCTTACGCATTCATATTTGTGTTCCTACCGCTCGCGCTCGCCGGGTATTTCGGTCTGCGTCGGTTCGCGAGCAAGACCATCACGTTGCTTTGGCTGATCGGCGCATCACTGACTTTCTATGCCGTGTGGGATGCATGGAATCTGCTCGTGCTGTTCAGCAGCATCGGTTTCAACTTCTCCTGCGGCACGTACCTCGCGGAGCGAGCTCGTACCAAGAAACCCGTAGGGCTTCTGCTCGCTGTCGGAATAGCATTCAATCTCGGACTGATTGGCTACTTCAAGTATGCCGGCTTTTTCGCAGCCAATCTCAATACAGTTTTTGGAAGCGATATTCCCATTCTTAATCCCGTACTGCCGCTGGCCATTTCGTTCTTCACATTTCAGGAGATCGCCTATCTGTTCGATTCTTCACGCGGCGAAACCTACGGATATCGCTTCAAGGATTACGCACTGATGGTGGTGTTCTTCCCACATTTGATCGCGGGCCCAATCGTCAATCATCGAATCCTGATGCGGCAATTCATGAGCCCGACGGCATTGAAGATAAGCCCACAAACCCTCGCGCTTGGGATTGGCCTGTTCGTGTTCGGCCTTGCAAAAAAGGTGCTTTTGGCCGACGGCATGGCGCCCCAGGCAAATCTAGTCTTCGATGGGGTAGCGCAAGGAGCGGCGCCGAGCTTCGCCGACGCCTGGATCGGAGCACTGGCCTATACGCTGCAACTTTATTTCGATTTTTCCGGCTATTCCGACATGGCGATCGGACTGGGACTCCTGTTCGGGATCCGCCTTCCGTTGAACTTCAACTCTCCATATCAGGCAACAAGCATCATCGATTTCTGGCGGCGCTGGCACATGACATTGTCCGCCTTTCTTCGCGACTATCTTTATATTTCGCTCGGAGGAAGTCGCCGCGGGGAAGCACGGCGATACGTGAACCTGGGTGTCACCATGCTCCTTGGGGGATTGTGGCACGGCGCCGGCTGGACCTTCGTCTGCTGGGGCGCATTCCACGGACTCGGGCTGGCAGTTTGCCATTTCTGGATACGCCTCATCGGCGTATCCAGGCGCAGCGGCCCAAGTCCGGTGGGGAACTGCGCTCGCCCGCGCTCTCACCCTGATCTTCGTTATTTTCGGATGGGTGATGTTCCGCGCCGATTCCATTGGGAGCGCCGGCAAGATGATGGGTACCATGATCGGTCTGAACGGATTGAATCTCAGCATTAATGCCGACCGGCAACTGACGGGGCTGATTATGCTGGCGACGATCGCCGCCTTGATGGTGATCGCGCAGTTTGCTCCCAACTCGCAGCAATGGCTCGGCTACGATCCGGAGCGGCCGGTTGAGGACGAGCGCTCCTGGAGTGCTCGCCTCGCGGCCTATCCGCTGCATGGCGCGGCGTTAGGCTGCCTTCTCGTCTTCACTTTGACGCAGATGTCCGCTGTACACTCCTTCCTGTATTTCCAATTCTGACCATGAACGAGGAACTCCTCCAGCAGGCGGTCGGCCAGCGCGGCGAGAAAGTCCGCCCGCATCCTCGCGCGCACAGCTATCTCGCGGCATTGGCCGCAGGAGGAGTATTGTCGGTAGCGCTGTTCTATGGCGCACTCGCCGCCCTGCTCGCGCTCGATCGTCTGACGCCACCTCCGGTATCTGGGACGTGGTGCATCGACAATCGTTTTGCTTGGCTGAGAGAAAGGCCAGACTGGAAAAACGCAAGTCTTATCGCTGTAGGATCATCGGCGACCCTGCGGAACCTCAATTTCCGCGTGGTTTCCTCCACGGTCCAACAGCGGGGCGCCGTCAACGCAGCGCCTTGCTTCCTCACCGTCAATCAGACTCGCCATCTAACGGAATTCCTCATCCAGCGTGCGTCTAAGCCATCGACGGCAATAATGGTCCTCGCACCACGAGATTTCCAAGGCTGCTCGAGGAATCTGACAGCATTTTTCGATCCGGAAGTAGCCGATCCATATATCGACGGAAAGAAAATCGCATGGTGGCTTTACTTCAAAAACTTCCGTTTCAAAGACGTTCTAATCCATGCCATCTACGCCGGCGACCGCCGACAAGAAATGAAATTTGACCCGTTCGGCTCCGGCCCGTTGACTCGTGCGGTGCCGGACACCGGATATCCGTTCGCGCCTGAGTTCTCGCTGCTATTCGGAGTTGACGCGCCTTGCCACTCTGCTGGAATTGCGAGGCATTCAGTTCATTGGCGTGACATTTCCTGTCATGCAGGGGTGGGCCGAGCGTTACGACCGATCCGGTGCAATACAGGCGGGTTTCAAATCCGACATAGAAGCCGCTCTTGTTCCCACCAAGGCAATTCTGGTCGATGGCATGACTGATTGGCACGTGCCGGACTGAGCTTTCGTCGATCCGGTTCACCTGCAGTGGCCTGAAACGGCGGCCTTCACCCGTTTTGTCTGGAACGAAGCCCGGCGAAAGGGTGCAGACGATCTGCCGCCTTTGAAGGGTGACTTAGGCGCTTACTAAGCCTTTGCTCTGCGCCTTTGCCTCTGATGCCGCTGAAAGGGGCCGAGCGTCGGCTGATTGCTCGGCTGTAAGGTGAATGATGCGGTCAAGATCAGCAGCGAGACCATGGACGTCCGGCGACAACAACCAGCTCAGCGACATGCTGGAAGCCGGTAAGACCGTCGCTGAAATTGCGGTTAAGCTCAAACGTACGCGCCGCGCTGTCTATGCGCGAATGCAACGCCTCCACAGAAAGCGGCCCGTCGGAGACATCACCCAGCACCGCTCTCCACGCTAGACGCGCAAGCGGCTCGTTCTCCCAACTCGTGGAGTTGCCGTCGATGAGATCGAGCGCTTCCTGTTCCACAACGAAGAAGCCGCCATTGATCACCTGCCCATCGCGAGCATCCTTTTCGCGGAAGCGGGTAGCACGCGGCCGATCGGAAGACAGGTTGATTGCGCCGAAGCGGCCGGGCAGCTGAACAGCCGTGACAGTCGCAAGTGCGCCTTGTTGATGGTGAAAATTGATCAATTCGCGGATGTTAACATCGCCGACACCGTCGCCGTAGGTAAGGCAGAACGGCGAATTCCCGAGATAGTCCTTGACCCGCTTGAGCCTGCCGCCGGTCATCGTTTTCTCGCCGGTATCGACCAGCGTGACCCGCCAGGGCTCACTTGCGTTTTGATGAGTTTCGATCCGGTTACGTTGCAGATCGATCGTGAAATCGCTCTGGTAAGGCGTGTAGTTGAGAAAGTAATCTTTGATGATCGAACCCTTGTAGCCGCAACAAATGACAAATTCGTTCAGGCCGTAATGCGAATAGAGCCGCATGATGTGCCAAAGGATCGGGCGACCACCGATCTCAACCAAAGGCTTCGGAACGACAGAAGTGTGTTCACTGAGCCGCGTGCCATAGCCTCCGGCAAGAATGACAACCTTCATTCGCTTCTCCTGGCTTTTTTGCTGCTCTAGCGTTGACCTGGATCGGTGCTCGCCACGCTCAAGGCAACCCTATGTGAAGCCGCGACGCGCAAGTTGATAATGGTCAACTCCGATCCAGGCCTCGAACTATTGCGAGTTGTTGATCTCAGCAGTGCGCGCAAAATAGCGATAGCGAGCGCATGCCGGCAGACCGCAAGACTTGACGACCATCAAATCGGCCACACGCCAGGGGGCCCATTGTCGTTCCCTCCTTGGCTGCGAACCGCGCCAGAGCTGGCAACTCGTCGAGATGCGGGTCAACTGTAAAACCGGAGCCCTTGGCCGTGCTACATGGCAATCAAAACTACGGTCACATGCTTACAGATATGCTGCCGATCCTGTGGCGTCGCCGGCGGGTGATATATCTCTGCCTTATTCTTACATCAGCCGCGGCATTTCTCTTTCACAATACTGTCGGCGAACGCTACGAATTATACACCCTCATGCGCGTCGGACAGGGAATTAAGGATCGCTCTGCGGGTGGTCCCTTTGGAGAAGGACCCGACCTGTCAAGCCGCATCGATTTGCTGGCGCGGATTGCAACCACTGACCAAGTCATTCGCCTGGCAGCCTCACAGGTTGGCTTCAGTCGTCTTTTCACGAAAAGCGAGTCGGAACTGACTTCGACGCTTCGTCAGTGGGCGGCACAGTTCGAATTTCTGCGAGCCTTACCCAAAGAGCTCGATTTTCTCGGACTGCGACCCGAGGCGAATGAGTCCAAGGATACCGCCGAAAAGACTAAGAATAAGACGAAAGAGACCACAGATAATGCGAGTGAGACCACGGATAGCGCGAGTGAGACCAAAGATAAGGCGAAAGAGACCGAGGGCAATGCTGATGACGACAAGGATAACCACCAGGAGGTAGTTGCGGCCCTGCGTGGTCTTATCTCTGCAAAGGCAGAAGGGCGTTCGGACCTCCTCCGGATATCGTTCCGCTATCCTGATCCGTCGATCGCGGCGGAATTCCTCAACGAACTCGCAAACGCATTGGTGGCCACGCAGGCCGACCTCGTCCAAGTTCCCGGCGCCGACGTTTTCTTCGAACAGCAGACAAAGCGCCTGGAGCAGGAAACAGAAAAAGCCGGCACTGCTCTTCGCAATTTTTCAGTCTCCGCGTCAATTTATTCCGTCGCCGATCAGCGCACTCTGCTTCTCAAGCGAGCTGACGACCTTGGTTCGCTGATTGCCTCGACGCGCGGATCGATCGAAGACCGGAAAGGACAGAAGCAGGCAATTCTGGATCAGCTAAAGGTACTGCGACCCGTATACCAATCGAAAACGGTTACCGGCATCGTGAACAGCCTTCGCGGGCGCGACTACATGGATACTGAAAACACCGTCGGAGCGGTGCAAAACGAGGAAGCGCCCCCGTTGCTTCTTGTGAAGGTCTATCAAGATGCCATGGCGAATTTGTTAAAGGTCAACACGGATCTTAACGGCTCGCTTCGAGTCGAGAAGCTGCTTGTCGCTGAACTTGACAAGATCAACGCGGAGCTGGCGTCTCTTTCATCAAAGGAGGCGGAATACGATCGGCTGAAGCGCGTTCTCACAAGAGCTTCTGCTGCGGCAGACCATTATGGGAGCCGGGTGATCGAGGAACAGATCAATCTGGATATTGCCAAAAAGACTTAACTATCGAGTGTTAGAGCGGTTCAACGGGCAGAGAAATCAGTTAAGCCGGTGTTTCCGCGACAATCACACCTTGTCGTGCTGGCGTTGGCCGCGGGCATAGCACTCGGGTCGGGAATTGCAATGATGCTAGAGCAGCTCACGCGGGCGCGTCGATGGAAGCACGATGAGGACGCAACGATAACGCCGATCGACGAGGTAGTCAGACAGTCCTTGCGCAACCATCTCAGGGAAATTCGGGCGGCGGAGTAGGCGAAGTTGGACCGGCAGAACACACCTTCCGGCGTTCCGGGACGGGCCCAATAGCAAACTCCGCAGAGGACCCTTGATGGCTTATTTGACAGACAGTAATGTAAAATTCTCCAGAAGCGCCGACGAGTTGACAAATCCGCAATACTTCATCACAATTCTCGCCGGGATTGCCTTAATAAACGTTCTTACGTTCTTCTATCATCTCTTGAATTCCGGACTATTTAATACTCTCAGTAATGCTGCATGTATCGCTCTCATAGCGTACGCCGCATTTAGCGTAATCCGGTCACGGCGCAATGGCGCTACAAATGCATTCTATCTTGCCACCGCCGCCACATCCACGCTCCTGAGCGTCATTTTCAACTGGTCGGACGCGACGATAGTTGAGGCAATCAAATATCTGTCCATTTACATATTCTATGCTGCCGGCCAAGCCTGCGCGGCCAAATTTCGTCCGATTGAAATCTGGTATGTTTGCCTCCTTGCAGCGTTGCCGATATTTTTCCTTCTAGCATTCGGTGACAGCCGGGTTCCCGATTTTATCCAGAGCAATCTTGGAAATACATTTTCCTATTTCGCAAATCCGAATGTAGCCACCCTGTATTTTTCTGCCCTTGTATTCACGTTAGCGGAACGGCTCGGCGGCCGCGCGATATTTTTACAGTTTTTGAATGTAGCGTTGATGAACAAGATCGGAGTGGCGGTCGCAACAGTCGCTGCTATCGGCCTGTGGATTACTGTTCCCCTGAGAAAGGAGTCAGTGGTCGCGCTGGCACTCTTTGCTCTTGTGGCACTCATCGCCGTTTGGGCTGGCGCTTTTGACCGAGCTTTTGCCACCCTCGAAAGCATGAACCTGTTGCTCGAGCTGGGTCCCGACACCGTTTCCAAGATGTCATTCAAGCGGTTGGTGGAACTCGCGGGAACGACGGATTTATCGGGATTATTCCGCGTCGTGCATTGGGCGAATGTATGGGACGTATATTCGAGCAGCGGCTTTAGCACGATACTCTTCGGACACGGGATCGGGCAAACTTCGCGTCTGACAATTCTACAGCTCCCCCCACACAACGACTATCTGCGAATTCTCGTAGAGTACGGACCGATCAACCTGGCCGTGTTCGTAGGTTTTCTACTGCATGTATTATTGAAGCTGAAAAGTGGACTCACGAAAGTCCTTTTTATGGTGTTGTTAATATATTTCTTTTCCGAAAATCTAATCGATCATTTTGTCTCGATGACGCTCTACTTCACGTACGCGGGACGGTTCTCGGGAATGTCCGGAAAGGACGGGCCCGAAAAGGCATTGCGCTCACGAGCGCAAGGAGCTTGAGGCGCTCCTGAGCAGAGGCTAGGGCCGGCGTGGAGTTTAATCGGACAGAGATCGTGCTGGCCGTGGACGCCGCATCAGCGATGAGCATATGAGCATATCGCCGTGAACGTCGAGTTGGTGGGTTGACGCTCACCGGACCAAGCGGCGCACGTGGAAGGCGACGTGGAAATCGGCCGCGGACCGAGGAGCCGCGCGCCGGCGCAACGCGGCCTCACGGGCAGGCGGTGCCTCCGTTGAAGTTTGGCCCTTTCTGTCCTGACCCGTCTGTCCCCAGCGCCCATTCGCCTTCAAAGCCTAACATCGGGTAGCTCTGCCAATCGCCAAAGGGCGATCTCGAATGGGACCTCCGGATAGTGGTCTTTCCGGCTTTCGATATGCGGCGGGAAGCCGAAGGGTGGGAGGCTCAGGTTAAGATGTCTCCAGTCAATACCCGTGTCCTTGTTTTCATTCCTGTCTTGGCTTGGTGTGTTGGAGACCAACAACCATGTCGCCCCAGTACGTCGAAAGTTCTTCAGGGTCGCAGCAATGTCTTCGAATGACAAGTGCACCCAACAATCGCGGCACATGATCATGTCGACTGTGGGTAGAGCATCCTTACAGAGATCCGCGTGAATGAATTGCACGCCCGGACGGGCATATTTCTGGTTGTTCTTGCGACTACATTGGAAACGACCTCTACACCGAAATAGTCGATGCCGGAGAGGTTAACTCGCCTCATCCAGCTCCAGTCACCGCACGGTGCATCGAGGAACCTGGATACGGGGAGTTGATGAAACAATTCAGGAAGGTAGGCGCGCACATTTTCCGTGGCGGCCAACTCCGAACCACTGCCTGAAGCACTTTCCGCGCTTCCCCATGCCCGCGTGGAGTAAGCGAGTTGGAAAACCTGAGTCCTTAACGTGGACCGGGAAAGGAGCCTCGGAACGCCCGGAATTCGAAGCACCACGCCGTTGAGCGGCTTTTGCAATCTCCAACCGTACATGTCGACCTCCCGCGGATTTTTTGGTGAAGCACCGCTTTAATCGGCAGTCTTGTTCATTTTGTACGCCGGCAACTACTGGCACTTTTTGTCGCGTTCAAACTCTGTCGACAGCTCCGCACGAACACGACAGAGGCCGCGCGATCGCGCGGCAGCGCCTGTCGTGCGCAACTGTGTGCCGACGACTTGCCGACAATGATCTCAGCCGGGTTTGACCGCCGTTTGGCGCTCTCGCCAACCTTCTTGGGAGAGCTGCTTGAGATACCGGAGTTGATCCGCTATCAGCCTCGGGCAGAGAACGATCGCCGCACACTTCAGGACGGACAATTTATTCACCATCGTCAAATCGGTTCGAAAATGCCACATGAATTTGAAAATCTCGAACAGGCTGGCGCCGTTTCTACGATGATCCGCCAGACACACCAAAGCCCGGCGAGAAAAGCAGCGTCTCGCTTGTAATTTGAGTTCTTCACGCAGCGATGCGGTCTTGATGTGTTCCTCCGCCATGCGCGATACAAGATCCGTAACTTTCCGGCCGTCAGAGAACACTTGCGCTATACTTAATCTGGCCGTCTCGGAACTGTCATGAAAGTACGCGGTGGCGCACGCTTCGTTGACGAAACCATAGAGCAACTTCGGGGCGAGATGGAAGCCGCGCGAAGCGACGATGCACGGGATCTTTTGCGAGCAAAGTGCGCGGAACCGCGCATGCTGTTGGCGGGCCGACAAATTCTTGAGGTAGGATTGTTCTGCCGCGCCGAGAACCTGGACGCGTTTTTCAGCGAAATAGGTATAGAATCCGGCCAAGCGCGAGGCCGGGCCGATTAATCGTCGGTTCCCGAATGCGCCGGTCGAAGCCGATTTGCTTACCCTCCAGCTTGAGCTGAAGCGACTTGGCATGCCTCTGGAAGAATGCCTCGACCGTGACGACCGGGACGTTCATGCGCTGCTCGCTCCCCGAACTAATGGTTTGGACAATCGGCTCCGAGCTCATGTGCACGCCAGATGTATCCCGAACCGGGGCTGATTTCCAGAACGTCCTGCGACAGCGGGCCTGTAACCTTAAATTCTTGGAATTAGCTCGCAATCCGTGTTGTTTTCTGGAATCCAGATGATCTCAGGAAGCATGCGCGTGCTGGTAATCGAAGACGATGCTCGGTTGGCCCGGCAGATCACTGGAGAGCTGCGGCGCTGTGAACATGAGGCCACCGCACGCAACGATGGAGCGGAAGGCCTGCAAGCTGCCCTGCTCGACCCACCTGATCTTGTCGTGCTCGATCTGAGCCTGCCCGGCCTGGACGGGTTATCCGTCCTGGCTCGTTTGCGCGAGGCGCATTCCACCGCGCGCATTCTCATCCTGACGGCTCTCGGCGGGGTGGGCGATCGAGTGAAAGGTCTCAAGGCTGGGGCGGATGATTATCTGGCCAAACCTTTTTCGATGAACGAATTAATGGCACGAGTCGAAGCGCTCGGTCGGCGCGCGGCGACACCAACAGCCGAGGATCTCTTCAAGGTGGGCGATTTGCACATGGACGTACTGCATCGGCATGTTTCCCGCGCCGGCCAGCCGATTGCTCTTTCACCACGTGAGTTTGACGTCCTGCAGGTCCTCATGCAGGAGCCCGGGCGTGTTTTCTCCCGGACAGAGCTTTGCGAACGCATCTGGCAGCGAGAACACGAGTATGACACACGAACAGTGGAGATTTTCATTGCTCGACTCCGCAGGAAGGTGGACTTGGGTTTCGATCCGCCTCTTATTCATACCTTGCGCTACGTCGGCTACACCATCCGGCCGCCGTCCGAATAGCTATTGGGCCAGTACTTGGCACCCGACGCGCGTGGCAGTGATTGAAGCACCGGTTATGGTGGAAGGATGAATCTTGCCGCCAAACTCTCCGCACTTCTCGGAGATGAAATCGTCGCGGCCGACGAGGGCACGCGGATCGCGCACGGCGGCGACAAATGGTTCGCCATCATCAACCCGATGTCGTTGTCTTCGCGCAATCGACGGAGCAGGTCAGCCGGCTCCTCCGTTTCGCTTCGGAAAACAAAATTCCCGTGACCGCGCGTGGCGCGGGCTTTGGCTACGTTGGCGGTTGCGTGCCGGTGCAGGGCGGGATCGCGCTTTCCCTCGCGCGCATGAATCGCATCAAAGAGATCAGTTTCGACGACGCGATCGCGATCGTGGAGCCGGGCGTCATCACCGGCGAGCTGCAGGCCGCCGTCCGCGCTCAGAAGCTTTTTTATCCGCCAGATCCCGCCAGTCTGCACGATTGCAGCATCGGCGGAAATGTCGCGACGAACGCGGGCGGCCCGCGTTGTTTGAAGTATGGCGTCACTCGCCACTACATCATCGGCCTCGAGGTCGTGCTCGCGAGCGGTGAAGTGCTGCGCACCGGCGGACGTGTGCACAAAAACAAAACCGGCTTCGACCTCATCGGCCTCTTTGTGGGCTCCGAAGGATTGTTAGGCGTGGTGACCGAAATCACCGTTCGTCTCCTCCCTTTGCCTCCGGCGCGCGCCACTCTTTCGGCCGCCTTCGCCAGTCTGGCGCAAGCCGCCGCCGCCGTGCAGACCATCTTCGCCGCCGGTTTTCTCCCCTCAGCGCTCGAGATCGCCGATCATTTCACTCTCGAAGCCGCGCGGCGCGATCGCGGCACCGCGATCGTTCCGGAGGGTAACGCGCACCTCCTCATCGATGTCGATGGACAACCTGAGAGCGTGCGGAGCGAAGCCGACGCCTTGCGCGCTTTACTCGAAAGTAAAAGTCCAAATGCTCTCGCCATCGCCACGACGGAAGAAGGTTCGGAAAAATTGTGGGCTCTGCGGCGCGAGTTTAGCAATTCGCTCCGGGCCACTGGCCTAACGAAACTGAACGAGGACATTGTTGTGCCCCGCGGTCGCCTCGTCGAGCTGATCGAGTTCGCCGCCGACTTGCAGGCGCGCCATGACTTCCCTATCGCCACCTTCGGTCATGCCGGCGACGGCAATCTCCACGTCAACCTCATGGCCGCCGATTACGATGATCCCGCGGTGCGCGAGCGGGTCGAGCAGGCGCTCGATGAATTGTTCGCACAAGTGCTTGCCTGGGGGGGAGTTATCACCGGAGAACACGGCATCGGGCTCGCCAAAAAGCGCTGGTGGCCCGAAGCGACGAGCGATGTCGCGCGTGCCCTCCACGCACGCATCAAGCAAGCACTCGATCCCCTCGACATCTTGAATCCCGGAAAATTTGTTGGCTAAGGCGGGTTGATTTGTGCGGATCGTGTGCTAACATCCGCGACTTCAACTTAGGCGCATTTCCGGTCAGCCGACCGAATCTTAATTGTGCGCACTTTCTTCAGCCCGGCTGCTGAAGCCTCCGCTTGCGAATGAAATCAGGACCATTTACTCATACTATTGCTGTTTTGTTGTCGTCGGTGTCGGCTTGCTTTGCGCCGTCCGCGCCGGCCCAGGTACCGACGAAAAAAGTTCAACTAAACAAGAAGCAGAACCGTCTTACTGAGGACGTGCTGTTCAAGGTCGATCCCGTCGGCTACACGCCGCCGGGTCACTTCCGCAATCCAATGAAGGGCGGCGAACGTTTCCCATGGAAAACGGAAATCGTCACCACCGTGTTCTGGATTGGCGAAAATCCGACCGCGAATAATCCCGTGCCGAATCATGCCAGCAGCTGGGACGCAGCCTGGGCGAAAAACTACGGCGGCTACGACGATCCGAGGCCGTCGCGGCGCCATGATTACATCCCGGTGAATTTCACGCCCCGGCAAAATCCGTTTTACTGCGCGCTGCCTTACAATGACAAAGCGCGCGAAGGCCATCGACCAGAAGCGCCCAAGGTGGTGCCGTGGTTTAATGAGGCGTATCGGGGGCCCGGCATTTCCGTCTGCAAAGGCCGCTGGGTGGCGATTCGCAAAGGTAACCGAACAGTTTATGCCCAATGGGAAGACGCCGGCCCGTTTCGCACCGATCATTGGGAGTACGTTTTCGGCAACGAGCGGCCCAAACCGAACCTAAACCGGGGCGCTGGACTCGATGTTTCGCCGGCTGTTCGCGATTACCTTGGCCTGCAGGATACCGATGTGACCGATTGGAAATTTGTCGAGTCCAGCGAAGTTCCGCCCGGTCCATGGACGAAGCTCGGCGACAACAACACCTTCGTCATCAACCAGCGCAAAGCGCAGCAACAACTTGTGAAGGCGAAAGAGAAGAGCTCCGCTATCTTTCGTTAGGCGAGATCTCGCTTCGTGCGTTTCGGCAGGCGCTTCCTTCTTTTCGCGTCGGCTGTGCTGCAATCTGCGGTCGCGCCTGGGCACGGGTTCGAAACCGGGCCGAAATTTACTCATTGGCCAGGCGGCGATGGATGGACGGGGACGCTCCCGGAGTTCGGCGCAAGCTCATGGTGGCGGATCTGCCCTCACCTAGCGCGAGCCGGTCGGCCAGCAGTTTCCGACGGTTGTCTCACGACCGCGGGAGGCGCAACTCCACGTTCCGGATGGTTTGAGGATCGAGGAATACGCCGCCGGTTTTCGCGATCCGCGCGTTCTCCTGACCGCGCCTAACGGCGACATTTTTGCCGCTTCCACGGTTCTCGGAACCGCAGCCGGCGCGCCGGTTACAAAATCGTGCGCGTGCCAGTGGACGGCGACAAGGCGCAGGGGGATACAGGATTTCGTGACGGGCTTGTAACCCGTGAGGAAAACGTTTGGGGCGACGGGTCGGTGTGACGGCGGCGAAAGGTGGAAGCGTGCTCTTCAGCGAGGATGGCCACGGGCACGATCTGGCGGGTAAGCATGAGTCGTTAAGTGGCTGTTATCGCGAGCGCAGTCGCGGGATCCCGCCTGTACCGACCTGCTCTGTTTTCAGGGAGACGTTCCCGTAGGCGCCATAGTATCGCTCGATTGCGCTCGGATGACGAAGGGCTTGTGAGGGTTGAGCCGCGCGCGCTAACCTTGCGACGCTGATGGAACGGGCCATTCACACTTTTGATAATGGCGTTCGGGTTTACGACGATCATCTGCTCGACGAACAGCGCGAACGTTACCGGAAGCACAACGTCCACGAATCGGAAGAGGAGAATATTTTTGTTGATCTCATCCAGCGCATTCCCGCCAATGGTTGTTTCGTCGATGTCGGCGCGGCGATTGGTTATTACCTCATCCTGGCGCGCAAATTAGCTCCGGACATAACGATCCACGCTGTCGAACCACTGGCGCGACATCGCGCTTTTCTGCGCGAGAACGTGGTTTTGAACGGACTCTCAGATAATGACTTTACGGTCTACGTCGAAGGCCTCACCTCTTCCGTGGGCAACGAGACTTTTATGGATCGCGGCTTCGGAAGCCGGCTTCCGCGAAACGAAAGGGACCGGCGAATCTCCCTCAGCACGCGTTGGAAGCGATTGCTGGAAAGGATTGGCCTGCGCCAGCCGAAGCCCGGTTCGCAGGTGCTTATCATCCCGACAATCACTCTCGATCTGTTCGTTGAGCGAATTGGGCGCCAAGTGGATCTCTTGCAAATCGACGTCCAAGGTCTCGAGGTGGAGGTCCTGAAGGGTGGAACGCAGTCAATGGCGACCGGGAGCGTGCGCACCTTTCTCATCGGCACGCACGGCCTCCCGATTCATCAGGAATGCGTCGCGCGGTTACAAGCTAGCGGTTACGTCATCGAGATCGATCAACCCGATACCAAAGAGCAACCCGACGGCATTATTGTCGCGCGCAAATAGGGATGCCGTTCGTGCCGTTGGTCATCCGAGTGAAGCGAGGAACCCATCACGGCACGAGGAGCAATCTCTGTGGCGAAGCCAGCCCGCAGTGCACCACGATCCCCGGCTCCGCTCGAGACAAGGTGGCAAAGTGGACGTTTCCGCGCCTCGCCGTAGGTTTCGAGGTGGCCAAGCCGTCTATCAAGTCCCTGCATCTCGACGAGCTGACGCAGCATATTGCCGCCCAAGGCGCGCCATCTTATCGCGCGAGGCAGATCACCGACTGGCTTTACGAAAAGCGCATCGCAAGTTTCGCCGAGATGACGAACCTGCCGGCCGCAACCCGTGTCCAGCTCGCGAAGGATTTCTCCCTCAACCAACCCGAAGTTGTCCGCGTCCTCGGCTCGAAAGACACGACCCGAAAATTCCTTTTCCGCCTCACCGACGGCAACCTCATCGAGTCGGTCCTTATCCCGGCCTCGCCGGCGCTTTACGGCGAGACGTCGGATCGCCGGACGATTTGCGTCTCCACCCAGATCGGGTGTGCTTACGGCTGCAAGTTTTGCGCGAGCGGGCTCGACGGTTTCACGCGCAATCTCGACCCGAACGAGATCGTCGACCAGCTGCTGGTTGTCGAAGCTGAGAGCGGCGAGAAGATCGACAACATCGTCTTCATGGGCATGGGCGAGCCGCTGGCCAACCTGACGAACCTATTGCGCGCCATTCGCATCATCAACGCGCCTTGGGGGTTCGGGATCGGCGCTCGGCACATTACGATCTCGACCAGCGGGCTCGCGCCGCAAATCCGAAAGCTCGCGCTCGAGCCGACTCAATTTCGTCTCGCGATCTCGCTGCACGGGGCGACCGATGAAGTACGCAGCCAGATCATGCCAGTGAACCGCCGATACAACCTCGCGACACTCTTCGATGCTTGCGACTACTACGTTGCACAGAAGAAACGACTCATGTTTGAATACATCCTGATCGCCGGCGTGAATGACAGCGATGAGCAGGCGCACGCATTGGCCAGGAATGCCGGTCGTCTCTCGGCGAAAATCAATCTCATTCCCTACAACACGGTCGAGGGCCTGAAATGGTCGCGACCATCTCGCGACCGGCAGGAAAACTTCCTGCGTATCCTGCGCGACCACGGCGCCGTCGCCACCCTGCGACGGGAGAAAGGCCACGACATCTCGGCTGCCTGCGGACAGCTGCGCTTGCAGACGAAGCGGGCCGAAGCCGATCCGGCCATTTCCGTTAGTCGTTAGGGTGCGTCCTGCGAGCACGGCGTCAGTTTTTCTGCCAGGCGGCGTCGCCCAGAGTCTTGAGAAGAGCGAGCCGCCGATCGTCGATTTTTGGAAACGCGATCGTCTCGGTATCGCTGGCTAAATTGCTCATTTCCTTCTTCCTCTCGCGCACGCACGCGTGGACCAGCATGATTGCGAACCGGCACCGCGGTCAAAATGCGCGCGGCGTCGACGCGAGCCAGCCCTCCGTCGCTGCAAAACTTTTTTGCGCAGCCTCCCAAGCTGGCCTACATGACTCCATGGCCGGGCACGACTCAGACCGCGCTTGGGATGAATACGAGTGGGAGCGGTTTCTCCAGCAGCAGGATCAAAAGACGGAGAAATACATGGAGCTGCTCGAGAAATACATCGACGATCCGCAGCGCGATGAGATCGTCGCGCGCGAAATGGGTTGGTGCCATCAAGCCGAAGAAAGCGGCGAGGACTGGAATCAGGACGGCGATCCGTTGCTCGAGGATGGCGGAACCGAGGACGAAGATTCTGCGAACCAGTTGATCAACGGGGGCGCCGAAAGTTTCGAGCAACACGTGCTCTACCGTGCGGCTTTTTCTCTCACGATTTGGATCGATCGTCTTTTTGAGGCAAACGCCGCGCTGCAAAACGACCCGGCCGCCGTGAAGCTGGCGACCCACACCGCGCTCGCGAGCGCGAAACTGGCCGCCGCCTTGAGCGACGAAGAGGCTGAGGAACTCGGGATGACAATCGCCTATCTGAAGCGATCGCTGAAAGCGATCACCGTCGCGCTGGACGCCTCGGCACAGCTCATCGCCGAGAAATCACTCACTCAGCAGCAGCACACCGCCTTGCGTCAGCGGCTCTTCCAAGTCCGCGACGGAATCATCCTGCTGATGGGCGAATTCCGTGGCGAATGGCTGCGACGCTACGGCAGCCTCTAGCTGTTGAATGAATCAGGACGGCGCTCGTCCAAAGAAGGAGACGGAAGCGATTGCGGCTCAGGATGATGTCCCGGAGCTCGACCTGGTAAGACAGGCCCAGGCGGGTGACACCGAGGCCTTCGATCGACTCGTGAGCCGCTCCCGCACCCGAATTTTCGGCATGATTTACAACATGGTACATAACGAGCAGGATGCTTGGGATCTTGCGCAGGACAGCTTCCTCAAGGCGTGGAAATCGATCGCCCGCTTCCGCGGGCAGTCGTCCTTTTATACCTGGATGTATCGCATCGTCATGAACGTGACGATTGATTGGTTGCGCAAAAAACAGGTGAAAGGCGCGGGCGCGGAATTTGACGACGCGATTCAGTTGAAAGAGATCGACCCGGCTTCGCGTACCGTGCCCCACGCCGGTCCGCTGCCGCACGAAGGCATGCAGGGCAGGGAAATCCGCGACCGGATTGACGCCGCGATCGCGCAGCTCTCGCCGGAGCATCGGGCGGTTATCTTGATGAAGGAAATTGAGGACATGCAGTACCGCGAAATCGCGGAATCGTTAGGCTGTTCGATCGGCACCGTCATGTCGCGCTTGTTCTATGCGCGCAAAAAGCTGCAGAATCTGCTGCGGGATGTTTATGAAAACGTTTGAGGAGAATTGGACGGCCTGGGTTGACGGCAAACTGAGCGATGCGGAGCGCGCCGAATTCGAGGCTTCGCTCGACGATCGGGTCGCGGCCGAAGCGGAAAAAAATCAGGCGCATAAACTCGGCGCATTGCTTAAGGAGCAGCTCCAGCCGCGCGCGATGGGAAATGAGGAATTTTTCCATCATCAGTTGCGCGGTCGCATCGCGGCGGAAATGAAGGAATCCGTGCCGCGTCAGGCCACGGCTGCGCGTGAGAGCTGGTGGACCATTCGTCGTTTGCTCTGGACCGGTGCGTCGTCGCTCGCGCTCTTTGCGGTCTGCACCTTTTTCGTCATGCGCGAAAAACCGGCGCCCTCGCAATCGCAATACTTGACGCAGATCTTAAATGCCCGCGTCGATCCGAACGTAAGTCCGTATGCGACTGTCTCGATTTTCCAAACGAAACAGGATCGCGTTACCGTCCTCTGGGTCGACGGCTTGAAATCATTGCCGCCGGAATACGCAACCAAATAACTGATGTGCTGTCGACTCCTCGCTTTCGCTGCCGGGTTGGGACTATTTTGCGTCGTCATTCCAGGCGCGCGTGCTGACGAGAACGTCTGGAGCGGCCTGGTTGTAGCTACGAATGCGGCTCATCAGACGCCGCCTCCGCCGGAGATGCATCAGCTTCGGGAAACGTTGCAGCGGACGTTCGGCTACAATCAGTTTGAAGTCATTGGCCAATCGCGGAAGGTCCTGCAGACCGGCGAAGAAAACTGGCTCGCGTCGAGCAAGCACTTCTCGTTGCACGTCGATGCGCGGGGTCCGTCGCGCGATGGTTATCGACTAAGACTCCAGTTGTTTCAGGATCGGCAGGTGTTGCTGGAAACCGATGCGACGCTAAGCAAAAGCAGCCCGCTGGTGATTAAGGGCCCGCAAATCGGCGCGGGACAGTTGCTACTTTTGCTCGTGGTGCAGTAAGAAGCGTTCTCTGGCCGTATGCGTCATCTGTTCCTTGCCGTTTTCGCCATGTTCCTGTCATCTCGCGTGAATGCCGAATCCCGATTCGATTTCGCTACCACGCCGGGGAAACTGCCCAAGGACGTTAGGCCAACTGAATATTCGATCCGCATTGCGCCGGACCTTCAGAAACTCACTTTCACCGGCTCGGAAACGGTCAGAGCTGCACGCAAAAAAACCGGTCACGAAGCTCGTGCTCAACGCGCTCGAGATGGAGATCGCCTCGGCTTCGCTCGACGGCCGACCGCTCCCGGAAAAAGCGATCGCCTTGGACGAGACAGAGCAGACGCTAACGCTCAATTTGCCTAACGAGCTGTCGACGGGGGACCACGAACTGGCGCTCGCCTTCAGCGGAAAAATTAACGCCCAGGGGCAGGGACTGTTCTACGCGGGCTATCAGGAGCAGGTAACTAACGAAAAGAAGGTCATGCTCGGGACGCAATTTGAGGCGACCGATGCGCGCCGGATGTTTCCCTGTTGGGACGAGCCGAGTTTCCGCGCGCGTTTCCAGCTCACGGTGGTCGTCCCGGAAAACTTCACCGCTGTTTCCAACATGCCGGTGGAAGGCGAGGAAAAGGTCGCCGGCGGCAAGGAAGTGCGCTTTGCAACGTCGCCCTCCATGTCGAGTTACCTCGTGGTGCTCGTAGCCGGGGAGCTGGATTCAATCGCGGCCGAAAAGGATGGCGTGAAACTACGGGTCGTGACGACGAAAGGCAAAGCAGAGATGGGCCGTTATGCGCTCGAGAGCGCTGCCACGATCCTGCAGTACTACAACGACTACTTCGGCGTGCCCTATCCGTTGCCGAAACTCGATCTCATTGCGATCCCGGGCGGCTTTGGTGGCGCGATGGAGAATTGGGGCGGCATCACCTATTACGAGTCGGTCCTGCTCTTCGATCCGGAAAATTCCTCGACCGAAACGAAGCAGGCTATTTTCGCAGTCGTCGCCCACGAGATGGCGCATCAATGGTTCGGCGATCTCGTTACGATGGCGTGGTGGGATAACCTCTGGCTGAACGAAGGCTTCGCTTCCTGGATGGGATCGAAGTGCACCGATCATTTTAACCCGGAATGGAACGAGTGGTTGCGCCGCAACGTGCCGCGTGATCCGAGCCGGCGGATCGGTTTCCCGAAAGACACCGCGATGCAATCTGACGCTCGTTCGACCGTCCATCCCGTGCAGCAGCCGATCGCGACCGAGGCGGAAGCGGGCAATGCCTTTGACGAAATCACCTACCGGAAAGGCCAGTCGATCATCCGCATGCTGGAAAGTTTTCTCGGCGAAGAGGTCTTCCGCGACGGCATTCGCAAATACATCGCGGCGCACAAATATTCGAACACGACGACGGCGGATCTATGGGAGGCACTAACCGAGGTCTCGGGCAAACCGGTCGGCGAAATCGCGCCCGGCTGGACGGAGCAACCCGGATTTCCGGTTGTGAAAGTGGAACGTGATAAGAACACGATCAAACTCACCCAGGAGCGCTTCACGGTGCACTTCCCCGATCCGCCTGCATTGCAGTGGCAGATTCCGCTCACCTACCTGACGCTGGATCAGCCTGCGACGAGCGGATTTCTCCTGCGGGAAAAGAACGCCAGTCTGCCTAACGAGTTGCCCGCCGACAAGGCAATCAAGTTCAACGTCGAGGATGCCGGCTATTATCGCGTCGAGTACGACCGGGCGTCGTGGGACTTGCTCGTCGCGCAGATGGGCCGGCTCTCGGAGGCCGATCGCGTCAATTTGCTGATCGATGCATGGGCGCTGGTCGAGGCGAACCGGGAGCCGCTCACGCATTACCTCGGGCTTGTCGACAAGGTCGTGGGCGATGACCAGGTCGCGGTCTACGACCAAATCATCGACACATTTACCTTCATCAACCGGCTGCTTGCGGGCGACCCGGCGCGACCCCGCTTCCAGCAACATGCACGCGCCGTTTTGCGGCCTGCTTTCGATCGCGTCGGATGGGATGCGAAACCAGGGGAGTCGTCCAAGACAATGATTCTCCGCGCCTCGTTGATCCGCGGTCTCGGTCTCTTGAACGACTCCGATATTATTGCTGGATGCCGTGCGCGGTTTGACGGTTTCCTTTCCAATCCGACGACCGTGCCTCCGGATTTGCGCCCCACCATTTTCGCCGTGGTCGGTCGTTATGCCGATTCGGGGACATGGAAAAAAATCCACGAGCTCGGGCTGAAAACCACGAGCACGGAGGAGAAGCAGTACTATTATGAAGCGCTCGGCAATGCGATTGATCCGAAGCTCATCGCGCGGACGATCGCGCTCGCGCTGACGGATGAGCTTCCCACGAGCCGGGCGGCCCTTCTACTCCCTTTCGTGGCCCGGCAGGGCGAACATCCGGAGCTGGTCTGGGAATTCGCCCAGGAAAATATGAAAGCGCTCCTCGCGAAGCAGGATGCGCTGGGCGTCAATGGATTCGCGGCGGGTCTCTTTCCCTTTTTTTCCGCCCTGAAGGACGCTGAGACACTGGAGCGCTACGCGAAGACAAACCTGCCCGCGGAGGCGGGGAAAGCGGTCGCGAAGGCGATCGACGAAATCGGCTTTCGTGCGGAGTTCAAGCAGCGGCTGGTTCCACAACTAAACGCGTGGATGGAGCAAGGGGCACGCTAACTCCAATAGGCTTTTCTCGGAGCGACTTGCTTCGGCACGTCTTCATTTTCGTTTCCGGCGGGGGGGCCGCGACGAGAATGTGCGGAAGGATGTTCCTTCGACTTGGTCGCGCCGCTTTCCTCCGCACTTTAGAAAACGCAGCCTCTACAGGATCGTTTTTTTCTCGGCGAGATGAGGATCGTCTGGTGGGACAGGCATTGCGTCGGCAGCCTGCATTTTCAGGTATTGCGCCTGACGCCATCCGACCGCAGCCTGGCTGAGAAGGAAGAAGGCCATGATTCCGATCCAGATCGATTGTTGCGAAAACGCCCAAAGGAGGAGCGCGCCGCCGCCGACAAAGCCAATCCCGGTGGCAATAAACAGGCTCCGGATTTGACCTAACGGGAACCAAAGCAGGGCGCGTACGATCTGGCCGCCGTCGAGCGGATAAATTGGCAGCAAATTGAAGAGAAGGAGCATGAGGTTGATGCGCCAGAGCCAAAACAGGACGAGGTAAGCATCGACATTTGTGTTCACCCACCCAGCCCGTCCCGCCGCGTGCTGCGCGTAAGTCAAAATCGGCAGGAGCAGCAGATTGACCATTGGACCCGCGGCGATGCTCCAGAGCATCGCGCCCGCCCGCGGGGGCGGACTGACGAACGCGATCCCGCCCAACGGCCAGAGGACGATTCGCTCCGCCCGCCCGCCCACTTGCCGGCAGGCCAGAGCGTGGCCGAACTCGTGCATTGTCACCAGGACGAACAGTCCCAGGTAAAGCAGCACTGCCCAAATCGGCGACGAGAACACGGATCGCCAGACTTGCACCTCGTAAATCGCGACGAGGAACCAGGACCAGTGTAGAAAGACGTCGATCCCCGCAACGCGGAAGAGTCGAATGGAACCTCCTTGGGTGGGCATCAGCGAAGATAGTGCGAGGCAGGACGCGCCGCATCAAGCGATCAGTCTAGGCGTGTTCCTGGCTCTCAGAGAGTTGCTTTGCGCTACTCGACTCTGCGGACAAGAGCAGGCGCATCGGCAGCATCGGAGACTCGTAGAAGCCGTGTTTTCGAAAAAAACTCTGCGAGCGCAGCTCCGGACGATCGGTCAGCAAAGTGATGCGTTTGAAATTTTTTTGCCGCGCAAATTCGATCGCGTAATCGAGCAACATCGACCCGTAGCCATGACCCCGGTATCCCTTATGGACGACCAGGTCCTCCAACAGAATGACAAAACCACCTTCCGCGGTGCTGATCGTAAAGAGCAGGTTGATCATCCCGACGATCGAGCGATCGCGGCGCAGAACGAAAACCCGCCCGCGATTTGGCTGCTCGAAAATGAGGCGCAATCCGCGGAGCTGTTTCTCCTTGTTTGGGCGGAAATCGCTCTCCTCGCTGAACAACTCGCCGAGCAGGCTCGATAGTTCGTCCAGGTCTTCCGCTATTGCCGGTTCGATGGCTACGTCGCTCATCGCAGATGCTTATTCCATAATCAGGCACCTGTGGCAATGCGGTTGTCGCTCGCTGTCGCAATGCCCCGGCCGGCGTTGACAAACCGAATGGGACTCCTAAAGTAGCGACTCTTTCCGCGCCCGAAGTCGGGCATTTCCCAATGAAACGCACTTTACAGCGATCCAAGCGAACCCGGAAACAGCAGCACGGTTTCCGCGCGCGCATGAGCACGAAAGGTGGCCGCGCCACACTTGCCCGTCGTCGTCAGCGTGGCCGTAAGCGTCTCTTGCCCAAAGGTGCGGAAGTGCATTTCGCGCGGCACACCAAGGCGTAAGATCGTGATTCGTTAAGGCTGAGGCGCCAAACGGTGAACGCGCGCTCCTCCTACGATTTAGCGACTTAACGATTCCGCCAGCGATCCCGCGTATCCGGTCAATTCCAAATAACCGCGACCGCGGATCGGCTTATTGGCTCGCGTTCCGATTAAATCAAAGGCGCCTTCCCAGTAAATCAGCGGGCTGAAAACCAACTCCTGGTTCGCCAGCACCGGTTTGATTATGAACTCCAGTTGCTCTTTAGAGACCGCGATGCGCCATGCGATCGGGTAGTTTGCTTTTGTCGCCGGGCTTTTCCAGAAGGATTCGGGTGTCATTTGAAAGTCCGCGCTTGTGAGCGAAACCGAAGTGCCATCTTCGCGGACGAAGGTGCCGCTCGAAATCGGATCGATCGCTCCGTTCGTTAGGCGCATCTGGTAGAGCATCAGCTCGGTCCCGTCCTCGAACTGGGCCGAGAGCCAATTCCAACCGGCCTGTTCCGGCGCGAGTTGATTGGTTGCCCATTCGTGGTCGAACCAGCTCTCGCCCGAGACCGTGAAGCTTTCCTTGCCCACCCTCATGCGACCAGACGTCTCCAGCCGCGTGAGCGAGTAATAATGGGAAGCGTGGCCCGCACCTTGCGCCTTCCGGCTGATTCCCCCGCTGCCATGGATAACCGGCGGTTTCTGGGCAACGAGGTGCAATTGGATCGCAGCATCCAGCGCGTCTGCCGCGAGATCGAACGAGCCATCGGTGATTCATTCTTAGATTCCATGAATCAATCCAGGCGAGCCGGTTGCCGTCGCCGAAGCCCGCGTCGCCGAAGCTGCCCCGGCTCACCTTTTGATGAAAGAGAAACCTCTTTCCTGCCGGGTCGGTGACCGTGAAATGCGCGAACTTCAGGTCATCCACGATGAAGCGCGAAGTTGTCCCAGTCCGCTCGATCGGGGAACGAATACCCTGCCGAAAAAAAGTCAGTTCATAGCCGAAACGTTGGCCCCGATTGTTCGTCAGGTTGCCGGTGAAATACCACCACTCGGTTTTGAATTGGTCGTGCGCATGATGATCACTCGGAAAGTCATACTGCCAGCCTGGCGCTGCGATCTGCCAGTCCGCCGCCACGCAGCCAATCGCCAGAAGGGCAATCCAACCGGCCATTCGAATTCTGAAGCCTGCGATTCCCCTCATTCGCTCCGAACTGCCTCCGCGACATTGATTCGTCCCGCCCGCCACGCCGGAATCCATCCGGCCACGACGGCCGCTGCGACGATCCAGATCGGAGTCCAAGCCAGAGACCACCACGGGAAAGCGAGCTGAATCGTCCATCCAAAAAAAGCGCGATTGATCACGCCGGTGAGGATAAGTGACAGGCAAAGTCCAGAGGCCAGTCCAAGCGCACTGGCGAGCAGACCGATCATCCCGCTTTCCCAGAGGAGCAGACGCCGGATTTGCGCCGCCGAGGCCCCGATCGAGCGCATCACGCCCAGTTCCCGCGACCGCTCGGTCACCAACGTCGTTAGGCCAAGGAAAATGCCGACGATCGCAACGAGCACGGCAATCGTCCGCAGCACGTAGGTGACGGCAAACGTCTGGTCAAAGATTTCGAAGATGCGAGTTCGAAGCAGGCGGTTCGAGTAGATCGAGAATTCGCCGCTCTTGCTGAATCGACCGCGAAACGCCTCGGCCACCGTCTCGGGATCGGCGCCTTTTTTCAAATAAAGCCCGAGGCTGTTGACGCGGTCGTCGTGCCAGAATTTCAGGAAATTCTTTTCACTTAGGAAAACGGTGCCCTGATCGCTGGTGTAATCGTAAAAAACGCCCGCGATCGGAAAGGATTCGACGCCCTCAGGTGAAGGCAGTCTGAGCGTTTCGCCTTCCGCGAGGTGGAAGCGGCGCGCGAAACTCTCCGAGACGAGCACGCATTGCTCGTTGTAGAAGCGATGGATGATCTCGTCGTTCCGCCCCCGTAGGAAGCGCAAGTTGCGTCGGTTGCTTCCGCGCACGACTGCGAGTGCGATTGTTTGATCGCGAAAAGGAAGCTCCACGCCCCGGTATGTGTCGACCTCTTCGACCGCTGGATTTTTTTCCAGGTAGTCGATCGCGGCCGGCGGGACAAAGGACGTAGGACCAGCAATCTCATTGGCCGCCGGACCGATGAAAAGGTCGGCGATAAGCGTCTGATTTATCCAATCGCCGACCGTTTGGCGAAATGAAAACACCATCACCGCAACACCGACCGTCATCGCTACGGCGGCGGCGAGCGACGCAATCGTTACCGAATTGCGCAGCAGAGTTCGGCCGAGATTTTGCGCGGCCAGACGCGGTAAGATCTCTTGATGAACCGCCGCCTTCACCGCCCGTGAAAAGCGAAAGGTGATCTCCGGCGCGATGGAAGAAAAGCCGGCGAGAACAAAGAAGGCCGCCCCGAAACCAAGCCACGCCGGTCCGGTCCGCAACGCGAGTGCCGAGAGCGTGATTGCCAGGAAAAGCGACAAGGCACTGCCGAGAATCCAGCCGCGCGAAAGGCGCACAGCTTTTTCGATCCGGGTGCCGTGATGGAGCGTTTCAACGGGATCCATTGCGGCCGCGGCGCGCGCCGGCAACCAGGCAGCAGCCACGACTGAGGCGAAGCCGAGCAGCAAAGCGCTGCTCCAGATCCAGGGCGAAACGACGACCTGCTGCACACTGAGCAGGACGTAGAGCGACGAGATTGTTTCCGCGACTGTTCCGACGAGCTCGCGGGCGAGCAGATATCCGCCGGCCATCCCGACCGCGATGCCGATCGCTCCGAGGACGGCGGCCTCGCCGAGGAAGAGCCAGCGTATTTCACGGCGCGTTGCGCCTAACGAGCGCAAGATTCCAATCTCGCTGCGCCGGCGGACGACGGAGGCTTCGATCGTGTTGTAGATCAGGAACATCCCGACGAGGAGCGAGACGAGGCTCATCGCCTGGAGATTGAGCTGGAAGCCCGCCAGCATCTTTTCCACTTGTTCTCCGCGTTGGGCCGGCGCCGCGACCGTGATATCCGGAGGAAGACTCTTTCGCAGTTCGGCCGCGATCTTGGCCGGATCACTCCCGTTTGTCAGGCGAAGCGAGACGGAGTCGAGCGTGGCGCGCCGTTCGAGGAGTTCCTGGGCCCAGCCGATGTCCATCGCCGCGAAATGCGGATTGGGATTCGCGCCTGTTCCACGGGTCCGCAGGAGGAAACCGATCCTCAGGCGTTTCGTTTCGCCATTGATCTGGGCGTCGATTTCGTCACCGGCGCGAAGGTGATGTTGCCGCGCCAGTTCCTCGCTCACCGCGACCGTTCGCGGTCCGCGCAGCCATTGCTGGAGATCGAACTGCCGCGTTTGAAAATCAGTCAGGTCAAAAGTCCGAAATGGCTCGTTGGTCAGGACGTCGATCCCCAGCAGGTCGAGATATTCGCCAGGAAAAGCGGGCAGGGTAAGAAATCCGCGGACGATCGGAGTCGCGGCGGCGACCCCAGGGTGTCGCGCGATTTTGGGAAAGAGCTCGTCTGGCAAATTGCCGGCCGTCGCGCTCACCTCGAGCTGGGCTTTGCCCGCCACGACATCGACGCTCGCCTCGAAAGCGCGGTTGGCGCTGTGGTTGGCGATCTGGATCGCGAGATAAAGCGCGACCCCGAGCGCCACGGTCGCGACGTTGAGGATGCCGAGCAACGGATGCTGCGCCAGATAGCGGAGAACGTGCCAGCGAAAGAGACGGAGATACTGCGTGCTCAAGTCTGCCAAAGATGCCCAGAAAACATCTGGTCGCGAGCGCTCCAGCCTGAGATGGATCTTTCCCGGGCGGCGAAATTTTCGTTTAAATGCAAACGATGGTGAACATGGAATCACTCACTCGCCCGGTCTTTTTGCCCGTCATTCTCGGCACCGCGCGGCAAGGCCGTCTGAGTGAAGCTCCCGCGCGGTTTGTCGTCGAACAGGTCTCGCAGCGCCCGGAGGTGGAAACAGAGTTGATCGACATCCGCAACATCCGGCTCCCGGTCGATGACGCGGGCGAGGCGATCAAAGACTCGAAGTTTTCTACGACGGTCAGCCGCGCGGATGGGCTCATCCTCGTCGTGCCCGAGTACAACCATAGCTTTCCCGGACTGCTCAAGCATGTGCTCGACAGCAACCTCAAGGAATACATACACAAGGCGGTGGGAGTGTGCGGCGTCTCGGCCGGGCCGTTCGGTGGCGCGCGCATGATCCAGAATCTGCTGCCTGTCCTGCGCGAGTTGGGCCTGGTTATGATCTTTACCGACGTTTACTTCGGCGCGGCCGGCAAATTGTTTGACCCGGCGACGGGCGATATCATTGATCCGGCCTACGCGCGACGTCTCAAAGCGTTCATTGACGAGCTGGTCTGGATGGCGCGGGTCTTGCGCTGCGGGCGGGAGAATCTCCCGGCAGCCTAACGAGTCATGAAGGCTGTCTCACTTTCGCTCGGATGAAGTTGTGGACAAAGTTCGGCGAGGCGGAATGGCCGCATTCCGCGGGATCGAAATGACAAACCGAGCACGCGATGTGCGCGCGCTCGACCTGATTGGGGCCTTGCGCTACGTATAGGAATGGAACAGCCGAACCGCTTTCAAAAGCTGGTCGCCGAGGCGAAAAGGTCCATCAAGGAGATTTCACCTAACGACGCTGCTCTCGAACTGGGCTGCGGGGCCGCGACCCTGATTGACGTACGCTCGGACGAAGACTGGAAAGCAGGACACGCGCGCGGGGCGAAACATCTCAATCGTGGCGAAGTCGAAGTTGAGATCGAGGAACAGGTGCCAGACCTCGATCAGCGAATCATCTGTTATTGCGGCGGCGGCAGCCGGTCGGCGCTCGTCGCGGAGAGCTTGCAGAAAGATGGGCTATCGCAACGTGCGCTCGATGACCGGTGGCTTCCGCGGATGGAAAACGGCGGGATTGCCGACGGCGGTGGACTAGCGTTGTCGTCCCGAGCGGAGCGCTGCGGAGTCGAATGGATCGCGCGGAGTCATTGAGCGATTTCGCAGCGGGATCCCTGGCCTGCGCTCAGAATGACGTTGCAAGCCTTGGATCTAGAGCTCGCCCGCGATGATTTTGAAAACGACCGTGTTGTCCAGAAAGCCGTGGAGCAGTTCGGTCCCGGGGCCGCGGCCGGCGGCGAGCACGTCGTCAACGGTATTGCGCGCCTCGGGCGCGTAAGCAGCGGCGGGTTCCTGCCCGCTCGGTGAAGCGGGGCCATCCGCCGGCGGGGTTGGTTCTTCAGGGTCTGATCCTGGAAGTGCACCGCGCGTCTCGACCCCGTTAGGCCCAGTCGCCCATGTGAGCGCCGGTTCGCCGGAAGAGTTGACACCAAGTAAAGCGACTCCGCTGTCGCGCCGGAACGGGAAGCCATTCAACGAAAGTCCGCCGATCCCAAAATTTCCCGTGACTAGAATCGTCGAGTTCTCGCCGGCGTAATTCCGCGCGACTGCGATCGCCTGATCCAATTCGACCGTTTCAGCCAGAGTCCGCTCTCCATGATTTTCGCGCGCAGCTGTTCGCATGAGCCCGGCGTCGACGATGAGCAAATAGCCGCCGGTGTTCCATTGCAGCAGCTCAATCGCGCGGCGCGTCATGTCGGCGAGAGTGGGCTGCTCGCTCCCGGCCGCAATCTCGTTCCCAAAAGCCATTTCGCCATCGCTGAAAAGGCCGAGCAACTGTGGTCGGCGCCATCGCGGAATGCTTTCGAGTTCAGCCTTGGAGCGGACGATCTCGAAGCCGTTGCGTCGCATCTCAAGGACCAGGTCGCGGCCATCAGCACGCTCTCCGCCCTTGGCTTCGGGAAGAAATTTTGAGCCGCCCCCGCCCATCACGATGTCGATCTTCTTCTCTTCTGCCAGTTGTTGGGCGATGTCTGTTCCACCCTTGCTCGTCGCGTAAAAGGCCGCTGCGGTCGGGTCCGTCAGACGGCCGTTCGTCACCAGCCCGATTGCCCGTCCTCTCTCCTGAGCGAGGTCGACGATACTCGTCAGTCGCTTGTCGTTAGGGCCGACGCCCAGGCTGCGGTTGTTCACCTTCGCTCCCGTCGCCAGGGTCGTGGCCGCAGCGGCTTCGTCGGGCACCGCGAAATTCTGCGAATAATTGGAGAGCATCGCGACAGCCGGCAGCGACTCCAGGGCGAGATGCGCGTTTGCGCCGCCGGCATAGAGGCGCGTCGCCGCGACGCGATTGGGGGTCAGGCCCTCGCCAATGAAAAGCACGATCCCGAAGGGTTTTTGCACCACCCAATGGCGAAAATAAAGCACACCGAGCGCGATAAAGATCGTCAGGCAAAGGAGCGCCAGGATCTGGTTGCGCCATTTCATTTAATCGATAGAGCGAGGCCCGGGACGGGTTGTCAATCCCGCTAGCCGTGGGAAATCGCTTGAGCGGCGCGGCGCCCGTCGGCAGAGTGCGGCCTATGGCTAGACCGGTCGTCCTCGTGATCCGCGACGGATGGGGAATCAACCCCGGCGGAAAAGCTGACCGGGAGAAGAATGGTGACGCGACCTTGCTCGCGCAAACGCCGTTTCACGACCGTCTCTATCAGGATTATCCGTGCGCGACATTGAGCGCGAGCGGGGAGGACGTCGGGCTGCCCAAAGGGCAGATGGGAAATTCCGAGGTCGGTCATCTCAATCTCGGCGCGGGACGGATTGTTTATCAGGACCTGACCCGGATCAACAAAGCGATCGCTGACGGCGAACTGGAGCAGAATGGCGTTTTGCAGGAAGCGTTCCGAAAGGCGCGAAGCGGGCGGCTGCATTTCATCGGCTTGATCTCGGATGGCGGAGTGCATAGCCACTACCGGCACCTCCTCGCCCTCGCCGATGCGGCCAGGGAAGCGGGCGTGGATAAAATCGTCGTCCACGCGATCACCGATGGGCGGGACACCTCGCCCACGGGTGGCTCCGATTACCTGGCGACATGCGAGGCGCATTTGGCAAAAAGCGGGACGCGGATCATTACGGTCGTCGGGCGCTACTTTGCGATGGATCGCGATCGACGCTGGGATCGGACGAAACTGGCCTGGGACGCGATCGTTCTCGGGCGCGGCGAAATTTGCCGTGACCCGCCGCCGGCGGCAATCAGCCGGCATTATTTGGCCGGCAAAACGGATGAATTCATGCCGCCGCTGATCTTTGCCGAGCCTAACGAACAGCGAATTTGCGACGGCGATACAGTTTTGTTCTTCAACTTTCGGGCCGATCGCGCCCGGCAGCTTTCGCAGGCCTTTCTCTTCCAGGATTTCGACGGCTTTGACCGGGAGGTTTGGCCACGGGTCCATTACGTGACGCTTACGGAGTACGACGTGACCTATGAGTGTCCGATCGTATTCGGAACGCAGTCGCTCAAAAACATCCTCGGCGAGGTGGTGAGCGCGGCGGGAAAGACCCAGTTACGGATCGCCGAGACGGAAAAATATCCACACGTGACCTATTTTTTTAACGGCGGGGTCGAGAAGCCAGCAGCGGGCGAAGACCGCAAAATCATTCCCTCTCCCAAAGTCGCGACCTACGATTTGCAGCCCGAGATGAGCGCGGTGCAGGTGACTGATGAAGTGCTCAGCCGGCTCGCGCAGTACGATTTGATCATCTTGAACTTCGCGAATCCCGACATGGTGGGACACACCGGAATCGTCGAAGCCGGGGTAAAAGCAGTCGAAACGATCGACGCCTGCGTGGCGCGGCTCGTGCCCGCCGTCCTGTCGTTAGGCGGGAAACTTCTCCTTACGGCCGATCATGGAAACTGCGAACTGATGCGCAATCCCGATGGATCGCCGAACACCGCGCACACGACAAATCTGGTTCATCTCATTTATGTCGCGGGCGATGCAAAAAACTTCCGCCTCGAAAGCGGGATCCTGGCCGACATTGCGCCGACACTGCTCTTCCTGCTCGACCTGCCGAAGCCGCCCGAGATGACGGGGCATAATCTGCTGAGATCAATCTCCCAGACTGGTGACGCGACTTAGCGGGTCGGGGTGGGCGCGGGCACGATCCCAGCGCCGCCGATGCCTTTCAGCACATTGCCAAAATCGCTCTCCGTCGAGATTACGGCCGTCGTGCCCTGACTAAACCCGTAGCGCGCTACCTCGAGTCGGCGGACAAAAGAGTAGAGGCCTTGCGCTTCCGGCGAGTTGAAGGCGGCGGCGTAAATTCGTGCTGCCTCGGCGTCGGCTTCGCCTTCGATCTTGAGCGACGTTCCTGGTCGCGGCCGATTGAATTGAAGCGACGTCGCTCTCTTTTTGTCCATTGATGTTGGCCGCTTCGCCACGCCCTTCGGAACGAAACTTCGAGGCGATCTGGTGCCGCTCGCTCGACATCCGCTCGATAATCTTGTCGGCTACGGCGGGGCTGTATTTGCTGCGTTTGAACCGCTCATCGAGCAGCTCAATCCCGAATCCTTCGATCTTTTGCCGCGCCCGATCCGTGATCTGTTGCTCAATCGCGCCGCGGCCCAACTCGACATCGGGAATGTCGGATGGCAGGACGGTCCCGGTTTTCTCGAGCTCGGCGTCGCGCAGCGGTTTTCGCCCTTTCGTTAGCCTGACGATTTCAACCAGGTCGTTCGATGCTACCGCCGTGCGGGTCTCGCTGCCCAGGATGTCGTCGAGGCGCGAGAGCGCGCTGCGTTCGTCGTTCAGGCGGTTGAAATAGAGAAGCGGGTCGCTGATTTTCCAGCGCGCGAAACAATCGACGATCAGGTAAAGCTTGTCTTTGGTCGGGCATTCCGTCGGCGGACCGTCCCAGGCGAGGATGCGGTTATCGAAACGATGGACCGAGTCGATAAAGGGAACTTTGAATTTCAAGCCCGGCGTTTTTTCGACCCGGACAGCCTTGCCGAAGCGGGTTACGATCGCGGTCTCGTATTGGTGCACGGTGAAGAGGAGCGCGCCCCACTTCAAAGCGGTAAGCAGGAAGATGGCACCGACGATAGCGAGCACCGGATTCTGCATAAAGCCAACAAAGCGGGTAGAAAAATGCGGACGATATATGGTGGCCATAGGTAAATTGTTAGGCGTTAGGCGATTCTATGTCGCGGCCTCGTTAGGGCTGGGCTGCGGGCGTTGCAGTTGGCGTGGGTGCCATCAGGGGCAGGGTTTGCAGGACTCCTTTGATGCTGTCATCGACGATCACCTTGCGTTCGAGCGCCGGCAGGATCGATTCCATTGACTCGAAATAAAGCCGGCGCCGCGTGATCTCCGGCGCCTTGGCATACTCTGCCAGGAGAAGAGAAAATTTCTCGGTGTCGCCCTTTGCCCCGTTGACCCGGCGAAACGCGTAGGCCTCCGCTTGTTTTTCGCGCTCCTTGGCCTGGCCGCGGGCGTTGGGCACCGCGTCGTTGTAGACCGCCCACGCCTGGTTGATCGCGGTCTGTTTTTCCTGCTGTGCCTGGTTCACTTCATTGAAGGCCGCCTGCACCGCCGCCGGCGGACGCACGGTCGCGAGTTGCACCTGCTGGATTTGCAATCCGAGCCCAAATTCCGCCGACAACTTCGCCAACCGGCCCAGCGCTGCCGTCTCGATGTCGTGCCGCCCGATGGTCAGGACCTCATCCACCGTGCGGTCGCCGATCACCTCGCGCATCACGCTTTCGGACAGATCGCGCAATGTCTGTTCCGGCTCGCGCGCGCCGAAGAGATACTGCTTCGGGTCGGTGATGCGGTATTGCACCACCCACGGGACGAGCGCGGTGTTGAGGTCGCCCGTGATCATCGTCTCGGTGTCCTCCGGTTGCTGTATCGCCCTGGAATTCGTTCGTCGCCTGCGGGGTGGAGAAACCAAACTCCAGCTTCAGCAGACGCTGCGTTGGCACGAGCGTGATCTCGTCGATATAGGGAATCGCGTAGGCCAGGCCCGGTCCCTCGGTGCTGTGATAAGCGCCGAAGCGCAGCTTCACGCCGACCGAATTGGTCGGGATGGAGACGAACCCGAAGAGCAGTGAAACGAAGGTAATCAGAATTCCGATCGCCCCGATCAGGCCGAGCAGGAAACGGAACGGCCGAAACTGAAACCCGGGCGGAAAGGGCGAAGCGGAAGAGCCGGAAGAGGTGGTGATTTCCATCTTTGAGGAAGAGAAGTGGCCGCAAGCCTAACACAGGATGCAAGTTTTTGGCGCGTTGAGGCGGTGCCGGCACAATTTCGAACAGCAAGTTGTGATCCTGAGCCACGGCAACGGAAGGACGTGATCCGTCGTAATATCGGCGAATCATTGCTGGGCCGAGATGTTCCTGGTCTCCAGCCGTTAGGCAGCCTGAAGCGCTTCCCGTCTCGCAAGATGCGGCGTGAACCGATACAGGGGCTTTCACCGAAGAGATCTTCGAGATTGCGGAACGCGAACACCATGATGAGCGGCCTGAGTATTCATTCGGTCCCGCATGCCTTGCGACTTGATTCGAAGATCGCAGCCGCTCCGCTCACGCTGGCTCTGGCGGATTTGCTGACGTTGTTCTTTTATCTCTCGATCGCGAGTTTTCTGCTCCGTGCAATTGCTTTCCCCTGGCGGCGAATATTGGCGCTCAAGCGGCCTGACGATGTGCTTTGCACCGCTTCGATAGAGTCTCGCCCTACCTCCGTCTGCGCGACTCGGGGTGACAAGGCAGGAGCTAGCCGATTTTTTTGCGAAAGCGCAGGGCGCAGACGCAGAAGAGGAGAACGGCCATGAGGGAGAGTATGCCTAACGATGGCAGGTATTCGAAGAAGGTCGCCCCCCGCAGAATGATGGCGCGCATCAGCCAAATGAAATAAGTCGTGGGGAGAACCGCGCCGAGCCCATAGAAAATCGCCGGCATCGTTTCGCGCGGGAAAATAAAGCCGGAAAAGAAAACGCTCGGCAGGATGAAGGCCATCGACATCTGGAGGGCCTGCATCTGGTTTTCGGCTTTGGTCGCAACGAGCAGGCCGAGGCTGAGGAGCGCGAAGACGTAAACCAGCGTCGCCAGGACCATCGCCACGATGCTCCCGGCGATCGGGACAAAGAAGACAAAGTGCATGATCCCAAAAAGGAGAAAGGCCATCAGCATCCCGATGCAGAGGTAGGGAATCAGTTTGCCCAGCATCAGCCCCCAGCGGCTGAGCGGACTAACGAGAAGCTGCTCCAGTGTGCCGCGCTCCTTTTCCCGCACGACCGCCATCGCGGTGGCGAAGGTCGTGCCGATTTGCAGGACGATGCCGATCACGCCCGGGACGAAAAAGTTAGGGCTCCGCATCGTCGGGTTGTAGAGCATTTGCGGACGGATTTCGACCGGCACCGCGTGCCGGCCGCTCTCTTTCAAGAGCATTTCGGTCGATTGCGTGAGGGCGATCGCGACCGCGGTATTGAGTGCCTGCAGCGCAATGGTGGAATTGGAGCCGTCGATCAAAAGTTGTGCCTGGGCGGGGCGGCCGGCGCGGAGGTCGCGCGTGAAATGAGGCGGGATTTGCAATCCCACATAGGCATGGCCGGCGCGGATCTCACTCGCCAGCGCCGTGGCGCTGCCCACTTCCCTAACGATGCGAAATGTTTCGGTGTTGACGAAGCGGTCGAGCAACTGCCGGCTCTCCACGGTGCGGTCTTCATTGAAGACAACCATCGCCATGTGTTTGACGTCGTTATCGAGCGCGTAGCCGAACGCGATCATTTCGATGAGCGGCGGGAAGAGCATGAAGAAAAGCGTCATCGGGTCGCGCAGGACGACGATGAATTCCTTGAAGAGAATGGCGCCAAGGCCGCGGAAAGGGCGTCTCATGGGAAGTCTCTCGCCGCGCTTGGCCGAACCGGGATAACAGGTTTGCGCAGCGTGTCCAAATTAGGCGGCTTTCTCCCCTTGGTTTTCGTTGGCATATTTCGCCGTCAGCGCGACGAAGACGTCTTCCAGCGACGGGCCGATGACGTGGATTTCGGCCCTCTGGATGCCGACGCCCCGCAGCTTCTTTTCGATGTCCGCGCGGGTGATGGCATCGTCGACCAACAAGTGCATCGATTGACCAAAGACGGTCGCGCTGCGCACACCTTCCACCGCGCGCATCGCCTGCAAGGCCTGCGTGACATGGTCGCAGGTGACGTCGAGCCGGCGCGTGCCCGGCGGCGTCACCTCCGGCAACTGTTTGAGATCGTCCGGTTCGCCGCACACGATCAGTTTCGACATGTGGATGTAGCCGACATGCGAGCAGCGCTCCGCTTCGTCCATGTAATGCGTGGTCACGAAGAGGGTCATGCCGCGCCCCGCGAACTCGAAGAGCAAATCCCAAAGTTCGCGCCGCGCCACCGGATCGATGCCGGCGGTCGGTTCGTCGAGAAAAAGAACGGTCGGTTGATGCATCAGCGCACAGGCCATGGCGAGGCGTTGACGCCAGCCGCCGGAGAGCAGCGCCGCGCGACGGTTGAGATACGGTTCGAGGTGGGTGAGCGCGATCAGTTCGTCGCGCCGCTTCTTCAGGTCGCGGTCCCGCAGGCTGTAGAGCTTGCCGGAAAAAAGCAGGTTCTCATTCACCGTCAGCTCGTCGTAGAGGGAAAATTTCTGCGACATGTAGCCGATCATTTCCTTGATTGCTTCGCCCTCGCGCAGGACATCGCGGCCCCCGATGCGCGCCGTGCCGTCGGTCGGCTCGAGAATGCCGCACAGCATCCGGATGACGGTGGATTTGCCGGAGCCGTTCGGACCGAGAAAGCCGAAGATCGAGCCGCGTGCGACAGAAAAACTGACATGATCAACCGCGGTGAAACTGCCGAAGCGCTTCGTCAGGCCGTCGCACTCGATCATCGCGTCCATCGAGAGGAGAATCGGGAACGGAATGTGGCGACCATCGACTGTCGCCGCAAAGCGGCTCCCATCGGATTTCCTGGTTCCTCCGCTCATTTCGGCACGTTCGGGAAGGTGACATCGGCGGACATCCCGGCGCGCAACTTGTCCTCGTGATTCTGCAGCCGGATCTTGACTCCGAATACCTGGCGGATGCGGTCCTCTACCGTCTGGACGTTGCGCGGCGTGAACTCGGCCTGGCGATTGATTTGCTCGACCGTGCCGGTGAATTCCTCATCCCCGAAGGAATCGACCCGGGCGCGCACTTCCTGGCCAAGCTTGATGTAACCCAGCCACGGCTCTGGCACGTAGACGCGGACCCAAAGATGCTGCGGCAGAATCAGGGTCGCCAATTCCTCGTTCGGCGCGAGGACATCGCCGACTTTCACGTTTAGCACTTCGACGACGCAATCGTTAGGCGCGACCACATTCAGCTCGCGCAATTCTGCTTCGATCTCGTCGGACTGCGCGTGCATTTGCACAATGCGCATGCGGGCCGCGTCGAGGCTCTTTTCTTCAGCTGCCGCGGCGCTCCGGGCGCGCTCGGCTTCGTTCGGCGAAACTGTTTTCGAGCGGAGCAAATTTTCCTGTCGGCGGGCATCGGCCTGCATGAACTCGAGCTGCGCAATATGGGCATCGGCATCGCGCATCGCGGTGTCGATCTGGGCCTGTGCGAGAGCGCGGCGCGCCTCCATTTCCGGGGCGACGAGTTGCGCCAGCGGTTGTCCGGTGTGAAGCGTGTCGCCTTCCTGCACGAAGAGTTTTTCGACCCGGCCTCCGGTGCGCGGGGCGACGTGCACTTCGTCGACTTCAATCGTGCCCGAAACCGGTTGGGTACGCGGCCGGCAAGCGGCGAGGGAAGTCAAAAGGAGGCCGAAGACGGCAGCGCGAACAAGAAACTTCGACGTTTGCAAGGCGCCGAAAGGTTACCAACTTCCTGCTTGAAACGAAAGGTCTTGGGCTGGCGGGCGGAAAACGAACGATGAAAACACGGCGATTTGATCACATTGATTTGCGGGTTAAGGACATGGTGGCAGCGCAAAGGTTTTATGGGCAGTTGCTTCCCGCGTTGGGCTTTTCCGTGGCTTCCGGCGATGATGAATTGCGCACCTACCAGTGTCCGGGCGAAGGACCGGAGGAGTTTTTTTGCTTTGAAGAAGGAACGGATCATCGGCCTAACGAGACCCGGATCGCCTTCTGGGCGGAATCCCGGGCGGAAGTGGATCGGCTGACCGAGATCGTTCGGCGAGGCCGGCGGCTTGAAGCTGGAAGGGCCGGAGGTGTGGCTCGAATACTCGCCCGGCTACTATGCGGTTTTCTTCGAGGATCCGAGCGGAAACAAGCTCGAGATCTGCTGCCGGGAGAGTCGTCCCTCTTGAGATCACGGGCAGTTCTGCGAGACGTATTGCCATGAGCACCGCCGTGCCGATCCAAAAAGAGCTGCGATTCCAACGGCGCGTTCGTTACCTCAAGATCATCGCGATTTTCAAGATTCTGCAGGGCGCGATTTTACTTGCCATCGGCGTTTCATTGCTCTTTCTGCACAGCCGGACGCGCTGGATGGAGGGCATCTCGGATTGGGTCGATGGGGAGCTGATGGTGGTGCACAGCCGGGCGATGCTCTATCTCTTGAACAAGTTGCAGGATGTGGTTGCGGGTGGACTCCTGCAGATGACTGGCCTGGTCGCGCTCTTCTACGCGGCCGTGCTCTTCACCGAAGGCATCGGCGTCTATCTGCAGCAACGCTGGGCCGAGATGCTGATGGTCTTTGCCACCGCGACTCTGATCCCTTTCGAAGTGCGCCATGTCTGGCTCCATCCGGGGGCCGTCGCCATCATTATCCTGGCGGTAAATTGTTTCATTGTCTGGTTCCTCTATCGCGTGCTGCGGCGAGAGCGTCGCGAGGAAACAATGGCCGCGGCTGAGGAGCCCGCCGCCGTGGAAATCCGTTAGGCGTTAGGCTGTCGGTCGAATATCGAAACGCTCCAGTGCGGCGGCGGTTTCTTCGAGCGGCAGGCCGATGACGTTGCTGCGCGAGCCGATGATGCGGGCAATGATCGCGCGACCAGTCCCTTGCGCGGCGTAACCGCCCGCTTTGTCGAGCGGGTCGATCGAGGCGAGATATTCTTCGATCATTCGATCGCTCAATTTTTTGAATACGACCCGCGAAAGGACAGAGAAGGCGAGTGATTTACCGCGATGCAGATGAACGATGAAGACGCTCGAAACCACGAAGTGCATCCGGCCGCTGAGCAATCGAAGGAGGCGCGCCGCTTCGGCGCGATCGGCCGGTTTGCCAATCAATTGTTGGTCGAGTGCGACGAGAGTATCGGCGCCCAGGACGACGCGGCCGGGATGAGCTCGGGCGACAATGAGACCCTTGCGCAGAGCGTTGTAACAGGTCGCCTCGCGCAGGGTCAACTTGTCGGAATGGAGTTCCTTAACAACCGGCGCAACGACCTCGAAATCGTAGCCGCGGTCAGCAAGTAGTTGGCGGCGGCGGGGCGACGCCGAGGCGAGAACAAGGCGCGGCCGGCGGCCGGTCATGGAGTGCCGGACTTATCCGGGCGATTGTTTGCCACCGAGAATATCGGGCATTTTCATCTCGGAATAATTTGCTGGAACGTCGAACTCCGAAGCGGCCAGCGGAGAAAGGCTGACCGATTCGATCGTGCTCGTGATTTGATCCTGGCCGGGCACCTTGATCTCCGTGCGCAACGGCAGGCCGGGGAGGGCGTGGTAATCCGGCATGCCCTTGGTGATGCTGGCAAAGGCGCCACGCTGCAGGAGCGACATTTGCTGCAGGATGCTCTCGTAATTCGGATAGCTCTTGGCGACCCAGTAGGTCGCGTGATATTTCGGCGAATCGCTGACGTATTCCTCGGTCTCGTAGCCGTTGATGGTTTCCTTTTGGCCCGTTGGTTTGGGCAGGGCCTGCTCCGGCGCTTCTTCTTTGACGAAGGATTTGGCCATCTCCGCCATCGCCTTGGCCCTTTCGCCGGAGATGCGCATGACGGTTTTCTTGTCGTTGAGCAGAGTCGTCAGGTCACCGGTTTTCGCGTCGATGATGGTGGTGACCTGCGGAGTGACATCGACCCGCGCTTTGTCGCCTTTGACCTTCAAAGTAATCTGGTGAACCCCGTCGGCGCCGGCCATTTTTTGGACAACGGTGAGGTCGGCCTGCGCGGTGGCGCAGAGCGCGAGAAAAGCGATCCCGAAAAGGCGCGGTGATTTCATAATCAAGTTGCTAATCGTGTTGGGTGGGAATGGCAAGCTCGCAGGCGAACACGGCACAGGGATGGGACACAGATAGGGATTGATTGGGAAATCAGAAACCGGAACTGATCGGAAAATTCGGATTGGCTGGCTTCTTTCAGTCTCTCGGCTTCCAGATTGAATCTTCGGGAAACACGTTGGCGTTGGCGCTGAAAAAACTTGGCAAGGCCGGACGAGCGCGGCAGCTTAAGCGCGCGCGGGCATAGCTTAATGGTAAAGCTCCAGCCTTCCAAGCTGGCTATGAGGGTTCGATTCCCTTTGCCCGCTATTTCCCCTATGATACGAGGGTCAAATGCGCTCTATGTCATAACAGGTATGCGGCATAGTCATGACACAGCCACCAACAACCGTCATCGTCCGCCGATGTGCAGCGACGCGAGGTTTTTGCACAGAGATTAGAAAACGACCGTGAATTTTGGGCAACGCAAAGGCCGGACCGCATAGGCCGCGTGGCGGGCGTCATCTTTAGGCTCGCCGAGGAGTTGTTCCTAAAAGCCGTTCCCAAATGGGTATGACAGGCTTCCTCATTGGATTACACGCTTGCACGGTTGCGATATGGCCATACCCGACAAGTTGCGAGATTTTGTCAACGAACAAAGGCAACCGTTGCCACCGGTCACGGACGTAGACGAACCCCTGAGCTTGGAGTCGGCCAAACGATGCGGCTGGTGGCTTTTCTCGAATCCGAATTGGCTTTCAGCTGGTGCCGGAAAATTTTGAGAGCCTGTGCGCCTTCGAGCGATTGCTCGACGGTAAAGGGGTAAGGACTTAAGCCGAGCGGTGATCAGTGCTTTGGAAGAACGACGGCGAGCCGAACGCCGCCGCCTGATTTGCCTATAAAATAAAGGCAGATGCCTCGTGCTTCGTAGACGGGGTAGAGCAAGTAGGCACGCCCCGGATAGAGACAGGATTGGTCATGTCGATGGAGATGGCACGGGAAGATTCGTGGGCCATTACGGAGACGTAGTTGCGCCGATCGAAGATCGTGGTGCTGTCGTCGGGGCGCCCCTGGCCGAGATAGGTGGCGGTGTCGACGTAGGTGCGAGCCCCATCCGTAATCACAGGCTCGATCAGGGCGTCCGATCCGCAAGCGAAGGCGAAGGCTTCTTCGCCAGCGAAGCGGCGACAATTAAACGCGATCTCCAAGTCCGGTCCGCCCCAACGGCCGAGATTGACCGGATGACCGTAGGAAACGTCGAAGACTTGCACGTTTTCGCCTAACGAATCGTCCTCCTCCCGCTGGTCAGATGCAGCTGGACGGTTCCTGGCTGCCAGCTGTTGCTCGGCGGCGAGAGCGTCTGCTTGCGAGGGTGAAAGGGCGACACTGGAATCGCGCAGGCTGCGCAGGAGAGCATCGTTTGCGCCCTGCGATTTCAGCAGACCTTCCTGTTGCCGGGTGAGCGGATGAAGAAGTTTTCGGCTGTGCACTTGCTGCATGATGTCGGGATCGCTCTCATGAGCGCGGACGAGGAGCGAGACCTCGCTGAATTCGATCGGCTGCGCCTCGGTGGAAAAGACGCCGGCGAAAGCGAGAACGACGAGAGCAAGAATGCTCCAGTAATTTCGTTTCACGGGTGCTAAGGTTCCCTCCACTAAACAGAAGGCTCCGTTGTTTTTTTTCTTTTCCGCAAGGTTTGTCGTCAAACTTCTCAAGTGCCACATGGGTAAACCCAGCGATGGAGTTCGTTTGAACGCCTTCAATTTCGGTAACGTGTTGTTCATGTTTCCCTTCAAGATGGTGTCACGACTAAAGATATCGAAGGGATTGGATTCGCCGCTAGAGCACAAACGCAGGGTTTTGAAATCCTGCGGGCGAGGTGAACGCTGTTACCTCTTTCGGGTGATCTCGCCAGTGAACCACCCTACCCGATTGAGATCAGTCAACCGTATTAGCTTCTTTTGGCGCGCGCGATGCGCGTTCTTGGAAACGCGGATCGTTCCGAAGCGGATCGAACGCAAGGGAGGGTCGAGTGGCGTCACGGCCTCGTGCGGGCCTGGAGATGGACCTTCACGGGCGATTTGACGTCATCTGGTAATTTTTTAAGCGATTTTACTTGCCCATAACTAGCCCACCGAAAAAATTCTCCCTCGTGAAAACGGAGGTTCGATTCCCTTTGCACGCTCCCCGGAAGTGGGGTGGAAAGTGCGATCAGGCCTGCGAAGACTCGTTCAATTGCCGATGAAACCATTGCGCGGACCAGCCTGGAGCGGATCGACCTCATCGGCGATCAGGCGGACCGCGCTCATGTTCTGCGGCCTCCTTCTTATGGCCGCGGGATTTTGGATGGCATTGCTGCCAACCGTGCTGGCTCGTGAATTGACGGCGGCCCAAATGATCGCGGACCAGTTGCCCGGCAGAATAACGCTGAAAAGCGCCACCAAATCGGAATTTCTCGGGGCCGTCTGTGCCGCGGTACGAAAGCAACGCGGCGCTGCCGCGGCCATCACGCAGGCGGCGGTGCTGGCGCGGCGCGAATCTGCCGGCGACATTCTGGGAGCTGTTCTGCGTTGTGGCGGGAAGGCCAGTTGCGAGTCGGTAGGATCAATCGTCGCCGCGGCGACCGCGGCGGAGGGCGACCCCGCGAACATCGCCGACGCGGCGATGGCAAAGGCGCCCAACTGTGCGGAGACGATTCGCGACGCGAGTCGGAGCGGAGCGAAGGCAAGCGATCGCGCACAGGTGGAAGTCGCTCCGGAGCAGGGTCCGTTGATCGGAACGAGCAACGGGCCGGACGAAGGATTCGACCCGCACGAGCAGCTCAATCTCGTCTGTGATAACGGCACGCAGCGGGCGGTGCGAGCGAGCCAGCTCAACGATTTTCTGCGTTCGAACCCCGGGATCGTTCGTCGGTGTCTGCCAGACGCCGTCGAAAACGAACCATTAGCCTTCGCGCTCGCAAACTAGTCGGTTTGTTCGCGGACCAGGCCGCGCGGGTCAGGAATCATCATACCCGAGCCCCAGTCGGCCAGATCAGCGCGCGATGCCGCCAAAGATATCCGAGTCCGGAATAAATCGTTAGGCCGATCGTAATCCAAAGCAAGACGTTGCCCCCATCGCGCCAGGCGATTTGCCACCAGCCGGATTCCTCGACGCCCGGGTGCAGCTCACGGGTCGAAAGCAGCAGGAGAAAAAACACCACCGTCGTGATTTGCCACGAAGTCTTGTGTTTCCCGAGCTTCTCCGCCGGCAGGATGGCGCCCTCCGATGACGCGAGCAAGCGCAGCCCAGTGATGAGGAAATCACGCGCCACCACAATCGTCGCCACCCAGGCCGGGACCGCCCCGAGCGGCACCAGGCAGATGAAGGCGGCAGCCATCATCACTTTGTCGACCAGCGGATCCATCAGTTTGCCGAATTTCGTCACCGTCCCGTAGCGCCGCGCGATCTCGCCATCGAAATAGTCGCTGATCCCGGCGAGGACGAAGAGGACCAGCGCAACGCTCCGGCCGTAACTCCAGACCGAGTTGAGCGCGAGGACGAAGAGAATGGTGAGCGCGAGCCGGCCAAGCGTGAGACGATTCGCCCAGTTCATGAGGTGACGGCGCGGCTTTGCCTGACAAAAAGCGGGCGTTTCCAGATCGGCACCTTTTTCTTTAGCTCGGTCACAATCCAGGAGCTCGCTTGAAAGGCGGCCTCCCGATGGGCGCTCGCTACGCGCAGGAAAAGCGATGCTTCGCCTGCGGCGACGAAACCAATGCGATGTTGCAGGGTCACTTCCTCCAGGCCGAATTCGGTCCGCGCGGCCTCAGCGATCATCTCCATTTGATGCTGCGCCATCGTCTGATGCGCTTCGTACTCGATCCCGGAGATTTCGCGCCCATCCTCCAGCGTCCGGACCACTCCCCAAAAATCGACCGAGGCGCCCGCCGCACCGCTCCACCTATTCGGGCGTGATTGCAGCGGGCTGGTTGTGATAAGGATTTCCGAATGCCAAGTTGCCATCTGCTTCAGCGAGCCTGCGACACTCTGTCGCTACGGCAGGGTGACGCGTTCAGGAGATACCGAAAATGAAAACGAATCAATGTGATATTGGCCTCATCGGTCTGGCCGTCATGGGCGAAAATCTCGTCCTCAACATGGAGTCGAAGGGCTTTCAGGTCGCCGTCTTCAACCGCACGACCGCGGTCACGGAGAAGTTCGCCGCCGAATCGCGCCAAGGGAAAAAACATTCAGCCGACGACCACGATGGAGGAGTTTGTCGGCGCCCTGCAGCGACCGCGCAAGGCGATGATCATGGTCAAGGCCGGCGCGCCGGTCGATGCGGTCATCAGCCAGCTCGTGCCGCTTCTCGAGAAAGGCGATGTCATCATCGACGGCGGCAATTCACTTTTTACCGACACGCAGCGCCGCTGCAAGGAGCTCGAAGGACGCGGAATTCATTTCGTCGGCTGCGGTGTTTCCGGCGGCGAAGAAGGCGCGCTCAAAGGTCCGTCGCTCATGCCCGGCGGGCCGCGCGCCTCGTGGGAAATTATCGCGCCGATCTTCACCAAGATCGCGGCGCAAGTCGATGGCGAGCCCTGCTGCCGCTACATGGGACCGGATGGCGCCGGTCACTACGTCAAGATGGTGCACAACGGAATCGAGTACGGCGACATGCAGTTGATCTGCGAGGCCTACGCGATCTTGAGCAGCGTGCTCGGTCTCGACGCCGCCGAGTTGGCCGACATTTTCAGCGAGTGGAACCACGGCGATCTCGACAGTTATCTGATCGACATCACTTCGCAGATTTTCCGCAAACATGATCCCGAAACCGGCAAGCCGATGGTCGACGTCATCCTCGACAAAGCCGGCCAGAAAGGCACCGGCATCTGGACCCTGCAATCCGCCATCCGGCAATCGGTCGTCATCTCCACGATCAATGCCGCGGTCGAAGCGCGCGTCATTTCTTCGCGCAAAGAGGAGCGTGTCAAAGCCTCGAAAATCCTGCCGCAACCGAAGATCGAAAAATTCAGCGGCGATCGCGATGAGCTCATCACCGCGGTGCGCGATGCGCTCTACGCCTCGAAGATCGTCTCCTACGCCCAGGGGATGGAATTGTTAGGCGCAGCCAGCAAGGAGTTCAATTGGAACCTGAACTTCGGCGACATCGCCACCATCTGGCGCGGCGGGTGCATCATTCGCGCGAAATTTCTGAATCGAATCGTCGAAGCCTACGAGCGCGATCCCGCGCTGCACAATCTGCTCCTCGATTCCTACTTCACCGACATTATTCAAAAGACGCAGCACAACTGGCGGATCGCGGTCGCGACCGCGGTCGAGCAAGGCGTGGCCGTGCCGGCCTTCAGCGCGTCGCTGGCTTACTTCGACAGCTACCGGCAGGCTCGTCTGCCTTCGAATCTGCTTCAGGCGCAGCGCGATTTCTTTGGCGCGCACACCTACGAGCGAGTCGACAAGCCGGGCGTCTTTCACACCGAGTGGCTGGAACCGGAAAAGCATCCAGCCGAAAAACCAGCCGCGCCGAAAGAGGCGCCAAGACGACACGCGGCCGAGTAAGTAGCAATTCGTTATGCCAACCTACGTTTACGAAACCACTGATACCGACAAAGCCGCTGCGCCGCTTCGAAGTGAAACAAAGCATGAGGGACGAGCCGCTGCGGGTTGATCCGGAAACGGGCGAATCCGTTAGGCGCGTCATCTCTGGTGGCTACGGAGTGCACGTGCCTGGTGGATCAACCGGCCCATCGGTTGGTTCTGTCGGTGGCTCCTGCGGCCCGGGTTGTGGCTGTCACTAACCGGCATCCCGAGCCGTCGAGGGCGGTCCCGGGGCGCGACCGGAAAGCGCCGGCAGAGTCGAATGATGCCCAAGGCCTTCTTTTCCAGCAGTGCCGCGCGGATTCCTCGGCTCCGCCGTGTGCCGCTCGGAATGACGAATGCGCCTAACGAAAATCATGCGACTCGCTTCCCGCGAGTTGCGCATGCGCCAGCGGCCGGATCTTCCGCGCTTTCACGAGCACGACATTGTCCGTGTTTTGCACCTCTCCTTCGATGACCAGAAACGGCTCCTCCGTAATCACGAGCCGGACGCGCTCAAACAAATCCGGCGTCACGATCGCATTCGCGACCCCGGTCTCATCCTCCAGGCTGATGAAGACAAATCCCTTCGCCGTCCCCGGTCGCTGACGGCAAATCACGTTCCCGGCGATCTGCACCGTCGCTCCGTGGCGCGCCTCGACCAGATCGCTCGCCCGCCAGACCTCAGGCAGCTGTTCCCGCAGCAATTTCATCGGATGCGGACCGGTCGTCAGGTTCATCCCTTCATAATCCGCCTGCACCCGTTCCGGCAGCGTCATGGGGGCGAGCGGCGAATGTGGGGAGCGCACGCGACTCGCGTGCTCCGTTGCGGCGACTCGCCGGAGGTTGCTTGTCCTCGCCTGGATCGAAGAGCTTTCGGCGAGTCGCCGAAACGGCACGCGAGTCGCGTGCGCTCCCCAGCAGATCGTCGTGCAGCGGCTCTTCAACCTTCCAGAGCGCCGCCCGCCGATGCTCCGCGAAACAATTAAGCGCTCCGAGTTCCGCCAGCGTGCGCAGCTCCTCTTTCGTTAGTCCAACCCGCTCGCTTGAAATCCTCCAGCGACCCAAAAGTGCGCGCCTCACGTTGCCTAACGAGCTCTTCGGCATGCTCCTGCCGCAAGCCATTCACGACACAAAACCCCAGGCGCACGCTCTCATCCGACTCGACCGTGCAGCGCCATTCCGATTCCGCCACGCAGACCGGCCGCATCCGGATGCCATGCCGGCGCGCATCCTTCACGATCGTGGCCGGGGCATAAAACCCCATCGGCTGATTGTTCAGCAGGCTGGCATAAAATTCCGCCGCGCGATGCACTTTCAGATAGGCGCTCCCGTAGGCGAGAATGGCGAAACTGATCGCGTGCGATTCCGGAAATCCGTAGAGCGCAAACGAGCTGATCGACTGAATGATCTTCACGATCACTTCCGGCGCGACGCCATTTCTTCTCCATCCCGGCCCGCAGTTTCACGCTCACTTTTTCCATCCGTTCCGACCGAGCGATGAAAACTGAGCGCGCGTCGCAGTTCCTCCGCTTCCGCGCCGGAAAAATCGGCCATGATCATCGCGATCTTGAGCATTTGCTCCTGAAAGAGCGGCACGCCTAAGCGTGCGCTCGAGAATCGGTTTCAGCCGCGCGATCGAAATAGGTCACTGCGCTCCCGCCCGGCGCGCCGGTTCAGATAGGGATGCACCATGTCGCCCTGGATCGGCCCCGGGCGAATGATCGCGACCTCGATCACGACATCGTAAAAACATTTCGGCTTCATCCGCGGCAGCGTCGCCATCTGGGCGCGGCTCTCGATTTGGAAAACGCCGATCGTGTCGGCCTCCTGCATCATTTCGTAAGTCGCGGCGTCATCCTTCGGAATGTGCGCGAGATCGAGCGGCCGCCCGCGTTCGCGGCAAAGCTCGAACGTGTCCTGCATGACCGACATCATGCCCAGGCCTAACAAATCGACTTTCACGATCCCGAGATCTTCGCAATCGTCCTTGTCCCATTGCGCGACGACCCGGCCCGGCATGGATGCGTTCTCCAGCGGCACGAAGGAGCTCAGTTTGTCCTGGCAGATGATCATCCCGCCGGAGTGCTGCCCGAGATGGCGCGGCAACCCGTAAATCGCCTGGTAGAGCCTGACGAACGCCGGCATGCGCGGATGCGCCTTGGGCAGACCCGATTGCTCGATCTGCGCCTGGAGATCGAGCGTGTGCGGGAAATCGCCGTTCGCGAAAAGATGCGAGAAACGATCGAGAATATTCGGGGCAAAATTGAGCGCCTTGCCGATCTCGCGCGCCGCGCTCCGGCCGCGATAAGTGATGACGTTCGCGGTCATGGCCGCGCCGTGTTTGCCGTAACGCCGGTAAATTTCCTGGATGACGCGTTCGCGCCGATCGCCGCTCGGAAGATCGAGATCGATGTCCGGCCAGCCTTTGCGGCCTTCACTCAGGAAACGTTCGAAGACGAGATGGTTGCTCACCGGATCGACCGGCGTGATCCCGAGACAAAAACAAACCGCGCTGTTCGCCGCGCTCCCGCGGCCCTGCACCATGATGTTGTTTTCGCGGCAGAAATTGACGATGTCCCAGACGATCAAAAAATAGCCGGAGAACCCGAGCTTCTGGATGAGCGCCAGCTCTTCATTCAACTTCGCCGTCACGGCCGAGCTGATCGCGGCGTAGCGCTGCTGCGCGCCGAAGAGCGTGATGGTGCGCAGGAAACGAATCCATCGAGTGGCCCTCCGGCACCGGGTAATCGGGAAAATCGTAGCCGAGATTTTCGAGAGAAAACTGGAGGCGCTCGGCCAGGCGCATGGTGTTGGCGATGGCGTCCGGTCGATCGCGAAAGAGCGCTTTCATTTCTGCGCCGTTCTTCAAATGGCGTTCCCCGTTATTCGTTAGGCGAGTGCCCGCGGCATCAAGATGGGTGTGTTCGCGGATGCAGGTAAAAACGTCGAGCACTTCGCGGCCGAGAGGGGTGGCATGTTGCACACCATTGGTCGCGAGCAGGGGAAGACGATGATGCTCCGCCAGATCGATCAGTTGGCGGTTGATACGTTCTTCGCCCCTAACGAGATGTCGTTGCAGTTCGACATAAACGCGATCGCGGTCCAAAAGCGTCGAGTAACAATTGCGCGCGGTCTGCGAGATTCCGGGGAGCGCACGCGCCTCGCGTGCCGTCTGCGGCGCCTCGCCGCAAACTTCTTCGTCGACGCGTGCCTGGAAGTCGATCCAGCCATCCGGCGAGTCGCCGGACGGAGCACGCGAGTCGCGTGCGCTCCCCAGCAGAGCGCGATCAGCCCTTCACCAAATTCGCGGCAGCTCTTTCCATCCGCACCAGCACAGCTTCCCTTTTCGCTCCGCAGATGCGCCTGGGTCAGGAGCGAGCAGAGATTTTTGTAACCGGTCCGATTTTCCACCAGCACGGGCAGAAGAGTGCCATCCTCCATCGTCAGGTCGGAACCGATGATCGGACGTACGCCTTGCTCTCGGCAGGCGACCGAAAATCGTTGCGCACCGTAAACACCGTTGCGATCGAGCAAGGCAACGGCCGGCAATCCGAGCTCGGCCGCCCGCGCGGCGAGTTGCTCGGGGAAAGAAGCGCCGCGGAGAAAACTGAAGGCGCTGCAGGCGTGCAGTTCGACGTAGGACATGCGAGGATCGATCGATCACGCAGCAGGATCGCGAGCGCGAGTAAAGGTCGTTTTCAATCGTGCTCGCTGCTCATGATCGTGCTCGAAGGACGAACTTTCAGTCATAAATGCCCTCGACTTCCCAGCCCTCTCCGCGTTCCTCGGCAGCGGCAAACTCCACCATCCTCCAACTGCAAATCCCACTCCGCGCGTTCCCATTTTTTTGCGTCCCACCAATCTCCCGAAGTGCGAGTACGGTCCCTGCCGTGCGACCACCGCAGCGGCCAGCGCGGGCGAAAATCCGGCGCGCAAACGGCGCAAGGCCGGGCCAATCATCGGCGCGGATTCGTTAGGCGAGGAAGGCAATTCCCAGGAAAAAGCCTCGAGATGAAAGGCATCGGGCCGATGTGAATCTTCCAGGACCGGCCTTCCCACCCGCTCTTTGCCTAACAATCCCGTGAGCCGGGTGAGCGTTTCGTGCAGCCGGTTCGGGTCGCGCAAGGGCGTCTCGAAAAGATGAAACTGTTGCCGCGCCGGCCGGGAGGCTTCGGCGGCCAGGGAAACGGCCACGATCGGATGTTCCGCCCGAAACGTTTCGAGATGGGTCTGGAGCAGGCGGAACAAAATCTCGACGGAGTTGGTCGGGTCGGGGATGTGAAAGCGATGCGCGTAGCTGCGACTGATCGGCAAAAGTGAGCCGGAAGCGTCATCTCCTGGGCGACGAGGTAGAGCGCGCCGAGGCGCAACGTGAGTTGTTCAAGGAAGCGGCGGAGGACAAAAAGGAGCGGTTCCGTCGTCTCGATCTCATAATCGAATTCGATCTCTTCAGCGAAAATTTCTGTTGGCCTAACGAGTCGCAAGAGCCGGGTCGCCCGGCCGGTGGCCTGCTCCCAGAGAAGCACCGCGACTGGGCCAAGGCGCGCGCCGAGTTGATCCGGCGGGAGAGCGGCCAGGTCGCCCAGGGTGTGGACGCCCCATTTGTGCAAAATCGCAATGATGTGGGAGAACTCTTTGGCGCGGTCGACGGTGCGCAGGGATGTTTGTTTGGTGGATTGATTGCCCGGCACGAGCGGAAATTAGAGCCGGAACGAAATATGTTCAAGAGAACATATTTCCTTCTCGATGACAGATCAACGAGCCCTCTTACCCGTTCGGATTCAGCAAGCGCGTCTTGGTGTCATCAGGCAACGATGAATTCGCGATCCAGGTCGAGGCGTTGCGCGGATCGGTTTTCAACCAGGCGCGCGCGGTCGATTCCATCTGGCTGTTGCGCAGGTTGTCGTCGCTGATCGTTGCAGCCCATTGTACCGCGGCCTGCGGATCGGACGAGCCAATGCGATTGGCTGAAAGCGCTCACCGCCTGATCGCGCGAAGGCCCCTCCGACAAATTTCCGAGCCAGCTCGCGGCTGCGGCCGGGTCATTCCCGCCCAACGATTGATCAAATTTACGAAAATTTGCCCGCGCGTTTTTCCTTCGGGAAAGGAGACGGCCCAATTCGCCGGCCGCCTGCGGGTCGCTCGCCGCCCATTGCGAAATGACGGAAGTCGCCGCCGCTGTCTGCGTTTCACCGGAGAGACGCGACAACATTTGCGCCGCCCGCCGCGGATCGTTTTCCGCCACCGCGGAAATAATGTTGGGCAGGACGGCGTTGCGCGCCGCCGGGTCGGATAAGTCCTGCGCCCAGCTCAGCGCGGCCTGGGGATCGTTCCGAGCCCATTGGCGCGAGATGCTGTTGAGAAGATTTTGACGGGCGTCGCCGCTGGCGTTGCGCAAGGCGAACTCAGCGGCACTGGCCGGATCCGTCTCGCTCCATTGCGCGACGATCGGATTGAGAGCGTTTTGACGCGTTGGTCCTTCGGGAAGTTTTTGCGCCCAGCTCAAGGCGGTTTGGACATCGGCGGTGGCGAGTTGACTGCGCGATTGATTGCACTGCGTCCTCCTGCGTCTTGCCGCTCGGCAGCGCGGCGACGTAGTCGGCGGCGCCGGTCGGATCGCTTTGCGCCCAACTCGAGAGGACGCTCTGCATTGCGCGGCTTTGTCCTTCGCCAGCCGGGAGCGCCTGGGTCCAGGCGAGCGCGGCGGTGGGATCGTTCTGGGCCCATTGTCGCGCGATATTTCCGGTCGCCCGGTCGCGCATGGGACCCGGCGCCAGTCCCGCGACGATGTTGGCGGCTTCCTCCGGATCCTTGTTTGCCCAGGTGGATAACACCGTCTGCAAAGCGCTGTCGCGACCCTGACCCGGTGGCAAGGTGTTGGCCCAGGTGAAAGCGGCCTGCGCATCCTGGCTGGCCCAGGTCGAGGCGACTACCTGGACGGCGTTGTCATGCCCTGATCCGGGGGGTAATTGCGCCGCTTGTTGCGAGGCCGTCACCGGGTCTTTGCTCGCCCAGCGGGAAAAGATCGGCCAGTAGAAATTTTGCCGATTCTGGCCGGCCGTGGGGAGTGTTTGCAGCATGGCGAGCGCGGCCTGCGGATCGGTTTCGGCCAACGACGAGACGACCGCCTGCGAGGCACGGTCGCGTTCCTGGCCCGGCGGCAATTGCAGGACCCAGGCGTTGGCCGCGTTCGCATCCTTTTCCGCCCAGGCGCGGACGGCGGCCGAGACCATCAATCTGCGATCGGAAGCCGGGCCGGTCGTCTGCGCATAGGCGAGGGCCGCCTGCGGTTCGCCTTCCGCCCAGCGCGCCACCAACATGCTTAGATAGATCGATTTCTCACGCTGATTTGGCAGCACCTGGATCGCGTCGATGACGGGGCGGATATTTTTCGGATCGATCCCGTCGATCAATTTGGTGGCCTCGAGATAGCTGTGGCGATCGGAGGGACCGGCCATGCGCATTCTTGAGGCCCGCGATGATCGTTTCCGCGGAGACGGGAGCGGAGCCTGGCTGAGCTGAGGCGAGCGGGAAAGGAGTGGCCGCGGAAGGGCCGATGAGCCGAACCGGAGCGGAGTTCTCGCCTAACGAATTGATTTGAAGCGAAACCGGCGCGGATCGATTCTGAAGGTGCGGAATCGTATAACGACCAACGGCCAGCCCGGCAAGAAAGGCCGCCGCGACGGCGAGCAAGGTGGAAAGAGCGAAACGCGGCACGAAGCGAAAATAACAGAACTTAAGAAGAAAATCTTCTCCAACACGGTCCGTCGGTAGGGCGAAAACTATGTTGAGCCGGGTGAAAACGGTTTCTCAGAGCGATGCTCCTTGCCGGCTCGACGGAGTCTCGCCCCACCCGGTGTTTCACAGGATCTTCACCGGGCATTCCGGCAATGCTTTCAAGAAGGCCCGGCCGTAGGTCTTCGTCACGACCCGATTGTCGAGGATGACGACGATGCCGTTGTCGCTCTTGGTCCGAATCAAGCGCCCGACGCCCTGGCGGAATTTCAGGATCGCTTCCGGGAGCGAGTATTCGGTGAAGGCATCGCCGCCGCGTGCCTGGATGAGTTCGAGCTTCGCTTCGGTCAACGGATGATCCGGGACCGCAAATGGGAGCCGCGTGATGATGACATTGGAGAGCGCCTCGCCCGGCACGTCCACGCCCATCCAAAAACTGTCCGTCCCGAAGAGCACGCTGCGCGGCGTCGTCTTGAATTGCTCGAGGAGCTGGCTGCGCGGCGCGCCTTTGCCCTGCACGAGCAGATTCATTTTTTGCCTGGCGAAAAAATCTCTCCATCTCGAGCGCCAGCTGCTGCATCGAGCGATAACTGGTGAAAAGAACAAAGGCGCGTCCCTCGGTGTCTTCGACAAAGCGCGCCACCCATTCCGCGAGCGCGGCGCTGTAGCCATCGTCGCGCGGGTCCGGCATCTTGCGCACGACGAACAGCTTCATTTGTTTCTGGAAATCAAACGGGCTGCCGAGTTGCAGCGGTTCGGCGTCGTCCGCGCCGATTCGTCGGCGGAAATAAGCCAGGTCCGGCCGGCCGACGGCGAGCGTCGCGCTCGTCATCACGCTGGTGCAATCGTCGCGGAAAAGCATCCGCCGCAGGACCGGTGCGACATCGATCGGCGCGGCGTTGAGCGTGATATTCTGGGCTGTTTTTCCCGTGCGCTCGATCCAGTAAACGTATTCTTCGGCGCTCTGTTGCAGGAAGATCGCGATGCCTTCCCGCGCCTCGCCAATCCGCCGTCCCAGTTCCTGCAGTTCGGCCTTGAGGAATTCGTCCTCGGTCTTGCGGACCACTTCGCCGATCCGCGCCTGGAGCGCGGCGAGCCGTCCGGTGATCTGATCGTCGACAAAATCCGCTTCCCGCACGCGATATTCGCGGCCTCTTTCTTGAAGTTCGCGCGTTCATCGATCGCGGCGAAAAAGCGATCGGCTTCGTCGACGAGCGATGCCGCGAGCGTCACCCCGGCGGCGTCGCGCGTGACGGTGAAGAGCCCTTTTTTGGAGCGGGCGTTGTAGAGCCGCTGGATGGTGGCGCGCAGACCGTATTGCGAGATGCCGATCCCGATCTGGCGCGAAGCCATCTGCTCGATGGTGTGCGCTTCGTCGAAAATCATGAAGTCGTTAGGGAAAAGATAACCTTCTTCGCGCTCCTCCTGTTCCTCCGGGCTGCCGAGAAGCATGAAGAGCAGCGTGTGATTGATCACCACCACATCCGCCGCGAGCAATCGCTTTCGCGCCTGTTGGAAGAAACAACGCGGATTTTGCCCGCAGGTCTTCGCCGTGCAGATGTGCGCTTCGCTGCAGACCTGCGTCCAGACTTTCGGATCCGGCTCGAGCGGCAGATCGCTCAGCGTCCCATCCATCGTCGTGCGCGCCCAGTCCGCCAGCCGCGCCAGGTCCGCCTGCTCGGTGGTGTTGAAGAGTTCGTTCGCGCTCTGGATCGCGCGCTCGAGACGGCGCGGACAAAGGTAATTCTGCCGCCCTTTCATCAGCGCGGCCTCGAACTCGATCGGGAGAATTTTTTTCACGATCGGAATGTCCTTGTGCAGGAGCTGCTCCTGCAGGTTGATCGTGTGCGTCGAGATGATCGCCTTCTTCTTTTGCTCGAGGGCGAAAAGCATCGCCGGCACGAGATAGGCGAGCGACTTGCCGACACCGGTGCCGGCTTCGACGACGAGATGGCGCTCCTCTTCCAGCGTCTGCGCGACCGCCGCGGCCATCTCCTGCTGTTGCGGGCGATATTCGAAATTCCGCGCCTTCGCGAGCAGGCCGTCCTGGGCAAAAATCGCCCGGACCCGCTCGACAAAATCGCTGTCGAGGGAATCTTTGAGCGCAATCATTCCCGCGAAGTTACGCGGGAAATTCGAATATCGAAATCCGAAACAAGTCCGAATGCCCGATGATCCAAAATCCCAAACTCCAGGCGCCGGACCATTGAAGTCCACGGCATTCGAATCTTAGCTTTCGTGCTCAGATTTCGAATTTTCCCAGATGAGGCTTCTCGACCGCTATATCATCCGGAATTTTCTCCAGCCTTACTTCTATTGCATTCTCGGCTTCCTTTCGATCTGGCTGATCTTCGACATTAGCGACAACAGCTCGACCATCTTCGACGAGCGCGCTCCTTTTCTGCTGGTCGTGAAATTTTACTGGAGCCAGATCCCGCAGGTCCTGGTGATTCTGTTGCCGGTTTCGTTGCTTCTCGCTCTCCTCTTTTCGTCTCGGCCGGATGTCGCGCTCGAACGAGATCGTCTCGATGCTGACCGCGGGCGTAAGTGTGCCGCGGGTGGTCCTGCCCTTGCTGGCGATTGGGCTGCTCACCACTGGCGCTGACCTTTGCCTTGAATTACTCACTCGCCGCTCACGCCGAGCTGGCCCGGAAGACTGTTCCTCGAGCAGGTCCTGATCCGGCGGACCGCGCGACGTGGTGATCAACGGCCAGGTCTTCCGCAACCGGACCGACAATCGCACCTGGTATATCGCGCGTTTTCGTCCGGGACACGAATCAGTTCAGCGGCGTGCAGATCGTGCAGCAGGATGCGCAGGAAAATATCGTGCGCAATTATTTTGCGACCGACGCCTTTTACGAGCCGGCGCAGGGAAGAATGGCGGCTCGAAAAGAGCGAAAGTGGTCAATTACGACGCGGCGGGCAATATCACGAAGGAAAACATCGTCCCTACCATGACTATCTCGGGCTGGAGCGAAACGCCCTATCGCCTGAGCAGCGCCAACGTGCGCCCGGAGTTTCTCGGCATCTCCGAGTTGCGAGAGTATTTGCGATTTCAACTCCGATTTTCCCGAGACGCTGCTCGCGCCCTTTCGCACCCAGCTGCAATACCGTTGGGCGTTGCCCTGGACTTGTTTCGTCGTCGCGATTGATGGCTGACGCCGCTTGGGATCGGCTTCTCTCGACGGGGGATCATCGCGAGCGTCGCGCCGCGATCGGGCTGGTCTTTACGATGAATTTTCTCACCCACCTTTTTCTCGCGCTCGGGGAAGGCGACCGCGTCTCGCCGATCGTCGGCCGCTTGGACGCCGAACGTGATCTTTTTTCTCATCGGCCTCTATTTGCTCCGCTTGCGCGCGACCAATCGCGAGACGCCCAGCTTTAATCCCGTCGTCGCTTTGGCGTAACGTGCGCGCGACATGAATCCGTTAGGCGACGAGTGGTCGATCCAGCACCGGGCCGAAGCCTGCGCCGTGACGGGCCGGCCTTTTGCGCCGGGCGAGAATTTTTACACCCTGCTCTTTCGCGACGGCGACGGCTTTCGCCGTCAGGACTTGAGCGAGGAAGCGTGGCAGCAGCGGAACGAAAATCTGCAGCCGTTTTCCTTTTGGCGGGCACGCTTTGAGCCGCCGCCGGCCGCGCCGCCCGAGCCGTTGCCGAAGGAAAACGCGGAGGAACTTTTCCGGCGCCTGGTCGCCGCGGCGGATCGCGCGAACGCCAACGCCTGTTACGTGCTCGCGGCAATGCTCGAACGCAAACGCATTCTCAAGCAGATTCAAACCGAGCACGGAGATCACGGTCGCGTCCTGATCTACGAGCACGCGAAAACCGGGGACGTCTTCGTCGTGCCCGATCCGCAGCTACGCCTCGACGAGTTGGGCGATGTGCAGACGGAAGTCGCGCAACTTCTCCAGAAGTAGCGGAGCGATGGCCTAACGTCCTATGCTTCCCTGGTTTTCCAACGGCCCTTTCCCGCTCTACCTCGCGCCGATGGCCGGCGTCTCGGACAAGATTTTCCGGCAACTCTGCAAGGAGCGCGGCGCGGATGTGCTGGTGACGGAGTTCGTCTCGTCGGAAGGCGTCTTCCGGCGCAATGCACGCACCCGCGGCTACCTCGACTTCGACGAAATGGAACGGCCCGTCGGCGTCCAGCTCTTCGGCGGCAACGCGGAGCACATGGCGGAGGCGGCGCGACAGGTGGTCGATTGGGTCCAGCCGGATTTCATCGACCTGAACTTCGGTTGCCCGGTCAACAAGGTGGTGGCGAAGAACGGCGGCTCCGCCCTGCTCAAGGATTGCCCAACCCTGGGCCGGGTGGCGGAAGCGGTCGTCAGGGCGGTTGCACCGTTGCCGGTGACGGCAAAAATCCGGACCGGCTGGGACGACCAAACGATCAACGCAACGAGCGTCGCGCAACTTCTGGAGTCGTTAGGCGTAGCCGCCCTCGCGGTCCACGGTCGCACCCGCGCACAAGGTTATTCCGGTGAGGCTGATTGGGACGTGATCGCGCAGGTGGCGGCGTCGGTTTCGATTCCGGTGATCGGCAACGGCGATCTCTTTTGCGCGGCCGACGTGGCAAGGCGGAAGGCGGAATCGGGCATCGCCGGAGCGATGATCGGGCGCGCCGCGATGAGTTCCCCTTGGATTTTTTCGCAGACAAAACATTATCTCGCCACCGGCGAACTGCTGCCGCCGCCGGAGCCGGCAGAGAAATGGGCGCTGATCCAGCGACATTGCGAGCTGGCGGTCGAGGAATGCGGGATCGAGGACCTCGCGATGCGTTCGATGCGCGGACGGTTGATGGCTTATTCCAAGGGATTGCCCGGGAGCAAACAGCTGCGCGAAAAATTTCAGCACGTCAGCCACGCTGCAGCGAAGTGGAGGAAATCGCGCGCGTTCATCTGGCAACCTGCCTGGAAGCGGCGTAAATTCCCTCGTGTCCGCAGCCTCTTCGCCCAACGGCGAGATCAAATTCAAGATCGGCAACGAGCGTCTCGTCAAAGTGACGGAGAACGCTTCGCGCAAACTGACGTCGCTCTTGCAAAAGCAGGGACGCGCGCACGGCGCGTTGCGGGTGGCTGTGATCGGCGGCGGCTGTTCCGGGTTGCAGTACAAGATGGATCTGGTCGATGGCCCGGCGAATCGCGACATCCTGGTCGAGTCCTGTAACGTGCGCGTGGTGGTCGATCCGAAGAGCGCGCTCTTCGTCAGCGGGTCGGTTTTGGATTACAGCGAGGATCTGCAAAAGGGCGGCTTCAAGGTGACCAATCCGAACGCGGTCGCGCATTGTTCCTGCGGCGAGAGTTTCTCGGCATGACCGACTACTTCGCGCTCCTCGGTGAAGCGCGACGGGCCTGGCTCGATCCGGAAAAGCTGAAGGAAAAATATTTCGCGCTCAATCGCGCCGCGGCGGCGGACGCGGAGTTAAATGAAGCTTTCGGGTTCTGAGCGATCCGAAGTTGCGCCTCCATCATCTGCTCACGCTCGAAGGAGCCGAACTGACCGCCGGTCGGCCAGTGCCGCCGTCGGTCGCGGAGTTGTTTTGGAATACCGGGACGCTCTTGCGCGAAGTCGAGCAATGGCTGCTCCGAAGCGCCGAAGCAACCAGCACGCTCTCGCGCGCGCCTTGCTGAGTTCGGAGCGGACGAAGCTCGAAGGAAAGTTGGAAAAGCTGGAGGAGCAACTGAACGCGCTCTACGAGACCGAGCTGGCTCAGCTTCGCCAGATTGATGCCGGATCGAAGTTGGCTTCGCCTAACGAGTTGCCGAGATTGGTCGAACTTTACGATTCCATTTCTTATCTGACCCGTTTGCGCGAGCAGGTGACGGAGAAACGTTTCCGCCTGCAACTGTAGACGTTTCGCTCCGCAAAACGCGGGCCACCCGCTTTGCTAACTTCCCCCGCCGCCCAGAGGACGGCGTCTACATTTCGGTTGCAGCCTTGGATTTGTTTGCGAACATGTTCATATGCTCACTCCCGGGCAGAAGAATGTTCTGCAATTCATCCAGGCGGAGCACGCGCAAAGGCCTCACCCCAAGCACGCGCGAGATTCAGGAACATTTCGGCTTCGCGAGTCAGACGTCGGTCATGCAGTATCTCGCGGCGCTGGAGCGGAAGGGTTTTCTGCAGCGGCACGCACGCAAGGCGCGCGCCTTGATCACGGCCGCGCCGCATAGCCAGGTGGTCGATATTCCGATCTACGGCGAGATCCCAGCGGGCATGGCGACGCTCGCGGAACAAAACATCGAGGGCCACGTCGCGCTCGATCTCGATTCGCTCAATGCCTCGCGCAGAGGCGCGCACTTTCGCTTTGCGGGTGCGTGGCGATTCCATGATCGGCGCGCACATTCTCGATGGCGACATCGTGATCCTGGAAGATCGGCAAACGGCAAAGAATGGCGATATCGTTGCGGCATTGATCGATGGCGAGACGACGCTGAAACGTTATGTCACCGAACGAGGACGGCCGTATTTGAAAGCCGAGAACCCGAAGTTTCCAGATCTGATTCCAGCGCGGGAGTTGCGCATCCAAGGCGTGATGACTTCGTTGGTGCGCAAGCAGTCGCCAGGTGGGCGCGGATCTTCTTAAGAAGCGTTGTTATCCCCGATCCTGCAAGCGGGAGGGACCTCGCAGTTGAAGCCCGGCTTCATTGTAAAGGGCGTGCGCGAATTGCAGTTGTGAGATCCTTCGCCGTCTGCGCGGCTCAGGATGACAAGCTAGGTTATATGTTTTTTTGAACATATATTGCTTTAATGCCATGTTTCGCCATGGCGACGGGCAGGATTATCGATCTGCGTAACATTCTGGCGGAACGTTTCCCGCAGAAAGCGTTGCCGCCGGCGGATCGGCTTGTGACCGGCTTGTCTTCTTTCGATGCAGCGCTGGACGGTGGCCTAACAAAAGGCGCGATCACGGAATTGACCAGCACGCCGCCAAACGCGGGCAGCGCATCGGTCATTGGCGCTCTCCTGCAACGTGCCTCCCGCGATCGTTATTTCATCGCGTTGATCGACGGCCGCGATTCGTTCGATCCGTCCGCCTCAGGCGGAATCGATGGAAGCGCGCTGCGGCATCTGCTTTGGGTGCGCTGCCGGAAAGCAACCGAAGCCATCCAGGCGGCGGATCTGCTTTTGCGCGACGGCAATTTTCCGCTCGTGCTGCTCGATCTTGTCCTGAATCCAGTGAAGGAATTGCGCAGGATTCCGCAGAGCAATTGGTATCGCCTGCAACGCCTGGTCGAGCCGGCGCCGACCGCGTTTTTGGTTTTTACACCGCGAAACATGATCAGCAGCGCGCAATGGAAACTGAGCCTGGAGAATCGCTGGACGCTGCCCCAACTCGATTGGGCGGCGGCCGATTTGCAGGGAGCAACTGGAATTCCGGCTGCAACGCGCCCAGCCTAACAAATGGAGGAGCGAGCAAACACTCGCGCAAGCTGGATGATGTTTGCCGCTCTTTATCTCCCCGATTTTGAATTGCAGGCGGCGTTGCGCCATGAACCGGAGCGGCACCAGCAGCCGGTTGCGCTGCTCGATAATGAAGAAGCAAAAGCGACCATCCTGCAGTTGACGAAAAGCGCGGCCGAGGCCGGCGTGAGCGTGGGCATGACGCCGAGCCAGGGTCTGGCGCGTTGTTTGAGTTTGATCATCAAGCCGCGCGTCTTCGCCCAGGAAAAAATCGCCGGTGAAATTTTACTGCATCACGCGGCGACACTCGCGCCGGAGATCGAAGCGACCGCGCCGGGAGTTTGCACGGTGCATTTTACCTCGTCGAAAAATTGCCGGGAAAATATCGAGCGCGTCGTCAGGCAACTGGCGCAGTTGCAACTGACCGCGCAAGCGGGTCTGGCCGCGACGCCGGATTTGAGTTTCCTCGCCGCCTGTCTGGCGCGGCCGGTCTTGCAGATCGATGATCCGAAAAATTTCCTCGCTCCGTTCCCGATTGAAACATTGCGCTATCTTCCGCAATTGTAGCGGCGCTCTGTGAGCGCCGAAGCCGTCTTCCGACCAACTCCCTCGTTAGGCTGATCAGCCGCCGGCGTAGTCGGGATATTTCTGGTGCAGTTGCGCGCTGGCCCGCTCTGCTTCATCCGGTTTGCCGGCCTTTTGGTAGGCTTTGGCCGCTTTGGCGAGCGCCTGCGGGGTGATCTCCGGGTCGTCGTAAAGCAGCGCGACGCTCATGAAGGCTTTGCCCGGCTTCTTCAAATTGCTGACGCTCCATCTCGACCTCCCCGGCGAGCAAGCGCGCCTGGGCGTTGACCCGGCCCTCCGGTTGCAGGGTCATGATTTCATCCGCGATTTTTTGGGCGTCATCCGGTTTATGGGCGCCGATCTTCGCCTCGCCTAGCGCGAGCAGCACTTTCGCTTTCGCCGCCGGATCGCTCGTCGTTTCGAGAAACTTTTGCAGCGACACTTCCGCCGCGGCCGGCTGATTCAGTTTCATCTGCGCATCGCCGAGGTAAAACCAGAAGTCCGGCTTCACGCTGCTGACGTTGCCGGTTTTGCTCAGGGCGGCGAGGTATTTGGCCGCGGGTGCGTAGTCTTTGGCGTTGTAAAATTCGATCCCGACCCATTCGAGAATCTCCGCCGGGACCTGCCCGTCAGGCGAAGTTTCGTAGAACTTGTTGACCTCTTTGGCGAGGGCATCGCGCTGCTTGAGATAGAAATACGACGACATGATGCGCAACGCCGCCGGCGTGCCGTATTGATCCTTGTTCAGCTGCCGCGCCTTGTTCATCTCCGCAATCGCGGTCTCGTAGTCCTTCGCTTCGAAAGCCGACTTTCCGATGTAGTAATGCGCCTGCGCCGCCGCCGCGCTCTTCGGAAATTCCTTCAGAAGCTGCTGAAAAGTCGCGGTCATCCCCTTCGCGTCGTCCAGTTGCCCGAGGATGAGAGCTTTTTGCTGCAGCGCCGCTTCCCGTTCGCGCGCCTTGGGAAAGCTCGTGAGCAATTGCTCGAGATCGCTCCGGGCGCGCTGGTATTGTTTGGTTTCCTGGTAGGCGAGCGCTCGCTGGGCCAGGGCGGATGGAATCTGTGGATTGCCGGGAAATGCCTGGAGAAAATAAGCGAAGGCATCGATCGCCTTGTCCGGTTCCTTGGTCTGGACATAACACCAGCCGAGTTTGAAAGCCGATTCGGCGCGCAACTTGGCGGACAACTTCGAATCGCGCAGATCGGCATAGAGCGTCGCGGCGGCCGCGAAATCCTTCTCTTTGTAGAGCGCTTCGGCTTTGAGCAGTTTCGCCTGATCACTGCGCTCGCCCTCGGGATTGTCCTTGAGGAATTCGTCGATCTCCGCGCGCAGGGTCGGATCGTTGGCGTTGTAGAGGCCGATCAAGCGCTGATAGCGCGCGTCCTTTGCCTCATCGCGCGCCGGGATATTTTTGGATGATCTGCTGATAAATCGTCTGCGCTTCCTTCAAGTGACCGAGCTGGCGCTGGCTGTTCCCGGCCAGCAACATCATTTCGGGTCGCACTTCCTCGGGAACCTGATCCTTGCTCCGTTGATAATCAGCCAACGCCTGCGCGTACTGGCCGGCCTGATATTCGAGACGCAGCAAACCGACCGCCGCGATCCCGCTCCAGCGTCCAGCTTCCGGCAGGGTGCGTCCTTTTTGCAGCAGCGCGGTCGCTTTCGCGGTCATTGCCTGGTCCGGTTTGCCTTTTTCATTTTGCGCGAGATCGAGCGCCACGAGGCCGGCGCGCACCGTCGCCTCGGCCTTGAGCGCCGGCTTGCTCGTCTCGCCGGCGAGCGCTTCGAATTGTTTCAGGGCATCGCTCTTGCGCCCGGCCGCGAGAAAAATCGAACCGGCCGCGAGTCGCGAATCGTCGCGGAAAGGATTCGGATTCTTAACCTCGATGACCTGCTGATAGACCGCGCGCGCTTCATCTTTGCGATCGAGATTCTCCAGACAACGCGCTTCGAAATAGCGCGCGGAAAGTGCCAGGGCCGGCGCTTTCACTTTCGCGGCCGCGCGATGAAAAAGCGGGAGGGCCGAAGCGTAGTCCTTCTCGTTGAAGGAAATTTCCGCGAGGCCGTATGAGGCCGGCCCGGCCAGCTCGCCGTCGGGGAAATCTCGCAGGACAGTTTGAAAGCTGGTGCGTGCCGCGGCCGTGCGGTTGAGTGCGCGATACGCCTGGCCCATGTAGAAAAGCGCGGTCGCGCGATCGGACGAAGTTGGATAAAGCCCGAGAAATTTTTCGTATTCCGGCACCGCCAGATCATAGAGCTTGCGGCCAAAAAGGCCGTTGGCGTAGTTGAGCTGATTTTGCTCCGGCGACTCGGCGCTTTCGACCGGTGGACCGCTGGCGGACGATGGAGGCGCAGTGGGCGCCGGAATGGCGTCGGTCACGTCGGGCACAGGCAGCGCCCGCATGATGGTGGGCGCGGCTGACGGCGGCGGGGTTTCGACGGGAAGGGCGCGGGCGACCGGCGGTTCCTGCACGGGCAGAGCGCGCCGAATCGGTATCGGCGTTTGCGCGGGCGCCTCGCGGGACAAGAGCAAAACTGCCGCCGCGACGATCAGCGCGGCGATGCCCGGCCGTCGCTTCATTTCGCGGTCGCGAAGGCGACGTTCGTGACTCCGGCCAGACTGCAAACGTTGAGCACGTTCACGATGTTCTTGTAGGCGCCCGCTTCGTCGCCGCGGATCACGACCGCCTGGTCGGGATTGAGTGCGACCAGACCCTTCAACAGCGTCGTCAGGTCAGAGCTCGGACAGGCTGCGGCGATTCACGACGACGTTGCCGTCGGCTTTCACATTCACGATCACGTCGCCGATCGGCGCGGATTTTTCCTGGGCGGCGCTCGCTTTCGGGACCTTTACATCGAGCTCGTTTTCGTTGCGCGCCGCGTTCCAGGTGAGGAGGAAAAAAATGAGGAGCAACAGCAGCACGTCGACCAACGGCGCGAGTTGGATGCCGGGATGTTGCGGAGCGGTGCGGCTGCGAAAGTTCATCTGGCGAGTTGGCGTCCGGGAGAGACGCAAAGGTGTCGACGCCTAACGGCGCTCAAAATTCATCTTCGAGCAAGACCGGCGCGCGTTCCCGGCGCCGGCTGGGCTGGACCGAGAGGAGCGCCAAAATGTGGGTGCTGGCGCCTTCAAGATCGGAGACAAGCCGTTGCGCGCGCCCTCGAAAAAACGCGTAGAAGATCATCGCGGTAATGCCGATGCCAAGACCGCCGCAGGTGTTGATGAGCGCTTCGCTGATGCCTTTCGAAAGCAGAACGTAACGCGATGGACCCAGCTCGGAGCCGAGTGCGCCGAAGGACCGGATAATGCCGATGACTGTGCCGAACAAGCCGACTAACGGGCCGATCGTCGCGATATCCGCCAGGTAGGTGACGCGGTTGTGCAAATTGGTCGCGATCCGCGTGCCTTCCGTTTCCGCAATCTCGCGCGCCTGGGCAAAATCGGCGTTCGGATTTTTCGTCATGAAATCGAGCGTCTTTTGCACGACGCGGGCGATCCCTTCGCCGTGACGATTGGAGACGGCGAGCAAGCCGAGATAGTCGCGTTTGCGCAGGAGGGCATCGGCCGTGGCCATGTAACCGCTGCTCACGACCGCGCCACGCCGGATGGTGAGAAAGAAGACGATGATCAGCATCACCGAGAAGATCGAGAGGAGGAAAAGCAGCAACATCACCGGGCCGGCCGCGATCATGGCCTCGAGAATGTTGGTTGTGCGCGGGAGGATCGGTTGTTCGGGCGTCGGAGCTTGCGCGAGGGCGGAGCCGGTGCTCGCGAAGACAACGAGCAGTGAAAGGAAACGCTTCATGCTCAATTGGGACTTAGCATAGACGCGGGGACTGACGATGCAACTTCACCGGAGCAAAGACAACGCGCCCTGCTCGCATCGTTCATTGCTTGTCGCGATCAGCAGCGGGAGTTGTTGCCCGTTCGTGCGGCTTTCCCAGGCCGAGCTCGCAATCGACAGACTCTGACGGCGTCTACCGACCCGCGGCTACAATCGCCGCACCCGAAAGATATGCGCGGGTTGCAGGCCGGGATGGAGCGCGACGTAGTTGCGCTTGCCGTGCCAGATGTAGCGGTCGTCGGTCAGGAGGTCGTGCACTTCGTAGGTGTCGCCGTCGATCTCGCCGAACTCCTCGATCGGCACATCGACGCAGCCACTCTGGGTGTAGAGCGGATCAAGATTCACGACCACGAGAATGATGCTGTCGCGCGCCGGCGTCATCTTGCTGTAGAAAAGAAGCGCGTCGTTGTCGGCCGGGATGGAAACGGAGGTTGTCGTAGAAGTGCAGCGCGCGATTCTCGCGCCGGATCCGGTTCAGCTTCGTGATCAAATCCTTGATGTTGCCGGGCGCGTCCCAGTCGCGTTCCTTGAGCTGATATTTCTCCGAATCGAGATACTCTTCGCGGCCGGGCAGCGCGGCGTTTTCGCAAAGCTCGAAGCCGCTGTAGATGCCGTAGACGCTGGAGAGCGTGGCCGCGAGCACGGCGCGAATCTGGAACATCGGACGCCCGCCGGTCTGGAGGTGGAAGGGCAGAATATCCGGCGTGTTGGTGAAAAGATTGCCGCGGAAATATTCGCGCATCTCGGTCTGGGTCAGCTCGGTGAAATACTCGGTCAGCTCCTGCTTCGTCGTGCGCCAGGTGAAATAGGTGTAGCTCTGGGTGAAGCCGGCCTTGGCCAGCGCCTTCATCATTTTCGGCCGGGTGAAGGCTTCCGAGAGAAAGATCGTGTCGGGAAATTTCTCGCGCACCCCCGCGATGAGATATTCCCAGAACGCGACCGGCTTGGTGTGCGGATTATCGACCCGGAAAATGCGCACGCCGCGTTCCGCCCAGAAGAGGATGATGCTTTTCATCTCCTCCCAGAGCTCCTGCCAGTTCGGGCAGCGGAAGTTGAGCGGATAGATGTCCTCGTATTTCTTCGGCGGATTCTCGGCGTATTTGATCGTGCCGTCGGGCCGCTTGTAAAACCACTCCGGATGCTCCGCGACGTAGGGATGATCGGGCGAGCAGTTGATCGCGAAATCGAGCGCGATCTCCATCCCGCGGCGCCGGATTTGTTTGTTCCAGCCAGGCGAAATCCTCGAGCGTGCCTAACGACGGCTCGACGTCCTTGTGGCCGCCGCCATTCGGCAGATCGAGATTGCGATTGCCGATCGCGTAGGGCACGCCCGGCTCGCCCGGCTCGGCAGGTGACGGAGTTGTTGCGGCCCTTGCGATTCGTTAGGCCGATGGGATGGATCGGCGGGAAATAAATGACGTCGAAGCCCATCGCCTTCGCGTCGTCGACCCGGCCGAGACAATCGCGAAAGGTCGAGCCGCGATCGGCGCGGCCCTCGGCGGAACGGGGGAAAAATTCATACCAGGCGGCGGTGCGCGCGGCGACCCGATCGACCGTGACGCGCGGCGGCGGCATGTATTGGGTCGCGCCGGAGCGCGCGGCGTAGGTCGCCATCAGGACCTCGAGCTCGCCCGCATGCGCAAGGCGGTTGATCTCGGCGTTCTCGCCGGTGCGCATCTGTTCGGCGAATTCCCGCAGGCGTTTCGCATCGGGACCCCGGGTGCGCTTGGCGGCGGCGGCGAGGAGGGCCGCGCCCTCCAGTGTTTCGCTCATCAGGTTGGCGATGCCGGCTTCGAATTTGGCGGCAAACTCGTGCTGCCACCCGCCGAAGACATCCGTCCAGGCTTCGACCGTGTACTCGTAGGTCGCGTTTTCGTAGACGGAAAATACCCCTCGCCAGCGATCGTTATCGACGTGTTTCATCGCGGTTTCGTGCCAGTTGCGATTCGCCGATCACCCGCCATTTCAGAGCCGCCGCCACGATGTCGTGACCGTCCTTGAAAATATCGGCCTCCACCACCACGTCCTCCCCGACGACGCGCTTGATCGGGTAACGGCCGCCATCGATCAGCGGTTGCAGATTCTCGATGACGGCGGCGGGGAATTGACTAGGCATCGCTCAATCAATCGAAATCCACGGGGCGCGAAAGAGCAAATTGCCCGCCGTCGACTCACGATCTGTCGCTGGACCGCGGTCGAGACAACGGCCGGGGATCAGATCGCGAAGTAAAACGCGGCCTCGTAGAGTCCGGAGGTCCGGGTTTCTTCCCGCCGCACCGGAGTCTGGAGGGCTTTCTCGAACATCTCCTGTTCGAGCCGGCCGATGATCTCGTATTTCTCGATCAAATTCATGATCGGCGAGTGGCATTCGAGAATTTGCGGGCCGCCTTCGCTCGCATCGTTGACGAATTGCGACATGTGGCCCTCTTCGTCGCGGATGTTGGCAAGCGATTTCGCGCGTTCTTCGACCGTGTTGCCCTTCACCTTCTGCCTTCAGCGCGTTGGTTTTCCGCTCGAAAAGATTGTAGAGCAGCTTTTCCGGGGCGTTCGGCCCATGGATTTCCTCGATCGATTGCAGCAAATCGAGAGTGAAGGCGTTGCTATCTGCCTGGAAAAGCGCGTGGGTGCGGCGCGTCAGCCGGTAAACCATCTCCGGGCGCCCCATCTTCTGCGGGCGTCGCCAGGTATCGAGGTAACCATCGCGCTCAAGCGTGAGGCAATGCTGTTTGATTCCCATGTAGCTCATCTTCATTCTCGCGACGAGCTGATTGACGGACAGGCCGCGGGTTCGTTTGAGCGTGTTGAGAATTTCCAGGCGCTGGGTGCGGCCAATTTCGGCAAGTAATCGTTGGTTCACGGTGGTCTCCGGTTGGTGACTTTTGAATCGGGGCACCTTTATACGCGTAGCGCGCGTCTATTCGCAAGCAAATCTCTGCAAATCTCTGCGCTGGGGACTGATCGACCGCCGAAGAATCTTCCGGTCGGGCGAGTTTTAGCGCAGGCGGACGGTCGAAACAGGATCGAAGAGATGCGCTTTGGCCAGATTCATTTCGAACTGCAAGCCGGCGCCCGGCCTCGCGGTGATCGAATGCGCTCTGGCTGCGACAGACCAGCGTGTGCGCGCCGGTTTGCAGGTAGAGATTGGTCTCTGCGCCCATCGGCTCGACAATGTCTACGATTGCCGGAAAACCGTGCCCGCCGCCTTGCCTTCTTTCCGGCTCAAGGTGGCAACGTCCAAGATCTTCCGGGCGAATCCCAAGGATGATGTTTTGCCCGACAAACTCCCGCGCCGCCGGTCGGTCCGCCGCCGCGAAGGCCACCTCGATTGTTCCGCCTTCGTCTTCGCGAAATCGGATCTTGTCGCCATCTTCTTTCAGCGTGCCGGAGATGAAATTCATCGGCGGACTGCCGAGAAAACCGGCCACGAACAAGATTGACCGGCTCGTTGTAAAGGACGAGCGGCGCGTCGTTTTGCTGAACGCACGCCGTCGTTCATGACCACGATCCGGTCGCCCATCGTCATCGCCTCGATCTGGTCGTGGGTGACGTAAATCATCGTCGCCTGCAGTCGCTGATGGAGCTTGATGATTTCCGTTCGCATTTGCACCCGCATCTTGGCGTCGAGATTGGAGAGCGGTTCGTCGAAGAGAAAAACCTTCGGCTGACGCACGATCGCCCGGCCGACTGCGACCCGTTGCCGCTGGCCGCCGGAGAGCGCTTTCGGTTTGCGATCGAGCAACGATTCGATGCCGAGAATGCTCGCGGCGTCGACCACCCGCTTCTTGATTTCCGGCTTGGAAAATTTCCGCAGCTTGAGGCCAAAAGCGAGATTGTCGTAGACGCTCATGTGCGGATAGAGCGCGTAATTTTGAAAAACCATCGCGATGTCGCGGTCTTTCGGCGCGACGTCGTTGACGCGCTTTTCGCCGATGTAAATGTCGCCCTTCGAAATCTCCTCGAGGCCGGCGATCATCCGGAGCGTCGTCGACTTTCCGCAACCTGAGGGCCCGACGAGCACGACGAACTCGCGATCCGCGATCTCGAGGCTGACGTCTTTGATCGCGGTGACTTCTCCACCTTTTTCGCCGGGATAAATCTTGGAGACGTTTTTGAGGGAGACCTTGGCCATGAAAGAGAGGCGCCAAACTAGGGAGCGGCTTCGAGAGGGTCAATCTCCTTCTCAGCGTGCTTCGCTCGTGCGAAGCGCCGGTCCTGCTGTATGCGCCTCAGCGCTCAATTTCGCTTTTCCCGTGCCTTCCAGCGGGAGACGGCTAGAGGAAGGGCAGCTCGACCACCTCGACCGTGCTGTTGCTCCGCCAACAATTTTGTGCCGCGCTGATTGAACCCGCGCTTCACATACCCGAGCGCGATCTCTTTGCCTAACCGATCGCTCCGCGTCGCGCTCGTGATCCAGCCGGCGTCCTTTGCGTCGTCCGGCGAGAGCAAACGTGTGCCAGGCGCGAGCGGGGAACCGTCGAGCGAGACCAACCCGCAAAGGCGCTTGTTCGTCTGGCCCGACATCTTCATCCGCGAAATGACTTCCTGGCCGATGTAACATCCTTTTCCATAATCGATTGCCTCATCCGCGAGATTCGCTTCCACCGGTATGATCTGGTCGGTCAACTCGTAGCCCCAGCGCGGAACCCCCTGCTCAATCCGCCACCGCTCGGCGCATTCCGCATCACAAATCGAATCCTTCGCTGAGAGCAACTGGCAGAACGCGATCGTGTTCCGCCGCGGCGACAACGAGATCCCAGCCGATGGTGCCGAAGCGTTTGGCGCGGCGCCAATTCGTTTCGTTAGGCAGAGTCGGCGCTGTTTCGCCAGTCACGTGAAAGAGCGCGAATTTCTCAGTTACGTCCTCGATCGTGACATCGTCTGCGATCACGTAACGCTCGAGCCGTTGCGCGAGCGTCTGGCGCTGATCGTCATCGGCGTCGATGAACAACTCTTCCTCGCCGGCGTTAATAAAAATGAGGGCGTCGATTTTCCCCTTCGCGTTCAGCACGCAGGCCGGCATCGAAAGGTTGGCGTTTGCTTTGCGGACGTCATTTGTCACCTGTCCGTTGAGGAACCGCACCCGGTCGCCGCCGGTCATGCGCAATTTCAGCCGTTTGGAAAGATCAAACAGTGGCATCAGAACCTGCGCCGCGAGAGACGCCGGCTGAACCAGCCGCGGATTCCGCCGGAAAGATTAACGCCTGGCGGGATTTCCTCATCCTCGTCCTCCTCGTCGTCAATCCAGTTCGGTCTGGCAGGTTTCGCCTTGACGATTGATTCGGCTGGGACCGGTAAAGGTTCCGTCGCTATGGGAGCGGTCTGGTCCGACGTGGTTTCAGCAGGGGACTTGGCTGAAATCGGCGCAGGTTCCTGCTGTTGAGGTCGCGACTCAGTTGGTTTCGTTTCAATAACGAACTTTGCCGCTATCGGCGGAGCCTGGTGGATTGCGGGTTCCGGTGCGGGCGGCTTGATTTCGGCGACAGGTTGGACCGGTATGGGTGGAGCGCTCGTACCTCTCGGACTCTGGCTCGGGCGGTCGACTTTCGGCGACAGGTTGAGTTGGTGCCGGCGAAGCCGCGTATCGATCGCGGGCTCTGGCTCCGACGGCCCGATCTCGTCGACAGATTGAGCTGGTATTGGCGGAGCGGCGTAGATCGTAGGCTCTGGTTCGGGCGGCTTGGTTTCGGAGAACAGGTTCGGCTGCCATCGGTGGAACCTCGTATCTCGCGGGCTCTGGCTCCGGCGGCCCGATCTCGTCGACAGATTGAGCTGGTATTGGCGGAGCGGCGTAGATCGTAGGCTCTGGTTCGGGCGGCTTGGTTTCGGGAACAGGTTCGGCTGCCATCGGTGGAACCTCGTACATCGCGGGCTCTGGCTCCGGCGGCCCGATCTCGGCGACAGATTGAGCTGGTATTGGCGGAGCCGCGTAGATCGCAGGCTCTGGCTCGGGCGGCTTGGTTTCGGGAACAGGTTCGGTCGCCATCGGTGGAGCCTCGTACCTCGCGGGCTCTGGCTCCGGCGGCCCGATTTCGGCGACAGGTTCGACCGTAACCGGTGGAAGCTCGCTTACGGCGGGCTCGGGCGGCTTGGTTTCTGCGATGGCCTCGGTCGCTAGCGGCCGAGCTTCTCCCATCCTAAACACTGGCTCCGCTGGCTTCGGCGGTTCCTCAATTTTTCTCGGCTCCGGCCTAACGATCTTCTGCGGACCGGAAAAATATTTTTGCGCAACCGAAGAATAATCGGCGTCGCCCCGTCCTTGCTTCAGTTCCGCGAGCAACATGTCGCTCGACACTTCCGTCACTGGCAGATCGAGCGAAAATTCACGGGCCAGCTTGGCCGCGATCCGCACGTCCTTGAGCATGTGCTTGACCGAAAAGTGCGGTTCGAAATCGCCCGCCAGCATCAACGGCACTTTCATCTCGAGAGTGGTGGAATTGCTTGCATTGCTCTTCATCGCGCGAGTGAAAAGCTCGGGGGCAATGCCGGCTTTGCCGAGGAGTGCGAGCGCCTCGGCCGCGACTTGGGCGGTCGCGGCGGTCACGATGTTGGTCGCGACTTTCATCACACTGGCGTCGCCGATTTCACCGATCACGATGATCTCCTTGCTGCTCGCTTCCAGCACCGGGCGCGCCTTTTTCAAAGCCGCTTCATCTCCGCCGATGTAGTAAACGAGCTGACCATTTTCCGCCGCGACTTTGCTTCCGGTAAATGGCGCTTCGAGAAAGCGCGCGCCGCGCCGTTCCACGATTTCGGCGGCCGCCCGCATGCTCTCCGGCGCGACGGTGCAGTGTGCGGTCACGACGTGCTGCGCCGTGAGGCCGGGAGTGAGCTGCCGCACCGTCTCGAGGAGAGCCGCGTCGTCGGCGACGAAGATCTGCACGACGTCACAGAGTTCGGCAACTTCGACCGGCGAGCCGACAAAATATTGCTCCAGACGCGGGGTCCGGTTCCAGACGAAGACCTGAAGTCCGCGCTTGCGAAGGGCAGCCGCGACTCGGGACCCGATAATTCCGAGTCCGATCAAACCGACGTTTTTGCTTTTGGAACGTGCCATGATCAAAGGCCGCATTCGTTCAAGCGGCGACGAGCCCAAGGTGAATTTGATTCCGCCGGCCCGCAATGGCAATTGCGTTACTCGTTTCCTCCTTTGCCGCTGTTTCCGCTCCTTCGCGTCCTAGTAGACTCTGTCGAGCTTGGGCGGAGCGATGCTGTTGTCGCGACGCGCTCCTCCCGGCTCGAAAGAGTCTCGCCTAACGAACTCTCCGACCCAACGGCGCGATCGCGCCCGTTGCGACGAGAAGGTGGTGGTTCATTTGAAGGCGATCTCAGCGAGATAATAGAGCGTCACGGCGCCGACGATTTGCAGGCTTTGCGCGCTCAACTTGTCCATCGTGTCAGCGGCCGTGTGCCAGGGCGGGAAATCAAAATCGATCAAATCGATCGTGGGAATGCCGACCGCATTAAAAGGCGAGTGGTCGTCGAGGATCTCGTTGCTGTAGTAGGTGAAATGGTTGCGCACTTGCAGGGCATCGGCGGCGGCGAAGATTCCGCTCGCCAGCTTGGCCGGCGAATCGAGCGGCAGCGTGATCGTCAGGTCACGATCGCCCATCATGTCCCAGACGATTCCGCCGTCATAGTATTGCGCGCGGCTTGCCTGGCGCGCCTTCTTCGCAAAAAAACGGCTGCCGTAAAGTCCATCGCTGTCCGTGAAGCTTTCGTAGGCTTCCTCGCCGTCGAAAAAGATCAGCTCGATCCGCGCCGCCAGGTCCGGATGTTGACTGAGGACCCGTCCCAACTCAATGAGCGCGCCGCTGCTCGAGCCGCCGTCATTCGCGCCGACGAAGCGAATTGAATCGAAGGTTTTCGTGTCGTAATGGGAGCCCACGAAATAGAGCTTCTCGCTTTGCGGCTGGTCAGGCCGGCGCGCGATCAGGTTGACGAACTGAACCGTTCCGCGCGGAGTCTGGGCGGCGAATGGCTGGTCGATGACCTGCCAGCCGGTTGCCTCCAGTTGCTGGTGAATGTAAGCGCGCGCCTTTTTGATCGCGTCCGATTCCGGCGGGCGCGGGCCGAGATCGACCAGCGCCTGCACATGCGCGAGCGCTCTTTCTCCGGAAAATTCCTGCCACGGTTTCCCCTTCGAGCTGGCCGGTTTGCAGCCGGTCAGGCTGAGGATGACAAGCCCGATAATGCGCAGGAAAAGCGATCCCCGCTGGAGCCACGGCTGTTCTTTAGGCATCGGGCGGGAGACCAAGAGCTCCGATGACGCGTTGGAGATCGTCGCTCCCATAGAATTCGATCTCAATCCGGCCGCGTTTCTCGCCATGATGAATCGTGACATGGGTCGCGAGGTGTTGTTGCAGGCGATTCTCGAGATCCTTCAACGCCGTTGAGCTGACGATCTCGGCGTGTTTGCGGCGGCGCGTCCCGCCAAGTTTGCCGAGCTGACGCGCGACCATCCGCTCGGTCGTGCGGACGGTTGAGCTTTGCCGCAAAATCTTTTCCGCCAGGAGGCGCTGTTCCTCGTGCACCTTCAGACCGAGCAGCACTTTGGCGTGACCGACGGAGAGGAGATCCTGCACCACCCAGGTCTGGACCTGCGGGTCGAGATCGAGCAATCGCATCGCGTTGGCGACCGAGGCGCGGCTCTTGCCGACTTTTTGTGCAATGTCTTCCTGCCGCATCCCGAATTCGCCGGCGAGCCGGGCGTAAGCCTGCGCTTCTTCAATCGGGTTGAGGTCGGCGCGCTGAAGATTCTCGATCAGCGAGAGTTCGAGAACTTCCAGGTCGGTTGCTTGCCTAACGATGGCGGGCGCCTCGGTCAGACCGACTTCCTTGGCCGCGCGCCAGCGGCGTTCGCCGGCGATGAGCTCAAAGCGACTGTTGACCGGCCTGACGATCAGCGGCTGGATGATGCCGCGTTGCCGGATGGAATCGACCAGCTCTTCCAGGGCCTCGCGCTGAAATTCCCGGCGCGGTTGGAGCGGGCTCGGCACGATGTTGGCGAGGCTGATCTGCTGCACTTTCTCGCCGGATTCTGGATCGGGCGAAGGCCGGGAAGGCGCGGCGCTGATTAATGCGCCGAGACCTTTGCCGAGACCGGATTTTGCCATCGCGGCTCAGGCTATCGGAAGGGCCCGTGCAACGCAACCGGAAGGCGAAGATCGCATCTTGCCGCCTCGCGGCAGGCTCCACGGATTGCACCAGACGAGCGCACCGTTTAGCGTCAGCCCAATGTCAGCCGGCAGCGCGCGCGTTTTCACTCTGGGGCACTCTCCCGATCCCGATGATGCCTTCATGTTTTACGCCATGGCCGAGCACAAGATCGACCTGCGCGGCTACCAATTCGAGCACCGGCTCGAGGACATCCAGACCCTGAACGAACGCGCGCTGCGCGGCGAACTCGACATTTCTGCCATCTCCATTCACGCCTACGCCTATGTGAGCGATCGTTACGCGCTCCTCCCGTGCGGCGCGAGCATGGGCGACGGCTACGGCCCGCTGCTCGTGGCGACAGACCCGAGTGCGCCAGAAGGCGGTTCGCCTAACGAGTTATACGACTGGCTGCGCGGCCGGCTGGTCGCGGTCCCGGGAAAAATGACGAGCGCCTATCTCGCGCTTCAGCTTTTTCTCGGTGAATTCGAACACGTGGTTGTGCCGTTCGATCAGATTTTCGACACGGTCAAATCCGGGCGCGCGGCCGCCGGTCTCATCATTCACGAAGGCCAGCTGACCTATGCCGCCGCCGGTTTCAACAGGCTGCTCGATCTCGGCGCATGGTGGAAAGAGAAGACGAGCCTGCCGCTGCCGTTGGGCGGCAATGTTGTGCGCAAGGATCTCCCGCCGGAGGTGCGCCGCGATCTCTCGCAGATCATCCGCGAGAGCATCAACTACGGGCTGGCTCATCGCGAGGCGGCGGTGCGCCATTCGCTCCCTTATGCGCGCGACATGGACGCGGCGCTCGCCGGCCAGTTCATCGGCATGTATGTGAACGACTTTACGCGCGACTACGGCGAGATCGGTCGGGCGGCAATCCGGGAATTTTTGCGCAGCGGCAGTGAGCGCGGATTTGTCCCGGCGGCGGGCGAACTGGAGTTTGTGGAATAGCCGGCCAGCTCCCTACGGAGCGTCGCTCTTTTTCTTCTTCGCGGGCTGCGCGGCTTCCTGGACGAACTTCGTCACCCGGGCGAACTCCTTCTGAAACCCCGAAACGAAGTCGGTCGTCCCATACTCAAACAGAACGACGAAGCTGAAAGTGAAAAACACAAACAGCACAACCCAGAACAGACTTCGAATGAGACCCACGCGCCGACGTTAACTGATTGGCTTCCTGCGGTCAACGACGGGAACGCGACCAGTTCGGCCGATGCAGCATAGGCGGCTGCCAAACGCTTCGCGCGTCGACGATCGCTTCGCGTTGCGAACTGGAGGGCTCCGCGCCGTCGGTGCTGGGGAGCGAGGATGGTGAGGCGAGGAAGCGACGGCGCGCTTCCCTCCAGCAGACGCGTGGGGAACTCGCCAGAGCGGGCGAGCCATGCTTCGGTAGCGAATGCGCGTGCCGTTGCTCGACCTGAGCGAACAATACCGGTTGCTGGCGGAGCCGATCCGGCAGGAATTCGACGAGATTCTGCAGACGCAAAGTTTCATCCTCGGCCCGAAGGTCGAGCGGAGTTTGAACGCGCTCTGGCCGATTACTGCGGCGCCCGGCATGCGATCGGCGTTTCCTCGGGCACGGACGCGCTCCTCGCGATCCTGATGGCCCTCGGGATCGGGCCCGGTGATGCCGTTGTCACGACCGCCTACACGTTTTTTGCGACCGCGGGCTGCATCGCGCGCGTCGGCGCGACGCCCATCTTTGTCGATATCGACCCGGCGACTTTCAACATCTCGCCGGCCGCGATCGCGGAATTCCTGGAAGGTCGATGCCGGAAAAATGAGGCGAACCAGTTGCTCGATTCCGCCGGTCGAATCGTTAGGGCAATCGTCCCGGTGCATCTCTTTGGTTTGTGCTCCGAGATGGATGCGATCAACGAGATCGCAGATCGCCATCAACTGACGGTGATCGAAGATGCGGCGCAGGCGATCGGCGCGGAGTATCCGGGAATCAATGGCGTGCGCCAGGCCGGCACGATGAGCATGGCCGGTTGCTTCAGCTTCTATCCCTCAAAAAATCTCGGCGCGGCCGGCGACGCCGGAATGATCGTTTGCAACGATGACGAGCTGGCGGAGCGCTTTCGCATTTTTCGTCAGCACGGGATGGAGCCGCGCTATTTCCATCATGTGATCGGCGGCAATTTTCGACTCGATGCGATCCAGGCCGCGATCTTGAAGATCAAGTTGCCCTATCTCAATCGCTGGTCGGCGGCGCGGCGCGCCGTGGCGGACGTCTATCGGGAGGAATTCACGGCCTCCGGCCTAACGAATCGGCTGACTTTGCCGGCGGAGCCCTACCGGGAACGCGGCCTGACGAATCATCACATCTATCATCAGTATGTCATCCGCACCCCGCGACGTGACGCCCTGCAAAAACATCTGACCGAGCGGGGAATCGGTTCCGCCATTTATTACCCTCTCGGATTGCACGAACAGAAATGTTTTCAGGAACTCGGCTATCGCGCGGGTGATCTGCCCGAGACCGAACGAGCCGCTCGGGAGACGTTGGCCCTGCCAATTTATCCTGAGCTGACGCGCGAGATGCAGCGCGAAGTGGTGGGGGCGATCGCGGAGTTTTTCGGCTCCGAAAATTAGTCAGCAATCAAATCAATGCCTACCGACCTCGATTTCATTCACCAATTCATTCCCGGATCGTCGGACCGGACGCTTCTCCTACTGCACGGTACCGGAGGAGACGAAAATGATCTCATTCCGCTGGGACGCGAGTTGGATCCGGCGGCGGCGTTGTTGAGTCCACGGGGCAAGGTTCTGGAAAACGGTTACCCCCGTTTTTTCCGTCGGTTGGCCGAAGGCGTGTTCGATCTGGAGGATCTGAAGCGACGCACCGATGAGCTGGCAGATTTTGTGGTCGCGGCGGCGGAGCATTACCATTTCGACGCCCGGAAGCTGGTCGCGGTCGGGTATTCGAACGGCGCGAACGTCGCCGCCAGCATCCTGCTGCGCCGTCCCGGCGTTCTGCCTTCGGCAATCTTGTTGCGCGCCATGGTCCCGTTCATGCCGGAGGAATTGCCCAATCTTGCTGGAGTCCGGGTCTGGATTGCGGGTGGAACACAGGACATGATTATTCCCCGCGCGAACACCGAACAGCTGGTGCAGATGCTGACCGCAGCTGGCGCGGAGGTCACGGCGCGCTTCTTCGACGCGGGTCACGCCCTAACGAATACAGAGCTCGTCCAGGCCAAACGCTGGCTGGCCGTGCTCACGCCCGCCGGGCTACAACTGAGCCGCTACGGTAGCTCGACTGGCGGTTCGAGCTTCGCTTCCTCGAGCGCGGCGCGATCCCATTTCCCGAGCGTCGACGCCGCATCGTAAACGCTTTGCGCGAACTCGAGGAGCATTTCGTCGGGCGACGCGGCGGTGCGGACCGCATCATAAGGCAAAACAAATTCGCGCAGCGGCGCGTAATATGAAGCCTCGGCCGGTCGCACTTTGGCTTCGGAAAATCCAGGCGGCTCGGGATAGGCGTAGGAATAATAGAGCGGGGTGGGGCTGGCCGCGCTTCCCGGCCAGAAACCGACACTGCTCACTTCCTGCGCGTAGGCTTCGCGCGTGATCGTGTCGGGCAGGTGAGGAATCCCGCCGGGATGCGGCGGCGCGGAACGACCGGAGAAGCGGGTCACGGCGAGATCGAAGCTGCCCCAAAAGAAATGCACCGGACTGCATTTGCCGCAGAAGCGGGAACGAAATTTTTTCAGGACGCGATCGGACTGGAGCAAAACGCGCCAGAAGCGGTTGGCCCAGGCGCGATCGTAGGTCCGATGCGTCTCATCCTGTTCGAAAGGGATGGGATTTTCGATCTCGTTAGGCAAATGGTTGATTTGCACGGACAGTTGGAGTTCGTCGAGCGCGTTCATCACCTCGCGATAAAAAGCCGCGACCGATTGGGGACGCAGTTTCAGGACGCGGAGCGCGCCATCGCTTTTCATGATCCACAGCTCGTGTTCGACGAAGTCGAAACGCATTTCGAACGCATCGTAGCCGTGCGGGATCGGCGAAGTCGTCAGACCACGCGCCGTCAGGTAAAGGGTGACGTGCCAGGAGTGATTGATCCATGGCGTGAGCGAGAGACGAATCTTGCCGACGATTTGCGTCCACATGTGCAAGCGTCGCGGCGGTGGCCTGCCAATCGGTGAAAGGCAAAGCCGGCCAGAGCTGATCGCGTTGTTGCTCGGTCAGGATCGGAAGTGCGGGCGAGTTCTTCATCTTGGCGCGCAATCTACGCCACCGGCAAAACAGTTGCGACCACCAGCGAGCGAGCCTATATCAGACGCTCGCGGCGCGGGTAGGTACCGAAGTGGCCAAACGGGGCGGACTGTAAATCCGCTGGCTTACGCCTTCGCTGGTTCGAATCCAGCCCTGCCCACCACCTTGCTGTCGTGGTGATCTGCGCCCAGCTCGGCGCCCTGGTCAAAGCGTGGTTTTCTTCGCTGAGCAAACGCCTTAGCCTTCGTCCATGTCCATGCTTATTCGTCTTGCTCCTGCCACCGCTGCGCTTCTCTTTACGCTCACCCTTCAGCTCGACGCTCAGATCGATCGGATCACCGGAAAGAATTTTGCCACGCGCTCGGAAGTGCTGGCGCGGCATGGCATGGTTTGCACGAGCGTGCCCTTGGCCACGCAAGTCGGCGTCGACATTCTGAAACGCGGTGGCAGCGCGGTTGACGCTGCGATTGCGGCGAATGCTACGCTCGGTTTGACCGAACCGGTTTCGAACGGCGTCGGTGGCGACCTCTTTGCCATCGTTTACAGCGCGAAGGAAAACAAACTTTACGGAATCAACGGCAGCGGCCGTTCGCCCCTCGGCCTGAGCTACGAACAAATGAAAGCCGAGCTCGCGAAATTGAAGCGCGAGCACGATCCCGCCGACCGGCATGTTGCCGATCAGCGTGCCCGGTTGCGTCGACGCGTGGTCGGAACTGCACAAAAAATTCGGGAAACTGAAACTCGCCGACGATCTCGCGCCAGCGATCCATTATGCGGAGGAAGGTTTTCCCGTTAGCGAGCTGATTGCCTATTACTGGGGATTCGGTCCGCGCATCTATAAAGGGCTGCCGGGCGCTTTTCTCGAAACCTACACGCTCGACGGCAAAGGGCGCACCCCGGCGAAAGGCGATATCTTCAAGAATCCGGCGCTGGCGAACACGCTGCGCCTGATCGGCGAACAGGGGCGTGACGCTTTCTACAAAGGCGAGATCGCGGACAAGATCGACGCCTTTATGCAGGCGAACGGCGGTTATCTGCGCAAAGCCGATTTCGAAAAACATACCAGCACGTGGGTCGATCCGGTCTCGACGAATTACCGCGGCTACGACGTTTTTGAATTGCCGCCTAACGGTCAAGGCATCGCCACGCTGCAAATCCTGAACATTCTCGAAGGATTCGATTTAAAGACGATGGGGCGCAATTCGCCCGACACATTGCACACCATGATCGAAGCGAAGAAGATCGTCTGGGCCGATCGCGCGAAATTCTATGCCGATCCCGCCTTCGCCAAGATTCCGCTCGCCGGTCTGCTCTCGAAGAGTTACGCGGCCGGGCGGCGCAAGTTGATCGACCCAAACCACGCTGCGAAAACAGTCGAGGCGGGTAATCCGGCGCTCGGCCAGGGAGACACGATTTACATGTGTACTGCCGATGACGAAGGCAACATGGTCTCACTCATTCAAAGCAACTATCGCGGCATGGGCAGCGGCATCGTCGTGCCGGGGCTCGGCTTTATGTTTCAGGATCGCGGCGAACTTTTCTCGATGGAGCCGGGTCACGCCAATGTTTACGCGCCCGGCAAACGGCCGTTTCACACCATCATTCCTGGGTTTGTCATGAAAGACGGCAAACCGTGGGAAGCGTTTGGCGTCATGGGCGGCGGCATGCAACCGCAGGGTCACGTCCAGGTGCTGACCAACCAGATCGATTTCGGGTTAAACGTGCAGGAAGCCGGCGACGCTTCCCGCTGGCAGCACGACGGCGACAACGAACCGACCGGCGAAAAAATGGGGAACGGCGGCTACGTCAACCTCGAGACCGGAATCCCCTACGAAGCCGCGCGTGAACTGCGCAAGCGCGGACACGATGTGCGCCTCGATGTCGGCGGCTACGGTGGCTACCAGGCGATCAAGGTCGAGATGCACAACGGCCAGCGCGTCTACGTCGGCGCAAGCGAATCGCGCAAAGACGGCCAGGCCGCGGGATATTGAAAGTGTTTGCTCGCCGCGCTCGAGTTCACTTCGATGAATATAGCCTGTAGGCTCAGAAATCCGGGACACTTTTGATCTTGGACTGCACCCGAATTCCTGTGAGGATCGACTTCCATAACCAGAGGAGTTCGTTCTCTGAAAATTCAGCATGTCTTAACGGGTCGGGCTTATAGGTTGGCGCTCAGCTTGCTGACGTTTCTCGCCTTTGCGGGGTTTGCAAACGCGTTTGCTAAAACCCCGGAAACCAAACCGGCGCCGCAAGTGGCTGCGCGACGAGCAACGGAAAACTTTTGGGTATCGACCGGCGGACCCCAGGGCGGTAACGTGCTTTCGCTGGTCAGAAGCCCGAATTATATCGTCGCCGGTACCCTGGGAGGAGGGACCTTTCGCTCGGCCGATAACGGCGAAACGTGGACTCCAATAAACAACGGACTAACAGCAACCGATATCCGCGCTCTTGCGACTAACACTGCCGGCGATCTGTTCGCCGGGACCTTCGGCGGTGTTTTTCGATCGACCGACGATGGAGACACTGGGGCGGTGAACGACAGCCTCGAATACCCCTTCATCATTTCGCTCGCGATCAACTCGAGCGGTGACATTTTTGCCGGGACATTCGAAGGCGGCGGCATCTATCGCTCGACGGATGACGGAGAGACCTGGACGCTGCAGAACAACGGCCTGACCAATACCTACGTCTACGCGCTCGCCATCAATACAAGCGGCGACATCTTTGCCGCCACCTGGGGTAGCGGAATTTTTCGCTCGACCGACAACGGAGAGACCTGGGTCGAAGTCAACCTCGGCCTGACCGAGCCTTACATCATCTCGTTAGCCATCAACGCCAGCGGCGATGTTTTCGCTGGAGCCGACTTCGGCGGCGGTGTTTTCCGCTCGACCAACAACGGCGACAGCTGGACGCCGGTGGACAATGGCTTAACGACATCGAACAACGTCAATGCTCTGGTCATTACGGCGAGCGGCGACATTTTCGCCGGCATCTATGGCGACGGAATCTTTCGTTCGACGGATAACGGCGATAGCTGGACCGCCGCGGACGACGGCCTGACGGCCACATTTGTCCTTTCCTTCACCATCGGTGCGAGTGGCGACGTTTTCGCCGGCACCTATTTCGGTGGTGGTGTTTTCCGCTCGAGCGACAACGGCGAGAATTGGAGCGAACAAAACCACGGCTTGGCCGCGACTGAGGTGCGTGCCGTCGCCGTCAATGCCGAGCAACGACATTTTCGCCGGCACCTATGGCGTCGGCATGTTCCGCTCGACCGATGGCGGGGCCACCTGGAGGAAAGTGAACCAGGGACTGCTCGGCCTCTACATCAGTTGCCTAACGATCAAGGAGAATGGGGATATTTTTGCAGGAGCGGATGTTGTGAACGGTTTTGGCGGCGTTTTTCGATCGACGGATAACGGGGAGAGCTGGGAAGAGGTCAACCACGGCGTCATCACGACCGACGTGCGGGCCCTCGCAGTCAACCCGGGTGGAGACATTTTCGCCGGGACTTACCCGTCTTTCGGGGTGTACCGCTCCACCGATAATGGCGAGACCTGGATGGCGGTGAACGAGGGATTGACCTGCGGAAACATCTGGTCCCTCGCGATCAATCCCGACGGCGACACCTTTGCCGGTACGGCGGGGTGTGGAACGGGCGTCTTCCGTTCGACGGACAACGGCGATAATTGGACGCTCGTGAACAATGGCCTGGTCTCGACCGATATTGGTGCGCTCGCGATCAACGCGAACGGCGACATTTTTGCCGGGACGCATTCGCAGTTCGGAGTAGGCGGGGGAATGTTTCGCTCGACGGACAACGGCGACACCTGGACGGAACAAAACAGCGGCTTCACCGCGCTCGATGTGAACTCACTCGCGGTCAACTCCGCCGGAAACATTTTTGCTGCCGCATTGGGAGGCGCTTTCCGTTCGACGAACAGCGCCGAAAGCTGGAGTGATATCAGCAGCGGCCTGATCCCTTCCGGTGGCAATGTTTGGAGTGTCGCAATCGATGGCGATGGCTATGCACTTGCGGGAACTGCAGGTGGCGGAGTTTTCCGCAGCGTGCAATCGACAGCGGCAAACCCCTGTCCGCAGTCGCGGCGATATTGGAAGGATAACCCCGGGCTCTGGCCGGCGGATGATATGGTGCTGGGAAGAAAGTCTTACGACAAAGCGGAGCTGAAAAAGATCATCGAGGGCGACGGAAGAAACGGAGACGCCAGCTTGGTATTAGCCAGGCAGCTTATTGCCGCGAAGCTGAACCTCGCTAATGGCTCCGACCCCGCGCCAGTGAGCAGCACGATTGCTGAGGCGGACGCACTCCTAAGCCATTTCTCCGGGAAACTGCCCTATAGGGTGAAGCGATCATCGCCACCTGGCGAGGCGATGGCTACCGATGTGGCTGTCCTGCGTGATTACAATCTCGGCAACCTGACCCCGGCTGCGAGCCGTAACGCATTCATCCAGCGCTACAGCGCACCTACGATGGGAAATGACACCGGAACTCAGGGAAGACTTTCGGGATGCAAAATCCCGGCGAGTAACTCGAGGCTGTCGACAATCCGCGGCCCCGGTCGGGCGAAGAAGGCGTTTGCGTCGACCACATGGATCCGGTTCTCCCTCGCCGCCGGGAGCGTGTCGAAGCCGGGATAGGTGCGGAGTAATTCCAGATCGCGTTCCGCGCGGGTGGCATCGTAGCCGCAGAGCGCGAGCACGATCACTTCCGGCCCCGCCTTCAGCACCTGTTCCCATTCGATTTGAACTGACTTTTGGTGTTTTCGTCCGAGCGTGTCGATTCCGCCCGCGATCTCCACCAACTCCGGTCCCCAATGGCCAGCGCAGAAGGGCGGGTCGACCCATTCCATAAGAAAACAGCGTGGCCGATGGCTCACTTGTGCGAGGCGCTTTCGCACCTTATTCACCCGGGAACATAACTGTGCGGTGACCGTGTCTGCGCGTTCAGGCACTCCGCAGACTTCGGCCACCTGACGGATATTCTCCAAAATATCCGCCAAACTCGACGGCTCGAGATTCACGACCGTCGGCGGTCCGGGCAATGTCGCGGCCAGACGAGCCACTGTTCCATATCCAACCGCGCAGACGTCGCACAATTTTTGTGTGAGGATAAGATCGGGCCGCAACTTCCGCAGGAGGGGCTCGTCGATTGTGTAAATGGTGCCGTTCTCGCGCAAGGCGCCCCGGACCCAGGCGTCCACTTCGCTGCTTGCGAGGCCGGTGTGATGGATCGGGCAATGAGTCACTCTGGGCCGCTCGTTCGCGGCGCTCGGGAAATCGCATTCATGCGACACGCCCACGACCTGCTCCATCAGTCCAAGGGCCGCAGCGATCTCGGTCGCGGCCGGCAGGAGCGAGACGATGCGCTTCACATCTCGGATCTGTTCGATCGCGCTCCTATGGCTGGAGATAGATGACGCCGCCTTTCATCACGAAGCGCACTTGCCTAACGACACTAACATCCTTCGTCGGATCGCCTTCGAGGGCGACGAGATCGGCCAGCTGACCAGCGCGGATGCTGCCGCGATCAGCGAGATGAAAAATCGCGGCGTTGCCGCGCGTGGCCTGACACAAGACTTCCAGCGGCGTGAAGCCGTATTCGCGCACGAGCAACTCCATTTCCCGTGCATTGTCGCCGTGCGCGAATACGCCCACGTCGCCGCCCATCACGAAAGCGACTCCGGCGTCGCGCGCCGCTTTCATGCTCGTGCGCTTTTCGCGGATGCGCGCGGGCTCGGGCGTAGTTCCTTTTTTCCAGCCGCGATACTGTTCGATCGCGTCGCTGGCCGCGACCGTCGGGCAAAAAGCGACACCGTGTTCCTTCATCAGTTTGAAGACTTCCGGTGTGCCTTCATCACCGTGCTCGATGGTATCGACGCCTGCCAGAACCGCGCGGCGCATTCCTTCCGCGGTCGTGGCGTGGGCCGAAACAGGCCGCCCGGCGTCATGCGCGGCCCTGACCGCCGCCGTCATTTCGTCCTGGGAAAACGTTGGCCGCGAAGGCTCACCCGGCCCCCAGCGATAATCGGCATAGAGCTTCACCCAATCGGCGCCTTTGCCGATCTGCTCACGCGCGACGCGGACGATTTCATCCACACCGCTCGCCTCCTGCGCGCCCTGCGGCAGATCGAGATCGGTTGAAAGCTTCGGGCCGTAACTTCCCGTCGCCACGATCGCGCGTGTGACGACAATCATGCGCGGTCCGGGCACTATTCCCTGTTCTATCGCTTTTTTTAATCCGACGTCGCCATAACCGGCGCCTTCCGTGCCGAGGTCGCGCACGGTGGTGAAGCCGGCGAGGAGCGTTTGCTTCGCGTGTGCCGTGGCGCGCGCGGTGCGAAAGGCGAGCGATTCATTGTTTACCTGATCGTTCCACGAGTGTCTCGTCGTAGGGATGAAGAAAGAGATGGGAATGGCCCTCGATCATCCCCGGAATCAGCGTGTCGTTAGGCAGGTCGATTGTGCGCGCCTCGGCTGGCGCGGTAACTTCGGAGGCAGGACCGGCGGCGGCGATCTTGTCGCCCGTCACGAGCACGGTCCAGCCGGGATGCAATTGAGCGCCGTCGAAGACCGCGGCGGGACGAAGCAGGAAGGAGGCGGTATTCGATTCGACCGACGTCACGGAAGCGGTGAAAAGATAGGCGGCGAGGAGGAGAAGCAAGCGGCTGTTCACGCCTCGGAGATTACCACACCTCGCCAACCCCGTTCTGATCCCGAGCCAGTGCTCAGAATGACAAGCGAATCGTTGCGGACAGATCTATTCTTCCTCCCTGAACGCAGGCGGAGTCTCTAATTCCCGGGAATCGTTAGGCTGAGCTTGACGTCCTGGTATCGCGGCGAGTTGATGATCCCTTCTGCGACGACGGTTTTGTATTTGCCGCCGGGCGCAGAGAACGTCTTGGTGATGCGCGCTTCGCCCGATTTCTGAGGCTGGGTTCCGAAATCACCCGGCTGAGTGACGTGCACGCGCATGCCTTCGACACCAACCAGCGTCCCTCCCGGTCCCTCTCTGTGCGCGGATATCCGGGCGGTGATCTCCTGCTGGTTGCCAGTCATTTTTTGCTCGACGACCAAGACTACGGCGATCGTCGGAGGCTCGTTGGGATTGTCGGATTCAGCCTGCCGGGCGCCTCCGACGTGCCGGGCTATCGCGACCTTCTGCGCGCTGTGCGGTCCGAGTTGGGTTTGCTTTTCCGCGATCCCTCCGCCAACACCCGGCGCGGCAAAGAAGACGAAGGAAAAAGCAGTCGCGGTCCCCAGCAACAAATGAGGAAGATATTTCATGATAGGAGTTTGGTTAGGGCCGCTTCTGTCGTCAATCTTTGTTTCCCGCAAATTTAGGAGACTGTTGAAGCAGCCAGTCATCCCGCGCTGTAGTCGGGTTTTTGTTTCTCCAAGGCACGAGGAGAGAGCCTACCCGGCGGGTCGTTAGTCGCCGGGGTTCGTCTTGTCCTTCGGTTCGCGGTGACCGCGGCGGCGTTCCGTACTTCGCAGCCCACGCTGGGCGTGAGATTCTTGCTCGATCTGTTCCAACTTCTTCCGCTGCTCAGGTGTCAGTTGAGGTGCCAGGGCGCGCTCGGTCTCCGCAATCACTTGCTTGACGCGCGCGCCTGTTTCCGTCCGGATCTTTTGCAGCTCGCTCGCGGCCTGGTCAAAGATGGGCCCGATCTTCGCGCTCTGCGCGGGCGTGAGATCGAGCTGCGCCTGGATTCGGTGGCGCATCCGATCGGCTAACGAATACCGATGAAGCGCCAAGTGCAGATGATGCGAATGGCTGGCCGCGAAGAAGGCGCCGGTCGCACAGCCGGCGAGAAAAGCCAGAATGAAGCCGACCACCAGTTTCCATTTCAAGGTCGCGTTCATGGCTCGAGGGCGCTCCCGATCGCGGAATCAACGATCGCATATTCATCGTCGTTAGACTCGTCAGGATCGTCGCTTTGGCGCAGTTCGTGGTAGGTACCCGCGCTCGCGAGCGCGATCACCGCCAGCGAGAGGAGGACAACGCGACGGAGGAGGCGCCCCACGTCGACGAAGTCGCGCGTCAGACCCGCGCGCCAGTCCGCCAGGACGCGCGTCTCGAAGCCGAACGGCATTTCGTTAGGCTGATCGCTCACCGTTTCGGCCGCGGCTCGGAGCAAGCGCTGGAGATCGGAATCTTTCATCGGTTCCCCTCCGCGGTGAATTGATCGAGCTGCTGTTTCATCTTCTGGCGGGCTCGGAAAGCGCGCACTTTGACCAACGACGCGCCCCAACCGGTTAGCGCCTGGATTTCCGCGACCGAGCGTTGTTGCAAATAAAGGAGATCGATCACGAGACGTTCCGCTGGTTTCAACGCGGCGAGAAGGCGTTCGACAAGGTCGCGCGCGGCAAAACTTCGATCCGGGCCCAGTTCCTCGGAGGTAGCGGCGAGATTGTTAATGACGGCAACCTCTTCGTCACTCAAGTCAGCCTCGCGGAATTCCGGCCGCGCACGCTCGGCCTGAATCTGGTTGATGCAGGTGTTGATCGCGATGCGCGAGACCCAATGCTCCAGTGGGACCTTGCCGGAGAACTGGGATAGTTTTTGGAAAACTTTGGCGAAAATCATCTGGCAAAGGTCTTCCTCGGCAGTGCGGCGCGGCCGATGCGAGCGGACCAGCCTAACCACGAGAGGATAGAGCCGGCGCACGATTTCGCGCGCGGCAGATTCATCGTGCTGGCGGGCCGCCGCGACGAGGGCGGCCGCATCGAAATCATCAGCCATGTCATCCAAGACGTCTCCACACTAACGGGGATGACAGGCGTCTGCTCGCCTCGGTTACAAGATTCCTACGCGCGCGGCGGGAGAGCATTCCGAAGTAAATTGTAACCGGCTCCGATTCCGCCCGGTCATCAGACATAACATATGAAAATCAAACTCATCACACTTACCACTCTCGGCGCTCTTTCGCTCGGCAGTTCCGCCTTTGCTCAAGAACCGACGACTGCCGCACAGGACCAGCAAGGCGGGCGCGGCGGTTCCCGTCACAACTCGCTCCAGCGGGCGACCGAACAGTTGAATCTTACGCCGGAACAGAAGGCAAAAGTCCAACCGATCGTCGACCAGGCGACGCCGCAGATTGAAAACATCCGCCGTGAAGCGATGCAGAAAACCAAGGCGGTGATGGACAACGCGATGGCGCAAATCCGTCCGCTGCTCACGCCGGAGCAGCAGAAGAAGCTCGACGACGCGCAAAATGATCGCCGTGGGAAACGCGGTGGGCACGGGGGCCGGCATGGACAACGCGACCAGGACGATTCGGACAACGGTTAGGAGCATTCTTGCAGCCGGGGCGCTGACCCCGGCCGCGCCCTGTGACCAGGCCGCGTCCGATTCTCTACGAAGCCGGGGTCAGTGCCCCCGGCTGCAACTTTTCGTTAGGTCGAAAGTCAGGATGGGCAAATCCCGGCGGCGACCGTCGATTTCGGTCGCGATCACGCCGCTCCGAACTGCACCCATGCGGCGATAGAATGGTTCGGCGTTCGGATCTGCTTCGATCGTTAGGCTGAGTGCGCCGCGGGCCGCAGCCCGCTCCGCCGCGTGCCTGAATAGGGCGCGGCCGATTCCCTGGCCCATCCAGTCCGGCAAGACCCAGAGATGTTCCAGACGGAGCACGTCCGCGCTCTGAAGCAGCGCATGAAAAGCGATTGTTTGCCGGTTGATAATTGCGGCAAACGTCTCGTTTTCCGCGATGAAAATCGGAGTGATCGTGAGTTGCTCCCGCCATTGCTCCATCCAATCAGACGGGTAGTTCCAGAACGCTTTGGCGGCCCACGCGATAGCGCTCAAGGTTGCGGCTTCGCTCGGTTTGGCGCGGACGATATGCACGCACCTGAGAATCGGGCCAGCGGTTGTGCTCGATCAAGTGATTTCCGCGGCATGACTTCGGAGGAGGAGGGGAATTCCCCGAAGTCCGCCCTGCCTAACGAGCCGCGAAATCCGCTACTGCTCGAAGACCTTTTTCACGTCCCCGACCTTTTGCTGGACCTTGCCTTCCACCTTTTCGGCGGTGCCTTTGTCCTGCAAATTCGGATTCCCAACCAATTCGCCAGTCTTTTCCTTCACCGCTCCAATCGCCTCCTTGACAGTACCCTCTGCTTTATCCTGGTTGCTTGAGTTCATACTCTTTATTCGTGTTTGGCGTAAGCAGAGGCCGTGTCGAAGTTCTGCCCGCAAATGAAGACGCGCAAAGCTGCCCTTACCTTCATCCTGATCACGGTCGCGCTCGATATGATCGCGCTCGGCATTATCATCCCGGTACTTCCGACGCTCATCCTCAGTTTTCTCGGCGGTAACACGCCGCGCGCCGCCTACTGGCTGGGAATTTTCGGCACCGTCTTCGCGCTCATGCAGTTCTTTTTTATGCCGGTCCTGGGCGTGATTTCCGACCGGGTCGGACGCCGGCCGGTCATCCTGCTTTCGAACGTCGGGCTGGGTCTCGATTATTTTGTCATGGCGCTGGCGCCGTCGATTGGGTGGTTGTTCGTCGGGCGGATCATCTCCGGGATCACGGCGGCCAGTGTCACAACTGCGATGGCATACATCTCCGACGTGGTTGTTCCGGAAAAACGCGCCGGTGCTTTTGGTATGATCGGCGCCGCGTTTGGCCTTGGTTTTATTGTGGGACCGGCGCTCGGCGGTTGGTTAGGCGCGACCGACCCGCGGTTGCCATTCTGGGTGGCGGGCGCACTGAGTTTGCTCAACGCCGTCTACGGATTTCTCATCCTGCCCGAATCGCTTGCGGTCGAGCAGCGCAAGGCTTTCTCGTTTCGGCGCGCGAATCCCGTTGGCTCGCTCGTTCTGCTGCGCTCGCATCCGGAATTGTTCCGCCTTTCCGCGATTCAATTCATCGGCTACACGGCGCACGAAGTGGTGCAGATCTATGTCCTCTACGCCATCTATCGTTATGTCTGGTCGGAGAAAACGGTCGGGCTTTCCCTCGCCTTCGTCGGTGTCTGTACCGTCCTGATTTCCGGAGGAATGGTGCGGCCCCTCGTCGCTTGGCTGGGCGAACGCCGCACCCTCTATGTCGGCCAGTTTCTCGGTGCGGTCGGAATGGCGTTGATGGGCTGGGCGACGAGCAGTTTTCTCTTCATGATCGGCGTCACCGTCATGAGCATGTGGGCACTCTCGGGCCCGGCGGCCCAGGGGATGATGACGCATCGGGTGAGCGCGTCGGAGCAGGGCGAATTGCAGGGGGCGATCAGCAGCATGCGAGCGATCGCCATGCTCATCGGGCCGGGCTTGTTTTCCTTTACCTTTGCCTGGTTCATCAACTCCAAACACGGCTGGATGCTGCCGGGCGCGCCGTGGTATCTGGCGGCCCTCATGCTCTTCCTCGCCATGGCGCTGGCCTTCACCGTCGAGCAGCCGGAAATGGCGACCGAGGCGGTCGCTGCTTCCGGGCCCGATGGCTCGTCAACGGGCTCGCCTAACGAACCTGCGGGATGATCTTGAAGATGTTCCCGCTCGTGTAATCGACGATGTAAAGCTCGCCGGCGGCATCTTCGCCTAACGATGTCGGATTGAGCAGATCAAACCGGCCGCCCGTGATCGGGAAGACGTGCGCGTGATGTCGCGGATTGTCGGAACGGTCTGACCATGCTTTCTTGCCGAAATTGCGCGGGGTAAAGTCAACCCTGGGGCTGCGAGTCGAAGTGAGATCCCTCGAATTGCTAACGAACAACCAATGGGAAACCCGGCAGATCAGCGTCCGCGGACGATCTGGAAAATGTTCCCGCTGCTGATGTCGGCGATGTAAAGCTCGCCGCGGGCGTCCTCGCCTAACGACGCCGGATTGAGGAGCGAAAAATTGCCCACCTGGGTTGGAAACAGGTCCGCCGTGATGTCCTGGAAGTTGGAAGCGGTCGTGCCATCGAAATTAAGGGTGAAGATGCGCCCGGTAAAGTTCCCGCCTGACCCGCCGAGATAATCCGCGAAGACGTAAATGCCGCGCAGCGCTTTGACCTTGCTCCCGCGATAGACGTAGCCGCCGATCACCGTTTGTCCGACCGAGTGCGGATAATCGTAGGCCGGGTTGACCGCGTCGGGCGGGACGGGGTCATTGGGGAAAGCGGGATTTTGGATGAAGCCCTCCCGCACCCGCCAACCGTAGTTCTCACCGCCGCCGGGGTTGCTGGCGGGCTGGGCGTCGATCTCCTCGCGCGAATCCTGGCCGACGTCGCCGATGAAGAAAGTGCCGAGCAGGCGATCGAAACTGTTTCGGAACGGATTGCGCAGCCCGAAAGCCCAGATCTCCTCCCTGTCGGTCGGCGATCCGGCAAAGGGATTGTCGGCCGGGATCGAATAACTGCCGGCCGGCCGGTCGTTAGGATGAATGCGCAGCATCTTGCCAAGCAGCGTTGTCGTGTTTTGGGAATTGCCGCCCGGTTCGATGTGGCCCGTTCCCTGGTCGTTGGCGTTTCCGCCGTCGCCGCTCGCGATATAGAGATTGCCCTCGTCGCCGACTCGCGGGCTGAAGCCGATCCAGCCGCCTTTATGATTGTTCTGCGGCTGGTCGAAGGTGAGCAGGGTGCGTTCGCTTGCGCGGTCGGCGATGTCGGGATCGGAAGAGACGCGGAAGAGCGCGACGTGACTGACCCCCTGCCCAAACGAGCCGCCCGGCCCGACGTAATAAACATAGAAGCGGCCGCTTCGATTGTAGTTCGGATCAAAGGCAAGACCGAGCAATCCTTCCTCGCCGTCCAGCGCGACGACATCGGAGAGATCGAGAAACGGCGTTGGTTTCACGGTATCGGTGGCGAGGTCGATGATGCGAATCAGGCCGCCCCGCTCGACGACGAAGAGGCGGCTGTCGTCTCGGGGCGGCGCGGTCACAAAGAGCGGTGCGCTGAACCCTCCCGCGATCCGGGCGGCGTCCAGGGGTGGCACGGTCTGCGCGCGAGCCGACTGGAGCGGGAGGATGGCAAGGATTAAGAGCGTGGCTGCGACATTGAAATGGCGGGCCGGTTGCGAGCAGCAGGACGACTTCATCTTTTCATTATGCCCATACGCGGCCCTCGCCTGCACCATTTTTCTTGTTTTGCCCGATGACGTTTGCCATGGCGGCAACCTTTTGCAGCAAAGAGAGGAATTGAAAGCCGCAGTCCGGCGATTACTATGAGCCGCGGTGGCGAAACGCACTCAGCAAAATGCATGGAACGAAGTCTACGCCCTGATTCTTCTCGGAACCGGGACACTGCTCTTCCTTGCCCTCATCTCGTACGTTCCCAAGGACATCCCGACCTGGTTCCCCCTCCTTAACTCCACTTCGTCGCCGAACCGCCCGGCGCAAAATTTCCTCGGCCCATTGGGTGCGGTCGGCGCCGGCATTTGCTATTTCCTCATCGGCGCGGCGTCCTATCTTCTCGCGGCCACGCTGATTGGCTTTGGCGGCGCGAAACTGTTTCACGGCGAGCTGAAGGTTAGCCGCCGCCTTGGCTGGATCATCCTCTTCGTCGCATCCGGTGCCTGCCTGCTGCATTTGCAGCCTTGGTTTTTGCACGATTGGCGCCGGGTCTTCAAAATCCAGGGACCGGGCGGCTGGATCGGCTATTTCTTTGGCCGGCACATCTTTCGTTATGCGATGGGTAAGGGGTCGGTCGTCGTCCTCGCCGGCATTTACCTGACGAGCCTAATTTTGATGACCGGGCTGCGGCCAATCCATCTCGTTAGGCAAAGTGTCCTCGCGACCCGGCGGGGATTTGTCGCACTGCGGCTCTGGCTACTGCGCCGCCGGATGCGCCGGGCGGATTTGAAAGAACAGCTTGAGATCAGCCAGGAGCAAATCGCCAAACAGCAGCGCGCGATCGAGAAAAGGCTGCGCAAAAAAGGCGTGCCCGAGCCCGCGGAGCCGTTCGCGACGCCGGTGGAATTTGCCAATCGTCCGGAACCGAAAGTGGTCGATACCACCGCGCTTCCGACGGAGCCTGCTCCGCCGCGCAAAAAACCTTCGCTCGCTGAGTTAAAGCGGGCGGGGAAATCCGCCGCCCCCGCTTTAACAACGGCTCAGGAATGGGATGCCGAAAACTATGAGTTGCCCGGAATCGATTTGCTCGAGGAACACGACAGCGAAGGCCGTGTCGCGGCCGATCCGGCGGAGCTGGAGGAAATCCAGGAGACGCTTATCGAAACGTTAGGGCAGTTCGGCATTCAGGTGGCCCCCGGCGACATCACCAAGGGACCGACCATTACCCGCTACGAAGTCTATCCCGCCAAAGGCGTGCGGGTGGATAAGATCGTTAGTCTGGAGCGCGACCTCGCCCGCGCGACCCGCGCCGAACGCATTAACATTCTCGCGCCCATTCCCGGCAAGGACACGGTCGGCATCGAGCTGGCCAACAACCGCAAAGTTAAAGTGACGCTGCGCGAGCTGTTGCAATCGGAGGATTGGAACGCGAGCACCGCGAAGTTGCCGATCGCGCTTGGCAAAGACGTTTACGGCAAAACCATCATCGCCGATCTCGCGCAGATGCCGCATCTGCTCGTCGCCGGCACCACCGGCAGCGGCAAGAGTGTCTGCATCAACGCGCTCATCGCGAGCATGCTCTACCGGTTCACGCCGGATCAGCTTCGTTTCATCATGATCGATCCCAAGGTGGTCGAAATGCAGGTCTACAATTCGCTTCCGCATCTGGTCATTCCAGTTGTGACCGATCCGAAAAAAGTTCTCCTCGCCTTGCGCTGGGTAATTGATGAAATGGAGAAGCGCTACAAAATTTTCGCCAAGGCCGGCGTGCGCAACATCACGGGATTTAACGCCCGCCCGGCGAAGAAGACGCAGAAGGAATTAGATGCAGAAGCGGGAGTGTCGCCTGCTGATGACGGAGATGCGGCCGACACCGCCGCCGCGACACCGATCAAAGTCCCGCGCGAGGAGGAACTCGTCATCCCTGATCACATGCCCTACATCGTCGTCATCATCGACGAGCTGGCTGACCTGATGCAGACCGCGCCGGCCGATGTGGAAAGCGCGATCGCGCGCATCACCCAGATGGCGCGGGCGGCCGGCATTCACCTCATCGTCGCCACGCAAACACCGCGGGCCGACGTCATCACCGGCGTGATCAAGGCAAACATTCCGAGCCGGATCGCCTTCCAGGTCGCGTCGAAAATCGACAGCCGCGTCATCCTCGACGAGAACGGCGCCGATCGTTTGTTAGGCCAGGGCGACATGCTTTATCTGCCGCCGAGCACTTCGCGCCTCATCCGCGCCCAGGGCGTGCTCGTGACCGATGACGAGATCGGGCGGCTGGTCGATTTCGTCTCGGCGCAAAGTTCGCCGGCCTTCGATCTCGCGATGCACGAGCGGATGGAAGCGAGCGCTGCGCCTAACGACGACGTGACGGACGAAGACGAAGAACTGGTCGAGAAATGTCTCGAGATCATCCGCCAGGAGAAGCGTGCTTCCACTTCGCTCCTGCAGCGCCGCCTCCGCCTCGGCTACACCCGGGCCGCCCGGATCGTTGATATTCTGGAGCAGCGCGGCATATTGGGCCCCGGCGAAGGCGCGAAGCCGCGCGAGATTCTCGTCGATCTCGACGCCACCGTCTGATCCCGCCACTCCGATGGAACCGCTCGGCAAAAAATTGCAGCAGGCGCGTCTCGCGAAGAAGATATCGCTCGAGGAAGCGTCTCGTGTGACCAAGATCCGTGCTGCACGCATCCAGGAAATCGAAGCGGAAGATTTCTCGAATTTCTCCAGCCTCGCTTACGCGAAAGGCTTCCTTCTCATTTACGGAAAATTCCTCGACGTCGACGTCACGCCGTATCTCGACGCCTTTGCAACTTCGCAGGAGGTGAGCGTCGATGGTTATGCCTACTTGCAAGATCCACCGAGCAGCCCGGCGTCGCCGATCGTGCGGCGTCGTCCGGCAAAACGCCCTGCGCTTCTTCCCTTTATCATTGCGGTGGGCGTGTTAGTGCTTGGCTTGTATCTGGTCAAGCTGTTACTCGACATCCAACGCATCACGCCCTCTCGCCCTTTACCGGGCGCAGTTTCCTCCGCAACCCCGCTGCCTTCCGCAACGCCCACCGAGGATATCGTCGCGCCGCGCGCTCTCCCCGTCGAAAGTACGCCGGCCAGCGAAGCCCACGTCACGATCGCGCCCACGCCGGAAACGGCGGTCCCTTCCTCGACCGAGCCCGAAGTCCGCCGGGCCGAACCGGTTCATCCCGAAGACCTCGTTGCGCCTAACGTTCCCACGCCGCCACTCGCCAATCGTGTTCAAATCACACCGATGCGGAAAACCTTTCTGCGCGTGACAGTGGACGGCCGGACCGAACCGGCCTTCAATGGCTGGATCGATCCTTCGGATCCGCCGCCGACCTTTCACGGCCGGCACGTGACGGTAAAAGTGCTGGAGCGCAACGCGGTGCAAGTCACGAAAAATGGAGCGGCCCTCGCGGCGGACGACGCCGATGTTACCTTTGAATAGGACACCCGCCCTCCAGTCTGGCCTAACGAAGGTCGGAATGATCAGCCTCGGCTGCGCCAAGAACCTGGTCGATGCCGAGATCATGCTCGGGAGCGTGTTGGAGCGCGGAATGCAAATCACGTCGCATCGCCGACGAGGCCGATGTCCTGGTCGTGAACACCTGCGCCTTTATCGATTCGGCAAAGGAGGAATCGATCGAGGCCATTCTTGAGGCGCATCAGCAGCGCGAGCTGGGAAAACGGCCCAACCAAAAGCTGATCGTGAGTGGCTGCATGTCGCAGCGCTTTGCGGCCGAACTGCGCGTTTCGTTACCCGAGGTGGACGCGTTCATCGGGCTCGATCAGGTGCGCGAACTGGGCGCGATCATCGAGCGCGTTGTTGCAAGGAGCGCTGAACCTCCCGGAGTTGAGACCGTTCCTGGCGCGGCCGGGGTCGACGCCCCCGGTTACAACTTCGTCACGCCTAAACCGACTTACATTCCGGATTGGGACACTCCGCGCTTTCGTCTCACGCCAGCCCACAGCGTCTACCTGAAAATCGCCGAAGGGTGCAACCACCCGTGCAGTTTCTGTGTCATCCCGCAAATGCGCGGCCGGCATCGCAGTCGTCCGCCGGCCTCCGTTCTCGCGGAGATTCGCCGCTTTGTCGCGGAAGGCGTAAAGGAAATCAACCTGATCAGCCAGGACACTACCTACTACGGGATGGATCTGTGGACCTCGAAAGCCGGGCCTCGCCAGCCGGTTGATTCGTCGCGCGGCCCGACGCTCGCGGCCCTCCTGCGCGAGATTGAGAAGATTGAGGGTGATTTTTGGGTGCGCCTGCTCTACACGCACCCGGCGCATTGGAGTGACGAACTGATGGAGACGATCGCGCAAGGCCGCAAAGTCGCGCGCTACGTCGACATGCCGCTGCAACATATCGACGAAACCATGCTTCGACGGATGCGTCGCGAAACGAGCCGAGACCACATCGAAGAGCTGATCGTCAGGTTGCGCGCCGTCGTTCCCGCAATCGCCTTGCGCACTACTTTCATCGTCGGTTTTCCGGGCGAGACGGAAGCGGAATTCGAATCACTCCTCGAGTTCATCGAACGAATTCGTTTTGAGCGGCTCGGGATTTTCAAATACTCCCAGGAAGAAGGTTCGCGCGCCGCGAAGATGCCCGGACAGATTTCCGCGGCTCAAAAAAACTCTCGCTTCCGGCGGGCCATGACGCTGCAACAAAAAATTGCGCGCGAAATCGCGGCGGAAAAAGTAGGACACGAATTGAAACTGCTGGTTGATCAACCCCTCATTGCGCGCACTGAGGCGGACGCCCCGGAGGTGGATACGCGGGTCATCCTCGCGGAAGCGGCGCCCGTCGGCGAATTCGTTAGGCGCACGATCCGCGGGACGCGCGGTTACGATTTGCTTGCCTGACCGATTGGTGATTGACACTCCGGGCGCGGTTTGAGAGACACGTCACTGTCTTAATTGCCCCAGACCTCAACTCGTGTTGTTATGGCCGATCTGAACGAACCGAAAAAGGAGACCGAGCGGATTGGTTTGCCCGCGCCCGCCGGAGCCAAACCACCGACGGGCAGTTTACGCCCGCCGGCCCCACCGTCGGCCGCGCCGAGGCCCCTGCCTTCCAAGGAGGAAGTCGCCGCGGGGCCACGGCCGCCGGCTCGGCCCACGACGCGCCCGTCCGCACCAGCTGCGTCTGGATCGGCACGTCCTCCGAATGGCCCGCCGCCCCCGACTGGCGCGAAAGCGTCAGTCCCACCTCCACCTCCGTTGGGTCTAATACCGCCGTCGCCGTCCCCCGTAGCGCTATCACCCGGCGCGCCTGGATCGTCGAAACCGGGCTTATCGCCGATCAACCGTCCGCTCGAAAATCGCGACCTGCTTCAAGCCGGCCCGCGGCAAGAGACAGCTCGCGTTGCGGATTCGCCAATGAAAGCGGCGGTGAAGCCTGGCAGCGTGCAGCCCGGCAGTGTGCCGTTGGCACCGATCATCCGCGCCGCGTCGCCGGCAGTTGCGAACTCGCCGGCCAAAGGCTTAGGTGCATTAGCTCCGGCTCAGCTGTGCTGGGCCTTGCTCGGTACTTTCCGTGCTGACCTTGCTCCTGCAACTTTGGAACTATTTCTCCTAATAATATCATGGAAAATTCTGCGGCGATCACAATCGACGAATCAAATTTTGACCACGAAGTGACGAAAAGCGCGCAACCCGTGCTGGTCGATTTCTGGGCCGAATGGTGCGGCCCGTGCAAAATGATTGCGCCGGTCCTGGATGAGATCGCCAGGGAAAAAGCGGGCACGGTAAAAGTGGGGAAAGTCAACGTGGACAACAACCAAAGTCTGTCGGCGCGCTACAACATCCGCGCGATCCCGACGCTGCTCTTTTTCAAGGACGGCCAGCTGCGCGACCAGATCACCGGAATGGCGAGCAAGAAAGATTTGCTTAGCCGCCTCGAGTCGCTTGCGGGCTCGTGAATCCTAAAACGTGAATCGCGGACCGATGTAACGATTCGCGTTCCCCACCACGTCCCAACCTCGCCCTTGCCGCGGGCGCTAGCTTTTCGTTAACGTCACGCGCCTTTCGCCTATCCGATGGGAGCGAGCTTGCTCCGCCGAAAACGCCCTTGAGATCAAATCCTGGCTTCCTTTCTCAGCGGACGCGTTCCTTGCCTTGATGCCTACTGTCCTCGGGAGCGATGGGGCGATCCTTAAGTTTTCGATCGCGCAGGACAAGCTGCAGGTCGAATACAGTTGCCCTAGCGGCGGCGACGGGGAGCGGACCGTTTTTCTCGCGCTTCAAACCAAGGCCGAGGCGGGCTCTGCGGTCGTTCCTTTCAGCGAAACCTTCGAGGGATCAACAGTTTTTCTGCCATTTCAGGCGAACCAAATCTACCTTCTCTCGATGGGCGCGGATTCTTCGTCGATCTCCAAACGGACTTGGGAAAACTGGAAATGGAGCGACCGCCACGAGGCCGGAAAAGAACTCGATCTCCAAGTCGGCGTCTGCGACTGCCGGATTGGTTTGCCGCTCTCGGCCCTAGGCCAAAATTTGAAGGTTGTCCTCTACTCGAAGGACTTCACCCAGGACAAGACGTGGGGCCGTTTTTTCGGTGCGAGCGATCCTTCGGTCGGGAAGGGCGCAGGGGACAAATACATCCCGCACTATCTCGAAATCGATCTGCAGGCAAAGGATGCGCCCGCGGTCAAAGTCATGGGGCGCTCGATGCCGCTGCGGATTTATCAGCTTTTTGTTAGGTTGTTCGGCAACGCCAACGAAAGACGCAAACAGAACGGCACGCTGGCCGAAAACGGTGTCGGAAAGTTCAACGACATTAACGACGCGGCCCTCATGGCGATTCGCAAGATGGGGTTCAGCCACATCTGGCTGACGGGCGTGCTACAGCAGGCAAGCGGCACCGATTACTCGGCAATCGGACAACCCGCCGACGATCCGGACTTGCTCAAGGGGATCGCGGGCAGCCCTTATTCGATCAAGGATTACTTCGATGTCTGTCCCGATTACGCAGTCGATCCGAAGGAGCGCCTGACGGAATTCAAGGCGCTGCTCGATCGCCTGCATAAGCATCAACTCAAAGCGCTAATCGACTTTGTTCCGAACCATGTCGCGCGCTGCTATCATTCCGACATCAAACCGGAGATCAATTTCGGCACGACCGACGATCGCTCGAAGTTTTTCGATCCGCGAAATAACTTCTTTTATCTCCAGCCGGACGCGAACGGGCCGCCTTTGAAATTGCCGACCTGGCACGACGGGGTGGCGCTCAGCCCAACCTGCAAGCTGGAGGGAATGAAGTGCGACGGCCGTTTCGACGGTGAATTGGAACACGGCAAGGTTACTGGAAACAACGTCGCGAGCTGGCAACCAAATCTCAACGATTGGTACGAGACGGCGAAACTAAATTACGGTTTTGATTTTACGGATTCCTCGAAACAGCGACGTGAGTATCCCAATGCGTGGCACCCGGACGCCCCCGTGCCTGATACCTGGAAGAAGATGGATCAGGTCATCGCCTACTGGCAGGAGATCGGCGTGGACGGATTCCGGAGCGACATGGCGCACATGGAACCTCCGGAGTTTTGGAAATGGCTTATCGCTCGCGCGCGCCAACGGATGCCCGCTGTTGTCTTTATTGGCGAGGCTTACGATAACGATCCAGCGAAGGTTCCGGGAAGCGACCCGGTGTTGTCCGGGCTAAATGGCGGCCGCGGCAATGTCATGTTCGACCTACTCGATGCCGGTTTTGATGGGGTTTATGACGACCCCACCTATCGAGTACTGAAAAGAATTTACGAAGGTCCTGCCTGGGCGAACGATCTCGATACGATCGAGCGCGATGCCTTTATTTTCGATAACTCGCTTCGCTACGCCGAGAATCACGACGAGGTGCGACTCGCCTCGCGGTCGCAGTGGGGCGGCGTCGGGATGAATGTTGGAAGGCCAGTTTCGGCGATTCTTTATGGGCTCTCGCGCGGACCGATTATGCTCTACAACGGCCAGGAGGTAGGCGAACCCGCCGCGGGCGCGGAGGGATTTGGCGGCGATGACTCACGCACCTCCATTTTTGATTACTGGTCGATGCCGGTCTTGGTTAGCTGGCTAAATGGACATCGTTATGACGGGGGAAAGCTATCCCTGGAGCAGAAGTCGCTCCGCGAATTCTACGCCAGACTTGTTAGGCTAACGAACGAACCGGCCTTTCGGGATGGCGTGTTCATTCCTCTTAATCCGGAGAATAGACGAAAACCCTGCCTTTGGACGTCTCGGTGATGAGACGACAAGCGGTCATTGGTGTTACGCGTTTTTCCGTTTCGATCACACGAGCCGGCAAACGTTTCTCGTCGTGGCGAATCTCCATCCAGGAGAAGCGCTAAGACATGTTGGTGTCTTTATCCCGGCAGCGGCTCTGCAAACTACTGGACTCAACAAAACCGACTTTCAACTACGGTTTGTCGATCGGCTTGCGGCCGAGTCGGCGATGGAAATCGAGCTGCGTGCCGGGGAGCTGGGCACGGGGGGTCTGCGCATTCCGGAGATTCCGCCGCTCACCGCCTGCTATTTCGAAGTCAGGACGACCGATCGATGATTTCCGAAGGGATCAGGCGCGTTGCTCCGCGATTCTCTCCAGCACTTTCATTGCTGCATTGTGCCCGGGAATGCCGCTGACCGCGCCCCCACGCTGGGCACTCGAGCCGCAGAGATAAACATCTTCGTACTCGGTCTCGACGCCCCACTGACCCGCCTGTTCATCGGTCTCGGCGAAGGGAAACGTGAGCGCGTTCTGGAAGATATTACCGTGGTAGAGACCGAGTTCATCCTCGATATCGACCGGGCTCTTGCCTTCGATGCAGGGGCTGCCGTCGCGCGCTTTCGCGAGGCAGTCGTCGAGCGGCTCCGCCAGCCAGGCATCGAGACCAGAGATGAATGCCGCCTGCGCGCACTGCCGCATCTGCTCATTGTTCCCGGCAAACAAGGGCCATGGTGTATCGATGCCAAAAAGGGTCAGGGTGTGAAAGCCCTTGGCGCGTAGTTCGGGCGAAAGGATGCTATCGTCGGTGAGGGTGTGACAGTAGATCTCGCTTGGCGGTTTGTCCGGCAAATGGCCTTGGCTGGCTTGCCGGTAACTCGCCATCATCTGCTCATAGCCTTCGTCGATGTGAAAGGTGCCGCGGAAAGCAGCCGTCGCAGCGTGACTATTGTCCTTCAGCTTTGGCAAACGATGCAGAAGCATGTTGATCTTGAAAACGGACCCTTCGTTCGTAGCATCCGGTTCGTAAGTCTGGTTCAAAACTTTTGCCAGCACGTTTCGAGCCAAAGTTAATTAGGAGAAAACGCGCTTCGATAGTCTGCGTCTGACCTTCGTTCTCGAATTCAACCATGCGACGTTTTCCCGAGAGGTCGAGGTGGCGAAGATCGACCCGCGTCCGCAACTCCGCTCCATGTTTGCGCGCAGTCTCCTCCAATGTCCGCGCGACGTTCCCCATTCCTCCAACTGGCACCTTCCATTCGCCGGTCTTATTACCGATCAGATGATATAGAAAACACCGGTTCTGGAGTAATGACTCATCGTGCGGGTGCGTGAAGACGCCGATCTTCCCGTCCGTCAGAACCAGCCCACGAACCAGATCATGCTGCAGATAGCGTTCGATTGCGCGCCCGAGCGGCTCCTCCACCAGGCTGCGCCAGGCCTCGCGTCCGAAATCGTTTCGATCGAAGCGCCGACGAAAGTCTTCCTTCGCTTCGAGCGGCTTTAACATTGTGTCCCAAACCTGCTCGGCGAAAACACCAGCCAGGGCATAAAAGCGCTTCAGTCCGTCGAACTCCGCGTCGCTGCCGGTCAGATCAATGATCGACTGACGACTTACCTCGTCCGAAACATTGCTCAGGAGGAGGCCACCATGTTGACCCTCCTTTGTATAAGGCGTGTAGGAAGCGATCTCGCGCCGGCGCAACTCGAGATCCAGCTCGAGGTCCCGAATGATCTTCTCCGGGAAAAGACTGACCAGGTAAGAGTAACGGGAGAGCGAGGCATCGTAGTCCGGGAAAGATTTTTTGCGAGGTCGTGGCTCCACCGATGTAGTCGTTCTTTTCCAGCAACAGCACGCTCAGCCCCGCGCGCGCCAGATAGGCGGCTGCCACAAGACCATTATGACCCGCACCCAGGATGACGACGTCGTATTTGGATTTCATCGAGCTTGTGAAGTTGTATTAACTCTTGGGAAAGTCTGACGGTCGCGCCGCGCATAAATGATGGTCGTGGCCACGAGGCCCAAGGGGACCGCGATAGCTGGCGAGTAAGTTGCCGTGTGAAAGAGGATGGACCGAACGAAGGGAACATCGTGGAAGAGAAGCAGACGTCGCGTAGGAGGCCGCAGCAGGAAGCGAAATAACAAGCGATAGCATCAGGATGCCGAGCCAAAACAGATAGCGCCAGCGGTCGGAACCCGGGGCGACTGACGAACTCACCTGCTGGCGTCGCAGCCAAAGCCAGTAGGTAAGGGCGACAATCGCGAAACCCACGACGGTGCTGAGTTCCTGCAGAAGCAAAAACATGCAGACCGTGGTCGAGCCGATTTGCAGGACCGGCTGTTGCAACCATGGGATGCGATCGACAAACCATCCGTGTTCATGAGTGAAGGCATCCCAAAAATTATGAGTCCAGGCACCGAGCAGGAGTGAGAGCAGGATAATCCCCCAGCGTATTAGCCCTGAGGGAAAGTCGGGGCAGAGCGGCAGGAGAGCCTGGCGGTGAGGCGAGGGGAGGGCATAACAAACCGGCCGGCAGAACAAGTAATAGAAGAAGAGCAGGATCACCCCGGTGGGAAGACAGGCGAGAAAGCTGCCTGGCAAGGTATGCGCGAATGTCGAGAGGTCGAAGCGATCGATGTAGTAACCGATGTCAGGCGTCATGCTACCGATAACTAAGGCGGCGAAGTCGAGTGGCTGCGGTGAAAAGCGCCGTAAAGGCAAAACAGCCGCAGGGTGAGAGAGCGTCCAGGGCATTACAGCACAACGATGTTATAAGACTTTCTCGGCCACGATCTCGAGGACGAGTGGTGTAATCATCAGAGCGTTCGGATTCGCTCCCGCCTCGGCCACTTCCTGCTCGGACTCTGTCGGCGAAAGCGGCATCGATGCGACCCAGCTCTTGTAGCCGGGCCAATCCGATCGGGACAAAGGTCCCGGGCCATTGCCACATGTAGTCACTCGGTCCGACGCAATAGATCCGGGGCAGCGTCGACCGTAGAACAAAGCCATTCTGCGCGAGATAGATCGGCAGGTCCAGGCCGATATCGGCTTTTCCACCCGCGGCCGCCCAACTCGCTTTGACCTCTTGTGCGAAGCGTTCCTGATTCGGCAGCCGGGGAACAAAGCGCCAGGTCAGGTAGTGCGCATATTCATGGAAGATCGCGACACTTCCCGTGCGCATGACTCGCCCGAGCTTTTGCACGAGCAGCGCCGGATCGGTCACGAACGAGGCTACCCAGCGGCACCAGGAGAAATCGTAGGGACCTTCCGGCAAACTGTCTGTCATCAGATCGAGCTCGTGAATCTGCACGTTGCCAAGGTCGCGGGCGCGGCACCTCTCCTGCAACGCGCGCACGAAATTACTCGAGCGCTCGAGAGCGACGATCTTGCCCATCGGGCCGACGATCTCAGCCAGATCGACTGCGGCGTAACCAGGCCCGGCGCCGAGGTCGAGGACGCGGCTGCCGACCGTGATTCCGGCTCGCTGCCAGCAATCCAGCGCGACCGGACGCCAAACCCGATGTTGCAATCCGAGCCGGGAAATTTCCTCATCGTGGGTCCCGAGGACGTAATCGCGTTCCGTGGCCATGCGCAGACGATTCCACCGGCGCGCATTTTTCCTAGACGAATTTTTGTTTGCTGCGGAAAAGGAGGAGAAGACAGAATAGTCGCTGCCAAGCGACGCCCGATCAGGGCGGTGGTTTTGGCGGCTCGCCCCCGCTCGGCTGCACCGGTGTGACGACAGTTTCGCCCGTCTTTCGGTCGCGTTGAAGACGTTGTTCCGTCTTTTCGACCGGACCTTGTGCGCTTCCTCTCACCGTCACGGGCACCGAGCGTCCCGCAGCGTCCGGTGCTGCCGCGAGCCGAAAAAGGGCGGCCATCAAATCACAAGACTCATCCTCAAAGATCGGCCCGTGCCCCGGAATGATTTGCTTCGGGACCCGCAAAACCCAGTAGTTTGTTTCATTCAGTCCCTGCCGCTCGATCAGCCACTTCTTCCAATCGAATCGTGTGCCGGTGTATAGAGTTACGCCTTCGTAAACGCCCGGCCGGTTCATGAGATTCAAGTCAAATGGGTCCGCCTTCAGCTCTGTTTTTCCTTCGGCCACCTGCACGAGGCGGTGGCTCTGTACCGAATCGTTATGGCCTGGGGTTTGTGTGAAATAGTTAAACTGTGAAGTATCGCGTTCCTTCTCATGATAGGTGCGGAAACTTCCCGAAAGCAGCTTTGGCGTATTGGAGAGCTTCGTTCCGATCGGAAAAGCTAGACTCGTCGCCGTGTCCGCATCGGAGCTAATCATGATGACGTGCGGCGCGCCCCGCAGCGGAGTCAGATCGCTATACATGTCGATCAATTCCTTGGAATAGATCGACTCCGCCGCCGAGTTCACGAGCAGGATGAGATCGGCCGGCTTGAAGACCCGATCCGTCCGCGATTTCTCTACTCCGGGGACGAATGGCTCTTCGTATAACAACGTCCCAACCAAGGCTTGAGCGAGTGCCTTTTCCAAGACCAGCGCTCCAAAGGAATGACCGATCACGATGCAGCGCGAAATGCCCGGGGTGTCGCGCCGCGCAGTCCTGATCAAGGTAAAAATCGCCTCCGTGATCGGCGTGCTCGAAGAGATGCGGGTCGCGGCATTCTTGCGCGAATAAAAGCTGGCCTCTTTGCCGATCCAGGTCACGGCGTCGACCATTGGATTGACCTTGTGGACGACCCGGCCGCGCCAACCCAGGTAAACGCCGAAGACCTGCAGTCCAGAAGCCTGGACGGTTTGATCCGCCGTTAACCGCGCCAGCAAGCCGCGAAACTGGCGGACGTCATCCGCGTCTGTTGGGTTGGAGTTATTTTGCCAGCCGTGGATGTAAGTCACGAGCAGAATGGGCCGGCCGGTGTATCGAATTGCCTGCACCGTTTTGCGCAGTTGGTCGCGATCCCAGAAGTCGCCCTGCTCATCAAACTCGATGAAACCCAACCGATAAATATCCTTCGCCGCCGCGCCGCCGCCGGCCGGTGGACTAACCGCAGTTTCGGTCGGCGCTTCGCCCAAATGATAGGGCTGATTTGCGGCGCAACCGGAGAGAAGAAAAACGAACGCCCCGAGGAAGAGTCGGGTCGGGCGCGCCGCTCGTGAAAAGGCATTCATTCGGGAACCTTGGTTCCGAGTTATCAAATTGCCCCGACGTAGTCAATATGATGCCAGGCACGGTCGAGAAGAACTACATCGGCGCAATCAGCACTCACGTTTCAGAAACCAATGCTAGGACGGCGCCTCATGGTTTTTTCAAGGTGCATCGAGGTTGGCTCCAAACAAGCGTGCGATCCATGAGGTCCCTGTTCACGCCTCGGTTGCGGAGAGCTCTTTCCGGCGATTGCGCACGCTGCCGTCTTCTTCAGCTGAAAACGCGCGCGCCCTCGCCTCGACGCGGCGCCGTCCTCGGCATGAACTTGCTAAGGCCTCAACAACGTTCCATCGACAGCGCTGAGCTTCGAACAGCCGCAGAGCAGCATCGCTTCGTCGAGCTCGCGCCTTAGAATTTCCAACACCTGCAACGCGCCTTCTTCGCCGGCGACGCCCAAACCCCACAAAATCGGTCGACCCACGAGCACCGCACGCGCCCCGAGCGCAACCGCCTTCAGCACATCGCTCCCACGTCGAATTCCGCCGTCGACATAAATCTCGCACAGATCGCCCACGGCCTCGACCACATGGGGCAGCACTTCGCAGGTGGCGGGTGCGGTGTCGAGCTGGCGTCCGCCATGATTGGAAACTACCACCGCCCGCGCGCCGAGCTCGGCCGCCCGGCGCGCGTCGTCGCCGCGGCAAACACCCTTCACCACCACCGGCAATCGCGTCGAGCGGCATAACCAGTTCAGATCATCGAACCCGAGATCTTCCTTGAAATTTGCTCGCACGTAAGCGGCCAGGCCGGAGCCTCGCACTTCAGGAAAGTTGCCTTTGCCTAACGGCGCCAGATTTTCGACCGCAAGACCGTCCGGTAAGCGAAAGCTATTTCGTGCATCGCGCTCGCGCGTGCCCAGGCCCGGCGCATCCACGGTCAGGACGATCGCCTCCGCGCCGGCAGCCTCGGCCCGCTGCACCAGCTCGCGCGTGATCGTCTGATCCTTGTAGATATAAAGCTGAAACCAGCGCGGACTCCCCGCCTGCGCAAAGACTGACTCCATCGCGGTATTCGAGAGCGAACTGAGCACAAACAAAGTCCCAGCCGCCTTGGCGGCTCTGGCGGTCGCGATCTCGCCCGCTTCGCAGGCGAGTCGATGAAAAGCGGTGGGCGCGACCAGGATCGGCATCGAGACTGATTGACCGAGCACTGTCGTGTTAAGGTCGCGCGTGGCGACTCCGGCCAGGACTCGGTAGTATAGCTTTAACCGCGTCCAACCATCCGTGTTCTCCCGCAGGGTAACCTCATCCAACGCTCCGCCTTCATAGTAATCAGAAACATCGCGGGGGAGTTTGGCTCGCGCCGCCCGCGCGTAGTCACTAACGTTGAGCAAAAAATCGGACTTCATCTTGTGCCGGCGGCTTTAATTCCGAAATAGCCATTCGACCGCAACTTCGACGTGAATCTGCGTCGTATCCAGCACGGGCAGCCCCGCAGCCGTCGGCTCACGCAGGATCAACGACAACTCGGTTCCGCCGAGAATCAATCCGTCCACCTGTTCGCGCTCTTTCATTGTGTGCACAATTTCGACCAATCGCTCCCGCGTATCCTGCAGAATCGTGCCGACAAACAGCTCGCTCATGTATTTGTCATGGATGTAGGCTTGCTCCGCCTCGTTCGGCACAACGATGGCAATCTGCCGGCTTCGGAAGATCTCAGGAAAAAAAGACGCCTGCATCGTGAAACGCGTCCCGAAGAGCGCGAGCCGGCGCAAACCGAGGCCGACGGCGACATCGCGCGTTGCGGTGACAATACTCAGCATTGGAATCGAGGACCGGCTCTGCACTTCATCAAAGACCAGGTGTGGAGTATTGGCCGCGATCAATGCCGACTCGGCGCCCGCGCGCGCCAGCCGTTCCACTTCGGCCGCGAGATAATCGGCCATTTGAGTTAACTCGTTCGCTGTCACCAGATCGACCAGCTTCTTGCTATCGATGCTGTTGATCATGAGCGACGGCGCGCGGCCCTCCGGACTCCTTTCGCGGTAAGCCGCGATCAATCTTCGGTAGTACTCGATCGTCGTTTCTGGACCCGTCCCGCCGATGATGCCAAGTGTTCTCATTCAAGTTCGGCTCGCTCGGCCAATACTCGAGACTACCGAGAGATCTGCGATCCGCCAGCATCGGCGTTTCTGGTCGAGGGCAGGGCCGGGATCACTTTATTTGACTTCCGCAGCCGAATAGCTATAAGTTCCATTACTTTCACGAACAATGAAACCGACGGTAAGAAGGCGGTCGAATGACGTTCTGAAGAGGGCCATCCGGAGGGACCTGACGAAATATTGTGCCGCGCATCCGGGCAGTCCCACAGCGCGGCGACATCCCCACATCCTCGTCGATCACGGAAGGTATGTTGCCTTGCTCGGCCGTTCGATTAATCGCGGCATTCTTGGATTTGGCTCCACGGTCACCTCGGCGCTCCGCGCGTTCGACGACCTCTATACAACCATCCATCATTCACGCGGGCATTGACTGACCGGCGCTCTTGCAGGCGCCCCAAAACCTTCGACCGGAATCCAATGAAGGAGAGCGCGCGACGGCGAGGCGCGGTGATCGATGTTTCAGTCTTCAGGAAACAAACGGCGCAATCGCGTTCGCGCGGTGACCCTTCCTCGGCTCAGGGCAGTGTCAGCATGAACATCCCTCGGCCGAAGGTGGCAGCATAGAGCGAGTTGGACGCGGCCCGATACTCCAGGTCGGTAACCGGCACGTTCGGGAGCGCCGACCCAGCGGCGCGCCATTTTCGTCCGCCGTTGGCCGAACTGAAGACACCCACATCGGTGCCGACGTAGAGCACCGAACCCACCACAACGATGTCGTTTACCGGGGCTTGAGGAAGGTTGCCGACGATGCTCGCCCACGTGGCCCCGCCATCGATGGTCTTCAGTACGTAGGGCAACGCCACACCAGACCGGAAGCCCGAGAAGGTGGCGTAAGCCACATTCGCGTTCACCGGATCGACTGTCACCCGGGTCACCCAAGTCCCGGGCACATCGGGATCGGTCACCTGCGTCCAGTTTCCTCCCAGGTTGGTGGTGAACCAGAGTCGGCCGTCATCGGTTCCGGCCAGCACGCGATTGGGATCGGTTTTCGCCCCGGCTACTGTGGTTACTGTGCCAAACGGGTAATTGGGATCGCGGCCGGGTCCTCCGGTCAGATCCGGGCTGATGACCGCCCAATGAACGGCACGGTCCACGGACCGGTTGATCTGGTTGCCGGCGTAGTAGAGGACGGCAGGGTTGGCAGGATCGAATTGGACGGGCGTGAGCCAGTTCCGTCTGGAAGACATCGTCGCACCAGTAAAGTCGAAGGTAGAGTCGCCGCCGTTGGTCGACCGAGCGCAGACGCCGTATTGGCTGCAACCGTAGACCATGTTCTGATCACTGGGATCGATCAGCGCCTCCAGCCCGTCGCCGCCGACGTAGGTGTTCCATCCCGTCCCGCCGTAGGAACGGTTGACGCCATTGTCCTGGGCACCGCCGACGAGTCGGCTGTCATCCTGCTCGCTCACGTCCACGCTGTAGAACTGAGTAAACGGTTGGCTGACTGCAGACGTCCACTGGTCGTTTGAGCCGTTGACGTCCGATCGATAGGTCCCGCCGTCGTTGCCGAGGTAGACACGGCCTGGCACTTTGAGGTCCCACGCCATGGCGTGATCGTCGGCGTGTGGGCTGAACTCTCCCGTAAACGACGAGCCGCTGTTCTTCGACTCGCACAGATAGACCCCGGCAGCGAAAACGTGAGTCTGGTCGAGAGGATCGACCCATACCCGTCCGAACCACCATCCGTAGGTCGACTGCGCCCCTGAGAGCGTCGAGCTATTTGGGAGCTTGGTCCAGGAGTCTCCGCCGTTGTCGGATTCGTAGAAGCCTTGGAACAGCCCGTTGGTCTGGTTAACAATGGCGTAAAGCCGCTGCGGGTTCGACGCAGCCAGGGCGATTCCGATCCGGCCGATCGTGGCGGAGGAAGCGGGCAGCCCGTTCGTCAGCCGTTGCCACGTCGACCCGCCGTCCGTCGAACGATAGACGCCCGACCCTACACCCCCATATGTCCGCAAGTCGGGTTCGCGCAAATGGTCCCACATCGCCGCAAAGACGCGGTTTGGGTTAGAGGGATCGATGGCCAGGTCCACCGCGCCTGTGGTGTCGTTGTCGCCAGCCAGCACCTGGCTCCAAGTTGAGCCGCCATCGGTCGATTCGTAAACGCCGCGTTCGCCGCCGTGGTTGTAGAGCTGCCCGGCCGCGGCGGCGAAGATGTGTTGCGGATTGTTAGGATCAACCGCGAGACGACCGATGGTACCAGAGTTCGTTAGCCCCACGACCTGCCATGTCCTGCCCACGTCGAGTGATCGGTAGATACCCCCGCCACCATAGGTAATGCTTCCGCCGCCTGGGTTAGCCTCGCCCGTCCCCGCAAAAAGAGTACCGCTCGAAGTGATGAGCAACGCACCCATCGACTGCGGGTTCGCCGCGGGCCAGATCGAAGTAAACCGAGCGCCCCGGTCTTTGCTCTTCCACACTCCTCCGGTGGCCGCAGCCACGTAGATCGTGTCGGCGGCCACCGGATCCACCGCGATATCCACGACGCGGCCGCCAATATTAGTCGGCCCAACGAATTTCCAGCGCGCCGCCGCCAATTGCGAGTCCGACTGACCGGTGGTCAAGGTGAGCGCGGCTGCCTGGAGCACCAGCTTTTTCCAAGGCGCCGGCCGGGATCCCGCCGTGAGTCACGCGCTGAGTAATGAACCAGTCCTCCGGTGGGCTCTCTTTGCCTTCGTGATCTCGTTCGTTCGTCTCGCCCCGTTGCCCGTTCGCTCTGGCGGACCCGAGCAGCGAGACCAGCTGGAACGACGCCGCCACCAGGAGCGGGATCGTGAGGAGTGCCAGGATTCGGGAAAGTGGACTCTTCATCGCTTCTCGATCAATTCTGGCGCAATGTGACGCCGAAAAGGCGATTGATTCCTCATTAGGCGCATTGTTGGCAGGACGGGGCGACGACGTCAAGCGCGTCAGTCAATTCGCAGCTTCTCGCATCCGATCAGCGGCGCGTGGAAAGTAACAGAATTGTTACGAAATTGTACTTCGTTGCCGAAAACAAGACGATCACATGGCACGAGGACTAATTACAATGAAACTTCATACCAAATTCGCATTTGTTGTTTGCTGCGCAGCGACTATCTCGCTGCTGAGTTCGAGGGCTGATACCATCCAGGTCACAGGTGGGAGCCGGCGGGTTAAAATTCACCCCGCAGAATGTCACCATTCACGTGGGAGACACGGTCCAGTGGACTTGGGCTGCCAGCGGCCACAGCTCGACCTCTGGGACGCCGGGCATGCCCGATGGGTTATGGGATTCGGGTGTTCATAACTAGCGGATTTGTCTTTAGCCACACCTTCACCACGCGCCGGGACCTTTCACTACTTCTGCAGTCCACATGGCGCCTGTTGCGGCATGATCGGATCGGTCACAGTGGCAGAGGTTGATACGGTGGTGATCACCCGCGCGCAGTATACGACCGTCGCGCAGCCAGCTCACCGTGCAGGCGACCGATACAAACGATACAGCGACGTTGACTGTCTCAGTGACGAGCACGGGCGAGGTCCTCGGTACGATGACGAACAAGGGCGGGGGCAGCTACAGCGCTAAGTTCAGCAGGAATCCCCAATCCGCGGAAAATAACCGTCTCGAGCAACTTGGGCGGAAGCGCCACGGCCCGGGTCAGAGTAAGATAAGAGGCGCTGGGCGCGGCTTCCATCGTTAAGCCTGGGCCTTCGAATGATGGGGAGGCCCAGGACAAGGCGTCCGCGCAGATCCATGCGATTTGCGGCGGTTACACTCTCCGCCGTATCCGTGACATCCGCGTAATCCGCGTAACGATAACTCTGTGAAGCTTTCTCCGAAATTTGAAGAGGCGCTGATTTATGCGACGCGGGTCCACGGCGGCCAGTTGCGCAAGAAAACCAGGATTCCTTACATCGGTCATCTTCTGGGAGTGACTGCGATTGCGATGGAATACGGTGCGAACGAAACCGAGGCGATTGGCGCTTTGCTGCACGATGCGGTGGAGGATTGCGGTGGCCCGTCGCGGCAGCGCGAGATCGAAGAGATATTCGGGAAAGAAGTGGGCGAGATCGTGGCCGGCTGCACCGATACCGATCAAACGCCCAAACCGCCCTGGCGGGAACGAAAAGAGAAATACATCGCGCACCTGGAAATGGCGTCGCCTTCAACTCGACTGGTTTCGGCCTCTGACAAGTTACACAATGCGCGGGCGATCCTGCACAATTTGCGCGAAGACGGCGATGAGATCTGGACGCGATTTAATGGCGGCAAGGAGGGGACGCTTTGGTACTATCGCTCGTTAGTCATAGCTTTGCGCAGGCATGGCGACAACGCGTTGATCGACGAGCTGGACCGCGTCGTGACGGAGATCGAAAAGCTGGCCGGCGCCGCATGACCGGGAGAGGGCTTCCACGACTTCCGGAGAAGTAAAGATTGCGGGCGGTGGGAGCCGCGGAAGCGATTGTCCGATCTGCCCACAAATCGATCGATGATTCGGGTTGTGCGCCATGATCAGACGGAGCGATTGGCCCCTCATAAAATTTGCGAATATTTAGCTTGCAGCCCCGGAATGAATGTTTTAGTCGTAGAGTGTTCTGGGGGGAACAGCCGCCCTTCATGCCCATCGGGTGTGGGGGGCGGTCTCTCGGAAACCGGAAGATCTCTTCATCCGTGGCCGGTCAATCCCAGACCAGCGCAGGCATCGTTCGGACACGTCTTCGACCAGCTCGTAAATTCTTATCGCGCGGCAATGGCCCTACCAACAAGTGCGCCATCGAGGTCGGGCATGTCGACCTTGCTCAACGCGCGCGATTTCCTAAACCCGCGGATGCTTCCGCAGGTACGGGTGGAAGCGCACCCGGCTAAAAGGAGTGGACCGGCAATCGGTCAACGGCAAAAAACCTTCCCGGCCAAAAACCGTCGCCTAAAACTTCGGCTCATTTGTCGTCATTTTGGCAGCATCGTAGCGGTTACGCAGGTTCCGCGGCCGCAATGCGTTAGTTGGGTGAAATGCCCGGCCTTATTGGTCCTCCACATTGGTCCTCAGGCCACTGGATCGATCGCGCGGATCCTGACGCACAAGAAGCACTCGCGCGCGTTCGGAAGAGATGCTGGATTGAGACTGACACACGGAGACTCGCGTTTCGCAGAGCGAAGCGCCTACGGAGCGGGACCCGAAGGCCTGATCACGGCAGTGAAGTTCCGATCTGCCGCTTGACGGTGCTCGCATCGCGACGGTCGATGCTCCCACTGGCGTCGATATCCGCGCGGAAGTTGTTTTCATCGGTCGCCTGGCCTTGATCGGCCTTTTCGATCGCGAAGTCGGCGCGGGTGACAGCGCCGTCGCCGTCCACATCCCCCAACAACAAGCTCATGACGGCCTCCGAAAACAGGATGGTGTTCGAAGTCCCGTCGGTAATGTTGTTCAAAGTGACCGTGACGTCTTCGGCGTTGCATGTGACGTTTCTCAAATTCACGATGAAACGGTGCGGATCGCTGCTGTCGATCATGCTGCTTTGCACAATCCCGCAGCTCGTCATAACGCTGCCAACGCTGGCCAACTCATGATTGAAAGTGAATTCAACCGTGAACCGGCCCTTCGAACCGCCGCTCCGGTCTTCGATGCCCGGTGCTCCCGTTAGAGGCAGGTCGATGGGAAACCCGCCTTTGATGGAGTCAGCGCTGACCAAAGCAAAGGTCGTTGCGGCCGGCGCGACGCGCACGTAGTAGACATCTTCCTCGCCATTGAAGGTGGCGGCATAGGCGACGTTGCCACCGGTGTTGTCGGAAACGATCGTGAGGTAATCGCCCAGCTTGTTCTGGTTCGGATAACCGAGGAAAGGATTGAAAGAGCTACTGACGGCGACATTAGGAGCCCAGGTCATGCCGGCATCAGTGCTGTAGGAATAAAAGAGTTGCGAATCGGTATTGTTTGCCGCGTTGCGCGTGTCCAGCCAGACGCTGTCGATGCGTCCGTTAGGCGCAACGGACAGGGTGCCGAACCAATGCCACTTGCTGTGATTGATCGGATCGTCGTTCACCCGTACCGGCGCGCTGAAGGTCACTCCGCCATCGGTGCTACGGACGAACATGACGTCGCTGCCATTGCTCGAGCCCGTCGGAAGACGCTCGCCATCATATAGACATTGTTGTTCGTGCTGGTACCGGACCGATCGACCGCGAGAAAGATCTGCCCGACCAGCCCGTCGGGATTGATCGGTTCGCTGATCGCGATGTCGCCACCGAGGTTCACCTTCGGTGCTCAGATCGAAGGTGGGTGTGGCGGCAGAATCTTTGGCATTGGTTGAGCGCTCGCACCAGATCTGGCCGGTGCCGAGATTGACGCCGCCGATGAAGAGAGTGCCATCGGTATTGACGTCGGGCGTGCCCCAGGACGGGGAGTTGGGAATGTTGACCGGGTTCAGCCAGGTAACCCCTCCATCGATCGAGCGAGTAAACTGCCGGCCGCCGAAGTTGTTTCCGCTGGTGCTCCAGAGTTGGTATTGGAAGCCGTGCCCGTGCTGCTCGTGTTATCGATCGTGAACCATTGCTTATCGCCGCCTTTGGCGGGCGCGATGTTAGTCCACGACATGCCGCCATCGAGCGAGCGCCACATGTTGTCGAAGAAAGTCTCGAGCAGGCTGAGATAGAAAAAGGTTCCGACGTTATCCGGAATCCAAGACCGGGTCGCTGCGAAAGACATTGTTCTCGAGCACGCCAGGAAACGTCCAGGTCGCGCCGCCATTGGTGGTGTAACCCCAGCCCGCCTGGCGAAAGTTGGAAGCGACACTGTTAAACTGCCGCCAACCGATCGTCATCTTGTTGCCGTTGGTCGGATCGACCGTGATCGACGGCTCGTTCGCGGCGTCGCCCGTGATGTTGTGGCCCGTCGCATCGACATTCACCTGGAAACTGGTGAAGGCGTTGAATTGCGAGACCATGCGCGGTGACTGACCCGTCCGCCAAAGCAGCGCGGGCGGATTGTCGTATTTTTCCAGCTCTTCGGTCGGGAGAGGTTTGTGTTCACGGGTCTGACCTGGACGCGGTGGCAAATCCAGAAAGCAAGACCAGAAAGGCGAAAGAGGTTGCCTTTGACACGCTGAAGAACGGCAAGCGGAATTGAAGCATGAGTGATACTGCCCGAGCGCATCCTTTATTGTCAATGTAAACCCGGAGAGCACGGACGTTTTGGGGTAGTGATTGGTCGATTGTCAGTTTATCCGTTCGTGCTCGTAATCGTCCTCGTTCTCGATTCCAGCTGTTCGAGGAACGACAAAGAGGACGAGACCATCCTGCGACGGACAATGTTGGAACACTTCTCCAGGCTCCCAGGTCAAAATTTGGATCGAGTCCTGCTCGCTCATTCCACGGTGGAGTCGCCCCGAGGCCCCTGCTAAGCTGGCCCAGCAGAAAGCACAATGCCAACCTTCGAACCGACTGATTTCTACGATCTCGATGCCCTACTGACGTCCGACGAGCGCCGTATTCGGGAGAGCGTGCGCCATTGGGTGGACGAACGCTTTCTGCCCATCGTGGCGCAACACTATCGGGCCGGCACATTCCCGATGGAGCTGGTGCCGGAGTTGGCGCGGCTCGGTATCTTTGGTCCATCGATCAAAGGCCACGGCTGTGCCGGGCTGGGGAGTGTCGCCGCCGGGCTCATCATGCAAGAGCTCGAACGCGGTGACAGCGGCCTGCGCACGTTCGCCTCGGTGCAGGGTTCACTCGCGATGACGGCGATCGATCTTTTCGGGTCTGAGGAACAAAAGAGCCGCTGGCTTCCAGAGATGGCGCAAGGCACGAAGCTCGGTTGTTTTGCTCTCACCGAGCCCGGCTTTGGCTCCAATCCGGGCGGTCTGCGCTGCCACGCGCGCAAGACCGCCGACGGGTATCGCCTGAGCGGCGCGAAGAGATGGATCGGCAACGGCACGATCGCCGATGTTGCCGTGGTCTGGGCCAAAGTCGACGGCGAAGCCGGCGTCGATCCGGAGAGCGCCGATGCGATCCGCGGATTCCTGGTGGAAAAAGGAACTCCCGGCTTCAGCGCGAGGTTGATCGAGGGCAAGCTCTCGCTCCGGGCGGCGTTGACCGCGGAACTCGAGTTCAACGACTGCGCCCTCTCGGCTGGGCGCTTTGTTGCCGCAAAGCGGCGGCCTTCGCTCGCCGCTCACCTGTCTCAACCACGCGCGTTACGGAATCGCCTGGGGAGCGATCGGGGCCGCGATGGCGTGCTACGACGAAGCGCGGCAATACGCGATGGGCCGCGAACAATTCGGTCGACCGATCGCCGGCTTCCAGCTCGTTCAGGAGAAACTGGCCCGCATGCTGACCGAGATTACCAAGGCCCAGTTGCTCGGCTCATCGCCTGGCGCAGCTCAAAGACGCCGGCGCGGCGCGGCATTACCACATCTCGATGGCCAAAATGAATAACGTGGAGATAGCGCTAGATACCGCTCGCGCCGCGCGCGACATCCTGGGCGCGGTCGGCATCCTCGACGAGCATCAATGTTTCCGGCACATGTGTAACCTCGAAAGCGTCAAGACCTATGAGGGCACGCACGACATCCACCTGCTCGTGCTCGGTCAGCAAATCACTGGAATCCCAGCCTTCAGCTGACAGATGAATCAATCCGTTGCGCCAAATCCCGTCGCGGCGAGATTGTCGGAATGACGAGAATATTCCCCTTTTTGAGGAGCAACGAGCCGACGCCATTTCATCTGCGTGAGGCGTCGCAGGGTAGCGGCGATCACTGTGCCCTAGCAGAGAAGACGCGGCCAAACGCAAGTGTCTTGCCATCGAACGCTTTCTCGATCACGCATAAACGGTTTGTCATGGAAAAGTAACTAAAGGGAGATTGAGTGTATCAACTATGAAAACTGATGTTCTGATAGTAGGCGGCGGGCCGGCAGGGGCAGCCAGCGCAATGTTCTTGGCTCGCGAAGGGATTAAGCCGTTGATCATCGAACAGGAGAAATTTCCGCGTTATCACATCGGCGAGTCTTTGACGGGCGGAGGCGGCCAAGTGCTGCGGCAACTGGGACTTGAGGCCGAGATGTACAAGCGCAAGTATCCCTGTAAGCAGGGCGTCGAAGTGTTTGGCCAGAGCAAATCTGGCAGTTGGTTCGTGCCGGTCACCGGGCGTGACGCGGATTGGAAACTATTTCCTTGGGACACGTGGCAGGTGCGGCGGAGCGACTTCGACAAGATGATGCTGGAGGAAGCAGTCGCGAGAGGCGCCACCTTGATTCCTGGAAAGGCGCTCAAACTCATTTTGAAGGAGGACGGTTCGGTGGGTGGTGTGCAAATTCGCCCGACCGACAGCGAGAAGAAGACGGATATAGAATGTGATGTCGTTTTGGATTGCTCGGGACAGGCGACGTGGCTGGCCAACCTCGGCGGCGTGACTGGTCCGAAGTATCTAGGCTCTTACGACAAGCAAATCGCCATCTTTTCACAGGTGGTGGGCGCTGTCCGCGATCACGGTACAACCCGTGACCAACACAAGGATAACACGCTGATCTTCTATGCGAGCAAGTTCCATTGGGCATGGTTCATTCCGCTCGATGAGGAGATCGTCAGCGTCGGAATCGTGGTGCCGTCGGCCTATTTTCAGGAGAAGAAGGAAAGCCTCCGCGATTTCTACATCCGTGAGTTGCACGAACTTCACCCCGGTCTCAAACAGCGTATCCCGGAGATCAAGCTGGCCGAATCCGTGCATGTGATTCCGAACTACTCGTTTCAGGTGAAAAAGTTCTGCGGCAAAGGCTTCATCTGTATTGGAGATGCCCATCGTTTCGTGGACCCGATTTTCTCGTTCGGGGTGACGATGGCGATGTGGGAAGGGCAGCTCGCGGCGCCGCACGTCAAGGCGTATCTAAACGGCGAGCGGCGCGATCAGGCGAATCCATTCGCCGACCACCAGTTGTATTGCGAGAAGGGAATCGATGTGTTGGAGGATCTCATCGATTGCTTCTGGGAGAAGCCCCTGGCCTTCGCCCGGTTGGTGTACACCAGTTACACGGATTTTATTACCGACATGTTTGCCACACGGATTTATGATCACCAGCCGTCACCGGCCGTGGATGCATTCCGCAAATTGCTCAAGCGCGAAGGTCTGCGGGAACAGTCCTATGAAACAGAAGACCTGTACTCGGTGCCGATCGGCTCGCGATTCCATCCCGAGCGGGCGCCGATTTGGGAGACGAATTCGCCCATCCAAAGCACAGAAGACTGGTTGGGGCCGCGGTAGAGGGATTGCTCTGCAATCGAGCCCGAAACGCAGTGTTGGGCGCCGTGGCGAGTTCGCATCGAGCGACGCCTTTTCGCTCGTCCCTAACGGGTCGCTTCGTGCCATTTGAAAGGCGAGAGCATCCAAAATTTAATTGCATCCCGCCGATCGCCTCGGCAAAGCAGATGGTAGAGCGCTCCGTGAGCCCTTTTCACGGCGGGACGGCGCGCTAATCGAAGCGTTCGGTGCGCTCGAGCAGCGTCTGCCACCAGCCGCGATGGTTGAGATACCAATCGACGGTCGCGGCGATGCCTTCGCGCGCGGTGTGGAGCGGGTGCCAGTCGAGCGTTCGCGTTTCGCCAAGGAGGAATCGATCGCGTAACGACGGTCGTGGCCGAGGCGGTCGGTGACGAACGAGATCAGGCTGTGCGGTTTGCCGAGCCGATCGAGAATCAGCCTGACGACTTCGAGGTTCACCATCTCGCCGTCGCCGCCGAGGTTGTAAATCTGGCCCGGCTTGCCCTTGAAGAGCGTGGCGACGAGGGCGGCGCAGTGGTCTTCGACGTGGATCCAGTCGCGCACGTTTTTCCCGTCGCCGTAGACCGGCAGCGGCTGATCGTTGAGCGCCTTGATGATCATGAGCGGGATCAGTTTTTCCGGGAATTGGTAGGGGCCGTAATTGTTGGAGCAGCGCGTGACGATGACATCCTGGCCAAAGGTGTGGTGGCAGGCGAGGGCGAGAAGGTCGGCGCCGGCTTTGCTCGCGGAGTAGGGGGAGCTGGGGACGAGCGGCGATTGCTCGGTGAATTTGCCGGTCTCGCCTAACGATCCGTAAACTTCGTCGGTCGAGACCTGGATGAAACGCTGGACGCCGTGCCGGCGGGCGGCGTCGAGCAGGACGCTCGTGCCGACGACGTTGGTGTGAATGAAATTTTGCGGGGAATTGATGCTCCGATCGACGTGCGATTCGGCCGCAAAATTGATGATGGCGTAGAATTGTTCCTCGTGCAGGAGGGTGTCCATCTGGTCGGCGTTGGCGATGTCGGCCTGGAAAAATTCGTAGCGTTCGCCGTGCTCCTCGACGACGCCGTCGAGATTGGCGAGGTTTCCGGCGTAGGTGAGGGCGTCGACATTCGTGATGTACGCCGGCTTGTAATGTTGCAGAATGTAACGAATAAAGTTACTCCCGATGAACCCACAGCCGCCTGTCACCAAGATGCGCATTGGAGCGCTACCTAGCAGCGGAGAGCAGCCCGCGCGAGGAGAAATTGAGTCCCCGCCGCCGCTCGCCGAGCGGTTCGCGCGGATCGACTGGACGTTCTGGGGCATTGTCGCCTTCGGCGCGCTGCTCCGGTTCCTCTTTCTGAGCATGAAACCGCCGCACTTCGACGAGGGGATCAACGGCTGGTTCGTCGATCAGATGATGAAGACCGGGTTCTACCGCTACGACCCGACGAATTATCACGGGCCGCTTCATTTCTACATTCTCTTCCTCTCGCAGGCGCTTTTCGGCCGGCACATCTGGGCGCTGCGGCTGCCGGTCGTGCTGGCGAGCATCGGCTCGATTTTTGTGACGCTGAAGTTCGAACCCTTCGTCGGCCGCACGGTGAGCCGGATCGCCGCGCTCGCGATGGCGATTTCGCCCGCCTTCATTTTTTACGGCCGCTACTCGATTCACGAAGTGTGGCTGCTTCTTTTCTCGATGCTCTTCGTGCTCGGGCTTGCTCGGGCTCTGGCGGTTCGGCACCCGCGGCTACCTCTGGTGTGTCGGAATCGGCATCGCCGGGATGATTCTGACCAAGGAGACTTACATCATCCACATCGGCAGCGCGCTGATCGCGGCGGGTGTCCTCTGGGTTTCGCACCGGCTAATCCCCGATGCCCGACGTGAAACGGGCGCGCCAGCAGTGGGATCTCGCCGACCTCGCCATGGTGACGGGCACGGCCATCTTTTTCATCGTCTTCTTTTACTCCGGCACGTTTCTCAATTGGCCGGGGCTGAAAGGACTCTACCTGACATTTGCCACCTGGTATCAGACGGGTTCGAACGGCAACGGACACGAAAAGCCGTGGCCTTACTGGCTCGAACTGGTGATGCGCTACGAATGGCCGGTCTTTATCGGGCTGGTCCTTTGCCTGGCGTGTCAATTCTTTAGGAACTTCGTCATTCGCTATCTCGCCATTTATGGCGTCGGGATCTTCGCGGCCTACAGCATCATTCATTACAAGACGCCGTGGATCATCATCAGCATTGTCTGGCCGCTGCTTTTTGTTTTCGCCGCGGGCGCGGCGGCAGCGAAGATTCCGCGCAAGGCCTTTTACATGGTCGGGCTGGCCCTGATCGGGTTTGGTTTTGGAGCGCTGGTCAGTTATCTCATCCAACCGGAGGCGGTGCGCACGGCTTGTTCCTGGGGCGCCTACTTGCGCGAAGCCGTCAACGTTACTCTCGCGGCGACCAGCACCAGCTCCGTCTGCGGAGACATTGGCTGGCGCCTGTTCGGGTCGGCGCTTGTTTTCGCTTTCCTTGGCGCCGGGTTGGGTTTCCAACTCGGAAAGTCTTCCAAACTCAGCGATGGCGTGATGCAAGGCGTTCAACGAAGCGTGGTCTGCGTATCTCTCCTCATGTCGCTTGGGATGGCGATCTGCTTGAATTACTTCCGCTGCAGCACCTATAGCGAGCCCTACGTCTATGTGCAGACCTACAACGATATCTATAAGCTGATGAACCCGGTGATGCGGCTGGTGCGGAGCAACCCGCTCAATTATCGCATCGTGGGTCATTTCATCCGGACTAGCACCTATCCATTCCCGTGGCTGCTCGGTGATTTCCCGAATGTCGGGTATTACGAGCACAACAACTCTCCCGGTAAGTTCGACGGGGATTTTCTCGTGGTGCAGGAGGACCGGATCGCCGAGGTGGAGAAACAGTTGCATGAGAGCTACTTTACCGAGCCAATGACTATTCGTCCGTATCAGGACACCTCGAAGCTTTACCTTAACGCCAAGACATTCCGGAAACTCTTCCCGGGCGAGCGACCGGATTTCAGAGGAAAACCTCTCCCAACACCAGCGCAACCCAAACTCCCGCATCCCTAGGAATGAGACATCCTGTGGAAGCGAGCCAGGCGGAGGGATGTGCTTCCGCACGTCCATGGACAAGCATAAGCTCGTTCCTTCGATGGATTGAGTGTGTGTCAGACTCTTATAAGCATGATCCGGCGCACTAAATGAAGGCCTTCTCGGCGGGACTGACTCTCGTCAACGTCGCCACGATGGCCGGTCTGCTTCTCGGAATCGTCGGCGGCGGGCTGGATGAAGGCTTTGCCGGCCTGGCTCTGCTTCTCGGTCTCGCGGCGGCGATCTACGCTTGGATTGGCACAGCGCCGTTTTCATTGCGAAAAGTCACGCCTGTTCCGCCGCCGCCGCCGTTGCCGAAATCGAAGCGCGCCCGGCGCCGGATGAAGCTGGACACGCTCGACGTCCCTCCTCCGCCACCCCGTCGCTGGCATTTCTGGGCGTGGGCCGTGGGCATCGTTTTTGCGATGTTCGCGGTCCGCTCGTTCTGCTGGCTCCTGTGGATCGATGGGAACAACCTCAAGATTCAGTCGCCTAACAATCTGGGCGATCTCGCGCTGCACATTACCTACATCAAGTATTTCGCCAACGGCGTCGCGCTGTGGCCCGACAATCCGATCCACGTCTTCAGCTCGCTCCGTTATCCCGCCGGGATCGATTTGTTCGATTCGCTTTTGCTTCTCCAACACGTTGACTTGATCCGCGCCCTCGTCTGGACCGGGTTGCTCGGCTCGCTCGCGACCTTCTACGGCTTCTACCGCTGGGGCGGTGCCTTCGGCGTTGCCGGATTTCTTTTCAACGGCGGCCTCGCCGGCTACGCCTTTTTTCAAAAGTTTCACTTTGCCGATTACCAGGCGGAAAAGATCGCCTGGAAAAGCATCCCGTTGACGATGTTCGTCACCCAGCGCGGCTTGCTTTACGCGATTCCAGCGGGGCTGCTGCTCCTGGTGCATTGGCGACGAAAATATTTCCCGGGCGAAGCCGACGAAACGGCCGGCGCGCGGCGCGGGCTCGTGCCGTGGTGGGTCGAGTGGTCGCTCTACGCGACGATGCCGCTCTTCCACGTCCACACCTTCCTCGCTCTCTCGATCGTGCTCGGTTTCTGGTTGCTCATCGGCACCTGGGAGATGCGAAAACAGATCGCGCTCCTGCTCGCCGCGGCGTTCGTTCCGGCGACCTGGATCGTCTGGATGATCACGGATCATTTCCAGGCAAAATCGATCCTTGCTTGGGCGCCCGGCTGGTTGCAGAGCGACCCGGGCTTCTCCAGCTCGGCCATCAACTTCTGGATCGTGAACTTTGGCCTGACGTTGCCCTTGATGATCGCGCTCGTTGCCGTCGTTGGTTGGCGGACCTGGCAGGCTTCCATTCCTGCTCGTGATCGTGCTCCTGCTCCTGATCGAGAGGCGCCAATTGCGAGCACGAGCACGACCACGAGTTTGGGCGAGCATGCACTGTCTCCTGCTTTCGCTTTCGTCATGCCGGCGGCGGCGATCTTTCTCTTCGCGCTGTTCGTCAAGACCGCGCCGTGGGGTTGGGACAACACCAAGCTCATCATCTGGGCTTATTTCATTTGCCTGCCCTTTTTGTGGCGCGAGCTGATTCGTGAAATGGCCGTGGCCGGTGCGCGCGGGAGTTTGCTTTCTTCTCTTTGCCTCGGGATTCGTTAGTCTCATTGGCGGTCTGGCGGTCGGCAGACCCGGGTTTGATATCGCCAACCGGACCGAACTGGAGGCGGTCGCGACGGTTGTGCGCGAGCTTCCGATCAAGGAGCGCTTCGCCGCTTTCCCGACCTACAATCATCCGCTTCTCATGAACGGCCGCAAAGTCGTGCTCGGTTATGGCGGCCATCTCTGGACCCAGGGTTTCGATTACGCGCCGATCGAGCAACAACTCCAAGCGCTGATGCTCGGAGCGCCGGATTGGCGGGAACGCGCGCAAGCCTTGCATGCGCGCTATCTCTTCTGGGGCAGGGAGGAAGAACGCGCCTATGCCTCAAGTTCGCAGCCCTGGCGCGGGAAGGCGGCGGTCGTTGCGAAAGGCTTTTGGGGCACAATTTACGACCTTGAGCAGGCGGCCCCGCCGGCTGCGCCAGTAACGGGGGCCGCGCACTGGGCAACGCTTGCGACCGATCCAGAATCATCTGTTGCAACGATGCCTTCTGCGCGACGTAATCGGCAACCTCACGCGGGTTGATCATCACGTCGTCGGGCAGGAAAACGAGCAACTTCATTGTTGGATTGTCGTGCATGAAGCGGACGATATTCTCGGCGATCATCTGTTCCGCGGCGAGGTGCGCGCGGTAAAGGTGGTTCACGTTGTAGCGGCGGAGAGGTGCGGAGGTCGAGACACGATCGGCAAAATTATCGAAGGCATCCGGGCGCGATTTGTAATTCGTGGGCAAGAAGCGCGCGTTCTTCTTTCGTGAGGGTATCACCTGCGCGGATCTTGCGCAGGAGTTCCCGCGGCGACCCGAGCGCGACTTGCACGAGATCGGGGCGCAACGCGTGGCGTAGCCGGTCGCCGCGGTCCGACACGCCGAGCTGGTCGAAGCAGTTGTTGCGGAGAAATTTCCTCCCGCTGCCATTGATCAAGGATAGGTTGTTGCGCGGCCGACAGTTCGGTCCAGCCGAGTGCGACGCGGGCTCCGTTGCGTTGCAAGGCCTCGACCAGGCGCCAGGCCGGCTCGCTCTCTGCCGCGGATCTTTTCGTTAGGCCAAAGTAAATCACATCCGCGCGATCGACGGCGGCCGTCCACTTCTCGTACTCTCGGTCGCCTTGGGCGGCGCGGCGCCGAGCGCAAACTTGGGCAAGGGCGGTTTGTTGGACGTCTCACAACCGCTCATTAGGGCGGCTGCCAGCAGTAGCCACCGCTTCACCCTTGGCCTCACCGGCTGCTCTCGGGACGCGCCAAGACCGGCTCCCGCGGCGCAAGCGCCGGCCGGAAAGTTCGCCGGGTGCGATGACCGGCCGCGACGATCTGGCAGCCGATCGAAAGCGTGCGCTGCCAGGTGACGCCGGAAACCTTTTGCTGGCCGCCGATTCTCCGCCGTTCGTTGGCCGGAATTTCGCAGATCGCGGCCCGAAGCCGGGCGGCGGCGATTTGCGTTTCGATCGTCCAGCCAAAAGTCATCTCTTGCGGTGCGATCTTCTCGAACAAGCCGCGGTCGATCATGCGAAGTGGACCGAGATCGCTAAAGCGCCGCCCACAGAGCACGCCGCACCAGAGACCGAGCGCGGCGTTGGCGACGACGTGTCGCAAAGTCATCGTGGGCCAGTTGCGCAGGCGTTTCGTGCGGCTGCCGAGTACGAGGTCGTAGCCCTGCTCAAACGCCGTTCGAAGCGCGCGCAGATCACGCGGATCCGTCGCCCCGTCGCCTGCACAGAAAACGTAGGCGCGAATTGCGGGAAAAAGATCGTTCGTTAGGTCGATCGCCGCCTGGCAGCCGTGCCCGTAACCGCGCTGCACGGTTTCCGCGACGAGCACGGGCCGCTGCCGCGCGATTTGCGCCGTCGCGTCTGAGGAACCGTTCACCCCCACAGCAATGACATACTTTTCCGGATCAACCGTGGCGAGAAACTCATCCAGCACCGCGCCGATGCAGGCGGCCTCGTCACAAGCGGGAATAATGATCGCAAATTCGGGCAAAGGCATTGGTGAACGACGATAGTCTCGGAGAGATATATGAGGGCAGCAAGGCGGCGCTATTCCGGTCCGGCGAAAGAGCTTTGCGAGGTCAGGTTCAGCACCAGTTGCCCTTCTGCCACCATTTTCCCGCCGACGCTTGCCTGTGTCTTGAACTGCCAAAGCTCGCCGACCTGAGCCAGCTTTTCCGCACGCAACAGGATCTCTTCCTCGGGCCGCACCGCCGACAAAAACTTCATCGCGCGGATGGCCGAGAGCAGGAAGAGGGGCCGTTCACCTTCCGGAAATCCGGAGGCGGCTGCGATCCCGGCGGTTTGGGCGAGCGCTTCCGTCAGGATCACGCCCGGGACGAGCGGATTGCCCGGGAAGTGGCCGGCGAACATTGGATCTTCGTGCGAGAAGAGCGTCAGGCACTCGGCGAGCTGGCCAGGTTCGCAGCGCAACAGTTGCCTAACGAAAACGAACGGCGGCCGGTGCGGAAGAGAAGTGATGGGCGACAAGTGACGAGTGATGAAAAGAGGTAGCGAGACGCAAGCTTACTCGTCACTCATCACCCCTTACTGCTTCATCATCCATTGACAAAATAGACAAATTTCCAACTGCCTTTCTCCCGCCGGATGCCGGCGCGATAGCCGGTGTAATCCGCCGCCGGGTCCGCGAACTGCGGCGGCGCGACCATGTAATCTTCCTTTTGCACAAAGCGCTCCGAGAGGATCCCGTCGAGCTCGACCCACAAGCCGTTCTCGTCCCAATACTGAAAGACGCCGGCGCCCTGGCGATCCTCGGCCGGAGTGGCGCCGAGCACGTAGGCGAACCCCGGTGTCATCATCGCGGCGATCGTATTGACGTCGTGCGCCTTGACCGCTTTGCGCAGCCGGCCGACAAACGCCTGGAAATCAACATCCGCATTTTCCTCGCTCGTCGGATGCTCGGCGGTTTTGGCCGCTTTTTTGGAATTTTTCTTTGGATCGGTCGTTGGACAGGCGGTGAAGGCAAGAGCGGTGAGCAGGACGAGACACTGGAGAATTCGTATTTTCATCGTGGAAAAGTCGATCGGTAGCTCTGACATAATCAGAGGCGCGAGACAAGGCCAGCCTCATGTTGGCAGTGATGCGGTCGGCCGATCCCGAGGCGCTTACGGAGCGGATGCTTGATGAAGACGAAGTAGAAGACGTTCAACAGATCGCGCCAGCTGGAGCCCGGACTCGTTAGGCGGCGTGGACCTTCGCGCAAGGTACGCAGGACGGCCTCGATCGTTAGTTGGCGCGGCCGCGGGATGCTGGTGTAGTGCGCACCGAAGGCCTGGAGGCGATGCGCGTCGGAAGTCGCGAGAAGCGGCTTGCCGCGCTCCGTGGCGACTTGGCGGGCGCGGCGATTGAGGTCGAAAAATCCCTTGTGGAAGTGGCAGATCTCGATCGCGTCGAAGCAATCGATTTCCTCAAGCAGCCGTTCCCCGATCGAAGCGCCAAGAAAGAAAAATGGATGCGGTGCAAAACAAAAAAGCGACTCGCCGCGACCGGCTCGGAGCTGGCGGAGATCGTCGAAGGTGCGCAGATTTTCGACCTCGTCAGGTCGAACGTTCAACAGGACCACGTCCGCTCCCTCGAGCCGCATTTCGGCTGCCTGGATGAGCAAAATTCCCATCGCCGCGGCGTCGGCAAAAACTTCCGGTCGATCGAAAACCTTGTCGTGCAGCGTAATTGCGAGCGCGCCGAAACCGAGGTCGCGGGCTCGCTCGAGCAACTGATGCGCGGAGTAATCGAGATGATCTTTCGGATCGTCGAGTGTGTGGATGTGGAGATCGACTTTGATCCAGTCGGCTTCGTGCCGCTCGTTCTCCTTCATCTGCGCCAGCATAAATGCAGCTTTTGCGCCTTGCTGGGAACTTCTTCAGCGTGCACAGGGGAACGAGAATTCGAGCGCGAGCACGATTACGAACGGAGAGTTGCGCGAAAGACTTCGCTTCTTGCTTTCCCGCGTTCCTGATTCAAGATTCTGGGCTCGCGCTCGGGTGGTGAAATGGCAGACACGTACGTTTGAGGGGCGTATGCCGCAAGGCATGGGGGTTCAAGTCCCCCCCCGAGCACTTTCCTCCGTGTTTTACCTGTGTTCGTTCCGTTTCGGTCAGGAGCAGCGACCACAAGCGGGAGCAGAAATCGAAATTCGCCTAACCTCCTCCTGCGGCCGGCTTTTGTGTCGGTCCAGGGACGACCAGCCTGGCGACCAACAAAAACCCGAGCAAAGCCAGAGGGAGAAACACGGGCACCCAGACGCGGTCTGTGGCCAGCAAAGAAAGCGTGAGCGAGGGCGTAACCGGCGACGAAAATAATCGCGCCCAGAACAAGATTCGGCTTTGAGATCATCCAGAGGAAACAGCTGAGCAACGCGGCCGCCAAAATGATCAACCAAGGGACAGTCCATGGCGCGGGACGGACGTAGGCATTGTTTTGGATGGTCGCGATTGCGGTCGCGAACAGGTTAGAAGGTTGCAACGGATCACCTGCCAATCGCAGAAGGACGATCTGATCTTTGAGATTGTCGATGGTGAGCGAAGGCGGTCGATGCTTTTCGTGTTCCTGCGGCGGCGAGCAGGAGTTGGTTCAAGGTTAGACGCCGCACACTCTGCTTCGCAAGAGGGTTGATTGTAACCGTCCCGTCGCGATGGATCGGGATCTGCCACCCGTTAGGCAAAATGATCCGCGAGCCGAGCTCGATCTTGACCTCCGCCGGAGTGATCCGGAGCCAGAGCATGATCGCCTGGAGCGGGAGCGACGGCACAATCTCACCGCGATATTCGAAGAGCAGCGGCACACGGATCCGGTCGCTGCGCTCGCTCGGAAGGTTGACGAAACCGGGTGTCGAAATGAGCCGGATGTCGTCGTCGGGCTGGCGTTTGACTCCGGAGAACGCCGCCAGATCGCCGCGATTACCGGTTACATTTGGAAACGAGGGCACGTCATCCGGGGAGAGATCTTGCTGACCCCTGCCACCCAGCTCGATCCCAACGAGCAGCTTTGGGACGCGCATCGCTTGGTCGATAAAGACCTGCACTTGGTCCTTGTCGCTATCGCGCCAGATAACGACCGGCTCGAGCGCGATCACCGTCGGCTCAAACTCCATGACCGCCTGGAGGAAGAGCGCGTACTCGAGGGGCGAGAGCGAGCGGCGCGCGGCCTGGCCTTTTGGCAGCGGCTTCGCCTCGTCCAACGGCGTCAGGCGCTGGAAATCTTCGCGTCCGATCTCGACCAGGGTGACGTGTGCCGGTGGGAGAATCCCTTCCGCATGCTCCATGAACCAGTTCAAAAAGCCATCCTCCATCTGCTGGAAGCGCGGCTCGCGCAGGATATAGGCGCCGAGGAAGACAACGACCAGGACGAGCCAAGGCGAAGGACGACGCATGGCGCAGAAACTAGGGACCGAGGATGCAAAAACAAATTGAAATCTCTGCGGGAACGAGGCCACGACGCATGGGATGCAAACTGGAAAATCGGCTCGCCCTATATCGCCACGTCGGCAACCACCAAACCCGCTGAATGCCAGGTTCCACACGGCCGGAAATCCAAATTTTGGTCTGATTTAAATGGCCAAGCAAAGACCTGGTGAAGTCTTCCGCGGCGAATCAGTTGTTGCTCTCGCTCGTCGTCTGCAGCTCGAGCATTCGGTCTCGCGCCAACTTCACCCGAGGGCTTTGGGGAAAGCGGCCGATGAAGTCGCGGGCGACGGCTTGAGCGCGCTCCTTGTCGTGCAACAAGTCGGCAAAAAGACTGATCTGATTGAAAAGACTGTTCTCGTGCAGCGGGTTTTCCTTCTGCGCGATCTCGTACTGGTCGAGCGCCTTCTCTGGCTGCCCAAGGAAGCGAAAACAATTGCCGAGATCGGTCCGGACATCGGGATTATCGGTGCCGTGCGCCATCGCGGCCTGGTAATGCTCGATCGCGTGTGTCCAGTTCTGCCGATCATAGTTCCAGTTTGCCAGCGTGCGCGCGGCTTCGGCGGGTGCGAGCTGTGAAACATCCGGCGGCTCCGCGGCCGGGGCGACGGCCTCCGGCTGAAAAACGTTTGGCGACTGTCCGATCGGCGCTCCGGTAAAGTTTTCGATCTCCGGCTTGGGCGGAGCATTCGTAGATCCGCGCATGGTCAGCCAGACCGTACCTGCACCGAGGCCAAATGCCGCGAGAATCAGGAGTGGGACGGACGGTTGCAACCCCTTCCTTGGTGGCCTCGGTTTTCTGCTCTGGCTCCCCATCAAATAGACGTCTTAACGCTTCCTTGGATACAATCTGCTCACGCTGTTTTCTCGCGGTCTCTAACGGCGCTCTAAGCTGGGCGGCGTTATTTCTTTCGGCGCTTGGCTTTGTTCCTCCGTCCTCAGCTCTTGTCCGCCATATCCAGCACAACGCGGAAGCGCGCCTTGCCACTCATCATCCGGTCGTAGGCTTCGGCGGCTCGTTCCAGCGAGTAAATCTCATTCATTGATTGCACACCGGTCGCATTGCTGAACTTGAGCGTATCCTGAGAATCGATTGACGCGCCGGAATACCAACCCTTGACCGAACGCTGACCGCTGATGAGCAGAAACGGATTCACCGGGATGGGACCGGCCGCGCCGATGACCACCAAAACGCCGCGTGGCGCCAGACCGCCGAGCACTGCCGCCATGGCATCGCCATTGGTCACCGTCGCGATAATGACCGAGGCGCCACCCAATTTGTTGAGCTCCGCCGCCGGATCCGTTCCCTGGCTGTCGATGTAATGCCGCGCGCCAAGCTTTCTGGCGAAAGACTCTTTGTCCTTCCCGCGCGCGATCGCCACCGTCTGGAAACCCATTTTCGCCGCGTATTGCACTCCAAGATGGCCAAGCCCGCCGATCCCGAGGACGCCGACAATATCGCCCGGCCGCGCGCCGCTGTTGCGGAGCGCGTTGAAGGTGGTCAGACCCGCGCACAGGAGAGGGGCGCTCTCGACCGAAGAGAGTTCGTCCGGGACGCGGGCGAGCGCTTTCGCGGGCGCAAGCATGTAATCCGCGTAGCCGCCGTCGAACGAAATGCCGGTGATGAGCAATTCCACCTGGCAGGCAAAGTAATCACCGTGCCGGCACGGATCGCAATGACCGCAGTTTGAACCATGCCAGCCCACACCCACCCGCTGACCGGCTGTCCAGTTGGGCACACCACTCCCGACCTTGTCGATTAAGCCAATGACCTCGTGACCCGGTACCCTCGGATATTGAATCCCTGGCCAGGCGCCCTCTTTCGTTAATGAATCGCTGTGACAGACGCCACACGCTTCGACTTTCACGCGGACCCATCCCGGTTGGGGCTCCGGAATTTCCCGCTCCACAATCTCCCATGGTCCCTTTGCCTGCGAGACCTGCACCGCGCGCATTTTAGCCATGGGAATAATCGTCAGCCTCTTCGTCGAAAAGGCAAGGCGGCCCCGGTCGCGAACTCGGCTGGACTGAGACGAACGGGGAAAGGAATCGGCGACAAGAACATCGCAATCTCCTCTCGTCTGCCTTCCTGCTTTTCCTTCACGTAATAGGCGAGCCAGATCCCGGCAACTCGCAATCAAGCGCGGGCCAAGCACTAACTGCATCTTGCCTCGCGACCTCGATTTCTTACCAATTCCGTCTATCTTAGATGCATGGCTCCATGCAGCTGGAGGAGGTTTCGTTTAAGAAAACTAAGCGTGTTGGTGCTCCTTTGCCTGATCATCACCTTCGCATCGGGCCATGCGGCATCGCAGCGGAATCTCCCCAGGGAGGCACTCGAAAAATACGATGACCCGCCCATGTATATATTCAGGCTTGGCTTCTCTGCCCAGATGCTCTCCCGCTTCGGTACTTTCATGAGCTATCAGGTCAACGTGGATGCTAATGGACAAAACATTGTTGGTGATGCGGCCAACGAGCCATCCATCACCGTCGACCCGACAAACCATAACAAAATGGCGATCGGGTGGAGGCAATTCGACACAGTCGCTTCCAACTTTCGACAAGCCGGCTGGGGTTACACTACCGACGGTGGAGTTTCATGGACCTTTCCCGGTGTCCTCCAGCCGAATGTCTTCCAAAGCGATCCGGTGCTTGTCTCCGATGATACCGGACGCTTTTTCTATCTCAGCCTTTTGGAAGACTTCTTTGACACTCTCTGGCGGTCTCTGGATGGCGGCCAATTCTTTGAAAATCTTGGTCTTTCGACCGGCGGAGATAAACAATGGTTTACCACTGATAACACCAGCAGCATTGGTCACGGGTTCCAATATCAATCCTGGAGCACGGCCGGTAATAACTACGACGGCCGGCAATTCAGTCGTTCCACCGACGCGGGACTCACGTGGCGTGATCCGGTAGATATTCCTAACTCTCCCGTCTGGGGAACCCTCGACGTAAATTCAAACGGCGACCTTTTTCTGGCGGGCCTCAACTTCGACACAGCCCAAATTTGGTGCGAGCGCTCCACCAGCGCCAAGAACGTCGTTCTTACGCCGACCTTCGAGCAAAGCACTGCCGTAAACCTTGGCGGTCAGGTCGGTTCTAGCCTAGTCATCAATCCGGAGGGTTTGGCCGGACAAATCTTTCTCGCGGTTGACCGATCTGGCACGAGCAGCAACAACAATGTTTATTTGTTGGCGAGTGTCATCTCCACCGGCTTCACGAAGACTGACGTCATGTTTGTCCGCAGCACGGATAGCGGACTTACCTTTAGTCCTCCCCGGCGAGTGAACGACGACCTGAATGATCACAGCAAATGGCATTGGTTCGGCGCGCTCGCGGTCGCGCCCAACGGTCGGCTCGATGCTGTCTGGCTGGATACGCGGAACGCCGCCAATAACACCGACTCACAACTCTTTTATTCCTACAGGTACTGATGCCGGAGTGACGTGGTCCGCCAACGCAGCGGTGAGCGCGCCCTTTAATCCTTTTGTTGGTTATCCGCACCAGAATAAGCTTGGCGATTACCTCACCATCGTTTCGGATAACACGGGAGGCGACGTCGCCTATGCTGCGACTTTTAATGGTGAAGAAGACATCTATTACGTCCGCGTTGCCCCGCTTGCCTCGCAACTGCTCAACATTTCTACCCGCGCCCTCGTCCAAACTGGTGAGCAGGTCCTTATTGGCGGCTTCATTATTACCGGAAACGAACCCAAGACACTTGTTATTCGTGGCGTCGGTCCGTCGCTCACGGGATTCGGGGTGAGTGGGGCTTTGGCCGATCCAACTCTGGAGCTTCATCAGGGCAACACGATTCTGGCAACGAACGATAACTGGAAGACTCGTGCTGACGGTAGCAGCCAGGAAGCGGAAGTAGAGGCTACTGGCCTGCCGCCTACGAACGACTTGGAGTCGGCGATTGTCGCCACTCTCGAACCCGGCGGATACACTGCGATTCTCGCGGGTGCGAACGGTGGCACCGGCGTCGGCCTTGTCGAAATTTATGACGTGTCGTCGGACGACAACTCTGTGCTGGCGAACATCAGCACTCGTGGCTTCGTCAGCACCCTAGACAAGGTTATGATTGGCGGGCTCATTATTGGCGCCGGCGAGGGCGGCGGTTCGAGGGTCGTGGTGCGAGCCATCGGGCCTTCCCTTGCAGACGCTGGGGTTCAGGATGTTCTGCCAGATCCCACCCTGGAGCTTCACGATGGCAACGGCGTGCTCATCGCCAGCAACGACAACTGGAAAGTGAGTGATCTAACCGGTCAATCACAGGAAATCGAGGTCCGGGCCACGATGCTGGCCCCTGCAAACGATCTCGAATCCGCTATCGTCACTTCGCTGGCGCCGGGAAGCTACACCGCAGTGGTGCAGGGGAAGAATGACGGCGTTGGGGTCGGCCTGATCGAGGCCTATGACGTGCCGCCGTAGTCTGGGTGACTCGTAGTCGTAAGTTTGTTCGTTGAAAAGGCAAGAGCACACCACATCACGCTGCCGCACTTCCGCTGTGAATGCCCATCTCCCTCGCGGAGTCTTGCATTGTCCTTGAGGGCAACAATTCCCTACGTTCTCGCCCTCGTCCGAGCGAAGGTTCCCATGTTGCCTTTTTTCTTACTCCCGGGCGCCAGGCAGTGCAACCCGGGGAAGGCTCAGCCGCGGGCAGCGGATTTACCAGTGGACCACGTCGTGTTTCCGCACGAAATCGCCATTCGGCGCGACCTCGAAGCCCCATTCTTTCCCTTCCGATTTCACCACGACTTCGTAGTTCCACCGGCCGTCGTTATCGTCCTCCCGTGCCAACCGGGCGATCTTGCCGCCCGCCGACTTTTCCGTAATCGTCTTTTGCACGGCGGCTGGCAGCTCCTTCATATTCACCGGCTCACTCATCGGTTCGCCCGCGAGCAGGGCCGAGCTTAGCCCAAGGGCGGTGCTGGCCGCCACCGTGGCTCCCAAGTTTCTCAGTTTCATGGCAGAAAATCCGACTAACGTCCGCCACGGTCTAGTTACGTTTTTGTAAGGCGCCAGACTACCGCGATTCGCGATCGCGAGGCATCAGCGGCTCAATTCGAGCATCCGCAAGATGGGCGCTTCGGCACGTTTGCGCAGCTGCTCGGTGAGAATAATTTCGGGATCGAGATTGAGGAGTGCGGCATGCGCCTTTTCGAGCGTGTTCATTTTCATGAACCGGCACTCGGCACAGGCGCAGCGGTCGGTCGGACCCGGGATGAAGAGTTTGCCGGGTATTTCCTTTTTCAGCCGATGCAACATGCCGGCTTCTGTGACGACGATGATTTCCTTGGCCGGCGATTCCTTGCAGAACGTAACCATCTTCTCGGTCGAACAAACTTCATCGGCGAGGAGACGCACCGCGTAGGGACACTCAGGATGCGCGACGACCGGCGCGCCCGGATACTCGGCATGGATCGCGCCGATACTGCGCGCCGTGAACTCGATGTGGACGTAACAGTTACCCTGCCAAAGATCCATCCGGCGTCCGGTGCGCTCGATCACCCAGGCGCCGAGGTTTTGATCGGGCACGAAAAGAATATTGCGATCGGTCGGCGCGGCGCGGACAATTTTCTCGGCGTTGCCACTGGTGCAGATGACGTCGGAGAGCGCCTTCACCCCTGCGCTGCAATTGATGTAGGCGATGACGTAGTAATTCTTGTCGGCGCGCTCTTTAAGGAATTGCGCCAGCTTTTCCGGCGGGCACGACTCGGAGAGGGAGCACCCGGCGTCGATATCCGGCAGGATCACTTTCTTGGAAGGATTGAGAATTTTCGCGGTCTCAGCCATGAAATGGACGCCGCAGAAAAGAATGACTTCAGCGTCAGTCTTCGCAGCCTGAAAGCTCAGGCCTAACGAGTCACCGACGAAGTCCGCCACATCCTGAATTTCGGGGACCTGGTAGTTGTGGGCGAGGATGACGGCGTTGCGCTCGCGCTTCAGCTCCTTGATTTCCTCGGCCAGATCGAGACCGAAATTTACACCAACGCTAACCATCGCTTAATATCCGTCCATCCCATGAGTTTACAATCCAACGACAGGCGGTATCGGCTCGGCTTTATCGGCGGAGGCAAGCTGGCGGGTTCGGTCATGCGCGGCCTGGTGCGGGCGAAGTTTTGCGCGCCGGCCGAAATCATCTTGAGCGAGCCGCACGAGGTCGCGCGGACGACGCTGCGCGAAGAGCTGGGAATTTCTGTAACCGCAGAGAACGCTGAGGTCGCAGAACAGGCGGAAGTAATTTTGATCGGGGTGAAGCCGGGCGTCGTTTTGGACGTGGTGACAGGAATCGCTGGCGCGACTCGGGACAAATTGGTCATCTCTCTCGCGGCAGGGGTACGCGTGGCGAGCATGGAAGAGAAGGGAAAGGCGCGGTTCATGCGAGCGATGACGAATACGCCGGCCGCGGTTTGCCAGGCGGCGACGGCGATTGCGCGCGGGGCGCGCACGACAAAGGACGATTTCGAAGGGGCGCGACGGATTTTTTTGTCCGTCGGGACGGTCGTGGAAGTGGACGAGGTGCAAATCGACCCCGTCACGGCGCTGGCGGGGAGTGGGCCGGCGTTTGTTTACACGGTGATCGAAGCGCTGGCAGCGGGCGGAACAAACTGCGGATTGCCGCCTGAAGTGTCGTTAGGCCTGGCCACCCAGACGGTGCGGGGAGCGGCGCAACTGGCGCTGGAGAGCGGGCTTTCGCCCGAGGAGCTGCGCCGCATGGTCATCACCCCGGGCGGGACAACGGCCGCGGGTTTGGCGACCATGGACAAGCTTGGAACTGCGGCCAGTTTGGCCGCGGCAGTGGAAGCGGCCAACGCGCGGGCGAAGGAACTGTAGGCGAGATCAAAATTCGCCCGACTTTGCTGGGTGCGTTGGGCCAACGATGCACTGAGCCGCGATTCGCAGAGCGCCGTAGCGGATGCGAAGCAGCGGGCGGGCTTTTCAACGTCTACGGCCCGGGCACGGGACTGGTATCGTAGACTTCGACCAACCCCACGCCGGTCGCGCCATCCACGCCCTCAACAATCGCGGTGTAGGCTCCGGGGTTGAGGGTGGCGTAGAGCGCCGATTCCTTCGAATCCATCGGCGCCAGGCCCGCTTCGGTAATGGTCTGCGCATCCGGACCTTGCTGCCAGTCGTCATTCGACTGCACGATGGTGCCGTTGCCGTCGAAGAGCTCGAGCATCGGATTGGAGAGGGGATTGGCGATCCCGGCTCCGCCTAACGACGGGCCAATCGCGCGCACGATGACTGTTTTTGTCTCGATTCCACCGACGATCATGCCCCCGATAAGGACGTTGTCGCCGCCGAGCACCTGGCCGCGGGTGGAGATATTTCCGGCTCGCCCGCCGCTCGTGCTGAGATCGTAGAGTTCAAATAAACCAACGCCCGTCGTGGGAGGCGACTGTGCATCTGTGAAACTCTGCACCACGGCGGTGTAGGCGCCCGGTTGCAGGGTAAGATAAAGAGCAGATTCGCGGCTGTTCGGGGGATCGAGATGGAAACTGGCGATTGTCTCGGCGTCAGCGCTGGTGAACCAATCGTCGTTCGTCGCAATCTCGTTCTGGTTTGAATCGTAGACGGTGATCATCGGGTCTGCGAGCGCGCCGGCAATGCCGCCCGCGCTGAGTGAGGGGCCCATTGCCCGCAGGATGAGAGTGGCCGGCTGCGATCCCTGCACGACGAAACCACCAATTATGACATCGTCCCCGGTGCCGACAAAACCGCGGGTGGAAAGGTTCCTCAGCACCGGCGCGTCAGGGCCGAATTGGTAGGGCGGTCCCTCCGCATAGAGCGCCTCGGCACCGGCGATGTCGTCGGCCTGCACGGTATCGATGTCGCCGATGTGCGAATTCATGATCGCGGCGACGTGTTGCCCGTTCTGGTCGGGATGATCCAGGCCCAGAGTGTGGCCGAACTCATGGATCGCGACCCGGCGAAAATCCAGGATGCTGGGGTTGAAAGCGCCGCGGTAGGAATCCCAAATGTAGGCCGAATTGAAAACGGTGTCGGTTGTTTCAAAGACGGTCCCGCGAAAGCCGAGCGTAGTAACGGCAAGCACCCCGGACCCAAATTTGTCGCCGAAGACGTCCGCGGCAAAGAAGACCGACATCTCATCGTCGTCCGGGTCGGGGACGACGGGCGAAAAGAGGATGGCGGAGAAGTGCAAGTGGGCAAGGTAAGGGTTCCAGATTTCGAGCGCGTTCTGCGCGGATTGATTGAAGGAAGTGGAGCCGTCGAGCAAGGTCTTCGATGGGCCCAGAGAAAGCTGCATCACAACCGTGCGATTGAGGGTCCAGGATTGACCTTCGAGGACATAGCCGAAGAGCGATTCGGTTCCGAACACAACGAGCGCCAGGAAAAGTGCTTTGGATTTCATCGTAAAAAGAGAAGGGCCACGGCATGCACGACAAAATCGGAATAATTTACTGTCAGGAACGGCCGGTGACGGGATCATTTCGCCGAGGTGCGCCGTTGCTATTCCTGGTTCGATTCTCGCGTGACGGCTCCGTTGGTTTTTGCGTCCGGGAAAGATAATGTTACAACGGTCCCCTTGTTCAACTCGCTTTGCACCAATACGTCGCCCTCATGAATTTGCATGATCGACTTAACGATCGCCAATCCCAGCCCAGTCCCGAGCGAGTTACGCGGCGCATCGCCGCGGAAGAAGCGGTTGAAAACATGCGGGATATGGTGTGACGAAATTCCACAGCCTGTATCGGTCACGGAAACGTTGCTCTCACCGTTCCGGCGGACGAGGGCGACGGTGACGCTCCCCCCCGAGGATGTGAAGCGGAGGGCATTGGTGATCAGGTTGATCAAAGCCCGCCGGAAGAGAACCGGCTCGGCGTAAACTTCGCCCTCGCCTGTACAGCGTATCTCGACGCCCTGGTCCTGCGAGATCGCTTCATAAAATTCGCGGACCTTCTCTATCGCGGCGCGTCCATCAAAATAAGTGCGATCGAACGAGCCGCTCGTCTCGGCGCGGGCCAAAAAGAGCAGGTTATCGATCATGGCCGAGAGGCGTTGTAACTCTTCCAGGCTGGACTCGATGACCTCGCGGTAATTCTCGGCGGTGCGCGGCTTCGTCAACGCGCCCTCAGCCTCGCCTCGAAGGATGGCGATAGGCGTACGCAACTCATGCGCGAGATCAGCCGAAAAGTGCGACAGCCGGGTGAATGACTCTTCGAGCCGGGCCAGCATCTTATTGAAGCCAAGGGCGAGCGGTTGTAACTCATTCGGCCAGGCGGCGACTGAAACGCGCTCATCGAGATGAGTCGCGCCGACGCGTTCGACGGACTCTGCCAGCTGCCTTAGCGGGTCGCAAGCCGCGCCGCGTGACGAGATACGCGATGCCCGCGCAGGTCAAGACCGCACACCCCAGCATCCCGGTGAGAAGCGCGGCATAATGATTGGCGAATCGTTCATCATGAGTCCGGTCCTGCGCCAGCTGTAATGTCAGGCGCTGGCGGTTGACCTCCAAGACTGCTGTCACGAGCGCGAATATCTTTCGGTTTCGTGTTTGATAAGTGAGCGTCGTAGGCCGTGCCCCTCTTACCGAAATCACGGTAGGAAAGACCTCGATCGGCAGGGTCTCGTGCATTCGCGGAGTCTCGGCGACCACATGTCCGGCTGAATCCAGGACTCTCACGGCATAAGTCTTATCTGCTGCCCGAATGATCATTAGTTCTCGATTGAGAGACTTTGGATCCGCGTCGGCCGCGATATCAGCCCGAATCGCAGTCAGCTTCTCGGTAATATAGCGATCGTTGTCATGAAGAACGTGCTGTATGACCGTCCAGTAGGCTGCCGCCATCGCCATGAGGAGGAGAAGGGCGGCCCCGACGGTAAAGAGCAGGACCAACCGAAGCGCGATGGACCAGGAGCGGCGGCGATCGGGGGGACGGGTAGAATCAGTCTCAGACTTGTTCGACTCTAAGGACATAGCCGACGCCGCGGATGGTATGAAGCATCTTCGTCGCGAAGGGATCATCGACCTTGGCCCGCAAGCGTCGCATCATGACATCGACGACGTTGGTGCCGGTATCGAAGTTAATGTCCCAGACTTGTTCCACGATTTCGGTCCGCGAGACAATGTCGCCGGCGGAAGAGGCGAGATATAAAAGCAGCGAAAATTCCTTGGGTGTCAGACTCAGGACGGTGCCCGCGCGGGTCACTTTGTGGCGGCGGGGGTCGATCTCCAGGTCTCCGACCGTAATGATTTCTTCGCGTCGTTCGGGCGAGCGCCGCAAGAGCGAACGCACGCGCGCGAGTAGTTCCGAGAAATGGAACGGCTTGATCAGATAGTCATCGGCACCGAGATCGAATCCCTTGACCCGATCGGGCACACTGTCGCGCGCCGTCAGGAACAGGACCGGGGTGTGAATGTTCGCGTTCCGAAGCTCACTGATGAGCGACCATCCGTCACGCTTGGGCAGCGCGACATCGAGAATGATGAGATCCATTTTCCTGGCGAGCGCATATTCCAATCCCTGCTCGCCATCTTCCGCCACGTCGACGACGAAGCCATTCTCGGTTAAACCGCGCTTGATGAAGGCCGCGATCTTTTGTTCGTCTTCGACAATCAGGATGTGCATGGCAAAACAACGGCCCCGAAGTGGTCCGGGAATTCCCGATCGCCAAAATCACCATGGCGAGATCGGGTTCTCTCCAAAAGCGGCCTCAATTGCAATATCATAACGGCGGGCGCGGGGGTTCGCAAAGAAGAGTGATACAGGAACACGTTGTTCCGGGACGCATCATGACGGCAAGATTACGATGCTGAAAGAAATCGCAATTGATCTTGTCCTCCTGCCGGCATGGTCGGCGCATCGCGACAATCGCGCGAGGCTTCTCACCGGGGCAGGATGAGACTGTGTGAGTAGGGAATGCCCCAATCTAGATTTCACCTGCCTAATCTTGACATCGCTTATGGAGTCGTTGACGTCCACACCTTCGCGGAAATTCAGGGCGGTGACCCGGGATGCCACTTCACGCCAAAATTGTATCAGATTGGGCAAGTCATCGTCGGTGTGATCATTGTTCATATAAGGGGTCCCAGCGACCACAATTTGCCGCCTGATTGGGCGATGTTCGAAATGTTCCGAGATTCGCTCGTTACAGTTCCGTCCTCGCCGAAGTTGGAACGAAATCGCGCTCCCAAGGGGGTCTCGTTCGAGCGAATGAATGCTGGTACTTTCTGTTAGTCATCACGCCGCAGCACGATTGACGCCGGGCGCGCGCTAAGGGTCATCAATCAGATCCAGCGCGCAGCCGGCGCTAACGGAAAAAACCCTGATCTCAGGCCGCGACGGACCTTCTTCTCCGCTTCACGAGCGTGGAGGTCGATTTGGGCGAGGCGGTTCGACCGTTTGAAGCTTTCTGTTTCAGACCAGCGCGCTGCAGGCTTTGCTGGAGAACCGCGACCATATCGATCACGTTAGGCTGAACTCGCGGCGCGGCCGGCTTGGGCGTGGGAGCGCGTTTCTGAGCTTTCTCTTCGATGAGCTGCATGAGCGCAGTCTGGTATTGGTCCCTGTACTTGGTCGGCTCCCATTCGGTTGTCATCGCATCGATCAGGGCGGTTGCCATTTTCAGTTCCTGCGGCGAGACGGCTCGGTCCGCACCGTTGTTGAGCGACGCAGGTTCGAGGACTTCCTGGGCAAAATGCATCAGCTCCAGGATCAAAAAAAGTCCGTCCGGCTTGACCGCGGCAAGGTATTCCCGCTTCTGGATCGCCACCTTGGCGACCCCGACCTTCCCTGATGTGGTCAGCGCCTTGTGCAAGAGTGCATACGCTTTCTCGCCGCCTTTTTGCGGCTCGAGAAAATACGGTTTGTAGAAAAACTTCGGGTTGATCTGTGCCTGATCGACGAAGTCGGTAATCTCAACGGAATGGGTGGATTCGATTTGGACCTTTTCGAAATCCTCATCGCGCAATGTAATCCACTTCCCTTTTTCGTACTCAAACCCTTTGACGATTTGGTCCGCCGGAACTTCTTTTTGATCGGCTTCGGCGACCTTCTTGTAGCGGATCGGGCTCAGATCCGAGGCTCGCAGTTGCCGAAAACTGATTTTTTCCTCTTTCGTAGCCGGATAAACCGAAACCGGAATGTAGACGAGACCGAAGTTGATGCTGCCCTTCCAGATCGCACGCATAGTTCAATACCGTCAGCTATTCCCGGGCCAGGTGTCAAGACTAACGAGACCTTGGTGACGGGAGTCGGTTGAGTCTTGGGCTGGCGCGCCCGCAAATGCTTGCGGCCCCGTCTTGCGCGCGCGCCTCACCTGTGGTTCATCAGCCTGCTGTGTAGTGACTCTGCTTTGATTACGTGGATCCCAAACTTAAGATTGTAGTGCTGGGAGCCGGTGGACGGCTGGGGGCGGCGCTTGTTCGGGAATACGCCTCGCAGCATGAGGTCACTGGTTTCACGCACGCGCAGCTCGACCTGGCCCGACTGGAGGTTTTGCGGCCAATGCTTGAGCCCTTGCCCTTCGACGTGCTGATCAACGCGGCTGCCCTAACGAACGTGGATTATTGCGAGGATCATCGCGCCGAGGCGATGCGGTTGAACGCCGAGGCGCCCCGGGTGCTCGCGGAGATTTGCCGGGAAAAGGACCGCCGGTTTATCCATGTCAGCACCGATTACGTATTCGACGGAAAGAAGCGTGAGCCCTACACCGAGGAGGACCAGGCACATGCCATCAGCGTCTATGGAGAGTCGAAACGGGAAGGCGAGTTGCGGGTGCTGGAAGCAAATAGCCGCGCGCTGGTCATTCGCGTCTCCTGGGTCTTCGGACCGGATCGACCGAGTTTTGTGGATGCGATCCTGAATAAAGCTCGGACCGAGGTCCAAGTTGCCGCGGTTGCGGATAAGTTTTCCACCCCGACCTATACGCACGATATTGCCGCGATGCTTCGGATGCTGTTTGATTCATCGGCGGCCGACGGGATTCTTCATCTCGCAAATCGGGGAGCGTGCAGCTGGCAGGAATATGCGCAGTGGGCGCTCGATTGTTGCCACAAATTCGGCGTGCCGATGAAGGCGAAAACTGTCGACGCGGCAACGCTAGGCGAAATGAAAAACTTTGTCGCCCGCCGGCCCGTTCACACGGTGCTGGGAACCGAAAAGTATGAACGACTCATTGGCGTCGCGCCGCGCGACTGGCATATCGCGGTGGCGGACTATGTGAGGGATTATTACCGTCGCTAAGGGCGGCATGCGAGGTGTGAACTGTTTTTTCCAGGCCGGGTAATTGTCGCCACCGAAAAGCGGGAGCGTCATTCCTGATCTGCGAATCTGCCCGTCTCGTTCCACATTTTGGAACGCGAAAATCAACCAGCGCAATATCGGCGCTGATTCCATTGGCGAAAATCTCGATTTCGGCTTCTCTTTCCAGACTCATTCTATGAAAATTCCTGTCTCAGGCGCCTTGTTTGCTCTGGTTTTCGCGATCGTAGTTCCGGCGGGTGCCGCCCTCAACTGGGAGACGACGGAGGTGGACTTGCATCCAAGCTTGTCCGACAAGACAGCGGTCGCGCATTTCAAATACAAGAACACCGGAGACAAACCGGTGAAAATTACTTCGGTGCATCCCTCGTGCGGGTGCACGACCGCGGCGCTGGCGAAGGACGTTGTCGGTCCTAACGAGAGCGGCGAAATCACCGCGACCTTTAATATTGGCGACCGCTCCGGCGTGCAGACGAAGAATATCACGGTACGGACCGATGACGAGACGAGCGAGGCCACCATCCTAAAACTGAAAGCGACGATCCCGCAATTGCTTCAGGTAGCGCCTACCTTCATTTTCTGGTCGGCAAACGACGTGCTTAAGCCGAAGACGATTACGGTCAACGTCGGAGGCGACTTTCCGGTAACGAAACTAAATGTGACCTCGACCGACAAGTCTCTCGCGACGGAGGTCGAGCCGGAGCCTGACGCGAAAGCATTTCGCATTACTGTGACCCCTCAGGAGGCCGGACGGCCGATCAACGCCGCGCTCAAGATTGAGCCCGATTTTCCGAAGGACGCGCCGAAAATCTTCTATGCCAATGTCCGCGTGGACAGCCGGGCCAAAATGCCGCCGAAATAGAGTGTGCGCCCGTCGTTAGTCCGTCAGATTCTCCTGCTCCTCGGGCTGGCTTTTCTCCCGGCGATCGGTCAGGCGATCTACTACCGAAACGACGCGTCTTGGCACCGACGGCCGACGGATGCCGCCTTGGTGAGCGTTGCGCAAGCGAAAGGATGGGGCAATGCGGCCCTTTGGATCGATGCGCGTCCGGAGGAGGAGTTCGCTCGCGGCCATGTTCCGGGAGCGATGCTCTTGAATGAAGACGAATGGAATGCGCTGCTCCCGGCGCTCCTCACCGCCTGGTCACCCGAGCGGAAATTGGTGGTTTATTGCAGCCGGCAAAGTTGCAATACCAGCCACGCCGTGGCGGAACGGCTACGAAACGAGGCTGAGTTGAAGAACGTTTTCGTCCTGGAAGGTGGGTGGGAAGAATGGCAGAAACGCAGCCGATGAACCGCGAGGGGGCCGGCGGCAAATCCTTCAACTGGCGCCTTGTCACTGGGCGTGCGCTTGCCGTTTTGGCCGGCGCTATTTTCGTTTATGCCGGAGTCCTGAAGATGCGCGATCCGCTCCAGTTTGCGAACGATGTGGGTAACTATGGCATCCTCCCTTGGCCGGTCGGGGTGCGGCTCGCCTTTTATCTTCCCTGGCTGGAAATTCTCTGTGGTCTCGCGCTCATTTTTCACCGGGCCTTTGCGGGAGCGCTGGCCATTACGGGCGCTCTCATTTTCATCTTTATCGGGGCGACGATCTGGGCAAAAATTCAGGGAATCGACGTAGCCTGCGGTTGCTTCGGTACCGCGAGCAGCAACCTGACGCTTACCTGGCATCTCGTAATCAACAGTTCCATCCTGGCCGTCCTGATTGTTCTCTGGTTCACGCGCAAACCGCTGGATGCAGCGGCGCAAATGCACGATTCTTAGTGCGCTGAACCTCGTTTGGAACAGGGACGTCCCGGTGGATTTCGGCTCGGACGAACTAGCGAGGTTGGTCCGCGCGACGACCGCGCGGGACATCAGGGCGCGGCCCTAACGAGAAGACTCTGGAGCTCGTTCGACGGAGCGAGTTGCGCCTCCAGCATTTCGAATGGTTTGCCAGGGCTCTCGCTGTCATTGTGAACGAGAACTGTCGTCTCGCGAGTCTTCAGCAGGACCGCCGCGACTTCGAAGCCGACGGACAGTTCCATCGCGAGCAGTTCGCACCTGGCCGTCAGCCGGACGCGCATAACCGCCTCCGAGGACGCGGTAAGCAGCAGGGGTGAATGCAGGTTCGCGCTCTGGAATTCACTTCCTCCGACCGCGAAGGAACTGCTGGGAACAGTCAGCTGCGGCGGTTGATGCGTCGGGACCAGCCGCATCGTGTCGATCGTGCCGTTGCCGGACAAGGAAATCGCGTCCAAACGAAATCCGGACACGAGCGGGAGGCCCTTGCAGCTCTTCTCGATCGCCCATCTTGACTGCTGCGATCCGATCGAACGGTTGCAACGTGGCCGTCTCCATTTCGAAAAATGTCGTGAACTGCAGGGCGAGGACCTTGAACGAAAGCGTCACGCTTAGCTCAGTCGGCCGATGGATCGCCCCGCTCCGGGTAGCACGCACTGTCTCGGCCGGAATTGACGGAATTGACGGCGAACCGTCGGCGGTCGCGCCTTTGTCGTGCTCGCCGGTGGGCGAAACAGGCGGTGAGAATGGCACCGGTGGCGTCGGTGACTTTGCGCTGCCATCTCCGTTAGGCAAAGGTGGGGCGGGACTGTCTGTCTTCGGACCGGGCGATGCGACGGGTGGCGACACGGGGGCACTTAGGGCGACCATGGGGTTCGGCATCGGGCCCGGATGAAGTGGCAGCGGCCCTGCCGCGATCGCTTTCTCGACGGCACAGATTAGGGCGCCGGAAAGAAACGGCTTGGGCAAGGCCGCGACCACGTTTTCATAGGCCTCTGCGGTCTTGGCCAGCTCGCTCAGGTGGCCCGACATCATCAGCACGGGGATGCGCGCTGTTGCCGGGTTCTCAAGCAAGGCGCGGCAAACTTTATCGCCGGTCATATCCGTTAGGCTGTAATCGAGCAGCACAAGATCGGGTCGTTCGCTGGTCGCGAGTCTCAGGCCTTCCGCTCCGGACGGCGTCGTCACGACCCGGAAATTCCGACCCGCCGTCGCGAGGACATCGGCGACGAAAACGAGGAGCATCTCCGTATCATCGATCACGAGGATTTTGTTGCCGGGCTTGGCAGCCGCCGGTTGTTCGAAGAGCAACCGTGCCGGCCGGTTTTCGCCGGCTATTCTGGTTCAGCTTGCGGACGACTTGCAGGAGGACCATCTGCCAGGGCGCGTCAATCGTCCGCGGCGAGTCGACCGGTAGCTCCGTTTCGCTCAATCGCGCGCCCGGCCAGCCTACAATTTCCTCCAATGCCGCCACGCCGATCATCGTGCCCGTGGCGGCGTGACAGATTTGGCCCTGCCGGAAATGAATTTCGCCCGACTCGTTTCCTGCGGCCTCGATCCGGACGATCGCAGTGCTCCCAGCTAAACATTTCAGCTGGACGATATCGACTACGTGCAAGTCGCGTAGCGTGCCGCGAAGGCCGGACATGGGCAGGACCGCCCAAGGTCCAAGCAGCGCCTGGACCGCGGCACCAAATTCGGCAAGGTCGAATGGTTTTTCGATGAATTGGATCGCACCGGCGGTCCCGCGCTCGGCTCGCAATTCGCGCGAGGTCCCAGTGGCGATCACGAGCACGCGGGCCTCGGGATAGTGCGCCTTCAGTTTGTTGAAGAATTCGATCTCCCCGCTCGGCGGAGGATCGAGATCGAGGACAAACAACTCAGGACGCATCGTGGCGGCGGCCGTTTCGGCCTCGGCAAAGCTATGCGCCACTTGCACCCCATGGAGCGGCGCAAATTTGTGCAAGGCCGACGAAATTGCCACTCTCAACGCATTGTATTCTTCGACGAGAAGAATACCGCGCGGAAGACTTTCGAAGGCTGAAGTTGGAGGCGTTTCAGGCACGTTACGCAGGCTGGGAGCGTCCGAGAATAGGAAAAGCGGTGCTCATGTCAAAGCAACGCCAGCGCAAGTTGCGTACCCGTGGAGAGCGGTTGTTAGGCTGGCAACCGCCGATTATTCGTAACGCAACGCCTCAATCGGATCGAGCGAAGCCGCCCGATAGGCCGGGTAAAGTCCAAACCCAATCCCGATCGCCGAGCAAACAACGAGGCCCGCGATCGCCCAGCCAAAAGGGAAAATAAGGTTCACTTTCAGCCAGAGGGCGAGCAGATCGCCTCCGATCACACCTAACAAGATGCCGAGAACTCCGCCCGCTTCCGAGATGAAGACCGCTTCGGTCAGAAACTGGCGCAGGATATCGCGATTGCGCGCCCCGATCGATTTGCGCACGCCGATTTCTTTCGTCCGCTCCGTTACGCTCACGAGCATGATGTTCATGATCCCAATCCCAGCCGCGAGGAGCGCGATCGTGCTAATGACGAATGCGCCGATCCGGATGACCCCGGCGATGGAAACGAACGCACTCTTCAGCGAGTCGTTCGTGTAAATCTCGAAATCGTTAGGCTCCTCGGCCCGCAGGCCGCGCGCGATGCGCATCGCGCCAACGCCGCGGTCGAAGGTGCGGTTATAGTCCATTTGGGAGGAGGATTGGGTCGCGATGTTGATCGTCCTATTGGCGGAGCCGAAATCTTCGAAAAACCGAGTGATGGGGAGCACCGCGATATCGTCCTGGCTTTGGCCAAACGCTGTCCCTCTTTCGCCCATCACGCCGACAATTGTGAAAGTGTGACCCGTTCAGTTTGATGACCCGCCCGATGGGAGACTCGTGCGGGAAAAGTCGCTTCTCGATGTCCCGTCCGATGACGAGCACCCGGCGACTCAACCCGACATCCTCCTCATTCAAGTTGCGGCCGTAGGCGAGAGTATACGCGTTGGCTGTGAGGAAGCTCTTGTTTGTGCCGACGATCGTCAGGCTGGGAGTCGTTTTGACGCCGTTGTAAACGGCTTGCTTGCCACCGTCGAAAACCTTGAGACAAATTTCCTGCGCGTTGCCTTCCATCAGCTCGGCGTAGCGCTGTGCCTCGCGATAATTGATGTCGCGCCGGTTCTCATATTTCTGCGAACCCTTGCCGCCCGCATTTACGCTCACCGGATATTTGGCGAACTGGAAAATGTTCGATCCAAAGAGCGTCAAACCGGATTCAATTGACGCCTGCATCGCGCCGATCGCCGTCATCACCGAGATCACGGAAAAGACGCCAATTGTGATCCCCAGCATGGTTAGGGCGGAGCGCAGCTTATTCGCCCCGACCGAGGCGAGGGCCATCGTTAGGATCTCACGGAATTGCATTATGAAGGAGTGGAGTGGAGTGACGTGGAAAGCGCTTAACTCCAGCTATTCGTAACGCAGCGCAGTCACCGGATCGAGCCGCGACGCCGACCACGCCGGCGCGATGCCCGAAACCAATCCGGTCAGGACCGATACGATCATGCTCGCGATGACCAGGCCAAACGAAAAACGAATCGGGAAGGAAGGAAACGCCGCGGCCATGCCGAAGCACATCAGGTAGGCAAAGATGAGGCCGATCAGGCCGCCGACGAGGCAAAGTGCGGTCGATTCGATGAGGAACTGAAGAAGAATCGTCCGGCGCCGCGCGCCTAACGCTTTGCGGGTTCCGATCTCTTTCGTCCGCTCCTTTACGCTCACGAAAGTGATGTTCATGATCCCGATCGCCCCAACGAAAAGCGACAAGCCGGTGATGAACAGTCCGGCGATCGCGATCGTCGCTTTGACGCCGTCGAGCGTGCTCTTGAACGCTTGTTGCTCGTTGATGCTGAAATCGTCTCTCTTTTCCGGAGGCAGCGAACGGAGTCGGCGCATGATGCCGGTCAACTCGTCGCGCGCATCTCGCCATGTGCGTCTTGTCGCGCACTTTTACACGCACGTCGGCTTCGCTCTTCGCGCTGAAATATTTTTTGAAGGCCGGCAGCGGGATAACCACAATCGAGTCGAGACTAAAAAGCCCGAGGAACGTGCCCTGGCGGGTGAGTGTTCCGATCACTTTAAAGGCGTGGCCATTGATCAAGACCTTTTTGTCGAGCGCGCTTCGGCTGGCAAAAAGCGCGTCGGCCACGTCATAGCCGACCACGCACACCTCCGCACCACCGCGCGATTCCAGGTCGTTAAAGAAGCGACCTTCGCTGCAGTCGAGGGTCGAGATCAAGGTGTAGTCGGTCGTGGTGCCGAGGATGAAGACGTTCTCCACACTGTTGTCTCCCGCTTTCACGCTGCGCAGCAGGCTCATTGTCGGCACGGCGATCATGAGGTTGGAGTTGGGCGTCGCGGCAATCGCGTGGTTGATCTTCTCCGCATATTCGGTGCGGATTTTTTTGCGGTCGCGGTAGTTCCACCAGTCGTTCATCCGCGTCCAGGGCCGCTGCGAAACGTAGAGCACGTCGTCGCCTATCACGGCCATGCTTTTGTCAAAGCCGGTCGAGATGCCATTAATCGCGGTGCCCATCAGGGTGACGGCCACGATGCCGATGATCACACCGAGCGCAGTCAGCATGGAGCGCGTCTTGTTCGCCGCCATTTGCGCGGCGGCGATCTTCCAGCTCTCAGTCAGCTCATAAAGAAAGCGCTTCATGATTTCCCTAACGACTCGACTGCGACCGCCAGAGGAGCGGGAGGAGGTGGGACCGCGGCCAGTTCGTCGCTCTCGACGACGCCGTCGCGCAGGTGCACGCTGCGCCGTGCATGACGCGCGATGTCGGCCTCGTGGGTGACGAGAATGACGGTGTTGCCTTGCTGATAGAGGCTTTCGAAAAGCGTCATGATTTCTTCGCCGGTTTTGGAATCGAGGTTCCCGGTTGGCTCGTCGGCCAGGACGATCGACGGATTGTTGACCAGCGCGCGGGCAATTGCGACCCGCTGGCGCTGTCCGCCGGAGAGTTCGTTAGGCTTATGCGTTAGCCGGTCGCCCAGCCCGACGTCGACCAGCGCCTGGGCGGCCCGTTCCTCCCGTTCCTCGGGATCAATTCCCGCATAGATCAGGGGCAGCTCGACATTCCGCAGACTGGTGGAGCGGGGGAGAAGATTGAAGGTTTGGAAAACGAAGCCGATCTCGCGGTTACGGATCGCGGCCAGCTCGTCGCCATCCATTTCGGAAACATTCTTGCCGTTGAACTCGTAGCGTCCTGAGCTGGGCGTATCGAGGCAACCGAGCATGTTCATGAGGGTCGATTTGCCACTCCCGCTCGGGCCCATGATGGCGAGGTACTCGTTGCGCCGGATCTGCAAGGTCACACCACGGAGTGCGTGGATGATCTCCTCGCCCATCACGTATTCCTTGGTGATATTCTCGATATCGATGACGAGAGGTCCGGGCGAGCGAGTGGCAGGCGGATTCATGTGGCAGGATCGAAGATCGTGAATCGAGATTCGAGAATTGTGAATCCTCTCCCGTAGCGGCGGCCTAACGAATCTCGGTCCACGATTCTCGATTCACCGAATCCACCCCATCACTTCTTTTCGGGCTTCTCCATCACCACCTTCGCACCGTCTTTGAGCTTGCGGCTGATCGCACTGTAACTGCCGGAGATTACTTCGTCGCCAGGTTTGACCCCGTTCTTTATTTCGATGTTCGCATCGTCCGCGATGCCGGTCGTGACCTGCACCATCTTCGCCTTGCCGCCGTCTTTAAGAAAAACGACCTTTTTCAGCGTCTCACGCTCTTCTTTTTCGGCCTGCTTGGCGAGACGCTCATTCTCGACCTGAGCGTTGTTATCGGCCTTTTCCTTTGCGTCGGCGATCTTCTTTTTCTGTTCGATCTCTTCCGGACTGAGATTGCTGTCCCCGGTCCGGATGGTCACGCTTTGCATCGGGACCGCAACGACGTCTTTCACCATGTCGGTCTGAATATCGGCTGTGCAACTCAGGCCGGGTCGCAGTCGCATGTTGTGATCGTCGAGGCGAATCTTCACCTCGAAGTTGGTCACTTCCTCCTGCGTGCCGGTGCCGGTCGTCTTGCCGGTGTTGGCGATTTGTTCCACCGTTCCGTTGAATTTCCGGTCGCCATAGGCGTCGATCGAGACCTTTGCTGAATCGCCGAGCTTCACGTGCACGACGTCGTTTTCGTTCACGTCCACGACCGCTTGCATGTGGTTCAGGTCGGCCACTCGCATCACTTCGGTGCCGGCAAATTGATTCGTCGCCACAACCCGTTCGCCGAGCTTGCTATTCAGCACGGTGATGACCCCGTCCAGAGGCGAATAAATTGTCGTCTTGGAAAGCTGATCGCGCGCCTGGCTCGAGCTCGCTTTCGCCCCTTCGATGCTGTGCAGGCCGGATTGATACATCGATTTCGCCGCATCGTAGGTTGTCTGCGCGGCGAGCATCTCGGTTTGTGAGATGAGCTTTTTCTGGAAAAGATCCTCGGCCTGCTTGAGGTCTTGCTCGGCCTTTTCCATGGACGCCTTCTGTTGGCCGCTCACCGATTCCGCGGTGCTGATGGCGGCTTGTTGTTGATCGAACAACGCTTGGTACGAGTCGGGCCGGATCTTCAATATCAACTGCCCTTTTTTCACTTCCTTCCCATCTTCCACCGGCAATTCGATGATCTCGCCGGCCACTTCGGGGGAGATTTTTACTTCGGTCTCAGGCTGCACTTTGCCGGTGGCTGAGACCGTTTCGATGATCGAGCGCCGGGTGGCCTTGTCAGTCGTGACGGGGATCGCCGGTTCGCGCTTGCCCGAAATGATGGAGCCGATGATGAGAAGGAGAATCAGCCCGCCGATGCCCAACCCGATGTAGAGCTTGCGACGCGATTTGCGTTTGCGACGAAGGGTCGGTGAGGGCGCGGCGGCTTGATGCATCGGACGACGAGTGCTCAGAATTAACGGCTCTTTAGACGTTTGCAAAGGGTTTCCGTTCACTCGGTCGAGCGACGTGCTTCTGCACGTCCCAAACCGGAGAGGAACGCCGCCGACTGGGAACTAGGTGCGGCGGGCGGCGGCACTTCACCCCGGGAGGTCTGCTCGATTCGCTCGATGGCCCATGCCGCGTGCTCCGCGACCAGCGGCTCGTGGTCCAGCGCCGCAACGCGCAATGCCGGCAGATCCTCGTTCGTCCCGACGTTGCCGAGCGCGACACAGACATTGCGCAAGAAGCCGCGGCGCTTGATCCGCTTGATCGGCGAGCCGCGAAAGAGCGCGCGGAATTGCTCGTCGTCGAGCGCGAGGAAATCGCGCAACCGCATCTGTGCGACCGCTGGGCGAACGGCAAACGCGCTCTCGCGCGAAATCTGGGCGAAGCGGTTCCAAGGGCAAGCGTCGAGACAATCGTCGCAGCCAAAAATTCGATCGCCCATCAGGGGTCTGAACTCGGGCGGGATGCTACCCTTGAGCTCGATCGTTAGGTAGGAAATGCAGCGACGCGCGTCGAGCTGATGCGGCGCAGTGATTGCGCCGGTCGGGCAGGCGTCGATGCAGCGCGTGCACGATCCGCAGCGGGCCACCTGGGGCGGATCGGAAGGCAGTTCAAGCGTGGTGAAAATTTCGGCAAGAAAAAACCAGGTCCCGAACTGGCGGTTGAGCAGCATGGTGCTTTTGCCATGCCAGCCGATCCCGGCTTCGGCCGCAAAGTCGCGTTCCAGCACCGGACCAGTATCGACATAAAATTTTTGCCGCCCACCCGCTGCGGTGAGAAAGCCGTCGAGCGCCCGCAATTTTTTCTCCAGCACGTCATGGTAATCGTCACCCCAGGCATAGCGGGCGATGCGGCCTCTCGTTGGAGCGGCGGTCTGTAACCCCCGATCTCCATCACCCTGCCAGTAATTCATCGCCAGAGTAACGACCGAGCACGCGCCGGTCAGGACCTTTTGCGGATCGCATCGTTTCTCCGCGCCGCGCGCGATCCAATCCATGTCGGCGAACGAGCCGGCCTCGAGCCACTCGCGAAACTCGCCGGCATGTCGCGGTTCATCAGCCCGCGCGATGCGGCAATCGTCGAAACCGATCTCGGCGGCGCGACGCCGCAGATCGGCTTTTACTTCAGTCGGAGAACGCAAGGACATCGCGGATTGATTGAGCGACCTGTTCGTGGCTGAGCGCAGAGGTGTCGACCGTAAAATCCGCCGCCTCGTGATAAAACGGCTCTCGTTCCCGGAGCAGCGATTGCATCGTTTCTGCCGGATTTTCGGTCTGGAGAAGAGGCCGGTTTGATCGCCGACCCAGACGCTCCAGCAAGGTCGCCGGATCGGCCGTCAGGCAGACGACGTTCCCGAGTTCACGCAGTCGTGTCACGTTCTTCGTTCGCATCACGGCCCCGCCCCCCGTCACGATGATCGACGGCTGAACGACCTCAAGTTTCTCCAACAGTGCAGTCTCTTCCTCGCGGAATCGCTCTTCGCCAAGCCGGGCGAAAATTTTGCTAATCGGCATCTTGAGGGCGGTCGCTATCATTTCGTCGGTATCGAATCTTGGCCAGCCTTCCTGCGACGCGAGGAGCCGGCCAACCGCTGATTTGCCGGTGCCCATGAAACCGATGAGGACGATCGAACGATTGGCGGAACTCACGCCGCTATTATACTGCAGGATGTCGATTACCTCGATCAATCCGGCAACGGGTGAAACGCTGCGCGAATATCAGGAACTGAATGCCGCAGCCGTCGAGCAGAAGCTCGCGACGGCCGCGCGCGCTTTTCGGACTCATCGCCAGAGTAGTTTTTCTGAGCGTGCGGCCGTTCTCCAAGAGGCCGCTGATTTGCTCGAACAAGAGGTCGCCACGTTCGCCCGGACGATCACGCTCGAAATGGGGAAGCCAATCGCCGCGGCGCGCGATGAAGTGCGCAAGTGCGCCGTCGGCTGCCGATATTATGCGGAGAACGCCGAGCGCTTTCTCGAGGAGGAAATGATCCAGACCGCCGCCGCGCGCAGCTCTGTGCGCTGGGAGCCGCTCGGGGTCGTGCTCGCGATCATGCCGTGGAATTTTCCTTTCTGGCAGGTCTTCCGCTTCGCCGCGCCGGCCTTGATGGCCGGCAATGTCGGACTGCTCAAACATGCCGCAAACGTCCCCCAGTGCGCGCTCGCGATTGAGGACATCTTTCAGCGGGCGGGAGCGGTGGACGGCGTTTTTCAAACGCTCCTGATCGGGTCGGAAAAAGTGGCCGCTCTAATCGCCGACCGGCGCGTGGCCGCGGTGACCTTGACCGGGAGCGACCGGGCGGGGAGCGAGGTGGCGGCGGCGGCAGGCCGCGCGATCAAGAAATGTGTGCTGGAACTGGGCGGGAGCGATCCGTTCATCGTTATGCCGAGCGCCGATTTGGATGCTGCCCTGACGACCGCAGTGAAAGCGCGCACGGTCAATAGCGGGCAATCGTGCATTGCGGCGAAGCGCTTTTTCGTGGCGGAAGCGGTTTACGAGGAGTTCGTTAGGCGGTTTGTCGAAAAAATGCAGTCGCTTAAAGTCGGTGATCCGTTCGATGAATCGACCGATATCGGCCCGCTCGCGACGCCCTCGATCCGGGACGGCGTGCATGATCAGGTGCGTAGATCGATCGGGGCGGGAGCGAAATTACTCGCTGGCGGAGAACCGACCAAAGGGCGGGGAAATTTTTATCCTCCGACGGTGCTGGCGGAGATTCCGCAGGAAGCGCCGGCTTATCGCGAAGAGATCTTCGGACCGGTTGCCCTCCTCTTTCGCGTGGAGAATGCGGCGGCGGCGATTGCGCTGGCCAACGAGAGCGATTTCGGACTGGGCGCGAGCGTTTGGACGAACGATCCAGCCGAACAGGAACTTTTCGCGGCAGAACTAGCGGTGGGAATGGTCTTCGTCAACGCGATGGTCGCTTCAGATCCGCGATTGCCCTTCGGCGGAATAAAGCGTTCGGGCTACGGTCGCGAGCTCGGGTCGTTAGGCATACGCGAGTTCATGAACGCGAAGACGGTGGTATTTGGGTAATGACAGGTGGCAGGGCGCACTGAGAACGATCGGGTCGCTGACTTCCAAAACTCATCCCCGTCACTCTTCACTTATCACTCGTTTTGAATTGCTCTTGCTTCTCCCGGAACAAGACATTGAACGTCGTTAACGACCCGTAGCAACGGGTGATATATTGCTGGAGGTCGAACTTGTCGGCATCACTTAGTTTCTCGTTCGCATTCACCTTCTGCTCGAGGACGCGCAGGTTGTTGCGAATCATCACGATCTTGTGAAAGAACGTTTCCAACGGCACCTCCTTGGCCTGCAACGATGCGTCGGCTGGCCGCAGGACGAGCGTGCCTTGCTGCCAGCGCGCCGCCAATCCTTCGACCAACTGATCCGGTTTCTCGAGCCCAAGCGCCTCGACCATCGCCTGTGCCGTCTCGCGGATCAGCGCAGAAAGCGGCATTTGCATTTCCGTTAGGCTGGCGGTTGGCTCGGCCACGGTCAGATCGCTCGTCGAGGGATCGACCGTTCGCGGCGCATCATCAAACGAAATATCAGCAGTGTGTTCGGTCAGCGCCTTGACCGTCCCGACGCCGTAGCGCGGATGACGGACCTGCATCCCGATATGAAGATTTTGGACTGGAATACCCATGGCGATTTCCAAGCTCCGGCACACCGCCATCGGCGCAACCGCAAAACGATCAAAGCCGAATCCTAGTTCGCAGCGAAAATTCCTGAATCCGAAGGCGACGTGGGCGGCATCTCATTGACGATGATACAGGATTTCAAGTTCGCTTTTCGGCAGCTGATCAAGACACCGGGCTTCACCGCCATCGCGGTTCTCACCCTCGCGATCGCCATCGGCGTCAACTCGGCGGTCTTCGCTCTCGTCAACGGCGTCATCCTGCGCCCGGTCGTCCCGTTGCGGCCGGCTGAGGTGGTCAACGTCTTCACCGCGCGACAGGGCGCGGCGCACGATTACCGGCCGTTTTCCTACAACGAATTTAGCACCCTGCGCGAGAACAACGACGTCTTTGCCGATGTCGCGGCGATGCAGTTTGCCCTCGCCGGGATCGGGCGCGACGAAGGGATGCGGCGCAGCTTCGTTTTTCTGACCTCGTCGAATTTCTTCTCCCTCATGGGCGTGAAACCGGTCGTGGGCCGCTTTTACGACGCCGCCGAATGCAGGCCGGACGCCAACATTCCGGTGGTGGTGGCGAGTTATCCGTATTGGAAAAAACTCGGCGGCACGCGCGGATTTCATCGGCAAACCACTGACGGTCAATGGGCAGACCTACACCTTGATCGGGGTAACGCCGGATGGTTTCGCGGGCACGAACGCCTTGCTCGCACCCGATCTCTGGTTGCCGCTCGGCGTTTATTCGCAGCTCGGCTCGGCCTTCAGCGACACGAGCGGCAAGATGGAACTGACCGCGCCGAAGAATTACACGCTCAATCTGATCGCCCGGATGCGTCCTGGCCTAACGATCGATTCGACCAAGCCGCGCCTGCCGGCGCTGGCCAAACGACTGACCGCGGTCCAGCCGCCCGATGCGACCGGCGCGCGCGAGTTGCAAATCCAGGCGCCATCGCGTTTCAGCATCAGCACCACGCCGTCGGACGACGGGCCGGTTGGGCTCATCGGCACCCTGCTGCTCGCGATGGCCGCAGCGGTCCTGCTCATCGCCTGTCTCAATCTGGCCAATATGCTCCTCGCGCGCGGGGCGAATCGCGCCAAGGAAATCGCGCTCCGACTCGCGCTCGGCGCGAGTCGCTGGCGGATCGTTAGGCAATTGCTTTGCGAAGGGATTGTTCCTCGCCCTCGCCGGCGGCGCGCTCGGCTTGTTGATCAGTCTCTGGAGCAACGGTCTACTTATCGGATCGTTAGGCAATCTTTTCGGCTCGATGAATTTTTCCATCGTCGTGCAATTGCGGCCCGATGCGACGGTCCTCGCGGTGACTTTTCTGATCTGCCTTGTCGCCACGCTCCTCTTCAGCCTCGGACCGGCCCTGAAGGCTTCGCGGGCGGACCTGGTGAATGATTTGAAACAGCAGGTTGGCGAACCGGCGCATGTCGGACGGCTCAATCGCTTCTTCGCCCCGCGGCATCTTCTTGTCATGGCGCAGATCGCGCTCTCGCTCACGTTGCTTTTCAGCGCCGGGTTGTTCTTTCGCGGCGCGCTCAAGGCGGGTGCGCTTGAATCCCGGTTTCGATCGCCAGGGCGCCATCTCGGCGGAGATGGATTTCACCTTGGGCCGGGACGATGAGGAAGCGGCGCGGCGGACGATGTTTGCCGCGGTGCATCGGGTGCGCGGCCCTGCCCGGGGTACGGGCTGCCGCTCTGACGACGATGCTGCCCTACGGCAACATCACCAACGCCCGCCGTGTCATGCGTCTGGATGAAGCGGCCGTGGCCAAGACCGATCCGAACGCTCCCGAGCCGGGCGCGAGCGGATTGTTCACCGCGGTCACGCCGGGTTGGTTCGACGCGATCGGCGTGCGCCTTCTGCGCGGTCGCGATTTCACGGACACCGAAGCGGAAAACAAGAATTCGCCCAAGGTTCTCATCATCGATGAGACGATGGCGAAGAAACTTTTCCCGAAGCAGGACGCGCTCGGCCAGCATGTTCGCTACACCTTGCCGCCGAGCGACGGTTCGCCTAACGATTTCACAATCGTCGGGATCGTGAGCGAACATCGACACGAGGTGTCTGGACAGCGAAGTGCCGCGCCGGATTTTCGCGCCGCTCGCGCAGGCCTACAGCGGCGGCGTCATTCTCCAGGTGCGCCTGGCGCGGGACGATCGGGCCGCGGTCGGCGCGATGATTCCGACGCTGCGTCAGACGTTGCGCGAGGTCGATCCGACGATGCCGATCCTGCGTATCGAGCCGTTCGAAAACATCGTGGAAAAGAACGTCGGGCTTTGGGCGGTCCGTTTCGGCGCGGTTCTCTTCGGCATCTTCGGCGGGATCGCGCTGCTCCTCGCGGTCGTCGGCGTTTATGGCGTGAAAGCGTATGCGGTGGCGCGGCGGACCCGCGAGATCGGAATCCGCATGGCGCTCGGCGCGGATCGTGGCGATGTCTTTGCGCTCATCATGAAACAGGGCGCGCTGCAGACCGCGTTCGCGCTCGGCATCGGATTGCTGCTCGCGCTCGGGCTCGGCCGCGTGCTCGCGCAAATGCTCTATCAGGTCAGCCCGAGCGATCCGGTGGCGTTGATTGCGGCGAGCGTCATGCTCGGGTCGGCGGCTTTGCTGGCCTGCTTTCTGCCGGCGCGCCGCGCGATGCGCGTGACGCCGATGACGGCGTTGCGCACGGAGTAGCCACCGGGCTAACCACTAGGATCGCACCTGGCCAGACCCACGAATGACGTATTTGTAGGTCGTCAGTTCCTCGAGGCCCATCGGACCGCGGGCATGAAGTTTGTCCGTGCTGATGCCAATCTCGGCGCCAAAACCGAATTCGCCGCCGTCGGTGAAGCGAGTCGAGGCATTCCAATAGACGGTCGCGGAATCGACTTCGCTGAGGAATTGCTCCGCCGTCGCCGGATCGCGCGTGACGATGCAATCGCTGTGGTGCGAACCGAATTGTCCGACGTGCGCGATGGCCTCGTTAGGCGAATCGATCACCCGCAGAGCAAGAATGAGATCGAGGTATTCCGTCGACCAATCGGCTTCCGTAGCGTGCTGAAGCGGTTGATAACGCAGTGTCGCAAGTTCTGCGAAGGCGGTCTCATCGGCGCGTAGCTCGACCTTCTTTTCCGCGAAACGCGGTGCGAGTTTTCTCAGAAACTCAGGCGCGATGGCGCGATGCACGAGGACCGTTTCGATCGCATTGCAGACGCCGGGCCGCTGCGTCTTGGCGTTCGTCACGATGTCCACCGCCATGTCGAGGTCGGCTTCGCGATCGACGTAGACGATGCAGATGCCATCGGAGTGTTTGATCACGGGCATGCGGGCCGCGTCGACCACGGCTTCGATCAAGGCCTTTCCGCCACGGGGAACAATGAGATCGATGTAGCGATCCATTTCCGCCATCAACCGCACGGCTTCGCGATCGGTGCGCGGGATCAGCAGGACGCTGTCGGCCGGCAAACCGGCCCGGGCGCCGCCCTGCTGGAGCGCTTCGGCGATCGCGATGTTGGAATGGATCGCTTCCGAACCGCCGCGCAGAATGGTTGCGTTCCCTGTCTTGGTGCAAAGCACCGCGGCATCGCTCGTCACGTTCGGGCGTGACTCGTAGATGATCCCGACAACGCCGATCGGAACTCGCACTTTTGCAATCCGAAGTCCGTTAAGCGACGTCCATTCTCGGATGACTTGGCCCACCGGATCAGGCAGGGCGGCGACTTGGCGGACGCCACGGGCCATTTCTCCGAGACGCTGCCGGTCCAACTGCAACCGGTCGATCATCGCCTCAGAGAGTCCGCTGCTTCGCGCCTCGACGAGATCCTTTTCGTTCGCGGCAAGAATGACTTCGGCCCGGGCCATGATCTCGTCCGCCATGGCCAGAAGCGCATCGTTTTTCCGAGTGGCGCTGAGTTGCGCGAGCGAACGCGCGGCGAGGCGGGCGCGCCGCCCGTAATCCAGAATCTCTTCCTGCAAGGACATCATCGTTTATCTGCTGCTTGAGCGACGTGGCCTAACGACCGCGCGCCCGGCGCGATTTCGCGACAAACCGGGTGCCGGTCTCTCCGCCCGCGACCACGGCGGCGATCCTCTCGGGATGCCGGCCGTTGATGATCACGGTCGCGATCCCGGCATCGACGGCCATTTTGACTGCCCCCAGTTTCGAAATCATACCGCCAACAGAAAAGCGGCCTTTGTTGCCGTTCGCCAGTTTTTTTGCCCGATCAACGTCGCGGACGAGGGGAATTACTTTGCCGGTCTCGTCGAGCAAACCATCGACGCCGGTCAGGATGATGAGCAGGTTTGCGCGAGCGAGGGTCGCGACTTCGGCCGAGAGGCGATCATTGTCGCCAAAGCTCAATTCTTCCGTCGCCACGGAATCGTTTTCGTTGATGATCGGCACGATATTTCCCGCCGATAAGAGGCGCTCCAGGGTATTGCCGGCGTTTGCGCGGCGGACGTAGCTGTCGAGATCACTATAGGTGAGCAGGAGCTGGGCGACGTTTAGTTTGTATCGCGCGAAAGCGGTTTCCCAGGCGCGCATCAGTTTGGACTGCCCGACTGCGGCGCTCGCTTGTGCGGTGGCCAGATCGGTCGGTCTTTCGGTCAGGGACAGCACGCTCGTCCCGGCCGCGACCGCGCCGCTCGTTACCATGACGCATTGGTGTCCGGCGTGAATGAGCGCGGCCACTTCTGCGCTGAGCCGCGCGAACTGTTTCGTATCCAGTCCGGGGGCATCCGTCCGGGTAAGAATGCCGGAGCCGAATTTTAGAACGATGCGCAGATGCCTGCGCCGCGATTTCTTGGGACTGAGCATAACCTTGGTAGCTGGTTCTATCCTGTGGGCCGACGACAATTCCAAGCGAGAAAGCGTCGTAGATTGTTCCTTGCGTGCATCCCCGTCATCCGGTCGCGACTTGGACGCGTGGAGTCCAGCACGCGTCGTGCCGGTCGTCCTGAGAAGGGGGATCCTGATGTCGCTCGCCGTCACAGGTGGGAGCGGTTCGGTGGGAACGGCGGTTCGCATACCGGCATGAATTTTGCAATAACAGCGGCTATGCGACGCTTGTTCCCAGCTCCTATACTGCGATCGTTGGCGGAAGCGGTGGCGCGACCGGGGTCGCCCTGGTCGAAGCGTACCAGTTGCAGTAGGATCGGAGATTCCTACCCGGTACGAGGCTGCCTCGTAAAATGGGCCTATAGCTCAGCGGTAGAGCAGGGGACTCATTATGGATCCGAACGAATTCGCGCTGTTTTGCGCAAGTGTTGCAAGATCGCATTTCACGAGGGAAGATGCCGCGGAATTGTCCCGCAGCTTTTTCGTGTTGTGCATAAAAATCGTCCGACTGTAGAAAACGACGGTGAAATTTCCTCTCTGCTGCCGGACTGCAGGCAGACCAATGCGCCAGCTTTGCAACATTTCGCATTGAGGAGGCGTGCGACCCTAGAAAACGGACTGAAAGTTTGGAAAACAGGTCCAAGTTATGCTCGACATTTTGCCAGTGATCTCCCATTATCGGCCTTATGATTCCATCTGAATCTTGCGTCGGACCGCTTAGAGCCTCTCCCTCTTTCAGCCTTGGGCCGCGATTCAGCTTCAACAATCGCACAAAAGGCCTATGAAAAATACTAGTGCCTCCCGCATAAGGCGGCGCTGCCGCTCATCGGTGGCCCTGGCGGCGTTCCTTACCTTGGCGATGGTGGGTGATCCCGCCATTCAAAGTGCGTTAGCACAATCGCCTCTAATCGAAGGATCGTGGAGCACTTTGTCGTACACCATGCCGATCAATCCCATCCATTGCGGCGTAACCCACACGGGCAAAGTACTTGTGGTCGCCGGTTCCGAAAACGAACCGGGCGAAGAAGAATATCGTGGCGCGGTCTGGGATCCAGGAACTGGATTGATCACCGTGCAGGACTTGGCCTGGGACGTTTTCTGCAACGGCATGGCATGTTTGCCTGACGGACGTTTTGTGATCGTCGGTGGGACCGAGCAATACGACCCGTTCCAAGGTGAACCGCGGGCGACCGTGTTTGACCCGGCGACAGAGAAATTCAATGAGGTCGAGAGTATGGCCCATGGGCGTTGGTACGCGACCGTGACCGCTCTCAGCGATGGCGGCCTGATGGCGTTCTCGGGGTATAACGAGACCGGCGGGATTAACAATGCGGTCGAGATTTACAAAGTCGCAACCGGATGGAGCCCCGAGTATGTCGCTCCCTGGGAGCCTCCCTTGTACCCGCGGCTGCACCTCTTGCCGGACGGAAACGTTTTTTATGCTGGTTCGACCGTCGATTCCGACCTTTTCAATCCTAGTTCGCAAACCTGGACGCTGAATATCGCTAAGACCATCTTAGAAGAGGAGCGTACCTACGGTTCCTCTGTCCTGCTCCCGCTCCTACCGGAAACTGGATATCTCCCTCGCGTCATGATTATGGGAGGCGGCGACCCTAGCACAGCGACGGTGGAAATCATCGACCTTTCAGTGCCCAGCCCAGCTTGGCGGTCGACGGCTCCGATGTCCGCACCCCGCATTCAAATGAACGCGGTGATTCTGCCCACCGGTAAGGTGCTTGCCCTCGGTGGCTCGGTTATCGACGAAGACCCCGCGACGGCGAGTCTGGCCGCGGACCTGTTCGATCCAGTCGCCGAGACGTGGTCGCCTGCCGGGACAGAGGCTTATCCGCGCTTGTATCATTCCGTCGCGCTGCTCTTGCCTGATGCGACCGTGTGGGTTGCCGGAGGCAATCCGGTTCGCGGTGAGTACGAGGAGCACATGGAGATTTATTCGCCGGCCTATCTTTTTACCATGGACGAGAGCGGCAACATAATTCCGGCGCCTCGGCCGACCATCACAAGCGTTCCTACCGAGATCGGCTACGGGGCCAAATTCAAGATCCCCACTCCAGATTCAGCGACCGTCAATTCCGTCGTCCTCGTTAGGCCAGGTTCCGCGAGCCACGCTTTCGACATGGAACAGCGGCTCGTCGGACTCTCGTTCAAGAAAGGTGCGTCGGCGCTCCTGACCGCGACCGCACCGCCGAACGGCTCCGTCGCCCCACCGGGTTACTACATGCTCTTCCTCATTAACCAGGCCGGGGTTCCATCTCTGGCCAAATTTGTTCACCTGACCGCGACGCCCAAGGATCGGCCGCCGGACGGAACCATCACTTCCCCTGTCGGGGACCTAACCATCCAGGTTGGCGAATCGGTAAAGTTCGCCAGCCGCGCAAAGGATCGTGATGGCGTAGTGTCGACATACTCATGGATTTTCCCGGGCGGAACGCCGTCAAAGAGTTCGGTCCAGTCTCCCGGATTCGTAAGTTTCACGGAGCCCGGCACGCATGTCGTCTCGATGACAGCCATTGACGACCTCGGCGTGAACGATCCCAGCCCCTCCACGCGCACGATCGTTGTGGAACCGGCGCCAAAGTGAGGGCTATAACTCATAATAGAGCCTAACGAATTCGCATTGTTTTGCACAGCATTGCGAAATGGCAATTTACGAGGAGAGAATGGCGCGGAAATCGGTGCACAGCTTTGCAACGTTTTGCAGTAGAAAATCGTTCGACCGTAGAAAAAGACCGTAGAATTCCTCGACGTGACATGCTCCCCTTGGTGCCAATGGCGCCATTCGAATCAGCAAGCCGCCCGCACCGTCGAGAAGATGACCGCCCGCGGCAAGGTGCGTGGCGCGAAACGCCATTAGCCCAACGCCAACGAGCATAGGCGTCAGGTGATCCTCGGCCCTTGCGATTCAGGCGATATGATCTGAACCGCAGCCTGATTGGTCAGGATCGCCAGATTGAGCACCCGCCATCCAGTCTCTGGCTGGAGCGGGGAAGGCAGGTTGCTAAATACTCGATAGCCTACCATGATCCGGTGACGAAGCAGCCCAGTGCGAGGCCCTTGGGAGCATGGCTGCCCAGTTGGTAATTTTCTCCAACTTTCTCTCTTCTGCGCCTGCGAGTCGGAGGGCTCCTCCGCATGCATCGCCGCTGCAAAATTGCGTGAGGTTGAAGAAACACGCTGTCAACGCGCACAGGCCAGCAGCCGCGACGGGGAAATGCCCAAAGAGAACGTTATGGTAATTATAAACACGTCCGGCTGGCGGCACGCTTAATGCTGTAAACTCCATAAATACTTGCATACCATATATGTTGACCAAAATAATCACCTTTTCTGCTATTTCCGTCGCCACCCTCGCCCACGCCGCGCCGTCTGCGCCAATTTCATATCCGGTAGGGGTCTGGGCCGCTCTCGGCGTCTTGGAACAAGGGAATAAGGTGTCACAAGGCTTGATTGACAACAAAGGCCTTGTGGGACTGAATGTATCTGAGGACTGGGAGGTTATACAGCTCGGCCCCGACACATTCGATTGGTCATCCTTGGATAACAAGATAGCCCTTACCAAAGCTGCCGGGTTTAATTATATCGGTCTCAGTATAACCGCCAGTTCCGATAACACTCCGCAATGGCTTTTGGATAGCTTGCCTCCAGAGGAAGTAATATACCTACGCGATCCCGGCGAAAATAAGAAGTCTTACTGCGATGAGATAAGAACCGCCGTTTATTGGTCGCCGGTCTTTCACGCTGCCAGGTTGAATTTAGTCGCAAAAGCAGGGGAGAGGTACGCAAACGATCCTGCGATTGTTGCTGTCTTCGCGCAGTTCGCCAACCATAACTCGAACGACTGGAACATACAGGACACTGTGGGATCCATTGGCCCGTGCGGCGACGGGAAAACGTACGAGGTGAACCAACCCCTGCAATGGACTGATGCGGGTTGGACAATACAGAAAATGTACGATGTCGGCACGCAGCTTCTGGACGCTACCGCAGCGGCTTTCCCCAACCAAGCGATTAAGCAGCCGATCGGCGGTCTGGCGGACGACCTGGTGATACCATTTCTCGGTCCCGACAGCGGTTACGGCTCTCTTGCGGAAATGATCGTGAATTATGGAGAAACAAGTTCATACGCGGACAGGTTCTATCCTCAACGCAACACGGTTGACGCGAATTGGGGGGCTGCCACCACACTCAACCCTCCGAACGAGCCCGGCGTAAAATCAATACGATATCCTAAGTTGCTGGTTTGGAATCACACCCGGCCGGATGGAGCGACGCCGAAGCAGGGCGGATTGCAGATGGTAGCGAGTGCTTCGCAAGGTTCGACCACCCAATGTAGGCAAAACGGCGGCCCGGACGGCCCCTGCGGCCCTTCGTGTAATCCGCTGTGCGTGTTGCAAGCATCGCTTGCCGCCGCGCTAACTTTTAACACCTCTTTTATAGAGATTTGGCCGCAAGACGCAATGAACCCGGACTTGTATTCAGCTGTAGAAGCCACAACCCTGGCTATGGGCGGACAGTTACGGAACAATCCATTCGCGCCGACCATTACAAAGCAGCCAGTCAGTAAAAAGAAACAAGAAGGCAAGACCGTCAATTTCAGTGTCACGGCCACAGGCTCAGCGCCAATGAGCTACCAATGGCGAAAGAACGACACGAACATTGCGGGAGCCACTGAATCGAACTATACCACCCCAAAGTTGACCATGGCTGATGACGGTGCTGCGTTCACTGTGGTAGTGACTAACAGCGTGGCAAGCGTAACCAGCAACAGCGCGGTGCTGGACGTGTGGCACCCTCGCTGATCTACTGCCGGAGGGAAGGTTTTCAACCTTACCACCGGCGGTAATAACATCGACATTTTCAACCGGAGGTGTTGCCTGAGTCCGACACGATCCGCATCGGTACACTAGGAACCCAAGTCGCCACCTATCGGCTTTCGCCTTGGTTGATGAAAAGGCGGTGAGCAAGGCCGCGAGCAAGTACAAGGTAAAGAGGTATTTATTCATTTTGAAGTTTTGAGTGCAGGATGGGAATGCGCGGCGTCGAGTCGGAGTTCCGTCCCCCGCGATATTGGCTCAGATCAAGAACAGCGGATCGTGTTGAAGATCACTGAAGCCGTTCGACCTCTCCGTTTTCGCGCGGAGGAGGCAGCTACGCGGTTTACACGCGGCTCGGGATTGGGCAGGAACCAACGACGCCATGAATTTCCTTGTCCGGCCGGGTTTGAGTCCGCCGATTCATCCGCCAGCTACGGGGAATCTTACAAGAGGATTACATTCTGGACACCCGGCCCTTTGCCGCTGGAACGTCGCTATCAGGCACGTATTTTGCGGCCCTAAATTTCTTGCTGATTCAAAATGAAGCTCAACTTAAAGACAAAGATTTTTCTTGGACTGATTTTCGGTGTCGTCTCGAGCGTCTTCGCGACAGAAAATCTCATTGGCACGACTGAAGTTTACGGGACAGCCTCGGATGGAACGATTCTTCATTGGGTCGCCTTTACGCCCAGCGGCGCCGGTCCTTGGCCCGCGGTGTTGGTAATCCATGGCGGCGACTTTTACGGCGGCTTGCCGGACAGCGCGCCGGAATTGATCACCTGCGCGCAAGATCTAGCTAATGCCGGCTACCTCGTTTTCTCGATCGAATACCGCCTCGCGCCGCCGGGTTCACTCGCTGGTCAGGTCTCCGATGGGCGGTTTCCCGATCAAACGGACGACGTTAAGCTGGCCGTGCGCACGGCCCGCGCTGATCCGCGTTGCAACGGGCAGGTGGGCGCGGTCGGCGGTTCGGCCGGCGGATCTCACACGGCTTTTGTCGCCTCCACCGGAACGATCGGCGAGGATCGGATCGACGTCGGCGTTAGCCTTTCCGGGGCTTACGACTTCACGGACTTCAGTCCCAATCCCAGGCTGGCAACCTTCACGGCGAACGTCCTCAATTACGTCGGCGTTTCGACCACTGATACGTCTGCTTTGCGTGCCGCTTCACCCGCCTGGCAGGCGGATGGAACTATCGCGCCCCTCTACCTCGTCAACACGATCGAAGATCCCATGCCCTACTCGCAGCTTCCCGACATGTTCACCCGGTTGGATGGGAACGGCGTGACGAACTACCAAGCGATCACGCTGCCGGGAAACCTGCACTCGTTTTACAATTGGTCCGCGGTCAAGGACTCGGCACTCGCGTTTCTGGCCGCTGGATTCGCCGCCGCGCCGCCGCCACCTTCGCCGACCCCTTCGCCGTCGAAGCAACTGCTCAACGTCTCAACTCGCGCTCAGGTCGCCACTGGCGACAAAGTGATGGTGGGTGGATTCATCGTTACCGGAGACAAGGCCAAACGAGTGGTCCTGCGCGCCCTGGGTCCCTCGCTCGCAGGCCTCGGAGTTAGCGGGACGTTGAGTGATCCGGTCCTGGCTATCTACGATTCCGACGGCTACTTGGTTGAGTCGAACGACGATTGGATTTTGAGCGGCGGCCTTCCGACCGACCTGGTTCCCACGAGCAACGCCGAATCGCTCCTCCCAGCAATTCTGCCGCCGGGAAGCTATACCGGGGTGTTAACTGGAGCAGGCGCTGCCACCGGCACCGCGCTTTTTGAGATGTACGATTTGGAACCGGCTGCATCCCGCATCGTGAATGTCTCGACCCGCGGCCAAGTCGGCACGGGTGATGACGTGATCATCGGCGGGATTATCATTGGCGGCCCGGCCCCCGTCAACGTAATTGCACGTGCGCTGGGGCCGTCTCTCGCTTCAGTAGGCGTGGCCGGGGCGTTGCAAGATCCGGTAATGGAGTTGCACGACAGCAACGGGGCTCTCCTTTTCGCGAACGACAACTGGCGCAGCGATCAGGAACAGGAAATCATCGCCACCAGTATTCCGCCGCCTGACGACAGAGAATCCGCAATCGTGGCCACCCTTCCTGACGGCAATTACACCGCTCTAGTTCACGGCGCCGGTTCCACGACCGGCGTCGCCCTGGTGGAAGTCTACGATTTGGAGAATCCGTAGATTGCGAGCAATCCTGCCAGGATCGCCGGATCGAACGCGAATTGGAAACTGCGCGAGGTTGCCCTATTCCGGTATGATTTGAGCGTCTTCATGGGATTGAGGAGAACGCCGAATAGTTGGAAGAAGGCATTCCGGAAGAAAAGATGGGATGCCGCCGGATTTTCGATCGGCCGCAAAGGGCATATCGGTACCGGCTTTAGTGGCGGCATCGAGGGAACTAGGGATTTTTGGGAATATGACCCCTCCACGAATGTCTGGACGCAGAAGGCCAACTTCGGGGGAGCAGCAAGAGAGCGATATTGCTCAATGGGGGAAGAAACCGTAGGAACGGCAAACTGACCCACTACCCTTCTCCCTTTCTGGCACACTCCAAGGCGTGCTGAAGCCAACGGCTAACTGCCCTTTCATATGTCTTACTCCGGCCACGGCCTGCTTGGCTCGGGCTCTAACCAGGCGAATGGCGATCTGACAAGGAAGCAATCCAGACCTCCGACCGCGAGGCGCCGGGCGAAAGAGCAGCCGGCAAACATGCTCGGCCGCCGACCACTGCGAGCGACGGATCCCGCGCTGACCTCGGGCGCGGATTCCCTCGATTCAGATTTACGAGTGTTCTTTAGAATATTGCCACAGCGCACGGTCAATCGACCGCATGGACAGACCCAGAGAGCGCGATAAGGCCCGACACGACCGAACGTATGCCCACCAAAGTTCGAAGGAGTAGCCCGAAGATGGTGCGATCAGGCCCAATGACCAAGCCGCGCGAACGTCCAGGATGGGATATGGCTCCACGTCAAAGAAGTGCATGATGACCGATGCCGTAGGCCAAGACACTCCTTGGAGGATGAGCAGCGAGCCGATTCGCAGCCCGTCGGGCGTCGTGTGTAGCGCCCATGACGTAGCTTTTTTGACCTCGGCTTCATTGTTACGTCGCGCGACGGAAAGCGCTTGGGGCGATTTCCACCGGCATACTGCCAAGAGCTCGGTCCTCGTGAGAAACCCGCGAGGACGAATCCCCGGAACGAGATGTTCAAGCCCCGAGTCATCACTCGAGGCCAGAAACCTCGCCTCGAGTGCCTCGAAGCTACGCCTGGACCGTGGAATTCGCACGAAAGGACAGATCTTACAGCCTAACGACAAAAAGATAAGCTATGGGCCGGGTCGCTGGCAACGATGGCCGTCAGCTCGAGCGATTGGTTAGGCGATTTGCCGCGTCCATGCAAAAATACGGGGAACAGGAAGGCCAGAAACAACCCCAGCACAGCAATGAAAAAGGAAAAGTGGGTCATTGGGGGCAGGGGATAACCGTATCTTGAGCCGCGACGATTTGCCATTGCCCGTTGCGCTTTAGCCACGTGTCAGTCCACACCTGGCATCGCTTTGCCTCTTTGCCGTCTGCTGCCTTGCGGATGCGGTTTTCTGCTCCGTAGGCGATGGCAATCGAGTCTCCGAAGAATCGGACCTTAACCTGACCGAGCTGACAGTCGCGCGCGAGAGCGTTGGGATCGGTCGCGATAGCGTCTGCCTTGTCGTAGCGATGGCCGTCGGTTGCCGTGCCTTGAAAGTCGTCGGCAATCGCGGCCTTCAGATCTGGCTGAGGGCTGCAGCTTGAGCTGGCCCATTTCGCCTCTATCGCGATGATAAATTTCACCGTGGGGTCGTCTGCCGACCCCCACCTGCTGTCCTGAGCAATACTTGGCGCTGTGGGACAGCCAAGAAACGAGATTGCGGCGATGAAGAGCATGGTGCGTGACATATATTCTCCAAATGGAACTGCTGAGTTAACCAACCGCCCGGAGGGCGACCTCTTTCAGTTGAGTGCAACGCTGAACTTCTAGAGGCTCTATGCAACCACCCCGCCGTACGTGCGTGCGAGGCTCAAAATGGTGCTGCTAATCTATTACCCCATTCTTCAATTCCCAGACTTTGATTGCGGCCAAGATCAGCCGTTTCGTCCGGTCTTGCGTACCGGGAAATGAAATCGACCCGCCCCAATGTTCACGCCGCCTTTTGCGAGAGATTGTCCGGTTGCCAGAGCGCGGTCTAGCGGCTTTTCTTGGGCCAGGAGCGATTTCTGAACAGGAGAAATAGCCCGTAGTTGGTTTCGGTACATCCATTTTCTGCCTGAAACATGCTAAGTTACGCGGCAGTGCTGAATTTGGTATGGGACCAAAGTCCAATAGGCAAGGAAGAAGCTCTGGGGGAACTGGGCCGGGCGCTTCGATTTCGGTTGGCCTTTGTGACCGACTAATTTGAGATTGCGGGCGTGAGTCGCTCCGCCCGCTTTGCCGCCGCTGCGAATCTGGACCAGGCATTCTCGGCGATCCTCATCTCGGCCCAGTCTGTTCCGATTGTTATGCCACGCTCACGGCAACCCGCGTCATGCTCGAAAAAATCGGCCCGTTCGTCGGGATCGGTGCTTGTTCGAGCGAGGTCAATCACTGATCGCTCAGCCTGCGCCGTTCGATTGCCACCGAAGTGGCAATCCGGGCATAATCTATTGCGGACTCCGCGCCGTGCTCGTTGACAGGGAATGGCCGGAACGATAGTCTGATAACTAAGTTTCCCGGAGGGCGTTAGTGAAAATGACACATCTGGGCGTTAAGTTGGCCCCGCGGCCAGAATCAATGCGCTTGATTCGGTATCGAACCGAGAGGCTTTCCATCCACTTTTTTCAGCCCCGCGTTCTCTGCGCCCTTCTCGGGCTCGTTGTTTCAACGCTACCTGTGGCGGCTTCGAGCGCGGGACAGGACGCGTGCACTCCGCGGGAGTGGGCGATCACCATCGTCGATCCCAACGTCTTGGACGCGGACAGCTACGTGGCCGACATATCGATCTTTCTCGAGCATGCGAGTCAGCCGCGCATTTTTTACGCACGCGGACCGGTTAACAGCGATGGGTGGCGGATCAAGTCCGCGAACCAGCGAACTGATACGTGGCGCATCCAAAGGTTATCGGCGGATCCCGGATCGCCCGAACCGTCTGTCGCGCGCGATCGACAGGGTAGGTACCACCTTGCGTGGCGCACGGGCACATTCTTTGGTGAGGGAATCCTCCGTTACGCGACGATCAAAGGGGGCGTATGGCATGAGGAGATTGTAGACGACGTCGAGGGCGCAACCTCTCACACCTCGATTGCGGTCGATGCGGAAGGGAATCCCCACATCGTCTATTCGCCGGAGCTTGCAGGACTGCCGATGCGCTATGCGAAATGGAATGGGATTGATTGGGAGAAGGAGGACATCGTGGTGCGCGGCGGTATTCTCTCTCCGTCGCTTGCGTTGGACGTGGCCGGCGAGCCTCGGGTTGCTTACATCGTTGATGGTGGCGGCGAAATCGACTACGCCACTCGCTCGTTAGGCGCGTGGACAATCGAGTCCATCGACGTCGTCTCGCCCAATCAGACTCTGGGGACTTCGCTCGCGCTTGATTCTAGGGGACGCCCTCACATTGCTTACGATGAGTTGTACGCAATCGGCATTAACTACGCCGTGAAATCGGATTCCGGTTGGTCAATCGAACTGGTCGACTCAGGACAGCGTTGGGAACCGGATTTAGTCATGGACTCCGGGGACAGGCCGCAAATGGTCTTTTATGACGCCGAGCATGGCGCGCTGATTTATGCGGCACGATCGTCGGGAACGTGGTGTCTGCAGACGATTGAAGATGATCCGAGCGAACTGATCCGGATTGGCCGAAATGCCGCGATCGTGCTGGACGACCTCGGCGCAACCCATGTCGCGTACCATTACCACGACGGATTTAGCGTTTGTCAGGTTAAGTACGCGATTTCACAGCCCTTACCTCCGTAAGACACCTTATCAAGCAAACTCACTAAGCGTCGTGCGGCGATTCAGAGAAATGATTTTCGGCAAGATTGACCACGCGAAGGGGTGAAATCAACGCGTGATCACACGACAGTTAAGAGAGTCTGTCCTCATGGCGATGGGAAGAGAAGCGCTGCCGCCCGCCAGTCGCTATTCTAACATTATTTTACGCCATTCTACCGTCTCCAGAACGTCATTGGCTACGGCCAGCCTCAGCAGCGGAAACTGAACCATGCGCGCATAATGCGCATAAGAAAAGGTGCCACCGCTTCAGCTATGGTAGATTCGGCGGTAGTACCGCCTGTCGCGTGCCAAGCATGAAGTTTGCACCTCCGCCGTCTGAGGTCTGCGAGCCATTCGGTTCAAAAACGACGAATCCATTTGGTCCGCTGATGAAGGGTCCGAAGGTCATTGTGACGTAGCCGTAATTATCAACCGTTACGCCTGTGACGTTAATTGGAGGGAAAAAACCCCCGACTTGGCTGAAGGTAAAGTCTCGTTTGTTGAGTTCTATTCCAAACGGACTGTGGTCGGTGCCGAGAAAGAGAAATTTCTTGTTTGCGCCCATGGACGCTTTGGCACTGAGTCCACCCAGCAGAGGCAGTGAGATCGTGCGGTCGAGAGTCACATTCACGAAATCGAAGTCTGGAGTGATCTGATCAGTCTTAGTATAGACAGAAAGCACGACACCGTCTTTGCTACTCCCGCTGGCAACGTCCAGGACATAGATGGCCCGAGTAACGGTGTTTGTGGTCAGGTCGGTCTGCGGTTCGCCTTCCAGCAAAGCGCCAATCCGACCGAAGGGAAAGAGAGAGCCCGCTCCATAACAGCCAGCTGTATTTTGGGTCGAACCACAAACTACCCAATTAACTTGCACCAGCGCCCCGAGGTTATAGGTTGTGTAAAGAGTCTTATCGATGTGCGCGGCCGCAGGTTGCGCGAGGCGTTCCTGAGCAAAACATAACTGGGCAGCGCTAAGTACCGCCGCGATAATTAACAAGGGTCGGGTTCTGTGTTTCATAATGGGCTTTTTAGGGTTGAGGCTCAAGCTTTACTTTCGCGTTCATAGCAAATCGCATCTTCTGCTACAAGGTTAAACTTCAAGCTGGGCGTTCACTTTCGGCTTTTCTCTACAACGCTTTAGGTTTTCGAGCCTTTTGTTCTCCACCCGTAGTCGCGCTAGCTCGGCAGTCAATGATTGACCTAAGCGACACGAGGTTGGAAAGGCCTCGCGCGCGTACGCGAGCACAAGGACCAAAAACGCGAAAAAGTCTCTAGTCCGTGGCGCTTCGCGCGCGTGAAATGTTGCGTTATTCGCTCAATACTCGTGAAAATAGCGTAAATACTTCCGACAACCGACTCCTCTCATCACTTGGACGTGGAGCCCATTAGCCGCTGCCTCGATCATCGTCCACTTGGACACCCGAACACCCCAAATGCCACGACTCTCTCGTATGCGCAGGGGGGTCGTTCGCTGGGCCGCCCAAACGCCCCGTTACCACCGACTCTCTCGCGCGCGCGTACGGGCGATAAAATAGCGGTCAAAATTGAATGCGCTTTGTGAGGGTGTTGCGGTCGGTTCAGTATGGAGATTCTAGGCCGTAACCGCTAAACGCTCACTGATCCGGCCTCGGCGGATTGCCCACAAATTGCGGGCCGAATATCTGCAAGAACTTGGTTCGAGAAATCTTTTTGAGTTGCTCAACGTCCCTGCTTTCAAACGCTACTGGAAGCTGCTCGACCAAGTGCGGGTACTGAAAGTCAAACCAAAGCCAAAAAATAAAACGAAGGCAGTCGGGTGTTGGTCTTTTTAGACGAGAATGCGCAGCGACAGCACACACCAAGTAAGCCTCCATGAAAACATGGTTATACTCGTATGCACGGTCGTGGTCCGAGCGAGCATGTTTCCCGAATGCTCCCGCCTCTTTCACCTTCTTTCGCCATTTCTTAGGCTCTACGCCGCCCGGCGGTTCGTCATCAAAAGGAATTGGGGGCTTCCATCTTCGGACGTGATAAAGATCCAGCACAATACCGAAGGCAGCATCCGTAAGAGTATGGATCGAAACGATGTCGCCGTGATTAAACCAAAGCCAAATCGCGGTATCGAGTTGTCGTCTCGAAGCTGCGACCTTATCGACGACAGATTTGGATTTAACAGCTCCCATGCTTGCAATTGTATTAGCAAGCAACATAGCGGGAGGCAATGCCAGAAGGCGAATGCCAGCCTATCTAAGATTCCATCGCCAGGCGCATCCGCTACGAAACCGGGCCAACGGTCAAGCGGCCTCTGCTGGACCCCTAAACGCGCCGACTGCCACCGACTCTCTCTCGCGCGCGCGGAATGGTTTCATCTTGGCCACCCGCGCCTGCGATGTGGATGAGGCCTTGTGCGATATTGAAATCCTCATCGAGAATGAAGGGCACGCTGGCGTAACCCGGCCATGTGGCGGCGAGCAGGTCGACGGCGGCCCCGTACGCTCGTTTCTCGCTCCACGCGACATCACTCTACTTCGCATAACGCGCGACGGTTTTGGCATACTGCGTGGCACCGATATTCATCCATTTCGCGTTATTGCTTCGTAATGCCGTGAGTAAACTGGAGAGGTCTTCGGCGTTGTCCGGCTGTTTCGCCCTCAAGTCGTTAGTAAGCGCCAGCCACTCTGCACCGCGAGCGTCGATCTCCTCCCAGACTTCGGAGTCGAATACTCCGTGAAATGCATCGTCGCCGCTCAATTGTAGACCCGCAAGATCGCGGTTCAATTCGTCATAGTCGGAGAGGACAAGGCGCACGATCTCCGCGCACCGTTCTTTAGACGGTTTCTTGTACATCGCCTCCGCACGGCGCGGTTCGAGGATGTCCCAGCGCGCTCTGTACATAAGCCTCAAGAGGTGGACAAGAGACTTAAGGGTTGCTGGCATAGCCATCGGCAACGAGGAACCCTCGAATAAGGCACCGAGGCGCTCTGAATCGGCTGGGACGAAGATAACAACTACTCGGCGCAGCTGGCGGTCGACGCTTTCCGCTCTGACAATAACCGGGATGAAGATCCCCGATGGCGAGCGAAATGGTGACAGCGGTGGTGGCAATTGTCCAGACGCCATGGTGGCCATCGCTTGCTCCAGTTCCACAGGCCACTCGGCCGACGTGCCAAGGACATTGCGAACGTCTGACCATCTCATGCCTGGCATGTGATGAAAGCCGAGCAGATTTACGCCATTTTCGTTGCCTTCGATGATTGAATTTTCGGCATCCAATTTTCCTGGGACGGCGTACTTGACTGATATGACGAGCCGCCGTTCGTAAAGCTGTTCGTCAACACGCGCCGCTGCAAATTGTTCTGCTAGTTCGCGCGCAATCTCGTTCGCCAGCGCTCCGTCATCGGTGGAAACCTTGCTGACATTTTCGTTCAACACTTCGCCTGCCGTCAGCGCTCCGGTGACGAACAAGTCTTTCATGAACTTCATGAGGCCGGCTTGGTCAGCCTCGATAGATTGGTACGGCTCGAACACCCGAGGGGGGGTTGGAATATCAACGTTCCTTATGCATACGACGTTGTCGTCTCTTTGGTAGAAGCGACCCAACTCGTAGTTGCACCAGCTCATGTCCATGCTGGGGTGCGGATAAAGCAATACGAACACGTCCGCGGCGCGGACATTGTCGTCAATCCATTTCCTCCACTCTCGGCCCGCAGGCATGTCCTCGCTAAGCTTCACGCTCAGCCGTCTGCTTGATTGCACCCGCAGCAGTGATCGTTTGAGACTAATCGCTATATCGGCGTACTTGGTGCCGTGGCTAACGAAGATGCTTAGTTGAGCCATATGTTTACCTCCTGCGGAGCTGTATACCGAATCGATTCAAGTCAAGCCAGCGAAAAGATTCAAAGGCGCTTGGGTCGCGTTTGAGGCTCCTTGCGTCGACCCAACGTTTCCCGGCCCCGACGGAAAGCAGGGCGCAATTGATTACGCACGGGGCCGCTCTGGCGGGAGTCGCGGCGAGATTCACGTTTACGGCGACGACGGTTCAACCATAGAGCGCAGGATCCTCATGGACGGTCGCGGCCAGTATCCTGAAGCCGTCTGTGATTAAGACGATCATCAGTGGCGGACAAAGATCTTCAAATTTCTTCGAAACTTCGTTTCACTCTTCCCGTAGAAGGATGGTGAACACCCAGATCTGGATCTGGCGCGGACGCTAATCCTGGGGGCTTCCTCCCCTCTTTCAGACCTGTAGTCGCAGGCAACCCACCCCAGGTAAAAGGAATTCCGTATGCATCGTTCGATTCAGCTCACCACGACAACTTCATCCTGCAAACCCTCTATTAGACGGCCACCTTTGCGGCGCGGTTATCTTTTCGTGGCGCACGTCATCGCCTTTGCGTGGTCTACGCTTTTGCCGACGACTTGGGCGCAGACGGCGTCCCCGAATATCGTTGTTATTTTAGCGGATGATTTAGGTTATGGAAGTGTCGGCTTCAATGGGTGCCCGGATATCCCAACACCGAACATCGATTCCGTGGCGGCCAATGGCGCGCTCTGCACAAACGGATACTCCACGCACCCGTTTTGCAGCCCGTCGCGAGCCGGTCTGATCACCGGGCGTTATCAACAGCGCTTCGGATATGAAGATCAACCGACGAACGACGGCAATGGTAATCCACGGCGAGGACTGCCGGCGGCGGAAATACTGCTACCTCAGATTCTAAAACCGGCGGGCTACATCTGCGCGGCGATCGGCAAATGGCATTTGGGTGACGCCCCGAACCTTCATCCGACTCCCTCGGGGTTTCGACGAGTTCTTCGGTTTCCTCGATGCGGCTATCCACGTACTACAACGCGGAGCTCCTACGAAATGAGACGCCTCTTATCGAACCGGCATATCTGACGGATGCTTTCACTCGGGAAGGAGTCTCCTTTATCAATCGCCATGCGACCCAGCCTTTCTTTCTCTACTTGGCATATAACGCTGTCCATACACCGTATGATACGCCTCCTGACGTCTATATGCAGCGGGTTGGATATATTACCGATCCGGCCCGGCGACTTTACGCCGCGATGGTGGTCGCGCTGGACGACGGCGTCGGGCAAGTGCTGCAAACACTCCAGGCGAATAACATCTTGGATAACACCCTGATCTTTTTTCTGAGCGATAACGGGGCACCCGCTGGGTCGAGTCAAATAATTACCCGCTCCGGGGTTACAAAATGAATGTCTTGGAGGGGGGTATTCGCGTTCCATTCGCTGTCCAGTGGACCGGGCGGTTGCCGGCGCACGTCGTCTACGATGACTTGGTTTCATCCCTGGATATTGTTGCTACTGCCGCCGCCGCCGCAGGGATTTCACTGCCCACGGACCGTGTCTACGACGGTCTCAACATCGTGCCTTATTTGGCGGGCGAACAGGTCAGCCCGGAGCGAACGCTATTCTGGCGTTGGTTCGGTTTAGGCCCCGATGGCCCGCCGGGATCCCTAAATACCATTTGGGCCGTGCGCAGCGGCTCGCTCAAGCTGATCACTGAAAGAGCTAAAGACGAGCAGCCACCTGCGCTGTACAACCTGCTTAGCGATATAGGCGAGACCCAGGACCTGGCAGCAATTCAGCCAGGAGATGTGAGTTCTCTCACGCGGCTATGCGCTCAATGGACCCTCGATACGATTCCCCCTCTCTGGACGAAAATTTCTGACGAGAAATTGTTACCACTGGTCTTGGCGGGGGACTGGAATGGCTTCAACAAAGACGATTCGAACCCACCCTGGAGTCTGACGACGATTACCGCGCCTGACCTGCAAGGAACGCCGGATGCATTCAATTGGTTCACCAACACGATCCAAGTCGCGACGACAGGCGGGGATACCACGCCAGGAGAGCATTCTTTCGTGTTGGTAGGAGCCGGGAGTTACTCGAATCAATGGGGTGGAGTCGAAATCAACATTGATGGCGCCGCTACGATCCCGTTTTTTTCAGGCCACGCCTTGGGCCCGACCAATACGATCTCCTTTCAAGAGGGTTATTACTCATTTCGCATTATCGACCGATTGAACCAAGTCGGTCTTGAAATGAAGTTGGCGGTGATGAAAACCTCGGCGCCACCTATCTCGGTAAGCCGCAGCGGGCAAACACCAGCCGAGCCGACGCCTCACGATCCGATCACGGTCAGTATCGCCACGAGTCAAGCGAAGTCGGTGGAGGAGCGGATCTACCTGCGGTGGTCCACAGATTTGTTCATCACATCGCACCTAATTGAAGCGCAAGGCTCGGGCGTGAGTTACTCCGCGATCATTCCTCCGCAGCCGGCGGGCACGTTGGTCCTGTACACGATCATCACCTCAACGGCTGATCTAACGGCGGAGTCCGGTTCTGGAGTCATCGACTCGCTGATCCTGGCAACGACCGGCGTCTTTAACGCGGTGCCGGCGATTCCGCCATCCATCACGACTCAGCCTGCCAATAAAACGGTGACCGTTGGACAGCCTGCGAAATTCCGCGTCAGGGCCACAGGAACGAAACCGTTGGGCTATCAGTGGAAGAAGAACGGCGCGAATATTGCCGGAGCGACCAGGCCCTCCTACACGACCCCAGCGACCACACTGGCGGACAACGGCGCTCTTTTCGCGGTGATGGTGAGCGACAGAGCCGGAAACGTCACCAGCAATAACGCGACCCTGACGGTTGTTCCTTAGCAAAGCGTACTGCGACTCGGACATCAGCACCATGTATGCACAGTCAGACCAGTCAGCTTTTGAATCGGACAACGCTACTGCGAGCGCGGAACTCTACATAAGCAACGAGGGCGGAGGGCTCACGCTGGTGAGCGCGGCCTCAAGCAAAAGGCACGGCAACGCAGGCGCGTTCAATCTAGACTTGCCGCTTAAAGGGACTCCGGGCGTTGAATGCCGACAGGGAGCCCTTGGCACCGCAACCAATATCGTGTTTACGTTCTCGGACACGGTCAATTCAGTGGATAGCACGTCCACGAGCTGTGGCAGGGTGATAAGCATGACGGCCAACGGCCCAACTGTCACCGTGTTCCTCAAGGACATCCAATCGATCTGTGATGGCTCGGACGTCACGGTTAACCTGACTGGGGTGAATGGTGACTCAGGCACTCTGGCCTCCGCGGCCGTCACCTTTAGAATGTTGGCCGGTGACGTCACCGGCGATCGCAGAGTCGACGGGATCGACCTCCAATCGGTCAGGATGAACTCGGGACGTGGTCTGGTCACGGACGCTAACCTCCGCAACGACGTGTCGGGCGACGGTAAGGTCAACCACGCGGATATTAGTCTGACAAGAGCCGCCCGAGGCAACTCGCCATAACCGCATGAAACACACCGTCACCGCAGCGTTAGCGACAACATGAAAGGAACCAACCATATGTATTCATCAAATAAAATCATTAGAACTATCAGTCTCATCGGTGCGTTCGTTCTCGCTGCCACGACAGCGCAAGCGGTTGATCCACCACCTGACGGAGGCTACCCGGGCGGCAACACAGCCGAGGGAGCGGATGCGCTTTTCAGCCTCGTCATCGGACAAGGCTTCGACAACACGGCCATCGGTTTTGACGCGCTCTATGCCAACACAACCGGCGGCCAAAACACGGCCGACGGTGCTTCTGCGCTCCAAAACAACACGACCGGCGGCGCCAACACGGCCAACGGTGTTCAAGCGCTCTTTTCCAACACAACCGGCAGCGACAACACGGCCAACGGTAATGTAGCGCTCGCTGTTAACACAACCGGCAGCTTCAACACGGCCAACGGTGTTAATGCGCTCGAATTGAACTCAACCGGCATCAACAACGTGGCCAACGGTTATCAAGCGCTCCACAGCAACACAACCGGCATCGAGAACACAGCCAACGGCGCTAACGCCCTCTTTACAAGCAAAACCGGTATCGATAACACCGCCAACGGTTCTGGTGCCCTCTTTTTCAACAGATTCGGCAGCCACAACACGGCCATCGGTCGGGATGCGCTCTTTAACAACAAAACCGGTGCTTTCAATATCGCGTTCGGCGATAATGCAGGCTTCAACACGACGGGCAATAACAATATCGATATTGGTAATGAAGGTGTTGTTGACGAGGGCAACACAATTCGCATCGGCAAGCAGGGAACTCAAACGGTCACCTTTGTCGCGGGCATTAACGGTGCAACCGTGCCCGCGGGAGTCGGTGTAATTGTGGATACCAATGGCCACCTTGGCACCGTTGTTTCGTCGCAGCGGTTCAAGGATAACGTCCAGCCGATGGACAAAGCCAGCGAAGCGATTTTCTCGCTTGAACCGGTGGCGTTTCGCTACAAGAAAGAACTCGATCCGAAAGGAATCCCGCAATTCGGGCTGGTCGCTGAGCAGGTTGAAAAGGTCAATCCCGATCTCGTCGCCCGCGACGAGCAGGGAAAGCCCTACACCGTCCGCTACGAAGCGGTGAACGCCATGTTGCTCAATGAGTTCCTCAAGGAACATCGGAAGGGAGAACAGCAGAATCGCAAGATCGAGGAACTGGAAGCAATTGTTGCGCAGTTACAATCATCACTCAAAGCACAGGCTGCGCAAATCCAGAAGGTGAGCGGCCAGCTTAGAACCCAGGCTCCTGCTCCTCATGTGGTGGCCAACGATTGACTCGCGCAGCCAACAATTCGACAAACGACCACTTTCACCGCCTAGGTGTCGTGTCCATCAATCGCTCCCGGTCGCTAAGGGTTCCGCGAAACCCAAGCTTACACGCCTGCTGCCAACGTGGGCGAGCCGTGGCGCTATTTTACGTTATTTTATCGCCTCCTAATGAAGTCGAGTGCCTGTTCGCCCGGTGCGCTTTGGAGCGGGGAAAATCCATCCGTAAGTCCGGGCAGGCCGTTAGTAATCGGGTGCTTAAAGCTGTCATCCACAAGGAAGAGAAGTTCTGACGGCTCTTGACCGACATTACGTTGACCGCGATTCGATAGTGTTCGACGTTGGCGACAATGTGAACCGGATAATGAGGAGACTGAGTGTCCTGCTCGCGCTTTGCATCAACCGCGCGGCCTTTCAAAACTCCGTATTTGTTGAGCGGCATATAAGTCTCCCCCGGTCGAAGGTGAACGGTCATCGATCCCGCTCTTTGTTAAGGCGCAGTCCAAAGGGAGCGACATAGTACTCCTGTTATGAGGCTTGGCAAGATTCGAGGCGAGATGCGAGCAGTAGTATCCAGCTCTGCATGAGTTCAACCCGTCAATCCGCGCCCGCGAGTCGTGGCGAATGACCGCTAAAAGCGGTCACTCAACAGAACATTGTAGGAGAAGCATCGCTTGCCGCGCGTCGGACCGACGCGCCGCGTGGCCTCTGGCGCTCCGACCCGTTGGGGTTTTCTCATGTCCTGCGCTCACCGACGGAAAGGATTTTCAAATTTCTACGAAACTTCGCTTCGCGCTTCCCGTAGAACAATGTTGAACACGAGATCTGGATCTGGCGCGGACGCTTAATCCTGGGGGCCTCCACCCCTCTTTCAGACCTGCAATCGCAAGCAGACAACCCCCAGGGCGAAAGGAGAATCCATATGTGTTCCCAAAATAAGATCATCAGAGCTATCAGTCTGGCGCGCCGTTTTCGCGCTATGAAAGCCCAAGCACTGCTAATCTCCACTCTTGCGCCCTTTGGTATCGTGCCCGCCTTTGGGCAGACACCAACGCCGACCCCCGCTAACGTCCCACCCGATGCAACCGAAATATATGCCAGGGCTCACGATGGTGTCACCTGCTTACAGTGGAATGTTTACCTTCCTGATGCTGTCGTATTCCAATTTCCCAGACCGGCTGTTCTTGTGGCTCACACTGGCGGTTGGAGATGTGGAAGCCGCAATGACGATGGAGCGCAAAAAGTAGCGACGTCGCTACGGAATGCGGGCTTTATCGCCTGCTCGATTGATTATCGCTTGGATCAGGAACAGAATTTTCTGGGTGTGCCGAGGGAGCAAATCTGTAACAGCGGGTGCGAACGCCAGGCAAAAGCCGCCTATGCTCACGGCCTCAGGCCCCCCGCGGACGAGATCCAGATCAACGACGTACAAAAGGCAATCATCGCGGCGCGCAACCCGACCTGCGGTATGCTCGTGGGCAAAGTGAATCATCTTGTGGGTTTGCTGGGGGGTTCTGCTGGCGGCACCCATGCGTTGACAGCCGCAGCTTGTTGGACAACCGTCAACAATCGTCCTGACGCGGTGGTTTGCTTGTCCGGGGTTTATCAATTCAATGACCCGGAGTTTCTTGCTGGCCAACCCCAAAACAGAACAAACGCGTATATCTATTGTCAGGCCGACTCCGACACCCACCCAAACCTTGCCAATGGGTCGAACTTGGAACTGGTCGTGGGCGATTGCGCGCCTGTTTACGCATTCGGCTCCGAATTTGATTCAATCACTCCCCACCAACTGGAACTATTACAGGAAAAATTTACAGGTTTGGATCCCTTGGACCACCTGACGCAGCGAATCGATGGCTCCAGCAAACACGCCTTTGCATATTGGTATGATCCCATCAGCGTCGGCAGTTCAAGTTACGTCTACAATCTCGTTCAAAACTGGCTTGCTGATCGGTTGATTCCGATGCCGTAACGAGCGACGCGCTTCGACAGCGACCGATGCGAGGCCGAGCGAAAGCACACCTGAAGCGAGCGAGCGAGATCGACCCCAAGTTCAGATTGATAGCGCTTGAAGATCCGGACCTAGAGCCGCTAAAGCCAACGGGCAAGCAAGCGAAGCAATCCTCACGCTGAAACCGGTAACCTTCCGCTATAAGCATGACCTTGACCCTGACGACATCCCGCAGTTCGGGCTCGCGGCGGAGGACGTGGAGAAGGTCGATCCCGATCTGGTGGCACGTGATGACCAGGGAAAACCCTACACGGTGCGCTACGAGGCAGTGAACGCGATGTTGCTCAATGAGTTTTTGAAAGAGCACCGAAAGGTGGAGGAACAGAGCAGCCAGGATAACCTATGCAGGATTCAAAGATGCAGAGGCTTGAAACTGCCGCCGCCCAGCAGCAGGTACACATTGAGGCGCTCACTTCGGCCCTTAACGAGCAGGCCGCGCAGATTCAAAAGGTGAGCGACCAGCTTAAGACGCAGACTCCTGCTCCTCGTGTGGTGGCCAACGATTGATCTTTTGAGGACTTTACCCTGCAGCCTCAGCAAAAGGTTAGTTCGACTACAGCTGATGCCATGCAATTTATTTCAGAATTGCAGCCGATACTTATCGCCGTCGGCTACATCAAGTATCGGGACGTTTTCGGTAAGGACCAGAGAACAAATTTTGCCTTCAGATATTGCGGGGAGGGAATCCCTCCGAGATTGGTAACGAAGCCCGGATATAACACCGCCACTTAATAGGCATAGTCCGACCAAAACGCACAAAAGCGCGCTGCCCTGTCGCCCCACTATGGGACGGGAGTCTGAGCCCAATGGAGTCCAGCGACGCGGAGTTCGAGCCTGACGACGAGCCTACTTCCTGAGTTTGCTCACCACATCTTGCCCGACCGCGATCACCAGCTCCTCTAGCGAAACTCCGCCCATGGTTCGGGAGGCCGCGTCAACGGCTTTCCGCAGCTCACCGATGCGTCCCTCGATTTGTGCGTCCCACAGCCTCAGCAGTTCCGCATCTATCCGGTCCTGCCTTCCAGGCGACTCCGCAGCAAGTTGTTTCAGCGCCGTGTGGCAACCAGCCTCATGTCCGAGCAGCGCCATGAACCGCACTGCGCTTTTGAGAAACGCAGTCCGATCCGCGTAGCCATAGTGCTTGCCTATTTTTTCCGCCAGCTCGTCCAAGCTCCAAGATGAGCGCAGGCGCCATGTTTTTGATGCCATTTGGGGTCCCTTGTGGTCACAGAATCGTGTCCACAAACTGCCAGTTTACAAGTAGAAACTGTAGCGGTATCGCTGGCCCGTCGAAAAATAAATCGCCCTAACGACCGCGGAACCTTCGCAGCCTGCGCTCCTTTTTGTTTCGGGACTCCAGTGATCTTCAACACGATCAACTGTCCTTGATCTGAGCCAATATTGCGGAGGACGGAACGCCGATGCGACGCCGCGCATTCCATTCTGCACTCAAAACTTCAAAATGAATAAATACCTCTCTACCTTGAACTTGCTCGCGGTCTTACTCATCGCTTTTTCATCAACCAAGGCGAAAGCTGAAGACGCAGTCGTCGACGAGAGCGATGACCTAAACGCGACTATTACTAACGTAACGCTAGTCTGGAATCGCAATCCTGAACCGGATATCGCGGGTTACAATGTCTATTACGGCCGCATTTCTGGCGACTACACGCGCCTGGTAACGGTCACCGATCCGACGGCGACGATCGCGGTAAAGGGTAGCAAGACGGTCTACTTCGCGGTAACTGCCTACAACACCAATGGCTTGGAGAGCACGCTCTCCGAAGAAGTTCATTGGCCGTAAGACAAGTTCTGGCGACATCAATCGCTCCCATTCGCCTAGGGTCCCGCGAAAACCCAAGATCACACGCCGCCTGCCAATTGAGGCGACGATATTTAGACGTTATTAAATCGAGTAGAGAGCCAGAGCGGGCACCTTGCGCGTTTCGCAATTTGAGGTTGCGGGCGTGAGGCGGATTCGCCTACGCTGATCGGCAAATTCGGCATTTTTGGACGTGTCCTAATTTGGACCGGCATGACTGCTACGCTCGATTATTCGAGTGTCCAATAGACGCCTTCATCGTCGGTAAAAGGGTGTTCGTAATCATTCTGGTAAAGTAGAGCAGCGATCACAGCGATCTCCGCCTTGGCAAACCGCCGTTTGACGCCCGCCAACTTGTATCGATTAAGGACGTGACCTTCGCCGCCCAATTGAAAGTGATCTCCCGTAATTCGTTTACGAAAAACTATTTCCATTTGGTGAACTCGGGCCGTCCAGGTCTATTACGGAAAACGGGACCGAAAGTTTCGAAATAAGTTCAGCGGCCATCAAACTTCCACGCGCAACTGCGGGGATGGCACTCCCCTGGCGATCAGCGGAACGTTCATGAATCTGCCTGACGGCGGCTCGATCACTGTCGGCAACAACACCTTCCAAGCCAGCTACGAAGGCGGCGACGGGAATGACCTGACGCTGACGGTGGTGCCGTAGAACAAACTCAGGGCAAATCGGCTTGATCTTGCCGCCGCTTTCTGCTGCGATCGGGTCATGAAATCCGCCCTCTCCTCCGCAGTCCTATCGCTTTTCGCCATCGGCACAAGCTTTGCCGTAAGCACCGTGGCAAGCCCGATCCTGGGCAATTATCCAGACACATCACTTTCGCTGAGCGCCGACACGACGGTGACGCCAGATGCCGCGCCGGCCGACACGAATAGTATTGATGTTTCGACCTCGACCGACTTCAAGGGCACGCTCGTTGCCAATCGGGTTACAGGCGTGGTGCGGGTGACGGACGCGCATCCGGCGGGAAGCTACATGGTGACCATCACAGCTTTCGACAGGGATGGTGCGACCGCGAGCAAAACGTTGACCCTGACGGTTACGACGCCAGTAACATGCCTCCCGGTTGGTTTCGCGAGCGCGGTCAACTACACCACCGGCAGTTTTCCTCAATCGGTGGCAGTGGGAGATTTCAACGGCGACGGCAAGCAAGACCTGGCGGTCGCCGACGTCGCTTCAGACGTTGTCGCGATCTTACTGGGCGATGGGGCTGGGAATTTCAACAGGTATCCGAGACTGGTCCTCGCCGGTGACAATGCTCAATTCGTGGCGGTGGGCGATTTTAATGCCGACGGCAAGCAAGACCTCGCCGTTGCGAACCGGAACCCCGGAGGCACGGTATCAATCCTGTTGGGCAAAGGGCGCGGGAATTTTAGGTTGCCTGTTCACTTCACCGGTAACTTGGCGCCTCAATCGGTAGCGGTTGGCGATTTCAATGGCGACGGCAAACAAGATCTTGCGGTTGCCCAGAACTCCGCGCCGGGCTCGGTATCGATTTTGTTGGGCGACGGGAGGGGGAAATTCAGCCGTCCGACAAACTTCAGCGCTGGGAGTAATACCGGCGAAATAGCGGTGGGTGATTTCAATCGCGATGGCAAGCAAGATCTCGCTATTACGAGCATCTTCCCAAACGGCTTGGAGATCTTGTTGGGCGATGGCACCGGCAAATTCAGCGCTCCCACGACGTTGCCCACGGACTATCCGAACTCGGTGGCGGTAGGTGATTTCAATGCCGACGGCAAGCAAGACCTGGTCGCAGCCAACTATGGCGCCCCGGGGACCGTATCCATCTTGTTGGGCGATGGTGCTGGTCATTTCAGTCCTGCCGCAAATTTCACTGTTGACGATTATCCTGGTGCTGTCGCGGTCGGTGATTTCAACGGCGATGGCAAGCAAGATCTTGCCATTACTAACACCGGCCGGCATAATAACGCCTCAATCTTGTTGGGCGACGGCACGGGCAATTTCAGCGCTCCCGTGAGCTTCAAAGTTGGCGATTATCCTGGGTTTATTGCGGTGGGCGATTTCAATGGTGATGGCATGCAAGACCTTGCCGTTACCAACGGGAGCTCAGACGACGTCTCGATTTTATTACGCGATTGTTCGACGGAGTAAATCGGCCCTTCTGGGGTGGACCCGCAGCTTCTCGTCCGGAACCGCTGAGACTTCTGGCAATATCCCATACCATGCGCGTTATTATTGTCCCACGACAACAAGATGAGCCCGGTTTCACATGATCAAAACCATTCAACCCGCCACCATGCGCGCTCCTGCTCGCCGCAGCTGAGCTTGTTCTCGTTAGGCCTTATACGATGCAAAGATTTTCCATATCGATCTTTTAGTTGTCTCCGTCCTGCTGGCTGGCCCACTGGTACTCGCAACGGATGAGCTCGAGTCAACCTCTCGAAATTGACCACATTGCATTGCATGTGCGACATCTGCAAAGGAGCGCCGACTTTTATCGTATGATCGTTGGCTTGGAGCGGCTTCCCGATCCATTTAAAGACGACCGGCATGCATTTTTTCGTCTGGGCCCACGAACAGAGTTACATCTAATCGCCGGTGCACAAAGCACCACCGGGCAGGATATCGATGTTCATTTCGCATTAAGGACGGCCGCGTTGCAACCGTTTATTGAGTTTCTTCGAGAGAAGCACGTCAAGTATTTCAGCAGCAAGAGGGAGGAGGGAGTAGTTACAAACCGTCCAGACGGTATTAAGCAGATATATTTCCAAGACCCGGATGGGTACTGGGTCGAGGTTAATGACAGTCGTCTTTGAGGACTCGACCTGGCAAGGTTTGCAAATTACGCGGCGGGGCCTAACCAAACGATGGAGCTGACCGCGAGCCGCCGTACTATCCAGCTTTGCATAAGCTCAACCTCCCGATCTGCAGTGACACGTGCCTCTTCTAGCTACTTGGCTCCGCGCTCGGCCAGCGTGATCTTCTCGCGCAAGGCGATGAGGCGCTGGCGTGTCGCTTCGTCGCACACAATGCCTGCATTTTGTGCCGTGGCGTCTCGCCGATCCTCATCTCGGCCCGGTCTGGCCAGATTGTTACGCCATGCTCACGGCAATTCGCGCCATGCTCGAAAAAATTGGCCCGCTCGTCGGGATTGGTGCTTGTTCGAGCGAGGGCAATCACTGATCGACTTGGTCCCGCCGAAAAAAGAGACGGGCTCTTCCTCGCTAGGCCACTTGTGGCATTGACGGTGCAGCGACTGGCTTTTGGGATTGACTGCAAAGCTTGCGCCTGTTGGAATCGATGCTGTCTAATCGCATCGAAAGCCGGAGGAACAGCGATATGTCGTTCAAGTTACCAAGTCTCGTTGTCATTCTGTTAGCCGCACTTGAGATCGCGCCAATAAGCTCGGCCCGAATCTTTCTTAGCGGGAGAAATTACCCAAGCGGCGGGACTCCGCTCGCCGCTGTGGTTCAGGATTTCAACAACGACGGAATCGCGGACATCGCCAGCGCCAACGGGACCGTAAGCGTTTTCCTGGGAGACAGCGACGGCACTTTCGGTTCGGCGAACACTTTTCCTGTGGGAGCCGACGCGACGGAAATAGCCGGTGCTGACCTTAATGGGGATGGGAACGTTGACCTAGTTGTAACTGATGACAGGCATGGGGCCAACGTGGTGCTTGGGCATGGCGACGGGACTTTTGGTCGCTCGTCCAGGATCCAGTTGGAGGGCCAACCATTGGGAATCGCGATCGCAGATCTCAACGGCGACGGCATTCTCGATTTGGCGATCGCGCTCTTCGGACCAGCCAGACCCCCCTTTGGCGGCCAAGTAGCGGTTCTACTTGGTGTGGGCGATGGGAGTTTCGCAGCTCCCGTCTTCTATGATCTAACCCCCTACCAGGGGGTGCGACTGGTCGCCGTCGACCTGAATCATGACGGGAAATTGGATCTGGCGGTCGCCGTGCAGCATTTCGGCGGTTTTGCTGTCCTGCTTGGGAACGGGGATGGGACCTTTCAGCCGGCCGTTACTACCGTGCTGGGAGACAGCAACGACATTGCCGCGTCTGACTTTAATAGTGACGGAAATGTTGATCTCGTTCTCGCGAGCGGTTTCAGTGTGCAGGTCGCCTTGGGTAATGGCGACGGCACTTTCCAATCGGCAATCGGGTATGGCACCAATGGAGCAGTAGATACCGTCGCGACTGCCGATATGAATCGCGATGGTGTATCCGACTTGGTTACGGGTGGAGGTTACACTGCGGTTTTGCTTGGAAAATGGCGACGGCACTTTTGGTTCCGCTGCCCTTTATGGAGTTGGCCAGCGCTTCGCGAGGATTGGTGATTTTAATCGCGATCGAAATGCCGACGTGGTCGCTAGCGGTGATTTTTCCGCGATCGGAGTCGCGTTTGGCACAGGAGATGGCACTCTTCGTGCACCCAAGCCGTATCCCGGAGGCTACTGGGGATTCGATTCGGCGGATTTCGACGGCGATGGTCACGCTGACGTCGTCGACGGGGCGCCGCTTTCGTTTATCCGAGGGCTCGGCGATGGGACGTTTGCCGCGGGAGTGCCGATCACGGGACCTGACGCGCGCTTTCTCATTGCGACGGATTTCAATGGCGACGGCAAGCCTGATCTTTTGGTTACTCCCTTGCTACGTAACGACGTTGGCATTTACACGCTTCTGGGTAACGGCGATGGGACCTTTCAGGCGGCTCAGTTCACTGGAATTTCCTTCAGCGACGCCGAGATGAATCCAGTAGTTGCTGATTTCAATAACGATGGCCAGATGGATGTCGCCGTAACGGGCGTACTGTCCGACCGGTTAGCCATTCTGCTTGGAAAAGGCGACGGTACTTTTGAGACCGCGATCTATTATGACACGGGCCGCATTCCGGAATCGCCAGTTGCCACGGACTTCAACGGTGACGGGAATCCCGATCTGGCGGTTTGCAACGCCTACGACGGCACAGTGGGGATTTATCTCGGGCAAGGGGACGGAACTTTCGCGCCGCCCCTAAGCATCGGGACAAACGGTTGCGTTTACAGTGCGGCTGGCGACGTCAATCAGGATGGCAAGCCGGATTTGCTCATCGGTGGTAATTATTCGACAACGCTTTACCTGGGAAATGGAGATAGCACGTTTCAGCCGCCTCAAAGCATTTATCCCAATTACGGTCCCGTGAAAGTTGCGGACGTCGATCGCGATGGTCGTCTCGATGTCACCGTCTCAGTAGGAGCTGCTGGCGGGCTTGTTGTATTGCACGGCAGGGGTGATGGTACCTTCGGATCGGCGGTTTGTATACCCGATTGGTGGCGTGTCTAGCAGCTATTTCGCGCTGAGCGATCTAAACGGCGATGCAAAGCCGGAGGCGATTGTGAGCGATAACGCCTTCTCATTCCTTGTTCTGCTCAATACCTCGCACCGGCGATAGAAAAACCTATTCCCCGGCCGAGCGACAACCGCGACTCGTGTTGCTGAGCTCGATGATCGCGCGCAAAGGCCTGGCCTTCCGTTTGCAAAAGTGTTTGCCAGCGTTGAGTAAAGCCGCGCGGCTACCCTCGATGGGGGAGGCCCCTCAAAGCTGCTCCCACTCTTCGAAGTTTACGCGCCCCGGAAATCTCGAAGAAATTGGCATTTGTCTTGACCATTCTCTCTTCGCCCCGTCAGACTGCGCGCCTCGGGAGCAACCCTATGAAAAACCTACGTCCACGAACAAAACTCACCGGTCTTCTCGCAGCCGCCTGTCTCGCCCTCGCTTGCTTTGCGCTTTCGCCGCAAACGCGTGCGACTTGCCAAGAAGGCTGTTTAACGAACAACAATACCGTGCTGGGCGACAATGCGCTGAGGCACGACAGCGCAGCCGACAACACAGCCATTGGTTTCCAAGCGCTATTCAACAACACGGGCGGCAACAACACTGCCACCGGATCTGATGCGCTTTTTAGCAATATAAGCGGCAGCTATAACACGGCCACCGGGGCTCATGCGCTCTTTAACAATACAGGCTACTTCAACACAGCCACTGGTAGTAATGCCCTTTTAAACAACACACATGGAAGTCAGAATACGGCCACCGGTGTTGGTGCTCTTGAGACCAACACACTTGGCTACTTCAACACAGCCACGGGCGAGATGACGCGCTCCATTTCAACACAACTGGCTACCGCAACACAGCCACCGGCGTTGATGCGCTCCATTCGAACACCACCGGCTTCTTCAACACCGCCAGCGGGACCAATGCACTGCGCCGCAACCGAACCGGTATCAACAACACGGCGTTCGGTCATGAGGCGTTGCGAGACAACAACTCCGGGAAGGACAACATCGCATTGGGCGCTTCAGCGGGTCTAAATCTCACTCGTGGCGATCACAATATCGACATAGGCAATAAAGGTATAGCCGGCGAGGCCAACACAATTCGCATAGGCATGACTGGAACTCAGACGGCGACATTTATCGCAGGTATTAGTGGCGTTACGGTGGCCGGCGGCGTTGGCGTGATTATCGATACCAACGGGCATCTCGGCACGGTCGTTTCGTCAGCGCGATTCAAGGAAGCGATCAAGCCGATGGATAAAGCGAGCGAAGCGATTCTTGCCCTTCAACCGGTCACGTTCCGCTACAAGCACGAGCTTGATCCCGATGGCATCCCGCAGTTCGGCCTCGTGGCCGAGCAAGTCGAAAAGGTTGATCCCGACCTGGTGGCACGTGACGAGCAAGGCAAGCCTTACACGGTGCGCTACGAAGCGGTGAACGCGATGTTACTCAACGAGTTCCTCAAAGAGCACCGCAAGGTGGAGGACTCAGGAAGCAACGATCGCTGAAGTAAAGTTAACTGCTGCAAAGCAGGCAATGACGATCGAGCAGCAGCAAAAGGAAATTCAAGCCCTCAGTGCAACCCTCAAGGCAGCAGGCAGCGCAAATCCAGAAGGTGAGCGACCAGCTTAGAACTCAGACTCTTGCTCCTCGTGTGGTGGCCAACGATTGATCTTTTGTCCGTCTGACGAGACCGATGGAGCGCGGGATGTCGGCTAATGCAGGATGTGCGGAGGCCTAGGGAACGGAACCTTTTGAGCTTGCCAACCGGGCCGTCCGCTCGGTAGAACGGAAGCCACGCCGCTCGACGCGGCCCCAACCTAAAGGAACCCGATGAATTCTGCTCTCCACCCACTGCCCGCCCTGCTCCTGTGCGGCTTGCTCTTGCTCATACCGAACGCCCCTGCACACGCCGGGAGCGCGACCTGGAATCTTAATCCCACCAACGGCGATTGGAACACGGCCACCAACTGGAACCCCGCGACGGTGCCGAATGGCGCCGGTGACACCGCGACCTTCGCTACCTCACAACGCAGAACGATCACGCCGACTGAGCCGACCGAGGTCAATTCGATCGTCTTTAGTCCGGGCGGAGCTGTGTTTACCATAACCAGCGGAGTTGGCGCGCCTCTCACCATTAGTGGGACTGGCATTGTCAATAACTCAAGTCTGACTCAGAACTTCGTCTCGCCTGCGGGGCCACTGTCGATCTTTTTCGCCAATAGCGCCTCGGCCGGTGAACAGACGGCTTTCACCAATAGCGGCGCGGAAGTGAGTGGCGGCCAGGGGGGCTTGACCCAATTCAGCGGCATGGCCAGCGCAGGCAGTGCGACTTTCACGAATTTTGGCACGAGCCAAACGGGGGGAGCAACGGGTGGGACGACAGAGTTTCTCGATGACTCCACCGCCGCCCAGGGAACATACATTAACGACGGAGGCCTGACAACGATCGCGCATGCCGGCAGCACCGTCTTCCGCGGTAACTCCACTGCGGGAACCGGCTCTTTCACTAACAATCAGGGTGCCATTATAAGCTTCCCTGGCGAAATCGACTTCTACGATAACGCCAGCGCCGATCATGGGACTTTTCTCAACAACGGAACGCTCGCCTTCTTCAACAGCTCCACGGCAGGGAACGGCACGTTCACGATCGGCGGCCCCAATGGGGGCGGGGTCGTAAGCTTCCTGGACACCGCTACCGCAGCAGACGGCAATTTCACTCTGCTCGAAGACGCTGAGATCCACGTGCAAGGAAACGCGAGCCTGGGCAACGCGACCATGACCGCCAACGGCGCGACCGAGTCCGGCTTTGGCAGCTCGGTCGACTTGAACGATACGACAACCGCCGATCACGCGATCCTTATCGCAAATGGGGGGACGCTCGATGGGCAGGTTGGTTTACAGGGTATCTTCTATTTCAATGAAGACTCGACCGCAGCGGAGGCCACGCTGACTATCGACCCGGGCACGGTAACCAATGCTATTGGAGGTATGGTCTCATTTACGTCTGGGGCGAGCGCCGGCGATAGTAACATCACAGTCAATGGAGCCGCGGTCACCGGAGACATTGCTGAAGGACTCCTGACCTTCAGTGGAAGTGCGAGAGACGCCAACGCGACCGCCGCAGACGCCACGATCACCGCCACTGGCGGATCTAATGGTGGAAGAGGCGGCAACATTCAATTCCTGCGCGACGCTCTCGGCGGCACTTGTCGTATCGAGCTGCTGGGAAATGCTCAACTCGCCCTGGCGCCGGACAGAATGCACGATCTCACAATTGGCTCCCTCGCAGGTGGAGGCAAAGTTTTCCTCGGCGGCCACGGCCTGGTAATCGGGAGCAACAATCTCAGCACGACTTTCGCGGGGAAGATCTTTGACGGCGAAGGTGGAAGCACTCCTCCAGGATTCCTCTCGAAGATTGGCAGTGGGACTCTCGAGTTGGCGAGCGCCATGAGTTACACTGGAGGCACTACGGTGTACCGCGGCACACTACTGGCAACCAACATCATAGGCTCAGCCACCGGTACGGGCCCGGTCACCGTGACTGCAGGGACCTTGGGCGGCGGCGGAGTTATCTCAGGGCCGGTGATTGTCGGCAGCGGGAGCGGCGCCACCGCCTTCCTCGCGCCCTCGGCCGGCCCAAACAGGAAATCCACCCTTACGACGAAGAGCTCTCTGACTTTCCAGTCGAATGGGACCTACACCTGCACCTTCAAAGCTAGAAACAACAGAGTTAAGACCGACAAGATCAGAGCCAGCGCTATAACGATCAACGCCGGAGCCAATATTAATCTGATTGGAACGGTGCAAGGCGAGCTGCCAATAGGACTGGCGTTCATCATCATCGACAATACGTCGGCCAATCCCATTACCGGAACCTTCAGCAATCTGGCTGATGGCGGCATTGTCACAATCAACGGCAACAACTTCCAAGCCAGCTACACAGGCGGCGATGGGAATGATCTCACGCTCACGGTCGTGCCCTGACTTAAGCTCCCTCAAGACGGCAACTTATGAAGACCAGACTCTTGATCCTTCTCAATACGGCGTGACCGTCAACATCGGGCAAAGCAGTTTCGTGGCGAGCAGGAAATTTGCGAGATTCAAGCACGGACCCAACGGTTTCGCCCTTCGCTCTTAGAGCTTGACAAGCGTCTCGGTTTTCCCTCAACTCCCGAGCGATTAAATACTTATGCACCCATTGATTCGACCGACGACCGGAACACACCTGTCACTGCTGCCGCTGTTACGCGGCGGCCTAATCTTCATTTCCTTCGTGCTGGCCCTCGTCCGTCTTGAAGCCGGGAGCAGCCCGACGAATCGGTTCTCCAGCGGGCCTGGAACTCTGACATTCACCGATGTATCAGTCGAGGCCGGCTTTTTTGGAAACAACTCGAGCTGGGCCGCAGCCTGGGGCGATTACGACAATGATGGGAATGTGGATGTAATGACGCTGGGGCATGTTCAGGGTATTACTAATTCGATTTCTCAACTCTGGCACAATAATGGCGATGGGACATTCACAGATCTGACCATCCCAGGCAGGTTTAAATCCTCACAATGGCGATGCCCATGGTGCTCTCTGGAGCGATTTTGATAGCGATGGCTATCTCGATCTTTATATTTCCAAGGGAACTCCAAAGGCAGACTCGACTAACTACAATGAGTTATGGAGGAATAATGGCAATGGGACGTTCACTAACATTGCCTCTTCCTCTGGCGTGACAGGAAGGAGCCATCGTAATCGGGGGGCTTATGCCGTGGATTATCGATCTCGATTCCGACCTCGATATCTTCGCCACAAGTTTCGACACGCCAAATCTTTTATACCGCAACGATGGCGGGTTGCAGTTTATCGATGTGGCTGAAGAAGCCGGACTACAAAGGAGCGACATAGAAAACCGCACGGCTGCCTGGGCTGATTTTGACGGGGACGGACTTATGGATGTCTTTATCACGAAATCCAGCGCTTTATTCAAAAATCGTGGTGACGGCACGTTTGTCGACGTGACGGATGCCGCGGGTATAACCCCATCGGTCGATGCCCAAAGCGGAGCCTGGGGAGACTACGATAATGATGGTGACCACGATCTCTATGTTACTATGGGAGAGCAAGACGGCCCGCCGCTTCAAGGTAGCCTGTACCAAAACAATGGAGATGGCACTTTTACTGATGTGACCACGGCAAGCGGAGCGATCAATACAGCCGGTGCCCTTGGGGTAACCTGGGGGGATTATGACAATGATGGTTTTCTAGACCTATACATCGTCAACACAGAAAAAGGAACAACGCGACCCAATCGGCTCTTTCGGAACAAGGGAGATGGCACCTTTACAGACGTCGCATCGATTGCCGGGGTTGGCGCCAAGCCGGGAGTGGGAAGAGGTAGTGATGCCACTTTTGCTGATTATAACAACGACGGGTTCTTGGATCTCTTTGTCTGCAATGGGGCGGGTGATTCAGTCGGGACCTTACCTTCTTTATCGGAACAACGGGAACAGCAACGGATGGCTTAAGGTAGTTCTAATCGGGCAACAGAGCAATCGAAGTGGGATTGGTGCCAAAATTTTTCTGAGGGCAGGAGGTAGAACACAATTTAGAGAGTACACCGGACAACATTATATGTCGCAGAATCATATTCCGGTCCATTTTGGATTAGGTCGGGCCGCCGGTGTAGATTCGCTGATCATCCAATGGCCGAGCGGGGTCAGGCAAACATTGCATCACGTTGTTGTTGACCAGACTATTACGGTAACGGAGTCCGCGGAACCCTGATCCCGTCGGCCATGACGGAAAGCTAGCGTCCCCGAGTGCCGGCGAGGGCATTGTGCAGGCGATTGGGCGCATCGGTTTACATGAACATTCTTTGCAGCCGAAGGCCAAGCATCGGCCGCTGGACCCAAAGACACCAATTATAACCGACTTGCTCGCGCGACTTGCGCGGAATGCGCAATCCCAGATGATCAAACGCACCGTAGCCCACGAGCGCCCTATTCTTACGGTATTTTACCGCATGGTCGACATGCGACGATCTACGAGGGTGGCCTGATTGTAGAATCGCGACGTCCCTTCCCGATCTGTCATTCTGAGCCGCGTAGACGGCGAAGGGCCTCGCAGACAAGGAACGCCAGTAAGGCACCCACGCCTGAGCACACGAATAGTTACGGAAGCAGGTATACTTCCGCGAGAGCAACGCCGGCGCCGCCATTCCTGCCCGCAATGATCGCTGTGTAGGCGTCGGGTGGCAGCGTTACGACAATCGCTGACTCCGCGTCGTTTTGTGGTGGGATGCCAGTGGCTCTGATCTCGTCGGCCTGACCTGTGTCATCTTGCCAGTTATCATCGGACATTATCATCGCGCCGTTCTTATCGTAGAGATAGAGCGTTGGGTCGGCCAGGGTATTCGCGATGTCTGAAAGTGAAGGTCCCAGGGCGCGAATGAGTACTTTTTCGCTGGTAGTTCCGTTACCAAGAATAAAACCGCCGATTATGACCTCGTTGCCGGTTTGGACCAGGCCGCGGATACTTATATTAGCCAGAGTTGAATCAGACGACGGGTCCAGGTCATATAACTCTGCCAGGCCAATACCGGTTGTTCCATTCTTGCCGCGCAACACGACGGTGTAGCTGGCGGGCGACAGAGTCGCGATAATTGCCGACTCCAGATCGTTCGTGGGCGCGATAGTGCTGTTTTGAATGTCGATCCGCTGGGTGTCTTTCCAGTTATCGTTGCTGGCAATAAGCGAGCCGTCGGGCTCATGCAACTCGAGCACAGGGTCAGTCAGGACGGGACTTATGCCGGTTAGAGACGGCCCGATGCCGCGCATCATAAGTTTCTTCGGCGCGTTTCCAGCAATGATGAAGCCACCGATGGAGACGTTCTCTCCGGTCTGCACGTTCAGACGCGTGGAGAGATTCAATAGCTGCGCGGGCCCTGGTACTATGGTCTGGGTTGGTTGGCGAAGTTCTCCCCCCATCGCAATCGTGGCATCGGCGACCATCTGATAGAAAAGCGGAGTTGCCGCGTCTTGAGTCCATAGCTCGATGAAATCAGTGTGATAACCGACCATGACATTTATTGCCGCCTGCATCACGGCCGCGATCGAGGTGCAAGGCTGACTCCCATGCAATCGGCACGGCGTGTAACCATCGGGAATGCACATGGATGCACTTGTCACCGTCTGAAGACCAGATTGGGGGGCATGCTGGTAAATCATGTACTTTATGTAGCCTTCCGCCGAGTAGGGAGGAGGATCGGCTACAGGCACGCCCCAGGTATCGGCTACCGTGTTGCGTTGGACATAGAAACGATCGGCATAAGGTTGCGCAGGTATGGGCGGGGAAGCGGTGGGGTCGCCATAGACATAAGCCGTTATTTCATAGGCTAAGGTGGAATAGTTCCCCGCTCCTCCTCTTGGATCAGGCGAAGTATTCGCCAACGAGACATCAAGTCCCCCAATCGGGAGCTTGATACACTTAGTGGGAAATGCCGCTGCCACAGCGTTGACTATGTCCTTGCCCACCTGCAGCATCGCCGCCCGAGTCCAGCCGACATCGAGCCATTGTTTGGGTTGATCGACGTGAGTAGTTTCGCCGTTCGGGCAGTCCGGAAGATCGCCGACGAAATCCTGAACATTCCAGTCCAGGCTGTTGTGATTCGCAAAACTAGCGAACACCGCCACTATATCCGGGTCGGCGCTGTAATGCTCCCCCGCCGCGGCAATGAGAGCGAGGCGCTTGGAGTGATAACGCTCGTTCCAGTAGAGGCAGGTCTCGATCGGCTCGCAGTAGGTGGTGTCGATGTGGCCGGAGTCGAGCAGGGAAATGGTTTGGCCCTCGGCTTTGAGCTCGGAGACGAGCCAGGGAGGTGTGTCGGCGCTGCTCCAGGTAATATGTAGCCCAAGATAATGGAATCCCGCCGCCTTGGCCTGAGCGATCTTATCATCCAGCTCGGCCCAGTCGTAAACTCCATCGGATGTCTCGATCTCAGACCAATTTTCAGGAATAGTTATGCCGACCACACCCAAGTCATTGACGACACCTGTCGATATTTTATTATCGCTTCCATAACTGCTCCAAACGCCTTTTGGGTAAACTGGCGCAGCCTTAGCTGGAGCCAGGAAAATTGCCATGGCGGCGAAGGCGGGGAAGAGTCTGCGGACGGCCCCAAGACGGGATGATTGAGCCCGAGTATTAAGGATGAAGTCGATCATTAGAGAAATCTGGGCTTTTCCCACAAGGTCGAACCGAGATGCCGTCCCATGAGCAAGGTTGGACAGGCTGGTCGCGAATGCCGCTTTTCAATTCCCAAAGTCTCACTGCTGCCAAAATCAACGTTCTCGTTCGTTCCGCGCGGCTCCGTGGTTGGATCTCTTCATCCACGATGACGTGAGCACGGGTCTTCTTTGTCAAGCGCACGCGGGTAGTGGTGCGGAACTTTCGCGATGGGCGCCGTGCATCGTCTTTTCCTTTGATTTGCGAAGGCTCCTTTGCTCCGGAATGAAAAACCATAAGGATCAGAACGTTCGCCTCATTCTGCTCGAACTCTAGTAGGACCAAAGTCCCATAGCCGGCAGCAAATCCTCTAAACTAAAGAAATGAAAGAAAAGGCGGCGTGAGACAAAAATGCGTGACGCCAACGGATCGTGTTCCCTCCGTATTTCCTCGCCGGCTGCATTCACGTCGCCCATAGCGTCGCCCAGCGGCGCGAGAGCATTTTTGCAGCCGATTGGGGCGCATCTGTTCACCTGAACATAATCTGGCGCGAAGGTCAAGCATCGTTGCTTGGAAGCGCCGACCAATTGTGTGCGTGGGCGTTGAATTTAACTTCGCGGCCCACGCACACGCTTCAGCTACGCATCGCTATGGACGCGCAGCCATCGTTTCGTCAACAACCTAGGTCTCGGCCAGCTTTAATAAGCTGGCGCTGTATACACTGCGCGCTGAGGCGATGCTGGTGCCGGCGCGGAAGCTGGCGCCAGAGGCAGCACGACACTTGCGCCGCCCTTCACCAGCTGCGCGATGAGACCATGGTCGATGCCAGAAGCGTCGGTATAGCGACCAGTTATCAGGTTAGTTTTGTTGATTCCGTTGAGCGAAGTAAAGGTCGAGCCCGGAAAATCATAGAGCAGAACATGATTACCCTTCGGCACGAAGAGGAAGCCGTGGGTTGTTCCTCCCGCGTCGGGATAGCGGCCCACGATGTAATTCTTGTCGTTATTGCCAAAAACGATCGTGCCGGTCGAGCCCGCCGGATCGATCGGCGCGTGAATAGTGCCGTTGGGATCGCGGTAGTACCCGTGACTGACCGCCGCGGAGTCAAGGTAATAACCGCAGCTCGTGTTCGACGTATTAATCTGATAGGCCAGAGTCGCCGTCGCGTTCGTCACCGCGAAGTCCGTCATCACGCCCCCGATACTTACGAAGCCCGACTGTATCCCACTGCTCGGGATCACCGACCCGGAAAAATCCCCCGCATTATTCAACCCCAGCACAATCGTAAACGTCGTTTCCGGGTCGTAATTCATAAAATTATTACCCTTAAGGAAGAATCCCTCAAAAGCCCCATTCGAATCGAGATAATCGCCGCAGATCAGGCCGGAGTTATTGATCCCACGCCCCTCCGTCAAGTTGTTCGTGTCGTTCGGGTCAGTTATCGGCTGGCTGAAGGTTCCATCGGCACGCCTGGTGAAGCCGTAGGATACCCCGTTGGCATCTACAAAGACCCCGACTATGTCACCCTTATCGTTAATCTTCTGAGGCCGCGTCTGGTTACCCGTGCCCGGATAATCGAACGTGCTCACCAGTTGAATACTATACGACGCCGCCGGCGACGCCGGTTGCTGCGCCAAGGCTCCCGTCAAAGCAAGGGCCACGAAGCCCGCTGCACAACCAACTAAACGTAGTGATGTTTTCATAATTAATGATCCTATCAAAAACAATCGTGGTGGATAGATTTTTCTGAATTCGTGTAGTGATTTCAAAATCGGGGTCAGAGATCACTATTTATACTGATCCGCAATCCATTGGTAACCGATAGTTTGCGCACGCGGTGGGCGCGGGGTTTGTAACCTTACTTTTTTGTAACCTAACGAGGTCGATCTTCCGCCGGCGGTGTCCCTTTGACGCGACGCTTTTTGTTACCCTGGTGGACCTTTCGCTCTTTGGCTTGAGCTCCAGCGGCAGAAACAACCGCCGGGCAGCGAGGAAACTTCATGCGCCGCCCACTTCTTGAATTCGACGTCGACATCAGACCTTCGCCATCCGTCCCGTAAGGTGAACAGCAGCAAGGCGCTGACGGTCGCCAAGGAGTCCCCCAGAAACCACTTGCTCTGGGGCCGACTCGAGGGTCCTCGAGGGCCCCTATTGTTGCGCGAGAACCGAACCTATAAAGAGATTCAGTCCTGCAACAATAAAGAAACCGGCATCTCTCATGGAGAATATCCTTGACGCCAGAACCCTCCGAAAACTAGAATTGCAAAATTAAGGAGCGGCAACCACCCCTTAAAACGATTCACCCAGCAAGGAGACACTTTATGCAACCCAAACGTTCGTTGATGTACATTCTCGCGGCGCTAGTCACGCTCCCGCTTTTCGGATCCGTTGCCCCCGCCACAACGATCGATATCATTAAGACGTTCGATTATCCCGGGCCGGGCGTAACCGCAACTCTACCACAGAAGATTGAGGACCAGACAGACCTCATTGGCACTTTGATTACGTCCGACGGGACAGTGAGGGCCTTTGTTTACAAGCCGCTCGCGCCTTCGTTCAGCCCCCTGCTCCTTCCGCCTTTTGCTAACAAAGGCCCTACTCAAGGCCGGGGCATTAACTTCAAGCGGCACGTCGTCGGCGAGTACCTGAACGAAAGCGCTGCCACCTTTCACGGTTATTTGATGACCCACCCCAATTGTACACCGACCCCAACACCAACACCTTCTCCGACCCCAACCGCGACGCCCAGCGAAATTGTAACAGGGGCGGCAAGCGATTTACCCTTTGTGAACGATCCCGACGGGAAGAACCCGCGTTGCCCTCTCCAGTATGATCCGTTCGATCTCAACGGCGCCTTGGATACGATCCCATTGGGAATCAACAATTTTGACGATATTGTTGGTACTGCCATTTTCAGTGACGGTACCCAGCCGGCCTTCATTAGCGTAAACCAAATTGTCACGACGTTTGCCGTGCCCGACGCAACCGCCACGTTTGCTTATCAAGTAAATGACTCAAATCAAATCATAGGCTACTACATCGATTCCAATGGGATGACACACGGGTACATGCGCGACAGCGACGGCGCCTTGAGTTACCCGATCGACGTACCCGGTGCGACCGGAACGCTTCTGCTTGGAAATAATGCTTCGAATTGGGCCGTCGGGAGATACACAGATACAGCAGGCGTGACTCATGGTTTGTTCTACGTCACGCCCGATGATATCCTAACCTATGATTATCCAGACGCGACCTACACCTCACTCAATGGGATTAACAAGGCCGGATTGATCTGTGGCTATTACGGTGACGCGGCCGGAATTTTCCATGGGTTCGTGGCAAGGGTGAACCTTACGGGTAGCCGTAAACCCAACACTGACAAGCGGAAGGCACCGGTGAAGCCCGTCTACGCCTTGCCTCATGTGTCAGGGATCGCCGAGCCCGCCTTGTAATGGGAAATCCGCCCTAGCCACGCTTTCGAGTCTAAAACTCGCATCACCTGGCTTCGGTGTTGCTACCGCGCACGGCTACTTCAACGGCGATCAGATTGCACATCTCGCTTGACACCAATGCGCACCATCCCTGGCAATCTCCGTTGGAACATTAGCGCCGTTCAATCTCGGATCGCGAAATCTCAATGTCGTGATTGGCATACCGCCGTCTGGAGGGCACAGTCGAACCCGACTTTAACTCGATTATCCAATGCCCCAGGAAGACGACGGATAGGAGTTTGTCCGCTTCTCGCGCAAGGCGATGAGGTGCCGGCGTGTCGCTTCGTCGCACACGACCGCATCGTCGGCTGCAATTGTCATCTGCCCTGTTATGATCAACGCAATGCGATGCATCAGCAAAAGACCCAGCGATGCGCTTTCAAAGTGCTAGTCCAACCTGGCGATGGCCGCTGCTACAGACCATAACGCCACCTGACCGCTGGGCCGTCCCCGATCAAATCGCTTCGAAAACGCCGATAGAGCATCAAGCCGAGAGCTGGGCAGACGTCGCGCATCGAAAGGGCGTGCACCTTGCCATCATTGTCGAAGTAAGGTCCGGCGCCTTGCTGGCGCGACCGGATCCATTGGTCTCTATCTCGATCTTGTTTCTAGGGTTTATGCCTAGCCGCGGATCATCCCGGCGTCCGATTGATAATTCGCTTCGCCCACCCACCTTGTTCGCGATCTCGATGACTCCCAGACCGAATCAGAAAACGGGCATCAAAGATTGCCATCCTAATGCGCCGAACTCATTAAAAAAATATGAAATCGCTTCTCCTCAGTTTTCACTTTGCCTTCTTTTACGTCTGCCAAACCGTCGCAGGTGGTACGGTCACGCTCGCTTGGGAACCTAATTCGGAACCGAACATAACAGGATACCGAGTCAAATACGGCACTATGAGCGGCGTCTATCCCTGGAATGTTTATGTTTCGGGCAAAACAAACATTGCGATTTCAGGTCTCGATCAAGGGACCAAGTATTTCTTTGTTGTGACTGCAGTTAATACTGAAGAGCGAGAGAGCCGCATCTCCAATGAAGTGGCCTATACAGTGGGGGAAGCATCGACACCGTGACAACAAACGCGATCTATCCGCTTCTCCTTGGCTGTTGCCTTAGCGCCGGATGCGCTCGATCCGAGACGGACAAAGCGCCGCTAGCGAGGCCAGTAATGAACTTTACGCCATCACCTCAGACAAGGCTGAGGGCACGACCGTCCGTCATGGCAGAGGAAGTCGATTATGTTTGAAAAGGTGACTCGACAACTCAGTTGGGTCGAAAGCGGCGAAAGTGATGAATGAGCCTGAGATAATTCCGGCCACTCTACTTGTGGCAGGCCGAACCGTTTCGAGCGGTTCAGTAAGGCTTGAAGAATCTGAGGGCGTGGGAGTTTTTTGGCCGCAAGACGACATAAGGTCGGACAGTTTTCCAGATCGAATAACAAATCTGATATTTTGCCATAGTCCGGACGCCATCCCTTTAAAAGATGTCATCGGTGTACTGCCAAGATGTCCCGGGTTCACTACCACTTTCGATTGGCTTGATTGCTTCGGCGGCCTTCAAGTTGTACGATTGGATTCGTAAACCCACCAAAACCGTTGGCTATGGGACCACTCAGGCCGATGCCAGTATTGAAGAGTTTGATCCCTACGTCGGCAGATGGCACACTCTTGCAAACCAGCCTTGCCAGCCCGCCGCGCGGGGCTTTTCGTGAGGCCACGCTAACACAAAACGCAAGAGCCATCCCACGTTCGCTCGCATATAAAGCCCGCACACTCGCGGCTAAGTTAGTGAGCCAGTGCGCTGAGAACAACGAAGCGCTGGAAATAAGCGGTTGGCGCGCCAGTCGACGAAACGCTAGTCAGCGTGTCTCCCTCCATGAACCCGGAATCTAGACTCCGTCCGCTTTGCCGCTGTTGCGAATCTGAACCAGGCCTCTTCGCCGATCCTCATCTCGGCCCAGTCTATTCCAATTGTTAAGCCATGCTCGAAAAAAATTGGCCTGCTCGTCGGGATCGGTGCTTCTTCGAGCGAGGTCAATCACTGACTCCAACAGCAGAAGTGAAAATTTGGAAAATCCTTACTGTTCTAGCCTTCTTGGGTGCAGCGGAATCGGCGATTTTCTCGTCAGAGCGAAACGCCGCGTTGACCGGAGCGCTCTTCGGACTGTTTTTCGGCTTGTTAGCCGCAGGAACTAATAGGCTGGCTGGAAAACTTTCTGAATTTCAGTGGCGGCTAGTCGTGGTTGGACCATTGGCTGCGCGGTAAGCGGATTTATCGGCCGAATTTCGAAAGAACTAAATTAGAACAGTACCCTACGTGGCTGCCAGATTGCCTCGTGAAGAAAATTCGTCGCGAGATTCGCACGGAAGCGATCAAAGTACTTGAGCGTCGGGGCAAAAACGAGTCGGTCGCCCTTCAAGTCAAAGCATTGATTGGCAACTTGGACGATACGCTTTCGGACGAGGTTACTCTGAGCGAACTACGCGCGATGAACGCTACTAGTGGCCTTGCGTTTGTCGAAGTGTTTGCGAGCGTAAATGAAGCTGTGCGGCTACGCGCACGGGGGCGGATTGCCATCGCGAAGTTTGCTTAGCCTGAATCAACATAAGTTAAAGAAATGAGGAAATAAATTATGTCACACCACTATTCCGGTCCCAACTTTGGGTTCCCCCGCGGGGATGCCCGTTTGGACTTCACTGATCTGTATGCCTTTCCCAAGCCGGGCGATGCTCGCAAGTCGATTCTGATCATGAACGCCCACCCGTCTGCCGTCGTGAATCCGCCGGGACCAACTACCGCGGAGCCATTCGCTCCCGAGGCGCTGTACGAGCTCAAGATTGACACGAACGGGGATGCTGTCGCTGATATTACGTACCGGGTGAGTTTCTTGTCCTCCAAGGCTGGGACTCAGACGGCGACGCTGCGCCGGGTTGAGGGCGCACAGGCTTCGGCGACTGACGATGACGGTCAGATTATCGTTGAGGGAGCGCCAGTCTCGACCGGGGGGGATGCACGAGTGACGCAAATCGGCGACTACCGCTTCTTCGCGGGCTGGCGCAGCGATCCCTTCTTCTTCGACGTGGCGGGCGCCCTGAACAACCTGCAGTTCACCGGCGACGATTTCTTCGCCGACAAAGACGTTTGCAGCATCGTGCTCGAAGTGCCCAACTCCCTCCTGGGGCCGAAAGAGGTTGGCCTGTGGGCCCGCACGCTGATCCCGGCAACCGGTGCGGGCGGGGACTGGGTCCAGGCAGATCGCGGCGCGCGGCCGTCACAAACTCCCTTCCTTGCCGGCGAGCAGAACGCTGCCTACCTCGCTGGGGAGCCGGTGAACGATGCCCGGTTTGTTGCCGTCTTCGCGCACGCGCTGGAGCATGCGGGTGGGTATAAGCCGGAGGAAGCAAGTCGGGTGGCGAAGACACTTTTGCCGGACCTCCTGCGCTATGACCCCACTCGACCCGCGTCCTTCCCGGCCAATGGCCGGACACTCACCGACGACGTCTCAGATGCCTTCCTGGCTATCCTCACCAATGGGAAGGTGACGGAGGATAAGGTTGGCCCGCACGGCGATCTCCTAGACGAGTTTCCGTACTTGGGGCCGCCGCATAAGTAGCGGCGCCGCGCGGTGTATCAGATAAGCTTCGCGCGTCGTCGAGCGTATTGGCTTTCGGGCGATCAAGATATTCGTACCGGACGGCGTTGGAGTCATTATCGACACCAGTGGTCATCTTGGGACCGTCGTCTCGTCAGAGCGTTTCAAAGACGCGGTCAAGCCGATGGACAACGCGAGCGAGGCGATTCTGGCGCTACAGCCGGTCACATTTCGCTACAAACCCGAGTTTGATCCAAAGGGAATCCCACAATTCGGCCTGGTAGCAGAGCAAGTGGAAAAGGTGAACCCCGATCTCGTTGCCCGCGACGAGCATGGCAAGCCCTACACCGTTCGCTATGAGGCCGTGAATGCGATGTTGCTAACCGAGTTTCTCAAGGAGCACAAAAGGAATGAGAAGCAGGAAGCGATGATCGCGCAGCAGCAAGAGGAAATTCACGCCCTCACGACGGCCCTCAAAGCGCAGGCAGCGCAAATCCAGAAGGTGAGCGACCAGCTTGCAGTGAGCCAGAATGCGCCCGCGACGCTCGTCGATAATCGGTAGTTTCAAGCGCATGACGCCTCCGAGCGTTCCTTTCTGTCTAATTCGAGGCCGCATAAGTCCGCGTTAGTTTTTTACAAAAGTGCTCGACTTTTCCGGAAAAGTCTGAGCAACATAATATTTGAACGTCGCGGTCATTTTTCCCATGCGCGCACATTCTCATAGCGGAATTCCAGGACGGATCTGGATTACGGGTTGCTTTTTCGCCCTTTCGCTCACATTCGGCTGTTCCAAAAGCAAGCCGACCACTGTGGGCGACGCGCAACCCACCGTCCCGTTAGCTGCAACAATTCCGCCGACCGCGCCGGTCGCAACACCAGTAGCCGTTCCAAGTCGGCCGACCCATGCCGAACGCCTCGTTGAAATTGATCTCCTTTTAGCGAAACCATTGACCGGCACGCCCGAGCAAGCCGATGAACGATCACTCCTGAGAGCGGAACGCGCCGCGCTCATCAGTTCCGGTCAGGTTCCTTTTCAAGCGGGGAACCCGGCGGCAGGCCAACCCGCCCAGTCGAGTCAGGCTGCGATTGCGGAGCGTTCACCCGCTGCATACCCTAACGAGCATGGCCCGGTCATGCCTGTGGCGCATAACGATCAGATAGTTATCGCCACCAACTCCCAGGCATCCAGTCTGCCCTTTCTCGAGCAGATGAGTCCATCCGAACTTGACCGTTACTTTCAATGGCTATGGCTACAAAACGGCTCTTTTGTTGATGTGAATGTGAATCACGGCGGCTTCGGCTTTGGCCGGTTTGGAGGAAATCGTAGAAGGCCGCACATGCGGCCTCCCGCCAGAACTGCGATGGCAAATCAGCCCCTTTATCGCAGAAGGTGAAAAGCAGGCTCCGGTTGCGGGCTGCCCCATTTTGGCTCGAGAACGATCTAGCTCGGGAAGCGCGCTGACTTGAAGGGGAAGGGCGACTCGAATTGCCCCGAGATTCCGGCTGATGGCGCTGAAAGATCCGGATTTGGAGCCGCTCTGGGCGTTGCTGGCTGCGAAATGGACCATGAAAGTTATCGAGGTTCGTCCATCCAAGAGGTTCACTGGCGCATGGGTTTCATTGAGGCTCCAGGCGTAGAGCCAGGGTTTCCCGATCCTAACGGAAAGCAGGACGCGATTGATTATGCGCGGGGCCGCTTTGGCGGGAGTCGCGGCGAGATTCACGTTTACTGAGATAACGCTGTCGCCATCTAGCGCAAGATCGCCATTGACGGTCGCGGCCAGTATCCGCAAGTCGTCGGTGACTGAGAGATTCATCCACGCCGCGGCGATTTTCAGAGTTAATCCAAGGTCCCACCTGGGATCATTTGGCTTGACTGACGGTCGCTCGCCCCCTCAGACTGCGCGCCTCAGGAGCAACTCTATGAAAAACTTATATCCACAAACAAAACTCATCGGTCTTTTCGCTGCCGTCTGTCTTACCCTCGTCTGCTTTGCGCTGTCGCCGCATGCGCGGGCGACTTGCCAAGAAGGTTGCTTAACGAACAACAATACCGCCCTGGGTGACGATGCGCTCATTAACAACACTGGCGACAACAACACGGCAATCGGGGCTGATGCGCTCCTTAGCAACACAAGTGGCTTCTTTAATTCGGCGATGGGTTCTCACGCGCTTTTTAGCAATACGACCGGTTCATACAACACGGCACTCGGAAATCAAGCGCTCCAGTCCAACACAACTGGCAGCTCTAATACGGCACTGGGTGAGGTTACACTCTCAGCCAACACAAGCGGTGATTCGAACACTGCCGTTGGCTGGGCAGCTCTCGCGGATAACGTAACGGGTGGTTCGAACACCGCGGTTGGATGGGCCGCGTTGATTGCAAATACGAGCGGCAGCTCGAATACGGCCGTCGGAACCGTTGCACTGGATTTTAATACCACGGGTAATTTTAATACCGCGATTGGCGTCGGCGGGCTCGAAACTAACAGTGTTGGCAGCAGCAACATTGCCATCGGCTTTTACTCGGCACAACTCAACAAAAGAGGCAACAACAACACGGTTGTTGGTAATGAAGCGTTACGGCTCAACAAACACGGGAGCAGCAACACCGGTGTGGGATACAATTCGCTCTACAATTGCCAAGGAAGTCATAACATTGCGATTGGCGACTCCGCGGGTATTAATCTCCGCCAGGCAGAGAACAACATCGATATTGGCAATTCGGGAAAGAAAAGTGACTCGGGCACGATTCGCATCGGCAAGCAGGGAACTCAGAGTGCCACCTACGTTGCGGGTATCAACGGAGCAACCGTTGCAGGCGGTGTAGGGGTAATCATCGACACCGATGGTCATCTCGGCACGGTCGTTTCCTCGGAGCGATTCAAGAACGAGATTAAGCCAATGGACAAGGCGAGCGAAGCAATCCTATCGCTGCAACCCGTGACCTTCCGCTACAAAAAGGAGCTTGACCCTGACGGCATCCCGCAGTTCGGCCTCGTGGCAGAGCAAGTGGCGAAGGTGAACCCTGATCTGGTGGCTCGCGACGCGGACGGCAAGCCCTATACGGTGCGCTACGAGGCCGTGAACGCAATGTTGCTCAATGAGTTCCTGAAAGAGCACCGCAAGGTGGAGGAACAAGCGACCAAGAACCAGGAACAGGCTGCGACCATCGCTCAGTTAAAGTGTGCCGTCGCCCAGCAACAATCGGCCAACGCTGAACAGCAGAAGGAGCTCGCCGCGCTCACCGCAAGCCTGAAAGAACAGGCAGCGCAGATACAGAAGGTGAGCGACCAGATTAGGGCGCAGGCTCCGGCTTCGCGTGTGGTGGCCAATGATTGACCTTGCCGAACCAATAAATCCGGATCTCGCAAAGAAAATATGAAACATCTCTTCTCCCTGTTGCTTCTCGCGGCCGTAGCTCGCCTGCCACTCACGGAGGCCGTCGCGCAGCAACAGCAACCCAACGCCTCGATCGAGGTGCTCTCGACCTGGGTTTACCCGAGGGGCGCGCTTAACTACACCACCGCCCAGGGGATCAACAATGACGGCAACGTAGCCGGTACTGCCACCGACGCGCATAATCTGGAGAAGGGCTACATCCGCAACGCCCGAGAAGGGAAGTTCATTGCCACGTTCACCGTCTCCCCGACGGCGCGGACGCTCGTGCAGGAGATCAATAGCTCGGGTCTCGTGACCGGCCACTTCATCGATGCCGGCGAGATTCACGGCTTCTTCTATCAGGACGGAGTGGTCACACCCTACGACGTGCCCGGCGCGAACCTCACAATCATCTACGGCTTGAACGACGCGGGCGATTTTACGGGGCGCTATTCCACCGATGGCGGCAATACTTCGACGGCCTTTGCCAGTCTGGGCGGAACGATCACGGATCTTACCGTGCCGGGATCCAGCTTCAGCTGGGTCTGGGCGATCAATAACCTGAGCGAGATGGTGGGCTATTATTCTCAGAGCGGGATCATTGGAACCCAGGGATTTTTCCGCAACGCCAATGGCACCTATATCACCGGGTTGGCCTTCCCCGGCGCGGAGACGACGCAGCTCTTCGGAGTGAATGATCGCGGTACCATCGTCGGCGTCTGGTATGACCCAACGACAACTCTGCCGCACGGCCTCATTCTGCAATCGCTCAACCGATACACCCAGATAGACATTTCCGGCGCCAGCTTGACGGTCCTCTCCGGGATCAATAATGACAACTTCGTCACCGGCTATTATACGATGCCCGACCAGCAACAATTCGGCTTCCTCGCGCGGTTGAGGCCCTGAAAACTGGGTTATCCCTGGGGGTTGATTTGTGCAAATTTCCTAGACCAAACCTCGAGCATTTCGAGAGAGCGTTGGGGGTCTCCCATCGACCAGCTTAGAACACAAGCTTAGGCTCCTCGAGTGGTGGTGAACGATTGATCCTTTGTCCGCCTGGCGAGACAGATGAAAGCGCAGGGTTTCGGTTAATGCAGGGATGTGCGGAGGCCCTAGGCCTAGGGAACGGAGCCGTTTGAGCTTGCCAACTGGGCAGTCTGCTCGGTAGAATGGAAGCCACGCCGCTCGACGCGGCCTCAACCTAAAGGAACCCGATGAACTCTCCTCGCCACCCGCTGTCCGCCCTGCTCCTGTGCGGGCTTCTCTCCCTTATTCCCGATGTTTTTGCCTATGCCGACAGCGCGACATATGTGAGGGGTCGCGATTGGACCATCGCGCAGAACTGGAGGCCCGCGAGCGTGCCAAACGGACCCGGTGACACGGCTACCATCGGAATTTCGGGGCAAGGTCCAACGATTGGAACAGACATCGTATTGGACAGGATTGTCTTTAACGCGAGCGGGATGTTTTTTGAGGTCAACGTGGCCCCAAATACTGGCACTAAGGCATCGCTCACATTCATGGGCGCAGGAATTACAAATAATTCCGGTTTGCTCCAACGGTTCATTGAGTACACCAACGGCTACACCAATGGGACAGTCACTTTCATGAACAATGCCACTGCGGGTGATCTGACCAGCTTTCTCAACTACGGCGGATACAACGGAGCGCATGAGGCGGTGGTACAGTTTCTGGGTGACTCGAGCGCCGGCAGCGGACTCTTCACCAACAACGAGGGAACAAGCCTGATGCCTGGAGGGACGACAGAATTTTTCGATAACTCTACTGCCAGTCATGGGACGTTCATTGCCAACGGGGGAGCCTTTAACTTGTACAAGGGGGCAATGTTTTTCTCTATGACAATTCGGCGGCGACGAACGGCGTGTTCACAGCGCAAGGCGCCACAGCTACGGGCGGGCTTGGCGGTAATGTGGCTCTTTTGAACAACTCGATAGCTGACCAGGCTACGTTCATTGCAAATTCCGCTACCTTAGGTATAGGAGGCGGCATCGTTTCATTTCAAAACGATTCGGTGGGTGGCACGGCGCGGGTCGAGGTCTTTGGTAATGGTCACTTTGAAATCGACGCACACAATTCTCCCGGAGTATCGATTGGTTCACTCGAAGGTGATGGGCTCGTGTTGCTCGGGGCCAACAATCTGACTATTGGCACAAGCAATTTGAGCACAACGTTCGCTGGCAGCATTCAAGACGGCGACGACGGCAACACGGGTGGTTCGCTGACAAAGATCGGGAGCGCCAATCTGACGTTAACCAGTGCGAATACGTACACTGGAAGGACAATCATTAGCGGAGGGATCCTGACAGCCAATAACACCGGCGGTTCGGCCACGGGTTCCGGCGCAGTGCGGGTAATGGCTGGGACTCTGGGAGGTAGTGGCATTATTGCTGGACCGGTCGCATTGGGAACAGGAGGTGGGTCCGGAGCGATTTTGGGCCCGGGAAATGGAACAGTACCCGGCCTCCTAACGATCCACAGTAAATTGCAGTTTAAAGCCGATGCCACTTACAAGGTTCTGATCAACAGCGATACGCCCGCTGCGGACCAGGTCGCGGCCAATGGAATAAAGATTGGCGGGGCAGTGATTCAGTTGGCTGACTTTGGAACGACTGTTTTGCCACCGGGAACAAGTTTTACTGTGATCAACAACACCGCTGCGTCGGCTATCGCCGGGGCGTTTAGCAATTTGGCCGACGGCTCGACCATTGCCATTGGCCCTAACACGTTCCAAGTGAACTACGAAGGTGGCGATGGCAATGATCTTACGCTGACGGTGGTGCCGTAAGGCGGCGCTAGCTTCTCAGCTTGCGCGGTTTTGAGAAAAACCCTGTTGCAGGCTTGCGCTATCCTGGCCGGTTTGAGCTTTACTTTCGCACGGAGCGCCACATACCATCGCGGGCATGCGAATCCGCCCGCACCTCCGTTGTGCTGGCCGCCTCGGCCTGGTGCCGCTTGTCTGTCTTAGTCTTCGTGCCGCCCACGCCGGCAGCGCCGCCTGGAATCTCACTCCGACGAGCGGCGATTGGAACACTGCCGCTAACTGGACGCCGGCCACAGTGCCAAATGGAGCATCCGATACCGCCACATTCGCGATCTCAAGTAAAACCAGGGTCGCGCTCTCGGACAATACGCTGGTGAACGGGATTGTGTTCAATCCGGGTACGAGCGCCTTTACCATCACGGTTCCGCTAGATTCGTCTCTTGAGTTCGATGGCGCCGGTATAACGAACAATTCAGGGATTACCCAGAAGTTTGTCATCGGGAGTCCGGGCTTTCAGGCCACGATAAACTTCGATAACAGCGCGACTGCCGGAAGCGGTACTGGCTTCACGCTTATGGGCGACGCCGGCTACGCAACTATTTATTTCTTCACGAACTCAAGCGCCGGCAGTGGCGCCTTTACTCTCAATGGCTTATCTGCCGACACCAACGCCCCCCTAATCGGGTTCTTCGGCACCTCGACTGCGGCCAGGGGCACCTTCGCCGTTGATGGTAGCGCGCTAGCCAGCAAGTACGGTGGTGACATATATTTCTCCGACACTTCGACGGCAGCCAACGGCACCTTCACCTTCAACGGCGGCACGGCTAGGCATGCCTACGGCGGCTACACGGAATTCGATATAACCTCGACTGCCGGCGAGGCCACCCTTATTGCTAATGGCGGCACGAGCGGAGGCTTCGGCGGTAGCATTTTCTTTGAGTCTGATTCGACCGGCGGCACAGCGCGCCTGGAGGTTTTTGACAACGGTAGATTGGACATCAGCCTTCACAACCTTCCAGGCATCACGATCGGCTCGATCGAAGGCAACGGTGACGTCTTCCTCGGCGCCAATAAACTCACCGTAGGCAGCAACAATCTCAACACGAATTTTTTCGGATTGATCCAGGACGGCGGTCTTAGCGGCGGCACTGACGGCTCGCTCACCAAAATTGGCACCGGCACGCTGAGGCTGACGAATGCGAACCTCTACACCGGAGGTACCACCATTAACGGCGGCGAACTGCAAGTTAATAACACAATCGGTTCGGCCACTGGTAATGGCGCCGTCCAGGTTAACGCCGGCAGGCTTGCCGGCACAGGCATCATCGCTGGAGCGGTCACGGTCGGGACGGGCAGCGGTGCTCGCGCTTTTCTCTCTCCCGGAGCGAACCCAATCAGTCACCGCACTCTTACCATCGCTAGCTCGCTCACCTTTAATTCCGACGCGACTTATCGATGCGGATTCAATAGCAGCACCAGCCGAGCGGATAAGGTTGTCGCGAATGGAGTGACAATTAACGGAGGCGCGCAGTTTTCATTCCAAGATTCCAATGCCTCCGTGCTCCCGCTCGGAACTGTCTTTACCGTCATCGACGACACCGCGACGACTCCGATTGCGGACACGTTCAGCAACCTTGCCGACGGCTCGACGTTTACCAGTGGCAACAATATTTTCCAAGCCGATTACGAAGGCGGCGACGGCAATGACCTCACGCTCACGGTGGTGCCGTAATTGGAGCCGATGACACTGACGCGGGCGGCGACGCCTCCAGTTGCTTGGCTCCACGCTCGGCCAGCGTGATCCTCTCGCGCAGGCGATGAGGCGCGCGCGTGTCGCTTCGTCGCAGACAATGCCCGCCTGTTGTGCCGTAGCGATCGCATTGACGTTTACGCTCGACCACCGTCCGGTTGCACTTCGCATAGAACTCGTGCACAATGTTGACGATCATCTAATTTTCATGAGATTAATGATAAGGGAATAAACAAATGGCGGTTAGCAACGATACCGTCAACAAAATGTATGGCTTCGGTCCCGGACACATTTGGTAGATCACGTGTTTCCTACGGCAGAGAAGAATGCGTAGCACTTCCTCCGGCTCCTGGAACTGAAATTGATTCAGATCGAAAGGATGATGAAGACGCCCTTTGCCAAATTAAATTCGACGATCCGAACGTGATTTTCTGTCCTGCGCTTCATAGCACAAACCCTGGGACTGATATCTACGAATTACCGACTGGAGTCTCAAGAGCATCCTTTGAAGAGAAGGAATGCGCCAAGGAGACAAAGAGAAACGCCAACTTTCTAGCAAAATTTAAGCAATCAACAAGCTGCTCTTACACTCCGGCGATATTAGCTTACGGAAAGGTGGCTGATGCACTCAAAATTCATGTTGATGTTCCTGCAGTTGTCTATCGAACGATGGAACAAGCAACCCACAAGGGAGTGGAAAAAATGGCCGACGTCTATGCTCACGGTCTCATAAAGCAAACTTGGGCTGGACTCGTTAGCAAAATTGCAGCTTCAAGTGCCAAAGTGATAAAGGACGGACTTCTTTACGGAGCAATGGTCGACCATAAGGGTGGAATTGATCACCATCCTACTTTGAATCACAGGGGGCCCGATTCCAATCCTGCAGCTCCCTTTCTTGCATCTTCAACTTGGGCCATGGCTACGAAAGGCTCAGAGATAAGGAGTCAAATTGCGCCGTCGTTGGAGACACTCGGGCAAATGATGGCCGTTCGCGATGTAGGTGAAATGGCAATTATCGATCACATATTGGCTCAACAGGACAGGTTTGGAAATGTAGCCAAAAAAGTAAAAATCTTTTGGTTGGAGCAAACAGCCGCTGGTCAAAAGCTTCATTCTGTAAAAGCTACGAAGGCAAACAAACCGATTGATGGTACCAATCAAACGACAATGCAGTATCTGGAAGCGAACCATATCCCTTATGTTCAGTTTCCCGTAATGGTTCTTGCCGACAACGATTGCGGATTGCGGCAAGATAGCAATGTAGTTAAAAAAAATAATATGGTTCAGCATCTTCGTCACATCAGTTCTAGCGTCTACAAACACGTTCAGGGTTTTGCAAAAACAAATCCGGGCGATTTACTCGAGTATTTTCAAAATCAAACTCTTATGACGGGTGATGAAGCCAAGGGAGTTATTGCACGACTACAGGAGGTGGCCTCAATTCTGAAAACAAACTGTGACAATGGAACGCTCCTATTTGATTCAAAGCCCGAAATTTTCCTAGGTATCGAACCAATCCCACCAAAGAATTGCGAATAACTGGGTAAAGGCCCGGGTTCCGACCAGACGTTACTTTTCTTCACCACTTTCCTTGAGATGAAGCTTGATGGGTGTTCCGCTGAAGCCGAATTCTTCGCGAATGACGTTGACGACATAACGGCGAAATGTGAAATGTATTCGATTTGACGAAGATTTGGGAAGACAACAAACTCGGATGGTTTGACTCCAACTTGTGACATGTAATACAGTCTCTCGCGTCCCACGCCTGCGCCGCCACTCACACCAGAAGAATTTTTAATTCGCCTATCGCGGAAATTAAATCCCGGCGTGGTTCGTGGTTTTAAAAGCAGCGTAAGGAACCCGTATTTCAATCGCAAGCCCATTCCGGTTGCTTGTCACTCGTCGGCCAATCAAAGAAATCGCCCGCGTGCTCGTGCGTTTTAATCACATTTCCCGCGTTATCGTAAACGCGAATAACGGCATCGTGTGAGCGGCTGTAAAACGTGGCCTTCAACCGCGAACTCGAACTGGCCGTGCGGCTCTAAAGCAGGCGAGTTGTTCACACGGCCCGGTACACAACGTAATCGACGGACGTCATTTCCATTTCATGAGGATTGCCATCGTTCAACCTCGAAAGGAGGCGAGACGAAATCCTCGGGTCCGACGGTGTCGGAATTTAGCCCAAATCACCCACATCCACGAGCATATATGGAATTGTGGTGAGGTCGTGTTCTTTCATTCTATTGCAAATTGGCAGCCAGAAGTTGCTCCAAGTCGGATTACGGAAATAGCCGTCTGGGTTGTCGATGATCTGGCAACCAGCGCTAAATCGGCCAGTATTCATGCCTGCCCCCCCGGAATGAATACAGATCCCGAACTTACCTTTTTCCGTGTGATTGACCGTACCATCGCGATTCAACCTTTCGATACCAACATCCTCGGCTTGGCCGAGACAAGGATATTTCCCATGCATCAAGTGTTTTTGGAAAAGATAAATCCCTTTACAGAGTTGAGCTGCGTACTTTTGGCCTTTGATTGGCGTCATGACTAACGCCTTGCTCGGATCGGTTGAAGTGACCCACTGCGTAATGCTTCCGTCAATGACTCGCAGGATAATATCATCGTAAACGTCCATCCGATTCTCAGCCGGTGACGGCTCAAGTGCTGCACGGATGCCGATCAGTGAAATGGGCGAATTCCAATTGAACCCGGCTCGCAGAAGCGGAATCATTTTCGTTGCGAACACCGTAACATCTATCGTGGTGAAATCTCTCATTTGTGTAGTGAAGCGAAGCGACTTCTGATTAAATTTGATCCCAGTCTGTATCACGTTAGCTCGGGTTCCACGCAAAAAGAAAGGTTGCCATAGTCACGTCCGTATCAGCTAAAAATCACAGCATCATGTGAGAGGGCTGTAGAATTTCGCATAGTCAACTGCGCTGTCGATTCGCATTTGGCTCGCCCGTACCACAGTTGACGAATCGCAGCACATCGGAATCAGATCAACGCCGCGTTTGTCTTTGCGCGGTCGCACTAGCGTAAACGCGCCCTAGAACGCTTCGAAGGCATCTGGCCGCTGCTTTGACCGGCGTGACAGATTCCGTGACGCATCGGCCGATTTCCGGTGCCACGGTCCGGGCGATTCGCGTAGGTCGCGATAGCGAGCCGCTGACTCACGAGCATCCGACAGCGATGCCACCGCCGCAGACGACCCGGCCTGATGGTGGCGCGACACTTGAAGCATATTTTCGTGCCGCTGGCAGTGCGGACGGCTTTAGCGTCTTCGTCGGCGACTTATTCCTGCGCATCGACGCTCCGGGTTATCAGTCGAAGCGAGTTCGTATTTCGCCGAAAACGCAGCCACGGAGGGAGACCTTGCGCACTCGTATCCCGGCCCAGTCTGTTCCAATTGTTACGCCATGCTCACGGCAACTCGCGCCATGCTCGAAAAAATCGGCCCTTTCTTCGGAATTGGTGCTTGTTCGAGCGAGGTCAATCACTGATCGCGTCCGACCGGCGCGCGCAAGGCACGCACGCGACCGCCTACACGCTGCGACTGTCCCGCAGAGCGGCTGATTGGCACGTTCGACGTATTCGCGCAGAATAGTTGCGGTAATAGCTCCTCGACCGCTCGTAAGGCTTGACCCGGCCATCCTGGGCTGGGTACTGTCGCAAGAATTCCGTCCGTCTATGAAAGAATGTCTCCTAGTGATCTCACGACCACTCCAGCCCGGTATCATGCTCCAAGCGAAACAAACCGGCGCGCTTCTTTTCGTCACGGGCATGGTCCTGTGTGCTACGCAGCTTGCTCGCGCCACTGGTGGGCAGCCGCCCGCTCCCGGCGGCACTCTCGTCCATCCGCGTTATCTGCATGTTGCCACCTTGCTGGCGGACAACCGCGTTCTGCTGGCGGGGGGTCTCGTCGATTCCTCTTTCACGGTGTCGGGCGCCTCCGAAATCTACGACCCTGCTACAAATGCCTGGACAGCGACCGGTAGCCTTAACCAAGCCCGTTACTTTCATAAGAGCGTCTTGCTTTCCGACGGTCGCGTCCTCGCCATGGGCGGAGAGGTTTTTGGGGCTAATACCACCAGTAGCGCGGAACTTTATACTCCCACCGCAGGCACCTGGGCCTTCACGGCGAGCATGATCACGCCCCGGTTTGCATTCGAGCCCGTCCTACTCGGCAATGGCAAGGTGTTGGTGGCCGGAGGCAGCACCGGCGCTGCGGAGACAACGAATTGCGAACTTTACGACCCTGGCACTGCCACTTGGTCGCCTACTGGGAGCTTGCTCCAACCGCGTGTGAATTATCACGCTACTTTGCTTGGCGACGGCAGAGTGCTTGTCGCCGGGGCAGCTCCCCGGCCGGGGTTTTAATTGCGCAGAGTGAGCTTTACGATTCCTCTACTGGCACTTGGAGCAACTCCGGTGCGCTCAGCGTGCCCCGCAGTAACAATGTCCAAGTGAGGCTCGCGGATGGCCGCGTCCTCGTTGCCGGTGGCATTAAGAAGTTCACGGCTCGCGAACCCAAGATTACAGCCAGCGCCGAAATCTACGATCCGGCCATTGGACTCTGGAGCCGGACCGGCGCTCTCAACACGCCGCGCATCGAATTCACCGCCAATCTCTTGAACGACGGCAGGGTATTCGCCGCTGGCGGTGGCTACGGGACCACTCAGGCCGATGCCAGTATTGAAGAGTTCGATCCCTCCTTCGGCAGGTGGCGCACTCTTGCAACCAGCCTTGCCGGCCCGCGGCGTCTTCACACCACGACCACCTTGCTTAATGGCAGTCTCATCATTGCTGGTGGAGCGGATTCCACCGTTACCCTGATCCCAACGGCGGAGCTTTTCGTGAGGCCACGCTAACGCGAACGCAGGAGCCGTGGTGCCGTAGCCTGCGCGCCTAGCAGTCGCTCCCACTCGCCGAGCGTCCCGCGAAAACCAAGGTCGCAGGCGGATTGCCAGCTGAGGCGCGCAGCGGTATCGCTTCGTTTGCCGCTTTTCGTGTCGTGCACATTCCGATAGTTCCGGCGTGATACGAAAATGTGTGACGCCAGCGGATCGTGTTCCCTCTGCATTTCCTCGACGGCTGCATTCACTTCGCGCATGGCGTCGCCGAGTGCCGTGCAAGCTGCTCGCTCCCCCCGGACCTCTCTTCCATAAGCAGCTTCGAGAGCTTGAGCCATTCAGCATCACGTCGACATGTCAACGGAGCCAAACTCGCCTCACGTAAACCGCAGCGGGAATCTCGGAAATAGTTCAAGCCTTGCCTGGTCAAATTCCCGGCGCCTGGGAATCGAGCGGGCTCTTTACCCCCGACGATGAGAACCGGCAACAAAGGGCCTTGCCACTTCGTAGTGTTTTAGACCAAACTGCCTCTATGGGCCCAGAAATAGATTGCAAAATGCCATCTATATCTTGTTAGACGTTCTCCGCGCCAAGAGATGCGACGCATTTTTCTCCTAACCGTAGCCTTTGTCGTTGCGGTGATTTTCGGGTATTGGATTCCAGCGATCGTTCGGCACTTTGCTCGGTTTGGCTCGCTTGTGGATACGCTCGCGCGGCTGGGGTTTTGTCTTGTCTTGTTTGGCCTTCTTTTTGCGAGTCCAACACTTCGATCTCAGTTTCGTATCAATTGGCAGTGGACATGGGTGTTGTTGATCCCCATCGGTTACCTCGGCCAGAATGCGATGGTCCTCTCGTCACACCCCGGCTTTTTCTCGGCCGTGCTTGCTGTGGCGTTAGTTCTCGACGGCCTCGCCATCGGATTTCTAGAGGAGTTTCTCTTTCGTGGCGTGGCCTTTCTCGGCGATCCGGAAGCGTCTCCTAAGAAAATCGTGTTTCTTAGTTCACTTGTTTTTTCTTTGCTGCATTTCACGGGCTTGACGACCGGCGTGGACTCGCACGTTGTACAGCACCTTGTCGTCTTTGCATTTCCGGCCGGCATCACCTTCGGCATCATCCGCATGGCTACCGGAAGCATCGCCTGGCCCGTCGTCATGCACGGTTTAGTCGATGCCACCGCACTTCTGGGCTACCCTCGGGCAACCCTCACCGGACGACTGGCAGCCAGTCTTGGCGCTTTCAGCCTTCTTGCGACAGCTGTATTGTTTTTCGCTCATCCCGCGATGAGATCCAAACGTCTAACCAAGCGATCGAGCTGACCATGAGCCGCCGTACGACCTTGTTTTCCTTGACTATCGCCCATCCACCCGCCGTCACGCGCGTTCCCGCTCATGGCAGCTCATCTTGTTCTTGTTAGGCGGAACGACGTGCACATAGTGAGACGAAACACGAGATGGATCACACTCTTATTTGTCGTTGTGGTCTGTGCCGGAACAGAGATGCCCGCGGTCACACAACAGTATCCAACAAAGCCTGTGTTAGTAATTGAGCCGTTTGGGACAGGCGGCGGACCTGACCTGTTGGCCCGCACCCTCGCTCAACAGCTCTCAAAGCTGTGGGGCCAACCCGTGACGGTGGAGAACGTTCCTGGAGCCGGAGCCACCGCGGGACCGGCACAAGTCGCGAAGTCGCCACCCGACGGGTACACGTTGCTTCTCACCACCAGTGCTCAAGCATACAGCTCTGTCTTCTCAAAGAGTCTGCCGTATGATCCGTTGAAGGACTTCATTCCGATCGTGCCGTTAAGCAGCCAGCCGTACGTGCTCGTGGCCGGGAACTCGGCTGGTATCACCAAAGTGGGCGAACTCATTGCGGCGGCGAAGGCGAAGCCGGGTCAACTTAAGTTTGGTTCCACAGGAGTGGGCACTGGCACGCACTTGGGGCTAGAGAAATTCAATCTCGCGGCTGGTATTAGGGCGGTGCACTCTCCCGGTGGACCGGCCGATGCAATCGCTGATGTAATCGCACACAACATCGCTGGAGATACCACTTACATGATGGCACCGATCTCGCTCGCTTTGCCCGACATTCACAAAGGCAGACTCCGTGCCCTCGGTGTGAGCGGCGCGCGCCGCTCGTCGTTGCTACCGGAGGTTCCAACAATCGCGGAAGCTGGTGTCGCCGGTTTCAACTTCCCGATTTGGTATGGGGTATGGGCGCCGGCTGGCACTCCGGCCGGCGTGGTTGACAAACTTGTGAAGGACATCGGATATGTGCTCGCTGGGCGGGATCTGCGCGACTGGCTTGCTAAGCACGGAGGCGAGCCGATGAATATGACGCAGCCTGAGTTCGCGCGCTTTGTCCTTAGCGAGAGCGAAAGTGCGGCACAGATCATCAAAGCCGCTAAGATCAAGCCCTAATAGTCGACTATGTCATGATAGCAATTCCGCCTAACAAAGCGCTGCAGCCAACCGCTTGCCGCTGTGAAGTAAAAAATCCGATTTTATGAAACAGTTGTCGATGTTGCGAAAGCTCGCCCTCGCCAGCGGTAGTTGAGCTTGGTCTCGCTAGACGGAAGGGTTCGCCATGTCACGCAAACCGTCCCTCGTTCTGCGAGTCATTTACGCGATCTGTTTACTCGGGGCGACGTGCACACATGTCGCGATGCTCTGGCGGCACGGCGTCCTTTGGGACTACGGCGGTGCTCACTTTCCCGCTCGCATCTATTGGACGTCACTCACCGTCCTCGACCCCTTGGCTGCGTTGCTTTTGTTCGTCCAGCCTCGCGTTGGCCTTATTCTCACAGCGCTCATCATTGTGAGCGACGTTCTGCACAACACTCTAGTCGGCGTTTCGCCGCGGAATCCGATGTATCTTTCTCAGGTTGCCTTCTTGCTTTTCGTGACCGCTACAGTTTATACCGCCTGGAGAGGAGTTCGTTCGGGGGCGCACCGTGAAGCCTCGCTTTCCGTCTAATCATGCGATGGAGCCGACCGCGAGCTGCCGGACCGCCCAGCTTCAAATGAGTTCAACCCGTCCATCCGCAGCCACGCGCAGAGCGGCAGACCCGCGCTGGTGCTGCGCAATCTCACCGACGCTGAGGTCGCGCGGGTCACGATTCATTCCGATACCGGCGACTTGAGCCTCCTGCTCCTCGTGTCGTGGCCAACGATTGACGCCTGACGAGACACACGGAGCGCGAGATTTCGGCTAATGCAGGGGTGTGCGGGGGCCGGCCAGGGAACGGGAGCCGGCTGAGCTTGCCAACCCGGCCATCTTCTCGGTAGAACGGAAGCCACGCCGCTCGACGCGGCCCCAACCAAAAGGAACCCGATGAACTCTCCTCGCCAGCCACTGTCCGCCCTGCTCCTGAGCGGATTGCTCTTGTTTATTCCGAACGTCCCAGCCCAAGCCGGCAGTGCGACCTGGAATCTCAATCCGACTAACGGCGATTGGAATACTTCGACTAATTGGACACCTGCGAGCGTTCCTAACGGGTCCAGCGATACGGCGACATTCGCGTTCTCCAATAGAACCGGCGTTTCCTTCTCCGCCTTTACGGAGGTCAACGGCATCGTATTCAACGCGGGCGCAAGCGCGTTCACAATCATCGCCAGCCCCTCGTTTAGTTTGACGATCAGCGGCGTGGGGATCACGAACAATTCCGGAATCGTCCAGAACTTTGTGCATCCTCCTCATGGTGGAGGGATATTTTTCAGAAACAGCGCGACGGCCGGAAGTGGGACTTTCTTTAACAACACCGGTTGCCCGATCGGCCCCGCATGCCCGGTGGAGTTCTTTGATACTTCGACCGCAGGCAATAGCACATTTACGAATAACGGCGGGGACATCGGTAGAGACGGCGCATTCATGGACTTCTTCAACACGTCGACTGCAGGTAACGGGACGTTTATTAACACCGGCAGTAAGGGCGGCGGCACATTCGGGGGAATTGTGACTTTCTTCGACAGCTCGACTGCGGGCACCAGTAGCTTTACGAACAATGGCAGCGTGAGCAACGGCAATGGCGCCGGCGGCATCGTGAATTTCGCCAATCATTCAACTGCTGGCAATGCGACTTTCACCAACAACGGCGGCGCAGTCAGCAGCGCGCTCGGCGGCCGCGTGAATTTTCAGTCGACGTCCGATGCTGGGCACGGTATTTTTACCAACAACGGTGCCGCAGTCAGTGATGCTTCAGGCGGCTCTATGTCGTTCGCAGAGACCTCGGGCGCAGCCAATGCGATTTTGATCGCCAACGACGGTCCGGCAGTAGACGCAGCGGGTAGGATTCAGTTTGATGACCGTTGCGGTGGAGGCAAAGCGCGCGTTGAAGTTTTCGGTAACGGCAATCTGGACATAAGCTTCCACGACGCACCGGGCGTGACGACCGGATCGATCGAAGGAAGCGGTCTAGTCTTCCTCGGAGCCAACAATCTGACCGTGGGCAGCAATAACTTGAGCACCGCCTTTTCCGGCGTAATCCAGGATGGCGGCCTGAATGGCGGGGCCGGGGGCTCTCTGACCAAAACCGGGAAGGGAAAACTGACTCTCAGCAAGGGGAATACCTATACCGGCGGCACCACAGTTAGCCAGGGCACACTTCTCGTCACAAACAAGACTGGCTCGGGCACTGGCACCGGCGCCGTGCAGGTCAACGCCTGGCACGCTCGGCGGCACAGGTAAAATCGCCGGCGCGGCCACCATCGGCACCGGAGCGTTTCTCTCACCCGGAAACACTGCGACTAAGCCCGCCAGACTAACTATCCAGAGCACGCTGACGCTTAACTCCGGTGCCACATACCAATTCGGGTTAAACAGTAGTACTGCCAAGGCGGATAGCATTGTTGCCAAAGGCGTGACCATTAGCGCCGGGATCTTTTCCTTTATCGATGTTGACACTGGCACGCTCACCCTCGGCACAGTTCTTACTGTAATTAACAACACCGCGACGACTCCGATTGCGGGCACGTTCAGCAACCTTGCCGACGGCTCAACGATAACCCTCGACAGCAACACCTTCCAAGCCGACTACGAAGGCGGCGACGGCAACGATCTCACGCTGACTGTGGTGCCCTAATCCGAAGCGATACAGCCTTTGATCGGGTTCCTAGAAGACCATTTCTTACCCCCACCCTCTGACCTAGCACGCGCTTTGATTGTCCCGGAGAGTCACGATAGCGGGATGCCACGTTGAACCTGAAATAAGGCCGCCCGTCGCCATGGTGCGAACGAAGGTGGACAGCGGCGCATCAACTTCATCGCAGCAACACACCTTACGAGACGCGCAGCCTCCCATTCGTCGTAGCTCATACCGTCATCGCCTGCTGCCAAACTGCGATTCCCGGACCACAGCGAGGACATGTCGAATCCTGCAAACCAAACGCTCATTCCACCTGCAATTGGGCAATCAGGACGTGAATCTCGTGTTCCCGGTCTGTATAGGTGCCGACGATCACTCCGTCGCTGTTGATTCCGCTGAAGACGGTGCCGACAGCTCCGGGCACGTCGTATGAAACGAATATGTCGGGCAAATGAATGACGAAAGCGTGGGCGCGGCTGTCAACCCAATACCCAACGATGTAACCCGAGTCATTAATCGCCATCGCAATGGTGTGGCCGGTGCCGAGGAAATCGATTGGATAAGTAAGAGTGCCATCGGCTTCGAGCAGGAAGCCGAAATATCTTGGTTTTACGCATAGAAGCTTCCTTGGTAAAAGTTTCTATCTTCCGGAAGGAAGTCAACGTCGCTTTTCTTCTTTAACGATCAGCTCAATCCACGGTCACCTGCGGATGGCACCGCCCAAGGGCTACGAGCCCGGCCCCACCGGAATCCATCACTCGTTGCGCCATGTTGATCCCGGCCCCGGCGATGTTGGTGCGCCCACTCACGTCGGTCACACCTTCCAAGGCGGCGACGGCAATGATCTCACCCTCACGGTGGTGCCCTGATCCAAAGCGATATGGCCTTTCCATCGGTTCCTAGAAGGCCGCTTCTTACCCCCACCCTCTGACCTAGCCCGCGTTTTGATTGTCCGGGAGGGCAGGATACCGGGATGCCACGTTCAGGCTTTCTATGGCTGAGCGTTCCCGCCCGGAATTGTCTTGACCGTTAGCCCTTCGCCCCGTCAGACTGCGCTCCTCAAGAGCAAACCCTATGAAAAACCTACATCCGCGAACAAAATTGATCGGCTTTCTCGCTGCCATCTGTCTCGCCCTCGCCTGCTTTCTGCTTTCGCCGCAAGCGCGGGCCGTTTGCCAAGAAGGCTGCGACCTCAGCAACGGCAACACATTCTTAGGTAATGATGCACTCATTAGCAACACGAGCGGCCCTCAGAACACGGCCACTGGTGCTTCAGCGCTCGTTAGTAATACCACCGGCAGCTGGAACACGGCCACCGGTTATGTTGCGCTAAATCACAACACCAGCGGCGAACTCAATACTGCCACTGGTACTCAAGCGCTTGTTAGCAACACCATCGGCTTCCAGAATACCGCCAACGGTTATGGTGCGCTCTTTGTCAACTCAATCGGCAACTTCAATACGGCCATTGGTTCTCAAGCGCTCTTGAACAACACCACCGGCGGCGGCAACATAGCCGTGGGCGCTTTTGCCGGTGCAGCTCTCACCACGGGCGATAACAATATCGACATCGGTAGTGATGGGGCCATGGGTGAGGCTGGGATCATTCGAATAGGCACGGCTGGCATCCAGACCGCGACGTTTATCGCAGGCATTAGGAATGCGCCACTTGCTCATGGCGCTGCCGTAGCAGTCGGCATCACTGCCGACGGGCAACTCGGTGTCAGAGCTTGCTCGGCGCGATTCAAGGAAGCGATCAAGCCGATGGACAAGGCGAGCGAAGCGATTTTCTCGCTCAAACCAGTGATCTTTCGCTATAAGAAGGAACTCGATCCCAAGGCGACGCCGCAGTTCGGTCTCGTGGCCGAACAGGTGGACAAGGTGAATCCTGACTTGGTGGCCCGCGATGCGGAGGGCAAGCCTTTCACCGTTCGCTACGACGAAGTGAACGCAATGTTGTTGAATGAGTTTCTCAAGGAGCACCGCAGCGTTCAGGAACTAAAGACCACCGTCGCAGAACAGCAGGCGCAGATTCAAGCCCTCACAGCAGCCCTCAAGGAGCAAGCAGCGCGGATCCAGACGGTGAGCGACCAGCTTATGGCCCAGTCTCCTGCTCCTCGTGTCGTGGCCAACGATTGACGTCTGACGAGACACACGGAGCGCGGGATTTCGGCTAATGCAGGATGTGCGGAGGCCTACCAGAGAACGGAGTCGTTTGAGCTTGCCAACCGGACCGTCTCCTCGGTAGAACGGAAGCCACGCCGCTCGACGCGGTCCCAACTTAAAGGAACCCAATGAACTCTCCTCGCCACCCACTGTCCGCCCTGCTCCTGTGCGGATTGCTCTTGCTTACTTTGAACGCCCCTGCCCAAGCCGGAAGCGCGACTTGGAATCTCAATCCCGGCAGCGGTAATTGGAATACAGCGGCAAACTGGACGCCGGCAACCGTGCCAAATGGGCCTGCAGACACGGCCACATTTGGTGTTTCCAATATTACAGACGTATCGCTTTCTGCCGCAATCGAAGTTGAGGGAATCGTTTTCGGCGCCGGTGCGAGTCCATATACAATTTCAGCCGCGCAAGCGTTGACCATTAGTGGCACGGGAATCGTTAACAATTCCGGGGCAGAAGAAAACTTTGCCTCAAATGACAGTTCGCCGCAGATCACATTTACTCACTCAGCAACCGCCGGAAGTGGAACGGTTTTTACCAACGACAACGGTCGTATTGAGTTTGACGGCAGCGCCAGCGCCGGAAGCGCCACGTTTGTGACGAGCAATGGAGGGATCACGATTTTTTTTGATCAGGCCACAACAGAAAATGCGACCTTCATCACTAACAGCGGAGGCACGACCTTCCCGGGTAATGGAGCCAATGCCACTTTCATAAGTAATCCCGGCGCTGGGGGTGGTGCAGCAGGTGGCGCTACTTACTTTGGCTCTGGTGATCGAGCCGGAAACGCAACCTTGATCGCCAATGCCGGACCGAATGGCCATCGTGGCGGCATCATTATTTTCGATAACGGTTCTACCGGAGGCACGGGCAAAGTGCAAGTTTTCGGCAACGGTCTGCTTGAGCTTTCCCAATCCACTGAAACAGTCCTTGGCTCGATTGAAGGCGATGGGATTATCTCGCTCAATTTTGTTTTGAAGGTGGGAAACAACAATCTGAGTACGGTGTTTGGCGGGCAGATCAAGGACGCGGACCCCGACGAGTTTGGCGGTAGGGTGATTAAAGAGGGTGGCGGGACTTTGACGCTTAGCTTTAAGAACACTTATTCAGGTGGTACCGTTGTTTTAGACGGCACGCTCAATGTGGCCAGTGGAAGCAATTCGGGCACCGGCACCGGGCCAGTCAATGTTAACAGCGGGACACTGGGCGGAAATGGTACAATTGCCGGCGCCGTCACTATTGGAACAGGCAACACCGCGGGTGCCTTCCTTGCACCCGGCCTAAGTGCGAGAAAGCAAACCCTTACAATCCAGGACTCGCTTTCGTTCAAGGCCCAGTCCTCCTACCTTTACAAGTTAAATACGACCAAAGGGAAGGCTGCAATGGTCGTTGCCAATGGTGTGCATATCAACAGCGGGGCAGAGTTCCTAGTCAACGCTCTCGGGGACCGAAAGCTGCCTGCGGGCAAAGTCTTCACCGCGATTAGCAACTCCGCGGCGACGCCAATCTCCGGAATCTTTGCCAACCTCGCGGATGGCTCAACCTTTACTGCTGGAAATAACAATTTCCAAGCGAGCTACACCGGCGGCGATGGCTACGATCTCACGCTCACGGTGGTGCAGTAGTTGGAGCCGAAGACACTGACGCGGGCAGCGACGCCTCCAGTTGCTTGGCTCCGCGCTCCTATCCCGTCGCCGGGAAAGGGATAACGTCGGCCTGCTTTGTGACGACCGGCGCGAAACTCACCTTCAACGCCTGTGCAACGCTGTGCTCCCGACGTAGATGGCCGTAGGTTTTCATAGCCAGCGCGCCGCCGTCTTTATGCCCAAGCCAGCGGGAGACGGTCGGGATGTCGATTCCGGCTTCGATCCCGACGGTGGCGAACAATGCCGCAGATCGTGGTGCGTGATGCGGGGAATACCGAGCTTTGCGCGCCGCGCTGTCGATTGCCTTCTGCGCCTCGTTCACTCGAAAAACCTTCTCGTTAGGCGATTCCTCGCCACGCTCGCTGCGCATTCGCTCAAAGAGGGCGCGGGCATCGGGAATCATCGGCACCCGACGCACAGTCCAATTCTTCGTGCCGGTTTCAGGATCGCCGCGCACGACGATTTCACCGGCCGCAAAGTCCAGGTCGCGCCAGCGAATCTCTGCCGCTTCACCTTTACGGCATCCGGTGAACGCCAGGCCGCGCAGAAAATCGGCGCAATCGCGCGAGCACCACGCACCGGCGCGCTCGACCGTTTCGACAAGTTGCAGGAACTCGGCGCGACTCGGGAGCGTGAGTTGCTTCGGACGCACCGGCACGCGCTCCAGCTTGGCCGCTGGATTGCCGTAAATGATGCCCGCTTCAATTGCCACGTCGAACACATGCCGGAGGCCAGCAATCGTGTTGTTGTAGCGCGTTGAGGATGCCACCTTGCGAAACCTGCGCGCCCACTCGGTGCAATCGGTTTTCGTGATCCGGCGCACTTCGCGCTCCGCAAGTCCCGGCCAACTCTTGAGCAGGGACGTGAACACCTGTTTCCAATAATGGCGCGTGGTCGGTTTGATCGTCACGTCATCGGCTTGGTTTTGCAGATGAATCGCGAGCGCCTCGGCGAACGTCATTTTCGCCGACGAATGATTTGCAGCCGCGGCCTGCTTCTCGCGATGCTCGCGCAGGAATTCGGCCAAGTCGCGCCTTCGCCACGGAGAAATGATCGGTGCGCAGGCTTTTCCAAATTTCTTTATTGTTGCCGAACGTGCGCGCATAGTAGCGGCCGGATTTATGACGCACGAGGTTCTGCACTTTGGTTTTCTCCCACGATTTGTTAGGGGTTTTGTTCGCGCTGTTTTTCATCGTTTTGCCTCCGTTTGCACAGTGACCGTAGAAAACGACCGTAGAAAAAGCAAGAAAATCTTTTTCGATGCGCGATTTTCCCTCGTAAACGGGCCTATAGCTCAGCGGTTAGAGCAGGGGACTCATAATCCCTTGGTCCCAGGTTCGAATCCTGGTGGGCCCAGGGAATTTTCAATTTGCGAATTTCGAATGCCGATTCGCATCGACGCCACCGGTTCTGGATCGGAAATCGATGCATTTAGCGCCGCTTGCCGTTGACATGTCCGGCTGCGGCTCCTAATTATGCTGCGTGTTAAAAAGATTCATCCCACAGAAGCCCACGCCGTCGGGCGAGATCTCTTCGCCCGGCCCGAGTTATGCTGAGGAGAACCCAGTTCCTTCTTCTGGAGGAGAAATACCTAAATCATCAACTATGACCGAGCATCAAAAATATATGGCCGAACATTCTGGCAAAGACGTCCTCTCGAGCGATGTCGAGATCAAAGGAAGCATCAAATTTCAAAAGGAACTGCTCATCGACGGCAAGGTCGAAGGCGAGATCAATTCCGATGGTGTGCTGACGATCGGTGAAAACGCTGATATTCGCGGCGAGATCAAGACAAAATCGATCACCGTTTACGGCAAAGTGCATGGCAACATCACCGTGGGCGAACGCTGCGAGTTGAAGTCGCGGTGCACGCTTCAGGGCGATCTGAAGGCGGCGCGCCTCGTGATCGAGGAAGGCGCGACCTTCATTGGCAAGTCCGAGGTCACCAGCGGCAAGATCGCGGCCAGCCCGAACAGCAGCACGGCTCGAGCCGGCCGGAGATCGTGCGCAACGATGAGGCGCCGGCCAAAGTGGCCTTCGCGAGTCGTTCCTAGCCCATAGCCAGCCCGGCAAGTCTGTGGCCAAGTCGCCTGCCAAGGTCAGTGTCGAGTGTTCACACTGCGGCTTTAAGCAGATGGAGTATGCCGCAGCCAAGAGCACACTCTGCCGACAGTGCGGCAGGCATTTCGTCGTCGTACCCACGGCGAGCGTCGAGGCGAAATCGGTCTTGGAATTCGGCGGCGTGGTCGCCGCGCAATCGTTGCTTCGGCGTATTGGAGGCATTTGGAATCGTCCGCGGATCACCTCGGTTGCCTGTTTCGACTGCGGCACAACGCAGGAGCTGAACTCCGTCGCGACTTCGACGATTTGTCCCTCGTGCAGCGTCCACATGGACCTGCGCGATTACAAGATTAACACTGCTTTCAGCCGGGCCATTCGCACCCATGGCGAGGTTCACGTGACGTCGTCCGGCGATCTCAGCAGCAGCAGCGTCGTCTGCCGCTCCGCCATCATCCAAGGCAAGCTTCGCGGCAGCCTGCAGTGCATTGAAAAAGTGGAGTTCCGCGCGCCGGCCAAGGTGCAGGGAAAGGTGACAGCACCCGCGGTTTTGATCGGGAAAAAGGCTGACGTGCAGTTTTTTCGGCAGCTCCAGGTGGGCTCGATTGAGATTCGGGGCAAAATGTCGGGCGAGATCGTGGCCGAGACGATCGTGACGATCCGCAGCACCGGAACGCTTGATGGCAATGTCGTGGCGCGTTCGATCAATGTGGAAAAGGGCGGCACTTTCTCCGGCCAGTTGGTGATCGGCCCGAAAAAGACATGGGAGCAAGGTGAACTCATCCCGGATGTGGAAGGTACCGAACCGCGCAGCGACGGGAACGTTGCGTCGCCCACCTCCGTATCCTTTCGGTTCGCCGGCTGACGTCCTAGTTTTGCGGTCGATGCAAAAACTGCTTCCGCGCAGTCCTTATGAGCGGCTCGGCGGATATGTCCATTTGCCGCGACTGATCGACAAGGCGCGTCTCCATCGCAAGGGACTGCTTGCTGGATACAACTACAAGACCGTCGGGTTTGACAAACATCTCCTCGCCTTCTTGAAGATCGATCCGGATGCCTTCGAGAAGGCGGCTAACGAACTCGAAGACGACGCGGCCATCCTGGCCTGGATCCGTCAGAATGGCTTGCCGCATGCGCCGGAAGAGATCGAACACTGGAACGAGGCGATGATTTCACGTCGTCCCGACACCGCGGAAAAAAAAGCGCGTTTCGTCCATTTTCTGAAGGAATCGGGTGGCGCGGGGCGCAAGGACATTCGCACCTATTTCGATCTGATCGAGTTCGATGAAGGACGCTTGAAGTAAACGTGGGAGGGGCTTTGTGCCCCGATGGGAGGCGTCAACTTTGTTCGAGCGGAGCAAAGGCTTCCTCCCGCATTGCGGTTCCGCCTAACGAGAGCGCTTTACGCCGCGAATTGGGCGAAGATCTCGTTCGCCTCCTCCAGCGTCTCTTTGCTGCCGATGTCGTACCAGGTGCCCTTGATCTGATACGTCTTCACCGGGCGTCGCGTGTAGAGCCACTGAATGAAACGTCCGGGCTGATCCGGATTGTTTCCGGCCGCGATGTAGGTGGTGAAGAGTTCGAGGGTCTCCGGCGCGAAATAATAAAGGGCAATGCCCGTCAGGGTGCTCTCCGGCTTCTCCGGCTTCTCCTCGAAATGTGTGATCACGCCTTCGCCGTCGATCTTGATGCTGGCGTATTTCTTGATCGCTTCGAGATCGCCGACGTCGTAGGTCGCGAGCGTGGCGGCCGAGCCCTTCGCCTGGGCAGCGAAATCCGCCAGCGGTTCGCTAAACAGGTTGTCGCCCGCCACGACGATCAACGGCTCATTCGTCAGTTCCTCCCGCGTAATTACCAGACGAATATCGCCGATCGCGCCCAATTTATCGGCGTCGCTCCGTGAGCCGTCGTTCACGATTTTGAAGGTGACTTTCGGCTGTGATTTCGCGTAGCCGTCCGCCCAGGCCTGAAAATCTTCCGCGAACTTGTCATTCGTCACCACGTAGACCGTCCCGATATCGGGGATTGGAGCGAGATTATCGAGCACCCATTCGATCATCGGTTTGCCTGCCACTTCGAGGAGCGGTTTCGCTTTCGTCAGGGTGAGCGGGATAGAGTCGGGTGGCGTAGCCGGCGGCGAGGATAAGGACGTTCATATGAAGTGGAAGCGGAAGGTAAACGCCCCAGCCGTTTCGGCAAAACGGCGACTGCAGCGACTCGTCGCTAGGCGCGCGGCGTCACGGTGGCCTGGGTGAGTTCCTGCTGCAGCTGATCGATCCGTTTCGCCTCGGTGATCTTCCCGCGCGTGCTGGCATCGGTGACGTAAAAGGTGTCGATCGCCGCGCCTTTGTCCGTGTTGATGCGAGCGAGCGCGATGTAGACATTGTTCCGGCCGAGGCAGGCGACCAGATCGTAGAGCAGGCCGAGCCGATCGGGCGTCTCCACCTGGATCAAGGTGGAGGTGGGATGGCTCTTGTTCTCGATAGTGATGCGTGTCGGAAAATCGATCTCGGGCGCGCGTTTCGAGCCTCTGCGACGGACGTTTGCGAGGAGCGGGAGCACGTCAAAGCGCTCTCCTTCCAAAGCGATGCGCAGGACGGATTCGACGGTCGCGATTTCATGCGGGTCGGTCACCGGCCCCAGTTTCTTGTTTCGCACCCGGAAGACATCGAGCACGAGGTTGTCGCCGCGAACAAAAATGTCGGCGCTCAAAATATTGACCGAAGCGACCGCGAACGCGCCAGCGATGCTGGCCAGCAACTGCAGACGGTCCCAGGTGCAGATTGAGACGACGCTGTGACCCTGCTCCGGCTGCGCTTCCCAACGAAGCGCGGGAGCGGATGCGGGCTCGTCGCGCAGGTAGATGCTGCGCCAGAAGCTGCGAAAAAGTTCGAGGTGAGCGACGATTTCTTCGACGCCGAAAGCCCGGAAATAATGATCCGGCATGTAATCGAAATGGGCTTCGATCTCGTCGGCAAAATCCGGTGCGAGCTTCGCGGCGACGGCGTCGCGGAGCCGGTCGCGCTCGATTTTGACCTGGGAAATAAACCCCTCCTGATCCTGCAGATATTGTGCGGTGGCGTGATAGAGATGCCAGACGAGCGACTCCTTCCAGTCCGACCAGGCGTCGGTCGTTCCCTGGCCGTCGGCGAGGGTGAGCAACATCAGCGCGTCGAGATTCGCCTGCGATTTCACGATGCTGGCAAACTCAATCACGGTCGCGGGATCGTCGACGTTTCGTTGCTGCGCCATGTTCGAAAAGGTGACGTGATGATCGACCAGGAGGACGAGCGAGCGGCGCTGTTCGGACGAAAGTTGCAATCGCGCTGCCACGCCTTGCGCGAAAAGCGCGCTCGCTTCGGAATGCGGCCGCGCGCCAACGCCTTTGCCGGTGTCGTGCAAAAGCAGGGCGAGATAAAGCACGTAGGGATCGGCGATGGACTCGAACAGTTTCTGGTAGGGACGCAGCTTCGGGTCATCGGTGTCGCGCAGCGCATCGAGTTTTTCAATACAGACCAGGGTGTGCTCGTCGGCGGTATAACGATGGAAATATTCGTGCTGCACCAGGCAGGTGAGGTGTCCAAACTCCGGGAGATAGCGCCCGAGGAAATCGACCTCGTGCATCATGCGAAGGATGCGCGCGACTTCGCCTTTGCGGCGAAGGATGCGCGCAAAAATCTCTCGCGGCGCTTTGCCGTAACGAAACTCGCGCGTGACGATGCGCAGGCGCCGGCTCAGCAGGTCGGTCAGCTCGGCGCTCAGTTCGAGTCGGCGCTCCTGGGCGTGCTCGAACGCTTTCATCATCTGTTCCGGTTCGCGGTTGAAGAGTTGCGGATCGCTCACATGCAGTTGCCCGCCGCGGCTGAAGAATTTTTCGAAGTGCTCTTCCGGAGTCCGGCGGCGTGGGAGGAGCGGAAAGAAAAGCCGGCGAGTGGTCGTCGCTGTGCCCGTGGCGAATCTTTCGGTCAGTCGCTCGGTGATGCGGAAAATATTCCGCGTGTGTTCGTAGTAATCCTTCATGAACGCCTCACTTCGGGCGACGGGCGTTTTCTGATTGTAACCGAGCTGGCGCGCGATTTCCGGCTGCAGGGTGAGGTGCAGGACATCGGTCGTGCGCTCATTCGTGTAATGCAGCTGCGTCCTCACCCGCAGCAGGAAATCATAGGCCGCGTCAATCCGCTGCCGGTCGCTCGTGCTCAACCAATCCTTGCCGACCAGATGGGTGGTGGTGAGGGCTCCTTCCTTGAAACAGGTGATCCACAAGAGATTTTGATAATCGCGCAGCCCGCCGCAGCCTCCCTTCACGTTCGGCTCCTGGAGGAAAACGTTGTTCGCGAATTTCTCATGGCGGCGCGCCTGATCTTCCATGCGCGCGGTGATGTATTCCTTCTCGTGGCCCTGCACACAGTGCTTGCGGAATTGCGCGCGGAAGTGCTGGAAAAGCTCGTCGTCGCCCGCCAGGTGCCGCGCTTCGAGCATGGCCGTCTTGGTCAACATGTCGCCATTGGCCTGCGCGACAGCTTCGCGCACCGAACGCGTCGAATGTCCAACTTTGAAACCAATGTCCCAAAGAAAATAGAGAACCCGCTCGACGGTATGCTGGAGCGACTGCGGCACGCCTTTGCCGAGGTGCGGATGAAGAAACATGACATCGACGTCGCTCCCCGGGTTGAGTTCTCCGCGTCCGTAGCCGCCCAGCGCCACGAGGCTGATGGGAATGATCGTGGATCCATTCTTCTCCTTCGCGGAAATAACCGCCGCCGAAAAAATATGACGCAGGAGAACGTCGATGAGCGACGCGCGGCTCGCGCACACCTCACGCCCGCCGCCACCCGCCTGATGGCGCAATCGCAGGCGATGATTTTCGATCTTGAGAAACTTCTGGTAAAGCGGCAGCAGATGCGGCGACTCAGCGCCGGGCGCGGACCCCAACTCACGCCGAGCGTGCGCCAGAACTTTTTCCTGATGGTCGGACACTGCGTCTAGAAGATCCAAATCTCGAAATCCGAAACGATCGAAAGATCGAGATAAGAAGAAACGAAATTCGAAAGGACTGACTTTCGGTTCGAGAGTTCGACGCTTCTTTCGGATTTCGAAAATTTTCGGGCAGGCGTTTGCTGCCAGGTTTCGAGTCGGGGACAGGCTTAGCGTCTGCCCTACAACTGGATTTCGTAGCGCCTCATTTTGTTGTAAAGCGTGGGCCGCTGGATGCCGAGCAACTCGGCCGCTTTCTTCTTGTTCCCGTGGCATTGGGCGAGCGCGTCGAGAATCGCGTTGCGCTCCATGTCGTACAGGCTGCGCGCCGGGCCGTTTGTTTGTCTGGGCGGCGCGCTCGGTTTTTTGCAGGGCGACCGGCAGCTGCACTTCAGCCGGCAATTCCTTCACCGTGATCTGGTCCTGGCGCGCGAGGACGACGGCGTATTCCATCGCGTTTTGCAATTCGCGCACATTTCCCGGCCAGCCGTAGTCGAGCAGCTTCTGAAACGCTTCCGGCGAAATCGTCGGTTCCGGCTTTCCCAAGTTGCTGCGCGAAACTTTTCACAAACGTGGCGACCAGCGGCGGGATGTCCTCTTTCCGCTCTCGCAGCGGCGGCAATTCGATCTGGAAAGTATTGAGCCGATAATAAAGATCGGAGCGGAGGCGGTTCTCGGCCAGCGCCTGGTGGACCGGGCGATTGGTCGCCGCGACGACCCGGAAATCGGCTTTCAGTGTCTTTGTGCTGCCTAACGGGCGAAATTCCCGCTCCTGCAGGACGCGCAAAAAACGCGTCTGCAATTCCGCCGGCATCTCGGAAATCTCGTCGAGGAAAAGCGTGCTGCCTTCCGCTTCCGCGATCATCCCGCGGAAGTCGTTCGTCGCCCCGGTGAAGGCGCCCTTCATGTAGCCAAACAGTTCGCCTTCGATCATCGTTTGCGGAAACGCCGCGCAATTCAGTTTCACCATCGGCTTCTCCGCTCGCCGGCTCCGGTTGTGAATCACGTTGGCGATCACTTCCTTGCCGACGCCGCTCTCCCCGGTGATGAGCACGTTGGCCTCGGAAGGCGCCATCGCCGTGATCAGATCGTCGATTTGCTGCATCACCTTGCTCTTGAAAACCGGCGCAAGCCGCGTCTCCGCTTGCGCCAGGCGCTGCTTCAAATGTTGCGCCGTTTGGCGCAGCTCAATCGTCTCCCGCAGGAGCGCCTGTTTTTCCAACGCCTTCTCGACCAGGCTGAGCAGCTCCTCCGGCGCGTACGGTTTGCTGATAAAATGATATGCGCCGCGCTTGATCGACTCGATCGCGTTGTTCAACGAATCGTGCGCCGTCAGAATGATCACCTGCGTGTCCGGATGGTCGACCTTGATTTGTTCGAGCATTTGCAGGCCATCCGCGTCCGGCAGTTGCAGGTCGAGCAGGACGAGCGCAGGCGGTTTGCTCTGGAGCAAACGCATTCCGGTGGAGGCGTTGGCCGCCATCTCCGGATGGTAACCGTGCCGGCCTAACAATGCCTCGAGCGTCATCAGGATCGGGCGCTCGTCGTCGATGATGAGAATGCGTCGGTTTTCGGTGGTCATCAAAGGTTCCGGCTGCAGCGGTGGCCCGCTACCGGCTTAAGCCACGAGGATGGGCAGCGAGACGGTCGTGACCAGGGATCGAGGCGGCTGGATCAAATTGAGCGCGGAGCGTGCCATGGTGCGCCTCAAAAATACTGCGCGCCCGAAAGAGGCCAAGACCATAATGCCCGCTTCGAATCTGGCGGAGCGGACGTCCGCCCCAATTTTCCGTTTCCGCCATCGAACTTTGTCTTTGGTTCGCGCAGGATAAATTCGATCGATTCACCCTCGCGGCGTGATTCGAAAACGAGGGCGCCCTCTCCACGCTCATGCGCGGCGGCGTTGCAAAACAGCTCGAGGAATGCCTCTTGCAGAAGATGCGGATCGATCTCAAGAGCTTCCTCGCCTAACGAACTCTTCCACTCCACTTCTGCCGCCAGCTCCGGCTCTTCGAGCGCCAGCTTGGCCCGCAGATCCTCGACAAATTCCGCCGCGAGATAACGCATCGGGTTGGGCTGGATTCCGGCCAGCGACGCGGAAAGTCGGTGCAAGTGGGCGCACAAATCCCCCGTCATCTCGCGCAGTCGTTTGATCTCACTACCGGCTTCAGGCTCTCGGACGATCTCGCTCAAGCAAGCGGCCTGCAGCTCGATCGCGTTGAGATGATTGCGCAGATCGTGGTTCAGTTGGCCGACGAATTTCGTCAACTCCGTCCACGATATGTTTGGCTCAGCTTGCACGTTGGGAGAGCCGCGCGTCGCCCTGCGCCGGCGGAGCGAATCTAGGCGATGAGACGAAGAGCGCTACTTGATCCGCGAAAATTCTTCGGTTCCCGGCTCATCGCCGTTTGGTTTCAATCGACGCCTCGTTGGCCGCCAGGTGTCGCAGCACGTGGTAGACTTCTTCCGGATCGGCGTCGATCGCGTGCGCAATCGCCTCGGCAGTTTTGCCGGAGGCTGAAAGTTGAGCCAGCACCCTGGGCTGCAATTGCAGAATTCGCGTGGCCGCTTTTTTCCCCGCTTCCACCCCAGGCTGATGGTAGGCGTTGACGTGCACGAGCGAGCCGTAAAACCCAACCGCGCGTTCGTAGAGTGCGATCAGCGCGCCGACGTGAAATGCGTCGACCTGCGGAATGCTGAGCGTGATGGAATCGCGCTCGCCCTCGTAGAGCGCCGCGCGGGTGCCGCGCAGGAATCCCTGCAGATAATCTCCGCTCGTCACGCCTTCCTCGACCTCGAATTTTTCCGCTACGCGATCCTTCTGCACCTCGATGAAGGTCACGAAAAAATTCGGCACTCCGTCACGCAATTGCTGCACGTAGGCGTGCTGGTCGGTCGAGCCCTTGTTGCCGTAAACCGCGATGCCCTGGTGAACCACGTTGCCGTCGAGATCCTTTTCTTTGCCTAACGACTCCATGACGAGCTGCTGCAGGTATTTGCTGAAGAGCGCGAGCCGATCCTTGTAGGGCAGGATGACCATGTCCTTCTTTCCCTGGCCGTCGCCGGCATAGAACCACATCAAGGCAAGCAGCATCGCTGCGTTCTTGTCGCGCTCGGGTCACGCGTGTGCGCGTCCATCGCCGCCGCGCCGGCGAGAAGACCCTCCGTGTCGAGGCCTTGCAGCGCTGCGGGCACAAGACCGACCGCACTCATCACCGAAGTGCGACCGCCGATCCAGTCGAACATCGGAAATCGCGCCAGCCAGCCGTTGGTCTCCGCGTACTGATCCAGCTCGCTGCCCGCACCCGTGACCGCGACCGCATGCTTTCCAAAATCCAGTCCCGCCTTGATCAAAGCGCGCTTTCGCTTCGAGCATTCCGTTGCGCGTTTCCTTGGTTCCGCCGGATTTCGAAATCACGACGACGAGCGTGTGATCGAGTCCAGTCCCGATCTTGCCCAAAACGCGGTCGAAACCGTCCGGGTCGGTGTTATCGAAGAAGAAGACGTCCATCTGATCCCGTGACGACCCGAGTGCGTCCGCGATGAATTGCGGCCCGAGCGCCGAACCACCGATCCCGATGAGCAGAAGGTGCTCGAAAGGCCTGCCGCTCGGCGCCGCGATCCGGCCAACGTGCACATCCGAGGCGAATTTCTGGATGCGCGCGTTGGTCTCCTCGATATCCGCGCGCAGCTCATCGTTAGGCGCGAGCTGCGGATTGCGTAGCCAGTAGTGACCGACCATCCGGTTTTCGTCCGGGTTGGCGATCCCGCCGGCTTCGAG